>DASSEH010000233.1:0-93402 GCA_035695325.1 Candidatus Angelobacter sp.
CTGCGCGCCATCAAGGCTCGTACTTTGGAAACCCTGGAGCAAGCCATCACTCAGGCTTTGGCTTCTATTACCCAGGACAATGCTCTTGCCTGGTTTCAGCATTGTGGCTATCCATCCCAATCGATTCCGAAAATGGTCTAGACTGGATTAATCCAGTAAGTACAAAAGTTGTTAAACAAATTAACGCCGAAAAATTTGCGAAAAAATCGAGTACCATAGTGCGCATCTTCATGTCGGCGGCGTCTCATCTCGCGCAGCAGCACTGGAACCAGACGCCGCTTTTTCTTTCTGCAGACGAGCGCTATCGCATTTATCCCTGGCTGTATGAAGCGGCCGAATTTCGCCAGCATGCCGGACGCAAAGTTCTGGAAGTGGGCTGCGGCACCGGCTGTGACCTGCTCCAGTTTGCTCTGCATGGCGCCCGTGCGTTCGGCATCGACATCACGGAAGAGCATCTGCGCCTGGCGCGCGAACGCGTGGCGGGCCGGGCCGAAATCAGGTACGGCGATGGCCGGCAGATTCCCTTCGGCGATGGCGCGTTCGACTACGTTTACTCACACGGCGTGATGCACCACTCCGACCAGCCGGAAAAATTTGCCGCCGAGATTTTGCGCGTGCTGAAGCCGGGCGGCGCATTCAACGTGCACGTCTATGCCAAATATTCGGCCTTTGCCCTCAAGAAATTCCTGTGGCACGGCAAAAACATGGCGCTGCACATTGAGAACAGCCTCGAGCCAGTGCACATTGATCTCTATTCGGCGGAAATGCTGCAGAAGATCTTCGGCGTGCCGCTGATGATCGAGAAATACGAGTGCCGGCCCTTTCCCAAAGCATGGCCGAAGTTTGAATTCATGCCATCTCTGCTGGGCTGGTATCTGGTGGCCAAAGGCCGCAAGCCATAGCAGAAGTGGTAGTCCCTGGAACCCACCTTCACCAGATGGATTTATCGCCAGTAACTCCTTAATTTTCAATATATTAAGACACAAAAATCATTGACGAGATGGGCCTTCCTGCCATTCGGTTTAGTCGAATTTAAACAGAAGGAATAAACATTAAAATTTTACAATCTAGTGACACACTGT
Source organism: Candidatus Angelobacter sp. (assembly GCA_035695325.1). GTDB lineage: Bacteria > Acidobacteriota > Terriglobia > Terriglobales > Acidobacteriaceae > Angelobacter. Next base: position 1,083 of record DASSEH010000233.1, read on the forward strand.
AGTCCCATTTTGGGTCACAATGTTTTCCTGTCAGGCAATTGACAGGCTGGGATTAAACGAGTTCGCTTGTTGTCAGACCTGTCCGTGTTTGACGCCCAATTCCGGCTGACTTTGCTTTGAGAGCAGTTACAACGCGGTCCGACAGGTTTCTTCGAGAGTTTCCTCCAGGCACGCTTTGTTCCGTCGCCTGCTTTCAAAGCCATGTCGGCCGGAACCAATTTCACGATTTACTTCTCGCCAGATAGTCACATCCGCTGCTACGTGCAAGCCAATATCCTGAAGGACTTTATTGCTCTGTGAACCGCCAGAGTAATGTTCTGGACGAAGTGTTTTGCCAGAGCGAAATGCCTGCGATGGCTACGCCATACTTTGGCGGATAGCGGCGCACCAACAGGAATTTAAACCGTCCCCACTGGCTTGCCGTTCACTCGCAGGCTGATCCCCTTGCGCACGGCAAAGTCTTCCCACATCAGCTTGTGCTGGTACACCATGATGGACATCTTGCGGTAGATGCCAAGCGCCACAAGAAACGTCGCGCCGCTGAATAAGTCGTGCCACTGCAAGTGGTCCATGGAAGCCCTCCTGGGGGGTGATGCGTTTTTGCTGGTGAATCGGAGTAAAATGGCGGGGCGTTTATGCAATTCCTCAAGACCCTTTTTGCCCAGGAAATCAAACTGCCCCGAGGCACGCTGTATCTGATCATGGTCTGGGCCTTTTTGTGCGGCAGCCAGGACCACTGGGCGGAAGCCCACTGGTGGGCCCGCTCCGCCGCGCTCTACTTCGCCTTCCTCGCCGTATGGACCATGCTTCAGCTTCGCCGCTCGAACCGAGGCCAGAGCACATCATGAGCACGGCGTCCGAACTGGCCCAGGCCCACTGGAACAAAACCCCGCTCTTCTTTTCCGAAGAGGAGCGCTACCGCATCTATCCCTGGCTGTATGAAGCGGCGGAGTTTCGTTACCACGGCGGCCACAAAGTGCTGGAAATCGGATGCGGCACCGGCTGCGATCTGCTGCAGTTCGCCAAACACGGAGCCGATGCCCATGGAATCGACATCACGGAAGAGCACCTGCGCCTGGCCAAAGAACGCGTCGGCGGCAATGCCGATGTCAGCTTCGGCGATGCCCGCGCCATTCCCTTCCCTGACGCCACCTTCGATTATGTGTACTCGCACGGTGTGCTCATGCACTCGAGCGAGCCGGAAAAAATCGCCGCCGAGATTTTTCGCGTCTTAAAGCCCGGCGGGCGGTTCATGATTCACGTGTACGCCCGCTGGTCGTACATCACATTGCGCCTGTGGACGCTGCACGGCCGCCAGTGGCGGCGTGGAACCGAAGGCCCGCAGCTTTCAAGCGTCCACGTGGATCTCTACACCGCCCGCCGCCTGCGGGAACTTTTCTCTCAGTTTTTTGTGGTTTGCAGCAAAGAGGAACTGATGATCGCCGGCCACAGAATCCCCGCCTGGACCTTCCTGCCCAACCTGCTTGGCTGGTTTCTGGTGGCGGAGGGGTGGAAGCCGGTAATTACCGGCTCTTCTGGATGAAGCTAAATTTCCCGTGCGGTTCACGAATCTGCCTCAAATAATATTTACCCTGCTAAAATCTATGCGCGCGAACAAATCCCGGCGAACAAGCATGAACGAGGATAATCTTAATGTTTGTCTCTATCGTGGTTCCGCTTTTTAATGAGACTGAGTCTCTTCCAGTGCTTTTGGCAACATTGGCTTCCGTTTTAGAAACCACCAATTGCGACTATGAAATTGTGTGTGTAGATGATGGAAGCAATGATAAAACGCCGCAACTACTCGCCGACGCCGCGACACATGACAGCCGGATTAAAGTCATCCAGTTTAGTCGCAATTTTGGCCATCAAGCCGCAGTTACAGCAGGCCTTGATTTTGCAACTGGCGATGCAGTGATTGTAATGGATGCTGATTTACAGGATCCCCCCGAGTTAATTCCGGAAATGATCGCGCAATATCGCAACGGATATCACATAGTCTCGCCACAAAGAATCAAGAGAGAAGGCGATAGCCTGTCCAAACGTTTTTTAGCTGCAGCATTTTACAAGTTAATGCGTCGAATGGTTGACCGACGGCTTTTACCGGAAGTCGGCGATTTTCGACTTTTCAGCCGCGAAGCCATTCTTGCAATTCGTTCTTTCCGCGAACAGCACCGATTTATGCGTGGTATAGTTGCCTGGCTTGGGTTAAAAGAAGCAATCCTCCCCTTTGAACGTCACCCTCGATATGCTGGCGCAACCAAATACCCTCTCTGGAAATCTCTTCGCTTTGCATGGACGGCAATGGTTTCATTTTCAGCTTTGCCATTGCGCCTCACAGTTACTTGGGGATTATTGGTCGCCTGTGCGGGAGCACTGTATGCTGCCTTTAGTGCTTACCAAGCATTAATACTGCATATAACAGTACCCGGCTGGACATCCCTTGTATGCATTGTGACATTTTTTTCGGGGAATATACTTATCGCTATCGGCCTGGTCGGCGAATATGTGGCACATATTTTTGAAGAATCAAAAGCTCGTCCACTTTACGTTGTATCCTGCTTAATAAATGTCGAGGAAACCCGCACCCCACAACGAGCGATTATTGCTCATACACCTTCGCCAAAAGAAATGAAAGTGGTAAGCATGAAATGAGTATTCATCTGAGAGAGACAAGCTTTCACGATGACTGGGCCAAGTCTGTTGCAACAGATAACGTACGAGTAATGGAGTGTTTTGAAGCGCCCACATCAATGGAAAATCGCTTTATTCTCGAGCGAATGGGACCGCTACTCAACAAAAGAGTTTTGGATATTGGCACAGGCCTGGGCGAATCTGCTGTCTATTTTGCCCTCCAAGGAGCTCAGGTTACAGCGGTTGATATCTCCTCTCAAATGGTACAAAAGGCGATTTCAGTTGGCAGTCTTCATGGGGTTCAAATTACTGGAATTATCTGTGAAGGAGAAAATCTTTGCCTTCCGCAGGAGGAGTTTGACCTTATTTACACGGCCAACACCATACATCATGTTACAGATCGCTCTGAATTTTTTCAGCAGATTTATCGAGCACTTAAACCCGGTGGGCATTTTTTTTCATTCGATCCGATCGCATATAATCCTGTAATTAATATTTACCGAAAGCTTGCCACTCAAGTCAGAACAATTGACGAAACACCATTGACAAAAAAAGACCTGAAGCTGGCGCAAACCATTTTTGTTAATGTTGGCCATCGTGAATTCTGGATAGCTACACTATTCCTTTTTATAAAATATTACATCATTGATGGCATTCACCCAAACCATGATCGCTACTGGAAGCGCATTCTCACTGAAACGAATAAGAGCCTTTGGTGGTGGACTCCTCTACGCAGTATTGACAAGATTTTAACCCGAATTCCCGGTCTGCGCTGGCTATCCTGGAACATGGTCATGTGGGGCGAAAAACCAACAACCAATGCATCTTGAACTTGTTGCGAAATTCTAATGGCTACCTAAAAGCAGGAAATGTCGAACTACCCTTAACCGCGTTTGCGCCAATGGGTCCCGCGCTGCACATTCGACACTATATGCGCCATATAAAGCAGCAAACATTATTAAACTCAGGATATATCTTGGATTCGGCATCACAATAATTCCAGGAAGAGCAGTAAAGCCAATCGCAAGCCAAAAAGCCACATTCAACCCACTACACCCTCGACACAATATCAGGGCGTACACCCCAAAATTCATTGCTCCCAGACAAATAAAACTGACAATCAATAACTTCGCAGATATGTTCTCCAATATTAGCAGCGGCATATGCCTGACTAAATTCAAAGTTTGCTGCTTTAGAACATGCTCATACTCAGGCGAATATAAAGTTGCTTGCGGCTGCAGTTGATGAACCTTCTGATCAGCAATTCCGTCTGAATATAGAGGGACCTCGCTGTTTTTAATGAATGCAAGCCCGATATAAACCGAATGCCAAAATACATGCCCTTGGGCCAACTGAACTACTCCTCCGGGCTGGCGGCGCAGAAAATCATCTCTCTGATTGTATAAGTGCCTATAGATCAGCATTCCACTCAAAAAGCCCACACAAAGTGCTGCCGCGATTACGGCACGGAAAGCAGCTTTGGCCTGATATGCTGTCGCTATGATTACAACAGAAAAAATCATCAAAGCAGTTCCCGTGTGAGATCGGATTATGTTTGCAGTTTCTGCGGCAAGCCCCACAAGAAATAGTGCCAGAAGCAGGCCATACGTAAGTCGACTGTGGCTCATAAAAACAATCAGCCACGGCACACAGCAAATTATGAATGCCGCGCTTAGCGCATAGACATCCCCGCCTACTAGCGCTAAGCATGACATTGCTGCGAAAGCGATGATCCCCATACGTCGCCCAAGATCTGTCTTTGCCGTTAAAAGAAAGCCGCAGAGACCACAGACAAAAGCAACAGCGACAGTTATTACCAGGAACAGGTCTGCTGACGTTTTTACACTCAACCCCGTCGCTTGCGATAGTGCAGGAACAAACAAATAAAGTCCGACATCGTCATACCAAGCCGCAGATTTAAAGTTCTTCCCATCAAATGCAACCAAAGCAACGCCTGAGCATGCTAGTCCGCGGCTGGCACTCTTCATATCCGCATAGCGAGTCGGCATGAAATATAACAATGTAGGTGAATGCTCGCTTAAACTTCTGACGTCATCATCAGCACTTGACTGTGAGATTTCGCACTTGGGGCTCCCATAAGCGCTTCCCAAGTGTAAAAAAACGGTGAAGACAAACAGCAGGAGCTTGAATTTAGCACCACCAGCAGAATGAAATACCATGCCGAGTTTGCGCCTCTAAATGCAAATAATGATGAACATGCAGTAGCATACTCAACTGACGCATGTCGGTAAAGGCCGAGTAAACAACGCAAGACTCAGTGGGTCCATGTGCCATTTTCGCGAAAGCATGTGCGACCAGTGCTGCTGCCTGCTGTGCACGTAGAATTGCAATCGGAACAATATATTATTGATCCGTTTGGAGCAGATGGAAGCCCTGAAAAAGGGGTTGACCCTGGCTGAACATATTGGGCCCCTTGAATTTTCAGATTCCCGCTACTATCGATCAGCATATCAATGGTTACGGATTGATTATCGGCATTGAGATTTGCAATCCTGCCAAAATCAAGCGAGCTTGCACCGATATCGTATTTTATTATTCTGCCGACAATTCCACGCGTTCTGTAGGTATTAGTGGTGCTTCCTGCCTGACATGCAAAACAAAAAAATGGCTGTCCACTGCTCGACTCGTAGCCGAGGTTGGATCCATATCCTGCAGGATTGGGGTGTCCAAATTCGACTTGATTATTCCCAACATTGTTTCTCGTCGACACCAAGGCAGATGATTGGATATTCCCTCCGCTCAAATCGAGCGATGCCCCGGTTGCCGCGCCGATGTTGGGGGTGGTGAGGGCCGGGCTGGTGGCCAGCACGACCGGGCTTCCCGAGGTTCCGGTCGTTCCGTTGCTTAAGTCGGCGGCGGAGACCACCCGTCCGCGAACGGTGAAGTAGTTCGCGCCATCGGAGACGATGACCACACCGCCGAACTGGCGCAGCGTGAGGGATGCCGCGCCGTCCAGGGTGCTGGTGGCGGGCGTAATGGTCACCACTCCGGCGCCCAGGTTTTCCACTCGGGTGTACCATCCGGCGGCAAACTGGGAGCCGGCGCCGGCCTGGGGCAGGGCCACGGAGACGGCGGACGCGTTATTCAGCGTGACCAGTTTGCCGCGATCGGAATCGAGCATGGTGTAGCTGCTCCCGGTCTGGGCATTGAGCGCGGTCGCGTTCTGGTTCGCGCCGATGGTCCCGCTTAGATTGGATAAACCCAGCACCGAGCCGATGAACGAGCCCGTCACGTTCAGATTACCGTTCACGGTGAGATTGCCCGGCGTGGCCGTTCCCGTGGGCGGCGTGAAGGAGCCGATGCTGACCGGGGCATAGGCATCGAAGTTGAACGCTCCGCCGCTGAAGGTGACCTGGGTGTAGCGCAGCACTTCCTGCCCCGTGCTCGAATCTTTCACCGTCACGCGATAAAAGACGCCCGCCGGCGTGGTGTTCACCGGATTGGGGACGGTGAACGCCGTGACCGCGCCCGCGGCCACCTGCGCGCAGAACGCGCGTTTCAGCACTTGCCCGCCGCCGCCCACGTTGAAGCTGATGGGATTGTCATTCTGGTCGGTGCCGAGAAAACAGAGCTGTCCGGTGGCGAGCTTGTTCTGGTTGAGGTCAGTGATGTTGGCGGCGGATACCGTGGTCCAGTTCTGGGCGGAGCACACGGTGACTAGCAGGAATGCAGTGATGACGGCTTGGGAGAATCGGGACATAAGTTCCTCGGGGAGTGGGGATTTGGCTTTTGGCTTTTGGCTTTTGGCTTTTGGCTTTTGGCTTTTGGCTTTTGGCTTTTGGCTTTTGGCTTTTGGCTTTTGGCTTTTGGCTTTTGGCTTTTGGCTTTTGGCTCGACCATTTCATCTGCAATCGAAAAATGCCTGGCGTAGAGACGTGGCACTGCCACGTCTCTGTTTTTGGGATTGCGAGCATGATTGGGCAGGAGAGAAGCAATTCTTCTTTGCCCCGTAGAAGACTGATTGTTCTCGCAGTGAGACGTGGCAGTGCCACGTCTCTACGTCCTGGATTTTCGTTGATCTACAGCACGTTTCTGAATTTGATTTCCGGGTGGATGGCTGAGGCTTTGCGCGCGAGATCGATCACCGTGTCGGTATCGGCTGCGCCCAGCGTGGCGTGGCCTTTGAGCGCATCGAGATGATGCTCGAGAAACTTGTAAGGCGCGGAGCCGACGTGGTCTTTGAGCTTCTTGTTTCCGTCCACGGTGGGATTGGGCAGAATCGCCACTTCCGGATGCGCGTGAAACAGGTCTTCATATCGCTCATTGTGGGCAAAGCTGGTGCACATCAGGACCATGCCGCCGGCAAGGTCAATGTAATGCCAGCCGATGAGTGGATGAAACAGGCGGTGCGTCTCAATGGTGATGGGCGTTCCAGCCGTGATGGTGGCCGGCAATTCGCCATGGGCGGTGGGCGACGCAGGCGCGTCCGATCCCTGCACGCCGATCTGGATTTGCCCGAGGCAGACGGATTTGGGCAGTACGTAAAGTCTTCGCATGTAAATCGTCTCCTGCCTTTCTCAACTCACCAGCACCTGAAAGTTGTGCTGCAGAATCGCTGGCTCGTTCATGCCGGCGTAGAAGGTGTGGGCCGCGCTGCGGATGGTCACGCGGACTTTGGCGGCGTCATAGCTGTGTACCGTAATGCTGCCGGGGAAGGTGATCCCGGTGACGCAGGGAATGGCATCTTCGAGGGAGAGCCGAGCGGCTCGCTTCATGACCGGCGCGCCCGCTTCGTCCTCTAACGTAAACGGATGCCCCGGCGTGGTCGCCAGCCACTCTCCGTTGCCGAAATGAATGTGCACCCACTCCTGGTTGCGGAAAGTTTTGTCGATCTCGATCACCTCGGCCCAGCCTTCGGGCGTATCGGCGGCGATGGGGCACCGCACGAAGTCACCGATCTGCAATTCGTCCACGGCGATCACGCCCCGGGTTTTTTCGCGCACGCGAACGTCATGGCGCAGGCACGAGCCGCCGATTCCGCCGCCTCCTCCGCCGCCGCTGCCCGACGTGGTGGTGGCTGCGGCCATGGGCGCGGAGCTCAGCGGCCAATGGTCGCTGCGGGCCTGTTCCTGTGTCCAGGCGATATTCGTTCCGCTGTGCGCCCACGAGGGCGAGCCCGTTCCGCCGGTGGCCACCATGCCCACCACGTTGTTGACCTCGTCAATGAACGGATAAAAGTTGTAACTGGTGCTGGCCGACAGCCCGCTCACCGTCTGCGAGCTGTTGTAATTGTTCACCGACATAGGAAGATCGGTGCGGCTGGCGTTGATGTTCCAGCTCCACGCGATGGAGTTAGTTGTGCTGGTGTAGGTGAGGCCGCCAGTGTAGGTGACCGATAAAGACCCGGTTTTGGCGATCTCATCGCCCAACGGCGACCACTGCGGGAAGAGAAACATATCATCGAAGCCGACCTCGATGTTGCCGCCAGTGCTGAAGGTCCCGCCGGACACATTGTCCATTTCCACATAGCAGACCAGGGACATGAAGGCTGGTTTATTTCCGCTCGCCATGGCCGGAACCGTAAAGTAGCTGCTGACCCTTTGCCATCCGGACGGAGGATTGGATCCGTTAAACCCCTGAGATCCAGTGGCCGGGAAGGAACCATCCACGCTGTCACCAAGATAGGCGCCGCTTGCATCAAAAAGAGCTATGAAAGTAAACAATCTGACAGTCAGGCTGCTGTTCACGCCGGTAATGCCGAACGTGTCCAGCCGTACATAGCCTCCAAACGAGTATGACTCACCAGGGCTGACAGGTATGCGGTCGCTGACGACGGATGAATTCGCTACAGCTCCGTTGGCCATGCCGTTCGGAAACATTGAGAACATCACGAATCGTGGGCCCGAGCGCGGCGTGATGCCGCCCGTGCCTGTGCCGTCGGTATAGTAAATTGCAATTTTGCCGAGGTTCTGCACGAACAGTTGGTTGGCCGTCCAGTTGTCGCTGGCGCGTTGTACGGAAGTGAACAGCGAATTGACGGGCGTAAGCACCTGGTTCGATTCAAAACCAGGATTGGCCAGCAGGTTCTTGCTCACCGTCTCCATCTGGCAGAACTTTCCCGTCACAATAAACTGATACGCCGTGGCGCTGGCGATGGACTGCTCCACCATACCGTTGGTATTGAAGCTGGTGAACTTGAGATAAATCGTTTTGCCGATGAACGCCGGGTCGTAGATATAAGTAAAGATAGCGTCATCGAGCCGGGCGAATTTAGAACCAAGCACATGACCTACTATGTTTGAGCCAAACAGGCCGCGCCTGACATAGCCTCCGCTTCCACCGTTGCATATGTCATATACGTGTGAAGAAGTTAGAGCAATCGACCCAAAGGAAATGAACTCTCCATCGAACCACATCAAGGTGCGGTAGGAGTCAGCGTCTGCCTGGGTCCCCGACATCAGCACTCCACTGCTCTGCGACAGATCAAAGCTGGCCGTAGCTGCACCAGTGTAAGGGTCGCTGGTGGCACCGAAGGATCCAATTCCAGTCAGCACGCCCATGCGCGCCGGCGCGTTGATGCGCCCGATCTGGTGATACTCGGTGTTGTCCTGACTCACCCACACCGAGCAGCCGCCCCAGTTGGGGCTGGCGCCGGAGACGGCCATCCAGATTTCGTGCTGGCCGCTCTTCGATAAATTCGGCGGCGCTTCAAAGACAATCGGCGTGTTCACACTGCCGGGATCGGCGGCAATGTTGGGGACAAAGCCGGATGGAACCTGCTGCGCGTAAAGCGTGGGCGTGGCCGTGCCCCAGGGAAAATCTTCCGCGTCAATCTCGAGCTGGCCGGTATTGTCTTCGCGAATGGCGGTGATGCGCACCGGCTTCTTCGCGTATCCCAACTCGGGGACGGTGATGGTGACGAGGTCCATGGGCTCAAGCAGATTGAATTGCCAGCCGAGCTTGAGCGTGTACGTGGCGCGAATCTCGATCTCACGCTTGCGCAAAAGATTGGCCACGAACCTGGCCACGGACGATGTGGTGATGTGGTGCGACTGCGTGGGCTGCGCCTTGCGCAGTCCGTAGAGGGCGATGGAAGCTTCGTCTTTATCTTCCGCCACCTCCACGTTGTAATCGTTGGCGCGGTTCACGAACTCGACCGATACGGAGTTCATCACGTCGGCCACCGACGGCCGCTTTACTTTGACCACGTCGAGAAAGTCGTTGCTGCTCAGGTCGTAAATGGGCGTGGTGTTCGGCGTGAAGATGGCGCCGTTGCCCACGGCAGTAGTGTCACCATAAGAGATGATCTTGAGCACGCCCTCGCTCCACACCGCGGCGGCGTTGGTGATGTCGAGGATCTCCTGTATCCACTGGGCCGCGCTCTTTTGCGCGTCGAGCACTGGCGAGATGAAGATGCCGTTGGTAAGGCAGAAGTTCTTGAACGAAGCCAGCGTGGTGGGATCAATCGTAATTACGCCGTTCAAACCGTAGATGGCATTGCCGACCAGGTCGCTGATGATGGCCGAAGGCTCGGCGTCGGTGATGCCGCCGCCAAAGGGCAGCAGCCCGAGAATTTCATACGAGAGATTGGGCAGCGCGCCCGAGCTGCCCAGATCGAGCGCCGACGAAGCAAGATACGCGATGCTGTTGTAGCCCAGGTCCTGCCCCGGATGGGCCGAAGTCAGGTAGGTCCACGGCGTCTGCGGTTTTTGCCCAAGAAACAGCGTGAGATTCAGCTTGGTTTGCGGCTGGCCGTTGGAGCTGGAGTCCGGCACCGAGTAGGCAAACATGATGGTCATGACTTTGCCAGCATCGGCGGAAGAAAACGTATGCTGCCCAGTGGACGAATTGAGCAGGTACTGTCCCGCGCCGGGCGAGCTGCCGACCAGGATCATCGGGCGATTCTGATTGCCGCTGAGAGTGATGGAGCCATCGGAGCCGAAATCGCCATTGGGCCCGGTGTTAACGCTGAAAGCATCGAGCCGGCTCACGCCGCGTCCGGAGTGCCATACGCCACCGCTGGGAATGGGAGGCGTAAATGATCCGCCACCGGTGGGCACGGTGAATGGAACGGATGTGCTCAGCAGCGTGAGCTTGCCCTTGGTGTCCCACACGCTGCCCATGTTCTGGATTGGCCCCATGCAGAGCGCGATTGCCACCGCCGTCTGATAGGTGTAGCTGGTCTGCGCAACATTGCCGCCGCCCGAGCCCAGTCCCTTGCCGCCGACCTTCTGCGTGGAGGTATGCGCGATGGCCTGAAAGTCGCCGCTCCAGAGAAGGCGTCCGGAGATGCGGTTCTGCCCGTAGAGGATGGGGATGACTTGTCCGTAAGAGCTGGTCTGCACGCGCAGCGCGTTGAGCAGATTCGGTTTTGTCGCGAGGGCATTCTTGCCGCCGCCTTTGCCGCCTGTAAGACCCATAATTCAGCCTTTAGTCGTTAGCCTTTCGCCAAAGAGAGAAAACCTCACCACAGAGAACACGGAGGAGCACGGAGGTTGAGCACAGAGAGTTGATTTTGCTTTCCTCTGTGTTCCTCTGCGCCCTCTGTGGTTAACGGTTTTGTTGTCAGTGTTTATCTTTCTTCATTCGCGATAGAAATTTTGTAAATCTTGTACTCGCGTCCAATGAGCTGGCCGTCGGTGAGTGCGTCGGTGAGCGTTACGCCGTGCGGAATGTAAGCATGAATGATCAGCGGCCAATCGACCACGATGGCGCCGTGGGAGAATGTTCGCCCGAATTTGAAGACGATGAAGTCCGCCGGTTGCACCCTCGGCCCGCCCGAGCGCTGCGAGGAGTCCCTGTCACTACAAAAATCCCGAGGGAGCACAGTCGAATCCATCTCGACCTCCGAAGCATGCAAGATTGAAGGGATCCCTCGCTCCGCTCGGGATTGCAGAACGGGTTCGGCTTCGGAATGCTGGAGAACGGCAAACTTCTCAATCTCTTTCAGGTACAGCTCGTCCGACCGATGGAGATGCCACTGCGTGGAGTATTCGGGCGGATGGTAATCAGCCGGGATGATGCCGCACTCTTTGAAGACCGCGACGGGAAACATGGCGCAGTCCGCGCCGGCTTTCTTGACTGCAGCTTTGTGATGATAAGGCGTGCCGATCCAGTCTTTGGCCGCGCGAACGACTGCTTCGCGCTGTTCACGAGTTAAGTGCATAAAACCTTTTCACCACAGAGGACACAGAGGTACACAGAGACAAACCCTCAACCACAAAGGACACGAAGGTACACAAAGGAAAACCAATGAAAAATTATGCAGATTGTGGAGTTAAATTCAGGAGGTTGGTACTCCGCCACCTCCGCCTGCCAATATTCCATTCTCGAAAGTACTTTGCTTTAGCAATCCTGCTCCACGGTTTTCCTCTGTGTTCCTTCGTGTCCTCTGTGGTTAAAGGTTTTCCTAAATCGCCGTCTCTGGCGCCGGCACATACGGGAAGCCGCCGAAGTTCGGCAGGTTGTTGAATTTGTTCGCACAGGTGGCCTGGGTTTTGTCATCACCGGGATATGCGATGAAGGCGCCACCGGCGTTGGGTGGAAATGGCAGCGGCGAGTTGAAGAGGAAATTTTTTGCGAAGTACTGTTTCACCGCCTTGGTCAGACCGGTGTTGGGGCCGGAAGTGAAGACGATCTGGCCGTTGTCGTAGTATCCATCGGCTTTGGCGGAAAGCGAGATCAGCTTGTTGACGGTGCTGCCGCCCTGGACCGTGTTGGCTTCCGCGAAGCTGGCTTTGACCAGGCCGCAGCCCGCGTCAAAGAGTGTATGCACGCAGTTCGGCTGCATGATGATGGGCGGGAGCTGCATGGTGAGAAACTGCGTACCGGAGTTGACGGTAAATTTCACGTAGCTGCGCGTGAGCTCGTCGACCGGACCGACCACGCCGGAGAAGCGAACCACCGTGCCGATCTGGTTGCCGCTGGAATCCATGAAGAGGCGGTCGATACGAAAGGCCGCGCCGTCCCACAGACCGAGACCGATGGCCTGCAGAATGGGCGTGCCGTTCACCACGTCGGAGAGGCTGGCCTCGATGGTGATCTCGATGGTCGAGACGTCCATGCCGAGCTTTTCCTCGATGCTGGTGCGCTCGATGTTCGGCGGGCCGGTGAGAAAGGTATTTCCCAGCACCACCAGATTCCTGTCCCATGTGGTGTAGCGCAGAACAGTCCCGCTCATGAGCGTGATGGTGTAAAGATCGGCCATGCGGAATTCCGTGTTGTTCTGGAGAAAATGCACCAGATCGTTGCCGTTGATGTTGGTTGGGGATTTCATAAACAAGCCTTTAGCTCTTAGCTTTTAGCCTTTAGTCAAAGTCAACACCTATGCACCACAGAGGCACACGGAGGATCACAGAGAGGAACAATTGCTGAATTTTCCTCTGTGTATCTCTGTGCTCTCTGGGGTGAGATTTTTATTTGGCTCAGGGCTAACGGCTAAAGTGCTAATGGCTCGGTGCGCTATTTGCGCACCGATATCAGCTGCACTTCTTTGCACTCGTACAGGTTGTAATAGAAATTCGAAAGCTCGATTCCCTCTTTGCCGCTGCGCGAGGTGCCGGTGTGGAAGCGCACGCGATGGAGCATGATGAAATCGGCGGTGATGGCCGCGCCCACCGCCGGCGCGGAGACGAATGTAACCAGTCCGTTCGCGATGGTGAAGTCGGTCCCCTGCACTTTGGCCGCGCCATTCACGTAGACGGTGGCCGCCTGGTTCATTGGGTTCTGCACCGCTTCCGGAAATCCGCCGAGGTTGCGCACGAGCTGAAATGATTTGCTGCTGCCGTCACCTGTACCGATGGGCTGACCGGAGTAGACAGAATCTTCGAGGCGTCCGGTGAGGTCGGTGAGATTGAGCAGAAAATCGTCAAATTGCCCGCCGCGCGCCAGAAAGAAGCCGACCAGAGTTTCGAGCGGCGTCTGCTCGGTTTCGTCGCGTGACCGAGGATCGTTGAGCAGATACTCATAGTGCAGCGTGAACTCCCAGATGGGATTCTGAAAATTCTGTATGCGGACTTCTCGCCCGGCGAGCGACTCCTGTATCTCGGTGGAAAACGTGGGATTGATCACCACGTCCCAGGTAAGGCCCTTGATTTTGGGAAACAAAAGATTACTCATGATTGCCTTTCTCAGAACCTGTAACCACAAAGGACACGAAGGTGCACAAATGATTTTTTAACCACAGAGGACGCGGAGGGACACAGAGGAAATTGATTACGTGTCTTTGTATTTTTTGGCTAATCTGCTTTGAGCGCGACACGAGTAATTCTTTCAGGCCTTCTCTGTGTACCTCTGCGCCCTCTGTGGTTTACACAAAGGATTCTTCACCACAGAGGACACTGAGGAACACGGAGAGAATTGATTCGGCTGCCTTTGTATTTTTTTTGACTGATCTGTTTTGAGCGCACTGGAACGGCTGTATTTTGCCTGTAAGCGGGCACAAAGAATTCTCAAGATTTACCTCTGTGTTCCTCTGTACCCACTGTGGTTTAAGGGTTTTTACTTTCCGCCGAATCCTCTTTGCTTCAGTACGCGCACTACTTCATTGCCGATGAGGTTGCCGTGTTTCTTGATCGTGGTTTGAAAGGACGCGGCGTCAATGGCATTGACTGAATGATTGACCACTACCGTCACGCCGCCGCCCTGGCCGAGGGCTCCGCCGAAATCGCCTTTGCCGCTCAGATTTGCGGGTATGACGGTCTCGCCGCGATGCAACCTGGCGATGCCATCGGCGGGAACAATGCCGCCGAGGGCGAAGCCGGCGATACCGGCAAAGCCCTGCGCGGCGCTGAAATTCGCATCGGCTATCTCCGGCGCGATGAACGGATCGATGATGGAAGCCGCCGCCAGAGTGTTGGCCCCGGCCAGTCCAGCCGCGGACTCGGCCTCGGTGGTGTTGGCGCCCACATTCGTCGCCAGCTGTGCGGCGCGATCGTCATCGCTCTGCTGAGCGAAGAGGTGGTCGGCCAGAAATACTTTGGCTTTATTTTCGATCCACTGCTCCACGAAGCCAATCAGGCCCTGCAGAACGCTCTGGAACAGTTTGGTGAAGGCCTGGCTGGCGGTCTCCGTGCCCTGAATCCAGCCGTTGATCGCGGTATTGAATTGCGAGCTGATCTGCTGAAACTGCTGGCCGAACTGCTGGCGCTGGCGAAGCAGGGATTGCTGCTCAACCTTTTGCACGTCGGCCTGAAACTTGTCTTCCAGCCTGCGCTGCTCCTCTTTGGCCTTTGCAAATGCCTTCGTGCCCTCCTGGTAGCCGCGGAGTTCAATCTCCTGTTGTTCTTTTTGCGCCCTGAAGGTCACCTCGATCTGCCGCAGCAGCCTTCGTTCGTATTCGCTTTCACTAATCTGGCCAGTCTGGCGTTCAAAGTCGAGCCGCGACTTTTCCAGTGCCAGGAGGGCATCTGTATGCTGTTGGTTGTTTCGTTTGACTTCTTCCCGCAGCGCTTCCTGAACCGCGGCCCACTCCTTTTCGGCCTGGATCTTCTCGCGAACCAGCCGTTTGTACTCTTCGGTGTCCGTTTTGTTCTCGCTGGCCAGTTTCGTAATTTCGGCTCCGAGAATTCGGACTCTTTCGAGCGAACCGGCCCGGGTCGCCTCCACTGTTTCCCGCACCTGCTCGACTTCGTTGCGAAGCGTCTGGCTTGAAAATTCACGGTCTGCCTGGCCCTTTTCCTTCACCAGCCGTTTGTACTCTTCGGTTTCGTCTTTGTGTTCCGCCTTCAGCTTTTCAATTTCCTGGGCCAGAATGCGGACGCGCTGTTCGGAGCCGGCTTTGGCGGCAGCCACTTCATCCTGTGTTTTCTCGAATTCGTCCTTAAGTTCCTGCCTGTCTGCCTCTTTCTTCGCCTCCGAACGCAGACGCTGAACTTCCTTGAGGTTTCCACCTTTGACTTTGTTGGTGGCAATGATGTCGTCCCAGTATTTGACCTCGGCTTGTTTGGACAGAGTGTGGAAGGCGTCCTGCGCGTCCTTTTGATCCTGCAGGCCCTGCTTCAGACTCTGGAGCTGCTTTTGCTGAGCCTCGCGGAACTCTTCGGCCTGCTGTTGCTGCTGTTGCTTAACCTGGTTTGCAGTCTGGGCAGCTTTCTCTTTCAGTTGCAGTATTGCCTTGTCGTTGAGATCGTGGAGTTGCTTATTCTCCCCCTGTGCCTTTTCCAGTGCTGCGCCAAAAAATCCTGTAATGGTCTTGCCCAGTTCGCCAAAGATCGGTGCGAATTTCACGGATTCCAGAAAACGGTCGTTGAGTTTTTTTACGTTATCGTCCGAGCGCTTGATGGCGGCCTCGACATCGCTGATCTTTTGCGGAAGTTCCCCAAACGTAATGTGCTGGAAACCTTCAAAATCTTTTTTGAGACCTTCGGAGAGATTTTTGGCATTTTTTCCCGCGAGTATCTGTT
Source organism: Candidatus Angelobacter sp. (assembly GCA_035695325.1). Taxonomy (GTDB): domain Bacteria; phylum Acidobacteriota; class Terriglobia; order Terriglobales; family Acidobacteriaceae; genus Angelobacter. Next base: position 17,081 of record DASSEH010000233.1, read on the forward strand.
CAATGTCTTTACCCAGGGGGACCAGTTCCTGGTCCGCCAGCTTAATGGCGGCGGCACTCGCGGCAGCCTGCCCCTGCGTGAGCCGAATGTGCTCAACCGCGTCCCGGCGCAGCTTTGCCAGAATTGAATCCTCGGCTCCGGCCAGCCGCTGGTCGATCTCAGCCCACTCTTCCTTGGCGCCTTTGAGAGCGATGACCTGATCGAAAAGTCCCTTGAGAGCGATCCCCGCCTGGAGCAAAACCCCGACAAACGCGCCAATGCCGCCGCCGCTGAAGACGGCGCCAATCCCGTTGATCAGCTTCGGCACCTGGTCGAGCACGCCCTGCAACTCATCGGAGATACTCAACCCGGAGAGCTTCGCGGCCTTGCTGAGATCATCCAGGGCGGTCTTCGACGTCTGGGCAAGCTTTTCAAACTCTTTCGCCATGTTCCCGGCGTGCTCGTGGACCGCCGAGGAGCTTTGCTCCATGGCGGTCTGGAGTTCCGTGGGATCAGCTTTAATTCCGACCTGTATAAGATTGTCCGGCATCCGTTGAAACTCCTGTTGGGATTTGCGGATAAATGAAGAAAGACGCACCAGGGCAAGCCTGGAGCGTTCATGCTGATGATCGTTTGCGGAGTGCTAAAGAGTGATGAGGAGGTGGGCGGCCAGCCGCCAGGCAATCTTCTGCCAGGCGGCCAGCAAGCGGTTCAATGAGGCTGACAAGTTCGGGGAATCACGCGCACATGCGACTTATCGAGTGCGATAACGTTCGGATTGCTCCAGGAAGGACACGCTTATTCCTAACAAGCACAACCTTAACTAGAGCTTGCAATACTGCTTATCTTTGTCAATAAGTTCTTTTAAATTACCCATTCGGAATGTTTCGACAACCGGTATGCCTCCGATGGGAGTAAATTCTATTTTGACCGTTTGCGCCTTAATAAGCCGCCGCAAGGTATCTCGCGAAGCGGTATACGACACTGGCCCCAGCCATCGGTTGCTAGCGACCCAATTCTCGTGTGTGGGAGCCGCATCGTCGAGCTTCATCCGCACTCCGTCCCGCGCCGCTTTACTTATCAAAAAAACTGTGACTTCGGGCTGGCACGACACGCTCAAAATCTGAGGATTATCCTCGTCCCTCTTTATATCGAATGGCATTGCCGTCCAGGAGACTGTTTTGTGGCCATCCATTTTATCGATAGTTTCGTCATGCAACCACCGCTCGCCTCGTCCCCATGCCTCTAAGTCTTTCTCCTCCTGCGCCTTTTGATCCAGTGGCTGAGCCGATGACGCAGTTCCCGCCTGCGCCTTATTTCCTGCTGAACAACCTGCCAGCAAAATGCAACTGGCCATAACCGGCCAAATCCAACCTGCAAAACTTCGCATTTCGTTCTCCCCTTTCCAGTACAGCATGGTATTCGCGGCGAGAAAGCGCCGTCAAGCAAAAATTAAGCGCGATTCCCAATGTCCACGATGGCAGGTCCGCCGCAAACTGCCGGCGGCATGCCATTACGATTGCTCTCCGCTTTGAAGAATACTGGGCGAGAGATTAGCCGAAGAATATGGCTTTTAGCAAGTTGTCTTCATGGCACCGTGACGCGTTCACTCCGCCGATACAATTCCGGCAATTTCCCTTTTACCGCGCCGCCGGCGAGATTGACAGCAGCGGTGAGTTCGCTGAAGCCGGGCAGCGACGGGCTGCGACCAGGTTTGCCCAGGCCGCGCTGCTTTTTGCTTCCGCTCAGCAGATAGGCCGCCACCAGCACGTGCGTGGGCGGCGATTCCTGCCAGTACTCGAACAGATCATTTACGTCCCACAATGTGAGCGCGTCAATTTCGCGAAACGTCCACCCGGTGGCGGTGGCGATGTGGCCGTAGAGAAACGGCCACTCCGCTATACCGCGACCGGCGTGTGCTCCCCCGCGACCGCCTTCTTCAGTCCGGAAACTTCCAACACCGCGCCGAAGAGCGCGCTGAAGTCTTCGAGCGTGAGGCCGTTTTCGATCTGCTCCGGCGAAAGGTCCTGATGCACCTTGCGCAACGAGCTGATGATTACGGGGAGATAACGAAACAGCGAGGCCAGGCCGCCGGCGGCAGCATTCGGCTCCGAGAATAGCGAATCCAGTTGCCGCAGCTCGCCCAGAGTGAGTGAGGAAACGGTGAGCGAACCCAAGGCAGTAGGGACAGATTGAGTTTTCAGCATGATATTTTCTCCTGATGAGCATTCAGTAGTCAGCACTCAGCAGTCAGTCGTCAGCAATTGCGCGGTGCTGAATGCTGACTGCTGAATGCTTCCTTTTCAGAACTTTTCTACTCGGAGCTGTAAATGTCGATCACCTGGCCGGAGGGGTTGGCGAAGGCCTCAAAGTCGAATTCGGGAATCAGGAAGTCCTCCTGCTTGGTGGCGAGAGTGAGCTTGGAGGCAATCACCGCATACAGCAGCACCGAGAACTGGTTGTTGTTGTACTGGGTCTGCAAAAGCATCTGCAGAGTCGGGGCGAAGCCCATCAACTGGTTGGTGATGTTGAGCTGCGTGCCGGTGGCCGCCGACGCGTAGCTATAGGAAATGATGACGGCAGCGCCGGTATCCGCCGCCGCGAAGGTGTAGACGCCGGTGGCGGTGTTCACGCTGTACTGTCCCAAGGCGGGCGAGGCCGCTACGCGGGTGAAGGGAATGCCGGTGGAGACGTAGCGCACGCCCCAATCCTGTTTGAAAGTGGCGGCCTGCACGACGGTCACCTGAAAGGGCGTGGCCGGGACGGAGGCGGCTTCATCAAGCGAGATTTTGATGGTGCCGGCGCCGAGCGGCTGGCCGAAGAAGAGATCGTTGTACATCTTGCCGTTGATCCACGCGGACTTGGCCTTGCCCGTGATCTTGGACTTGCCGCGGGCCACCGCCTCGGGAAATTGTTTTTGTCCGTAAAGCTGCTTGACGTCGCCGGAAATATCGAGCGAGACATCCTGCAGCGTGCCGAATTTTGTGGGCGTGGGGTTGGCCGCCGTGTTGCCGCCAGAGGGAAATCCCCACAGGGTTCCTGAGCCAAACTCGAACATGTTGTTCTCCTTGAATGAAAGCAGTCAGCGTTTTCAGCAGTCAGCAATCAGCATTCAGTAGTCAGCCTGGGAAAACCTTTGCAACACAGAGGAACGGGGTAAACAGAGGTTTGAATGCACAGACTTTGTCTCTGCATGTTCTGTTTAGCTGCGCTTTGAAAGCTGTTCCCGGTTGCAGGTTGGTTGCACTGGCTGAATGCTGAGTGCTGACTGCTAAGTGCTGATTTGCTGGTTTTAAGCTGTCAGCAATATCTCTACGGGCACCACGGCCAGAGCCATGGCTCCCTGAACGTTTTCGACGATCTCGATTTTTCCCTCGATACGGCAGTGCGAAACTTTTCCGCCGAGAGACTGCGCCAGGCCGGGAGCCGCCGAGCGGACCGCGGCTTCCACCGCATCGAGCAGTGAATTCAGCTCGGTGGAAGGGATGGTGACGGGCGATGTGTCTCCGGTCGAGTAGAGCACCAGATCCACGGTGGCACGCCAGGTGATGGGGATGGAGTTGATGTTGCTCGTTTTTGCCAACTCGTCTTTCTGTACCTGATACAGCGCTGGGCGGTCGGCGGGCGAGAGCTGCGATGGGTCCTGCCAGCGGCGGCCTACGGTTCTGAACGGCCCTGCTGGAAACAGAAGCGCCGACTGCAGCACAGTCAGAAGAGCAGAATAGATTTGTTCGCGTGGAGTGGTCATGGGGGTAAAGAAGCACTTAGCCATTAGCACTTAGCCGTTAGTGGGTATGCTTTTGGCTTTTGGCTTTTGGCTTTTGGCTTTTGGCTTTTGGTGATACTGATTCAATTTGTGACAGTGGCTTGTGCTAAAGGCTAAGGGCCAATGACTAAAAGCCAATAGCCAACAGCTAAGAACCGAGAGCTTTCTCCACCGCTTCCTGCACAATGTCCGGCAATGCTGCCTGCATTTCGTCGAAGGCTGGCTGCAAGTAAGGACGCGGCGGCAGAAAGGGGCGGCGGCCATTGGGCTTTTTGAAAGTTGCGCGGCCAGCTAGGCCTCCGTACTCCTGTATGCGCGCATAGGGCAGAGCGGAGCCGAGCTGCAGAGTGATGGCCGTGGTGCCGTCACCGGGCGAGGGTGGATCGATGCCGCTTTCGGCGGCACTGGCGATGGATTTGAGCAACGCGCCGCTGCGCGAGGTGAGCAGGCTGGTGGTATGTCCGCCTTTGGGGCCAGAGCCGGCAAAGTATTTCTGCACGCCTGTGGTTGCCGTGCGCAGCAGCAAGTCTTTGAGCGCACGATGCACCTCTGCGGTAACGCGAGGGCCCAGCGTGGAGAGATATTGCTCGAGCTGACGCTGGCTGGCTTCGTCGATGGAGAAATAAATCATGTGGCTTTAGCTCGCTACCTTAGCTATTAGCACTTAGCCGTTAGCTTTTTGCTCTTGGCTATTCGCTTTGGCTCTTGTGTGCTGATTCAATTTGTGACGGTGGCTTGTGCTAAAGGCTATCTATCTCGCCACTCGGCGGTACTGATTGAAGACGCTTATGGCGCGCGCTGGAATATCCGCAAGATCGTAAGCCAGGGTTACCTGTCCGCCCAGGCTGCTGGATTTTTCGCCGATGTGAGCGCGCTGGCGGTAGGCCAGAGCAAAAGTTTCGATGGCTGCCTGCTTCAGGTCGAGCGGGACGCTGGCATAGCCAGCGGTGTACGCGACCTGCACGTTTTGCACGCCACGAGTGAAGGCAAAGCCACGCAGCAGAAGGCGGCGCGCGTCAAACAGAAATCCGGATGCCACCGGGGTGGTGGCTGGCGGCACCGCGACGCCGTCAATCATCACGCTGCTCACGTTCAGGATGGGAAAATTGCGCGGCAGCAGGCGGTCGGAATCGTTGCCGTCATACGTCTCATTCACGGTTCCAATCACCGCTGCGAGGATGTGCGCACGGTCGATGTAGCTCAGCACCTGAAGGCTGCCATTGGTGATGAGCGACTGAAGCGTGGCATCGTCATTGTTTCCCTGGTTGGGCAGCCAGGCTTTGAGATCGGCGATGGTGCAAAGATCATCGGGGGCGGCGGACATACATAACTCCTGGTAAGAGCGATTTAAAAGGAAGGCGGTCCGCGGGGGCGGACTCGCCTTCCCGGTGTTCCCTCACCTGCCTGCTGAGGACATGCAGGTGAGGTTGATCAGCAGGGGCCCCGGGCGGACCAGCCACTGACGACTTTCTGAATCCGCGGCAAGGTGGGCGCCGGGGAGTACAGAAAAATTTGGTGATACAAATAAAGCAAGCACCAGAACTAAAAATGGATTGAACGGGGCATTCAGGCCAGCACAAACATGCCACTCAGGGACGACGCCGCACATTTAATACGTGCAAACCTCGATCAGATCAGACAAGGTAAGAGAAAGCCCGGGCAGTCGTCATCGGTCATCTGACCGAGGCCCAGCTCAACGCGATTAATGAAGACAGAAGCAGGCGCAATTTTCAGCCGTTGATTGCCGAAGTACTTTTTATCGGCAGTCACATTTACAACAGCCGTTGTGTGCGAGATGGCTACACAATCGAAGATGTAATTCAGCAGATTACATCTGCCATGCATCCAAATTCGGTCGTTCAGGTAACGACGAAAATGACGGCACTACAAAATCCGGTGGCCCGTACAGATGCTCTGGGTAATCAGATACGAGATAAAGCGATATTCGAATGCAGCAGCAAATATCCCCGCCCGGAGTTGTATTCCGTGATCCCGGCTGGAGACAGGATAAGACCCAAATAAAATGGACCACCCGTAAGGTGGTCCATTTCAATTCTGCCAACGAACTTGCCCGGGTAACGACGTTCTATCCGGCGCACTGGCCTGTCAACAATATGATGCTCCATCGGCTCGATGGATGCAAGTATTATCCGTTGCCGACGTTGGAGATCACGCCGAGCGAGAACGGAGCGCGGCAGACCAGTACCTCGTCGGCATAGACGCCATAGACGTACTGGCGCGAAACCACGGGCCACTCGATCTGGTAGTAATCGCGGCGGCAGCGGATGAAGGTGACCTTGTCCACGCCGGAGAGGGGATAGGGAATCTCCTGCGTGTTGAAGAAGATGCTGCCGGCCACGATGTTGGGGTGGATCAGCACGTCGAGGAACTGCTGGGTGAACTTGTTCCAGTACTTGGCCACGCTGGTGCCGCCCATGATGGCCGGTGCGTCATTGCCGGTGCCGGGCGAGGTGAAACGGAAGAGCGGCGTGCCGCCGCCGGCCACGACCTTCTTGTTGATGTTGCGGGCTTCCTGCGAGTTGATCCAGATTTCAGTGGGGCTGAGGCGTTTGTTGTCCCAGAAATACTGGAGGGCCGCGTCAATCTCCACGATGCCGTTCGCGCCGTCGGAGTTCATGAACGCGCCATCGAGCGAAGCGAAATAGCCCGCGTTGCTCTTGAGCGCCTGGGTGAGGAAGCCATCGAAGACCAGGCTGTTGGTAGAGTTGTCGGCGGTGATGAGGTTCGCGGTCTGCGTACCCGTGCCGACAGCGGAGATGGTCGCGGTATTTACCGTGGTGATGGCGGTGAGAATGGCGGTGGAGGCCGATGTCCCGATAAACCAGGCATAGGCCGCTGCGCCCTTCACGGCTGCCACTTTCACGGTAAAGGTCTGATTGCCCGAGGTGGTGTTGATGGCGTTTGAAGCCGCGCTCACGTTGCTGGAGCCACCACCGAACTGCGTGGTGGAGCCATCAATGTTCGTACGCGTGATGAGCAGAGGAACGCCGCTGGCGATAGTGGCTGCCGAGAAGCCGCGCGGCGTAAGCGCCACGACATACGCCTGAACGCCGGTGGTGACGGGATAGCTGCCGCCCGCCGAAGGTCCGGTGATTACCGGCGCGGAGGGCGTCCCCAGAGGCATGGAGGCGTTGCCGTTGAGGATGATATTCTCTTCGCCGATCATGACGGCGCGCAGGAGGTTTTCAACCGCGACTGCTTTGTTGTCAAACTCCTTGCCGCCCGACCACACGGCTTCCCAGTCCACCGAAGATTCGAGGCCGATGCCGGCATAGGATGCGACATAGTCCTGCTCGGTGATCTGGATTTCCGCCGAGCGCCGGCCCGGAGAGACGCCCAGTTCGAGATTGGTGGTGTTGACGCCGGTGACGGCCTTCCAGCGCGTGGCGAGGTCGCCGCGGTCGCTTACTTCACGCGCCAGCCGGTTGCGCAGCGGCGTGAGCAGAGGATAAAGCTGCAGGGCCGGTCCGCGCAGATCAAATGCATTGAAGCCCGTGCCCTGGCTGATGGTGGTTTTACTCAGTGCGGAAATATCCGCCTTATTCAGCAGATCCAAAGTCTGCTGGCTCAAATCTGCAAACATGATTTTTATTCCGTTTCTCCGCCCGGATGGGAAGTGTGAGGATGGTTGAGGACTGACTGCTGAAATATTGGTCGCCGCTTTACCGCGTATAGTCGCTCGAGCGCTGCGGATTTTGCAGCGCCTGCTTCACCAGCTCGTGGACGCTCTTTTCGCCTTTCTCAGCTTTTACGCCGCCATCGTCTTCTTTGCGGATGGTGACAGCGGGCATGGTAGTGCGGGCTACTCTGGATGCTTCGGGGCGAGGACCGACCAGCTTTTCGATGAGCGCCAGAAGATTGTGCAGAGACTTACTGACCTCGGCGTTGTTGCTCTCCATTTCATGGCGCAAGCGGGCCACGCTCTGCTCGATTTCACCAACCTTGATGAGCGCGGAAGCGGCACGAGCCTTGCGCATTTTTTGCCGCGCGATTTTGTCCGCGCTCTGCTCGCTGCCATCGTCCTGATAGTCGTCATCGTAATCGCCATCGCCGAGCAGCGCGCTCAGGTGCTGCGAGGCCGCCGATTGATTGTCACTGGCGGCATCGAGATGGTTCTGGATGGCCTGCAAGTGATCGAGGGTGTCTTTTGAGTGTTGCGCGCCAATTTTGTTAATTTCCATTTTCATTTCGGGTTGAGTCCTTTTTTTGAATTTCCGCAATTCGCGGGTGCCGTCCGTTTTGATGGCAGTGAAGTGCGCCGTGGGAACGCAGGGGTTGTCCACCACGCTGACTTCGGAAGGGCTGGCGGTGAAGCGGACAAACTCGCCTTCTTCCCAGACTTTGACGTAAGCGCCGCCGATGCTGAAACCGGTGTAAACGCCCTGCGCGCACTTTTGCCACGCGTCGTCGTCCACGATTTTGGCGCCGATGTTGATCTGCTTCAGCTCGTCGTTGAACTCAATGGAGACGAGCTTGCCCACTGCGTGCGGGGCGTGCATCTCACGCACGTTGCCCAGACTTTTGCCGCCGCTGGCTTTGGCGATTTCGGCGCTCCAGCTTTCAAAGTACGGTTTGGAGCTGAGGTAGTCGAAGATCTCGCCTTCTTTGTCCACGACTTCGGCAGTGGCGACACCCCAGACTTCGTGGCGGGATTCATCGATTTTGGCTAACTGGGCGAAGAGGTGCAGTGATTTGGTCATGGTTGCTCCGGAGGAATTCTTTACCGCGGATTTGCGCGGATAGTGCTGAGGCTTTTACTACCGCCAGTTTCTTTCGCCGCTGGCGGCACGGTGTTGGCATTGTTGAGAGAACTCCCTGACGCTGCATTCACGCTGCGAGCATTCTCGGGATCCTTCGACTTCGCGCTTGAGAGTGTCTTGCCTGAAACGTTGTTCCTGCGCTCCGCTCAGGATGACAAGCTGCTGGCGGCATGGCTATCGCTCGGCGTGTCTTCGACTTTGTCTTTTTCTTCGACCTGGACTTCGACCATGCCGGTGGTGGTGATTACGGCGTTTTTTGCGCCGATGGGGTGGCGGCCCAGGTCCTCGCGAATTTCGTCGATGGAGAGCACGCCGTTGCGGACGTAGATGTCATCGATTTTTGCCTGGTCGATGGCGTTCTGGTTGCGCTCTTGCTCCCAGACGAACTCGATATCCTGATAGCCGAAATAACGGGTGACAATCACGCCGATGGTGTCGGCAATGTAATACAGGGTCGGCACCAGGCCTTCGGCCACGGCCTGTTCCACGCTGGTTTCGGCGGTGGAGCGATTCAACTGGCTGACGAATTGCTGCGGCGAGAGGCCGAAGGCGTAGCAGACGATGCGGGTGATCCATTCATCGAGTTCGTCCTTGAGCTGGGGATCGCGGGTGAACTGGATGCTGCCGCACTCGGGAACGAAGGTGATGCGACGGCGGCGGGCGGAGTTCCCGGCCAGAGCACTGTCGAACCATTCCTGGAATTCGGTGATCTGGTCGGCGGACCACTCTTTGGGCGCCTGGGCAATGGCTTCGGGTACGTTGCCCTCGGTGTAGAAGTTGAGAAGGTGCATCTGGCGGCGCAGGCCGATATTGATGGTGAGGATGATCTGCTCGACCGGCGAGAAGCCAAAGAATTTATGCGGGCGCAGGTTGCGCGGACGATAGATGAGCTGGTCGCTGGTGAAGTCGACGGCAGGAAGACCTTTCAGAATTTGCTGATAGGCGACGTCCGGCGGCGCGGGCGTGCGGCCCATGGCGTCAATTTTGCGCGCGATAGTGGCGCCGTCAATCACCTCGAGCGCGTACAGCTTTTGTCCCGGAGACCATAATTCTCCCTGGGCATTGACCAGCGGGGCGAGGGTGGCGGCGTCGATGACCAGCAGGTCTTCCATGAGCATGCGCACCCACTGCTGCCAGGTGTGCTCGCGGTCGGGAAAACTGAAGAAGTCGGTTAGCTCGCGCAGACGGACATCTTCGAGATTGCGCTGGGCGTAGCTGGAGCGGCTTTCATTGGCCTGGCGCTTGAGGCGAAAGCTCCACGGCATGCGGCTGACCTGGTCCTTGCGCGTCTCAATGCAAAGGCGGACGAGATCGAAACTGTCGGCCAGGCCGCGCATTTGCTGAAATGAAACTGCTTCCAGATTGCGTGGCTGGATCTGGATGTTGTACGAAACAGGATAATCCGTGGTGCGCGGCGGCGTGCCCGCGGGCGCACTCAGAGGCTGCGGAAGGTCCGGGCCGAACCATACGGCAAGGGCATTGCGCAGACCGCGCCCGATGCGGGCGATGATGCCGGGTTCGATGGATTGAGATGGGGGCATGTTGTTTCCTTAGGCAGTCAGCAATCAGCATTTAGGCGCTGTGGTCGTATGGGCTAAAGATTGGCTTTTATCTCGGCGGTTACAGGGCACAGGCAAGAGTGCCTGTGCCACACACGAACAAAACATTCATCAAGAATGGCAGCAATGAGTTCTGTTCAAACACTTTCGTTGAAACTCCCTGAATCTGCATTTAATTACTCAGGCAGTCTCGGGATCTTTCGACTTCGCGCCTGTCATCCTGTTACAGACGACAGCTTTGCGGCGCTGCGCTCAAGATGACAAGGGGTTGAGGGCATCGCGACACGATTTGCATTCTCATGACGGCCATCTATGTCGATGCATGACAGCGGGCACAGGCAGGAGTGCCTGTGCTCCACACATCAGAAAGAGATTGTGTTTAATAGCCCGACTTTAGTAGCCGACGATGGCGCGGTCGGTGCAGCTTCCGGCGGTGGCGGTGGTGTTGGTTTCGAAGAACGACAGCGCTATCTGGGGCAGGCGGAAGCTGGTGACTACAGTACCACTTGTCGAGTTGGGCGCGAGTTCGGTGGCGATATATACCTGATGCGCGCCGGCGGCGATTCCCGTCACCAGAGGATAGGTCGCGTAGAGGGTCCAGTTGGGAGATGAGCCGCTCTGGTCGTCTGCCATGTAAACGTTCACGCTCAGGTTCACGGCCTGGGTGCAGTTCACGAAGAGCGTCATCTTGGTGGCCGCGCCGGTTTTGATGATGCTGGTATTGGGCGTGGCCGCCGACGCAGGAAGCGTGATGCCGGCGTGCGCAAGATCAACGGGTGAGTACGAGATGTGCGGCGAAGGGCGGGGAAAGACCGGCTTGCCATTTTTATCCAACTCGGGAAGCTGGGTGGAAGTTTGGGCGAAGACAACCAGCGCCAAAGCAACGACGATCAGGCAGCCGGCAATGAGGCGAAGAGTTTTGGGCATGATATACCTCGAAATTTCAGAATGGGAAAACCACTGGAAGGGGCCCGACGATGTGCGCTCAGTGAGGCGACGCGGAGTGCGTGACTCCGGGCGGCCTGTCCGTTGGGTGGAGGCATGTTCGGGACCCTTCTGGTGGTTTTCGTTGCTGGAGCACTTAGCTGTTAGCACTTAGCCATTAGTGGGGGAAGCTTTTGGCTTTTGGCTTTTGGCTTTTGGCTTTTGGCTTTTGGTGATGCTGATTACAGTGTTAAACAAAGGCTAAAGGCTAAGAGCTAAAGGCCAAGAGCCAAGAGTCTATGCTCATACGCCAAACACACTATCGAGCCGCAGCACTTCATTGAGTGCCAATAGGGATCGGATTCCGTCTTTTCTTTCATCCCATTCCCGAGCGGCGCGCATTAGGGCCTGGCGGACCTCCGGATACTGGCGGGCGCTGCAGTGAATCTGGCTGCCCTGGGCTACGGCGTCAATCACGCAGGGGGTGAGCGCGGTTTCGCGAATGTGTTCGCTGGCTATGATGGCCTGGCGCTCCTCGGTCTTGCCTTCCCGGCGGTAAAACTCGATGATGCCGCCGCCGAGGCGATTGCGCATGTAGGTGAGCGCCTGCGAGGTCGCGTCCATATCATCATCATGCACGGCTTTGGGAAAGCTGCAGATATTGCGGATGTAGTCTTCCATCCATGGCACGTCGAACACCTGCGGGTCGGGCAACTCCACGCTGCCGGATTCCCACAGCGGCGCCATGGCGTGGGCACGGGTGAGCTTGCCGCCTTCGGGCGTGACGGCGACGACTCCGGCGATCTCATGGCGCAGCTCGCTGATGATGGCTGGGCCGTTGGCTTTATCTTCAATCAGCACCGCGCTGGCGGCGGGAAACTTTGCATGGCAGGCCTTGATGGCGGCTTTGGTGGGGCCAAAATCGAGGCGCTCATACAGGCGATACGGCAGCATGTAGTACTTGCCGCCCGCGTGTCCCCAGACCTGGCCGGCGACGAAATCATTGCTGGCGGAGGCTTTGAAGGTGCAATCCCAGGACTGCACCAGAAACTCAAAGCGCCGCGGCAGCTCGCGGTAGTAACGCACCCACTGCCGCTGAATGATGCCGGCATCCATGGGCGCGGGCTCCTGCTGATACTGCGAGTGGAAGGCCCAGCTGCCCATGCCGGTCCTGCAGCCCTCGAGCACGGACTCGGGCAGGCGATCTTCCCATAGAAGCTCACCTGGTTGCTTGCTGTATGTGCCGCCATCGTGCGGGCGAAGCAATTCCTGTGCTCTCTCGAAGCGCGCGGGAAGGCTCACATGCTGCCAGCGTTTGGCTTCGCGAGCCAGGACGTGTCCGGTGAGGTCGCGCTCGTCGAGGCGCTGCATGACGATGATCTTTACGCCGGTGCGCGGATTGTTGAGCCGGCTGCGAAAGGTGGAGTCGAAGCGCAGGTTCACGGCGTCACGCTCGACCTGGCTCAGCGCCTGCTCGGGGTTGAGCGGATCGTCGAAGATGAGAATGTCGCCACCGAGGCCGGTGGCCGTGGCCTGCATGGCGGTGGAGAACATGGCGCCACGCGCCGAGTTTTCATAATGGCTCTTGAGGTTCTGGTCTTTGGCGAAGCTGAAGACATCTTTCCAGTGGCCCTGGTACCAGTCGGATTCGATCACGTTGCGGCGATAGACGCTGTGCTGCGTGCTCAGCTTTTCAGAGTACGAAACGAACATGAAGCGGCGAGCGGGATCGGTGGTCCACACCCAGACGGGAAACATGATCGTGACCAGAGAGCTCTTCATGGTGCGCGGCGGCACGTTGAAGATGACGCCTTCGACTTCCGCGCCGAGAGCGCTTCTAAAGTTGTTATCGCGAATCACAGTGAGGTATTCGCAGATGAGGTCCAGATGCCAGTTCCACTGCAGCGGGGCAACCGGTTCGAGAATGGGCCAGGCATGGATGACGAAATCTTTGAGGCTCTTTTCGCACTTGGCGCGCTCTTCGGTGCTTGCCGTCGGCTGCTCTTCTGCCAGCGGCTCGACAACCTGTGACTCGGCTGCCGGTTTGCGGCTGCGCGGCTTTGCGGCCTTCGGTTTTTGTGGGGACTGGGTTTTCATATTCGTGATAAAGCAGGCACAGGCAGGAATGCCTGTGCCACACAAGTCAAAAGCGCCACTTCCAGCACTGTCGTTGAAATACCCTGTAGCTGCATTTATTACGCAGGCATTCTCGGGATCTTTCGACTTCGCGCCCGTCGGTCTGTTTACAGACAATAAGTTTCGCGGCGCTGCGCTCAAGATGACAGTGGGTTAGGGCGTTGTCTTATGGTTAGACTTTGCTGCCGGCCATCGGCAGGCACAGGCAGGAGTGCCTGTGCCACACAAGCAAAAGCTTGTCTTCGATCAAACACAGGTCTCGATCAAAGACCGATGCCTCGATCAGCTTGCGGCGGCTGCGCGGCCCCAGCCCATGTCGATGGCTACGCGCGCGGTGCGCACGCCGATTACGTATTCGAAGATCAGGCTGGGATCCACGCGGCTACTCCTGTCGCGCAGGTGGGTCAGCTTTGCATAGTTGAGCCGCAGCGCGGTGTTGTGGTGAATGAAGCTGGCCAAGCCGTCACGCACCAGGCGGATTGCTTCCGCCACCTTCACCAGGAATGCGGGCGCGGCGGGTGAGGCGCGCTCGCATTCCCAGGATTTGCCGCGACGGCAGCGCTTGCAGGGGCGGCCGTCACGGCAGGGGGCGTGCGCCCGGCATGCCGGACACGGCGCGCCGAGGGTGCACGGAGAGAGCATGGTGGACTGAAATTTGCGATACACCGGTACCAGGCTGGTAGACACACGTATCTCCTGAAGGTGGGATCTGGGAAAAGGATGGGCGAGTGCCCCGCGTGACATCGGATAGTGCGCAGGCGCTCGACAAGCCACCGTGCTTCCGATGTCCGCCGTCCCCCCAGGGCAGAGATTGGGATTTCCGCCCTGGCAGATCGATGGTTGCAGGCCGACTACCTTGCGCCAGCGCCGCTCCTGGCTGCACGCCCTGTCCTCAGCGTGCAGATGCTTGGTACCACGAATATTTTGGCATGTCAACTGACATTTTTTGTCATGTCCAGCCACTTTAAAAATGTCCCCTTTTGTCAGTTTGCGGAATTAATGCGGATGGAAAGGCCAGGTAATTGTTCCGGTATGCACTTTGGCAGGCTTGGGGTGGCTGGCCTGCATAGCGGAGAGGTCACGCCTGGCTTCGTTGACTTCCTGCGTTACAGCCATTGACTCAATCTGCAGTTTCGTTAATAAGAAGCCCGGAAATATGAAAATCCTGATCCAGACCATGCAGATTGCACGCTCATGCAGCACCTTCCGGCCAACCTGATCCTGAATGCGAAGTGTGGAAAACAATGCCGGTTGAAGGCTTTAAGTATTTTATTTTTTCGCCGATTCAATGACTATGCCGGTTTAAAATCGGCGCCCCGGATACACAACAGGAGATCACAATGCAAAAGGTACTGCTCATTGAAGACGCCAAATCCATGCGGAACGCCATTGAGCATATCCTTACCAAAGCTGGATATCGGGTAGTGACCGCCGGTGACGGCGAAGAGGCAATACGCACAGCGCAGCAAAGCATTCCAGATGTGATTCTGCTGGACCTGATGTTGCCTAAACTGGCAGGGCAAGAGGTACTGAAGGCCCTGAAGCGGGATCCGGCCACAGCCCCCATTCCAGTTGTTGTGCTGACAAGTCTCTCTCAGAAGAATGAGCACAGGCTACGCAGCGACGGAGCTGCCGGATTTCTGGAAAAAGGCGACCTGCTCAACAATCCTGGGCCGCTTTTGAATACACTCAAGGACGTTATTGACGACCACTTTCGGCTAAACAGGGCCGCTGCATTCAAGTTTTAAATTCACAGCTTTATATTGCAATTGCTAGCTATCTCCACGCTTACATTAACGGCGCTTAACAATATCGATATGTAACTAACGATAGTCTTGACCTTTAACAGCACTTAGATATCATGCTAGTGGTTTGGTTCCAGCTTCATGTCGGCCGGCGCCAGGCGTTGTTCGGAAATGAATTTCTCAAGCGCAGCGTAGCCACGCAGCCACTCATAACTTCGCGGCCGTGCCGTTATCACGGGGATACTTAGATGGCCTGGGCTTTCGGCAGGACAATTTTGATATTTGACCCGGGTTTCTACTACAAAGACCCGAGCAGTGGAAGTTGGTTTTTCACGGAGTTCTTCGGCAATAAGGGGGAAGCCCATGTCTCTCGAACCATCACGCAACGAGAATGATGCCGCAACCAGCAATATTGTTGGCCAGTTGCTGATTGAGGCCGGCATGATTGATGCCGCCAAACTGATTCAGGCCAAAGAGGTCCAGAACCGTTTCAATGTGACGATCGGCAGGGCGCTTGCGCATCTCGGCCTGGCCGATGAAGAAGCCATATCCGCCGCAATCGCCCAGTATCTGACCCTGGACTATCTTGGGTCTGATGTCCCTGAGATTGCTTCCGGAACGACGGAGATGCTCTCAGCGGAATTTTGCCGCAAGCGACAGGTAGTCCCCCTGGGAATGCAGGGGAACTCATTGCGCGTGGCCATCGCCGACCCGTTCGCGTATCAAACCATGCAGGACGTCGAGTTGATTACGGGGCACCGCACGATTGCGGTGGTGGCCAGCCAAACATCGGTGCAGCATCTTTTGAATCGCTTTTACCCTCTGGAAAAAATTGCGCCATCCAGTACTTACGAGTTATTGCTGATGGACGCTGTTCCATCCGGCCAGCTTGATGAAATACCGGAAAGAGAATCCATCATCAGCGAGTCGCAGGCCCGAGAACAGAGCAAACAGATTCCAGTCATTCGCCTGGTCAATTTGGTCCTGACGAACGCGGTGCGCGACGGCGTCAGCGATATTCAGTTTGAGCGGCACGAAGATTTTATGCAGGTACGCTATCGCGTCGACGGGCTTTTGCAGGACGCGCTCAAGATTCCGGAGAAGCTTCAGGAAGCAGCTGTTTCACGCCTGAAAATCAGCGCAGGGTTGAAACTTTCCGAACGGCATAAGCCACAGGATGGACGGGGCCAGTTAAGTTTTAAAAGAGGAAAGGTCCTCATGCGTGTATCTACGCTGCCCGGGCAGTTTGGCGAATCCGTGATGGTGCATCTGCTGAGCGGCAGCGGCGCCGGCTTGTCTCTGGAGGAACTTGGTTTTTGTCCGGAGGCCCTTAAAGTATTCAAAGCCATGCTGTGCAGCCCGCAAGGAGTGATTTTACTGACGGGGCCGACCGGAAGCGGAAAAACCACTGCGCTGTACACGGCGCTGAAGTGGATCCAGTCTCCCACCAGGAACATCATCACCATCGAGGACCCCATCGAACGCCGTCTGCCGGGGACCAATCAGATTGAGATCAATCCCAGGGCAGGAATGACTTTCGCCGATAGTTTGCGGCCGCTCCTGCGGCAGGGACCGAGCGTTATTTTAGTGGGAGAAATCCGCGATCCTGAAACGGCGAAGATCATATTTGCGGCGGCGCAGGCTGGTCACCTGCTGTTAAGCACGCTTCATACCCACGATGCCGCGGGAAGCATCCATCGACTTATGGATATGGGCGTTGATCCGTCGCTCATTTCTTCGTCCCTGCTGGGCGTGGTGGCCCAGCGACTGGTGCGCAGGAACTGTCCTGCGTGTTCCGTTGCGCAGTCCCCCAGCCTGGCGGCTGTTGAGCGCGCGGGTGGCGGCTTACCAGAGGACGCCCGATGGATGGCGGGAAGCGGGTGCGAAAAATGCAGGCACTCCGGCTACCACGGCCAGCTGGGCGTGCAGGAAGTCATGCGCGTGGACGAGGAAATCCGCCATTTGATTGCAGTGCGCGCCGCGGAATTGGCGATCCGCAATGTTGCCAGAAGAGCCGGAATGCGGACGATTATGGAAGATGGCATACAAAAAGGGGCGGAGGGGCTGACTACGTTGGAGGAGATTGTACGGGTCATAGCCCGGGACGAAACTCCCGTACCCGCGGAAGAAGTGAGCTGGCAGCCGGACCCGGCAGCCAGCAAGGCCAGGGTTGCGGTCGCCGCGGTGATAGCTATTACCGGGCCAGGAAGCAGCCACGGCAAAGCCAGAATTCTTGTGGTCGAGGACAGTCTGACCGTGGCGTCCGTGGTGAAGTACTACCTGGAAATGGAAGGTTTCGAGATGCTGCTGGCTCCGGACGGCCGCAGCGGCCTCGAAATCGCACGGCGCGAAAGGCCCGATGTTGTGGTGACGGACCTGTACATGCCCGATATGGATGGTATCGCTCTGGTGAAAGCCCTGCGCGCTGATCCAGGCACGCGTGATTGCGCCATTCTTATGCTGACTACAGAGACCAGCATAGAGATTGAGACGCAGGCCCTCGCGGCGGGCGCCGATGACTACATAAACAAACCAGTCGAACCACGCCGCCTTGCGGCGCGCGTCAAGACCATTCTGAGCCGTTCGGGAAAACAAAGGGCGGCCCAGATATGATAAAAGACAGCACCCGCTGCCGGAACTATTAACACTTGCTTAGAATTCGCCGTGAGCAAATAAACGTTTCATTCCAGCTCTTAAGTGGTTTAAAGTCCCCTCAGTTACTGCCGATAGAGTACATATGTCGGAGCATCTGGACCATCCCGCAAGACCCGTTGAACTTCCCGAAGCAAAGTCATCTTCTGGTACGCACCATGGCAATATGAAGCACAGACAGCATCTTTACCTGCAGAGGAAAGATCGTACAGACAGGCCATGAGCAAACTCGACAATTTCGTCAAGCAGTTCCTGGCGGAGAGCCACGAGAACCTCGACACACTGGATCGTACTTTGATCGAACTGGAGAAGGACCCTGGGGCGGCGGACAAACTCGCGGATATTTTTCGCACGGTCCATTCCCTGAAGGGAACAGCGTCGTTCTTTGGTTATCTGAAACTTGGAGCGCTGGCCCATTGCGGGGAAAGTCTGATGAGCCGATTGCGCGATGGGTCTCTGCTGCTCAGCTCCGAAATTACCAGCGGTCTTCTCGCCATGGTCGATGCGGTGCGCCGGATCCTTTCCAACATCGAAAAGGCAGGTGATGAGGGCGCGGAAGAGTATACGGCGCTGATCGAAAAACTGACCTCTCTTTATCAATCTGATCTTTATCCGTCTGAATCTTCTCCGAACGGCGCTCCGGCTTCCCCGTCCGTGCTAACCGCGGAAGAGCTGGAAGAAAGCGATTCAGATCTTTCTCTGGGTGAGCTCGTGATGGAACCCGATCTCATGCTGGAGCAGGAAATGTCGCCCGCGAGGAATGAACACCCCAAAGATGCCCTGCCACCGGCAGGAGAGATCGTGGCGCCGGCAAAATGGGGCCATCCAGTGAATGCGGGTGAGGCGCTGACGGCGCAGGAGCCGTACAGTTTTTCTCCTCCCGCTGGCAATGTGCGCATCGATGTGGAACATCTGGACAGGCTGATGGACCTGGTGGGAGAACTGGTCCTGGCCCGCAACCAGATTCTCCAGTTCAGCATGGTCCAGGAAGACGCTGGCTTTCTCGGCGCGACGCAGCGCCTGAACCTCATCACCACCGGGCTGCAGGAAGGCATTATGAACGCCCGCCTGCAGCCGATTGAAAATATCTGGAGCAAATTTCCCCGCGTGGTGCGCGATCTCGCCGTTCTTTTCGGCAAACAAGTCCGGCTGGAAACGGACGGGAGCAACACCGAGCTCGACAGGACGATTATCGAGGCCATCCGCGCCCCGTTCATGCACCTGGTGCGAAACTGCGTGGACCACGGAATTGAAACACCGGCAAAGCGCGCGGCCGCCGGCAAACCCTCCGAAGGGCTCTTGTTTCTGCGTGCGTTCCACGAGGGTGGACAGGTAAACATTGAGATTTCCGATGATGGCGCCGGCATTGATCCGAGGCTCCTCAAGCACAAAGCGATCGAACTGGGGATGATCACTTCCGAACAAGCGCAGCAGATGGACGAACAGACGGCGCTGAACCTCGTTTTTATGCCAGGCTTCTCGACCGCGGAGAAAGTCACCGACATCTCAGGGCGCGGCGTGGGCATGGATGTGGTGAAAACCAACATCGAGAAGATCGGCGGCATGGTGGATATTGAAAGCAAATTGGGCAAAGGGACCATGGTGAAGATCCGGATCCCGCTCACTCTGGCCATTATCCCCGCCTTGATTGTAGCCAGCGGAAAACAGCGCTATGCCATTCCTCAAACCAGCGTCCTCGAATTAGTGATGCTGGCGGACGGGAAAGCAGCCAGAGGAATCGAGCTGGTGCACGGATCTCCCGTGTATCGCCTGCGCGAAAATCTTTTACCTCTGGTTTATCTGGACAAAGAACTGGCAGTCCAGTCTGCCATGGCCGAAGCGGCGAACGCGCAAAGCGGGGACGCGGTGGTCAACATTGTGGTTTTGCAGGCCGACAATCAAAAGTTCGGCCTGGTTGTCGACGAAGTCAATGACACGGGGGAAATCGTAGTCAAGCCGCTCGGCAAAGCACTGAAAGGGATCCCAACATTCGTGGGAGCGACCGTGATGGGAGATGGCAGAGTCGCCCTGATCCTTGACGTGGTCGGACTCGCCCGGCGCGCCCGAGTGCTCTCTCCGGTAAACGACCTTACGCATGTGGCAACGCCACTACCTTCGCGGCAAGGCGCGGATGACCGGCAAAGTCTGATTTTATTTACCACCTCGGGACAAGCCCTCATGGCCATTCCACTCTCCCAGGTTACGCGGCTGGAAGAGTTTCCGCGCGCGTCCCTCGAATGGACGGGAGCGCACGAGGTAGTACAGCACCAGGGAAAAATTCTTCCCCTGATCGACGTGTGCAGCTTACTGCCCGGCGGAGGAACATTGGAGCCGCGGTCCAGCAAAGAAGCGGCAACAACCATACAAGTCGTGGTCTATGAGCACAAGCACCGGCGGGCAGGACTGATCGTCGGGCGGCTGCTCGATATTGTCGAAGAGCGATTCACCATCCAGTTTCCCCCGGCCCGGAAAGGAAGCCTGGGCTCGGCGGTGATTCACGGACAAGTCGTGGAGATTCTGGATGTGGAGGAGATTATCAACATGACAATGCTGCCCCATGAGTTCGAAGAGCGAACGCACACTGATGGCAAAAAGAACTTTCGAGAGCTTACGGCATGACGGGAAGGCAGAAATTCTCGACGTTTTACCTGGATGATTTGTTGTTTGGGATCGAGGTAGAAAAGATCCAGGAAGTGCTCAACTACCAGGAAATAACGCCGGTACCGCTCGCGCCGCCTTTGGTGCTCGGCTTGATCAATCTGCGGGGGCAAATCATTACCGCCCTCGATTTTCGCCAGCGTCTTGGGTTTGGCAAGCGCGCCGCCGGCAGTTGTTCCATCAATATCGTGGTGCGGAACAACGAAGACGTTGTAAGCCTGCTCGTGGACAAAATCGGAGACGTGGTGGAGGTTGGGGAAGAAACCTTTGAGCCGCCGCCGGAGATGCTTGATGCGAAAAGCCGGGCGCTGATTCGCGGCGTGCACAAGCTCGACGGCGGGTTGATGCATGTTTTGGACGCCGATCAGGCGGTCACGTTCTCGCCGTAGAATTCCAGTCACGTTGCCGAGCGGGCGCCTTGTGTCAAGCCGAATTGAAAGAAGGAATGCAATGCTGAACAAAATGAAATTGCGGACCAGGATGATTGCCGGCTTTGTGCTGGTGGCCCTCATTCCCATCGTGATTGGTTTTATCGGCCTGAAGAACATACGCACCATGGCCCAAGCCGACCAAAAACTGTATGACGAAGGGACAGTTCCTTTGCCTGAGCTGTCCGACATCGGAATCTCACTGCAAAGAATGCGAGTGGCATCCAGGGATTTTATCGCCGCACAGGGAGACGCCGAGAAAAGGACAAAATTCGAAAAGCAGCTGAATGATTTGTCGGCCAATGTCGACAAAATTTCCGGCGAGTTCGATAGAAGAAACCTTTCGCCCGAAATGAGAAAGACTTTTGATGAATACAAGGCGGCCCGAAAAGCCTATGCGATCTATCTCGCGCGCATTATCGATCTTGCCAGGGCGGGCAAGGACAAAGAAGCGTGGGTCATTCTGTGGAGCGACAATTACAACACCGAAGTCAGCAATGGATTGAATGCCATCGACAAAATGGAAGAACTGAAAGTCGCGGAGGCAAAAGAAGCCATTGAGCAGAATAAAGCGCTGGCAAATGCCTCCGCCTGGCAGATGAGCCTGGCTATCGCGGTAGGGTTGCTCCTGGCCATCGGCAGCGGCCTGTGGCTGACCTCTATCATCGTCCGGCCTTTAAGTCTTTTTGCAAACTCCCTTGCCAGTTCGTCAACACAGCTTTCGGGTGTAAGCCATGAAATGAGTTCGAATGCGGAAGAGACCTCGGCGCAGGCCAGCGTAGTGGCCGCCGCGGCCGAGCAGGTAACGAAAAACATGCACACCGTGGCCACGTCAGCCGAGGAGATGACCGCCACGATCCGGGAGATCGCCAAGAACGCCCATGAGGCGGCCAAGGTGGCCACTTCCGCCGTGCAGAGCGCGGAAATGACCAATGTCACGATGAACAAACTTGGAGAATCCAGCAGTGAAATTGGCCAGGTAGTGAAGGTAATTACCTCGATCGCGCAGCAGACGAACCTGCTGGCCCTGAATGCCACCATTGAAGCGGCGCGGGCGGGAGAAGCGGGAAAGGGCTTTGCCGTGGTTGCCAATGAAGTGAAGGAACTGGCCAAGGGAACGGCCAAAGCGACGGAAGACATCAGCCGGAAGATCGAATTGATTCAGGGCAACACGAAGGAAGCCATCGATACCATTTCGCAGATCGGCGGGATCATCGCCCGCATCAACGATATTTCAAACACCATCGCGACCGCGGTCGAAGAGCAGTCAGCCACCACAAACGAGATTGCCCGCAATGTTTCGGAAGCGGTGCGGGGCAGTACACAGGTCACGGAGAACATTGCCTCCGTGGCGACGGCGGCCAGGAGCACAACCAGCGGCGCCGCGGGCACACAGGATGCGGCCCAGGAGCTGGCGCAAATGGCCTCCCAACTCCAGCAATTGGTCGGGCGTACTAAAGACGCGGGAAGCAACGGTTTTTCGCACCTTACTTATCCCGGAAGGTCAACCCATACGGACACCAGGCCGGTGGTGAACGGCCACCGTGATTGATTGCGTATACCAGTGCGGTCCCGTGGGCATCTTTTGAGTGGCAAGGGGCACGCTTGAGTTTTTGTATCGTGGGCGCTTTGTATCAAGCCGAATTGAAAGAAGGAATGAAATGCTGAACAACATGAAATTGCGGACCAGGATGATTGCCGGCTTTGTGCTGGTGGCCCTCATTCCCATCGTGATTGGTTTTATCGGCCTGCAGAACATACGCACCATGTCGCAGGCCGACCAAAAACTCTATGACGAAGGAACAGTTCCCTTGCCTGAGTTGTCCGGCATCGGAGTCTCACTGCAAAGGATGCGGGTGGCATCCAGGGATTTCATCGCCGCACAGGGAGACGCCGAGAAAAGGGCAAAGTTCGAAAAGCAGTTGAATGATTTGTCGGCCAATGTCGACAAGATATCCAGCGACCTGGAAAGAAGAAACCTTTCTCCCGAAATGAGAAAGACTTTTGAGGAATACAAGGTAGCCAGAAAAGCCTATGCGGTCTATCTCACACGCATTATCGACCTCGCCAGAGCGGGCAAGGACAAAGATGCGTGGGGCATTCTGTGGAGCGACGATTACAACACCGAAGTCAGCAATGGATTGAATGCCATCGACAAAATGGAAGAAATTAAAGTTGCCGAGGCAAAAGAGGCCATTGAGCAAAATAAGGCGCTGGCAAATGCCTCCGCCTGGGAGATGAGCCTGGCAATCGCCACAGGTTTGGTGCTGGCCATCGGCAGCGGTCTGTGGCTGACACGAAGTATTTTGGGGCCTTTGAAAAAGATAGCTGAAATCCTGCGGTATGTAGCCGGGGGAGACCTGACAAAACGTCTCGAATTTACGGGTGATAACGAAATTGCACAGATGGGCGGCGCACTCAATCAGTCGCTGGAAGCCATGAGCGAGGCCATGAAAGCGATTGGAAATAACTCCCAGGCACTGGCTGGTTCCGCGGAAGAACTTTCGGCGGTGAGCCACGAAATGAGTTCGAATGCGGAAGAGACCTCGGCGCAGGCCAGCGTAGTGGCGGCCGCGGCCGAGCAGGTAACAAAAAACATGCACACCGTGGCTACGTCAGCCGAGGAAATGACCGCCACCATCCAGGAGATCGCCAAGAACGCCCATGAGGCGGCCAAGGTGGCCACTTCCGCCGTGCAGAGCGCGGAAATGACCAACGTCACGATGAACAAGCTTAGGGAATCCAGCAGCGAAGTTGGCCAGGTGGTAAAGGTAATTACCTCGATCGCGCAGCAGACGAACCTGCTGGCCCTGAATGCCACCATTGAAGCGGCGCGAGCGGGAGAGGCGGGAAAGGGCTTTGCCGTGGTTGCCAATGAAGTGAAGGAACTGGCCAAGGGGACGGCCAAAGCGACAGAAGACATCAGCCGGAAGATCGAATTGATTCAGGGCAACACAAAGGAAGCCATCGATACCATCCTGCAGATCGGCGGGATCATCGCCCGCATCAACGATATTTCAAACACCATCGCGACCGCGGTCGAAGAGCAGTCGGCCACCACAAACGAGATTGCCCGCAACGTTTCAGAAGCGGTGCGGGGCAGCACCCAGGTCACCGAAAACATTGCCTCCGTGGCGACGGCGGCCAGGAGCACAACCAGCGGCGCGGCGGGCACACAGCAGGCGGCCGTGGAGCTGGCGCGGATGGCGTCTGATCTTCAGCAACTCGTGCAGCGTTTCAAATACGAAGAACACAGCCGCCCTGTCTATGCCGAAAAGCCGCCGTATGCGGGATTCCGCGGCCAACGTGAGCAAACATCAGGACTGGTGGCAAGGCTGGAGCCAGAAGCGGCTTTCGCGGGAAAGAGTTAGCGGGACGATATTCATGCATTACGAGGAGGCGCCATGCGTGCGCTGGTAATTGACGATTCCACTGCGACCCGAGGAATCATAAAACAAATGTTGTGTGAGCTGGGCTTTACTACCTTCGAGGCTGCTGACGGACGCGCAGGACTGGAACGCCTGCATGAACTGGGCAACATGGACCTGGTGCTGGTGGATTGGAACATGCCTGGAATGGACGGCATCGAGTTCCTGCGGGCGCTCCGCGCCGAAGCCCTCTTCGCCACGCTGCCCGTGTTGATGGTGTCGACCAACAATGACGCGGAAAAAATCGCCACCTCGCTGGAAGCCGGCGCCAGTGAATACATCATGAAACCCTTCACCGAAGAAATCATCCGAAGCAAACTCGAGCTGCTGGGTTTCTTTCAGGAAACGACAGGATGAGCAAACTTCGAATATTAGTCGTGGACGATTCCGTGGTCGTCCGCCGTCTTATGACTCACGTGCTCTCCAGCGACCCAGGCGTGGAAGTTGCAGGCACGGCGGCCACTGGCCGCATTGCCCTGGCAAGGATGCCACTGCTCAATCCTGACCTGATCGTGCTGGACATTGAAATGCCAAATGGAGATGGCCGGGAGACGCTGGTCGCGTTGCGTAAGAATTATCCGCGCTTACCGGTGATCATCTTCAGCCCACTCAGCAACCAAACCGCGGCCGAAATCACGGCAATGCTTGCGCTCGGGGCCTGCGACTATGTACGCCGGGCAGTGAATGTGCATGACTCCAACGCCGCAACCCAGCTCATTCGCAATGAACTTCTCCCAAAAATCAAAAGATACTGTTTTGCGCAAGGGATTGCGGGAGTGCTGCCCGCATCTGCCAGTCCCCGAAAACTCCTCGACAGCGCCCCGGCACAACGCGCACGCCGCGCGCGAAAGAGCCGGATAGATGTCCTGGTGATTGGCGCGTCCACGGGCGGCCCGAATGCGCTGGCCGAACTGCTGGGGAGTTTGCCTTCCGATTTTCCCGTACCTGTATTGATCGTGCAGCACCTGCCGGTAGAGTTTACGGCACTCCTGGCCGACCGGCTTGACCGGACATCTCACATGCGGGTGTCTCTCGGGACCCCACATGCGGCAGTAGAGCCCGCCCATGCGTGGATGGCCCCTGGCGATTTTCACATGTCCCTCGCGACTAAAAACGATGCGGTCCGTATTCAAACTCATCAGGGCCCTCCGGAAAACTCCTGCCGCCCATCCGCCGATGTTCTGTTTCGCTCCGCGGCAGAGGTTTACGGCCCGCATGTTCTCGCCGTGGTATTAACCGGAATGGGGCAGGATGGGCTCCGCGGATGCGAGCGAATTCACGAAGCAGCCGGCCAAATTTTTGTCCAGGATGAAGCCAGTTCCGTTGTGTGGGGAATGCCTGGATTCGTCGCCAGAGCAGGGCTTGCGGACAAGGTACTTCCTCTGGGCCAGCTTGGAAGTGAGATTGTCCGCTCGGTTTGGGAACATCGGTCGCCACCGCTCGACCTTAAGCCGGTGAAAAGCCATACGGAAAAGGACGGACATAATGCTGGCCAGCGGTGAGTTCGACTACATCCGGAACCTGGTACAGGAACGCTCGGCCCTTGTGCTGGAGCCAGGCAAGGAATACCTGGTTGAATCCCGTTTGGCGCCGGTCGCGATTGCGGAAGGCTTTCCCTCGCTTGATCGCCTGATCGCGCGGCTGCGAACGAACCCATATGGGCCTCTGCATCGCAAGGTGATCGAGGCCATGACGATCAATGAGACTACGTTCTTTCGCGATCCTCGTCCTTTCGAAGTCCTTAAGACGGTTGTGCTGCCCGAACTTATCAAGAAGCGGGCACAGGATCGCACCCTGAATGTCTGGTTCGCCGCATGTTCCAATGGCCAGGAACCATACAGCTTCGCCATGCTGTTGCGCGAGCACTTCCCTTCTGTTGCCGGATGGGACTGCCAGCTTATCGCCAGCGATATTTCCAGAGACGTGCTGGCGCGGGGAAGGCAGGGGCTCTACACGCAGCTTGAAGTGAACCGCGGCCTGCCCGCGCCGCTGCTGTTGAAATATTTCAAAAAAGTGGACGGCGGCTGGCAGCTGTGTCCGGAAGTCCGGCGCATGGTAACGTTTCAGGAAATCAATCTGGTTGATGCATGGCCGCCACTCCCTCGCATGGATATCGTTTTTATGCGCAACGTCCTGATCTATTTTTCCGTGGACACCAAAAAGGCCATTTTGAACAGTGTCCGCCGGCTGCTGAGGCCGGGCGGATTCCTGCTCCTGGGCGGTTCAGAAACCCCCATGTATCTTGATAAAGCTTTCCAGCCTGTGCCGCCCGAGCGTCCAGCCTTGTTTCGAGTTGCAAAAAGCTAACTGCCCCGGTAAGTCACAGTGTGCGAACCCAAAGCGCTCACTCCAGGCCTTCGGCTTTCAGTGCGGCCCGCAGTTTGGCCTCGATATCACCGACGGAATCATCGGACTGGTAGACGACTTTGCCCTCTTTCGAAATCAGAATGAACTGAGGGATTGAGTTCACGTGGAAAAGACCGGCCACTGTATTATCCGGATCGACAAGATTCGTCAGCGAGCTGGGATTGTGGGCCAGGTACCCCTTGACTACGGATGCTTCCTCACCAAAGTCGACGGCCATGGTCACCAGACCTTTACTGCTGTACGAAGAGCCGATCTTTTCAATCAGCGGAGAGGTTTTCCGGCAGGGCACGCACCACGTTGCCCAAAAATCGAGTAGTACGGGCTTGCCTTTGAAATCGTCGAGGCTGACTTTTTTCCCATCCAGCGTGGCGAGAGTGGCCCCGGCTCCCGGTTGCGCGGCCATGGCGGCACGCTTGGGCGATGTGCCGAACGACATATCGTCCACTTGAATTGCTTCGGGCGGTGGAGTAAAGGCGAAAAGTCCCGTGTCCGCCGGGCTGCCGATGTGGATGGATTGATAGATCACGGTATTTCTGGTCTGGTAGGGAGCGCCCATGGCTTCTATTTTGGTTTCCCACATCTCCTCAAGGACCAGTGCTCTCTCCCTGTCGATCCAAAACGTATGAAGAGGCGCTTCAGATTTCTGCTTCGCGGCAGGGTCATCTTTCAACGCGACCTCTACGACCGCGCATTTCACATTTTTGCCTTCGAGTGAAAGAGTCTCTTCACGCAGGAGCCGAGCGCTGGCGGCTTTCCCGGCGAGTTGCTGGTACTGCTTCACGTAATTGGCGGGCATCCTGGGAGTATCGCCGGCCATATCGCTGCCGGAACCTGCCGGCTTTGCGGTGTACTGGTGCACCCATGCGACATATTCCCATGTGGTCTTTCCATCGGACATACGCATGCTGCCCATCATGGGGTGCTTTGATTCAAGCCGGAATTTGCCCTGCTTGTCCGCGGCCATGATCTGGGGAATCTCGGAGAGCTGCCGGCTTTCGCCCCAGTGCTGATCGCTGCTGACCACGGCCCGCATCTCGTAGCTTTCGAGGCCGCGATAGGTTTCTGATACACGCTGCAAGAGCTGCATGCCGTCCGGCGGCTGTTGTGATTGAATTTGCCGTGAGAACAGAAAAGAACCGAGAACCAGTATTGCCAGAGTCAAGACTTTTACTTTCATTTTCAAGCCTCTTAGGATCATCGTGAATTATGCACCTGAATAATGAACGTTGCAGCAGAATAAATCCTGCATGCCGGAATGAAAATTCCAGAGAAAATTTATTTTCAGCAAGAAAGCAAAATATCGAACACCCACTGGCGGCGGGCGATTTATTGGAAGAATTCGCAGCGCTCGCTACCCCGAGCGCTTAACTCATACTATTCAGCAGTCTGTTTTGAGACGGTAGTTGGTCTCTTTGTCCCAGATCATGACATCTTCCATGCACTCGGCCTCGAACTGGCCGGATTCAGAGTCCTGGTCGCTGCTCATCCAGATGACCCGGTATTTGGCCATGATGTTGTGATGCTTGAGCCAGATCTCCTGGCCTTCGGCAAAGACGCCGCGGACCAGGCGGAGACGCACGACACGCCGGCTGATCTCAGAAGTACAGGAGAGCTGCGGGGCCACACCAATCTCATTGCTGATGACCTTGACGGGAAGAGCAACTGCCAAACGGTTCTCGATCTGATGCGACGAACGAAACTGACCGGCAGAATCCATAAAAACCCATCCTCTTGTGTGTGAGCTGATTTTCCCACAGGAAAAACCGAGGGCCGGGGGTTTTCTTCCCCAGAGGAAATGACTTTGGTAACCTGGGTGGGAAGCGGTTAGCTCTTGGCTCTTCGCTTTTGGCTATGCCCGCTGAATCTTTTCATTTATCGATTTCGTCACGTACAAGCGTGGAAGCCACACGTGCTGGCTACTGGAGTTATGCGGGGGGTAAACCTGGCTATCTCCCCCCTGGCTCGTTTCTTCTTCCAGAGGTCAATCGATGGATTAGTGCTTAAAAAGCACAAAAACAAAGCCTATCAGACCGAGGGTAAACATAAACCCAAGGCCGTGAAAGGCCAGAAACTTAAGGACCACAGGAACACGGCTGCCGGGATAGTGCTGGCGATGTAATTCGATTAATTTCCAGTAGTTCCAGCTGAGACGTGGATATTTGACTCCCAATCTCTGAGGAAGTCGATGGCGCAGGTCGCTGAGTATAATCTCGAAGCAAAGCTGGGCTGCTGTCGCACATAGAACAGCTGGAACGAACAAAGCTAAAAACACACACAGACCTAATGACATGGCATCCTCATAAAAACCAGAAGTCAATATACGAGATTGCCTCACGGAACCGCCGTAAGCCTTTGGATCGGGAGCCCGGGGTTTATTAAAGGTAATGCCCGCTCCTGGTGGCATTGCACCCCCCAGCCGACACAGTTGTACAGCATAAACAGCGAAGAGCCAAAAGCCAATGGCCAAGAGCCAATCGCCCTTGTCTTCAAGACTCTACATTCCCTCCCCAATGCCCCCTTGCGTACAATAGAACCTGGAGCGTGTCCCTCATGAGTCCTGACAGCAAATCCGGATCCGAAGATCAGCAGCCGCAGACACCATCCCCGGCGGCGCAGCATGTGGCCGCGGCGCGCGAGCTGCTGAAGTCACTGGATGAGAAGCATGGGTTGCTTGAGCGGCATCCGGAGCTGGCCGAAGTGGTGACCAAACTGGAGCTGGCTTTGAATGAGCTTACGCTGGAGACGGGCGGGTTGTTGTGAAGTACAGCCATTAGCACTTAGCTGTTAGCCATTGGCTTTTGGCTCCGAGTCCTGCTGTGCCCTGGCATCTGTTGGGCAAATACAATTCCGGCGGTGCAAATAATTGGCTGCCGCCTGTAAAATTTTAGAACGATGTTCGACTCCGATTTAGGGCGCGACCAGGATTCGCAAAAGCGCACACGCAGGGCGTTTCTCACTACCTTTGCATCGTTATGCGCCGGAGTCTCATTTTATTCTTTGGTCAGGAGGCCGCACGTGCATAGCAAAACCGTGAATGCAAATCCCGAATGGGTGGAGATTATCCAGTTCTCCGACGCCGGCGAGAAGCTGGGCAAAGAGCGCGTGCAAAAGCTGGTAAAGAGCGACGAAGAGTGGCTGCAGCAGCTGGGCCGCACCGCTTACGATATTACCCGGCGCTCCGATACGGAGATGGCCTGCACCGGGCGCTACTGGAACGCGCACGACAAGGGGCTGTACCGCTGCATCTGCTGCGATACGGCGCTGTTTACCTCGAACACGAAATTCGACTCGGGCACGGGATGGCCAAGCTTCTGGATTCCGGTGGCGGCGGAGAACATCGCCACGGAAGAAGACAGGACCTTTGGCATGACAAGAACGTCAGTCTCCTGCAAGCGCTGCGATGCCCATTTGGGCCATGTGTTTCCCGACGGACCTCCGCCGACCGGCCTGCGCTACTGCATGAACTCGGCGGCGCTGCGGTTCGTGAAGTTCGCATAACCCAGGACCTTTGAAACACAGAGAGGGAACAGAGAGTTGGACTTCCGTGACTCTTTTCCTGGCATGTGAGTTTCAGCACCTGGCTAAAGGCAAAACCCTTAACCACAGAGGACACGAAGGTACACGGAGGAAAGGCAAAATCACGAGGGCTTTCTTCAGCAGAGGACAACCAGGTTGAGCCAAACTCTGTTTACTCCGGTTCCTAAACCATCATGTTTTTTTGGTTTTCCTCTGTGTACCTTCGTGTCCTCTGTGGTTAAAGGTTTTCGCGGGATCAGCACTCGATTACGTTTAAGGCCAGCCCGGCCAGCGAGGTTTCCTTGTAGCGGGTCTGCATATCGAGCCCTGTCTGGTACATGGTGGCGATGACCTGGTCGAGCGAGACTTTGTGCTCTTCGGTGTCGCGCTGGGCGATGCGGCAGGCGTTGATGGCCTTGACCGAGCCCATGGCGTTGCGCTCGATGCAGGGAATCTGCACCAGTCCGCCGATGGGATCGCAGGTCATGCCCAGGTTGTGCTCCATGCCGATTTCCGCCGCGTATTCCACCTGAGGATTCGTGCCGTTCATGGCGGCGATAAGTCCGCCGGCGGCCATGGAGCAGGCCACGCCGACCTCGCCCTGGCAGCCGACCTCCGCGCCGGAGATGGAGGCGTTCTCCTTATATAAGATACCGATGGCTCCGGCGGTGAGCAGGTAGCGGAAGATGCCTTCTTCGTCCGCGCCAGTGA
The DNA here is from genome assembly GCA_035695325.1 of Candidatus Angelobacter sp. Taxonomy (GTDB): domain Bacteria; phylum Acidobacteriota; class Terriglobia; order Terriglobales; family Acidobacteriaceae; genus Angelobacter. The sequence continues at coordinate 47,731 of DASSEH010000233.1, forward strand.
CGAAGCGCAGATAATAATGGGCCACGGCGGGGATGATGCCGGCCGCGCCATTGGTGGGCGCGGTGACGACCTGTCCGCCGGCGGCGTTTTCTTCGTTCACCGCCATGGCGTACACGTTGACCCAGTCCATGGGGGCAAGCGGGTCGGCGCTTCCCTGCTCGGCCAGCTTGCGCGCCAGGCGAGGCGCGCGGCGGCGCACTTTCAGGCCTCCGGGCAGGATGCCCTCGGTGACGAGTCCGCGGTCCACGCAGGTCTGCATGACGCGCCAGATGCGGGTGATTTGTTCGCGGATCTCCGATTCCGTGCGCCAGGTCTTTTCGTTTTCGAGCACCAGCTGCCAGATAGCCAGATTGTGTGTGCGGCACAGGCTTAGAAGCTCGGCGGCGCTGCGAAACTGATACGGCGGCTCGGCCTTTACGGCTGCCACCGTGCTCTCGCCTTCGCGGGTGATGAAGCCGCCACCGGTGGAGTAATAGACCGCGCTGAGTAACTCTTTGCTTCCGGCGAAAGCGGTGAAGCGCATGCCGTTCGAGTGGCCGGGAAGAGTTTGATCTTTAAGGAACAGCAGGTCCGTGGCTTCGTCAAAAGACACCGGCTTTTCGCCGAGCAGCGTGAGCTGTTTCTGCTGGCGGATGGCTTCGATTTTGGGCGCGATGGAGGCGGTATCGATTTGGTCGGCGACTTCTCCGCTCAGGCCCAGCAGGATGGCGCGGTCGGTGGCGTGTCCGTGACCGGTAAGGGCGAGTGAGCCATAAAGCTCGGCCCGGACGCGGGTGATTTGGGCAAAAACGCCTTTGTTTTTATCTTTATTTTTGCAGTCTTTATCTTTGCAACCCTGACACAAGAGCAAAAACTCACGCGCCGCGCGCATTGGCCCCATGGTGTGCGAACTGGAGGGCCCAATACCAATTTTGAAGAGTTCGAAGATACTGGTCATCGGTTAGAAGGTTTGTCGGGCGGCACAAAGCACGCTCGATCCATCTTAAATGCAAACTGCGTGAGCGAACGGAAACGGAGTACAAATGTGAGTTCTTCTCCAGCAATTACGGGCTTTTCGTGGACTCCCGGTTTGCGGTTTTATAAAATATTTTCAGTAAGCCCCACAGTTTTCAATAGGCTTTGCTGGTCGTCCGGGCGGAGAGGTATGCCTGTGAACTCGTTTATCGAGCCATTTCGCATTAAGAGCGTAGAACCCATACGCCGCACCACTCCCGCGCAAAGAAAAGAATTGCTGGAAGCCGCGCACTACAATTTATTTCTGCTGCGTTCCGAAGACGTCTTCATCGACCTGCTCACCGATTCGGGAACCGGCGCCATGTCCACCGAGCAGTGGGCCGCCATGATGCGCGGCGACGAAAGCTATGCGGGCAGTCCCAGCTTTGAGCGCTTTTCCGCGTCCGTTACAGAGATTACCGGCTACGCGCATGTGATTCCCACGCACCAGGGCAGAGCGGCGGAGCGCATTTTATTCGCGAGTGTCTGCCAGAAGGGCTGCGTGGTGCCCAACAATACGCATTTTGATACCACTCGGGCGAACGTGGAATACACCGGCGCGGAAGCGGTGAATTTGCCCTGCGCGGAAGCGAAAGACCCGGCAACGCCTTATTCCTTCAAGGGCAACATGGACGTGGCGGCGCTCGAAGAGCTGATCGCGCGCGTTGGCGCGCAGCGGATACCGCTGGTGATGCTCACGGTCACGAATAACTCAGGCGGTGGCCAGCCCGTCTCCATGCAAAACGCGCGGGCGGTGAGCGCGGTGTGCCGCAGGCATGGCATTCCACTTTATTTTGACGCCTGCCGCTTTGCCGAGAACTCTTACTTCATCAAGCTGCGCGAGCCGGGCTATGAAGACAAAACGCCGAAGCAGATCGCCCAGGAGATGTTCGCCCTGGGCGATGGGTGCACGATGTCCGCCAAGAAGGACGGCATGGCGAATATCGGCGGCTTTCTCTGCACGAATAACAACGCTCTGGCGCAGCAGGGAAAAGACCTGCTGATCCTTACCGAGGGATATCCGACGTACGGCGGGCTGGCGGGGCGCGACCTCGATGCCATTGCCGTGGGCCTCAGGGAGGCGCTGCAGGAAGATTATCTGAAGTACCGGATCGCATCCACGGCGTATCTGGGCGAGCGTATCAGCCAGCATGGCGTGCCGATCGTGCAGCCGCCTGGCGGACACGCGATCTATGTGGACGCGCGGGCCTTTCTGCCGCATGTTCCACCAACGCAGTTTCCCGGCGTGGCTCTGGCCAACGAGCTTTATGCCGAGGGTGGAATCCGCACGTGTGAGATTGGCACGCTGATGTTTGCCGGCGCGGCCAGCATGGATTTGGTCCGCTTCGCCATTCCCCGTCGCGTCTACACGCAAAGCCACATCGATTACGTGGCCGAGGTGGTGCTCGAAGTCTGGCGGCGGCGCGAGGCGATTTGCGGGATGGAGCTGGTGTACGAAGCGCCTTACCTGCGCCACTTTACCGCACAACTCAAACCCATGCAGCGTTCACGCGTGGCGCCGCCGGTGCTGGCGCAGCGGTAGAAATCGGGGCGCCCGGATGCAGGAATCTCCCGCCGAGCGCCCTCGTATTTATTTGACCGGTTCGATGCCGCGAACCATGGTGGCCGGTACGGCGCCTGTTCCGCCATCCTGCCAGCTACCGTTATTGGTTGTGCTGGAAAATCCAGCACCTTCTCCCGCCATCACCCACACGCCGTTCTCTCGGACAGGCGCGTTCGACTCGGCGACGATCCAGTAATTCGTCCGGGGCTCAAGCAGGGGAGTTGTTTTTGAAATCATCTCCTCGAGAATCGGATTCCATCCCTGAGCAGAGACTTTGAATTTCCAGGTTTCAAAAATCTTGCCACCGGGGATGCTCCGCTTTCCGTTGTTGTCGTCACTGCGCAGGGTAACCGTTATTTCGGGTACGCCGGGAGCACCGTTGTTCATGAACCAAAGACCTATTTTCTTCAGATAATAGGTCTTCGAAGGCGTAAACCGCACACCCACCGACTGATCTTTGTAAACGTCAGGGCCATAGTAGCCCAATGGGCCGCCGGGAGGCTCCGTGGCATAAACAATTTCATATTCGTGCGCCGGGGCAGTGGCCGGCAAGTTGGTTTTGTATTCATCCGACCGCGTGGTGATAATTCTCATGTTCGTCCCTTTCCATGATCTTTAATTTTTCGCCCGGAATTGCGCTGACCTAAAATGCGTGGATTCCATGCCGCATCGCTCCGGATATCATTAGTAAAGACGCAATCGGAGAGCATTTTCCTTTGATCTGATTACAGGATTTTGCTCCGGCCTTGTGGCAGTGCTGCAGATGATGGACGACATGACACAGCCTCTTACCTGCGCCACTTCACCGCGCAACTTAAACCCATGCAGCGTTCGTGCAATGCGCCTGAGGTGCTGGCGCAGCGGTAAGGCAGGGCGGGCTGGTATCGGCGATCTAAACTACTGGTCGCGATTTGTGCAGACGAGGCGGACCTCGCTGTAACGCATGCGGTCAACATTTCCGGCGGCTTCGATGATGCCAGACTTAACCAGATGCCTTATGCGCTGTGAATAAAATCCATCTGGAAACTCCTGATCGAGAACCGCCATCGCAGCGCCGACGATTCGCGCTACCTTCTGCCATCTGTCCGTCACAAGCGACAACAGACACTTGTCAATACGCTCGAGTTCCGCAGCAGCCAGCAAGGCAACTCGCGCCTCCTGCTCTGGCGTAAGACGACCATCCACCTCAAAGTTATCATCGTCAGACACACACTCAGTTTAATTGATGCCAATACGTCCGCACGTATTCCCGTCGTGTTGTGCCGCAGCTTATGGTCTCTCGTGCTGATGAGTCGCTGGCGACTGCGAAAACGCGCCCCAGCCAATACATCGCTGTCATGGCGCAAAACGGGATTGCGATAGTTATGCCTCTTGACAATATTCGTTGCAACGACTATTGTTGGGTCATGACGAAGGGGACAAGCAGGACGGGAAAGAAGCCAGCCATGGCGCCGTGTCCCGAGGAAACGGCGTTCGTGGAGATGGCGCGCACCCTCGACGTGCTGTCCCGCGGGCCGATCCGGATTCTTAAGAGCGAAGACCTCTCGCCTACACAGTACAACGTGCTGCGCATTCTGCGCGGCAGTCCCGAGGGGCTGGCCTGCGGGGAAATCGCCAGCCGCATGGTGACTCGCGATCCCGACGTCACCCGCCTGCTCGACCGGCTGGAAAAGCGCGGGCTGGTTTCGCGCTGCCGGGACAACCAGGACCGGCGCACCGTGATGGCGCGCATCTCCGAAGAGGGCCTCAGGCTCATCGGCCGGCTGGATGAACCAGTGCAGTCCCTGCATCGCCGGCAACTGGGACATTTGGGGCGGGAACGCCTGCGCACGCTGACGGAGCTGATGCGGGAGATGCGCAGCCGGATCGAGTGATTTCGCGGATTTGATTTTTTTAAGCAAATATTTGTTGCAACGAATATCGTTTTAACGAATCTAATTCAGGCAAAGGAGATTTACCATGAGCGCACTTGCCACACCGCAAACCAAAACCACCACCTGGAACATCGACCCGGTCCATTCCGTGGCCGAGTTCAAGGTACGACATATGATGATCACCAACGTGAAGGGCCAGTTCTCGATTATCAGCGGCGCGCTGAATCTGGACGAGAACGACACCGCCAATTCTTATGTGGAAGCGGTGCTCGATGCCGCTTCGGTCAACACCCGCGAAGCCCAGCGGGACGCGCATCTCAAGAGCGCGGACTTTTTTGATGTGGAGAAATTCCCCACGCTCACGTTCAAGTCCACGAACGTCCGGCGCACGGGCGAGGGCGAATTTGCCGTGGCCGGCAACCTCACCATTCACGGCGTCACGCGCAGCGTGACCTTCAACATCGAAGGGCCGAGCGCTCCAGGCAAAGATCCGTGGGGCAATACCCGCATAGGCTTGTCTGCAGCCACGAAGATCAATCGCAAGGATTTCGGCCTTACCTGGAACGCGGCGCTCGAGACCGGCGGCATCCTGGTCGGCGATGACGTGGCCATTACGCTGGATGTCCAGTTTGTGCAGGCCTGAACCTTACCTGAATTTGCAGGATGCCAGGCAGACATTTAGTTAGAAGATGTGCTGCCTGGCGTTCACGTCCGCACCGACTCTTACCTTGCGATGCCCGCTGGTAACTCCAGCGCGTGTATCGGCAACCAATCACGGTTCCTGAGTATCAGGCTCCGTGACCAAGACCTTCAAGCGCTGGCGCACACGCGATGCATTTGCACATGCAACGAGTCGATGAATCCCGCGCTGTTGGTGCGAATGTTACCTATAATGAGGCGGTGCAGATTCGAATAAGAGCGATTCACCGGCTGGGGCGTTTGCGCTCCGAAACACGCGCCCAACGTTCCGCGATTGCATTCAGGGTAGCCGTTTTAGCAGCGGCGATTGCCTTTGGGACGCCCTTGGCCCTGGCTCAATCTCCGGCGTCTCAACCTGCCGCCACCAGTGACGACTCCACACCTCGCGTGGTCCTGAAGCATCTGTATCCACCTTTAAATCCCGGCATAGCACAAGCAGACGGGACTGACAGCGATGTAACTATCAAGGCTTTCGTTCGAGCAGATGGCAGTGTTGAATCTGTGACGCCCCTGAGCGGTGAGCAGCTCCTGCAGCAGGCTGTCAGAGAGAGCGCGGCAAAGTCCCAATTCGAGTGCCGGGGCTGCAGAGGTCTGACCGAAAAAATCTTACTATATACCTTCCGAGTGTTGCCGGGCCCTCCCGACCCGTGTTGTTGCACCGCCGGCCACGATATCCCGACACGTGGCACTGAGATATCAGAGCCGGAAGGGCACATCACCATCACATATCCACCGTCCTGCATGTGCCCCGACGAATGCACTCTCCGCTGGGTACGGGAAAAGTCAAGATTTCGCTCCGCGAAATGCCTTTATCTGTGGAAGTGCGGCGATCATCACTATATGGCGCGGTAAAGCGGAGAACTCAAATGACTGAAGCATAAATCAAGCAGCTTCTCCACAAGGACCGAGCAATCTCATCTCTTCTCAAACAATGCGCTGGTGCGTGCCTGGTGAACACGGGTAGAAAGGTGGCACTGCCACGTCTCTGGTTTAGGTGATTGCGAGGCTTGCTGACAGGTTTAGAAGCAAATCTTTCCTTGCCCTGGAGAACCTGGTTGTTCTCAGTAGTAAGACGTGGCAGTGCCACGTCTCTACCGTCTGGATGTGTGGAATTCCCCTGTTTTCTTACCCATAGAATTGCTACTGGACACATCAAGTCTCTTCAGAATACGCCTGCATTTTGCTACTTCGCCATTGGCGGCAGGGGCTGAAGCCCGCATTTTTATTGTATTTTGCGGCATGACTGAAGTCATGCCCTGATACAAACCTGTATCGGCGGCCCTGACAAATCCTGTTGATCAAATTTGTTAAACGGCAAAGGCTGGTGGAACTGATATCCGTGGCATCCCGCCCTTCGCAAAATACGCGAAGCACGGGGCCCCCGGCACGAGGCCAGAGACCTGAGTAGCCGGCCAACCCAAAAGCGACGTGCTGTGCGGCCCGACAGGTCTTCTTCCAGGCAAGATGCAATTGGCCTTAACGATGGAGCCATGCACGTATGGTGCGAGTTACCAGGTCGGCGGCGTTCCTGCTGGACGAAGTGTCCGGAGTGTTACGGCATTTTTCCCAGGCCACCAAAGTCAGAGCATCGCTTTTGATGTGCACTGGTCAATTCTGAACAGTGGAATAACGCAACAGATGCCATACTCACAATTGGCGAGTGATGCCTCATTGGAATGTCTGAGGAGCTGGCGCATGGACCAGGCTTTGGTGAAAAGAAAGAGGCGGCGTGATGATCGAATTGAAAACGACCGCCCACCAGGCGGCCCGGGGCAAGCCGACAAAAAAGGCCCCTGATGGACCGCAGTTAGTGCCAGGACAGTCTCCCGCGGCTTCCAGGGAAAACGTTGCGAACCGCTCGCCGATACCCTTGTTTTCCAGTGCGGACGGGAGAGCCCCCAACCCGCCGGACGACACCCTCACAAAGCGCACCCGCTCAGGAGAGGTACTAAGAAATTCCGAGGCGAGATACCGCCGCCTGTTTGAAGCAGCCCAGGATGGAATCCTGATTCTCAACCCAAAGACAGGATTCATCACAGACGTAAATCCCTTCCTCATCAAGCTGCTGAATTATTCCCGCGAGGAATTTCTGGCAAAGACGCTGTGGGACATCGGCCTGTTCAAGGACGTGGAGGCCTCCAAGGCCGCATTTCGCGAGTTACAGGCGAACAGGTATGTTCGTTATGAAGATTTACCGCTGGAGACCAGAGATGGGCGATCCATCAACGTGGAATTCGTAAGCAATGTTTATGGAGTGAATGGCAGGAAGGTCATCCAGTGCAACATTCGCGACATTACCAAGCGCAAATATGCCGAGCATTCAGAGCAACAACTCCGCCAGGCCCAGAAAATGGAGGCGGTCGGCCAGCTGGCCGGTGGCGTGGCCCATGACTTCAACAACCTGCTGGGAGTCATCCTCGGTTATTGCGAGATTATAGAAACGCACCCGCACCTGCCCGAGTCCACCCGCAGGATGGTGCGGGAGATCCACAATGCCGGCACCAGCGCCAGTCACCTCACGCGACAACTTCTCGCCTTCAGCCACCGGCAGGTTGTGCAGCGAGTGTTCCTGGATTTGAATGCCATCGTGAAGCGCATGGACACGATGCTGGCCCGGCTGATCGGTGATAACGTGGAACTGGCAGGCGAACTCGCCCCCGATTTGGGGACTATCAACGCCGACCCCAGTCAGATTGAGCAGGTCCTGATGAATCTGACGGTGAATGCCCGGGACGCAATGCCCCAGGGCGGAAAGATCACAATCGCGACCGCCAATACAGAGATCGATGAAACGTATGCCCGGCAGAACCCTTCTGTAAAGCCAGGTCCCTACGTAATGCTGACGGTGGCCGATACAGGCGTGGGAATGGACAAGAAAACCCTGTCGCGCATCTTTGAGCCTTTCTTCAGTACAAAAGAGGCGGGCAAAGGCACCGGCCTCGGCTTGTCCACCGTCTTTGGCATTGTTAAGCAGAGCGGCGCCAGCATCCATGTTTACAGCGAACCGGGCCATGGAACAACCTTCAGAATCAATTTTCCGCGATGCAAAGAAGCGCCGGTGGTGGTTCAACAGAAACAGGCGAAGCCATTACGCGGAGGATCAGAGACCATCCTTCTGGTGGAGGATTCCAATTCTTTGCGGGAACTGACGCGAGAGCTTCTCGAGAACTGTGGATACACGGTGCTCGATTCGGGGAGCCCGGTAGAGGCAATCCGTATCGCAAGCCAGCACAAAGGAGCACTGCCTCTGATGATCACCGATATAGAGATGCCAAGGCTCAGCGGTACCGTTCTTGCCGAAAGACTCGTCAAGGCCCGACCAGAGATCAAAGTGCTTTATACGTCGGGGTACACCGAGGAGTCGGTCACCGATCACGGTGTGCTCGGACGGAATTACGCTTTTCTTGAGAAGCCTTTCACACGAGACGCATTGATAAGGAAAGTACGCGACCTTCTGGACTTGCCGGCCCATTCGGCCGTGCAGCGCGCGATGTAACTCCGCCGGCATGCGCCTCGCCCGGAGCCGTGCCGGTAAGAAGCCCCAGGGGAACATGGCATAACATTCCTGCCATAAAGACCGGACGGGGACCAATTCCGTACCGAAGGGTCGCGATCCCGCTAAAAACAGACCCAATCGCCCGCCAATCATTCAATGCTTAAGTTCACGCCACCGCCGCCGATAAGTAGAAGTATAGGTAGTTGACCGTAAGGACATAAGCAATATCCCGAATCGGCTTGACGCAATTCATTAGAAAACGAACATGTACCCAGAGGGTGCACTCGTTGTTACGAAGACGGGACACCAGGAATGAGGACACAATGCGGCATGTAAGAACACCACGAATTATTTTGAAAGACCAGTGCATGGATTGTGGAGCGAAAGGCATAGGTCCCCTGTGCGGACCTTGTCGCGAGCACCGTACACAGCTGGCCTTTCTGGCATTCGCGCCAAAAGTACCCAAAATCTCGTATGTAGACAAATCCGATCCCAGAAGATTTTAGCCACTCTTCCGAAGGGCTGGGAAAACCCTAACTAAGCCCAGCCTTGCCCTCACTTTCTCTGCTGACTAACACCGTTCATCATATCCGCACTACCCATATCTTAGAGCATAGTCATTCGCCTGAGCGTAACTTCCAGGATAGAGATCAGACTGCCAGCGTGAGTTAAAAAGCCGCAATGTTGGCAGAACTTTAAATAGCACACTCGCGCGCAAATCTTGATACCCCATTGTGTTCTATTGTAGACAGACTTGTAACCGACCGCATGAGAGCATAGGTTCAAGCGTAAAAGGTTGTGCCCCCATGCCAGTAACCAGGATTCTGTTGGTAGATGACAATCAAGCCGTGCGAACGACGATGCAGGAAATACTGGAGATCAAAGGGTTTTCAGTAGTGGCCGCCGCAAGCGTGAATGAAGCCCTGCGGGAGATCGCCACGGCGGTTGATCCGTTTGATGTACTGCTCAGCGACCTGCACATGCCAGGCCGCGGGGACGGACTGATCGTCGCCAGCGCCATGCGCCATGCCAATCCGGAGGCGGTCACCCTGGTGATGAGCGCCTACCCGGAAATGTCGGAGGCGGCCGCCGCTATTCTGCTGCAGGCCGACCATGTCCTGCTGAAGCCGCTTAACATCAAGTCTCTGGTCAAGCTGATTGAAACAAAATTGAGCGATCGAGACAACCCACTCGTGCAGGAAGACGGGGACGCCGCTGACAGCGCGAACGGCTCGGTAACCGTGGCGACAATCCTCGAACACAACAGCGCTGTCACAATCGCGCACTGGCTGGAACGAGTGAACAGCAGCGAGGACCTGGTCCATATCACGCTCACCGACACGGAGCGCACCGGGCACCTGCCGAGGCTGATACAAGACCTGGTCCTTCGGCTTCGCAAGCCACAGAGCCTGGAAGGGGGCCGTGTGGTCTCCACGAGCGCACACGAGCACGGAGTGCTGCGGCGCCGGCAGGGATACAGCGCCCCTATGATCGTTGAAGAGTCACGAATGCTCCAGGTGAGTATCTTCCAGACGCTGCAACTGAATCTGAGCCAGGTGGATTTCAGCCTGTTGCTGATGAACGTAATGGTGGTCGCGGACGAAGTGGACTGGCAGCTTATGCAGGCCATGCGCGGTTTCATGGACGATCAAGTGACGTCCCCGGCCACACGCGCCGCCTGAACGCGCCGCACGGCAAAAATTTGTTCAAGACCAGGGGTCCTGCGATGCACAAAAAGAAAACTGGAAAGACAACAGCGAAGACGACTCTCCTGAGCGTCCAAAAAGAGATGGCGAGACCCGTACAGGCCGCGTCGGTACGCCAGTCAGGATTATCGGCCAGTTTTGAACGGCTTATTCAACATTCCAGCGCCACAATACAGTTAAGAGGACATGCCAGCTCGTGAAGGGCATGACATTCATTTCCACAGGAGCATGACATGAGGAAGACACAAAGCGTTGCCGACATTCTTGAACGAGAACTTCTGCCTACGATCCAAGAGTGGCTTAGGCGAGTGAACATGGTGCCGGATGTCACCCGGGTCCCACTGAGCGATGACGAGCGTACCGGCCATTTGCCCAAGCTATTCCATGATCTGATTAGACGGCTCCGTCTCGACAGTGACGCCAAACCACCCATCTCCATTGCCGCTGCCGCGCACGGAAAAATGCGCTTTAAACAAGGCTACACTCCCGCCATGCTCATTGAAGAGTCCCGGGCGTTCCAGGTCTCCACGTTCGGCACACTGCATCTTTATCAGAAGAAACTCGATCAGAACAAGGTGCTGCTTGACGTGATGATCATCGCGGACGAGGTGGATGCGCAGCTGAAGGAAACCGTGCGCAGTCTGATGGAAGCGAAACGAATCAACGCCGCGGCCTAGCCATTTATCGAGCAGGCGCCACGCCAGAAGGCCTCGCTCACCCTGCTCCAGGAGCTACTGTGCACTCTGTCCATGCGGTCGCTCCAGGACTACGGGCCGCCAGTCGTTGAGCGATTGCAATTGGCCTTAACGATCGAGGGCTTTAACGATCGAGCCATGCGCGAATGGTGCGCGTGACCAGGTCGGCGGCATCCTGCTGGACGAAATGTCCGGAGTCGGGAATGGTCACCAGCGTGAGGTCTTTGCCCATCCAGTCCCAGGTGTTGTTCAGAGCGTCGGAGACCAGTGCCGTGTCTTTGAGACCGTGCAACATGAGCACCGGCATGCTGGTCCTGACCACTGGCGATGCATCTTCTATATAGGGCGTCCGCGGAAAGTTGCGCTTGTAGTACGACAACATGGCCTTGATGTCGGAACGCTCAAACGCCTCAATATATTTGGGTTTGGCTTCAGGATCAGTCACCCAGAAAGCAAGCTGCCCGGGCTTGAGCTGGGTTTCAGCGCCTTCCTTCTGGAAATTGCGCGCATACTCGCTCGCCGCCTGCTGCGCAGGATTGTTTGCCAACTCGCGCATGAGGCCCCGCGGATGCGGCAGGTTGAGAATGATCAACCGGTCCACGAACTGGGGAGCGTTCAGAGCAAGCTGCCATGACACCATGCCGCCCCAATCATGGCCCACGATGATGGCCCTGTCCTTGCCCAGGTGCTGAATCACGGCGATGACATCGCCCACCAGCAGGCGCATATCGTAGTTCTCAACGCCCTGGGGTTTGTCGCTCAGGTTATAGCCGCGCAGATCCATCGCGACACATTGATATCTGCCGGAGAGGCCGTCCATCTGATGTCGCCAGGTGTACCAATAATCGGGAAAGCCATGGACCATCACGATCAGCGGTCCCTCGCCAATCGTGGCGTAGTGAATCCGGACGCCGTTGGAGTCGGCGTAGCCGTGTTGAACTCTGGATTCAAAATCGGACGCGGGAGAGGAATCGGCGGCTGGCATGATCGCAGCAAGTATGCCACAAAGTCGCCGTGGGAAGTTGTCCTGTTCAGAGGGTCTCGGTAGATGCGCTAGTGTACTTTGAAGAACCCTCGCTCTTTAGAGCAACTGTGGATGTGACTTCTTCAGCCAGAGCGTCACCTGGCTCTGAAGTCCAGTCGCAAGCCTTGCCATCTCCTTCAGTTCCTGGTCTGTGACCGAGCCAGCCACATCGTAAAAGGATTTGTTGCGCTTATTGCTGAAAACTTTGAGCATCTGTATGACCTTCGCATCTGCTTTGATGGTGAATTCCAGAGACTCAATAGTCCTGAGGTGGTGACCAACCTGCGCCGATGTGCGGAAGCCAGAGGCACGCAGTGCAGCCGTGGCCGCTGTGAGCGCAGCCGTGAACGCAGCAATAAACCGAAGATCGGCCGATATCGCCTCTACCTTCGAATCATCGAGACTGCGATGCACGATTCCCAGCAGGCCTTTTATTTCGTTTGCGCTGCTGGGTTCCCGCCTGAGCCATCCGTGCTCCACCCATTTTTCCAAGCTCATCTTCGTTTCCAATCAAAAACACTTTCCTGCTGTTGAGCACGGCATTCAGGAAATGATTTCCAGCCTGCAGCTTTTCCTTAAACTCCCGGACGGAATATACGGTGGGATTCACTGGCCGGCCCAGTGCAGCGTCAACGTCTGCCAAACGAGAAAGAACTTCGTCGAGCTTCGCTTGGCCGATTATCATAACGTCAATGTCGCTCTCCGCTGTCTCTTCCTGGCGAGCCACGGAGCCGTACACGAAAGCAACCGTGATTTTCGCAGACAGCGGCTCTATGGCGGAATGCAGAATATTAAAAACGCCCACCGTCTTGCCCACGAGCGCGCGCATCTCCGAAAACACCGGATTGTGCCGGTTGACCTGGCAGAAAACCTGATTTCCCACGGACGTCCTGACAATGAGGCCCACCTGGGCAAGCTTTTCCAGCTCGCGCTGGACCGCACCCACGCTGGCATTTACATGACGCGCAATTTGGCGGACGTAAAACGACTTGTCTGCCTGCCCATAGAGCAGCGCGAGAACCCCGCCACGAATCTGCCCGAACAGGACGTCCGCCAGATCGCCGGAAGATGTACTCATACTGAGAACGATTGTATCCTTTATGAGAACACATTACAATCACCGCCGTTTGGCCACCTTTGAATGAGTGCTCATACGCCCTCTCTCAAAATGCGGCGTGGGTATTGCCCCACGCCTTAGTTGCCGACCGATCTACCTGACAGGCGATGACGGAATCTGCATCAGGAAGTTCTGCTTGTCTCCTGCAGACGTTAGTACATGCGGCATAGCCCCATCCCATTTCTGGATTGCCATGCCCTGGTTGTCCAGGGCGCGCATCTTCAGGATGTTTTCCGTGATCGATTGATTGCGGATTCTATTGGCCTCTGCCTCTCCGTTTGCCTCGGCAATCTGCGCCTTTGCCTGCCCTTCCGCTCGGGCCACGGACTTATTCGCATCAGCCTGGACCTGCTGCAATTCCATCGTCTTTTGCAGGGCTATCTGCTGCGCCTGAGCTTTCAGGTTGATAGCTTCAACAACTGAATTGGGCGGACGCGGCGCGCCAATAAAGCCGAATTGCTCTATGTTGACTCCAAAGGCAGACACCTGGTCCTGAACGCACTTGCGGGTGTCCAGAATAAACTGCGAGTTGTCGCCCATGATCTGCTCGATGGAGTATTTTCCGGCGTGCTCATTGAAGCAGTCGCGGGCCACGTTGCGCAGGAATCCATGCGTGAACGTGTCGAGATCATCGCTCAGAAACTTCACATAGAATTGCGGGGCCTTTTCTGCTTGCAGCGAATAACTCAGGGACACATCGGCGCTGATTGCCATTGAGTCTTTGTTGGTGAAAGTAACTTCCTCATTGGCCGGGTGCCCTTCGTTGGGATCTTTCGTCCATTTGGCTGTCTGGACATAAGTGGGATATTCGACAACGGACGACTGGCCCGGCATATACCACACCCACCCGGTTTTCACGGGAGCATCCAGCACCCCCTTATTCGATCCGGCATTGTCTATCTTTATGCCAATATGTCCGGGACCAATCCGCGTACAGCCAGATATCAGCGCCACGGCCGCAATGACAAACAGCACGCCAAGCCTTTGCTTCATCAATCTTTCTCCTTAGTTTTTGCGAATAGTTTTTTGACAGAAAATACCGTTATAAAAAGAGCGGTCACCAGCCCAAAAATCCCACAAATAAACCCTATGTCGCTGGCAGAGTTCATTTCATAAAATGACGCTTTGGCAATGCCCAGGTCGGCGGCAATCAGGACAATCAGCAGAACCGTCTTGATGTAAGCTTTCATCACTCCTCCACTCTCAGCGGCAGTCTTTGAAACCACTACTGCCGGTTTACCGGGATTTATCTGTTAGCACCTTGCTGCGCAAAGTGTCGAGATCAGCGCAGGCTCCACTGTGTTATCGTCAGGACCTGAATACAGGGACGAATCCAACTTGTCCTGCCTGGCCATGAAGAAGCCCACCATGGTTTGCATGCCGGTGTATGTGAGTCCTGATGTAAGTCGATTGGGTTATAGATCAGGAAATCATAAACCAAAGTGCAGTGCAAATGGGATTGCGCGCATGAACGATGCGCGTCTCGTAAAACTTTGGCGCGGACTGAGACTCTTTCCTCGGACTCAGGTTGGTCGACTACTCAGGTTTCTGCCTCGATCCTGCTGCGCACACTGCGCTGCGCTCCGATCCGCAACACCAGATCGTTGATGCATCTCTCGCTCGACTTGCCTGCCAGGGCACTACTCTTTAATTACGCACCGTTCGCTGTATCATATGGTTTTAGGAGGGACGGGCCATGATTCAAATTGAATTGCGTCCCGAGGTTGAGGCGCGGCTGGCGGCAGAGGCGCAGGCACGCGGCGTGGAAGTGCGAACTTACGTCGCAAGCCTGATCGAACAAGCCGTTTCCGCAGGAACCGGCGGGGGGCGTCACCAGCCCACCAGCGAAGAGATGCGCGCCTTTTTTCAAGCCATGTCCGCCGACTCAGAAAAGATTCCTCAATTGCCGGATGAGGCTTTTCAGCGCGAGAATTTTTATCAGGACCACGATTGATGGCGAGTGAGGCGAGCTATCTCATCGACACCAATATCCTTCTCCGGCTTTCAAAAAAAGACGACCCGAATCATGCTGTTGTCCAGAGCGCGGTTGACGCTCTAACAAAACGCGGAGCACAGCTTTGTTATACCGCGCAAAACATCAGCGAGTTTTGGAATGTGTGTACGCGGCTGGCCAGTCACAATGGCTTCGGTCTGTCCATTCAGGAAACGGACGCTCGCGTTCAGGCGATTGAACTCATTATGACCCTGCTTCCAGATAATGAAGAAGTTTACAGGGTCTGGCGGCAACTCGTGGTGCGTAATAGCGTCAGCGGCGTCCAGGTTCACGATGCTCGCCTCGCGGCTGCCATGCAGGTCCACGGCATATCGCACATCGTTACGTTGAATCAACCAGACTTTGCTCGTTACGCGAGTATAAAGATCGTCCATCCTGAAATGGTTATCCAGTCATAGTTAATCCTCCGAAAAGTTTTACAATCCACTGGGCAAAGGCAAGGAGCGAGGACCTGCAGAATGAAAGTGAGCCAACCGATTCGAATTTTGGTTTTTCTGTTGTTTGGGGTTTTTCTGGGGGCGGCGGGCAGTGTGGCGCTGGGGGCTACGGGGCTTTGGTGGCGTCAGGCGAAAAGTGTGGCTCCGGCTTCTGCTCCCTCGGCCAACGCACTTCCCATCGGCCATGCAGAGCAGGCGACCAGCACCGGGCAGGCGAAGCCGGGGGACGCGCTGGGCGACGTGAAAGAGCGCGTGGACCTGTACGCCAAACGGGCGGACGATATTGAGCGGCTGCTTTCGCTGCTGGTGGCTGTATCCACGATTTATGCCATTGCTTTGGGCGTGAATGCCTATGCGCAAACCAAAGAGGCCGGGAGCAAAGTCGACAAGCTGACGGCGGAAATGCAAAAGAGCGCCGAGGAGACGAAGCAGGAAATCGTAAAGCTATTCCCTTTATTCGAGGAGATCGACCGGCAGATCAGCCTTACGATGAACGGTCTGCTCACGCTTCTGCCGCGAATCGACGTGAGCGAAAAGAACTATCACGATCTCTCGATCAAGGAGCGCGAAGAGATCCTTTATTACGAGAAGAGCATTGCCGCCACGGAGCTGTTCAACGTGCGGTCGTTCCGGGAAACGCGGTCGGGAATTTTCCATGGACTGGGAAATTTCTATGCGCTCAAATATGCCGGCGAGCACCGCCGGGAAGACGAGGCCAGAGAGCGCGCCATTTTTTATCTGGAAAAGGCGATCGACCTGCACCCTAAGAATACCGGCGCCCTGAATGACCGCGGGTATCTGGCGCTTTCCATCTATGCAGACCCCAATTTTGAAGAGGCCAAAAAGTTTTTTAAGACCAGCCTGAAGGTTGATCCCGAGCAGCAGCGGCCGCTTTACAATCTGGCGTGGATTTCCCACAAGCAAAACCACTTTGACAAGAGTGTGGCCATGATTTCACAAGCGCTGGAGACGGCAAAATGGCAGATGGCCAGGGACGCGGCGAGAGTATCCGACCTTTATTATCAGCGGGCCTGTTCGCTGGTGCAGATGGCAATGAGCATGGGCGTGGCCGAAAGGGCGCATCTTTTCCGCAAGGCGGTGGACGACCTGATGAAGGTGCTGGAAAACCCTAATACCGACTGGAAGACAACGAAGAAGACGTTCGCGGATGACGTGAAAACGGATGGCGACCTGTATCCGCTTCTCGGGAATGAGCAACGAGCAGACGAAGTGTTTCGCAATTTCAGGGATGCAATTTAGCGTGCCTTAGTGCGGTATGCCAGCCATGCTCAGAGCCTCCGTCTGGGAGAAAGTATGTGGGATTTGGGCGGTGAAGTCAAGCTGGGAAATGTTCATCGGCAAACCTGTACTGAGAGTTGGATTGCGCCGGCCCGGCATTTGGCTGCCTGTGGTCAAATGATTCATTTTCAAAGGTTTGCGATGCAAGCTTGAATTGTAGCAAAACAATGAGAGGAATGTTTGCTGTTGTTGCAGAACCAGAACTTGCTATGAACGGATTCAGGAAAGTGCCCCAGCACGTGACCTGGCTTGCGCTCTTCTATTTAATGTTCGGCCGGCCAGTCAATAGTTCGCAACAGCCGGACACTCGTAACGCTTCGACAGTGGGGATGCCTTCGAAGGTAAGGTCTGGTCAACCCAGGGTAGCTCTTCAGGGGAGCGTGTTTGATAATACGGGTTCGCTGGTCGAAAACTTCGTTTTGGATGTATGGTCCGATTCCGGAAATGCGCCGGACAACAAACAAGCCCCGACACTGACAGTAACGACCGACGCTCAGGGCCACTTCTCGGCAGAACTGCCCGCGGGTTCCTACAAGGTTTGTCCGCGTACATTTTCCAAACTCTGTCGTACCGTGCAGATATCGGAAGCTCCGCAACCGCCCCCGTATATAGAGTTCAGGCTCACCCTGAAAGACGAGGATAGATCGACTGACTGGCTGAATATCCGGCTTGCCACGATTGCGGGTGAAGGAGCGCGGAACTGTGGGAGCGTTGGCCTGAAAGAGAACCCGGTACAAGCCACAAAGTGCGCTTTAAGGGCATTCAGACATCGCGATGCTTTCTATGTGCAGTATGATGCCGTGGGCATTGACTCGGACATTTCCAGCGGCATGGCCGGCGATTCGGCAGGCAGAGTCTATATCGTTGATTTCGACGGTATGGGGATGGACACACACTGGATGCCACCAGGGGCGACCATGCCCGATGGGTTTCACACCCTGGTAATACCGTGCTCAATGCCAGTGCGACTCAAAAGAACTCCTGAAGGAAAGCTTACCTGCCGCTGGTCACGGAAATAACACGAAAAGAGTGTGCAATGCGAACAGACCCGCGTTAACATCCGTGACCATGAGACAAAATGAGGCGACCGTGCAAAGCATACTGGTAGTGCTGTTTCTTCTGATATCCCTGCAGGATACCAGTCGTACTTTAGAGGATGAGGCTGCCATACACGGAACCGTGAAAGACCCAAATGGCGCTGTTATTTCAAGTGCATCGGTGCGAATCAATCGAATTGCTGAAAACGGAGACTCTTCAGGCGCTGCGCCGCAATCCGGCAGGCAAAGATCAGCTGCAACGGATGTAAGTGGGCAGTTCTCGGTAAAGCTACCCGCTGGCTCTTATCAGGTGTGTGTTACATACGAAGGATTTACGGTTGAGTGTCAAACGATCAAAGTTGAAAAAGGTCAGGACGTCGCCGCTGATTTTTCGTTAACTCTTGATCCGGTTTGGGAAAAAGAACACGGACGCGCAGATTCGGAAGTGATGGACCAACGGCTTCGCGCATTGGCGGGGGCAGCTGCTATTGACTGTGGTCATGTACAGGTAAAGGCAAGCCCGGCAAGTGCAACCAAATGCGCCGTACGGGCCTTCCGGCAAGGGAAACCGTTCGTTGTGCGCTATGACATCGCAGGAATCGATTCAGAGCTGGCGGGCGGATTCGCAAGCAATGGTGACGGTGATGTTTATGGCGTCTTATTTGACAGCATGGGGATGAGTGGTGGAGATCTTAAGGATGGAGAAACCATGCCGGATGGCTCTCATACCTTCATTATGCCCTGTCCACGGCCAGCGAGAATCAGAGTCAACAAATACGGCAGAGCAACATGCTTTAAGAAGAAGTCGAGAAATCCGCTTTGGATGCTCGATGAAGAATGAGCGGTATGTAAACCCTGGCTTTACGGAGGGAATGAGGAGAAACAACAGCCATGTCTTACAGCATATCGACCCTGCTGATCCGGAATCTTCACGATGTCTTCGGTGAGAACGACCCGGGGCGCCGGCGCGCGGCCATTGACGAGATCTTTACCGAAGATGCCGTGTTCTACGATGCCAGAGGAGGCGTCTACCGGGGCCGCGACGAGATTGATGGAATCGCGGGCACGATCAGGGCGACTCACCCTGACTTTCGATATCAGCCCATAGCCGAGCCCGAGGAAGCAGGCGATGGCGGCAGGATCCAATGGGTATCGGGCCGCCCTGGTGACGCGCCGGCTTATGCGGGTACTGATTTCATCGTTGCCCGGGACGGCCGGATTGCAGCCCTTTATCTTTTTTTCGACAAGCTGTAATGCACCGGGCATCGCCACGTCTATTTGCGGTGAGCGAACCGGAGAACTTGCACACTTCAAGCCAAAACATGGCTTGGGGCAGCCGCGAAAACTGGATAGTTGCAGAAAATCCCCACTCAAGCCACAATCAGACTCAAGTGGGCCACCGCAGACGCGCCTGACGCTTCACTCATCCAGGTTAATTATGAAAATAGTTCATAGTGTCATGATTGTGATTTGTTTGATCGGAATGACTGCTTGTCGCGGCACGAAAGTGGCCGGTCATGATCAGCCCGCTTTTGATGCTGATGCTGCAATAGCAAATGTAAACAAACAGCTCAAAGATTCGCCGAATTCTTCGCACTGGCATGGGCAGCTGGCGCTACTGGCAGGAATAAAGAAAGATTGGGCCACATTCGACCGGGAAATCAAAACAGCGATACATCTTGATCCGGACCTGATGACTAACTACATTAACGCGGCGGAGATATATCGTATGCGGGGCAGGACGGACATGGCCGTACAGACGCTAAAGACGGCAATCGCGCGCGATCCGCAAAATCCATTGACTCACTTTTTTTTGGCTACATTTTATGAACATATTCCGGACCGTGCCAATGCGCTGCTGGAATATCAGGAAAGCAAAAGACTGATTGAAGCGCTGCGCGCTTCAGGACGGACGGGCAATCTCGACGGACACGAGGCCTATTATGACAAATCCGGACAGCCGTATTACCTGCCAAGCTATTCTGAGATAACGAAAAGCCTGAAGCGCCTTTAGAGTACGACTTCCCCACTCAAGCGAAACCCTGGCTTGCGTGGAGGCCAGCCGCGCCGAGAGTGCGTAACATTGCAGGGAGCTGCAAACCGCAAGCTGCTCTTTCGCCCTCCACCGGGCAATGCGGCTACGCGTGAATCTCGCCGCATTGCTCCGATGGACATGTTTCAACAGCGTGAACACAAAGACAGAAATCGGGTCATTCCGTCACAGGAAACATGCAGCTTTCAGCGGGCGAACCTCACAATCAAGCGGCCGCAGCTTTTCCGCTGTAGCCACCGATGTACCATTTGTCAGAATCCCAGCAATGCTCGACCACTTTGCCGTCGCTCGTTCGGGCATAAACACGAATGTGGATCTGGTTACCTTCGAGCCATGAGGTCGCAGATGCGCCCTCGCCGGCGGCAGAGAAGGCGCCCACATACCATTTATCCTTGTCCCAGCAATACTCGGTGATCTTTCCATTTAAGCCGACGTAAACACGGATGTGGATCTGGTTTCCCTGAAGCCACGATGTAGCGCCTACCGTGGACCCATTCTGCGAGAAGGCGCCAGCGTACCAGTGACCATCATAGGCTTGCTCGGTAACTTTCGAACCGTTGCTGGTGTAGACGCGAAGGTGGGATTGGTTGTCAAACCAGGAGACTGAGCTAACTAGTCCTGCCATATTGAATTGTTCCTTTCTGATTAGGTTCCCCTTAATCCAGGCACACACAAAACCTATGCTTTCTGCAGCGTTGTTAACTCTATGTCGCTGGTCATAGCAATGTCAATGTGCAGTCTTATCAGCTAGTATCCTAAATTGACCAGGTTTTATGGGGTTTTAAACATAAATAGAAGTTATTACTGGCGGATTGTGATGTCGGTGATATTTTGGGTGAAAACAATCGCACTAAAAGGCAGACGCGCGAGAAAAATTTACAGGATTTATTGGAGGTTATTAAGCGTTGCTATTTATGTGGTGAAACTTTCTAAATACAGATTTAACAGAAAATCCATTTGTTGCCGTGTACAGTTGCCTGCCTGCAACAGGCAAACTTGGACCATGGTGATTCCAATCGTCCGGCCCTTATCCAATCAACGCTTTCGCATGCCGTTGGCGCCTGTGTTTCAGGCGCACTTGTATAATCTGCCTGTACTCTCGATCTATTCAGGGTACATGTCACGGAAGAACCACGGGAGCCTCAGGGTGAAGATCATTGCGTGGTCAGTATGTTTTCTGTGTTTTTGCGTTGAAGCCGCCGCGGTGCAATCGAAGCCGGTGTGGGACAGCGGTACGGTTGAACCCAGGGAACTCTCCGCCAGTCACGACCGGCCCGTGCCCAGGCTCCGCGTGGAAACCTCGGATTACTCCGAATACACGCTGCACTACCAGGTTCTTCCTGATGCTGCTCAGGTCAAGGAAGCCTGGATCGAAGTGTGGGATCGGCCTGTACTACTCTACCGTCAGCGCGTCCCGGCAGACTCGGCCAGCGGCAAACTGGTTTGGCAGGACAAAGACATCGAAGAATCACCGAGCAAGCTGCAGATTGCGCTGCTCGATCCTGACTACAAGCCACGGTACATCTGTATTGACTACTGCAACCCGGAAGACCTCAACCAGACCTTACCTACTTCAGAGCTGGTGGCCGGGTGGGGACCAGACGACGATCCACCGTATCCAGAATTGCAGATTCAGGCGGTTCGCGTTGTTGCCGGATCCAGCGGGCTGGACACAGTCCTTTCGGGCAGATATTTGCATCGGGACTCACGCCTGGTGGTGGCAAACTTTGATCCCGTCCATAAGACCTACGAGCATCTGCAGTTCCTCCCGGTCGAGTATCTCGACATGTTTCATGTGAAAGCTTCGCTGCCGCCGGCCCTGCTGCGGCAGCCCGGCACGCTGGCGATTAACGTGATGCCGCCGATGGAGGAGCACCGCAGTCATGAGCCGGTTTTTGATGGTACCTATAAGAGCTGGATGCCGGGTACTACCTCTTCCGAGATCGCCGTGGTTGTGGCATGCCAGCAGAGTGCAGTCGTCGACCGGCTGGAACCGAAAGAGGTACGAGCTGACCAGGCAGAGAACAAAAACGAAAGCACGGCGAACTCGGACCAGGACGCGGAGCTCGGTACGTACCTGCGCGTCCATGGCAGCAACTTCAATCGCGACTCCCAGGTTGTTCTGGGCCCTGACCCATTAGAAGGACAGAAAATGGAAACGCAATTCCTTTCTTCGGAGGAGCTGCGGTTTTGGATTGAATCCGCGAAATTGAAAGCGTCCCCGGGAGACACTGTTACGCTCTGGGTAACCAACCAAAAAGACAGCTGCGCCATTTCGAATCAAACCACTTTCCGCGTGCTTCCCAAAGACGAAATCCCGGTTACTTTTCCTGGCGGCGAGATCAGGAGTACGGAGCCTTATCCCATCCCTCTGATGACGCAGAGTGGCCCGCGGGAGATGGAAGCGATCATCCGGGGGACAAACTTCCACCCCAATGTCACCGTGATCGCCCAAATTGATAACAACAGTTACCAACCACTCAGGACTGCCTTTATTTCTTCTGAAGAACTGCGCGCCTGGCTGCCTCAGGCCATGTGGCGCGTTCACGGTCCCTCGTTTCGCTTTGTGATCAAGACATCTGGCGGTGAGCGAGCAGTGGAGATAGCCAAACCAACCCAATAGATTTCAAGATTCAATGATGCAGAAAACCCGCGGATAGACGGGATGTTTTCCAAACAGTTCATTGCTTCGCGTGATGTGCCTGGTAAAGCTTGCCAATCAAACGAGTCGGATGGTTTGGGAAGATCAGGACAGCAGTTCCTGCAGCGTTTGCGCCGTAAAGAAAGAGGACAACCGCCACGGCGAGACTCGCCGTGGCGGGGGAAATCTCAACTATACAGCGCTTTCCAGGGTGGCTACCAAAGCCAAGAACAACACAAGGAGACTACAGATGAAAAAACTATTGTTTATCTTATTCGTTATCGCCGCCGGGGCAGTGCCATCCATCGCGATGATGGCCAACTGGCCGGCCAGCATCGTAGGAACATGGCAGGGCGTTGCCAATCAGAGTAACGTGAAGCTGATTATCAAGAGCCAGGGTACAGTCGGTGCTTGCGAAGCGATCACCGGAACCATGAGCAATCTGCCCTCGGGTGGCGACAGCAACATTCAAGGGTTTTATTGTCCGGCAACGGGCCATTTGACCTTTGTTCGCAAAGACATCAACAATAACAGCACATTTCAGTCGTACAGCGGGAGCCTCGCGGACATCGGCCCGGAATTGCGGATGGCGGGGACATTTGGGGAAGTGAATTTTGTCGGTCATCTCGGAGATTACGGTCTCTTTTTCGAGAAGCGCGAGTAAATAGGCCCGAGCAACTCTCTCCCTAACACGTGGCTCGTGCAGGAACCAAGGGCGCAGAGACGTGGCACTGCCACGTCTCTACGCCGGGGTGCTGACCAATACAGTCCCGATAGATCAACAAGTGCGATGTATACTTAGCGAACGATGGCGTCAGGCATCTTCAGATCCTGGTACAGCGAACTCAGGAGATTTGATTTCAGGTCCAAGGGTTCCTTTCTGCCACATCTTTCTCTGCGTGCAGGGTGCGCTGCCTTTTACCTAAGTGCGTACCTGGCTCCTGGTTTGTCGTATGACCTAGCGATCATCATCGTTTACGGTCCACATGCGTATTTTCACGATGGATTGCGAATCCAAAAATGGAAACACGAGTTGCTCTCAGACGGGTCGCATTTCTCTTTCATGGGAAACCTGGCACAGTTTTTCGTGACCCTCGTTTCCTGGGTCGCTTTGATGCTGGCGGCGGATTTTTGCTCGATGCTGATTCACCAGATCATTGATAAATACGGCCACTGGGCGAAAACCGGCCTCTGTTTCGTTGGCGGCGTCGCGCTCCTGCTGTTTGCAGGCGCTTTCTTTGGTAGTGATACGCTGGGGCTGGCGCCTCTCTACGCGTTCATTGGCGGAACGGTCCTGACTTTGGAAAGCTTCTTTCTTCTCTTCCGCAGGCTAGCAAAGAGCGAAGCACAGTCTAGCTGAGCAAGATCCCTGACCAGGCTTGAACGGGCCGCGCCCAGCAAAGCAAAAGTGGCTTGAGTTGGCCACCTGCATAACATGTCGCGATAGTGAGCCTGATCGCCAACGATTCGCAAATGACTTAGGAATATAATAGACTTGCATGCATCCAGCACACATTGGCGAATGTGCCCTTTGCCTGCACACGCGGGAGCTGCGCGACAGCCACTTCCTGCCCAAGGCGCTCTATCGCCTAATGCTGGCGAGCGGTAAACGCAACCCTCACCCGGTCCGCGCAAGCGCACGCGGTCGGAGGCAGACGGCCTTTCAAGCCCGCACCTACTTGCTCTGCTCTGATTGCGAGAAACTCTTTGACCGGAACGGTGAGGACTACGTGATGAAGCAGTGCTACCGGGGTAAGGGCGTGTTCCGACTTCGTGACATCGTGAAGAAGCTAATTCCCGTGGACTCAAACAGCGAGTCCGCGCTCTTCGCCGCGTCGGGCGCACCCGAAATCGACGTGGAGAGACTCGTTTATTTCTGCACAAGCGTGTTCTGGAGGGCCTCAGTGCGGGACTGGCAAGTCGAGGGGGAGAAGTACGAGGCGATTTCCCTCGGGAAGAGGCATAGGGAGGAAATCCGCCACTACCTATCGGGCTCTGGGCCATTTCCCCAAAATGCCGTCGTGAACATCGTTCTCTCTAAACTGAACTTCCCCGCGCTGGCGTTCAACTTTCCCGTTACGGTTCGCGTGGACGAGGGTTGGTGTCACAGAATTCACATCCCGGGAATCACTTTCCTAATGACAATTGGGCGGCAATCTGCCGAATCAGGAGCCCTTTGCTTCCTCCGCTCCCCCGCACACCCAATCGCGATTTCGACATACGGCGATGCACGCCTGCAAAAAGACGTGCTCAGGAGCATGGGTAAAGTGGCGCCTCGCTGGGCCGAATACCCTCTGATTGAAGGCTTCGAGAACCGGCAGCCGTAGCATTGGCGACTCCATTTTCACAATGTTTTGAACCGATCTATTATTGGGCTGGCGGTCCATTCAAGCTTGGTTTTTGCGTGAGTGAGCAACTTCTATGGCAGGAGGTAGTTTCCCTTCGGCTCGCTCACGCTTGCGCGCCGTCCACTCGGACTAAATCTTTACTCGTCACACGCAACCAGTCGCGTAATGGCGAAAGCTGCTCCGCTCCCAGTCTTCCTGGCGTTCGCATAGTCAGCGCTTGACGGGATTCCAACCCCAGCAAACCAAAGCTGGCTCGCTGGAAACGGCGATGATAACAGCAGTTACAAAATGGCTCTGTCCTGAATGATGAAAACGCTTCAATCCCGAAGGCATATTTCTCAGTTTATCTGTACAGCTTTCCCCTCAAGCAAAAGCTGCTTGAGTTGGCCACCGGTCCATCTGTCCGATAATTTTCATCACTACATAATCACTCACCTTCCAGGAATTCTTCCATGATTTGGAACGAGAGCTGAATCTCTGGTTTTTCGTGAGTCAAACATGGAATCATGGACTCTGTGAAGATCCTGTTTGTGTGCTTCAGCTGATCGTCGGGGAAAATAAGGCAGACCACATCATGCTCCCTGAAGAAGGCACGATGCTTTTTCATTTCCTTCTCAAAGTTATCTGCAGCCATCTTGTTGATCTGTGCCTGTGACATGTTTCCGATCTTGCTTAGATAGCCATGTGTTGACCATGGCGACAGCTCGAACCCCGTCTTGTCTAGCGTATAGGGATTAATAATCAGGAAATCGAGCCGGTAGACGTGCTTCTTTGCAAGCCCTGCATATCGGAACTCCGGAATCAGCAAAGGTATCCCTTCCGGATTCCGATGGCCTCGCACGAAGTCGCAGTAGTGGCCGGCGATTTCGTACTCATATTTCGAGCCGGAGTTTCTGACAAGCGTGTCCTGAAAAAACATGAGGTACTGATCAATGTCAGTAAACTTGAAGATTTTGTCCTTTCCTGGAATCACCAGCCCCGTCTGCATCACATGCCCAATTGACCAGTAGGCTTGTTGGAACGATCGAATCTCGCTTTTGTCATTCTCCCATTGACCGCACCTAAATCTAGGACTGACTAGCAACCCATAATTAGCGTTCTCCTGGCCGATCCATACTTCAGCAGCCTCTACTAACGGCCTGTTCTTGGAAAGTTCGTCAAAATGCTTCAGATATGATCGTTCGAGAAAGAGCAAAGTATATCTTCGGAAATTGTTGTGCTTCTTCAAGTTCTTCCAGATCCAAACGACTGCACCGCCCTCCTCAGCAAGAGCTGCCTTCTTCAATCCGTGAAGCCACCGATTCACAAATTGATCTTGACTGTGGATGACATCGTTCTTGAGATCAAAGAACTCATCATTCTTGCTTCCCAGAATCGCATTCAGTGACTGCTCATCTCTCGTGCCCGTCTCTCTGAGGACCTTCGGCAGAAGTTCCCGTAGTTGGACTTTATAGATTTCGATGATCCGATTTCGGGCGGTCTTGTTTGGGTCGCGTTTGGCCATACTCTAGTGTAGTGCGTGATGTGGGGGCGGCAAATTTCAGAAGCGCTGCGAGGTCCTGGCCGCCACCTGGCCCATGCAGAATACCAATGCCACATAGGCCGTGATGATCGTAAACAGAAACTGAAGCGAAATCGCGGTAATTACGTCATCACCAGCGGACGGCAAACGACGCCTCACGGAGTAAAACCCGCGCATGCCAGCCACCATGGGAAGGGACACAATAAAGGGGATGAAGAATTTTGTTCCTTGTCCCCACAACAAATGATCGCTGGGAATCCTCCAAAATTTGATAAACACGTCTGCTTCCGCCGTCACAAACACTGCCACGGCGCATATCCAGAGAACCTTAAGCGAGGATGAGTATTTCAATGTGGTCCCTTTCGCAACATGATGCTGCGCAAAATGAATGACTTGATCCGTACATCCACAGTCTAATGGCCTCTCCGGGGCTGGGGCGAATTCAGGGGCAGCTTTTTCGTGCTGTGCCATGTGGCGGGATTGAAATCCCGCATTGGGCCATTCGTCCCGCGATGCGGGACTCAAAATGATTGCGTTTCGCTCTCCCGCC
Organism: Candidatus Angelobacter sp.; assembly: GCA_035695325.1. GTDB lineage: Bacteria > Acidobacteriota > Terriglobia > Terriglobales > Acidobacteriaceae > Angelobacter. The sequence continues at coordinate 74,800 of DASSEH010000233.1, forward strand.
GTTGAAACGTGTGGGCTACTGCGAGCCGTCCCGCATTTGTGCGGGACTGGAGCGATGTTGTGCCAGCATTCTCTTCCACCCACTGCGCTGGCGGGTGCTGCAGACACGGGCGTAGAGACGTGGCACTGCCACGTCTCTGTTTTTGGGATTGCGCCTTGTTCGGCGCAGGATAGAAGCAAATCGTTCTTTGCCCCGGAGAAACAGATTGCTCCTCGCAGTGAGACGTGGCAGTGCCACGTCTCTACCGTCGGGAGTCTGTGGAATTCGCCTGTTTCATGCCCTGTGGTATTGCCACAGGCACATTAAGTCTCTTGTCTCAATACGCCATACATTTTGCTCCGCCCCATTGGGCGGCAGGGGCTGAAGCCCGCGATTTTATTGCACTTAATCGGCACGACTGAAGTCGTGCCCTGATACAAACCTGTGTACGAGCAGCGGCCCTGATACAAACCTTGTTCTTTCCGTCCCCGCTCAATCCACCCTTTGCAGCGCATGCAAACCTTGTTGATACAAATTTGCAAGGGCAGCGGCTGGTGGAACTGACATCCATGGAATCCCGCCCTTCGCTAAAACCGCGAAGGACGGGGCACCCCACTGTATCGGAAGAAAAATCAGTGTTCATGTTTTTGGCCGTAAAATCTGGCGGGATTGAAATCCCGCGTTGGGCCATTCGTCCCGCAAGCGGGACTCAAAATGATCGCGTTCCGCTCTCCCGCCGTTGAAACGTGCGGGCTACTGCGAGCCGTCCCGCAGGTGCGGGACTGTAACGATGTTGTGCCAGCACTTCTCTCTCTCCCCAACACTTCTGCGCGTGCTCATTATTCTTCTCCGTTCTTGCGCCTGGTGCGGGCCAGCGGGCCGAGCGGGTCCCAGGGGATGCGGGGCCTGCCTTCCTCGGACTGGGGATCGGTTCTTTTGACTTCGTAAAAGGGCAGCGGCTTGCGCGTGACGCCGGCGCCGAGGACGGTGAAGCTGGACTCGCTTCCGCAACGGGGGCATCGTACGGTGGACGACTCGGGATAATCTGGGCGTCCCTGGCGCACGCTCTCACACTGCGCGCAGTGGATGGCCAGATAGAGACAGGCGGCCAAAGCGGGTTCGGCTGGCGCGAGGGTGGCTTCACTGAGTGAGGTCTGGCCCTGTGGCGACTGAGTTAGTGAGACCTGTGCGGGCGAGGCTTTGGGTTGCAAGGTTTTGCTTTGCACAGGCGTGGTTTGCGGGGCTTTACTTTGTAAGGCTTTGGTTTGCAAATCTTTGTTTTGCAAAGCCAGGCTTTGCCGCAGGCGCTCGAGCAATTCGCGATGGGTCCGCTCTTCGCGCTGGGCGGCGAAGGTGCGTGAGGTTTTGAGCGTCCGCTGGCCCCACCAGGCGAGGATTTCCTGAGACGAAGAGCCGGGAGGGGGGAAGGCGGCGTCTGTGCTTGACGATGAATCATCTGTTGACGGCGAATCGCTCTGGTCCGTGCTTAGCCCATCTTCCCTGCTCAATCCGTTTTCCCTGCGGCTTACTGCTTTGCCGCTGCTGGCTGCTTCGTTGACTGATTGTGATTCTTCGCTGGGCGGCTGCTCCTCTTCGCGATGGTTTTCTTCACGACTGGCTTCTTCACGGCCTAGCTCGGATTCGCGGCCGTGAAGTTCCGCTGGGCTTGTGAATGGTGAATTCAGTGTTGCGCTGGGTTTTGGCTTTGCCACTGTCTCCGTCACTGGCTGTGACGCTTTCGCTGGGCTGGACTCGGACGTTCGCACTGCGGCGTGCGCATGCGCTGGCGTGGGCGATCCATGCGTGGCTTGGGCTTTTTCTTCCGACTTGCCGGCAGGTGCTGCTGATTCGATTGTCACGCTATTAACCTCACTTCGCTGATGGGCAGACCGAGCGCCTGAATGGATTCGGCGATCTCGCGCTGAAATTTTTCGTTGATGTGCTGGAACTCCGGCGTGGGCACGCGGACATACAGCACCGTGCCGTGGAGGCCGAGGACGCGGGTGGGGAGCAGCCAGGTGTCATAGTTCAGGCGCGAGGTGCGGCCTTGCAGGGCGGAGAGCAGGCTGGCCCAGGCTCCTTGATCGGGCGTGAGCGGGGGGACGGGTTCATTGGGCATGGTTCGCGGCGATCCAAAGGTCTGCTCGGTGTGGGCTGCTGGTTGGCCGCTGGATGTCCCGTTCCTTAATTGCCCATGCGCGGATGGCTGGGCTGGCGGCGTGAAGCCGGGGCCCATGTCGAGCCGCTTTTGCAGCATTTCCTGGGTGACGAAGAGGTGGTCGATCCAGTCGGTGTGTCCGTTTTGCACGTGGAAGCTGCTGGCGGCGAGGTTGCAAATGGCGTCTTTGGCGGTGGCTTCGGCGCGGCCGAGGTCGCTGCCGCAGTGGATGAGCTCGAGCAGGCGGCACTGGCATTTTTCCACGCGGCGGCGGGTGAGTTTGTAGCGCGGGTCTTTGTGAAAACACTCGGTGTAATAGGCAAAAAGCCGGTGGATGGAAGACTGAACGTCTTCAGGATTTATATTTGCGAACAACCCGGAAGAAGAGAGAGAGAGAGGTTCTTCTTTTACCTTTTTCTTGCGATGGAGTTTTTCACTCTGCTCGGTGAGGACTTCGAGGAGACGCGGGTTGTAGATGAGAAGGCCGTCCGCTGTGCGACGGAACTCGCGGTCCACCAGGCCGATTCCGTCCCGCTTGAGGAAGAAATCCCTGGTGCGCGCCCCGGCGAGCCGCCACAGCACGTCAACGTCATTCGGCAAATATCCCGGTGTGTCGGAGTCGGCCAGTTCGATGATGAGCTTCATGAACCAGCACCATTGATAGTCGGGCAGGCTCCACGTCCGCGAGGCTTTGAGCCGGTGGATGTAGAGCGGGATCCAGTCGAGTTTGAGGAGGCGTTCCATAAAGATGATGGCGAGGGGAGGCCCGGCGCGTGGGCGACGGCCGTCCCTGGAGTTTTCAGGCTCGCCGGCCTCCTTGCGTGGTGAGATAACGGTCAAAGATTTTTTGCGCGCAGGCCTGGCCACAGACTGGCTCATGAAGGTCCCGCAGGCCGAACTGCGGCGAATACGGGCGGCAGATGAAGACGCCATCTTCGATCGAGGTGACGAACCAGTGGTTGGCGTGTCCGCGAATGTTGGCGCAGCCGGGGGCGGCGCAGCGGACGGTGAGGACCATCCAGGGATTGCGAGGGTCGGTGGTCATCGCGAGGCCTCCAGGAGGATGAGGAAGTAGATCCACGTGAGCAGCGCGAAGAGCGCGAGCCAGGAGATGGCGTCGGCGAGGGCGCGGGGCAGAGCGGAGGCGACACGGCTGAGGCGATGGAGGAGGCGAGTCATCGGGCGAGTCATCGGGCGCCTCCGGTGATGGAGTCAAACATTTCGCGCGCGGTGTCGGAGTCACCCCAGTGGCCTTCGGCTTCGTGGACGTCCATGCATTCGCCGCAGAGAGAGAGCGTGCAGTCCGAACAGCGATAAAGATGCGCGTTGCAGAAGGGCTCTCCGCAAAGATGGCAGAGCTGGCCGGCCACTGCGTCACAGATGGGACATCGGGCGGTGAAACGCTCGACCAGCGAAGTGAGATTGGGAGTCAGAGTGCCGCTGAAGGTGTGTGGAGCGGGGTGAGGGTCAGACGGGGAGTTTGCGATGGGGGCTGGGACGCAGGATGGAGGCGCGGCAATCGGCTCCTGGTGCGTACGCGATGGGACTTCTAACGCGAGGTCGCGTGATGGCGTCACTGGGTCAGAGATGGAAGTCCGAAACAGCCCCGGCTGCAGTGGGGCTGCTGGGGAGTTCCTGTCCAGCGGCTGAGCCGGGACCTGCCGGAAACAAGCAGGCAATACAACATCAAGCTGCAGTTTTTGGTCACAACCTGATGCTTTACCGCACAGCCCCGAGCCACCACGGAGCAGGCTCAAGCGCAAAAACGAAAGAAAAAATTTCGGCTGACAGCAAATGGACTGGACGAATTGCCCAATTTGCGATTTTGCAAACCCCGCACAGCCATACCCCGGCTGAGCGGACACAGGGAAAAACCTCAATATATTCTGGCACATGCCCATACCACCACTCTCCTTAGTGGTTTGGGCATTCTGGTAGGCCCGGCAGGATTCGAACCTGCGACCCTCTGCTTAGAAGGCAGATGCTCTATCCATCTGAGCTACGGGCCCGTTTACATATTTTACCAACGATATTAATTTGTAGTTGCTCCAAATAATCACTTTGCCGGAAGTCCTCCCAAGGGCAACGCAACTTCAATGCATATTCGAGAGAGGCTCTGATTTAAGTTTTTTTTCATTGCAGCGCGAGAGTTTATAAAGTGTACTGGCCAGGATTTCCAATGAAGATGAGACAGACCCGGATTGACGATGAGACAGCCCCGGGGATGCCGAGTGGATTTCAGCACGTACGGGAAGAAGACCAGGCTAGCGCAGTGTCTGGAAGAGATGGAGCAGTGTGCCGTCGCAGAAACCGGGCGTGCTGATCGAGCCCTATTATCCAAAGGCGGGACGCAGGCCCTCTGTCTGGACGAAGTCGGCGATGTCATGCTGGTTCGCATCGCGCGCTTTTCGCCACGCTTCGATGAAAGCGCACATCAGCTTATCTATTATATGAACTCAATGGCTCAGGACACTCCTGCGCTTCGAGAGCCATTGGGGGCGAATGCTCCGTGCTCCTGATTCCCTTTAAGCTTATGAATATTCCTGAATCGTGCGGCGCAAGTCTTACCCAGTGAAAGTCAGGGCAAAGCTCAGGCGTTTTTCCTGACGACCCACGTGGTCATGCAACGCTGATTCTGCACGATGGTTGTCTTCAAGGGATCGGCCAGCTGTCCGCCCAATTCTTTTGTAAGCCCGCCCAGAAACGCCTCGTCGGCCAGATAGCGCTCTGAACCATCCGGTAAGAGGCAGCGGCGCCCTGCAATGGGTTTCATCTGATGTTCCATTCCGATGGAGGATGCGAGCCGGCAGAAAAGGAGGCCACCCGGCCGCAGGACTCGCCAGGTGCCGCGCAGCATGGTCAGAAAATGATCCTCGTCGCGGGCAAAATGAAGGACTGCGCTACTGAGCGCCACGTCGGCCAGGGCGTCTGGAAAAGATGTTGCCTCGATCGCTTCGGCGCGAAAGTTCTCTTTGGGGAGTGACGGGGCCAGAGATGCGGCCAGTCTGTGTATCTCCGCAATCGCTTTCGCATTTGAGTCCGCGCCAAAAATCTCGTATCCCTCACGCAGAAAATAGACGAGGTTGCGGCCACCACCACAGCCAGCATCAAAGATCCGAAGCCCGGGAGAGATACGGCCTCGCAGGATTTGATCGAAGAGGTAGATGTCTATCTGACCGAATTGTTCCTGAAGATTGAGCATGGGTACATCTTGAATGTGGCCGGAGTACTTAAGTTTAGCTTAATCAAGTCGTACGAATGCTGTCCAAATTTGAATTGCTGATGAAACTGAGAGTCGTCTCATAAGTCTCCTCCCTGCATTGACCTTAGGGTGCAGAATTGCGGAAAACTTTTTTGGTGATACTGGTCGCGTCCTCAATTTTGCCGGAAATCTGCCGATACAGTTCTTGAGGCTATTAATATGGAACCTCTAACCGCATTGCTGGTTTCCGATGATGCGCGCGTACTCGCCGTGGCCAACAAGATTTTTGACGAATATGGCTTTGAAGTGGACTCCGTCAGTACGGTTAGCGCTGCCAGTGAACTGATCCGGTCTGGCAGCTATGATTTGGGCATCTATGACAACGACGTTCCCGGTGTCTTCGAGCTTACCGGAAAAAAGGCCGGCGCCAATCCCCGTGTGATATTTGCCATGGTGCGGCGGCCCACAGGAAACGACATTGCAGGCCGGCGAATCCACTTTATTATGCAGAAGCCCTTTAATGCGGATTTCTTTTTCCGCAGCCTGAAGGCAGCTTATGGCGTGATGCTGCGGGAGAAAAGGGCCGCATTTCGGCAGGATGTTTCTATTCCCGCCACTTCGACCAAACTGTTCGTAGACGGCGACAACCAGCAGTCTCTGGCTGGCGTGACCATACTCAATCTCAGCAAGACCGGACTGGGCCTGATGGCAGGCAGGATGCTGCCTCTCGGGTCCACCGTTCAGCTCAGCTTTCCCATGCCCGAAACGAACGAATTAGTTCACTTTTCGGGAATTGTAATTTGGGCCTGTGACAACGGCCGAGCTGGAATTCGGTTCAACCACGCTCCAGCGTCGGAGCAGAAAAAGTTAAACAACTGGATCGAAGGCAAACTGCCCATGGAAAGCGATTTTGTCCCCCACCAGCCCATCAGGGCTATGGAGATTTCGCGGTAATCAGAGCTGTGTTGCGGCCCATTCAAGCCCAGTGAGCGCATTTACGCGCGTGCAAAATCGATGTATCCGCGATTGGCGTCAGTGCTTACGAGCTTTACGCGGATTTTATCGCCCACGTCGACACCACGTTGCCCGCTGACCAGCAGACCTTCCACATGCGGCTTGATCACCCGTACAAATGTGCCGTGCGGCGTGACGCCGGTGACAATGCCGTCAAAGACCTGGCCGATGCGGCTGCTCATGGCAACGGCGGCAATGCGCTTGGACATGGCCCGTTCAACTTTTCGCGCCGCGTCTTCTTTCAAGGTGCAGTTCTGCGCGATGGCCGCCAGTTCATCGTCAGAGTAGGGAGTGGACTGCCGGGCCAGCATGGCCTTGATCAGGCGCTGCGTAACCACATCGGCAAATCGGCGGTTCGGCGCGGTGGAATGCGTGTAGTCCTGGACCGCCAGACCAAAGTGGCCTGCCTCCGGCCCGCCGGGACGCTCCAGCACGTACTCGCCTGGTCCCATGAGCTTGATCACGGCAAGGGACAAATCGGCAAAGTGGTCAGGATCAGCGGCCTTTTGCTGCATCAGAAAATCGTTCAAAGCTTTGGAATCCGGCGTGGCCGGAAGCTTGCCGCCTTTCTGCGCGGCCAATTCAACGATTCTGTCCCAGCGTTTCGGGGTCCTGACCACCCGGCGAATGGAAGATATTTTGCTGGCTTCCAGCGTGCGCGCAACCACGCCGTTTGCCGCCACCATAAAATCTTCAATCAGCTCCGTGGCCCGGTTCTTTTCCTGGCGAGCAAGGTCCACGATCTCTTCATTCAGCAGGATGGGGCGCACTTCGGTGCTTTCGATATTCAGCGCGCCGTGGCGATGCCGTTCATTTTTGAGTGCCTGGGCGACTTCATCCTGCAGCCGGAGCTGGGCCTGCAGGTCGGCGGATGCCGCCACTTTTTCCGGCGCCGGGCCGGCGTTCTCCAGCCAGCGTCCCACGGCGTTGTAGGTGAGCTGTGCCTTATTGCGCACGATCGCGGGGTAGAGATTGCTTCCCGTAACAATTCCTTCCGCGTTGACCGTGAATTCAGTGACCATACTGAGTTTGTCGGCGCCTTCCAGCAGAGAGCTGGCGCCGGTGGAAAGCGGTTCGGGCAGCATGGGGAAATTGCATACTCCGGTGTAAACCGTGGTGGTCTCTTTGGCGGCGTGACGGTCCAGCGGAGTGCTTTGGGGCACAAAGACATCCACATCGGCAATCCCCACAAGGATTTTTGTCTGCCCATCGGGAAGGCGCTCGGCGACCTCGATCTGGTCGAGATCGCGCGAGGTGTCATTATCAATGGAAGACCAAAGCAGGTGACGCAGATCGCGGACCTCACCGCCGGGGGAAAACTGAGGCATGTGGGCCACCAGCTGCGAAAGCTGCTGCTGGGCATCGGCGGGAAAGCCGGGCTCAAACCCGTATTCCTGCATGATTTGTCTGGCCGTGGCCTGAAGGTCAACGTGAGAAGGGTAGGGGGTACTCATGGGTATTTGTGGAAGACCTCAAAGATTACCACGCCGCCATTCCACGAGCAGAATTCACGGCTGGATTAAAGCTTTTTCCAGGCTGGCCGATATTTTAATCAGAAGGACGAAAAGCTATGGATGTTATTAAAGTCCTGGTGCTGGAAAATAATCCAGACGATATCGCCCTGCTGCGCCGGGCGCTGATTGGCCGCACCAACGAGGATTTTGAGGTCACGATAAAGGAAAACTCTCCTGCCGGTATCAGCGCCCTGGCCCAGGGGCAGAGATATGACGTGATCCTGCTGGGAACGAACCAGCCGGAGGACATGGAGCCGCTGCCAACAATCCGTGATCTTGGACCCAGGGCCGCCATTATTGTTCTCACCACTCAGGCCAATGAACGACTGGCGCTCCAGACCCTCCGCAACGGCGCGGACGACTATCTGGCGAAGTCGGAGGTGCTGGTCAACGTTCTTTCCCGAGTGATTCGCTATGCGGTGGAGCGACGGCGCGCCCAGGCGCAGTTACAGCGCGCGCAGCAACTGGAGATGCTGAATCAGATCACCGCAGCAGCCATGCACGAATTCAATAATCTGGTGCTGATCATGTCCGGCAACCTGGATCTGCTGCCCATTCCCGCCGAGTCGCCTGAATTCTCCATGCGCATGGAAAAAATCAGAGTGGCGCTTCATCGCATGACCGCTCTTATTGGCGATCTTTCAAAGTTCACGCGCAGCCAGTCGTCCAGTCAATTGCCGCAGGTTGGCCTGGACGCCGCTTTGGCCAATGTGGAGAAGATCATGAATCGAACCCTGGCGGAAAAGAGCATTCACGTTTAATCGCTTTTCAGTGCTGCAACGGCTGGGGCCTGCCCGAGGAGATACCCTGCGCAGGAAACCCGGAATCACGGCTGGAAATGACCCCGGCGGTTATGCCCTGAACCATCACCGGGCTTGCTTTGTACTGATATTTCCATCTTTGTTCCGGCAACAGGCAGTTTGAGCTGCAATTCCAAAAGCCTGGTTTCTTCCACGGTCACCAGATCGCTGACTGCCTGAAATCCCTGGGAATTTACGGTAATCACGTACTTGCCGCTTGTACATAGACAAATTTTATTCTTGAGCGGTCAAGAATTCAAATGTTATTTCCGACCCGTTAAATGGATTACACGAGCGTCACTATCATTGTCGTCCACTATTTGCGCCCTACGCCCCTGCATCGGATACGTGCACAAATGACGATTACGGTCTCTACCTTGCACGCGAATCATTTCTCGCAAATTGCGCCACTCTTCAAGCTGGGCTAAATCAACTTGCGGATTGTCCTTAACTATTTCCTGGATGTCTATTTTTTGTGGCATAGAGATTCTCCTTTCTCCTACTTACATATATTGTCTATAGTCTTGGGGAACATGCAAAACACCCCTACATCCCCGTTTCGACATATAGTCTGACAATAGGTCGTGGTAGCGTCTTATATTCTCTGACAAAGCTTTGTCATTGCCATAATCATCCACTATCAACTTAAGATCTTTCTGCAGGACATCCATCGATATACCATACCCATGAGAATGCCATCTCTTTGTGTTGTTTAACTCACTGCCAATATAAGATGCACGGTCTTTTTTCATTTGTTCCGTTACTGGAGTTTTTTGAGTATCTGTTACGCTCCAATTCTTAAATTTGTATTTGACCAGCCATTCTTCCAGCAGCGCAATCGATAAATCTCTTTCCTGCTCATAGTGGTACAGTTCTGCTTGATCGAAACCATCTATCAACAGTTGAACTTCTGCGGCAGTGATATTTCCCTTCTGCGCTTTAGCAATCAAGGCCTCGTATTTTTCAAGTTTCCCCAGTGCAGACACCATGCGTCCCTGCGCTGTTTCGATCTGCGGATCAATTGGACCAAGTCGAGAATAATAGTCCATGTGAATCGCATCACCGGACATCACGAAAACAGTTCCTGCTGAATACGCCGAATCGGGGATTATGAACTCAACCCCTTGGTAATGCCGCCTTAGAACCTCAACCATTCTGCGCACTGGCTCCAAATAACCGCCCTCCGTCGTAATAAGTATGACGATTTTGTTGTGCGCCTGATTCTGGCATTTTTTTTCTACGACCTTACGCATAATGTCATCTACGGCAAAATAAATTGGTCCATTGAAAGCGAGAGCATCAGCATTAAAAGCCGATTCAATCGCAGTTAGCCGTGAATGCAATTCATGTTCTATAAATTCGTTAGCGGTTGCTGGGATGCTTGCGGCTGGTGCTCCAGTTGCCGGACTTGCCATTACTCACTTGCCTTTCTCTGCCCACCTCGAATTGGCAGCTACTCTTGCAATCTCGCTACGCTGCTGAGCTGTGAGCTTCGCAGCCCTGGCCTTACCACCCTTTAGGCCGCCACGCCTGCCCAGTGCGACTGCCGCTGGGTTTTTACCTTCCAGATCAATCCCCGCTGTTTCATTAGCAATGTGACTTGCAATCATATTGACATCTTTGCTTGACCGCTTTTGCATAATGGGAGCATTACACGTCAAGGGAAAAATTGCAACCTCTAACCGCAAGCCCGCATATTACCTGTTTGTGACCTCCCTGACAACACGGAAAGCGGCCTGATTAACATCTTCTCGGCTGCCGAGCTTCTTGCCCTGTTTTTTGGCAATCGTTTTGGCCTTCGGTTTCTCTGTCTTTTTTACTGGGCATGATTTCAGATTACTTGAGCCGAACCGCGCTACGTAATTTCAGAGCAGCCTGGGGAAATTTAACTTAGCCCACAACCACAAATCAGCCCAGTTTGTTTCAGGCGGGCTGCTGAAGAAGTTGCCCAGCGACATTGCGGTATAAGTCCACGGCGTCCAGAAGCTGCTTTTTGGAAATGTACTCGCGCTCCGTGTGGGCCACGTGAATAGAACCCGGACCAAGCAGCACCGGTTCGCCCCACTGGCTGAGTGCGGGTATATCGGTGGTGAAAGCCGCGACCATGGTTTCAATGCCGGGAACGGTCCGCAGTTTCACAAAAGGAATTTCCAGCACGAACTCGACTTCCGCCAGTCCCGCGATTGCTTTGGCGGTTTCGCGGCGCAGCTCTTCCGACGGCCCAACCAGCCGGTACAGCAGCTGTGCGCGGGCGTGATCGGGAATTACGTTGGGCGCTCGGCCTCCCTCGATCACCCCAATATTCATGGTGCAGGGGCCGACTTCAGCATTGTGCGGCAACTGCATGGTGCGCAGCCGCTCCAGAGCAGATAGCAGCTTTTCAATCGCCGATTCACCCAAATTCGGATACGCCGAATGCGCCATTCTTCCCCGCGCCGTGATCTCCGCGCGCAGCGCGCCTTTGGAGGCGAGGGCAATCTTGTTTTCCGTGGGCTCGCCGTTGATCAGAAAACGGCTGCGCAGGGGGTTTTTGTTGGCAGTTTTGGCTCCCAGACTGTCGCGCTCTTCACCCACCAGGAAAAGCATTCCCACCGCGGCGCCCTCTTTGCGCAGAAGCTCGCAAGCCGCCACCTGCGCGGCGATAATGCCCTTGGCATCGCAGGTCCCGCGTCCGTAAATATTGTCGTTATCTTCTGACGACGGAATAAACGGCGGCACGGTATCCATGTGCGTGGAAAAAACCACGCTGGGCGTCCGATCATCCACCGTCGCCATCACGTTAAACCTCTCGTGGGCCACGGGAACCTTGTGCACCGTATAGCCGAGTTTGCCCAGCTCTTCGTACAGAGTGGCGCCCACGGCAGCTTCATTGCCGGAGATGGATTCAATATCTACCAGAAGACGGGTCAGTCGAATTGGATCGATGGAAGACATAAGAATGATTGAGATGTACGGTCTAAAAATCTCTGCAAATACAAGTTACCAGATTACCCAATTTCCCTGAGTTCCCCGATATGCAGAATCTCTGATAAAAGAAAGGGGTGACAAACGGCATCAAGAGCTTTTTTCTCAACGGTCCAGCCGGCCGACTGGAAGCCCTGCTGAATGCAGGCCAGGCAGACGCGACCCATGCCGCGCTGGTGTGCCATCCGCATCCGCTGTATGGAGGCACGGTCCACAACAAGGTGGTTTACCACGCCATGAAGACGCTGAACGGTTTTGGCTTTCCCGTGCTGCGCTTCAATTTTCGCGGCGCGGGACTGAGCGAAGGCAGCCACGACCACGGGCGCGGTGAAGTGAATGACGTACAAGCGGCCCTCGACTGGCTGGACCAGGAGTTTCACAAGCCGATTATTTTTTGCGGTTTTTCCTTTGGCTCAGCCACCGGCATGCGGGCCGCGTGCCCGGATGGCCGGGTTGCCGGCATGATTGCGCTGGGGCTGCCAGTAGCCGTGGAAGGCCGCACGTACACCTATCAATTTCTTAAGGACTGCATTAAGCCCAAATTATTTGTCAGCGGCTCGCACGACCAGTTCAGTCCCCAGGAAAATCTTCGCCAGATATATGAATTCGCCGGAGGCAGCGCCAAAGAAATGGTGATTGTCGAAGGTGGCGACCATTTTTTTGAAGGCCATCTTGCGGAGATGCAGTCCGCAATCCAGGATTGGGTGCAGAAGCTCTTTCAGGCAGCAGGCCGCCGAACCGGGGCGGGCTGATGACGACCCATGCCATGCGCGCCCTGGCGCGGGAGGCGTTCCTGCACGCCGTGGCAGAAGCGGGAGTCGGCCAGGCTTTTGCGCGCCACGTTTCCTATGATCGCGGTGTGCTGCGCATCTGCGATGACCTTTATGATCTGCGCTCGTACGCCCGAGTGCTGGTGATTTCATTCGGCAAAGCCGGACACGCCATGGCGGAAGCTCTGGCCAGCCAGACTGGTCCGGCCATCGGCGGTATTGTGGCCGACCCCAATCAGCAAGCCGTTCAAATTCCCGGATACCGCTATTTCCAGGGTGGCCATCCCCATCCCAATGAAGAATCGCTGCGCGCCGCCAGCGCGATTTTAAAGTCTCTCAGTGCCTTGAATTCTCAGTCGCTGGCGCTCTTCATGATCAGCGGCGGCGGCTCCGCTGTGGTAGAGAAACCGGTGGATGAAGACATCTCCGTGGACGATCTCAGGGCAACGTATCGTGTGCTGGTGCAATCCGGCGCACCGATTACTCAGATCAACGCGGTGCGCAAACATCTCTCAGCAGTCAAAGGCGGACGCATGGCCCGCGCCGCCCAGGGCGCGCAGCAGGTCTCGATCCTGATTTCCGATGTCCCGGAAAACGCACTGGATTCGCTGGCCTCCGGCCCCACCATGCCCGACTCGTCCACGGCGGAAGACTGTTACCGCATTGCCGCGGAGCATTCCATGCTAAGAGACTTCCCTGCTTCCGTGCGCGAGCTGTTTGAAAAGCGCGCCCTCGAAGAGACGCCCAAACAGGACGATGCGGCCTTTGCCCGCTCACGCTGGTGGAAGATATTGTCCAGTGAGACGGCGGAAAAAGCAGCCGCCGAAATGATCGGCCGCCAGGGCTTTACCGTGGAAATCGATTCTTCCTGTGATGACTGGGATTTCGCCAAAGCCGCGGATTATCTGCTGGCACGGCTGCGCACGCTGAAGCAGCGCTCGGCCAGGGCCTGCATTGTCTCGGGCGGTGAAGTTACAGTGCGAGTCGCGGAGCCATCGGGCGCCGGCGGACGCAACCAGCACTTTGCGCTTTACTGCGCGGAAAAAATTGCGAGCGAGAATATTGTGGTGCTCAGCGCCGGGACGGACGGCATTGACGGCAACAGTCCGGCCGCGGGCGGCGTGGTGGATGGAACAACGGCAGAGCGTGCGCGCATTGCAGGTCTCGATTTACCGGAGCACTTCCGCACCTTCAATGCGTTCCCTCTGCTCAAGAAGCTGGACGACGTAATCCAGACCGGCCCTACGGGAACCAATGTCCGCGATCTGAGAATCCTGCTGGCGTTTTAAACGAGAAAATGCGTTCGCGGAAAAGCTACTAACTTCTGCGCGTGACAACCTTCAGACTGTCCGCCGACAAAATCTTCCTGATTTGATTTTTGGCGTGGAGCGCCCAGGGACCAATGCTATCGAGCCGGGCATAGGCCTGCCAGTGGCGAAGGGCTTTGCGCGGCTGGCGGGATTTTTCGAGGGCCAGCGCAAGATTGTAGTGTGCATCGGCGTAAGTGGGCGCCAGAGTGATGGCCGACTGATACGACTGGATGGCCTCTTCCAGCCGGCTGGTTTCATCCAGCACGTTCCCCAGATCGAAGTAAGCCAGGGCGTAGCGGGAATCGACCTCAATCGCTTTGCGATAAAAGAGTTCCGCGCTCGCGAAATCCTGGCGATTGTAATAAAGGGTGCCCAGATTGATGTGAGCGGCGGCGTGCATGGGGTCAAGCGCAATGCACTTTTTGTAGCATTCAATCGCTTCCACCTGGGTCGCCGTGTCTTCTTCGAGCACCACGCCGCGCGTAAAGTAATCAGCCGCGGTTTCGAGCGTAAGCATGGGGCGAACCCTGGCGGACTCAACCACGCGGCGGTCGGTAAAATCCATGACGAACTGCCCCGCCAGCGGCTCCAGCGCCGCGCCCTGATGGCGAAAAGCCACGCGCGATTTGCTGGTGAATACACTCGCTTCCAGCAATGGGTTTTCCATGCCCGCCACCTGCTGCTGCATGGCGCGCAGAGAATCGCGGATCACGGCCGAGCGCACCCGCTTGGCGCGCAGATCACGTAATTTTTTCAGTTGCAGGAGATCAAAGAAAGAGTAAGTTTCTGCTACCGGAAACAGGTGGGACTTTTCCCAGCCGGCCAGCTGCCGCGCTGTGATGTGCAGTATCCGAAGGACGTCCGCTCGATTGTATCTTTCCACCTTTGCCTTGATCCACCCTGGCTTTGGCGCCACGCGGTCTCGGTAGTACAGAACATTATGCGAATCTCAAAAGTAAATAGCAAGAGCAAAGTTCATGGAATCAATGATTTAATGTGGAAAACCGCGTATAAACCGTGTTTTCCACTCCCGCGCGGATTCTCGGTAAAGGCAATCCAGGGCATTCACCGGACAAGCAGAAATTAAGCAGTGATGATAAACTCAATTTGTCCCCGCCATGAACGGGCCGACGTAGCTCAGTTGGTAGAGCAGTCGATTCGTAATCGACAGGTCATCGGTTCAATTCCGATCGTCGGCTCCAGAAACACCTCTCATGATGGCGTCTTGTGGTTCTTTCCCGGTCTAAAATTCCGATCTCAAAAATTTGCCTGGACCGGTAGCTAAAAGCCAAAGGCCAGGAGCCAACAGCCAGCCTGCAAATCGGACTACAATCAAGTACGCCCATGCTGAAGACCTGCGCGCGCAATCTCATTCTTCAAACCGACAGTTACAAGTTCACGCACTGGAAGCAGTATCCGCCAGGCACGCAGTATGTCTACAGCTACCTCGAATCGCGCGGCGGAATGTTTGCGCAGACCCTGTTCTTTGGGCTGCAGTATTACCTGCTTGAGTATCTCTCCGGCCAGGTAGTGAACGAAGAGGACATCACCGAAGCGGCAAATTTTGTCGAGCAGCACATTGGACCGGGAATCTTCAATGCAAATGGATGGCGGCATATTGTTCGCCAGCACGGAGGCAGGCTGCCCGTGATTATCCGCGCCGTGCCCGAGGGCACGCTGGTGGACGTGCTGAATGTTCTGGTCACGATTGAAAACACCGATCCTGAGTGCTGGTGGCTGCCCAACTATCTGGAGACTCTGCTGCTCAAGGTGTGGTATCCCACCACGGTGGCCACGCTCTCCCATGCTATCCGGACCGTGGTTCTGGCGGCGCTGGAGCGCTCGGGCGACCCTTCGCTGGTGGATTTTAAGCTGCACGACTTTGGCTACCGCGGTGTTTCCAGCGAGGAGACCGCGGGCATCGGCGCCGCGGCCCACCTGATGAACTTCAAAGGGACGGACACGGTGGCCGGCATTCGTCTACTGCAGAAGTATTACGGTTCGGCGCAAATGGAAGGCTTCAGCATTCCCGCCGCCGAGCACTCGACCATTACTTCCTGGGGGCGGGAGAATGAGGTCCTGGCCTTCAAGAACATGCTCACTCAGTTTCCTGAAGGTGTGGTGGCCGTGGTGAGCGACTCTTATAACGTCTATGAAGCCTGTGAAAAGCTGTGGGGCGAGGTGCTGCGGGAGCAGGTACTGCAGCGCAATGGCATTTTGGTGATCCGCCCTGATTCAGGAAATCCCAAAGAAGTGGTGCTGAAAGTTTTGGAAATTCTGGGCAGCAGGTTCGGATACGAAATCAATGGAAAAGGTTATCGCGTTCTCAATCCCAAATTGCGGGTCATTCAGGGCGATGGCGTCAATTACTGGACCATTCAGGACACACTCACGGTGATGAACCGTTCCGGATGGTCGGCAGACAACATTGCCTTTGGCATGGGCGGCGCGCTGCTGCAGCAACTCAATCGGGACACACAGCAGTTTGCCTTTAAGTGCTCGGCCGTGACGGTCAACGGAGAGGAGCATGAGGTATTCAAAGATCCGGTTGATGGTCACGCCAAGGCATCCAAGCGCGGACGGCTTAGTCTTCATCACAGTAACGGCAAATGGACTACGGTCCAGCAGCGGCGTGCAAGCCGTGAAAACAAAGACAGCTTCGATCTGCTCCAGCCGGTCTTTAAGGATGGCGAAGTGCTGGCCCGGCAAACCGTGGACGATGTCCGGAGAAGGTCCGCAAACAAAACCATGGAACCACAGGAACAGCGAAGTTGAGATTGACCGGGCATTTATTGCGAAGCCGGGGACAAATCGACTAAGCTCCGCACCAATTCCACGCAGCGTTCCTCTATGCCGCGATCCGAGCCAAACCCTGGAAACCACTGAACATCAGGCTCACGCTTGAACCAGGTAATTTGCCGCTTGGCGTAATTGCGGTGGGCCTGCTGGGCGGCGGCAATTGCTTCCGGCAGGGTCAGCGTGCCCTGCAGATACTGCATGGCCTGCCGGTAGCCCAGGGAATCCAGAGGACGCACAGGGCCATAGCGTTCCAACAATGCCTTTGTCTCCTCGACCAGGCCATGTTCAAACATCTTCTGCGCGCGCAGATTGATGCGTTCATACAGGGCCGTGCGCTCGGGATTCAGCCCAATATGAACGATCCTGAAACCCTGCAATGGGTCACGGCCCTGCTGCCACAGTTCCGTCATCGGCTGGCGTGCGCTCAGGCAGACCTCCACGGCCCGCACGATCTTTGCAGCATCATTGGCATGGATAGCGCGGGCTGCTGCCGCATCCAGGCGGAACAAGATGCGATGCAGATACTGCGCTCCTCGCTCTGCCGCCCGCCGGCGCAAACGCTGCCGCAGCTCTTCCGAGCGCGGCGGCCCGGCAAAAAGGCCTTCCAGCAGCGCGCGCAAATATAATCCTGTACCGCCCACCACGATAGGCAAACGGCGGCGCGAGCTGATGTCGTGAATCGCAGCGCGGGCGAGGCGCGAATAATCTCCGGCGGTGAAGGGTTCGGCAGGCGAGACCACATCAAGCAGATGATGTGGAAGACGGCGGAGGTCTTCGGGTGAAGGCTTGGCTGCGCCGATGTCGAGGTGGCGATAGACGGCCACGGAATCACAACTGACAATCTCTCCATTCAGTTTCGCTGCCAGACTCTGCGCGAGGGAAGACTTACCACTTGCGGTTGGGCCGAGAACCACGACTAAAAGTGGCTGGTTCAAGCTCCGCTCCACAGGCGGCGCAGCAGTACAACGATCACGATTAACAAAGCAATCAACGCAAGACCAAGCGTCTGCCGGTACCGGGCATCCATGATGTTTATTCTAATGACTCCCGCTTTTTGCCGCGAAATTGCGCGCAGGGATGGCAGTGCTAGACTCTTTTGTCGCACTGCAAAATTATGGGAGATGTTTCGAGATATCGCTTTTCTGTCTTTGAGGCGGACGTGAAAGCAGCCGAGTTGCGCCGCAACGGCACGCGAGTGAAGCTGCAGATGCAGCCCTTTCAGGTGCTGCTGACGCTTTTGGAGCGCCCTGGAGACGTTGTGACCCGAGATGAGCTGCGGCAGCGGCTGTGGCCGGAAGATACCTTTGTGGACTTTGACCACGGCCTCAACACGGCGATGGTCAAGCTGCGCGACGTGCTGGGCGACTCCGCCAGCAGCCCGCGTTATATCGAGACTATCGCCAAACGCGGTTATCGGTTTTTAGAAGCGGTCACGGCTGTACAGGAACCGCCGGCTGTTCCCTTGCCGAGCGAACCCGTTGCTCCTCAGACACCCGTCCATGTGGAAAAGGCCGTGGAGCCACAGCCAACGGTCGAGCAGGAGTTGCCGCGCGCCAGCCGCACAACCGCGCGGATTCTGTTCAGTCTGGCTCAGATCATGTACTTCATTTTCTATCTGAGCGCACTGTTTGACTGGCGGCAGCTTTATCGCGCCTCGGAAAATGTATGGCGCAGCGGCAGCCGGATTGTTTTTGTCGTCTTTCTGGTTACGTCACTGGTTGGGCTGGTGGTGCGGCTGTATCTGCTCACGGCCACGGCGTTTGATTATCACCTGCTGGGCGAAAAATATCGGGTATTGTTTCCCGCATTACTGGCGCTCGATATGCTTTGGGCGCTCTCGCCGCTGCTGATTGAAGACCGCATCGGCCTGGGCCTGGCACTGGGCAGCGCCGCGGCATTGATCTACATGCCATTCGCGCAGAGAGTGCTGGTGAAGATCATGGGAAAGAGCAATTAGACCATTTTCGGAATCGATTGGGATGGATAGCCACAATGCTGAAACCAGGCCAGAGCATTGTCCTGGGTAATAGAAGCCAAAGCCTGAGTGATGGCTTGCTCCAGGGTTTCCAAAGTACGAGCCTTGATGGCGCGCA
>DASSEH010000234.1:0-13944 GCA_035695325.1 Candidatus Angelobacter sp.
TTGATGTGACGCACGGGAACCCCAATGGCGATCCTGACTCAGGCAATGCTCCGAGAATCGATCCGGAAACCGGTTATGGGTTGGTTACGGACGTATGCCTGAAGAGAAAGGTCAGGAACTTTGTTGCCCTCACCAGGGAATGCGTGCCGCCTTATGACATTTACGTCAAGGAACGCGGCATTCTCGCACGAGAACAGAAGCGAGCTTATCTGGCCGTCGAGACCGCGGCAGACGACCGGCCGAATGAGATGGCGCGCCAGTGGATGTGCAGGAACTTTTATGACGTTCGTACATTCGGCGCGGTCATGACCACCGGTAAATCCGAAGAGGATGACGGCAGCAGGGAGTTTGCAAAACGCAAAACGAAGGGAGCGCAAAAGCTCTGGAATTGTGGACAGGTCCGCGGCCCTGTGCAACTTAGCTTCGCAACCTCACAATCGCCCGTGTTGAGCATCGAGCACACGATCACACGCGTGGCGCTGACCAATGCTGGTGATACCTTCCGGGCCAATACCGCAGGCGACGAAAAGGCCTCCAGCGGACAGATGGGCAGAAAGCACGCGATCCCTTATGCTCTCTATCGCGCGCATGGGCACGTCTCGCCTTTCTTCGCGAAAGATACCGGTTTTACTGAGACCGATTTGGAATTGTTTTTTCAATCGTTGTCCAACCTTTTTGAACATGACCGCTCAGCCGCCCGAGGAGAGATGTCGGTGCGAGGGCTCTATTTATTCGAGCACGAGTCCGCACTGGGGAATGCTCCGTCGCATAAGTTGTTTGAAATGATAAAAATCGAAGGCTCACAGGCGCCCCGCAGATTTGCAGAGTACAAAGTAGCTCTTCCAGCACAGCAGGATTTGCCGAAGGGAGTTGTTTTTCGCTCAGTCCTGTAGGTAGACGAGATTCACACATACACCAGTGATTTTGCCTATGTTCGGCTGGAAGCATTCGTGCCCCGTGCGGGCACGTGGATTGAAACGAGATCTACAATAGCACCACAATGAAAGTCGTGCCCGTGCGGGCACGTGGATTGAAACAATCGCGCAGGAGATTTACAAGCAACCTCGCAAGTTGTAAACGCCGGAGGAAAATAAACCACCGCACGCCGCGCTAGCGGCGTGCAGCCATTCCGCATAATGTGAACTAACCCTTTTTGCATCAGTAAGTTAGTTGGTGCCGAGAGGGGGACTCGAACCCCCACGCCCCGTTTAAGGGCTGCGGATTTTAAGTCCGCTGCGTCTGCCAGTTCCGCCATCCCGGCACAATTTTTCTATTTTATATGCCGGATCGCGCAAAACGAAAGCACCCGGAATGCAAATCCCCCCAAAGCGTTGATGGTTATGGATTTACATAGCCTTGACGCAGTTTGATATTATAAATTGTAAGCTGGGTTCCGTTGATCACCTAAAACCAGGTGATTTCTCTTAATAAACAGGAAGTCTAATTGTGAAATTATGTAATTTAAACAACTCTGAAAAATCATATACTCGCAAATTTTTCTTTGCAAAAAGCCAAAAACCTGCCTATAATCAATAGTTTTTATAACGCTCCTTGGCACTGTGCGGGGGAACCGTGGGCGGATTTGCTCTTAAGAATCCAAAAGCGGGTTCAGGGAATCAAAAATAGGCAAGACTTTTATTTTCCATATTCCTATTTAAAAGGCAGGACAAAAGATCATGGCAAAGAGACGCGGTAATCCCAACTGGGGAAAGCCGGAGCCAATTGGCCCGGTGATTCCGGTTGTTACTTCTTTCGAGCAGGCGGTGAAGGAGTTCAAACTCACTCCTGACCAGTATATTCGCTCCACTCGTCTGCGCGAATGGGCACGGCGCAATAAGAATTCCAAGTATATCCCGGAACCCCTGCTCGAAGCCTGGGGTTTCGAAATTGAATCAACTCTCTAATTCAGGGGCAAATCCTCAGCAGGCCGCCAGCTTTTGGGCGGCCTTTTCTTTCGTGCCAACTGCCTTGGTGTTCGCACTGAACCTGCTTCAGGAAGCAGGAAACTGTACCGTAACGGACACGATCACCTAATTGCCGGTTCACGCCGCCTCCCGTTTCGGTTCAAGAGGCAAGCCTGCGTTTCGCCATGCGTCTAATCCGCCTTGAAGGGCCCAGACGTTCCTGTATCCATTTTCTCTCAGCTTTTGCGCCAGCCTGGCGCTGGAAGCTTCATTCGGTCACGTGCAGTACGTGACAATCGGTTTGTTTTGGGGAATCTCCCGCAGGTGCTCTTCGAGATTGTCCAGAGGAAGGCGAAGCGCTTCCGGCAGCATTACATCCGACTGTGCCCATGCCTGTGGATTGCGAGTATCAATCACCACAAAATCCTCACCCGCTTCCATCCTCTTTTTTAGCTCATTCACTGTAATTCTGAGATCGTCCGGCATATCTGAAGTCCTTTCGCTCCTGTTCGCGGGTTTTTATGCGGCGTGTTCCCGATCGATACTGGAAAACCCGGCCGGCTTTCTTACCAGATTGATTACCAGCGGAATCGTGGTGCCGGCCCCCACCGCGAGGAGCGACCAGCCAGCAGCTTTGCGCTGGCCACTGTTGAGCCGTTCGGAAAGCAGGAGACCAATGCCGATGCCCAGGGCCACACGCGTTCCCGCAATCAGGAAGATGTCAGCGAGATTGAGTCGTCGTTCAAACATGAATCTGTAACCTCCCGTCAGAATGTGTGATGTAGTGCTCCTGTTTCCGGATGGCCGCTCTGTGCCGGTACAGGCAGGCCCCGGCACACCTGTGGACGGGCGAACAGCAGAACCACCGCGGGCGGTGCGGGGCCGTTGGCCCGATGGTGAGACCAACCTGATGCCGCAACATTGTGATGTCCGCCACTCGCCTAACCACGTCCCATTCTGTTAGCTTGGCTCTGAATGATTTCTTTCTCAAATATCAATAAGCAGTATGGCAAACAGCTGATTTTCGTTGATGCTTCTTTTCAGTTGAATCCCGGTGAGAAGGTCGGGTTGGTTGGGCCCAACGGCGCTGGCAAAACGACGCTCTTTCGCATGGTGGTAGGCGAGGAACTCCCTGACGAAGGCGAGGTCTCTGTCCCCAGAAAGCTGACCATTGGCTACTTCCGTCAGGACGTGGAGGAGATGCAGGGGCGTTCGGTGCTGGACGAGGCCATTGCCGGCAGCGGACGGGTCGGTGATCTTCATCACGAGCTTGAGGGCTTGCAGCGGGCCATGGAAGATCCCGGGCGCGTGGACGAAATGGACCGCATTCTGGCGCGCTTTGGCGACGTACAGGAAGAGTACGAGCATCTGGGCGGCTATGCGCTTGAGGCCCAGGCCCGCGAGGTGCTGCACGGCCTGGGGTTCAAGGACGACCAGATTGACGGCGATGTCGGCGCCATGTCCGGCGGGTGGAAGATGCGCGTGGCGCTGGCCCGTGTGCTGCTTGGCCGGCCTGACGTGTTGCTGATGGACGAGCCTACGAACCACCTCGACATTGAGTCCATCATCTGGCTGGAGCAGTTTCTCCGGTCATTCTCCGGAGCGCTGCTCATGACCTCGCATGATCGCGAGTTCATGAACCGCCTGGTCTCAAAAATTGCCGAGATCGATGCCGGTGAGATCGTCACGTACTCGGGCAACTACGATTTTTACGAGCGCGAGCGCTCCATCCGCGAGACCAATCAGCAGGCGGCGTTTGCCCGGCAGCAATCCATGCTGGCCAAGGAGCAGCGCTTCATTGACCGCTTCCGGACACATGCCGCCAAGGCCGCCCAGGTGCAAAGCCGCATCAAGGCTCTGGACAAGATCGAGAAAATCGAGTTGCCCAGGAAGCGACAGGTGGTGAAGTTCGAGTTTCGCGTTCCGCCGCGCTCCGGTGAGCAGGTAGCGGTGCTTGAAGACCTGCGCAAGAGCTACGGCGCGCGTGTGATCTATGAGGGCTTCAGCCTGATCATCCGCCGCGGAGAACGCTGGGCCGTGATGGGAAGAAATGGCGCGGGCAAGAGCACTCTGCTCAAGATGATCGCCGGCGCCACCACGCCCGATTCGGGAAATGTCCGGCTGGGCGCGAGTTTAAGTATGGGCTATTTTGCCCAACAATCGCTCGACGTTCTGGCCCCGAACCTGACCATCATCGAACAGTTGCAACGAGACTTTCCGCAGGACAGCCTCGGCTCACTGCGAAATCTCGCCGGCGCGTTTCAGTTCTCGGGCGACGACGTGGACAAAAAGGTCCGCGCGCTCTCGGGTGGCGAGAAATCGCGCCTCGCGATTGCGCGCATGCTCTATAACCCGCCGAACTTTTTGGTGCTGGACGAGCCGACCAACCACCTGGATCTCGCTACGAAGGAAATGCTGGTGGACGCACTGAAAGATTTTGAAGGCACCATGATCTTCGTGTCCCACGACCGCATGTTCCTGCGCGGTCTGGGCTCACGCGTCCTCGAACTGGGCGGCGAGAGCGGAACGGAGCGCGAGCCGCTTGTTTATCCAGGGTCGTACGTGGAATATGTGCAGAAGCTCGGGCATGAGGCGCCGGGGATTTACGCCTAATTCTTTTTTCTGAAATCTCGAACAAAGTGAGAGATCCATATAGCCATCAGTAATCTTTAGGGCTATCAATACTCACGGATCGTTGTTGTGATATGGATTCCCTCACCCGCAAACTTCGCGGGATTCGAGATTTTAGAAAAAGCCCGGGGCCCAATCAACCAGCCAGCGATTCGATGGCCTGCGCTTGTTCCTGTGTCAGCGTCATGTGCCCGGAGTCAGAAGTTCCCGTCAACGGCAGCATGCCCACGCTGCGGGCAAAGGCGAATACAATCTGCGCTGCGGTGGCGTTCGCGCGTGCGGCCAGGCTTGCGATCATCGGATGGCGTAATATCTCCACGTTGGCTGTAAGCAGAGAGAATCCCTGATAAACGATCTTTCGTTCGCGGCAGAATGCGCGGACCTCGCGGTCCCAGCCGAGGCAGGCATAACAGCGGTTCTGTACAAACGCAGGCACTTCGCTGTGAGCGGACGCCATCTGCTCTAAATGCCGCAGCCTTACGTTGCTCACGCCCAGTAAACGCGTGCGACCGGCATCGCGCTCTTTCACCATTGCTTCCCAGACCTCGGCATCAGCTTCGGTCCAGTCATAACCGGAAGAAGGGCCGTGCAGAACGTAACTGTCAACGTGGTCCGTGTCCAGATGCTCCAGTGAACTGGCCATGGACTGCGCAACCTGCTCCGAGAGCGTGGCTGCCGGATCGTAAGGAAGCCGGTGGTCCTGGCCAGCCTGATACGTGAATTTTGTCTGGAGAAAAAGTTCCTCGCGCGTGACCACACCCGCTCGATAAGCGGCGGCCAGTCCCTGCCCGACTTCGGCTTCAGCGTAGTGCCGCCGCTGATTGGCCGTGTCAATGCCGCGAAACCCCATTCGCAGCGCCAACTCGGTAAGAGCAGCGGTGCGGTCTTCTTTCCAGGCAGTACCGTAGAGAAAGTCAGGAATACGATTAACTGGCATCAGGCTATTCTGCCATGTTCGTGCAGCCCTGGTCTAAATCCTGAACTGGATTGTCGACTGTCGCTGTGTCTTCGACACCATCAACAGTTGATCGACAGCTCAGCATTGTCTCTTTCATACTGCCTTTGATTTTCAAGCACATAGCCCGGCTCCAGTCTTTGGCGCGAAACTTGCTGTTCTTCCAGGTGACACGTGAGCATTTCCGCTCATGAAAAAGGAGGAAGTATTATGGCAGCAAGTTCAACAGCAATTTCTTACGGAGTTCAGGCTCAGAGTATTTCCAAAGGCGGTGTGGTGCTTCTCGGGCGTTTTCTGTTCGGGCTTATTTTCATCATGTCCGGGCTCAACCATTTCAGCAAACAGACGATCGGATTTGCAGCATCCCAGGGCGTGCCACTCGCTTCGCTGGCGGTTCCATTGTCCGGAGTCATGTCACTGCTGGGAGGCTTGAGCGTCCTGTTTGGCTATCGCTCCAGGCTTGGCGCCTGGCTGATTGCCCTGTTTCTCGTTCCCGTGACCTTCACGATGCACAAATTCTGGGGAGTCGCGGATCCGGGGACGGCGCAGATACAGATGATCATGTTCATGAAGAACATTTCCATGCTCGGAGGCGCATTGCTGATCACCCAGTTCGGATCGGGCCCGCTGAGCCTTGACGGCCGTCATTCTCACTGAGGCGTATTCATCAGTTCTAAGCAGGCAGCGAGCCAGGTGTGGTCACGCGGGGATGAGATTTCATCCCCGACGCCTTTCCTCACCCAGCCGCACTATTCTTTGTCCTCGGACTCCTTACCTCCATGGCCGGGAACTCCACAGCAAGCGTGCAGTATCTGGTTGCTGGGTCCCTGAATGCCGATGCCTTTTCCCTGCGCGTTCCGCAGCATAATGATGGCGTCACCTGTGTCCGGAACAAAGGAGAAGAAACTGCTGAATCCCACCGCGGCCCCGTTCTTGGAGACGACCAGGCCACTGGGGCTGCTCCGTGTAAACCAGCCAGGAGTGGAAGCGAAACCCTTCACCGGCTGGACCATCTCCTGCATGAATTTGGGGCGCAGCATTTTGTGGCTGCGCAGTGCATCTTCGAGTTTCAGCAGGTCCGAGACATTGGTAGCGAGGCCGCCGGATGGGATTCCGAAGGAGAGCACTTGCGCGTCCGTCTCGGCCGGATCCCCATTTACATCGAGGCGATATCCGGTCGCGTGATTGTCCGGATCGAGCACAATGCCGGTGTGGTCCATTCCGAGCGGCCCGAACACGCTGCGCTTCATGAAATCCACGTAGGACATGCCGCTGATCACTTCGATCAGATTACCCGTCACCGCGAAGTTAAAGTTGTTGTATTGCTCTCTGGTTCCGGGCGGAGACGCCATCGGAAGTTTGTCCATCAGCCGATATACGCCGTTTATATTGTCCTGCGCATTTTTCTGCCGGTTGGGGATATCGGGAATTCCGCTGGTGTGGCTCATAAACTGTCTGACCGTAATGTCTCGCCAGCTGGCCGGGAGATCATGAATATACTGGCTGGCCGGACTGTCGAGATCCAGTTTGCCGGATTGCACCAGCGTCATGGCGCCGACGGCAGTCAGCGCCTTGGAGAGCGAGCCGATATAGTAGACGGTATTTTCCTCGGGCACGTCGCCGTTAGGGAGCTTCTTTACTCCATAACCTTTCACGTACGCAACCTGACCGCCCTTCACCACTCCGATGACTGCACTCGGAATGTGTCCGCCCTCCAGCATGTTTTGGACAATCTGGTCGGCGTCCTGTTTCCACTGGTCGCCGTTGTGTCCCTGATCTGCGGGCGCAGCCCTGCCACCGTGCTTAGGTTGCTGCCCGAAGATAAGCTGGCTGAGCGCCAGACCCGCACTGCTTATAAGAAATGTGCGACGGTTGAATTGTCCGGAATGCATGAGTCGCCTCCTCGCTATACGAAAATGGAAGTACGTATGCTGCCGTTTATCAGGCACAGCTCCGGATGATTGGTTCATCCTGATGTTTTTATTTGGTCCACGGTATTTATCAACATGACCAATATACGACGATCATCCAGAATTCGATGACCGTAGATATACCCTACGAAATGATGATATTTCAGAATGCTCTCAGGCTGCCGTTGCCCGGGGCGTGCTGGAATCTTTGTGGCCGAATACCAGTACTCGGTCAACGTGCTTCCTTGCTTCATGGTTGTGCTCTGCCAGTAGTTCTGCTCGAGTCACGATGCGCATTTGTGTCCAGGAATATGGAAGGTCTTTCCCGCAATCGAGGCAACACACGTGATCGAACCCCGTACGGTTACGCTGCGGCCACGTAGTGTGGTGATGGATGCAACCAAAAAGGTAAGCCCAAAGCGATTGAAAAATTCCCGTCAGCCAGTTCACGTTACCTCCTTAAGACAGCGCAGGTTCTGTCAGTAAACTGAATGGACATTCTTGATTCATACTGTCCAACCTTCCGGTTACAGACTCTAATGAGCAGAGCACATAGTGTGCCAAAGTAGATCTGAGTCGAATATCCTATATTTTCGAGTGAGATAGCCTCAGAGAACGCGTGGCATTCTCTGCTTGCTGTTGATCCTCCAGTATCTGCTGGAACATCCACTCTGCGGTGCGCACGTTCAAACTCTTCTTAAATCTACCTGCACCCGTCACTTCACGCTGCATTGTGAACGCTGCGGCACAAGCGTCCATTGCTGGTTCTGGATTTAAAAGCTGGCGCTCTTTCCTTGAGTCGCTGTCACTGTCGACGAACTATCGACACTGTCGACGTCAACACTATCCAGCTGACCAGGAATGTTCCGAGTCCTTGTCTTTTCCACCACTTACCAACAAGCCGTTTTGGCATGACATTTGCTTTAGAGAAAGGTGGGATGACAAAGAGTTAAGGCGCTCCCAAGTAAGACGAATAGAAAAGGGGACATCGTTATGACATATTCGAGTTCAAGAGGTTCTTTGATCTGGCAAGCTGCGATAGTTTTTATCGCTTCCGTGGCATTGCTGTCCCTGCGTGCCGCCGCGCAGGAAATGAAATCACAGATCACCGTGCAGGGTTCCGGATTTTTTACCAAAGATAGTGAGGGAAACGGCGTTCGCAATCAGGCCACGCAGTCTGGCGGCTTCCTGGTTGGCTACCGCTACAGCATCAATCGCTGGCTGGCAGCCGAGGGCGATTATGGCTACTCGCGCAATACCCAACTCTATTCCGGGCTTCTTCCGGGGCGTGTGCAGTCCAACATCCATCAGATTACAGGCGCGGCCGTAGTGAAACTGCCGGGGTATCGCCGTGTACAGCCCTATGTGCTTGGTGGTGGCGGTGCTCTGGTTTTCGATCCCACGAACAATGCAGGCGGAACTTTCGTGGGTGCGTCGCAGCAGAACCGTGGCGCATTCCTCTATGGCGGTGGCGCGGACTATTTCCTCTCCAGGCATCTGTCTCTGCGAGCTGAGTATCGCGGGTTTGTGTACAAAGCGCCAGATTTCAAGGTCGCCAGCCTGAATACCGATACCTGGACACATCTTGCACTGCCGACTGCTGGCATCGTGTTCCGGTTCTAACGAAATGAAAGCAGTGGCGCGGAGCCGCGCCGCGATCCACCAGGGTCAAACCACGTGGAGGTGAAATGAGGGCGAGTCGAGCAAACATTCGAATCGCTCTCACTCGCCGTTTCGGCAAGGCGAGCAAGGGCCACATACTAAAGCCATCTTCTGTTCCCGACGAACTCGGATTGAGCCGCGATTGACACTCCTCAAATACGCGATTTGGTTTTCTCCTTACTGAGGGCGAATCATTCGCCCACGATGAACGCAAAGACAAATCTTCAGCAAGCTGCAACTTTGCTTTCTCTGGCGCTATACTGTGGCGAGTAGCCGGTCTACTCTTCATACACGACATGAGCACCGATACGCGCATCCCCGTGGAAACGCCACTGCAGCATTATGAAGCCGTGCTTCGCATCAGCGAAGCGATTTCCGCGTGTGGCGACCCTGCAGAGTTGGTAAAACAACTGTCCGGCATTCTTGGTGAATTCCTGTACTTCAATCACATGTATCTCGCGGTATGCAGGGAGGGTTCCAAAGAAATCGAATTCCTGGAATTCGGCAGGACTCCACTCTCCCTACCCTTCACCCCAATTGAAGAGCTGCCAGGCTGGGAATCCTCCGATAGTCATCAGCCTCTCTATATTCCCGACTGGAATACCGAGCAACGATTTGCGCGATTTCGTGAAGAGGCGAAAAAGATGAACATCCGGCTGGGGTCGACGATTGGCGTACCGCTGACCACCCCGCATCGCCGGCTCGGCGCGTTCGGGATTGTCAGCGACCAGGTGACCTCGTACAGCCAGGAAGATATCGGCTTTCTGCGACTGATTGGGCGTGTGGTGGCATTCGCCATTGACGATGGGCTGCAGCTACGACGGGCCCAGGCTGCGCAGGCATCTTTGCGACAGCAAAACGACCGGCTCCAGTTACTGCTGAATCTGACGAACCGCATCACCTCGAACCTCGAACTTCGCGAGGTTTTACGGGCCATTGCCGCCAATATTCGCGAGGTCATGCACTGCGATATGGTCGGCATTACGCTGCCGGATGCTCCATCGGGGCGGTTTTTGCTGTATGCTCTCGATTTTCCCCAGGGCGGGGGCAAGGGAGTTCTTCAGGAAGAGACCCTGTTCACTCCAGGAACCGCCGCGAAGCGGGCCCTCGAAGATTTAACGCCAGTCCTGGTAAATATATCCGACCGAGAGGAATTCCCTCCGGAAGTCTATGAACAATTCGTTGCGGAGGGCTTGAGGTATCACTGTGTCATACCGCTGGTAAATCGCGGCCGAGCCCTGGGCCTTATGGCGATTGTGCGCAAGACGAAGGCTTTCCTGCCCGAGGATGTCGAATTCCTGGGTCAAACCGCGGGGCAAATTGCCATCGCCATTGAAAACTCACTGGCTTACCAGGAAATCTCCGATCTCCGGGACAAACTCGCCCAGGAAAAACTTTATCTCGAAGAAGAAATCCGCAGCGAGATGGGGTTTGAGCAAATCATTGGAAGCAGCACGGCACTGAAGCATGTGCTGGAATTGGTCAATACGGTAGCCCCCAGCGATTCCACGGTCTTGTTGCTCGGTGAAACCGGAACCGGCAAGGAACTCATTGCCCGCGCCATTCACGAGCACAGCCGGCGCAAAGAACGCACTTTTGTGAAACTGAACTGTGCCGCAATACCCACGGGACTTTTGGAGAGCGAACTTTTTGGACACGAGAAGGGGGCATTCACCGGAGCCATCAGCCAGAAGATTGGGCGCCTGGAACTCGCGGACCGTGGCTCCCTGTTTTTGGACGAAGTCGGCGATATCCCCGTTGAAATTCAGCCTAAGCTGCTGCGAGCCCTGCAGGAGCGAGAGTTCGAACGGCTGGGCAGCACCCAGACACGAAAAGTGAATATACGGCTGGTGGCGGCCACCAATCGCGATCTGGAGCAAATGATATCGGCCCGCGAATTCCGCAGCGACTTATATTACCGCCTGAATGTCTTTCCCATTCGAATCCCGCCTCTGCGCGAACGCAGGGAAGACATCCCTCTGCTGGTGAGTTATTTCGTCCAGAAGTTCAGCAAACAGATGCAAAAGAATATTGAAGCGATTCCCGCAGCCGTAATGAAGGGATTAACTGCGTGGGACTGGCCTGGGAACATCCGCGAACTGGAAAATTTTATTGAGCGCGCGGTGATTCTCACTCGCGGAAAGTCACTGGAGGCGCCGCTGGCCGAGTTGCGTAAAACAACCGTGGAAGGCCCAAAGCGAGCAGCACAACCAGATAAAAACGACATAGCCCAAATCGTGAAAGAGACCATTGAGTCCCTGAATGGTCAGAAGAATATTTCCGACGAAAATTCCCGGAAACAACGCGAGGAGATTGTGCTCGCCCTTACCGAAAGCAAAGGACGCGTCGGCGGCGCAGACGGGGCTGCCGCGCGCATGGGCATCAATCGCACAACACTGCTCTCTCGCATGAAAAAGTTCGGCATTGATCCCCGGAAATATGCCTGAGCCGTCTTTCGAACCTCTGCCCGATCGCTAATCTTCAGAAAATACCTCCTCGAAGCTTCTGCGACTGTCGACGTGACTTCGACACTGTCAACTGTTGAACGCCGGGCCATTCAGCCCAGGCTTAAAAATTCAACAAGTTACAAGCCTGCGGCTTTGGCATGCGCCTTGCTTTTTACTCAGACGTGAAAGGGAGAGGACATGATGAAGATATCCACTCTCGATGGCCGTACCCAGCGTCGGCTGGTTTTGGAGGGCAAGATGGTCTCGCCGTGGGCCGACGAGCTAAGACCCGCGTGCGAGAAAGCCCAAAAGAACCTTGGCGACCGCGAACTCGTCGTTGAGGTAAAGAACCTGACCGCCATTAATCAAGCCGGCGAAAATATCCTGCTTGAGCTGATGCATTCAGGAGTGAAATTCCGCGGCTGTGGCGTGTTTACCAGGCACGTGTTAAAGCAACTCGCCCGCAGAGCGGGCAAAAACAACAAGGAGATAAAGGGATGACTCGCCTGAAATCAAATCGTACCGAACTGAACAAGGCCAGCGAATTCGCCACCCGGGAGGACTTTGGCCGGGTATTTGCCGAAAACCTGAACAGTCTCTACCAACTCTCATTGCTCCTGGCCGGTCCGGAAAAGGCCGAAGCATGCTTTGCAGCCGCGCTGGATGACGCCGTCAGACCCAACCGAGTGTTCAGGGACTGGGCCCATTCCTGGACCAGGCGCGCCATTATCCAGCATGCCATCCGCGCAATACAGCCGCGTCCGGTTGCTGCCTATTCCCCCATCTCCGACGCTGGGCAGAGGCGTTCCGCGCTGGACGATCTGTTAGCGCTTGGAGACTTTGAGCGATTTGTTTTTGTTATGTCGGTTCTGGAGCACTACCCCAAACAGGAATGCGCGGTGCTCCTTGGCTGCTCTCTTCGTGATGTTCGGGACGCGCGCATACGGGCCGTTCACCAGCTCGGCTCTTTGGATGGAGTGTTGACATGGGCCAGTTCCAGCCAGCAGGTAAACGCCGAATCACTGGCTGCGATCCAGCCGCCTGTAACTGACGAAGGAATGCCCAGACCAGCTGCGTGACCGGTGCGCCTGACACGAGAGGACGACCGAAAGGCTGTGGCAAGCCGGGCAGCGTTGCGTGTCAGGCGCCCATCTGCAGTAGATGGATGTTAGAGGGAGCGGGCGACGCCAACCATGATTCCATGGAAATATGCTCAACCCATTCCTTGTCGTTGAAACTCCATTTTCAACAAGTTTTTAGGTTCTCGGGAATCGCCGGATAAGGTTTGGGTATTGAGTTCAAATATCGTTGACAGCGCCAATGCAACAGGAGCAAAATGTGGTGCGTATAAAATCGCATACGCGAAATTTGCCAGCACAGATGCGCGCATGGATAATATGGACGCGTGCCGTGCAGGCTGTGCGGCTTTACAGGAAAGGGTCGCATGCAGACTTCTGTGACCGCGAAGCATCAGAGCGTAGCTAAGCAGGATTTGTCAGCCCAATGTGTTGAGGACAGGAACGGCGACAGTATCTTTCGGCCCAGCCTAACCACCCAGTATCAACCCTGTCTCATCAATCCCGGAGGCCTCCGGATATGCGCATCTCCTGCGATCGTCCGGACCAGCACTGGACAAGATTCACCAATCTGACAGCAGCGTTACGAACTACCCTTATTTGTTTGCCGTGCGACTTGCGTTGCCGTAGTCGCGAAGCTGTTTCAGTTAAAACGAACAATTCAAGAATGTGAGGAAGTGACATGCCTGAGCCAGACATCCAGAAAATCATAATTGAACCATCTGCTGGGGGAACAACCTTTAGTCCCAACTCTCAAATCATCAATCTGAACGATTCGGTTTTCTGGGTCAACAACACCGATCAAGATCATCAGCCGGCTCCCGACGGAGGGATGAACAATCAATGGGTATCTCAACCGATTCAGCCAAACAGCAGATCTTCGCAGGTGGTATTCGATACTGTTCCTCCCGTTAGTTTTTCCTATCACTGTGCAATTCATCCCAATGATCCCACGGAAAAAGGCGTGATCACCGTCAACGCAGCAAACTGAAAGGCAAAGGAAAGACGACATGGCTGACAGAAACATTGCGGCTGAAAAAGAATTTAGCATTCAGACTGAACCATCACCAAGCGGAGACAATCCTCAGGACCCAGGTCGCCGCAAATTCATCAACCAGGCTTTGGCCGTTTCCAGTGGAATAGCGCTCTCCGGTCTTATTCCCCGAATAGAGGCCATGGCCCAGACTGTAGCCCCGAGTGATTCGGCCACTCTTCAGCAAGAGCTGCTGAATCCAGGAGAAATCGCCAGCGGGGAAGACGGTATTCTGCACGCGGTGGTGCGGTTGCATGCGGAAGACCGGCTTGTCTCCTACCTGGATGTTAACATTCCCAATCCTCTCCCCCCCCCTGGATCCTCCC
>DASSEH010000235.1:0-1303 GCA_035695325.1 Candidatus Angelobacter sp.
GAGCGCGATACGAATGCGGCTCGCGTGCTCGATGATACGGCTGGCGATCTTCAAGAGACGCAGACGAACCGTGGCGAACTCTGTATGCCGCAGCGAATTCCAACTCGGGATTGCAGCCCGCAGGTCGAGGAGCAGCCAGTAGGCACCGGTGTGCAGGATGAGCCGCATCTGGTTGGCCAGCGGCGAGCGGCAGCTGGTGCGATCGGATGAGAGTTGTGCCTTGTGCTGCTTGATCAGGTTCTCGGCCTGCCCGCGGGCGCAGTAGATCGTTTCATAAAGGTGCTCGGCATCGCTGCTTTGCAGCGAGGTGACGACGTAGCGGATATCGATGCCTCGGCGCAGCATGTCATCGGCGTGGCTGGCGCTGGCCTCGATCCGGGCCACCACCCGCCGCTCCTTGTCCCACGACTTGGCCGCGTAGCGCGTCTCGGCAAAGCCGCGCAGAACCTCAGCCTGGTTCACGGCACGGCGCACCCGGATATCGTCGGCGGCGGCGTCGACCAGGCGGTCAAGCACGACATTGCCGGAGAGCCCGAAAATGTAGTCAATGCCGTAGGTCTCGCACCACGTCATTGCCTCTTCGCGGCCGTAATGGCCATCGCCGCGGATGGTGATGTGGGTGTTGGGCCAGTGTCGGCGGATGCGCCCGATCAGGCGACTGAGCAGCTTGCGAACCTCGACGCCCGACGGCGTCTTGCCGGGACGCAGAATCACCGTAACTGGAGCACCCGTCGCCGCATCATAGACATGGATCGGCAGGAAGCAGCGCTCATCATAGTGGGCGTTCCATTGCGCCAGCTGCTGATGGCCGTGCACAACATCCACCGTGTCGTCGATGTCCAGGACAACAGACCGGGGTGGCTTCTGGTAACTCCGGCACCAGATATCGACTAGGGCGTAGGTCAGGCGGATGATCTCGCGTAGCGTCGGCGCATTCTCCCAGCGCGAAATGGTCGGCTGCGAGCAGAGGTCACCGCCGGTGTCAGGCAGCCGTCCGCAGGCCAGCTTAAAGGCCGGATCGAAGCGCAGCCGGTCGAAGTCGTTGCCATCGGGATAGCCGCAGCCAATCGCCAGCATGCGGGCTCTCAACACATCGGCAACCGTGTGCGTGATGTGCGAGGGATCGCGCCGGTCGGCAATAAGAGCGGCGAGCGTGTCAGAAACTTTGCGGCGGCGATCGGCAAGCGCAAGCAACATCACGCCGCTATCGGAGGATAACCGGCCACCATCGAACGCAGCCGTGACTTTCTTGCGCGAAACAGATGGCAGGTTGAAGCTGAGTTGATTATCGTCGGTCATGGCG
>DASSEH010000236.1:0-3593 GCA_035695325.1 Candidatus Angelobacter sp.
CGAAGAATGAACGCTCAGGGTTTTCCTGAACCCACTGCTTCCGGACGGATACTCTCCTGCCCCGCCCAGTACTTTTTGCGCAGTTCTTTTTTCAATACCTTGCCGGTACCTGTTCGGGGAAGAGTGTCCAGAAACTCCACCAAGCGCGGGCATTTGTAATGAGAAAGGCGCGAGCGGCAGAACTCCAGCAACTCGCTCTCCGTGGCCTGCATTCCCGGCTTCATGACCACCAGGGCTTTGGGAGTTTCACCCCATTTGGCATCCGGCACCGGAATCACCGCGACTTCATACACTCCAGGATGGGCCAAAATGGCCTTCTCGACTTCCAGCGAAGATATATTCTCGCCTCCACTGACGATGATGTCTTTCCTGCGGTCCACGATCAGCACATAGCCATTTTCGTCCATGGTGGCCATGTCGCCGGTGTGGAACCATCCGCCGCGCATGACCTCGGCCGTGGACTCCGGCTGCCGCCAGTAACCAGCCATTACGCCGTCGGTGCGGGCGACAATCTCGCCAATCGCCTTTCCGTCGTGGGGCACGTCTTTGTCGTCCGCATCCACCACTCGCAGTTCCACGCCGGGAATGGGATAGCCAGTACGCGCCTGGCCTTCAAATCGTTGCTGGCCCTCCCAGTGAATGCCCGGCTTTATGCGGGAAACCGTGAGCACCGGTCCAGTTTCCGTAAGCCCGTAAGCGGCAACACATTCGCAGCCAAGCTTCTCTTCCGCCTCGCGCACCTGAGTGGGCGAAGATGCCGCGCCGCCGATGTTGACTCTCACCAGGCTGCTCAGATCGAACTTCGGTCTTTCCGGACAATTCACCAGCGCGGTCGTCATGGCCGGAACCAGGTTGCATGAGGTCACCCGCTCCCGCTCGATCACACGAAACACTTCCGTGGTTTCGAACTTGCGCAGCATCACGTGCGTGCCGCCCAGCAGGGTCAGCGAGTGCGTGATACCCCAGCCATTGGCATGAAACAGAGGAATGGTGTGCAGCTCCACGCTTTCGGAAGTGGTCCTGAAGCCCAGCGCGGCATTGAGAGCGTGCAGATAAATATTGCGATGCGTGAGCATCACGCCTTTGGGATTGGCGCTTGTGCCGCTGGTATAAAAAAGCTCGCCCAGCGTATTTTCGTCCGTCTGCATGATGTCCGACTGGTAAGGCTCCGCCGACGCCAGCAGTTGGTCGTAATTTTTGGGCAGCATCCATGCAGGCTCCGGCTGACCTTCCAGCAACACAAATGTTTCAATGCACTTCACCTGCGAACGAAAAGATTCCACCAAAGGCAGAAACTGCGGCTCCACGAACAGTACGCGCGCTTCCGCATCGGACAGAATGTAACCAAGTTCCTGCGGCGTAAGGCGGATATTCAGCGGCAGCAGCACGGCCCCGGCTTCCAGCACTCCGTAGTAAGCCTCCAGAAGCCGATGGCAGTTGGCGCTCAGGAAAGCTACGCGGTCGCCCGCGCGCACGCCCATTCCGCGCAGCGCGCCCGCCAGCTGGGCCGCACGATGACCGAACTGAGCATAGGTAAAGTGGTCCGCGCCGCATACGATCGCGGTCTTCAACGGAAACTGTTGTCGCGCATAATGCAGAAAACGAAGAGGCGTCAGCGGAATGTTCATGGTTCCCTCGATGGTTTGGCCGGTTTGGTGGCGGGAGGCATGGCCGGGCCCTGAATGGCTCCGGCTTCCCATGGAGCCAGGAGTTTGGTCTGCCATTCAAGCAGTCCAGGGCCAGGTATTTCCAGCCAGGATTGTAATTTCTCTTTCATTCGCTGCAGATCGGACACGCTGCAGAAATCCGATGACTCCATATTTATTTGTCCATAACCCAGAGTTCCCGATCCTCAAGGATACAGGAACGCTTCCGACATAGATTCTCCCATCCATTGAAAAAGTACTCGCCGTCTGCTCGATGGTATTATGTGCGGTCGTATTCCAGGATGATCCAGGCGCACGAATGGAGACACAGGAAATGCTCACACAGAGTTCTATCTCAGGTTCCAGACATTCGGTATCGGTCAATACGTTCGCAATTCGGTGGTCCACCGCGGTATTGCTGTTTTTAACGGCATTCCTCGCGCCAGACGCGGCGCGCGCCGCGCGGCAGGAAAGTGGCCAGATGTTCGACGGTCCGGGCGGAAAACTCTACTACGAAGTGACCGGCGGCGGCGAAGGCACTCCACTGCTGCTGGTGAATGGCGGACCGGGATTCGACCACACGTATTTCCATACCACTACCGCATGGGACACACTGGGGAAAACCCGCAAGGTGATTTTTTACGATCAGCGTGGCAATGGCCGCTCGGCTCCGCTCAAACCGGGACAATCCTGCACGCTGGCCGATCAGATCGACGATCTGGAAGCGCTGCGCGCCCATTTGGGTTTCGACAAAGTGGATATGCTCGGCGGATCGTGGGGCGGCTTCCTCAGCATGGCGTACGCTGCCCGGCATCCCGAACACATCTCGCATTTGATTCTGGTGGACTCTGCCGCGCCGAAATGGGCCGATACGATCACTCTTTTCGACAATGTGTTTCCCGAAACCACGGAACGTGAAGCGGCGCTTGCGTTTGCCGAGCAACTGGGAGACAAGGCGGCTTCGGACGAATCGATTCGCGAATATCTGAGCATGATCTTTGTTTCGCATGAGAAGCGGGATGCGTTTCTCGCCCAGATCGGCCCCAGCGCATTCAACAAAGAGGTAAATGAAGCGGTGACTCGCGATTTGGCCCGGTTCGATCTGAATCCGGAGATCAAAAAATTCCGTTTTCCAACTCTGGTGGTCACCGGCCGTTACGACATGAATGTGGCGCCTTTGACCGCGTATCGAATTCATCAGGCAATTCCCGGATCAAAGTTCGTTGTCTTCGAACACAGCAGCCACCTGCCGTTCACCGAGGAGCCAGAACTGTTCGCAAGCACCATTACGGGTTTTCTCCAAACCAGGTGACGAGGAAAATCAATTGGTTCTTCCTCGCTTTCCTCGGCTTCTTTCGGCTTTCGTATTTATTTGCTGCAAGGCGACAATCGCCGGAATCCGCGACACTCCTAAACGCACTCAAATGCCCCAACCACCCAAGACCCTGATCGCTACGCGGTGCGCGGCCAACTGACGTTTCGCTCCCTTCTGCTGACAACAGCCGATTTCCTCTGATGAGGCGACTCCGGCGCGGCCGGTATCAAGAAAGCTGATCATGAACGCATCGCACACGGAACAAGGAGCATGTACATTAGACCATTTTCGGAATCGATTGGGATGGATAGCCACAATGCTGAAACCAGGCAAGAGCATTGTCCTGGGTAATAGAAGCCAAAGCCTGAGTGATGGCTTGCTCCAGGGTTTCCAAAGTACGAGCCTTGATGGCGCGCAGGCACTGTTTTATTTTTCCCCAACAGGGCTCGATCGGATTGAAGTCGGGTGAATACGGGGGTAAATAAACCAGACGTGCTCCGGCAGCTTCGATGGTCTCTCGTACCCCGGCAACTTTGTGTGCCGCCAGATTGTCCATCACCACTACTTGCCCAGGGCGTAGTTTCGGACTCAGTACCTGTTCGACATAGGCCAGAAAGACCTCCGCATCGGTG
>DASSEH010000237.1:0-5153 GCA_035695325.1 Candidatus Angelobacter sp.
TGAAAGGAGAAACTGAAAATATCCGGCAACAACTCGGCAGTGGTTGACTGGCAGCTCGGCTAACAACGGATTGACAGTCCGTGGCAGCCATGCGCAATAGATCTGAAGAGCTTCGTCTCGTGCTTTGAGGAACAGCATGGCATTCCTGACAATGGGGCTGCGCGTTAAAGCTCGTTAGGTTTCGTTCCTAGCTGCGGACTCGTCAGATCGACATCCAAGCGAGTCCGAAATTCATCCAGAGGAGTCTCACATGACTCTACTCGTTAGGCCAATTCCCTCCGTAGGCATGCGCGATATATTGCTCCAAAGTCGTTTGCATTACCCCGAATTCGCCTGCGGTCTGTTCCATCTCAATCCTTACATCGCGCATTTCCATCCCAGTCAGGAGTCCGGTGACGAGGTCCGGTAGGTGCGTAAACGCTTGGCCTACTGGAAGCCTCTTAACCGGGATCGACCTGCCCAGCCGGGCTTCCATAATCGAGATGATGTCCCCCCAGGAAAGCGGCTCCGGACCGCCTAACGAAATTTTTCGGTTCAACGCAGTCGCGTTATTGAGGGCCGCGACGGCGAATGCTGCCACGTCGGCCGCAGCAATAAATGAATGCTTGCGTTCGCCGCTCCCGATCAAGAGAACGGGGCGATTTTCCTGAAGCGCGTTTCCTACGACCATCGGGATCCACACATCCATGAAAACGTGCGGCGCCAAGATCGTGTAACAGAGACCGCTCGCGCGGAGCGTATCCTCAGTTTGCGCTTTGGCCTGAAGGACTGGAACAGGATGCGAGAGGTCGGCTTCGTAGGCGGAGATGAAAATGAATTGTCTTACACCGGCCTCGCGCGCCGCGTTGATCAGATTGCGGTTCCCGTTGAGGTCGACCGCGGCCACGGTATCCGAGCCGCCCCGCCGTGCAGAATTTGCCGTGGTAATGACGACATCGATTCCTTTGCATGCGGCGGGCAGCGAATCTGGATCCTTTAGATCTGCGTACGCGGCCTTAGCTCCTAATCCAATCAGGTCTGAATGGTTTGAATTCGGGCGGAGGGCAATGCGAACCGCATGGCTTTGCTGAAGCAAACTGCGGGTAATTATTCCGCCGAGGTGACCGGTAGCTCCAACAACCAAGATCATGGTAAACTCAAAGGTATTTAAGTTCGCGCGCGAGCTGAACCGCGTGACCAGCAATCTCGAGCGCCTCCTTCTCTTGCACCGACTTGTGAGCGCTAATTATTTCCGCAACGCACGCGGCCAGCTCGGGCGGTAACGGTTGCTGTGGCGGATCCAGCAGTTGTTGCGAATATTTCGCTGCGGCGGAAACGTCTTTGCATTCGATGGCGATCGCGATCAGCGGCCAGAGCGCCGTCCATTTGAACGGATACGGAACTCCTTCCGCCCAGACTTCAAGAGCTGCCTTTGCTTCCGCGCCTGCTGTCGTTTCATCCCCCGCGCACCAGGCGATCCAGCCCAGCGTTGCCCTGGCAACTCCGATGTAATCGGTCATCTTTTCGCGCGTCACCAGTGGAAGCAATCGCTTTACGGCGCGGCCCGCGGCGTTTGCATTCTGACGAACACGTTCGACCATCACGAGGTAATTCAAGCTGCGAGAGAGAAGTATCAGATCGCCCGTGCGCTCGGCAGCGATCAATGCAGCCTGTAATTGCGTTTTCGCTTCGTTAGGTTCAAAGCGACAAATGCGCGCCAGGCCGATAGAAAAATGAGAATGGCCAAGCGATAAGATGTCGCCATCCTGCTGTTGAAGCTCTAAGCCTCGCAGAGCGAGCGCGAGAGTTTCGTCGGAAACAACGAATTGCTCCCGGCGAAACCGCGTCAGCACTTCATGATGCAGGAAATCGGCGCGCTGGCGTGATGTGCCGTGCAGTTCGACCGCGCCCCGAAGTTCGTCTAGTTCGCTTACCAT
Organism: Candidatus Angelobacter sp.; assembly: GCA_035695325.1. Taxonomy (GTDB): domain Bacteria; phylum Acidobacteriota; class Terriglobia; order Terriglobales; family Acidobacteriaceae; genus Angelobacter. The sequence goes on from DASSEH010000237.1 coordinate 1,917, forward strand.
TTTCTCCAGCGCCTGGTTGAAGTAGTGGGCCCAAATACGGCCGAGGCGCGTTTCGATTAACTCCGCCCAATCCGCCGAAGAAAATTTGTTCGACGCCCCCAATGTCACCTCGGCCCGATCGTATTGGCGCAATGCCTCATCACAGTTGTGCTGCGTCTCATGTGTCTTGGCGATCTTTCTATATAGCCGCGCGGTGGAAACTCGGACCTTGGCCAGTTCTTCGTTTTCTATCTCGGCCAGAGCAGACGCATAACTATCGCGCGCTTCTTCTTGCTTGCCGATAAGCTGCAAGAGATCGCCCGCGCGTTCCTGTAGCTCGCCGGCACCAATCCTAAAACTGCCACTATCGTCGCGCTCGCCCGCAAGCTTAATCTGTTCGAGCGCTTGCCGATAAAAACCTATCGCCTCTTCATTAGCATAACTCGAAGCCGCACGATCTCCTGCACGCTTGAGGTATTCGAAAGCCTTTGCCGGCAGCTCAGCTTTGGCAAAATGCTGGCCTAAAGCAGCCGCCTGTTCATCGAGCTTCGGCTCCCAGAGTTCTTCGATCGCTTCGGCGGCGCGTCGATGCAGATCTTTTCTTCGTGCCAGCAAAAGGCTCTGGTAGGAAACTTCGTGGGTAAGCGCATGCTTGAAAATGTAGCCATTCCGATGGGAATCATCCGCCTCTCCTTCTACCGTGTGATGACGGAGGAATTCGCGCGAAACGAGATCTTCGAGAGAATCGCGCAGGCCGTTTCGATTCGTCTCTCTCGTCACGAGACTAACGAGTAACTTTTCGTCGAAAACCCGACCCAACACTGCGGCCGTTTGCAGCACGTTCTTTTCTGCGGCAGGTAATCGATCGATTCTGGAGGCGAGCACTCCGTGTACGGTATCGGGGACATTTACGGTCTGGACCTCCTGGCAAAATTTCGCCTTACCATCGCAAAACTTGATCACGCCCTCGTCGATCAAAGATCGCAAAACCTCCTCGAGGAAGAATGCATTCCCCTCGGTTTTACTGAGGATTAACCGCGCCAGTCCCGCGGGGAGTTCTCCGACCTTGAGCAAATTCTGAAGGAGACGCTGGCTTGCCGCCGAAGAAAGCGGTTCAAGATTTACTTGCTGGAATCGATCGCCGAACTGCCTGGCAATGCGCTGCAGAAAAGCATTCGCGATATCGTCGTCGCGTCGCAGAACAAGCAACAAGAGCAGTGGGGCGCTCGCGGTTAACGGAAGCAGCTTCTCCACTAATTGTAAGGAAGAGGGATCTGCCCAATGCAGGTCTTCACAGACGATGACGAGCGGCTGAATTACAGCCAGGGCAAGAACGAAAGCTGCAACTGCTTCAAACGTTTCGCGGTGTAACGCCTCAGGTGTCAGCTCCAGCAGGGTAGCTTCCGCGTGTTCATCCAACGGTAACTCGAGAAAACGCGCCAGGAAAGGATGGAAGCGCAATCCTTTTTCACCAATTACTTCCTCGAGAGTTTCTCGCAGCTTCTTGAGTCCAACGGACGAGCTTTCCATCGCGCCGATGCCTAACAAGTTCCGTACGATGTCGCGCGCGAGCCAGTAACTCATCCCTCTGGTATGCGAAAGGCTGCGCCCTTCGTACCATTTCAATTCGCCAGCGCGCGCCCGCAGTTCCGCGGTAAGCCGGCTCTTGCCAATTCCGGCTTCGCCAAAGAGCGCAGCGACGGCACCGCACCTTCTTTGCAAATCTGCGAGCAGATTTTGCAGCGCGCCTAGTTCGCGCTCACGTCCCACGAGCGGCGAGAAACGTCCGCTGAGCCCGCGCGCGGAGCCGACGCTCTCTCGCGCACGCAGGAGCCGAAATGCCGTCACCGGTGCGGAAGTTCCTTTCACTTTGAGCGTCATCTCCTCGAACTCGAAAAACGGCGCCGCCATGCGCTGGGTTTGTGCGCCCACAAATATCTCGCCACGCGACGACGCATCCTCCAGGCGTGCCGCTAGATTCACGGCGTGCCCCGTCACGGAATAGTCATGACGGTAACTAGTCCCAACATCGCCCGCTACGACATGGCCCGTGTTGATTCCAAAATGTAAACCGAGGTCTGCTTTCTTCCTCTGATTGAAATCGGCCAGCGCTGCCATCATTTCGAGCGCAGCGGCGCAGGCGCGTTCGGCGTCGTTTTCATGCGCTACCGGCGCGCCAAAGAGCGCCACAATTTCGTCGCCCACGAACTTGTCAATCGTCCCTCCGTACTTCTCGACCATCGGAACGAGATGTTCGAAGCAGTCATTCAAAAGGTCGCGCGCACGCTCTGGATCAATTGTCTCGGCCAGCGCGGTATAACCGGAAATATCGGCAAACATCACTGTGATCAGTTTGCGTTCACCCGCTAACCGGTCGCCTCCGTCGGTTGACGGTCCCAACTCAGCCAGCTGCCGGCGCAGCGCTTCGAGCGCGGAATCGACGACTAGATCCCCGAGGACTGCGCGTTGCGCTTCGAGACCAGCAGCCGCTTGTTCAAGATGCTGTCGCTTCTGTTCGGCGTTTTGTTCTGGCGCCGACGAGTGGGGCCTCGCGTTCATCCTCCGCGTTGTTACAACTGAAGATAGCGGCGACCATCGTCCAACGTCGAGTCTTCTATTCAGTTGAAGCAGCGACCTGTTTTTGCCGCGAGGCCCAAAGGTAAAGCACCGTCGGTCCAAATGATCTTTGCGCGGCCGAATTCCTAGCGTGCGCTGGCTGCATCGGCATCGTTCAGACGTACATTTGTGATCTTAATAAATTTCTGAGCCGAATTCGCCGTCGCTGACGCGAGTGCGAATTTTCATCTTTGGCCTAACTACTGCAATTGTCCGTATGATTTGGCCGCGATCGTTCATGGTGATGCTGTAGCCACGGCGCAGCGTAGCGTCGGGTCCTAGCACGCGCAGAATGCCTTCGATGCGACTGAAACGGTGTCTTGCGGTTTCAATCCAGCGCGCAGGGCAGGCGACCAGTCGCCGGTGGAGATCGGCAAAATGATTGCGGCGCATCATCAGTTCGCGCACAGGACTGCGCGCTTGCATCACACGCAGGGCATGGTCCAAACCGCGCTTGTAGCCCTCAATCTTATGCGCGAGACAACGCTGCAAGGTATCCCGCGTGTGGTCGAGCCGTTGTTGCGCGTCGCGTACGCGATTCAGCAACTGGCGGCCCAGCGTGCGTGCGCAGCGATCGATCTGCCGCTGTAGATCTATGACATCAGGGACAATCAATTCGGCGGCAGCGCTCGGGGTAGGCGC
>DASSEH010000238.1:0-6922 GCA_035695325.1 Candidatus Angelobacter sp.
TATCTTGCGGCGCAAATCGTCGGAATACGCTCGGGCCATCGTCGGGTTGCAGGAAAACTTCCAGAGCACAACCATCCTATCCCACTCCACCCTGATTCCCGCTTACATTATTATCCCTATCGTTACTAGAAATGGTCTAGACACCCATCGGGATGTTGCGACTCCGCGCTGCAATGCCGTGAAATGCTCCTTCCCGGTAACAGGTCCAAAACGGTACTTCCCGGTGCCCCAGCAGACAGGGCAATAGTGCTGCTGTTTTACAGTCCAAATTCGCCAGCTGGGTGGCCAGTAGTTCACCGGCAAATCTGTCGCAGTGCCAGCACCTGGGGCATGTTGAGAGCGCAGGGAATGGTGTGTAAATTCAACACGCGGCAGTGATTTTGTACACACAACAATCCGCAGGTGTCGCTTAAGGCACTTCGATTTCATGATTTCAGAGTTGGTGCACGAATTGCACTCTTCCCGAGGGGACCACTACTCCAAGTGAAGGCCACTCCGGGCGCGGCGTCCGCGCCAAAGCTGCGTGGCTGGCTTTAAGCCATTCGCGGTGAGCGCCGAGGCGTGCTCAAGGCGAGACAAGTGGAGCGCAATCTTTAAAAAAAGTTTAAAGAAGTAAACAGGAGGCAATTTGAAGAAGATTTTGTTATTCGTATTTATGACGGCGGCGGTAACGCTGTTGATGAGCAGCTGCGGCAGCAATAACCATTCTGTACCGGTCACGGCCAGCAACGCGACGTTCAACACCGGTGACGCGACGAACGACCAGATCCTTAAGTTCGAACTGACGATCAGCTCGGCCACCCTGACCGGCAGCGGCGGCACGGCCAACACGCCGAACCTGCTGACCAAACCCACCGAGGTGGAATTTGTGCATGAAGCCGGGATTTTCGAGCCGCTTGCGGTGCTCAATATTCCGCCGGGCACATATTCGGGAGCGACGCTCTCGGTTTCGAACCCTGAAGTGGTGGTGATCAATGGCGGAGCACCGGCGAAGGTACCGGCAACACTTTCTTCATCCACGATCACGGTGACGTTCAACCCCGCGCTTACCATTTCCAAGTCCAGTTCCGTGGTGGTGAATTTCGACCTGAACCTTGCGACTTCGGTCACGCTGAATGGCAATCCGGTGACCTCGGCCACGGTTGCGCCCACGTTCAACGTAACCACGTCCACCGTGCATGGCGGGGACAACGAAGGCGATGACCAGGGCGAAATCGATGACACTCATGGCAAGGTCACGGCCGTGAATTCGCCCAATTTTACGATCCAGACCAATCAGAGCAGCATCACCTTTGCCACCGACAGCAATACGCAGTTCAAAGACGGCATCACCTCGCTCTCGAATCTGGCGGTAGGGGCGATTGTTGAAGTGGATGCCACATCGGAAACCGACGGCACCAAGCTCGCTACCAAAGTCTCGCTGGAAGAAGATGGCAACAACAGCGAGGAGCTGGAAGGCATTATCACCGCGGTGACCGGAAGCCCGGCCACGCAGATCACCATTGCCCATCAGCTGGACTCCGAGGGGACGGCCAACGCTCCGGTGACCGTGGATGCGACGATCAACAGCAACACGCAGTTCACGATCCGTCCGGACCATCTGCAGCAGAGCAGTCTGCCGGCCTTCGATGCCAGCCACATTGGCAAGGGCCAGCGCGTGGAAACCGACACGCCGAGCAACACCAGCTCGCCGGTTGTTGCCGACAGGATCAAGCTGCGGGAGCAGGCCCTGGTCGGAACGGTGGCCAGCACACCCGCGCCCTCGGCGACGGGCTTCACGCTGAACCTGAGCACGACCTCTGCCTTCGGCAACCTCACGGGACAAACCTCAATTCCGGTTTTGATCCTGAATGGCACGAAACAGAAGGTGACGCCAACGGCCGGAGCGACGATCCGGGTACGCGGACTGGTGTTTGTAAACGCCGGCAGCTACACCATGGTCGCCATCCGCATTGACGATAACCAGTAACTCATTCTCACTCCATAAGGAGGCCTGCTTCGGCGGGCCTCCATTTTTTTTGAAACTTACGGGTCTTGCGGCGTTAGGCTCCCGAAGCTGACGCATGATTAATTTTTATGTGACTTTTGAGATTCTTGAGTGCTGATTTCGTTATTAAAAGTGAGCAAGTCAATATATCTTGCTTGGCTGTACCAAAGAAAACGCACCATGCATCAAGTTGTTTCTAAAAATTTGCCAAGAAAAGAGCAAAGAAGATAACCAATGAGCGACCCAAATCTCAAAATAAACCTTAATATGACCGCCGATTTCAAATTCGCGGCAGTCCGCGCCGACCATTTGGTGGTAGCTCCACCTCCACCGACTGCGCCCCTGGGGCCACTCGCAGCATTTGTTGGCGATTGGGCTGGTCAGGGCTTTAATACCATCTTTCGCCCGGACAGCACAGCAACGCCAACGCCGCTGCCCTTTCCCATTACCGGCAGCGACAACATTCTGGAACTGAACCTTACCTCCGAAACCCTCTCCTTTTCACCACCTTTGGGCGCGATCCCGAATCGTGGCACGGACAAGCAGGGCGACATCACGCTCAACGGAGTGCCGTACCTGCAGAAGGTCAACGATATTACCATCCATGGCGAAAGCGTGGGCATCCACTTTGAACCCGGAATGTGGATTCATGTGCCGGCCACGACCGTACCACCGCAAGGGGAAACAGTCGCGCGCATGGCGTCGATCCCGCACGGAACTACCATCGAGGCCCAGGGCACCTTTGTTACGTTCGCCGGGCCGCCGAAAATAGACCCCGTTGATATCACGCCATTCGCAATTGCCCCCCCGCACTCGAAGGTCCCGTTCCCCAGCCAGAAGGTCATCAACCAAAAAACGGCGAGGATTCCCCAGGACCTAACCAGCTTCATCGCCGCTGGCACCATTACCCAGGCCATATTGGACGATCCCAACAAGCTGCTGCGCGATCACATCAGCAAACAAAAGATCACCCAGACCACGGCCATCACCATTAACACGGCGGCGCCTCCCGTGCCTTTCGGCGGCGGAACCGACAACATCGCCTTCCTGCAGGGCCAGGCCGGCGCCACCGCGCCGAACGCCAACGCCGTGCAGATGACGGCGGTTTTCTGGATTGAAACCGTTGAAGAGGTGATTACCGTTCCGCCCTTCAAATTAGGCCAGCCGCCCCACCTGATCAGCGCCCAGGCAAGCGTTCCGGGGCAGCGCGCTGCTCAATTCTCCGTCACCCCTCCGTTTGAACTGAATGCGCCGCGTAAGATTACGGTCCATTTCACACAGATTCAGTACACCCAGACGGTCATGCTGAACTTCAAAGGCCTCACCTGGCCACATGTCTCGGTGAACACGCTTGTACCAGCCAACAACGTTGTTGTTCCGCCGTCGGCCTGGGGCAGCTAAAAGTCCGTGGTTGTGGGCGGCGGGGACGGAGTTTCGTTGCCGCCGCCCATAGCGGATTCAATGCGGGTGTGCGAAATCCCGCGATTTTGTTGCACTTTATCGGCACGGCTGAAGCCGGTGCCCTGATACAAACCTGATTTTGAAATACGCTCTAATCCTGCGTTACGCCCTGATCTTCACACACACTCTAATCTTTGAACTCGAGCAAGCGCAGGGTAATGATTAGGGCTGTGTTGCTGGTTTGGCGCCTATGCCGCAAATCCATCCTTTGGCCGGCTCCGTAATCACCTGAACATCGGAGTAACCGGCATTCGTGAAAAGATCGCGATGCTCGTCCACACTGAGGAGTTTTAGGCCGGATAGCGGGAGATATTTTTCGGCGAGGGCGGCCGTCCTGGTCTGCGCTCCTTTATAGACTTCCGCGATGATGATGAGCCTGCCTCCGGGCTTGAGGACCCTGAAGACTTCGCGCATGTCCGCCGGTAAGTCGGGCCACCAGAAGTGGGTTTCCACCGCCGTGACGAGATCGAACCTGTTATCGGGGAACGGCAGCTGAGAGACAGAGCCTTCGCAAATTTCGACGCGGCCCATATCGATCCATTGCTTATTGGTTTTGCTGGCCACGGCGACGCTCGCGCTGGAATAGTCAACGCCATAGATCTTTCCCTGAGTGGCCATGGCGGCCAGCTTGCTCACGGTTCGGCCTCCGCCACAGCCTACGTCGAGGATGGCGTCGTGCTGGTTGATCGAAATGTGCGATAAGCCCCAGTCGGTTACTTTGGAATGCCGCGCATTCATGTTCCACAAGGTGAATCGGCCCAGCCAGCCGGTGGGCTTTTGGCATTGATTGACCTTTATCGTTATGGTGGCCACGGATGGTCTCCTCTGTTTCGACAGTCTATGTTAGTTGAGCCATTCAGTTTTCGGATGACATAAAGGGCGGGATTGAAATCCCGCTATTTTTCAGCCGTCCCCTTTCGGGGACTGGGATTCATTTTCCTGCTTCCCCACCGCTGGCCCACCCCAACACGCGAAACCGCGCGTGTCGGGGGCCCCAGTCGCGGGACTGTATTCGGATTGTGCGAGCTGTTTCGCATTGCGTGGATTGCAGTTTAGTTATGCTCATTCAGACAACAGGGGCTGAAAGCCCCATTCTGGGTTGCGTTTGTACGGCCACGGCTGAAAGCGGTGTTCTGATACGAACCAATGATGAAACACGTCTAATCTTGAACCCTGACTAATAGCACTGGACCAGAGAAAAAATCCGACATTAGTGTGACATTCATTACAACGCGGGAAATGATGGTTATCTAAAACTCTTGCCGCTGCGTGCATCCGCGGCTAGACTTGGAGCGTTGCTTCCATCAGCCAAAAATGCCACGAGCATTATCTGAGATCGAACGGCTGGATCTTGCGGCACGAGTGCAGCCCCAGGTTGCCCGGCTCTCCCGCAGGTATTACGCGCTTTTATTGCTGTGGTCCTTTGCGAATCTTTTAGCATTTGTTATCGTGCCAGGGCATCATTGGCTATTGCTGATGCGCATTTTGTCTGTCCTGACTGTTGTGGGCGCAGTGATTGTCTGTTTCCCCTGGCGATACAGGTTCTATGGCGAGGCCATATTTTTGTTCGTATTTCTGGCAGCCAGTGCGCTACCGTTTGATCAACCCGAATACGCATACTATCCGGTTTTAGGGTGGATTGCCACGCATTTCATGGTGTTCGTGTGTATCTATTGGTTCTGCCTGGCGCTCATCGATGCCCGCCGCTATGCCGTGGTCTATCGTCCTGACTGGCAGGCGGAACGCGAGCAAATGGAAAAGTGGATGCCGAAGCTAACGGGGGCTGATCCGATGCCAGTCGCCGAGTTCGCTTTACGCAGCTTCCGGCATGGTAACTGGACTTGCCGCATTCTGAATACAGGAGACTACTGGATCATTACAAGATTCAAAAGATCCCCAAGCCGGCTCATCGACTGCCGCGTTTACGATCTGCATCAAGTTGCTTTCACCAAACTGGCGAATGGCGAATGGAAAGTTACCATGAAGCAAAAGCAGTTTGCCGGCACAATAAAAAAACCGCTTCCACCGGCGTTTTATTTGTTTTATGCGGCAGGATGAGCGGGATTGAAATCCTGCGATATTTGCTGTCCCACCGTTGAAACGGTGGGACAGCCGTCTCGCTTTCGCCTACCCCAACACGCGAAACCGCTCGTTTTGGGGACCCCGGTCGCGGACTGTTGTGTGGTTAATTAAGCTACCTCGTCTTGCGTGGATTGCAGTTTTGATTATGCTTACGGCATTCAAGCGGCAGGGGCTGAAAGCCCCTTTTGAGTTGCATCTTGTGCGGCATGGCTACAGCCATGCCCTGATACAAATCTGATACTGAACACGCCTAATCTCGAACTCCAGAAATAGATTCCGTCAGACAACGAATCCGACATCAGGGTGACATTCATCATGATGCAGGAAATGATGATTCCCTGAAACTGTTGCCGCTGCATCCATCCGTTGCCAGGCTAAAATTGTTACTCCCTGAGCCAAAAATGCCACGAACTCATTCTGATATCGAACGGCTGGATCTTGCGGCACGAGTGCAGTACTTGTCCGGCATGCTCTCCCGCTGGCAAGTCGGGCTTTCGTTGCTGGCGCTCCTGACGGTTTTTTTAGCCTTCGTTAGCACAGCGGACCGGCATGAAACATGGCTGATCCGCATTGTGGCTGGCTGCACGGTTATGGCTGCCGTGATTTTGTGCCTTACCTGGCGGTATAAGGTCTATGCACTGGCCCTGATGTTTTTTATTTGGGCGGCGCTGAATATGTTTTCGCATGATCATCCCGCCTACCATACAGTTTTCGGATGGTTTGCCGCGCATTCCCTGACGCCCATGTTCATTTGTTGGGGCTGTGCGTCGCTGATTGCGGCCCGCCGTTATGCGGTGGTCTATGGCCCCGGCTGGCAGGCGGAGCGCGGCCAGGTGGAAGAGTGGTGCAGGATGCTGAAGAGGCCTGATTCCGGGCCCATCGCGGAGTTTATTTTGGGCAGCTTCTGGAAAGGTATCTGGACGTACCGGATACTGAATGCCGGCGACTGCTGGGTGATTGCAAGACTAACGAAACATTCTCGCCGGATCGTCGATTGCCGCGTTTACGAGCTGCATCAAGTTACTTTTACCCGACTGGCGAATGAGAAGTGGAAGATTGCCATGAAGCATAAGCAGTTTACCGGCAAAATGCAGAGATCGCTGCCGCCGGAGTTTGATTCATTGGTGCGGCAGGATGCGCGGGATTGAAAATTCCGCGATCTCTCAGCCGTCCCCTGCGGGGACTGGGATTTATTTATGCCCGCTTCCCCGCCGTTGAAGAGGCCGTTACGAAACTCAGCGCAAAGCTGACGATCAGAGCCCTGAAGCTTGGGTTATCTGGTAGCCAACCGTTGCATCAAGCTGTTAGCGCCCAGGACTTGCAGCATGCGTTTCAGGTTGTAAGCCAGGGTCGCCAGGCTGATTTCTATTTGTGCTCCCTTCAGTCCGCGCA
>DASSEH010000239.1:0-1805 GCA_035695325.1 Candidatus Angelobacter sp.
GGCCAAACACCGACCCAAATTCCCAACCGCTCTGCGTGGGCTTCTTGCAAAGCCGCTCTTAAAGCAGGATCGCTAATACCGGCAAGGACTGGCCTTAGGACTTCAAGCTGTGGCCCAGCGTACCATACCACCCATGCGAACGGGATAGAAATTAGTCCCAATCAAAACAAGACTTGAGGTAACATTTTCATTTTTTCCTCCTTTTGGACGTGTTCAGCGCGAGTGCCTTGAAGCTGGCAGTCGATCCGGGGGTTGGGAAAAACGATACTCGGTAATCAGGTTTCTTCCGTCTACCCAGCCGTGGCTTCGCAGCCCATCAAACAACGCAAGCTCGGTTTGATTGAGGGGCCCGCCCGCTCCCATCACCCGCCGCAAGAAAGCCAAGCCGACGGCGAGCCCCCTGCGCCCACGAACGCTGTGGCGAAACGAGCAGCGCCGCAGTGCCCACGATGAACTCCCGCCGCTTCATTCGATCCTCATCGCAGCTTGAGGACGACGGGGCGCAGAGTATCACGTCTCGATGGTCGTCGCACTCACTGCGGGTGGAAATGGTGCGTCGCAAATTCGGCGCATGGCGCACAGCAGCTATGGGTCCAGGCCGTGTGAAAACGTTTTTCCTCCCCCAAAAACTGCACGCAACCGGGCGCGATCCACGTCGACGCGACCGCCTGAGCATATTTTTGCTATCGAGTCTGGAGTCAATCCGGGCGCAACCTCGGACCACGCTGAGCGACCCGAACGGTCACACGGCGCGCACAACAATACACACTCCTCACGCCCGGATCGCCGCGAGGAGCGGTTTGATACCGAGGAGGTTCATCACGCGCGTGAGGTTGTAGGCGAGAACGTGCAACGCCATCTCGGTCGCTACCTTGGGCAGCGTCTTCATCAGAAAGTGCGTCGCCCCCATCCGCATCTTCAGCGTGCCAAACGGATGCTCGACCGTCTCGCGTCGAGTACGCATCGCATCCGGATTTTTGTCCAGGCGCGCCTGCACGGCATCGACAACGTACTCGTTCTCCCACCGCGTGATGCGACGTTGCGGGCCCTTCGTGCACTGAGCCTTCAGCGCGCAGGTGCGGCACGCATTGGTCCAGTAGCGGCGCAGGACCAATCCATTTTCCTCGTTCGTGAAGTGGTGGGCGAGCTTCTCACCGGCAGGACAAATGTAAATGTCCTCCTCAGCCAAGTAGCGGAAATCCTGCTTGCCGAAGCGGCCTTCCGACTTCGCATCCGATGTCTGAGGTTTTGGCAGCATGACCGTGATGCCGACCTCTTCGCATGCGAGGATCTCTTCGCCTTTGAAGTAGCCGCGATCGGCGAAGGCTTCGAGGCTTTCTGCCTCCAATGCCGCCTTCGCTTGGTTGGCCATGTTCGCAAGCTGCGACTTGTCGGTGCCGACGTTGGTCACCTCATGCGCGACGATCAGATGGTTCGTCGTATCGACGGCCGCTTGCACGTTGTAGCCGACCATGCCGGAGCCGCGCCCGCTGGTCGCCATCGAGCGGGAATCAGGATCGGTGAAGGAGATCTGCTGATCGGGCGCGGCGAGCCTCTCCTTCTCAATCGCCTTGAGGCGCTTTACCTCTTCTTCGAGCTTGCTGAGCTTCTCCTTGAGCCGCGTGGTCCTGGCCGCAAGCTCCTCCGACGGCACCTCACCGGCAGCTGTCTGGCGATCGGCGGTGTCGAGCTGGCTCAGATAGCGCGCAACGCTCTCCTCGATCTGCGCCAGGCGCCGCTCCATCTTTCCTTTCGTGAAGTTGTTGTCGCGCGAGTTCACCGCCTTGAACTTGCTGCCGTCGATC
>DASSEH010000240.1:0-1202 GCA_035695325.1 Candidatus Angelobacter sp.
GGCAACACGGATGGGCGCGATAACGCGAGCGCCCAGACGGCCCGGCGTGGTCTTAGACACTGGCATGTGCGCACGCTCTTTGCTCGGGAACCGGGAGATCTCATGGTCGGCCAGCGCCAGCATGCGTGCTGCACTGGTCCGTGTCGGGAAGGCGAGGAGCGTGCAGCGAGGCTAGCTGCCATTCTAGTGGGTGAGAGTCCCTACCAGCATAGGAGTCCAGTCGATGCTGTAGTCATATCCAACAACGAGAAGGGCGACTGACCCGTTGAAAGCTTGGATGTAAAAGGCACCGTTGGCTGGGAGACCGGTCAGATCCGTACAGGGTGCCGAGCAAACTGGCAGGCCGTAGCAAATACGCGAACCGTGGAAGCCTCGAAAACTTCCCCCCGCGTGAAACGGATTGCGGGAATTTTGGGAGTGCCGAGCCGCTGCTCCTTTGGCGAAGGCCTATGTCGACGTCGTTACCTGGAACTGATCGATGTCGAACTCCCCGGGGTCGCAGAGGATGGCATGTCAGGAGAGAATGGCCAGCAAAAGCCCGGAACCGCTCGCGGGTCGCCTAGGCGCTCCCGCACAGCGAAGGCATCGCATATAAGCCGCCGTGCGGTGAAGTTGCGATGTGCCTGTGAGCGGGGCGGATGAGGTCGAATAAGTGATGATGGATCGGGACAACACAACCCGGACCGGAGCGAGGACCTCTGGGGTGGCGGAATATTCCGCCTCATGGTGGTGCACTATCGAGCCCGCGGCCCGGCTCAGTACGGGGTAACCGATGTTGGCCCGAGGTGCACGAAGGGCGAAGACAAACCGGACGCCGAACAGTGCATGCCGGGAGCAGGCTTAAGCTGGTCGACGTGTTGGGAAGGTCCCGCCTGACAAGCCAGCCTTCCAGCCGTACTGGGGAAAACCCGCCGTACGGCTGATAGGGGGGACGATGGAAACGGCGGCATCATTCGAAGTCCGCAACGCGCCATCGTCCTACCCGACCGTAGCCGATGATGTACGATCATGAGAAGTCTGACCCCGCCATAGTAGCTGTGAAGCCGACGAATAAAGCCGGACAACCGGCTGCGGAGTTGGTGGAGCCAAGGGCGGGGGCCGAGGGGAATGTGCGTCAGCAAAGCACGGGCCGGGCACAGTACCGGGTGACCGTGTCACAGGCGCTGGAGCGCATACGGAATTTCGTGAGAATATCACGACGC
>DASSEH010000241.1:0-1775 GCA_035695325.1 Candidatus Angelobacter sp.
CGAATATCGTACGTTTCTCGCTGCAGCGGATCTTCAACTTAAACGGATAATCGCGACCGAGGCTTCGGTGAGCTTGATCGAGGCGGAGCCCGCTTGACATCACAAAGAGCGGCAGAAGCGCGATCGGCGGCGGTTGCAGCATTTAGGATCTGTGAGTGAGACGAACCGGCTGACGTCCGGTTCGGGTCAATCGCTACCGAAATGCGATGTCCGCGCTATGTCCGCTCTTCCCCCGATAGCGACCAAAGAGCGGACATCGTGGGATGTCTCAAAAGTGCCATGTGTGGACGGCTCCGAGTTGGCAAGAGCTTTCTTCACGTTTTGCAGGATTGGTCGGTGCAGCCATGTGTTCGGCCTGTAGATGCGGTTCACATGACCGCTGGCCATAATGCCCTCCGTGGATCAGGTCCCGGTCAAAAACCCGCATTCGATTATGCGATGGCACTAGTGGGTTGTCCTGACCGCCGGATCGACCGGCTCTGCATTACGTGCTGTTCGCCCTCCCAACCTTCACATCACGCCAGCTCTCCGGCGCGATCTCGTTTACGCCGCAAGCGCGACGGGTTGCTTGTAACGCTCGCCCTTGGCCATCATGGCCCAGGCCATCCGCGCAATCTTGTTCGCAAGCGCGATGGCGGCGACCTTCGTCGGGCGCCGCGCCAACAACGCCGCGAGCCAGGGCCGGTGCTTGGTGCCATGGATCTTGGCGTAGCGGATGACGGCCAGCGCACCAGCCACGAACAGGCTGCGCAGATAGCGGTCCCCCTGTTTGCTGATGCTGCCGAGCCGGTCCTTGCCCCCACTCGAGTGCTGCTTGGGAACGAGCCCAATCCAGGCCGAGAAGTTACGTCCTGAGCGGAAGGTCCTGGGATCAGCAACACTCGCGACGAGAGCGGTCGCCAGCATCGGACCGACGCCGGGAATGTAATGAAGGCGCGTGCTCGTCTGGTTGGACCGGTGCCAGGCCATGATCAGCCGATCGAACTCCAAGATCTGCTGCTTGAGGTGGAGCAGTTGAGTGCCGAGCGCGGCAAGGCACGCGCGGGCAACCTCTGGCACCCGTTTGTCGCCGGGGTCGGCAACAACATGCAGCAGTTCCGTGACTCCTTTGCGCCCGACCGGCGCGACAATGCCGAACTCGGCGAGGTGCGCGCGGATCGAATTAATCACCGCAGTCTGCTGGCGAATGAACAGATGGCGAGTGCGGTGAAGCATCAGGCAGCTCTGCTGCTCTGGCGTCTTTGTTGGCACGAACCGCATGTTGGCTCTGGTGACTGCTTCGCAAATCGCCTCAGCGTCAGCCATGTCGTTCTTCTGTCGTTTGACGTAGGGCTTTACATAAGCTGGCGGCATTAATCGCACGGTATGGCCGAGTGCCTGAAGTTCACGCGACCAATAGTGAGATGAGGCGCAAGCCTCGATGCCAACCAGGCACGGCGGTAGCTTCTGGAAGAACGCCAGAACATGGCGACGCTTCAACTGGCGGCGGATCACCACCTCGCCCCCGGCATCAACTCCATGAACTTGGAAGACCGACTTGGCGATGTCGAAACCGATTGTCGTGACCGTCTGCATGGGTAGCTCCTCCGAATCGTGGGAAGCCTCAACAGCCCCCATATCCATGGCACTCACGTGCCGGTGGAGGAGCCGTCCACAGCATCAACAACGGACTCATGCACCGCAGCAAATTGGAAGCTGATCAGGTGGTGAAATGGGTGTGGCAGATTACCTTTGGCTTGCCCGCGGCAATACGATCTTGAACTCAGTGAACAGCC
>DASSEH010000242.1:0-373321 GCA_035695325.1 Candidatus Angelobacter sp.
TGCGCGCCATCAAGGCTCGTACTTTGGAAACCCTGGAGCAAGCCATCACTCAGGCTTTGGCTTCTATTACCCAGGACAATGCTCTTGCCTGGTTTCAGCATTGTGGCTATCCATCCCAATCGATTCCGAAAATGGTCTAACTTTGATGACTGGATGTCTCAGTGGATGGACAAAAAAATCCATGGCGCATTGGGCGGTTCAGCTTTCCAGTATTTTCGAATCACAGTGGATTATCCCAATGCGATGGCCTATTTCGAGAAAGACCAGGGCAAGTAAGAAAATTAAAACTCTGTACAGGCCGTAACTTTCACGGCCTGCACAGAGTTTGGGGGAGGGCTACAACACGTACTTCCTTCATCAGGAACTTTGTTTGTACAGCTACTTTGCCGGCTGCGCGGGCG
The DNA here is from genome assembly GCA_035695325.1 of Candidatus Angelobacter sp. Taxonomy (GTDB): domain Bacteria; phylum Acidobacteriota; class Terriglobia; order Terriglobales; family Acidobacteriaceae; genus Angelobacter. The sequence goes on from DASSEH010000242.1 coordinate 402, forward strand.
CTTCCGACGCCTTCAGGCGTTTGCGCTCGGCGTGCGCCCATTCATACAGCAGGTTCGTTTCCGCCTCACTGAGTTTGGCGTCACGATGAATCAGCGTGTACTGCGGAAGCGGCATCTTTTTGTTGCGCACCATGCTGGCGATCTTGGAAAGTTTCTCTTCCCGATCATCGAGAGAAAGCTCGTCCCAGTGCGACATGTTGACCAGGCTGCGCCCCTCGCTTACATCGCTTTCCACCAGCCAGGACATGGGAGCAATATAGCTGTACACCGGCCACGACGTCTGTTCCGAATGGCAATCACGGCATGATCTTTGCACTACATTCATGACTTCCGGCGGTACCTGTGCTCCCTGCAGCAGTGGCCTATCCGAATGGACCTTTTTCAGATTGCCAAAGGGATGAACCAGCAGCGAGCAAACAATCAACAGGACAACCAGAATCAGGAAAACCAAACGCCAGCGTTTTTTCAAGTCTGCTCCGTGTACAAAAGTTGTGAATTTTTGCGCAATGCCAACAGGCATTTTCGCCGCATCCGTTTCCCAAAGATGCGCATTTGGCTTCAGCGTTCGGGAGCCACAGAACATGTACAATATGGCAGCGGTCCTGCACTGCGGGACCGTACCGCAGATGTTCAGCAATGCGCGGGACGCACCGGAGCTGCGAGGATACCCCGGAGCGCCCCGGCCTGATTGCAGAACAAATGTTCCTAAGCTGTCCGTGGTACGGTCCCGCAGTGCAGGACCGCTGCCCCGCGAACTTACTTATTTGACAACTGTTTGAGATAAGCGATTACGTCCGCCCGCTCGTCCTGTTTCCCAAGAAGAAAATCCATATCGGTATCAGGAACGATTTTTTCCGGATTGGTAAGCCATTTATCCAAAGTATCAGCGTCCCAGGAAATACCGGACTTCGTTAGCCCATCCGAGTACTTGAAAGAGGCCACTGTGGCCGCCTTTCTTCCATAGACGCCGCGCAACCGCGGACCTTCCTTGTCACTATCGAGCGTATGACAGCTGCCGCAGCGCCTCTCAAACAGGCTCTTGCCCCGAACAGCATCACCCTGAGCGACATTGCTGCTTTGAACCGCAGGTGCGGCCTTTACGGCGCTGCGGGACACCCAGAAGGCGCCCGCCGCCGCAAAGACCACCAGAACCAGAACGATGCCTGCAATCCTGCGCATGGCGCCGCCATTTCCTGTCTTGTTTTCGACACTCATGATCGATTCAATCCTCTTCAGTTTTCAGTCAGACGCCGTTATCCGAACAATTCTTCCCGTTCAGAGTCCGGAGTCCAAAGGCCGGCGCCGGCTTTGGGCAGATCGGCGCCCTCGAGGGGCGAATCCACCACTGCCAGGCTGTGGTTTTGCGCAATGTAATGCACGTCGACCACACCCAGCACGGACCGCAGTTTTTCCGCCGGAACCTTCATGGGACCGGCAGCCGGTGCGGTACCGGGCGCGGGTTGAGGGAATGCCGTGGACATTGCCGTATGGAAAGCCACGTTACCTTCGACCTTTTGCATTACCTGGTGGATATGTCCGTTCAGCACCGTGACCGAGCCAAAGCGCTTCAGGTATCCCATGGCTTCTTCGCTGTCTTTTGTGCCCCATCCCCACTGCGGATAAACCGACCAGAGCGGAATATGGGCAAACAGTACTACCGGAGTGCTGGTGCCAAGCTTGGAAAGATCATCTTTTATCCACTTAAGCTGATCGGTCCCGAGCTTACCCATGCCTTCGATCTGAGCCACGTTGTTCAGGCCCAGGAAGTGGACGCCCTTGTGATCAAAGCTGTACCAGCCATTGCCTTTGGAGCCCTTGCCGTAACGCTCGAGATAGAGCTTGCCATCGTCCACCGAGACATCGTGCTCGCCAGGGACGAAGAAGATTTCCTTGGTCTTCGCGGACTTGAGAATCTGGTCCATGGTGTCGAACTCTTCGGCCCTGTTGCCGTGCGTGAGGTCGCCTGTATGAAGCATGAACTCAGGAGCGTCCGGGAGAGCATTGATTTTATCGATTGCCGCCTTCAGAGTTCCGCCCACATCAGGATTGGCCGGCTTATTGAAGCCCATGTGGCTGTCGCTGATCTGTACGAACTTCAGTCCGCCTTTGGCGGCCTTGGTGGCCTTGGCGCCCTTGGTCGCGCCGAAAACCTGCGAAGTGGGCAAGCCACCTGCTGTAATTGTCCAGACAACTCCCGTGCCGGCCCAGGCCATGCACTTGAGAAACCCTCGGCGGTCGATTCCGTCGTCATTATGGTCATGAAGAATATGATCGTGATCGTGTTCGTTTGCCATGTACTTCCTCTCTCGCTTAAGGAATAATTTATTTTTCCAACTTCGTAAGAACTGGCCGGCGGCGGCTTTATTCCCCGCAATCTTGCCGAAACGGGCTTTTGGCCATTGACCCTTAGCTATTGTCCCGTAGCCAGACATCCGGCTCGTCTCAAAAAGCATGGCACCGCAGCCAAAAGCCAGGACTAATGGCTAAGAACTAAGGGCTATTCCCCCTCACAGTCGATACTTCTTCATTAAATGCCGCAGCGAACGGTAGGACATGCGCAATGTCTCGGCGGCGCGTGTCTGGACCCATCCCGATTGCTGCAAGGCCGACTCGATGAGCGATTTTTCCACACTGGCTATGTACTGTTCAAAATCCATGTCTTCCGGCAGTCCATGGTGTCCGTTTCCATTTGCCAGGTCAGCCAGGGCAAGGGGCCTTTCCGACTCCAGATCAACTTTCAATTCGTCGCTGGTCTCGAGGGCCACGGCGCGCTCAACGGTGTTTTCGAGCTGGCGCACGTTGCCGGGCCAGTCGAAGTTACGCAGGGCCGCAAGGGATTCGTCGTTGATCCGCAAGATGCTCTTCTGCGCCGCGGCCGCGTACTTTTTGAGGAAATGGTGCACCAGAAGATCGATATCATCGCGCCGCTCCCGCAGCGGCGGCACATGAATGGGAATCACGCTGACGCGATAGTAGAGATCTTCCCGGAAGGTATGCCCGGCCACCATCTGCCTGAGATCTTTGTTGGTGGCCGCAATCACGCGGACATCGACCGGGGTCTCTGCCGTGCCGCCCACCGGACGCAGGCAGCGCTCCTGCAGAACGCGCAACAGCTTCACCTGCATGGGCATGCTCATCTCGCTGATTTCATCAAGAAAGATGGTGCCGCCGCTGGCCACTTCAAACAGCCCGCGCTTGTTCTGCGTGGCCCCGGTAAAAGCGCCTTTGACATAGCCGAAGAGTTCGCTTTCCAGCAGCGTTTCCGGAAAGGCCCCGCAGTTCACTGACACAAAGGGCTCCGAAGCGCGCGGAGAACAGGCATGTACGGCGCGTGACACCAGTTCCTTGCCCGTGCCGCTCTCGCCATAAATGAGGATCGTACTGCCCGTAGAAGCCACGGTACGGATGACGTGCTTGAGTTTGGCAATGACCGGGCTGGAGCCGATCATGTTGTCGAGTGAATTGCGGCTGGCGGCGTCGCGCCGGAAAGCAAAGTTCTGGCGCTGCAAAGAAAGTCTTTCCAGCGCCCGGGTAACCGAAACTTTCAGCTCTTCGAGCAGCCCTGGACCTTTGTGAATGTAGTCGAAAGCCCCGCCGCGCACGGCCTGGACGGCGGCTTCATAATCCTCGACCGCGGTAATCAGAATAACGGAAGTTTCCGGCGAAACTTCATGGGCAAAGCGCAGGACCTCAATGCCGTCCGTCTGCGGCATTTTGATGTCGGTAATCAGTACCTCGTAATTTGCGGAACCCAGTTTTTTCTTGGCCAATTCGCCGGCCCCCACGGTTTCAACGCGGTGCCCTTCCTTGCGCAGGGAAATATCCAGCATTTCGCAAATGGACCGCTGGTCGTCGCATACCAGAATGCTAGCCATGGCCCACCTCCGCACCCGCTGTTAGGGGAACGGCCGCTTCATTCGCCGCTTTGGCATGAAGGATTTCGATGATGAACTCGGCCCCGCTGCCCGGCTCCGACCTGGCAGAAATCCTGGCGCCATGCGCCTGAATTAACTGATAGACAATCGCCAGGCCCAGGCCAGTGCCGCCTTCAAACTGCGACTGAAAGGGTTCAAAAATCTTGTCAATAAACTGCTGCGGAATTCCCGGACCGTTATCGCAAATGCCAATCTGCCAGGAGTCTCCAAAAGGACGCACGAAAACCATAATCGTGCCCTGGGGGCCCGCGGCCTGGGCGGCATTGGCCAGCAGATTCCAAAAGACCTGCTTGATACGGTCAGCATCAACCACGGCAAAGGCGGAAGGAGACTCAAACTGCCGGACGATCCTGAGCTCCCTGGATTCAGGGCGATTTTCCAGCAGCATCAGGGTTTCCTGCAGCAGGGGAATCAGGTCCATGCGGGTGAACTTGAAACTCTTCTCCCGTGAGTAGGCAAGAAAATCGGTAATGATGGCATTCAGCCGGGTGGATTCGCGGATCACAATATCGATAAGAACGCGCTGTTCATCATTGAAGGGGACCATGCGCGAAAGCATGTTCACCGAGCCGGCGATGGAAGCGAGAGGATTGCGAATTTCATGAGCAATTCCGGCCGCCAAACGGCCCACCGCCGAGAGGCGGTCGCGCATCCGAATCTCGCGCTCCAGGCGGCGAATTACGGTGAGATCTTCAAATGTGTACACAAAGCCCGTGGTCCCATGGCCGGGAACGCTCAAGGCGCTAACGGTGATACCAAAGGTCTTTTCTTCTCCGGAGAGAGTCAGCCCGCGCACCTCGCCCTGCATGGAAGACGATTCAAGGCTGGGTAAACGGTCCAGAAACAGCTCGGAAATATGGCGCCCATCCACGGAGGAAGCAGTACGCTGCAGCAGCCCCTCGCCCGCCGAATTCAGCAGGGTGATGCGGCCCTGAAGGTCAGTGGTGATCAGGCCGCCGCGAATGGAATGGATCACGTTTTCATGCAGCGCCTGCAGATTGATCAGTTCGCCGCTCTTGCCTTCCAGTTCCAGACCGGCCTGGCGCAGCTTGGCGGCAAGAGTACTCGCCAGATAAGCCACGATCAGATAGGCAAAAAAATTGGTGAGCACCACGGCCTGCAGCGACTTGAGATCGCCGCGCGGGCTTATCTGGAAGGACGGGATTTTGTCAAAGTAAGTCAATTCCAGCAGCGAGCCGAAAAGGATGAAGGAAATGGCCGCGGTCAAAAACGCCCAGTACCGTGGCAGCAAAATGCTCGCCACAATAATGACCAGCGGAAACAGGAAATTGAAAAACGTATCGATTCCGCCGGTCACGTACACCACGGCCGTGGTGAATGCCAGATCGGTAAAAATCTGGATCAGCGCCTGCAGCTTGTATTCACGCCACAGCGAATGCAGGACAATAAAGAAAAACGAGACCGCGCACCAGCCAACGGCAATGGTAATGAACAGATTCGCGGAAACGGCGTTCGGCGTAAGACGGATGATCAGCAGTTCCACAACGAACAGAATGATGATGATCATCACGCGGACTCTTACAAGCCACGCCAGCCATGCCCGGTCGTTGAATCTGGTGTCCGCCATTCCCTATCCGGAGAGCTTTGCGATCATGGAGAACATGGGCAGATAGAGCGAAATCACGATGCCGCCCACCGCAATGCCGAGAAAGCCGATCAGCATGGGTTCCATCAAAGTGAGAAGGTTCTTGGTGGCTGCGTCCACTTCGTCTTCATAAAAATCGGCGATTTTCTGCAGCATGGCATCCATCGCGCCGGTAGCTTCGCCCACGCCGATCATCTGCGTGACCATGTTGGGAAAAACTCCGCTTTCGCGCAGCGGGTCCACAATGGTGCGGCCTTCTTCCACCGCCTTGCGCACCTTCATCAGCGAGTCTTCCAGCACTGCGTTGCCTGAAGTGCGGGCGGTGATGGCCAGACCTTCCAGAATTGGCACACCGGAGGTAATCAGAGTGCCCAAAGTACGGGTAAACCGGGCCACCGCGATCTTGCGCAGCACCGGTCCCAGCACCGGAAGGCTGAGCAGAAACCTGTCAAACAAAATCCTTCCTTTGGGGTCTTTCTTCATCAGCTTGATAGCAACCCACAAAAGAATCGCTAAGACAATGAAGCCCGGCACAGCCCACCATTGTCCGAGAAAATTTCCCAGACCAACTACGATCCTGGTAGGCAGAGGCAGGGCCACCTGCATGCTGGCAAACATGTTGGCAAAGATCGGAACCACGTATTTGAGCAGCACGCCCACGATAATGCAGGCAATACTGATGACCGAGACAGGATAGATCAGCGCCGATTTGACGGCCGCTTTCAGCTTGACCGCTTTTTCCACGTAGGTCGCCAGGCGCTGCAGAATGGTATCGAGAATACCGCCGGCCTCGCCGGCTTCGATCATGTTGACGGTCAGATCGTCAAAAATCTTGGGATGCTGGCGCATGGCATTGGAGAGCGTGGCTCCGCCTTCCACCGTGGTGCGGACCGCCGTAAGCGTCTTTTGAAAGGTCACGTTATCCTGGTTGCCGGCCAGAATTTCCAGACACTGGACCAGAGGGAGACCGGCATCGATCATCACGGAAAACTGGCGGAAAAAGATGGCCACGTCCTTGACCGGCACTTTGCCGGTGCCGAATTTAATCAGGACAAATTCCTTGCCTTTTTCCTTGATTGCCCCTGGGATAATGCGCTCGCGGCGCAACTGTACCTGCACCTGCGCCTTGGTCTCGGCCATACGCTCGCCGGAAATTTTTTTCCCCTGAGCATCAGTTCCCGTAAAGGTAAATGTTGGCATGTCTCATACTCCTCTCGTCCTGCTGTGCGCCACGGTGCTTACCGGCGCGGAGCGGCGGCAGTCGTTCCCGTGGCTTTGGCCTGGCCCACTCCGCGGTTGATGATGTCCTGCAGCTCATCCGGCATGGATGACCGCAGCAGGGCCGTTTCCTGTGTGATTTGCCGCTGAAAGAACAAACTTGCCAGCGACTGGTTAAATGTCTGCATGCCGAACTTGTCCTGTCCGGACTGCATGGATGAATAAATCTGGTGGATCTTGTCTTCACGAATCAGGTTTCGGATGGCGGGATTCGGCACCAGAATCTCCATGGCCATCACGCGCCCGCTTCCGCCGACCTTTGGCAGCAGCGTCTGGCAGAGAATTCCTTCTAGGACCAGTGAAAGCTGCGCCCGTATCTGCGACTGCTGGTGCGAGGGAAAAACGTCGATGATACGGTTGATGGTCGAGGCCGCCGAGTTGGTGTGCAGCGTGCCGAACGTAAGGTGGCCGGTTTCCGCGATACGCAGCGCCGATTCAATGGTTTCAAGGTCGCGCATTTCGCCGATCAGCACCACGTCCGGATCTTCGCGCAGCGCGGCGCGGAGCGCGGCACTGAAGGACTGTGTGTCCGAATGCACTTCGCGCTGGTTCACCAGACAACTTTTGTTTTGGTGAACAAATTCAATTGGGTCTTCAATTGTAATGATATGGTCATGCCGCTCGCTGTTGATCTTGTCCAGCATGGCGGCCAGGGTCGTGGATTTTCCCGATCCCGTAGGCCCGGTGACCAGAATCAGCCCGCGCGGCTTGTCGCACAATTTGGAAACGATGGCCGGAAGGGCCAATTGCTGAAATGACTTGATCTCAAACGGGATGATTCGATAAACGGCGCCCACGGCCCCGCGCTGATTGAAGCAGTTGCCGCGGAAGCGCGCCAAACCTTTTAACCCGAAGGAAAAATCCAGTTCGAGGGTCTCTTCGAAACGATGCTTCTGGGCGTCTGTAAGCACGCTGTACGCCAGCTGCTTGGTCTCCGACGGGGTCAGCGGCGGCATGTCCAGCGGCTGGAGATGGCCGTGCACCCGCACCTGGGGCGGAGAATTGGTGGTGATGTGGAGGTCGCTGCCTCCCAGGTCAAGCATCTTTTTCAGCAGCTCGCTTAGCGTTACGCTCATGACTTCCCCTCTTGTGTCAAGGCTTAGTGAATCGTTTCACGCGCCACCTCTTCGAGCGTGGTCACGCCTTCCATTACCTTGACCAGACCGCTGCGGCGCAAGGTCAGCATGCCGTTTTCCATGGCTTTCTTCTTGAGTTCCACGGCCGATGCGCCGATCAGGATCAGCTCGCGAATTTCATCGTCAATTTCCATTACTTCATACAAACCGGCACGGCCTTTGTACCCCGTACCATTGCAGGTTGCACAGCCTTTGCCTTTGTAAACTTTTGCGGTCTTCGATTCTTCAGGGGTAAAACCAGCTTCCAGCAGGGCATGGGGCGGAAGATTGACCTCTTCCCTGCACTCGCTGCAAATACGCCGGATCAGCCGCTGCGCGCAGATCAAATGGACGGCGGTGGCCACCAGAAAAGGCTCAATGCCCATATTCATCAGGCGGCTGATGGTTTCCGGCGCGCCATTGGTATGCAGCGTGGAAAGCACCAGGTGGCCGGTAAGGGCCGCCTTGATGGCAATCTCGGCGGTTTCAAAGTCGCGAATCTCGCCCACCAGAATAATATTGGGGTCCTGCCGCAGGAAGGCGCGCAGCGCCGCGGCAAAGTTCAGTCCAATGGAATCTTTCATCTGCACCTGATTGACGCCGTGCAGCTGAAACTCCACCGGATCTTCGGCGGTCATGATGTTGGTATCGGGCTTGTTGAGCAGAGAAATGGAAGAATACAGCGTATTGGTCTTGCCCGATCCCGTGGGCCCCGTGACCAGCACCATGCCGTAGGGTTTAAGCACGGCGCGCTGGAACTTCTCCAGCGATTCCGGCTCGAAGCCCAGCTTCGTCATGTCGAGACGGAGATTTTCCTTGTCCAGCAGCCGCAGTACGATCTTTTCGCCCCACAGCGTGGGCAGCGAGTTCACGCGATAATCAAGCTGCCTTTTCCTTCCGCCCACGTGCATCTTCAGCATGATGCGGCCGTCCTGCGGCAGGCGCTTTTCGCTGATGTCCAGCTTGGCCATGATCTTGATGCGGGAGATGATCGCGTCCTTCAGCTTGAGCGGCGGAGACATAATGTGCTGCAGCACACCATCGATACGGAAGCGCACGCGGTACTCTTTTTCGTAGGGTTCCACGTGAATGTCACTGGCGCCGCGCTTGACCGCGTCGGTAAGAATAATATTCACCAGTTTGACAATCGGGGCCTCTTCAGCGGACTTTTCCAGTTCGCCAATGTCCAGCTCGCCGGCCTCCGCCTGGAGCTCAACATCGGTCTCATCGCCCATCGCGGCCAGAAGTTCGTCAACGTTGTTGCTCTCTTCTTCTCCCGCGGCGTTGTAGGCCTTCTCAATCGCCTCCATAATCGCGGACTCGGACGCCACCACCGGCTCAATGTTGAAACCGGTCATGAACTTGATGTCGTCCATCGCGAACACATTGGTCGGATCGACCATGGCAATCGTGAGCGACGCTCCCACGCGGCTCAGGGGCAAAATCTGATAGCGCTTGGCCGTTTCTTCCGGCACGAGCTTAACGACGCTCGTATCCAGTTCAAAGTACTGAAGATTGATGGCGGGCACGCCGTACTGGCGAGAAAGGAAGTTGGTTACTTCTTCATCCGTGATGAAGCCGAGCTGGACCAGCGTTGAGCCCAAACGCGCCTGCGGGCCAGCTTCCTTCTGGGCCTTAACCGCCTTTGCCAGCTGTTCTGGCGTAATGATCTTCTCCCGGACAAGAAGATCGCCTAATCTTTGTGACATATTATCCCGCTGATCCTGAAACGCAAATTACTCAACCTGACGCTTTTCAAAGGCTCGGGGAAACCGCCAGAGAACGCAGAAAAACCCTTGAGTAGCACGAATCTAAGCCGAGTGACACAAATTGTCAATCAGTAAAGCCATTGCCAAAGAAGTGACACTTTTCGCCATCAGGGACATGTACCTCAGGAATTTTGACTCATTTTGAGACAAATACCTTAAAAAGTTGTGCAGATGAAAGTAACTGCCATAAATTAAGGGGTTAGCACTGCGCAGAGATCGCACTTTATTTTTACCTGCTGTAAATTAGAAATATTTTTCGATTTAAAGGACAAGTGATGCTCTGGCAAAGAATGTTTATTGTGAGTCTCGTAATGGGAGCAGCTGTCGCCGGTGCTCACAGTCAGAATGTCGAGAGCACAGCAGGTGCTGTCCCACTTTCGTTTCAGGCACACAAGCTTTACGAGGAACATAAATTCGCTGAATCAGCCCAACTTTATGGTCGTGCAATCGACCTCGGAATCAAGAACTCAGACTATATCTACAATGCCGCGTGTGCCGCGGCACTTTCTGCTGATCTCCAGGGCGCGTTTAAATATCTGAATCGCGCGATCTCGTTCGGATACAGAAATCCCGATAATATGAAGGCAGATGCAGACCTTGTAGCTCTGCATACAGACCCTCGGTGGCCAGATCTGCTGCGGCGGGCTGCCCAAAACCAGCAGCGATGGCTTGATCGACATCACGACCCCGAGAAAGCTGCTTTGGTTACCTCTGACATTGCTGCCTTCTGGAAGGTTTTTGACCAGTTAGAGAGCGCAAAAAATCCGGAAGAACTGCTCAATACTGAATACTTCGCTACTGGCTCGGTGGGACTTCAGGATTTTGTCGCGTCACGAATTGGCTCGGCCCACGACCTGCTTGCCACGATCCGGTCAACCCATGGGTATTATGCATCAGCGCGCAACAGTACGCTGCAAATCACATCCATGGAGCCCCGTATCCGTGCTTCTTTTCGCCGGCTCAGGGAGTTATATCCTGACGCTGTATTTCCGGACACCTATTTCGTAATAGGCAAAATGAATTCAGGCGGCACTTTATCTGATAACGGGCTCCTCATCGGCGCCGAAATGTATGCCCGCACCGCAAACACTCAATTCGACGAACTGTCAGACTGGCTGAAAGGTGTGCTCCGTCCGGTCGAAGATATTCCGAGAATCGTTAGTCACGAGCTCATCCACGCTCAGCAGAAAAATCACGGCAACAAGTTGCTCGACCAGGTGATTCACGAAGGCAGCGCCGACTTTGTGGGGGAGATTATCTGGGGAGGCCGTTTGGATATGCCATACATGCATTACGGGTGCGCACATGAAGCAGAGTTATGGCGGGAATTTCAGCAAAATCGCAATGGAACTGAGACAAAAGGCTGGTTGTACCAGGGGTCGTCTGCTGATCGCGTTGCCGATCTGGGTTACTTTCTCGGTTATCGAATTTCTCAGGCCTATTACGAGCAGGCAAAAAACAAAAAACAAGCGATTGCCGGCATCCTGCAGGTGGCAGATTTCAGCGAATTCCTCAAAACCAGCGGTTACGGAGATCACTGGATTGCAGGACACGCAGCAATGGGCGGCTGCGCGAAATAAGCAGCCCACCTGCTCAGATCACCACGGTTTCCTTGTACTCGCCAAACACCCGCCGCATGGCATCCGAGATTTCGCCCACGGTGCAGTAACTCTCTACCGCGTGGATGATGTGCGGCATCAGGTTAGCGCCGTTGCGCGCGGTATCCTCCACGCTTTGCAGTGCGCTCTCCCACACTTTCCGGTCGCGCCGCTCGCGCAGGCTGCGAAGCCGCTCCACCTGCCTGCGCTCCAGGGATTCATCGATGCGCAGCACCGGAACCGGCTTTTCATCTTCGATCTGAAAGCGATTTACGCCCACCACGACCGCCTCAAGACGGTCCACGGCCTGCTGAAAATCGTAGGCGGCATTTTGGATCTCCTGCTGGATATAGCCCTGCTCAATGGCGCGCAGAGTGCCACCCAGTGTGTCAATCCGCTCGAGGTAGAGCCGGGCGCGCTCTTCAATCTCATTGGTCAGCGACTCAATGTAATAAGAGCCGGCCAGCGGATCAATAGTATTGGCCACCCCTGTCTCAAAACCTACAATCTGCTGCGTGCGCAACGCGATGCGGGCCGCTTCTTCGGTGGGCAGCCCCAGAGCTTCGTCAAAGGAATTGGTATGCAGTGACTGCGTGCCGCCCATTACCGCGGCCATGGCCTGCACCGCCGTGCGAACAATGTTGTTTTCCGGCTGCTGCGCGGTAAGCGTGGAACCAGCAGTCTGGGTATGAAAACGCAGCATCATGGAGCGCGGATTGCGCGCCCCAAAGCGGTCTTTCATCAAGCGCGCCCACATTCGCCTAGCTGCACGGAATTTGGCGATTTCCTCCAAAAAGTTATTGTGCGCATTGAAGAAGAAAGAAAGCCGGGGCGCAAAACGGTCCACATCCAGGCCTGCCCGCTGCGCCGCTTCCACATATGCAATGGCGTTGGCCAGAGTGAAAGCTACTTCCTGCACCGCCGTGCAGCCGGCTTCGCGCATGTGATATCCGGAAATCGAGATCGTATTCCACTCCGGCACGTGCTCATTGGCGTAGGCAAACATATCGGTGATGATGCGCATCGCCTGCTGGGGTGGATAGATATACGTGCCGCGCGCAATGTACTCCTTGAGAATGTCGTTTTGCACCGTGCCGCTGAGTTTGCGCGTGTCCGCGCCGGAGCGCCGGGCCACGGCAATATAAAGCGCCAGCAAAATCGATGCCGTGGCGTTGATGGTCATGGAAGTGGAGATCTTTTCAAGGTTAATGCCGTGAAAAAGACGCTCCATGTCCTCAACTGAATCAATGGCCACGCCCACCTTGCCGACTTCGCCGAGGGCCATGGAATGGTCGGAATCCATGCCAATCTGCGTTGGCAGATCGAAAGCCACCGAAAGACCGGTGGTACCGTGGGCCAGCAGATACTTGTAGCGTTTGTTGGATTCTTCCGCGTCGCCCATGCCGGCATACTGGCGCATGGTCCACAGGCGTCCGCGATACATGGTGGCCTGAACGCCGCGGGTGAAGGGAAACTCGCCCGGATACCCCACGCCACGGTCATAGTCACGGCCCTGCAGATCGGAAGGGGTGTACAAAGGGTGCGGATCAATGGCCTTGAGTTCACCGGTTTCAGGAGCGGCTTTGATATCGTCTGCCATTAAGCCCTGCGCGTACGACTGGCCCGCACGAACGAAACCAGCGTGAACCAGCCACAAACCACTCCGGCTGCCAGAGTCACCCAAAACCGCTGGCGGTCCGTAACCATTGTCCCCATGCGGTATTGCTTGATCAAAGCGGTGGCCGCGGAAAAAGTAAGCACGGCGAAGATGACGCCGGTCACCTGCAACCAGAGCACATACAGAATACGCAGGAACGAGACAATCATCGTCTTCACGCCGGAAAAAACAGCGGAAAACAGACGGTTGCGTACCGTCAGCGCACGGGCAACCTGAGTAATATTCGGCATTGCCCACCATTGTAATGCCTGGCTGGGGATGTTGAGAGCCTGTACTCTCGCTCCTTAAAAAATCGCCCCCTGGAAAAATCCAAACCCTGCGGGCGCCCTCCGGCATCTAAGGGAAACGTAGGAGCGCGTAAGGTGGACAACAGGCTCAAAAAACTTATAAAGGAGCTGAGTGAGGCCATCAATCTCTCTCTCGCGGAGTCCGAGCAGATTTCGCGCGCCATTGCAAAGCTCAAAGATGAAGGGTACGACATTTTCCTCGTGCTGGAAGCCACCATTGGCTTCACCCATCGCGACGAGCAGCAGGCCCCAGCCTCTCCGGAGCTGGTCGGCACACGCAAGTCAGGTCCCGACCCGGGATTCTCCATCAGCGCCAGCGATGTTCGCTTTCTGAAAGCACTGCGCATCAGCGTGGAAGAACGCTGAATGCGCTCCGCTTCCTGCTTTTCGGCGGGCACACCCATCGGCCATTTACTTTTCTGTTAGCATTTACCGGGTAACTCTGCGGGAATTTATGAAAAATACCCTGGGAGTATTGCTTGCGGGCGGCGCTGGAGAGCGCCTGTACCCTCTTACGCGTGACCGGGCCAAACCGGCTGTCACCTTCGGAGGCAACTACCGCATTATTGATGTCACTCTTTCCAACTGCATCAATTCTGACCTGCGCAAAGTCCACATTCTTACTCAGTACAAAGCGCTCTCGCTGAACCGGCACATCCGCGAAGGCTGGAGCAGCGTGGTAGCGCGGGAGCTGAGCGAGTTCATCGAAATTCTTCCGCCCATGAAGCGCGTGAGCGACAACTGGTATCTGGGCACGGCCGACGCCGTGTATCAAAACATATATTCCATTGGCAGCGAGCAGCCCAAGCATGTGCTGATCCTCTCCGGGGACCACATTTACAAAATGAATTATCAGCTCATGCTCGACCAGCACACGGCCGCGGGCGCGGACGTGACGCTGGCCACCATCCTGATTGATCCCAGCGAGTCATTTCGCTTTGGCGTGATGGAGATTGATCGCAACGGCAGGATCACTGGCTTTGAGGAAAAACCCAGAGTCACCAGCCTCCGCTCGCCCTACAATCCGGCCATGGTTTCCGGCTCCATGGGGGTGTACCTCTTCAATACCGACGTTCTGCTTCCGGTGCTGCTCAAGGACGCCGAAGACCCCGAGTCTTCCCACGATTTTGGCAAGGACATCCTGCCCAAAATCCTCGATCAGTACAAGATCTATTCCTTCAACTTTATCGACGAAAACAAGAAGGAGCTCTACTGGCGCGATGTAGGAACCATTGAAGCCTACTATGAAGCCAATATGGACCTGGTCTCGGTCTCTCCGGTGTTCAATCTTTACGATGAGCACTGGCCCATCCGCACGCACCAGCGGCAATACCCACCGGCCAAGTTCGTGTTCGGAGAGCCTGGACGCACGGGTGCGGCCGTCGACTCTATCGTCTGCCCCGGATGCATCATCTCCGGCGGCATGGTGCGAAACAGCGTCCTTTCTCCCGATGTGCGCGTCAATTCCTACTCGGAAGTGGATTCCAGCATCATCTTTTCCCACGTGAACATTGGCCGCCATTGCCGCATTCGCAACGCCATCATCGACCGCGATGTGCATATCCCCGAAGGCACAATCATTGGGTATGACCCGGAGCAGGACGCAAAGAATTTCGTGGTCACCGAGACCGGCATTACCGTGGTGACGCGAGATTACTCCCTGTTTGAAAACCCGGTGAGCGTGGACTACTTTACGTCAGAGTAAGGAAAGTATCGGCCTGAACATGCCCTGGATTACGGCTCTGCCACGGGCTGTACCGCCATCGCAGCGGCAATTCCTTTTTTCCTTTTCCAGTACAGATAAAGAGGAACGCCCAGCAGCACAATGAGAATCCCCAACCCTGATTCTTTTGGTTTTTGGATCACGGCATTCATGGCCCAAACTCCGCCCAAAAGAATGTAGATGGCCGGTGTCCATGGATATCCCGTGCAGCGATAGGGACGGGGCGCGTCCGGCATTTTGCGCCGCAGGATAAACACGGCAAAAACGGTCAGCACGTAGCTGAGGACCATCATGAAGATGACGTAGGTGAAGAGCTGGTCGTATCTGCCACTCAGCGCCAGCGCGATGGACCACACTCCCTGCAGCACCAGGCTGGCTACCGGAGTGCGGAAACGCGGATTGATCCTGGCCAAAGCGCGAAAGAATATGCCGTCTTCCGCCATGGCATAGTAAACGCGAGCACCACTCATGATGCACGGCGCCATAGCGCCAAAGCAGGAGACGGCAATCAGCAGCGCCAGCCAGCGGGCCGCGCCGGGCGAAAACATGGCAGCCGCCGCGGCCTGCGCCACCGCCGTCTCGGAAGCAATGCCGCTCATGGGCAGAGCGTAGAGATAAACGGCATTGATGGCCAGATAAATCACCCCCACCAGCGCCAGACCACCAATTAAAGCCCGCGGAAGATTGCGCTGCGGCTCGCGCACCTCGCCGGCAACCCACGTGATGTAGACCCAGCCGTCAAAGGCCCAGAAAACGGCAATCAAAGCGATGGCAATCCCGCTGAAAATCGAGGGCGCATCCGCGGAAACCGGCAGTGGCATGGAATAGTGGCTCCACGAGCCTTTTCCCAATGCCAGCCCCAAAACCAGGAAACCGCCAATGGCGGCGAATTTGGCCCAGGCAGTCACGTTCTGCAGAATGGCGCCCTGCCGTACTCCGAAAATATTGATCAGGCTTTGCAGTACGATTGCGCCGATTGCCGCCAAATGACCGCGCGTCAGCGTAAAGCCGCCAAGCTCATGAATGCGATGTCCCCACACCATGGAAAAAGCAGGCAGTGAAAACACTGCCTGGTTCGCGGCCATGGCGGGAAAAACTTTTCCCAGATATTCGGCAAAGCCGGCTGCCAGCGCAGCCACGGTCCCGGTTACGCTCACGGTAAAGATCATCCAGCCGTAAAGAAAGGCAACAAAATCTCCGTAGGCCTCGCGTACGTAAACATACTGGCCGCCTGCATCCGGAAACATCGCGCCCATTTCCGCAAAGGCAAAACAGGCGAGCATGGTGATGGCCATGCCAATGGCCCAAATGGCGAAGAACATCAGCGGAGACCGGGTATTGACGGCAATATCTTTGGCAGTGAGAAATATGCCGGAACCTATAATGCCGCCTGCCAGCAGCAGGACGGAATCAGCCAGCGAGAGTCCGCGAATGAGTTTGGTTTCAGTGGACAATGTTCCGTGAACGATGTGCCGCGAGCTATCTAATTCTCTTTTTCTGCCTGAGTCAACTCTAATTTTAATCGGGGGATGAAATCATCCGCGGTACCGGCTTTTGCCCTCATCGGTAACGTTTTACGCGCCCACAGCTTTGCAATTTCGCGATTTTCAAATTAGAAACTGCCAGGACTCAGGAGTCATACGCGGTAATTTTCCACAGAACATTACAGAATGTAATCCTTCTTCCCTTTTGGCTTTATCTTGCTCCCATCTCGTTCTGCCCTTTTTAGATTTTCTGCGTGAATGACTAAATAGACACACCTAAGCGCCGATGAATCCTAAAGGAAAGCCGCACATCGTCAGGGTTTTTTGGAGTAAACGTGTGAAACAGCAAAACCGCCAGATCTGGCCATTGACCATCCTGAGCACAGTTGTAATTTCGGTCATTAGTGTCCAGGCGCAGGAGAAACCGAAAGATCTGGCCGATTTGTCGCTGGAAGACCTCATGAACGTCAAGGTCACGTCGGTTGCGCGCAAAGAACAGAAGCTGTCGCACGCGCCAGCAGCGGTGTACGTGATCACCCAGGAAGATATCCGCCGTTCCGGAGTCACCAATATTCCCGATGCTCTTCGCATGGCGCCCGGAGTTGACGTGGCGCAGATCAGCGCCAGTACCTGGGCCATCAGTATCCGCGGTTTTGCCGACCACTTCGCCGATAAGGTGCTGGTTTTGGTGGATGGAAGAAGTGTCTATAGTGCAAGCTTTTCCGGTGTTTACTGGGACGCACAGGATGTCCCCCTTGAAGACATTGACCGCATTGAGGTCATACGCGGGCCCGGTGGCACGGTTTGGGGAGCCAATGCCGTTAACGGTGTCATCAACATCATCACCAAAAAAGCCAGCGAGACCCAGGGCGGACTGGTAACCACAACCGGCGGCTCACAGCAGAAGGCACAGGGGCTGCTCCAGTACGGGGGGAAAGCCGGCACAACGGGAGAGTACCGCGCCTTCGCCCGGTACTCGACTCTGGGCGACGGGCAATTTCCCAATGGCGCACAAGCGGCGGACGGCTGGCTTATTGCCCATGGTGGATTCCGCTCGGACTGGCAGCTTTCCCAACGGGACAC
Source organism: Candidatus Angelobacter sp. (assembly GCA_035695325.1). GTDB lineage: Bacteria > Acidobacteriota > Terriglobia > Terriglobales > Acidobacteriaceae > Angelobacter. Next base: position 17,958 of record DASSEH010000242.1, read on the forward strand.
CATGACCGTTGAGGGGGACCTGCTGGCAGATCAGGCGGGTGAGACCGTTACCGAGGTGTTCTCGAACACACTCCAAAGCGCGACTTTCAATTACAAAACCAGGCTCCATTCTGGAAACATAATGGGGCACTGGAGCCGCACGCTTTCCGGCAATTCCGATCTCTCCTTACAGGCCTACTACGACGATTACACCATCCATCAGGACGGATTCATCGACAGCCGTCGCACATTCGATCTGGACTTTCATCACCATTTCGCGCTGAACGAGCGTAACGACATTGTGTGGGGACTGGGCTACCGTGTAAGCGCCGATAATTTTATGCCGGGATTTTCACTGTCACTGTTGCCGCCACGGCGCACGGACAATCTTTTCAGCTCTTTTCTTCAGGACGAAATCAAAATCACAAAATCGCTCTGGTTCACCCTGGGGGCCAAGCTGGAACACAACGCATATACCAACTTTGCGACTGAATCCGGCGCACAGTTGCTGTGGACACCCACCCAGCACCAGGCAGCATGGCTTTCAGTAATGCGCGCAATTCGCCAGCCTGACCGTGCGGACACGGACACTCAGGCAGACCTCGCGATCATCCCGCTTCCGAACGGACTTCCGGGCGTGGTCCACCTGACCACCAACCCGTTACTGGCGGGTGAAGAAAGAGTTGTATCGCTTCAGGCGGGGTATCGCAAGCAGATCAACAGCCGCCTGACCGTATACCTGGCAACGTTTGGAAACTTCTATGCCGACCTTACGACTTTAGAGTCAGGCTCCCCTTTCTTCGCCGCGACTCCCCGTCCGCATATAGTTTTGCCGGTGTTAGGCGATGATAAGGGCTCTGCCGTATCCGCCGGTGGCGAAGTTTTCCTCACCTGGAACGCGACCCGCCGCTGGCACATTACTCCTGAATATTCACTGAATACCCTCGATGTGGGGCATACGGAGAACAGCAATGACCTAAATCTCCAGAGGCTCGAAAACCAGCTGGCCAAACACAAGGTGGGATTCCGGTCGGTCCTGAGCCTGCCGCATAACCTCGAATGCGACAACACGATTAATTACGTCAGCAGGCTTCCCGTGGGCATTCCGGCATACACCCGGTTCGATACCCGTCTGGGCTGGAAGGCCAGCGAGCGCACTGAGATCAGCATTGTCGGCCAGAACCTTCTCTCGCCCCGGCATCCTGAGTTCTTTGATTCATTCACCATCCATAACACCGCAGCACAGCGGAGTGTCTTCGGGAAAATTACTTGGCGCTTCTGAGAACCAATTCGCAGCGTGAGTGTCACAAAAGCCCGCATGTCCTGCGCTGGCTGATTATGTGCGCCGTGGCGGCAACCCCTATTGCAAAGATACCTGCACAGGAAGCGGACGAATATCACCTGAAAGCGGCCTTTATTTTCAACTTTGCCAAATTCATCAACTGGCCCCCGCGTCAGGAAAACACAGCGGCAGACACACTGGAGATTTGCGTTGCCGGAGCCGATGCCATCGCCGATGCGCTCCGAACAACAACGAATGGAAAGTCTATTGATTCGCGCCCCATTACGGTCAGGCAGCTGGGCTCTCCTGTTGTAGTCCAGGGCTGCAAGGTGCTGTTCATCGGCAACCAGGCAAAAAAAACCGCCGAGATTATGGCGGAAGCCGCCAGACTCCGCATCGCCACCGTAGGCGAAGATGACAACTTTATTCAGCACGGCGGCGTGATCAACTTTGTTCCGGCCAATGGAAAACTGCGGTTTGAGATCAATACCGCCGCGGCCAGCCGGGCCGGAATCAGTATCAGTTCCAAACTTCTGCAACTGGCAATCAAGGTATACGAAAAGCCATGAAACTACTGCGTAACGCTCCCATCCGAAAAAAACTTCTGGTCATCATCATGCTGACCAGCTTCGTGGCCCTGGCTCTGGCCTCCATCGGCTTTATTACGTACGAAGTTTCCACATTCAAACGGCACACGGCGCTCAAGCTGTCTTTGCTTTCCGAAATCATCGGCGCCAACAGCACGGCGGCCATAACGTTTGGAGACTCCGAATCGGCAGGCACATTGCTCGCTTCGCTCAGTTCGCAGCAGGACATTGAATATGCCTGCATTTACAACCGGCAGGGCGCGCCGCTGGCGCGCTACACCAAAGCCGGTCTGTCCCCCGGCGGTGTGCTGCCTGTCCGTGAGAACTCAGTGAAGTTTTCCGGAAACTCGGCTGAAAGTCTCTATGCCATCACGCTGCATGGAGAACGCATTGGCACTATCTATCTGAAGGCCAACCTGACGGAGATGCACCAGAGGCTCAAACTTTATGGGTTTATCGTGAGCGGCGTTTTGCTGGTCTCACTCCTGGGAACTTTTATTCTGGCGTCGATACTGCAGCGGCTGATTTCCGGCCCCATCCTCGAACTGACTGCCGTTGCCGACCGGGTATCACTCAGCAAGGACTACTCCCTGCGCGCCATCCCTCACAGCAAGGATGAGCTTGGGACGCTCATGTGCGGGTTCAATGAAATGCTGCAGCAGATTTCAGAACGTGACCGCCAGCTTGAATTGCATCGCGAGAACCTGGAGTCGCAGGTCACCGAGCGCACCAGCGACCTGCTCAAGCTGAATGCCACGCTGGAAAAAGCCAAAGAGAACGCAGAAGCCGCCAATCTGGCCAAAAGCCAGTTTCTGGCCAACATGAGCCATGAAATTCGGACACCTATGAACGGAATCATTGGAATGACAGAACTAACTCTCGAAACGCAACTGGATCCACATCAGCGCGAGTATTTGGAGATGGTCAAGTACTCTTCTGACGCGCTCCTGTCCCTCATCAACGACATTCTCGATTTCTCGAAAATTGAAGCCGGCAAGCTTGAACTTGACCCCGTGCGCTTCAGCCTGCCGCAGCTGCTGGAACAAACCATCAAGAGCCAGGAAGTTCGCGCACACCAGAAAAATCTTCGGCTTTCGTTTGAACTTCTGGCAGGCACGAGTGAATTCTGTTTTGGCGATTCCACCCGCCTGAGGCAGGTGCTGACCAACCTGATTGGAAATGCCATCAAGTTCACCCCCACTGGTGAAATTTGCGTGACGGCCGGAACGGCCCCAGGCCCGGATAATTTTGATTTGCTTCACTTCCAGGTACGCGATACGGGAATCGGCATCCCCAAAGACAAGCAACAATCCATTTTTGCGGCCTTCGAACAGGCGGATAAATCCACCACGCGCCAGTATGGCGGCACGGGACTGGGGCTGGCCATTTGCTCGCGGCTGGTGACCATGATGGGTGGAGGCATTTGGGTGAAGAGCGAACCGGGCAAAGGCAGCACATTTCATTTCACGGTGCGTATGTTCCAGGAAAAATCAAAGAGGGCAACGGCCTTCCAGAAGCCTTCCATTGCACTAACAGCCATCCCGGTTTCCGATGAAAGCCTGGCCTGCCCTGCAGTGCAGCGTAGTTCCAGACGGACCATACTGGTCGTGGAAGACAATCCCGTAAACAAAAAACTGGCGCAGCATCTGCTGATCAAAATGGGATATGAATGCAGGGTGGCCTCGAACGGACTGGAAGCCCTGAAGGCCATGGACGAACGGGATTTCGATCTGGTCCTGATGGACATACAGATGCCGGTAATGGATGGCTTTGCGGCCACGGCCAGGATCCGCGCTCGGGAGCTGCCAACCGGGAAACACACTCCCATCGTGGCCATGACCGCACATGCCATGAAGGGCGATCGGGAGCGGTGCCTGTTGAACGGCATGGATGATTACATCTCCAAACCGGTGGACCGCAAGGAGCTGGCCCAGGTGCTGGAAAGACAGTTGGCGATAATACCGGTGCTGCCTGCGGAAAATACGGAAGTTCTGGATTACAGATCCTGAATCACAACGCTCCCACACCTGTTGTTCAGGGTTCTTGCTGACCACGATTGCGCTGTCCCCGTGCTCTGCCTGCTTATCGGTGCAGTACCCTGCGCCGGATTTCCGGCCAGAATTCGTTGAGCAGGTTGAAGCCGGCATCGCGAACAAGATTGAAAGTCAACCGGCCGGCGATGGGATGCAGGCCCTGCCGCTGCCCGGGAACATAGAGGTCCGCCAGTTCCTGAGAAATCGCGTTACCCGCGATGTAAGATGCATTCAACGTTTGACCGCCACGGTCATTGCGGGTAATCACCACACGGCTCATGGAATACAGAATGCGCCGCCGCAAAGGCAGTTTAGGATTGCGAAAATATCTGGGATCCTGCTTCAGCAGCGCCGGAATCAAGAATTTTCCCAAAAACGCACTGGTTTCTCCCGTGGCCAATTCGATTCCGTAGCGCTGCCCCAGTCCAGCAAAGCCCTTTTCGTACTGGTGATTTTCGTCCGCCTCGTCCAGCAAAGCGTTCACACCGGCGCCGGCAAAGTTCCACGGAGAATAGGTGTAGTCAAGGAAGCGCTGGAACTTCTGAGTGGTAGTCAGCGGCTGCCAGGCATCAATCGAAGGAGAGGTGCGCTCATACATCGTGCGGTTAATCTCCTTGTGGACCAGAATCGTCACTCGCTGTTTCAAGTCGTGATTTACCGGCCACGGCGGCGTGCCGCTGCCCTGATCTGGTCCGGATATATCCGGCAATGACGGCGGCGTGCCCTGGGCCGCTGCCATCGCAGCATACAGAAGAAGCGCTGCAGCTCCCCTGGCCACGATTTGTGTCCCCTGGAATCGCACAGTCTGGCCTGAAATACAGAATTACTTAATTAGAACCACTGCGCTGTCCGCAGGTTGCAGAGCACCAGGTACCGGGCAGAATTGCTGCCTGGTTCCTTTATCCGTTACTCTTGTGGATTGTGACAGAACAGCAACATATACATCTGATTGGCATCTGCGGTACGGCCATGGCATCCCTGGCCGGACTATTGAAACAGCGCGGCTTTAAGGTAACCGGCTCGGACACGGCCGCTTATCCGCCCATGTCGGACTTTCTGGCTTCTCTCGGAATTCCGGTGGCACAACCTTTCTCTGAGGCAAATCTCAGGCCACGGCCGCACATGGTGGTGGTGGGAAATGCCATCTCCCGGGGCAATCCTGAGCTGGAATACGTGCTGGACGAACGTATTCCTCTGCACTCGCTGCCGGAGCTGCTGCACGATCTGTTTCTGCGCACGCGTGAGCCGATTGTGGTCGCGGGCACGCACGGCAAGACCACCACGACCTCCATGCTGGCATGGATCTTTCAGACCGCCGGCAAAGATCCTTCGTTCCTGATTGGGGGCATTGCCGAAAATTTCGGAAGCAGCTTTGCCCTGCGCCAGGGGCAGCACTTCATCATCGAGGGTGACGAATACGACACGGCCTTCTTCGACAAAGGACCCAAGTTCCTGCACTACTTTCCCCAGGGCCTGATCCTCACCTCCGTCGAGTTCGATCATGCGGACATTTATAAGGATCTCGACGCGGTCAAGACTGCGTTTAAGCGCCTGGTCAACCTGGTGCCGCGCCGCTCGAAAATCCTCGCCTGGGACAACAGCGAATCCATTGATGAATGTGTAGCCAAATCCTTTGCTCCGGTGGAGCGCTATGGGATGAAGGAGGATTCGTGGTGGCGCATCACCAGGGTTCAGTTTGAGGAAGACAAAACTTCCTGGACGCTGCTGCGCGGCGGCGAGTTCTGGGCTGACCTGCAGTTTTCTCTGGCCGGCGAATACAACGTGCTGAATGCCACGGCGGCGGCAGGCATGGCCGCGCACTACGGCATTGAACCGGCAGTGATTGCGGAGGCATTGCGGACCTTCAAAAGCGTGAAACGCCGCCTGGAAGTGAAAGCGCAAATTGACGGCATTACCATCATTGATGATTTCGCCCACCATCCCACTGCCATCGCCGGGACGCTGACCGCATTGCGGACGCGCTATCCTTCAGCGCGGCTCTGGGCCGTCTTTGAGCCGCGCTCCAATACCCTGCGGCGCAGGGTTTTTCAAAAAGAGCTGGTCAGCAGCCTGGCCATCGCGGACGAGGTGGCAATCGCCAGCATCTTCAAACCGGAAGCAATTCCGGAAAAAGAGCGTTTGACCACATCTTCGCTGGTCTCGGGCATAAAAAAGCAGGGCCGCAAAGCACGGGAATATTCCGGCGCCGACGCTATTGTGGCGGCGATTGCGCCGGAACTCAGGGATGGTGATGTGGTAGCGATCCTCTCCAACGGCGGATTCGATGGCATCTACGAAAAGCTCCCACGCAAAATCGAGGAGCTGCGCGGCGGCCAGCGTTCATGATCGGACGGATCCGAACAATTCTTGCGTTGATTTTTCTGGTGCTGGTGGTTCCACCGGCGGCCCTGATTGCCTTTCCCTGGACGTTCCTCTCCGGCAAAATCAACTTCCTTTACTGGATAGCCATGAAGATTATGCGCGCCGGACTCTGGCTGATCGGAGCACGAGTCAAAACAGACGGACTCGACCGTATCCAGCCCGAGGGGACCTACATATTCATGTCGAACCACGTGTCCAATATGGATCCGCCCATTCTGATGCCGCTGATTCCCCGGCGGACTTCGTTTCTGGCGAAGCAGGCGGTCTGGAAAATTCCCATCGTGGCCCAGGCGCTGGACATGGCTTCTATTGTGCCGGTAGTTCGAGAGAACCGCGAAGCGGCCATTCAAAGCATTCGCCGGGCCGGAGAGGTAATGCGGCAGGGAATCAATATGGTCGTCTATCCCGAGGGCACGCGCTCCCGCGACGGACGGCTGCAGCCCTTTAAAAAGGGGCCGTTTCATCTGGCAATCGAAACCGGCACCCCTGTGGTTCCCGTCACCATACTGGGCACGTACGAAATGATGCCCAAAAGCACTCTGATCTGCAAAGGCGGCACGGCCACCGTGGTCTTTCATCCTCCGCTGGATCCCCGGGCATTTGCGTCAAGAGAAGACCTGATGGAGGCCGTGCACAACGTTATCAATAGTTCCCTGCCCCAGGAGCGGCAGTAGTTAACGGCTACACAACGGCAATCTTCTCGCGAAGTCCATTCAGGAAAAGATTCTTGGGAATCATGGCATGGACCCCGCGCACAATGTCCACCACCTGCGTGACCCGGAAGCTGACGGCAATGCTGCACAGCGCGTAGGCATCCAGCTCGGTCATGCCAGCCCGGCTGGACAGGAATTTGATGGCATTGCGCGCAGCCATGGTCATGGCGACGTTGAGGTCCTTATCGAGACCCAGCAGGATCCAGTGTGTCTCCGTCTCGGCCACCGGCCAGGAGAAATTCTTTTGCTTATGCAAAAACACCTGGATGCGCACCTCTTTCATGCGCGTTTCCAGAGCTGAAAGATTAATCTCGCCATCGCCCTGCAGAGCATGAGAATCTCCGGTAAAGATGAGCGCGCCGGGCTTCCACACGGGAAGGAACATCGTGGCCCCTTCGCACATCTCGCTCAAATCCACATTACCTCCGTGCGGGCCAGGGGGGACTGAACTGGTAATGCCCGGCGCAATCGGAGGGTAATATCCATCGGGCGGCGCCACTCCAAGCGTGCCCTGAAAGGGCTTGAGCGGAATATGAATATTGGGGCTGAAATGCGCTTTCCGGCCACTCATATCCAGATCGAGATACTTCACCTGCCCCTGGGGATAATCCTGAGCCAGCAGTCCCGTGCCCATCGACCCCGGATTATTGAACACCGCGCCCCAGGGAAACGGCTCCATGCGTTTGTAGCGAATCTCCAGAACATCACCCGGCTCAGCGCCATTCACTTCGATGGGGCCAATGATGGAGTGCGGACCACGTCCGGGATTGTTCTTACGCATCTCCGCAAGCTTCTCTACCGGTACACCCGGTTGAAGCTGGTTGAGAAAATGCGACCACGTATTGGGATAACTGACGGTGTCACTGGAATCGATCTTGAGAATGGGAGGCAGCGTGGAGTCAAACACTCCAAGATGCACGGTCTCATTGGTGGATTCCACCGTGTGCACGCGGCCTTCGTCGTGCTTTGTACCGGAAGATTTAGTTTTCTTTGCATCGCTGGCCTGCATTGCGAAGCCCAGCTTGCTGAACAACGGAGACGCGGCAGCCAGTACGCTCATAAAGCTGCTGGCCCGCAGCAGACTGCGGCGGGACTTGCCACGCTCGGTCAAATAACCGTCAAACGATTCCTGGTCCACCTCGTCCATATGCAGAAGACGATCCGAGGCGCGGCTGGTAAAGGCCGCGTCTTTCAGGTCTTCGCGAACTACGCCGGTACCTTTTTCCTCACCGCAGCCGAAAAGATCTCCGCAGTTGTGTGAATGCATGCTTGCTCCCCCCCTCCAAAAAATGCCCGGTGATTGTGCAGCACGGAGGGGCCTGGAATCCAGTAAAAAATATTTATCGCGCAGATCAGAAATGGAGAAGGCCCGTAAAAGGCTTTAGCGAGCGGCCAGTTTTGTCTCTGCCACAGCCGCATCCTGAGTCAGACTGAGAGTGATGGCTCCCTCGTCATTCTTTTGCAACTGGGCGACGGAGGCCCGATGCTCTTTGCCCGCGGCATCAGTGAACTGGACTTTCAGTATTCCAGTCTCGGTCGGCTTGATGGTGTAAGGAAATTCTTTGCCGGGCGCAAGTGAATTGATGCCAAAGCTGGCCCCTGGATACTCAATGGCAATGGTAGTCACGGGCTGAGAACTTACGTTGATCACGGTGACCCGGATCACATGCGATCTGCATCCGGCGAGTGCTGCCATCAGCAGCAACATGGCACAGGCTTTTCTTATTTTCATTTCTTTTCGATAATACGCGCGCTCAGCACGGCTCCGTTGCGATTGTCAGCCAGCTTCAGCGGGAAGACCAGAATGTTCCAGTTCCAGCGGTCTCTTTTTGCCGGCAGATAGGGCAGCCCGCGAAAACTGCGGTCCACGTAAGTTTCCCGCGTATCGGCGACGGTGCGTATGATTTCCTGCCATTCGCTGCCCAGTTCGGGAAATTCCACAAAGCGGTTCTTGCCGGGAAACCAGCTCCGCTTTTTGTCGTACAGCCGCGCAAAGAATTCGTTTACATACTGCCAGTTGCCCTCGCGGTCGAGAATCTCCATCACCACGTCCTCGCCCATCGCCATGGTGATGCGGGAGTAGAAAAAGTCGCGAGCGTCCACCACCACCGGCTTGCCCCGCTTTTTGGCTTCAAAGGAGCGCAGCGCGGCCAGCAGATCGTCCACCGAGCTGTAGCCCTTCAGCAGGTGCATGTCTTCCACGCCGCCGAATTTTCTTTCGAGCGTGGCGGAAAGAATAATAATGGGAACTTCCGGCCGCTTGTCGCGAAGAGACTGCGCCACCTCGGTGCCGAATTTTCCCGCGCCGAGATGATAGTCGAGCACCGCGATATCGATGTCATCCAGCAGCGCTTCCGCTTCTTCGACCGACGCGGAAGTCACCGCCTCATACCCGTTCTGGCGCAGAATAGCGGAGCGAAGAATCAGATTGTCTGCGCGGTCATCCAGCAGAAGAACTCGGATCGTTTTTTTACTTTCGGATTTTCCGGTTTCCATTCAGCCCTGTCTAGTGATGAAGCAGTTGGGGGTCTGGTGGTTGTAAGCTGGCAGCCGCTATTCGTCCGCCGAAGTCCGGGAGAGCAGGCGAACAGCTCTTGCCAGTTCCGGCAGTTTATTAAAAGCGGATACGCTGCGCAGCCACTGTTTATGGTCAAAAGCCGGCGAGCCGCTGACCATGGATCCGGGTGCAATGTCGCCGTGGGTGCCGCTTTGCGCCGTGACCACGACTCCATCGCCGACTTTGCAGTGTCCCGCCACCCCCACCTGCCCGGCGAGGATCACGTTATTTCCAATTTCAGTTGATCCGGCAAGCCCAACCTGCGCGCACAGCATGGAGTTTTCACCGACGGTGCAGTTGTGGCCCACGTGGGACAAATTGTCGATCTTTGCGCCGCGGCCGATGCGGGTCTGGCCGAGGCTGGCGCGGTCGATGCAGGCATTGGCCTGTATCTCCACGTCGTCTTCGATCACCACATTGCCGGTTTGCAAAATCTTGTACCAGCGCCCGGCGTCATCTTTCGCGAAGCCAAAACCATCTGCTCCTACCACCACTCCGTTATGCAGCAGGACATTGTCGCCAATCTCGCAGTTTTCGCGGACAGACACATGGGAATGCGCAAAAAAGTTTTTGCCGATCTTCACGCCGCGATAGATCACGACATGTGGCAGCAGAGTACAGTCGTCGCCGATCTCCACGCCGGCATCAATGGTCACATATGCGCCGATGGAGGCGCTCTGGCCAATCCGTGCCGTGGGGTCAATCACTGCCGTGGGATGGATGCCGGGAGCATATGCAGGCTGCTGGCGAAAAAGCCTTAAGGCGCGGGCATAGGCATACTGCGGGTTCTTTGTACGCAGCAGCGGCTTTTCCGTCCGGGGAAATTTTTCATCCACGATCAGCGCGGAGGCCTGGGTAACTCTGGCGGCGGCGGCATATTTCGGATTGGCGATAAAGCCAAGTTCGCCGGGCTGCGCGGTCTCGATGGCGCCAATACCGGTAATTTCAAGTTCCGCGTCCGCAGGATCAAGCCTTGCGCCCAGCCGGCTGGCAATTTCCGTAAGTTTCATGAATAAGGCCCTGCAACTGCCCGAAGCGTGATTGTAAAGGAGGCAGCAAGAGTGTGCGCGAACAAAATGATTATCATCCCGGTTCGGTGAAGAGGCCAGGCTGGCTCGTATCCTCCGTGGGTTTGCGGCGCGCCTCAACCCGGCCAATCACGGCCAGCACGCTGAGTTCGTCGAGCGCCGATTTGGGTACAAAGATACGCTGGATATTGCCGCGCGTATCCGGCGGGGTAATCAGATATCCTTCGGGGGCGATCTGCGTGAGATCGTTGGCGATGATGCCCTCAAGCACGTCATTGTCAATAAACTTCAGGCGCACCCAAAGACCATCGGAACGCGGACGGGTGGTGAAGGTTTTTCGCGGCGACGCGGCAAGATCAGAGAAGTCGCGCACAAAATCAACACTCTTGATCTCTTTGAGGTCGATCATCACCACTTTGCCCTCGGGATTCAGCAGTTCCAGCTGCCCTTCGACAATGAAGTTTGCCGGAGAAACGTATCCGCTGGCCACATCGCGGCCCAGTTTGCGGACAATCACCTTTTTGTGCGTCGAAGGCATGGCTGAAGTTTGATTCTCGCACGAGCGCGGGGGGAATCAAGGGCGGCACGAGGAGTTTTGCGGACATGGGTAGCCAAAAGGTTAACCTTTGTGATATTGTTGCTGTTTTGCTATCGGGCTCTGCTGGTTCAGCTAAGTCTTCTATAACGTGCAACTTACAGAGAGTTTACAGCGATGGCCTGACCTGCGTGACCCACGCTGCGGGGTGGGTTTTGTGTGCGCAGGAGTACCGCGGTAAGACCTAAATGGCAGATTTTATCTATCTCATGGAAACCCGGCTGTCGCCGGACCAGCAGCGCGCGCTCGCGCTGGTGACGAATGTTGCTCGCGCGCACGACATGAACATTTACCTGACCGGCGGGGCCGTGCGCGATATCCTCAGCGGCTTTATCATCCGCGATCTGGATTTTTCCGTACAGGGCAACGCGCTCAAGCTGCAGAAGGACTTTGAAAAAGCCGGCGCCCGCATTGAAGCGGTGGACGAGACCACACGGACGCTCATGCTGCTTCTGCCCGGAAACGTGCGCAGCGAGGTGACCGGAACACGCTCGGAGAAATATGACAAGCCTGGGCGCGCGCCGGAGATCATTCCCGGCACGATTTATGACGACATGCGCCGGCGCGATTTCGCCATCAATGCCATGGCGCTTTCGCTCAATCCAGGCTCGCGCGGCCTGCTGACCGACCCCTTCAATGGCATGGCCGATATTGAAGCCAAAGTCCTGCGCATTCTGCATAACTACGCATTTTATGAAGAGCCCTCGCGGCTGATTCGGGCCACGCGACTGGCCACGCGTTTTCACTGGACGCTCGAAGAGCGCACACAGGCGCGTTACGATGCGGCGAAGGAAAACAACTACATCGAAAATGCCTCCGACCGCGCACTGGGGCATGAAATTGAGCAGCTGGCGCACGAAGACAATCCGCTCGAAACCCTGAAGGTGCTTGAAAAAGAAGGCTGGCTGAAGCATCTGGCCCCGCATTTGTCGGTGGCGAAGGTTGACGCCCAGGGTTTGGCGCAGCTCTTCAAGGTCCGGCAGCAGGTGCAGGAAGTGGGACTCAATCCCGATCCCAGCCCTATCGTGATGTACTTCCTCACACGCAAGCTGGGCGATAAAGAGATCACTGCCATGCAAAAGCAGATTCCGAACAAGGGATTTGTAGAGCGCTGGCGGAATCTCGAAGACGATGCCAAAGATTTCGCCAAAAAGCTCACGGGCAAGGACACGGCTCTGCCTTCACAGACCTGGAAATTCCTGATGCAGGCGCCGCCGGAGCCCATGCTGTTCTGCGCCATCACCTCACGCCCGGCCGCAGTCGAGCAGAAGCTGAAAAATTTCCTGACCAAGTGGCCGCTGACCCGGCAAAAGCTTCCCTTCCCGGAGATGGCGGAGATGCGCATTACGGCAGACCATCCGGAATACAAGAAGATTCAGGAAGAAGCTTTCCTGCTGCTGCTGGATGGCAAGCTGCGCTCGCACAACGAAATCGTAAAGTTCCTGGAGCCGTATTCTCCACCGGAGCCGCCTCCGCCGCCTCCGCCACAACGCAGAGGCCGGGGAGCGAAAAAAGAAGTTGCCGCAGTCAAAACCGAAGCCGCACCCGCGGGCGAACAGTCGCCCAAACGCCGTGGCCGCAAGCCCAAAGCTGCGTCGGCAGAGGTAATGCCCGTGACTGTAGCCCCGGCGCCAGCGCCACCCCCTGTTGCGAAGCCACAAGCTGCTCCTCCGGAACAAAAACCGCAGCCCGCAAAGAAAGCGGCGCCGCCAGCGAAGAAACCTGCTCCGGAAAAGAAAGCTGCTCTGCCAGTAAAGAAAGCCGCTCCGGCGGCAAAACCGGCGAAGGCAGCACCGGCAAAACCAAAACCGCAGCCCAAAAAGAAACCCGTGGCGAAGAAAGCGAAAAAAGCAAAGTAGTTTTGGCAGTATTTAGTTTTGGGTAAAGTACTTTAGTTTCATACCCAGGCGGGTACCCTCGTAACTGTTACATAGACAGGTTTCTGATTATTCTTTCTGTGTCTATGGAAAGAGTAATTTCTATCGTGGTGTTCGTGGCCATCGCTTCCGGAGGGGTGCTTTTTTCGCAGCAACCAGCACCAAGCCTGGGCGACATTGCCCGCAAGTACAGAACGGAAAAGATTGAGCACGAGCGCGACCTGCGTGAAGGATCGATCCGGCAACCTGCGGCAGAGACCGATGCAGCGCGGTACTCAGAAAGAATTTCTCCCCCTGCAAGCCCTGCATCATCTGTAGTTACCTCCGTGCATACGGCGACGGATGTGGCCCCACGACATGAAACTGAAGTGCAGGCTCCAGCAACGGGGCTTTCTCCTGTTCCACAAGCTGCTGTTCCACAAAGCAATATTCCGCAAGCCGAAGCAGCAGTGCCGGCAAGCAATACTGATTTGAGTAAAAACCCCGTCCTTTTAGTCCGAGAGAACAATCAGGTCACGAAGCCCGCGGCTACTCTGCCGAACCAGCCCGCGGCGTCGGCTGCGCAGCGAGGCCCCGTTGCCGCAGGAAAGGCCGCCGGCAAAGACTCCGGAGGCGCGCCGGCAAAGACTCCGGTTTTCGCGCCTGCTGCAGCGCAACCTGTGACTCAGCGCAGAACACCCCCTGGAACTCCGGAATTGATGGCAGTCAAGAGCAGCGTTCCCGCTCCGGCAACAGTACCGGTGCAGCTCGTCAGCGCACCACAACAGGCCCCGGTCCTGATCCGCTCCAGCGCCAATACCAAACCGAACATGGCTATGGACGACATTTACAAGTCCATCAACCAGAACCTGCAGACACCCGAGGGTGAGAAATACAATGGTGTTTTTGCCTGGGAGTTTTCTCTCAAAGATTCACGGGCGCTGAAAGAGTGCCTGGCCACCGGGACGAACGACCCTGGCCCCTTCGACGTTGTCGTCGAGATCAGCGGTGACGGCAAAGCGCAACAATCGATGATCTTCCCGGACACCGGCGTCAGCGGATGCCTGCAGCACCGCCTGGCGACCACATCTTTCTCTCCTCCGCCCAGCCCCGGCTACTGGGTTCGAGTCACGTTAACGAAGTAACTGACCGCGCCTGCTCCCGAAGAGGCCATGCAGGATCTCAGAGTACCTTTTGCCCGCTCATGCAGCTGGGCGACGGCCTACAGCTGCGCCTTGCGCAGCCTTTTCGATGAGAGCAGCAACGGCCTGTGGCTGCGACACGTACACGGCATGGCTGCCCTTAACCTCCACAACCGTTGAACCAGCACGTTTGGACATAGCCCGCTGAGCGTCCGGCGGGATCATCTTGTCTTCGGTGGTGACCAGGTACCAGCTGGCCTTTGTTTTCCATGCCGGTTCGCTGATCGTTCCGTTGAGCGCCTCAACGCCCCACGGTACCTGGGAGTCCGCCATAAAAGCAGCCGTGTCTGGCGCCACGTCTCCGGCGAAGGAAGCGGGAAACTTCGCTTTATCGAGGAACAGATATCCATTCTGTGGCGGCATAATCGGGGGCACAGCAGCGCCCGGCGGTGGGTTCGCTATGAGCGAAGACACCGACTCGCCCTTGTCGGGAGCGAACGCGGCCACATAAACCAGACCCGCAACATTCGGGTCATTGCCTGCCTCGGTAATCACGACGCCGCCATACGAGTGGCCGACCAGGATGACTGGTCCGTTCTGATTGGCAATCATTTGCTTCGTGAACGCAACGTCATCCCGGAGCGTGATGGTTGGATTCTGAACAATTGCAACCGTGTAGCCAGCGTTTTTCAGGATCTTGTAGACTCCTTCCCAGCCAGCCCCGTCCACGAACCCGCCGTGGACGAGAATGATATTTTTTACCGCGATCGATGTGCTTGTTTGTGCCATGAGAGTTCCTCCGAAACTGAATACGAATGTGAGTGATCGGCAACAAGCCAAAAAATGATGCGCCGTCAGCGGCGCGTGGATGGAGATGGTGAATATCTTCGCGCGGTTGCCCGCTGTGAACCCAAAGCCCCTGCCCGAGGCACTGTTTTCACTCACACCAGGAGGTGAGTTCGCAGGCCCAATAGGTCAACCGCCAGCCCCCAAACTTTTTACGGTCTCTGATTAAGGAAAAACGACAACGGCAGTGAGACCGGACCTATTGCTCCCAGAGCTCAGCATCGCTCATTAGGTCAAAGGTCCGGTCAGTATTTTCAGCGAAGGCTCAGGACAGTGCTTCGAGTCGTGCCATCATCAAGCAACAGCAGAAGTGAGTAGCATCCAGTTGCCAGGCCTTTGGTATTCCAGTTAAGGTGATACGTCCCATCTTCCACTTCTAGTTCATCCTCGCCACCAGGAGTCACCGTGAATCTGGAACCCTCGCCACCCAATTGGCAGGTTGAATTTGCCGCAGCCTGCACCGCAACAATTGCAGACCGCGCGTGGATCGGGCGTCCCTGAGCGTTAAGTAGTTGCCATTTGAGGGGCAGCGTTCTCCCGGCGTTAAAGCTTCCTGCACTCGGACCAGGTGTAAGCGGCGAGAGGAAGCCGTTGAACGCATAGTGAACGTCATAGCTTGCGCTGACCGGCGCGCCAGGATTTCCAGCAACATCTTTGGCCCCGGTGCAAGTTGCAGTGAAGTGTCCGACGCCTTGCGCCGTGCCCCCATTGATCGAGAGCGTAGCCGGGATAGCTACACCAGAGGCGAAGTCCGTGGTTGAACAGGAAGCAACCGGTACTGCACCAAGAGTGTAGGTAGCTCCATTACTGACTCCATTAACGGTGACTGATGGTCCCGTAGTATCAACTACCAGGACTACAAAGCTGCCTTCAGCCGTCTTATGGCGGCTGTTGGTGGCCGAGCAACTTACCACTGTGGAGCCGAAGGGGAACTGCGCGCCGGAAGCAGGCTTGCAACTCACTGCGATGTTTGTGTCACGCGCATCGGTAGCAGTGGCATCATAGGTCACCACGGCGCCGGCTGCGCTGGTAGCTTCAGCCGTTATAGTCGCAGGCAGATGCAGCACCGGAGGCGTGGGCTCAGGCAATGTGATGTAAGCCACCGGCATGTCATGGTCAGAGATGCGTTCCGGACGGTTGGGGTCGTTGCGGAATACCTCCGGGAAATCTGCATCATTGCGTGCATAGGCGAACCTGCTGACATTCGCCAGCAAACCCGGATTCACGATCACGTGGTCCAGCACCTGGGCGCTTCCATTGAATACAAACGAATACTGCTGCTCACGGGGCAGAGTGGTAACCAGGTCCGTGAAATCAGGGTCCACCAGATCCGGACTCGCGTTCACAACCTGGTCCACCGGCGTGGGGCGGCCGAGAATGGTCCCCAGAATGTCCACATACCCATCATTGAAATCAAACGCGTTGCAGTCGCAAACAGAGATCACATTCTCCCCCGCGGCTTGATGGGATTGCAGCAGGTTGGCCAGGAACTCCGCCTGCGCCTGGCGCTTGGCCCGCACACGCGGTCCGTCCACCGGGTCATCCACACCAAGCAGGGACCGCAAATGGTTTACTACCATCGTGAAAGGCAGCGAGGTATCGGATCCGGGCTGCGAGGCTGTCGCCGTCAGCACCAATGGCGGACGATCATTGAGCAGAGCACTGCTGCCATCCGGCTGAATAAAGGTAGTGTCTTTGCCTGCCTGCTCTACTGAAATTACGTTGATTTTGTCTTTGACCAGCAAGCCCACATCAATCCCGCCAACATCATTGCCTTCCACGAGAAATGGCTGATAGTTAGGGTTGGGTTGCCCGGCAGCCACAGCGTCCGCGTTGACCTTATCGGCTACGGCCTGCAAGGTAGCCAGATTCTCCATCTCTTCCACTCCGATGATGTCGGGCAAGTTGAGCACGTTGCGGATCGCCAGAGATGCCTTGTTCAGCCGGTTGGCAAATGCGGCGGGAGTAAGCGCGACATCGCTTGTGGCCGGATCATTGATGGTGTCAAAGAAGCGCTCCATGTTGAATGAAGCGATGGTCAACTCATTCGCCGCCGCCACCGGTACTGGCGTGGCGCTTACGTTGCCGCTGATGACAGCGCCTGAGCCAGGATCTGTGAGAATCGTGTACGAACGGGACGAAAAGTCCAGTGGACCGGTCAGCTGCGATACGGTAGCGCCGCTGGTCACGTCAAGCTTGAGAGAGCCAATGAGAGCTCCGCTGTCGACGCGAATCAATTCGGGATTGGAATCAAATCTGGGCACGTTGGCTGGTGAGCCAGGCGGCAGCGGGTCGGGCAATTGCACGCCAGGCTCCCGGAACGGCCGCGCAATGCCTGGCAGCACACCGTAGAAGATTCCATTGGAAGTGGAGGTGGCGTTTGCTTCGGAGACAGTGCCATCGGTAGGCGCCGTGACATTCAGCATGTTTACATGTACGCGCATGCCTTCAAATCTTTCCAGCTGATCAATTGGCCCGGCAGGATCTGTATCAGACACGGTCAACACCACTGGAGTGGGCAAAGGATTGCCCGTACTGATTAATGTGATCGCAGGCGAACCAGAAATCTCCGTTGATGGCGGACTATTCGGATCACTGCCGGGAATGAACTCGTTGACTGTTCCCGTGACCTGAACCAGGTTGCCGACAGCCGCAGCGGCAGTTGGAGCGCTGGAAGTAAATACAAAGACGCCTTCTGAAGTTTGCGGATCCCCGTCCGCATCGACATCAGCGTTCTGAATAAAGAAGCCGTTACTCTTTACGCCAGTAACGATTCCTCTGGTGGAGACAAACCGCCCCGTGAAGGGCGACGTATCGCCGTTGCCCTGAATATCGTGAATCGACAGTTGCAATGGCGCTGCGGTAACGGTCAGGGCTATGGTTGCGCGGCCGCTGCGGCCTTGAGCATCAGTGATCGAGATGGGCAGGGTCTTATTTCCCGGCGTGGTCGTGAGAGTCACAGCCGTCGAGAAGGAAAATGTATTGTTGCCGGCGGCTGCATCGCCGTTGGTGCCGTCATCAAAGAAGGGCTGGGTGGCCGAACCACCAATGCTGCTGAGGTTCCCGGTTACAACCAGACCGGTGCTTACAGGATTCGCTCCTGGGGTCACAAGCACCGTAAGCAATGTTGGAGAGCCCTGCAAAACCAAACTGGGACTCGCGGAACCCGCACCGCTCGGATTCGTAGTACCTACCGGTGTATTGCGGGGATTAGGCGCGCCGGTAATAAAATCGGCACTGTTATTGTCAGTATCCTGCAAGCCATTGTTGCGACGAAGGTTTGCTGTAGTGTTGCTGAGAGTTGGCGCTGCTGCCGCACCTTCAAAACAGGAAGCGCCGCCTGTGCCCGTGCCATAGCCAATGAAGTCTATGATCGCTCCGCCAGTTGGACAGCTGCCCGCCAGGGCCACAGTATTGCTGACCAGTGCGACTTTGCCAGCGGTGGCGCTCATGGCAATTGTGCCGGTGGCATTCGGAGCAGGCAGGTTCGTTGTTCCGCCGGCTCCCTGCGACTCCTGAATCAGAAAGTACTGGCCGGGAGCGAGCGACCCGCTGAGAGGAGTTACCTGCCAGGTTGTTGCTGCTGCGGGAGAATACTGCACCGACCAGCCTGTGAGGTCTACGGTGACGCCATCAGCGTTGAAAATTTCAATGAAGTCGTTTTTGAACGTGGAGCCGGCATTACCGCCACCACCATAAATCTGGCTAATGACGATCCCGTTGGCGCTGGCTTTAACCGAAGGCGCGGAAGTGATGGCAATCGCGCTGAGAATCAACAGAACAGCAAGCAGAAGTCTGGCGGAAAGCAATGGTTTGAACATAAGTATGACAGTATCCACGCGGGCAGTTCTGAGCACAAATGAAAATATTGTGAAATTGTTGCCTTTCTATGGAAATCAGGCATTGAAAGCCCAAAGACTTTCTGGGTGCTGTTCGCCAAATCTGATCTGGTGTCACTGCAAGAGTCCGCAAACGGTGCGCTTTCAGTTTTGGCGAGGGACAGGTGTGGCCAGCTCCCGGATTGTCGGCACCCCAGAAATTGAGATGTACGGCCATCGTCTGGGCGATTTTGCCATCAGAAATGGCGAGTTTTGTCTGTGTGACAATCTGTGTGACAAACCTACAGACTACAAACTACTTTTCTGCGACGATTGAACCTCACTGGCAGGATTGCTGTCTTCGCGGTCGAGGACGGTGCGGACTTCGCAGGCCAGCTCAGAAGGCGTGAACGGTTTGGCCAGGACCGTATGACGAGAGTCGATTTCGCCACTCCCCGGCACGGAAAAGTGAGGATATCCGGAGATAAAAAGCAGCTTTAGATCGGGGCGTTCCCGCTGGAGCCGCTCGGCGAGGACGGTCCCGCTCATCCGGGCCATAATGATATCGCTCAGCAATAAATGGATCGGCCCTTTCCATCCTGTTGCCTGGCACAGAGCGTCCTCACCGGATTTTGCGGCGATCACTCTGTACCCCCGCCGCGAAAGGACGGTGGCCGCCAGATCGCGGACAAGCTGATCGTCTTCCACCAGAAGAATGGTTTCTGTTCCATCCAGCTTTTGCCGGCCGGTTTCGCTGTTTCTGAATTCTTCGGCCGGCTGGTCCACGCGCGGCAGATAAATCTTAAAAGTGGTGCCTGTTCCGGGTTCGCTGTAGACGGAAATATATCCGTGGCTTTGCTTGATGATGCCAAAAACGGTGGACAGCCCCAGTCCCGTGCCTCTTCCGTTCTCTTTGGTGGTGAAGAAAGGCTCAAAGATGCGGCGCTGGTGTTCGGATGAAATTCCGGTCCCCGTATCGGTAACAGCAAGCATTACGTAGCAGCCGGCGGGTATGCTGAAACCTTCGCCCTCCCAGGGCAGATCGAACTCCAGGCTTCGGGTCTCAAAGATCAGCTTTCCTCCGAAGGGCATGGCATCACGGCTGTTCACTGCCAGATTCATGACAACCTGCTCCATCTGCACCGGATCCACATGCACGTTCCCGACATCGGATGCGAGAAAAGTCACCATCTCGATGTTGGCGCCGATCGTCCGGCGCAGCAGCTTTTCAATGCCGGCGACCACGGAGTTCAGGCCCACATTGCGCGGCTGCAAAATCTGCCGGCGGCTAAAAGCCAGAAGCTGCCGGGTGAGCATGGCGGCGCGGTCGGCCGCCTGGCCGATATGGCGGATCTCCTCCGCCAGTTCGGGGCCAATATCTCTGGAACGGGCAAGTTCAGAGTAGCCTTTGATGATGGTGAGCAGATTGTTGAAGTCATGGGCCACGCCGCCCGCCAGACTGCCCACCAGCTCCATCTTTTGCACCTGCTGGAGCTGATGCGTCACGGTGGTGAGCTCGGTGACATCGAGCATGGAGGTAAGCAGCAGGGACTCGCCTTCGATTTCTATGACCTCGACGGAGATGACGACATCCAGTTCACGTCCGCCGGACATACGAGCTTTCAGCCGCCGGTTGCGCTGACCCAGGGTATAGACGTCATGCAGGTAGGCGCTGCGGCTCTCCACACTGTCAAAGACACCCAGTTCCAGCGACGTTTTGCCGACTATCTGTGCTCTCTCCAACTGCATCAGCTCGAGAAAGCGGCCATTGACGTCGAGATACCGGCCAGTGGACATGCTGATAATCCCAACGGCGACAGGGCTGGCGTCAAAGGCCAGGGAGAACTTCCGCTCCAACGCCATGAGGCGTGAGAAAATCCTGTTCTGGCGCAGCTGCGTGACGAACAAGCGCGCGGCATAACAGGCGAAGGAGAGGCCGACCATGCTCCAGGCCACACGCGGGCGCTGCGTGATGATGCGCGAGGCCATGACTACCACCAAAAGCGGCATCACCAGGGGCAACAACTGGATCCAGATCGTCCGGCGGTAATCTTTACGATCTTCAGTCGTAGTAGTGGCAGGTAACTCTTTCTGCTGAGTCCATCCCACGGCCGTTACCAGCAAAAAAAGCACGGGGAAATCGCAGAGAAAACCCACCAGAAGCTGCGGCCAGTGCCAAAAAACCAGAGCAGCAGCATACAGGCTATCGGTCACGGTGAAGGCAACAAAGAACATCGCCAGCCGCAGTTGCAGGCGGCGAAAATCCGGGACCTGCGACCTCAGGCCGCGGTAAAGAAAGGCAATGGCCAGAAACCCGTCGCGCACCATATGCAGGTTGTCCCCTGCAAAAGCGCGCGTTCCTGGGGAAAGCCCGGTGACCAAAGGTACATAGAAAAAAGCGAGGTAGGCAGCCAGGCCCAGAATGCCCAACTGCGCCAGGTCCAGAGTCTGCAGCCAGTCAATGCCGGGCTTTTCCTGGCCCTCCCGCAACAGGAGGGGCGCGATAAAGACCACGGCAACGAGATAAAAAGCCATGGAGTCGGGCCAAAACAGATTCAGCGCATTTCGCGGCGCCGCATCGGCATAAATCGCAAAGGCAAAGCCAGGCGCCCAGAGGGCAGAAACCGCAGTCACGCTCAGCCATAGACTTCGTGCAAAAGAATGAGACCGGCGAGAGGCGCGCCACGCAGTGAGCATGAGCAGCACAGTCAGGGCGCAGTCGGTGAGGTCAGAAAACAGAGCGACAGGCAGAGCTCGCTGGAAGGGGAGCAAAGCTATCTTGATTCCCGCCAGTACGATCCCTAAGAGGACGATACCGTGCGTCTGCTTCAAATTATGAGGGTTTCCGAATTGAGAATAGTACGCCCTGGTGAATAAATCAATCGAGAAAAATGCACACCTGCAATGAATGGCGCTACCGGGCACGGTAAATACGAAAGGCGAAGCGCGCCGCACGCTCCGCCTTCCACTCGCGAGCAAAACTCAAGAGCCAACTGGCTTAAAAGTTGAAATACAGGTTGATACCCCGGGGATCGCGGCGGTACCAGCGGCCACCATCCCACGTCCAGTAGTATCCATTGATGAACCGGCGATCACCCACAAAAAACCGCTCCCGCTCGAATCGGTAGTCATCACGGTCAAATCTCCGGTAGCGGTCACCATAAAAGCGATCACCATAGAAGCGGCGGTCATCAAAGCGCCGGTCATCGCGGTCGCGATAAAAACGCCGGTCGTCGCGATCACGGTCCCAGTGCCGGTCACGGTCGCGGTCCCATCTCCGATCACGATCATGGTCGCGGTCACCATGGCGGTCACGATCACCGTTAAAATGCCGGTCATGGTCGCCATCAAAGTGCTGGGCCGAGGCCAAAGCTGAGCTGCCTGCAATCAGAGCGGCTCCAATCGCCAGTATCCGTAAGCTTTTCATCGTTCCCTCCGTTTTGCCCGGCCGCGCCTCATCAGGCTGCCTGATCCGGATTTTGATTTTCCTTACATACATAGGAACCCGGCTGCGGGACATAAGTCGGATAAGGCTGATGTGGTTTTGTAAAGATAGGTTGGGTTCAGCGAAGAAACAATAGTGGCCAAAACAGCAAACCCGGCTGGGGAGCCGGGTTTTATCGAATCTGGGATGAGTTTTAGCCCGACTGGGCTGCCGACTTCACTACATTGTCGGCCTGGGGTCCCTTTTGTCCCTGCACGATTTCGAATTCCACGTCGTCGCCTTCCTGCAGACTCTTGTAGCCTTCGGACTGAATCGCGCTGTAATGGACGAAGACGTCAGGGCCATCGTCACGTCCTATGAAACCAAAGCCCTTTGCATTGTTGAACCACTTTACTTTGCCTTTTATTGTTGACACTTTCCTTTTCTCCGAGCGGGCCAGGCAGGGCGCAGCAACAACTGCGCACTGAAACCTGGTTCGTTTCTTCCTGGATTTGCCATTGTCCCTGGAAAAATGAGGCGGCCTTGCGCCCAATGAACTTTCGAGTCGTTGCCGTCTCTTAAGTTTCCACGTACGTCGGCTGGTATCGCTATTTTCCCCCGCGCGAGAAGAACAATGATGTGACCGGCATCACAAAACCATAAATACTGCCGGTTCACTCACAATGCAGCTACAAAGAGAGAGCAATAAGAATTCAAGATTCAGGCTGAACTCCAGAACGGAACAAGCTCCTGGAAAAAACCAATAAAAGCAGCTTTCAGCCATTTGGGCGCCAACAACAAAACCCGGCTTGGGGGAGCCGGGCTTTATCGGATTGTTAATGAATTTTAGGCCGACAAGGCTGCCGGCTTGACTACATTTTCTGCCTGGGGCCCCTTTTGTCCCTGCACGA
Organism: Candidatus Angelobacter sp.; assembly: GCA_035695325.1. Classification (GTDB taxonomy): domain Bacteria; phylum Acidobacteriota; class Terriglobia; order Terriglobales; family Acidobacteriaceae; genus Angelobacter. The sequence continues at coordinate 41,111 of DASSEH010000242.1, forward strand.
TTTCGAATTCTACGTCGTCCCCTTCCTGCAGACTTTTGTAGCCTTCGGACTGAATCGCGCTGTAATGGACGAAGACGTCAGGGCCATCGTCACGTCCTATGAAACCAAAGCCCTTTGCATTGTTGAACCACTTTACTTTGCCTTTTATTCTTGACACTTTCCTTTTCTCCGAGCGGGCCAGGCAGGGCGCAGCAAAAACTGCGCACTGGAACCTGGTTCGTTTCTTCTTGGATTTGCCATTGTCCCTGGAAATGAGACAACTTAACGCCGCATGAATTCTCGGATCGCCCTTGCCTCTTAGTTTCCATTTACGTTGGCTAGTGTCGCTATTTTCCCGCCGCGAAAAGAGCTTGTCAATTAAATAAAATTCAGAAACATACTGTTTATAGGTACTTTTGCATACTTTTTCATGGGTAAAACCGGGACAAACTTTTAACATCAACAGGAAACAGCCCAATTATGCCTTTGCTTATAAAGCAAAGAGAAAAAGGCAATAAACATTAAAAATTACCCATAAAAACCCAGCCCCTTGTCGGACTCAACACCTCACCGCCCGGACTTTGATCCCAGCTTCCGCTCCAGCCACAACAGTGAGCAAATGGTCTTGCCATCAATGATTTTGCCCGTGCTGATCATTCGCACCGCCTGGGCGAGCGGAACAAAGCGGACGGTGATGCGTTCATCTTCTTCCGGCATGGCCTGGCCTTTTTTGAGCCCCTCGGCCAGAAAAACATTCATGGTTTCATCGAGAAATCCTGGGCTGGGATAGAAGCGGAGCGCTGGGCGCCATTTCGCCGCGCTGTAGCCTGTTTCTTCCAGCAATTCCCTTTTGGCGGCAGCCAGCAATGCTTCGTCAGGATCAAGAGTACCGGCAGGCAGTTCCCATAACACGGCGCCGGCCGCATAGCGGAACTGCCGTTCCAGCAGGACGCGTGGCTTGGGAGAATCGTCCACGGCAAGAATGACGATGGAACCGGGATGGCGCACCACATCGCGCCGCGCTTTAACGCCGCTGGGCTCCTTAACTTCGTCTGAAACTACGGTGAAGACGGGACCACGATAAATGGTTTTAGATGAGATTACTTTGGCGGAAGCTTTTTTTCGCACTGGCATGAAAACACTATATACAAAAAGCGTGGCTTTACACCGTAACCGGATCGCATCTCAGTGCATCCATGAGGCGTGGGCTTTACATTGCACTCAAACAGGAAATACGCTCGAGGAAAGACAAAAATGAAATTCGCGACTTCGGCCTTCCTCCTGATCAGTCTTGTCGGCCTTTTTGTATTTTCAAGTGCGCAGGAAGAAGCACCAGCCACAAGCACGCCAGCGATTATCGGGCTACCCGCAGGACAAACAATACCTGCATTTGCCGCACGGGACCAGTTTGGCCGCGAGCAATCGAATGAGACATTGAAAGGGACGAATGGAACGGTGCTTCTATTCTTCCGTTCCGCCGACTGGTGACCCTTTTGCAAAGCGCAGCTCGTGCAGCTGCAAAATGCCAAAGCAAGATTTGAAGCCCAGGGAATCAAACTCGCCGCGATCAGCTATGACAGTCCAGCGATACTGAAAGACTTTGCCGAGCGACACAAAATCGAGTTTCCTCTGCTGGCCGATCCGGATTCCAGCCTGATTCGCGCTTTCAACGTACTCAATGCCAAAGCCAAAGGCATGAACAAGGGGATGGCGCATCCCGGATTCTTCTACATTGATGCAAACGGCGTGGTAAGCGAGATATATTTCGAGGCCAAAGAGACCGACCGCTTTACGGCGAACAATGTCATCGGGAAACTTTTTCCGGAGCTTGCCGAGGAGGTGGGCCGGAATGTGGAGGCGCCCCATCTTCGACTGACTCTGGCGCAATCTGATCGAACAGTAATTGCCGGCAGCCGCGTTACCCTGACCGCTGAAATCGAGCTGGCCGAGGGTGTCCACGTTTATGCTCCAGGAGTGGTGGGCTATAAGCCGATTCAACTGATACTGCATACTTCCGGAGCAATCGAATCAGCCGCTGCGAATTATCCCAGCCCGCAAATTCTTTACTTAGAGGCCATACAGGAAAAAGTGCCGGTGTTCGAAGGCAAGTTCCGCATCACACAGGATGTGACGGTGGCTGCTTCCAAAGTGAGAGATGGCCTTCGCGCGGTCCTCTCGTCGGAGAAGACCGTTGCCATCCAGGGCGAGTTGCGCTACCAGGCTTGCAGCATGAAAATTTGTTATCCGCCCACGTCTGTGCCGGTAAGCTGGGAGTTGAAAGTCCAGCCTCTCGACCTGCACCGGTCTCGGGGAGAGATTCGGCACAAATAACCCAGACAAATCTCACACATGAGCGGCAATCCACTCCGCCGCTTCTTTGGTTCCCAGGCTGCCGCCTATATCCTGCGTGGTCTTGCGCTGGCGCACGGCTTCGAGCACCGCGTGATTAATGCGCGCGGCTTCCTGGGCAAAGCCGAGATGTTCGAGCATCATGGCCGCGGTAGAAATGGCGCCGGTGGGATTGGCAATGTTCTTTCCGGCAAAAGGCGGAGCCGAGCCGTGAACCGGCTCGAACATCGAGGTCTTTCCCGGATGAATATTGCCGCTGGCGGCCATGCCCAGCCCGCCCTGCAGGGCGGCGGCGAGATCGGTGATGATGTCGCCGAACATATTGTTGGTCACGATCACGTCGAACTGTTTGGGATCGCGCGCCATGTGCATGCAGAGGGCGTCCACATACATGTGTCCGGACTGAATATCAGGATACTGGGCCGCCACTTCCTTAAAAGTCCGCTGCCACAAGCCTCCGGCATAGGTCATCACGTTGGACTTGTCGGACATCAGGACTTTTTTGCGCCCCTGACTACGCGCCAAATCAAAGGCAAACCGAATCACGCGCTCCACACCCTTGCGGGTATTGAAATCTTCCTGAGTAGCGACTTCGTCCGGTGTTCCCTGCTTGAATACGCCGCCGGCGTCTACATAAGGGCCTTCGGTGTTCTCGCGAATCACCACGAAGTCTACGTCTTCCGGCCGGGCATTTTTAATCGGACAAAGCGATTCGTCCAGCAGCTTCACCGGACGCACGTTGGCGTAAAGGTCCATTTTGAAGCGCATACCGAGCAGAATCTCTTTGGCATGGATGTTGGTGGGCACACGCGGATCGCCCAGCGCGCCGACAAAAATGGCGTCAAAGTCACGGGCGAGCATGGTGAAGCCATCGGCGGGGACAGTGACGCCGTCTTTTAAATAGCGCTCCGCCGACCAGTCAAAATTGGTGAACTCGACCGCCGCGCCCGTGGCTTCCACCACTTTCAGTGCCGCGGGGACCACTTCTTTGCCGATACCGTCACCTGGAATGACGGCGATACGTTTTTTAGACATAAAGGAGGAATATACCAAAATTGTTTTTTGTTCATTCGTCCGCCTCGCCATTATCCAAAAGCAGCTTCCTTTATAATCAAACGTTTACATCACAAGGCAGAATCACACATTGTCTTTCGAAGAAAACGTATACGAACTTCGCCGGCAGAAACTGCGCGAGATTGAAGCGCTGGGGCAGCCTGCGTATCCGCACAAATTTGCAGCCACACACACCGTTCCGCAGATTCTTGCGGAATACAGCGACAAGACCGCCGAACAGCTGGAGAACACGCGGGCTGCGACAAAGATTGCCGGACGCATCCTCTCATTGCGCCTGCAGGGGAAGGCCGGGTTTGCCCATTTGCAGCAGGGCGGGCAGCGTCTGCAGATTTACGTGAAGCTCGACTTTGTCGGCGATAAAGGTTTTGCGCTCTACAAGCTGCTGGATTTGGGCGACCACATCGGCGTGAGCGGATATCTTTTTCGCACGCGCACGGGCGAGCTGACCATCCACGTGGAAGAAATTACGTTCCTGGCGAAGGACCTGCTGCCGCTGCCGGAAAAATGGCATGGACTCACGGACGTGGAGCTGCGCTACCGCCAGCGTTACGTCGATATGGTGATGAATCAGGACGTGCGCGAGGTCTTCATCCGGCGCAGCAAGGTGGTGCAGTCGATCCGGCGCTTTCTCGACGCTCGCGGCTACGTTGAAGTAGAGACGCCGATGATGCAGCCGGTACCGGGCGGCGCGTCGGCGCGGCCGTTTGTTACCCACCACAACACTCTGGATATCGATCTCTATCTGCGCATTGCGCCGGAGCTTTATCTCAAGCGTCTGGTGGTGGGCGGACTGGATCGGGTGTATGAGATCAATCGCAATTTCCGCAACGAGGGCATCTCCACCCAGCACAATCCTGAATTCACCATGCTCGAGTTCTACCAGGCTTACGCCGATTATCGCGACATGATGCAGCTTACAGAGGAAATGCTGGCGCAGGTGGCCCGCGATGTGAATGGCAGCACCAAAACCAGCTTCAACGGACATGAGATCGACTTTGCCGACTGGCAGCGGCTCTCCATGCGCGAAGCCATCATCAAATACTGGCCGGAAGCGGCAGCGCCCCGTCCCGAGATGAGTGATTTTGTCTCGCATGGATCCGTGGAGCAACTGGTGAAACGGCTGAACGCGCATCACACGCCGCACATGCCTTATGATCCGCGCGATCCCGCCGGCAAGACCATCGCTGCCATGTTTGAAGCGGTGGCGGAAGAACATTTGATTCAGCCGACGATTCTCTATGACTTCCCCGTGGCCATCTCGCCACTTTCCAAAAACAAATCGGACGAGCCGGAGTGGGTGGAGCGTTTTGAAGTTTTTATCGGCGGTCTGGAGATTGGCAACGCCTTCAGCGAGCTCAACGATCCGGAAGAGCAGCGCCGCCGTTTTGAACAGCAATTGCAGGAGCGGGAGCGGGGCGACGAAGAGGCCCACGCCATGGACGAAGACTACATCCGCGCCCTCTCCTACGGCCTGCCGCCGACCGGCGGTGAAGGGATCGGCATTGACCGGCTCACCATGCTGCTGACTGGCTCGCGCTCCATTCGCGACGTGATCCTGTTTCCCCTGCTCCGTCCCCAGGCGCCACAGCCGGACGAAGCCACCAGCCAGGAATCCTGAAGCCTGCCTCATCTGCTTCAGCCCGGAACCAGGAAACTGCCCCCTGTCATGTTGAATCTTTGGACCATGCCAGGGGGTATAAATTTCTTAACAAAACTCCACCTACTCTGGATTGACATTCCGTAAAAAGCGGGCATAATCGTAGCTTCCCTCTAACCAGTCCCGTCTTTTGTTCACTGAGGGACGGCTATAGTTTTGTGAATCAAAATCCGCAATTCGTCCCGGCATCAGCATATCTATTTTCTTCGCTTCTCCATTTTCATCCTGAGGTAATTTTCTCGTTCGTTGTATTCAGGAGCCGCCAACAATTTCCAAAAACAGGAGAGCAACTTTGAGCATTTATACGTATTCCAAATTCAGGACTGCCATTGCTGTACTGCTTTGGGCAGCCATTTCGCTGTTTGGCGCGGCAGTCGCACAATCCGCTCCTCAGGCGACGCAGCCAAAGAGCACCCAGCCGGGAACGTCCAGCTCCGCCCAGGCCACCAGCGCCGATGCGGATGAAAACGATGAAAATGACGCGGACATTCCGCCTTTTGCCCGCGGCAAAATGGATAAAGCCACTTATCTTCGTCTGCGCGATGAGCACGTGGCGAAACGGCGCGGCATCAACGACTTAATGACTCATCCCCAGGCGCGCTCCCAGGCCATCCAGAAAATGGAGCGCCAGGAGAAGCTTCTGCTGCAGCGAAAACAGGGACTTGCAAACAATGCCAGTGGCATCGCCATTCCGTTAATCCCTGTATGGGCCCCTCTCGGCCCGGACCCGATACCGAACGGGCAAACCGACCCTAATCTCAATGTAGCGAACGAACTGCCGGTGAGCGGACGCGTTACCGCGATTGCCATTGATCAGACGGACACGACGGGCAACACTGTCTATGTCGGCACTGCCCAGGGCGGCGTTTATCGCACCCTGGATGGCGGAACCACGTGGACGCCTCTGATGGATACGGCCCAGTCTCTGGCCATTGGCGCTATCACTGTTGATCCTCTCAACCACAACACAGTCTTTGTAGGCACAGGTGAAGGAAATCTTTCCACGGACAGCTTTTTTGGCGTGGGACTGTACATCATCACCAATGCCACAACCACCGCCAACCTTGCCGGGCCGTTCAACACGCCGGCCACATCGCCCAACGCGGACGGCTTTACCGATGTTTTTACCGGACGCTCCATTACACAGATTTTGGTGAACCCCACCAACGATAATCAGATTTTGGTCTCCACTTCGTCTGGCGTAAGTGGTCTAAGCAGCGATATCTTCAAAACGCTGCCCACAAGGGGCGTTTATTTCTCCACCAATGCGCTAAGCGGCTCTCCCACCTTCACCCGCAGCACAATACAGACGGCGGCCAAAAACATGTTAGTTACTGACATGACCATGGATCCAGCAAATCCTAACACCGTACTGGTCCATGTTTTTGGCACCGCGATAGCCGGTGACGGCGGATTGTGGATGAGCACCGGCGGTAATCCCTGGAACGGAACCGCCACATGGACCCAGGAAATTATCGAGAGTTCCGACAATGGCAAGTTCGCGGTCAATCGCGTGGGGAACACAACTACGTTCCTGATCGGTCTCGACCAGGTGCCGGCCAACTCCAACTCCGAGGGCACGCTGTTTTCCTCCACCAACGGAACAACCTGGACCGAGGTCATCGCGGCGCGGGGATTCTGTGGCGGCCAGTGCTTCTACGATATGCCGGTCGCACTGGATCCCACGAATGCCCAGAACATCTATGTTGGCGGGTCGGCTGGGGCCAGCATAGGCGCCGGAGATTCGGGCATTTTCGGCAAATCCACCAATGGCGGAACGACTTTCAGCACAAGCCAGAATTTTCTCCATGCGGACTCCCATGCGATTGCCATCCTGAAGGCCAATCCTTCTGTTATCTATGCCGGCAATGATGGCGGCATCTTCGCTTCGAGCGATGCAGGCGCCACCTGGCACAGCATCAATGGCGCAGGCTTCAATGCCACACAGTTCGAAAGCCTGGCAGTGCATTCCACCGACCCGAATTTCACGATTGGTGGAACTCAGGACAACGGTACAGAGATACTGCAACCCAGTGGCAGCTGGTTCCGGGCGGATTTTGGCGATGGCGGATACTCAGCCATTGATCAGTCCTCTTCGAGCACCAGCAATGTCAACCTGTACCACACCTATTTCAATCAGACCGATAATTTGATCGGGTACGCAACCATCAATACGGGAACAGCCGCCAGCGAGGGAAACTGGGGCTTCTCCGGCTGCCAGGCCCCCCCTGCTGCGGGTAATGGCATCAATTGCACAGACAACGTGCTTTTCTACGCACCGCTGACCCTGGGACCAGGCAGCCCGAACACCGTCTATTTCGGCACGGACCGCCTCTACCGCTCAGCCGATGCCGGCAACACCAACGTGATCGTGAGCCAGGGGCCTCTGGACGCAGTCAATGACACTCCGGTAAGCACCATTGGTATTTCTCCCCAGGATGACAATGTCCGCATTGTCGGTCTGGCCAATGGACAGGTCTTTGCCACTTCCACAGGCTCCGCTACCCTTACCGAGGTGACCGGCGGCTGGCCAAAGAACTATGTAGCCAGAGTCGTGATTGATCCGAATGTTAAAACTACCGCCTATGTAACTCTGGATGGCTACGGCGCAACCAACCACATATGGAAGACAACCAACCTTTCCGCCGCCACACCCACCTGGATCGCGACCGGGTTCAATATTGATGTCCCAGTGAACGCGTTTGCTGTAGACCCAGCCAGTTCCAATCTCTATGCCGGGACTGATATCGGCGTTTACAGCTCAACCGATGGCGGCCTTACCTGGAACCCGTATGGAACCGGTCTGCCGCGCGTGGCGGTCTTCGATCTGGCGATTACAGCCGGCCATAAGGTCCGCATTGCCACACATGGGCGCGGCATGTGGGAGGCTGCAGCTTTCCCAATTCATGATGACGCCACAAGTCTGGCAACAAATCTTGCCAGAGCAGCGGCAGGTACTACCATCAATCTTACCGCAAATCTGAACACTCTCGGCGGCGCCACCGCACCGGCCGGCACACTCACGATTTCCGACGGGACAGCGGTATTAACTTCAGGAACTCCTGACGTGTCCGGCAACGTGCTGTTTTCATCCAGTGCGCTGGCCAGCGGCCCACATAACCTGATCGCCAGTTACTCGGGTGATGCCAACTATCCCAGCAGCGTGTCCTCGCCGATTGAAGTGGACATTATTGCCACGAGCAGCACAGCGATCACAACCAGTTCAACCAACTCGAATTTTGGAACGCCGATAACGCTAACCGCCACGGTGCCGCAGGGTACCAACCTTCCTTTACCGACGGGCAGAGCAACATTTCTCGACGGCATAACTCCTCTGGGTTCGCCCTTCCTCGATGCAACGGGCAAGGCGACTCTGCAGATATCAAGCCTGAACGGTGGAGTCCACACGATCACTGCCGTGTATCAGGGAGATGGATTCTATCGCACCAGTACTTCCGCGGCTGTATTGATCACGATAGCTGATTTCACCCTGCCTGCCAGCAGCGGCAGCGCAACCGTAAAAGCTGGTAGCCCGGCGACATTTACCATCAATATCGGCTCCACCGGCGGGTTTAACGGTACCGTAAACTTTGCCTGCAGCGGATTGCCCGCACTCGCAAACTGCAGCTTCAATCCAGCCACCGTAACCGGAAGCGGAAGCACCACGCTGACGATCTCGACTATGGCGTCCACGGCGGCGGCTCCGGCTTCCAACACCATGGCCATGGCGCTGTTTGGCGGAGCGGGATTATTTGGTCTGGTGCTGGCGGCTGGCGTACCGAGAAAAAAACGCGCACTCAAATCGGCGCTGCTGTTCCTGGGCGCTCTGGCGCTGATGGGTGCCATGGCTTCCTGCGGCGGCGGCAATAACACCCCGCCACCGGTGGTGCACACTGCGGGCACGCCTGCGGGGACCTCAACCGTGACGGTCACCGGAACATCGGGCAGCGCGACCCATACCTCCACCATCACGCTAACGGTGCAGTAACGCCAGTAGTACTTACCTTTTACTTAGGACCGCGCTCCGTGAGGGGCGCGGTTTTTTTGCCTGCAATTTTTTTCGCCTGCAAAAAGACTGCAAAAAACTCTTTGCTTTTCGCTGTTTGGGGTTTATCAGTGTCCATCCGTGTAAATCAGTGGTTAAAGCCAGTTTTAGGGGTACCCCCCTCCCCATATTTTTGCCGACACCACTACCAACAAAGGGGTTAGCTCCATCCGGCCCTTGGGTGGTCCTTGGGCCACCCAAGCCCCACCCAAAGCAGGTGGCTTCCTTTGGAAACCAAAAGCGAAAAGCCCAGAGCCAAAAGCCCAGCAGCCAATGGCCAAAAGCCAATTCTCAATTTTCAAACACCAAAACCTGCGCTTCTCCTGAGACAAGCTCCCGCTTGGTACCACGAAAGCAATTGCGAATCAATAAAGAAATGAGCGATTGTCCAACCACTTTAAAAATGTCTTAATCTTTGACCTCAATAGGCGGTCACTTTCCAAAAGCCAACTTCCGAGTGAATAAGTACCAAGTCTTGCTGGTGCAAAAGCGGGATTGTCAATGCCGAACATGCGCTCATAAGAGCTGCCCGTCGGCGTCAAAGATGCATGTCGGACCACCTAGATGATACTCTGACGAGTGCGAGTGATCTGTTTCGAGTAGTTTAGGAGACCTAAGTGCCTAAAGACTATCTATTGATGTTCTTAGAAAAGCGCATCTTCACGCTGAAAGCAGGAGATGACAGCCTCCTCGACAAGCTGCGAGCCGCCGTCGGCGCGGTGACCGAAAAGATATCAAGTGAACCCCGGTTGGTCGTTCCATTTGCGCTCATTGCGCTTGATCCTTTAGCGCCGATTGACGATCCTGTTTTCGAAACGGTCGCTGCCGCGGTTCAGGATAAATGGAACACGTATACCGAAGTCTTTCCGGAACCGAGGTCTGTATTCCGCGCAGTTTTGCTTGACGCATTGGCAAAGACCGCCGAGAACGATGTCAACGTCGCCGGGGGCGTTGATCTCGTTTGTCGGAATCTTCTGCCGCACATTGAATCTGGTGGCGAAACGGAGATCGTTACGAAATTCCGCAACCGGATGCGCGAAATTGCGCATGTGGAGGCGGAGAACCAGTGGCCTAGCGATGCTGAGGTCTCGATCCCAAAAGCACCGACGATAAAGTTCGGACAGGTCAGCGGCAAGAGCGTTTCCATCAATCGCGATACTTTCAAATCTGGCTTTCCGATGCCTCAAATCCAGAACAACTGGAATGACATCAGAAGCCTGCATGCGATGATTGCTGGCCCTGGAGCCGACAATATTGCAGCCGTCATCGAAAGCGCAGTTGCGGCAGGCGGTATCTCAGCGGAGGATTTGAAGAAGAACCTTACAGACCCCATGTTGAAGGGACTTAACGATCTGATAGGTTCCGTTGCCACTTCCCTTACGAGCGCGAAAGCTCCATTAACGACATTGAAAAGGCAGAGTGACCTACTCTGGTGGAAGGAATCAGCCTACTCCGAACACCTACAGCGAAGCTACCGAACTGTATCGACAACGCTCATTCCTTTAGTATACGCTCTGGATTTCGCCAAATTGCTCCCCCGTTGGAGTCCGCTCGCAACGGAGCACTTTTTGGCGGAGGCCATTCTTGCTTACTCCTCGTCCACAGGATCGAAAGCGAAGAAAAACACTCTTCTTTCCTATCTGGAGAAACTTTCTGACGATCCTGACGCAAAGGGACTACTTGATGCGATTACGGTAGAACTACCTAATACGGCCGGCCGGTATACCTTGCTCGCTTTCACCGCAGACGTCGTTGCAAAGAAAGTTGACGCAAAGCAGTCGCTGGTGAAGACGGGGATGTCCCCAGAGCTGATTGTCTCGGACGTTGACATCTGTCTGAACTATTTCAGAGAGGTTCAAGCGCTCCGCCTGCTATCAGAAGATGAGGCAGGAGACTCCAAATGAGCGCGTGTGCCAACGTCGAATGTCATCCGGACAGAGGCTGCGATCTTGGCGAGAACGAATTGCAGAACTGTCCAAATTGGAGAGCTGCGGCAAAGACGCGTGTGTCTTCTGATCTGCAGAATCCGCAACAACGGGAAGTTGAGGGAGCGGTATTGCCATGGTCAGGGAATGCATTCGGCACTGAAGCCTTATCTTTCGTGGCTAGCAGGAGTAATCCGATCACCATCGCGGTGGTCGGCCCCTACAACTCTGGTAAAACGACACTGCTTGCCGCATGGTACCTCCTGGTGACTCGTGGCATATTTCCGAGCGGGTCTAAATTCTCTGGCTCTTACACTCTTGGAGGGTGGGAGAACATCAGTCATAGGCTGCAGTGGTCCGAGCATGCCGGGCCGACCTTTCCAGCACATACTCCAGTTGGGGGCAGAAATGCGGGCATGCTTCACCTCGCATTTCGGAGAGAGGCAGACGGCGTACTTAGAGATTACATCCTTATCGACGCGCCTGGAGAGTGGTACCGGCGGTGGTCAATTGCTGAAGACCAGCCGAATGCGGAAGGGGCTCGATGGATCGCTGCGAATGCCGATCTCTTTCTAGTTTTGGCCGATTCAGACAGTCTCACAGGTGAAGAAAGAGGAGAGACACGGCAGACGCTCCAACATATCCTCGATCGCCTAGGCTCTGTCTTGGAAGGGCGCCCGTTAGCGCTGGTATGGACGAAAGCGGACAAACATCCGAAGCCTGAGATACAGAAAGCCGTCCGCGATGCAGCTCTTCTCGCGAGTAATTCGTTAAGGGAGTTCGAGGTAAGCGTCTTTCCGAAAGCCGATGAAGAATTAGTGTCGCGGCGCTTCCTCGATGTCTTGGGATGGGCTTTCAATCAACCGCGCCGTCGGGTCCAACCGACTCCAATAGCTATTCAACGAAGCGAAGCATTAGGAATATATGGCAGGAGCTTTGGCTGTGAGTGATGCAAATGTTCTGTTGCTTGGTGAATCGGGGTTCGGGAAGACACATTACGGGACGCAATTGCTCCTGCGACTCAGGGGAAAGGAGTGCGAGTTGTCGTTTCGGGAGCCGCCCACTAATATAAGCCCATTTGACGCGGCGATCACGCACCTAAATAAGGGAAAGACCGCAACTCATACTTCATCTGGAGTTTATGTAGAGAGCCGCTGGCCGCTGAAAGATACTCAAGGAAGGCAGTTCGATCTGATCTGGCCCGACTACGCTGGCGAACAGTTGACACACATTACGACTAGGAGATTCGTTACACCGGAATGGCGTCACAGAATTTGCGAAAGTTCGGGGTGGGCACTAATGCTTAGGCTTCGCAAGCTGAATGTACCCAAGGATACATTTGTTAAGCCTCTTGCGAATCTTGCTCCTTCGTCTTCCCCGAAGACATTGCAGAAAATCTCGGATCAAGCCCGTCTGATCGAACTCCTACAAATACTTCTTTACACAAGGCGAACGGGTAATCTACTGCCCATAACGACTCCTCAGCTGACGATCCTTCTTTCCTGCTGGGACGAGATCGAAGGACTTGAGCCAGATGTGCGACCTGCCATGGTTCTTGCGAGCAGACTGCCTCTAGTCTATTCATTCATTGAGAGCAACTGGAAGCCGTCATCGAGGGTCATTTTCGGTTTATCGGCCTTAGAGAAAGAGCTTAATAATAAGCAGGCTGACGAAGGTTATATCGACAAAGGCCCAGCGGCATTCGGATATGTGATCGCGCCAAACGGGACTCGGTCTGATGATCTCACTTTGCCTATTCGCTATCTGGTCGAGCGTCCTGCCTAATGAGATTTCATCAAGGATATTTTGGCACCACGCCAAGCGGACATGATCTCCTCGCTTGTGCACCAGAACAACGTGAACGGTTTCTTCGAATACTGGATCGGACAGATCTTCAGGGGATTCTGCCAGCTGGAATCATCTTTGACACTTACGTGACGGCGTTCCGCGCCGGCCAGGATTTCATCTTGATGCGCACAAGCCTAGATGAAAAGGCAGCGCGTGCCGGCATGGTCTTCACTCATGCGTTTATCGCGAAGGCTAGCGACATGTCAGAAGTGCCGTCGCTTCGGAAGATTCTTGAAAAATTAGAATCCGCACGGCCTAAAGTGCTGGATATCGCAGATATAGAATGCCCCAATCTAGACGATACCGGTTCAGGGGTACCGATATCTCTTCCGTTAATACATGCGTTACTGACGAAGAGTACAAAGCCAGCCATTTGGCCTGATAGCGGCGATTTCATCAACGCCATCAATGTGGTCTGGCAGAATGCATGGCCAGAACTTCGAGAGTTGCTTACTTTTACGATGGGGTTGAGTACCGAAGACGCACACCTCGCTGAATATGCTGTTGTTTACGTGCCGGAATCCTATGTCGGTCGCTGGCAAGGATTTCCGATTATTTCGAAAGCCGATTCATCTTGTGACCTGAACGCTGGTGCGGTAGCACTAACTGGCGGAACGGACGCATCTACGTTGCGTGAGATCGCGGTACAAGTTTCCTGGCCGCCGAGTAACTTATTCTCGCTGGCAGATCTCGCAGAACTTCGTGATCGAGTTGCTCATGCTAGTGATAATCCACGAGAGGAGATTCGAACTTTACGACTCATGTGCTATTTTGCTCCCTCCCAAGACTCAGCAGGAGATCTAAAGCAGCTGGTGCTGGAGCGTCTGCAATCAACGTTTCCTAGGGCCACTCTTGGAGACGTACTCGCGTGCCGCAATTTGCTGATAAGCTGCGTACGAGAGCAAGGTTCTTTTTGGAGCGAACTTCGTAGACGAGTAGCCACCCTCTTCGGATCGAAATACGACGATAAGCACGCCAGCGAGTATTTAGATTTCGTACGGTGGATGGGTAGGGAGCCTTCGTCGCTGTGGCGCGACACTGTAGCAGAAGGAATGCGTAGGGCATTTACAACGCATATCGCCGCTAGAGCTCACGACATCTTTCAGTGGGCGATCGATACTCCCTCGTTGGCAGCACTAATCTTTTCGCTAGTACCTGAGACAGATGAAGCAAGTGCCGTTCTTGTAGAGGCTGTTCCTGCGGATATCTCCGAAGAGGCAGTCCATGGCCTCCTCTCGGCGCTAGCGCCGAGAAATCTTCCAGCTCTTCGGGCAGCGTGCCTGGCGACATACCTGTGCGTGAACGATGCGTTCGATTGGGAGCTATCCAACATCGCAACTTTCAGTGCTTTGCCTGCTCTGGCTTCTCGTTACTCTGCAGGTATTGTTGTTTCACAGGCGGTCAGGACCGAAGATGCTAGGTTATTGCAAATAGCATGTACCGCCATCATATCAAATCCTGCGCTGCTCCTTGAAGCTGATCTTGCCTTGCCTGGATGGCAGTCAATCGTTAAGGAGTTGCGAGAAGCAAGGCTCATTGTTGGCCATGGTAGAGACTTCGACCGCATTCAAGCTCAGATGATTGAACTCATGCGGCTTGGCAGCAGTGATGTGGAACTCATAGCTGCACTTGGTGGATTGGGCTTTTTCGACTTGTCTGGGTACGCTAGCAACGCAAACATCTGGAACTCAGTTCCGCAAAGCGCATTGAGAGATTTCGTCCAGGCCAGCATCTTAGGAACAGCAGTCAAGCTTGCTGAAAATCAGATAACGCTTGGAGAGTTGGCAGAGCCCCTACGCAAGTATTTTGGGGATCGCGTCTCTGCCATGGCTTGCATTAAAAAGCTAGATCAAGCATTGCAGATTAAGTTATTTGCAATTCTCACAATTTTATCAGAACAAGATTTCGGGGGGTGGTATTCAGCCTTGATGGCGCAAGGACTCATGTCGGCAAAGACTGCTAAGGCGGTTGGCTTATTGATCGAGAAGCGTGGGTGGCGGAACGCTGCCGAGCAAGTGGCAAATGACTACATCAGCTACCGGCGATCGGACGTTGGTCCCGCCTTGGTTTTCGTGAAACCGCTTCTTGGGGCTGTCCTCAGGTTTAGATTGGTGTTTTCGGGCGTATCCGTGAGCACGAACGATTTTAATTCGGACGATCTCTGGGAACAGCTGGAACTGATACTCGTTGAACGATTCACCCATGGTCCCCGTGAGCATGGGCTATGGGACAAGTCCAAAGGGCATGACGGTGATTTGCTTATTGGAGTGTCGGCGCGTGAGCAATGGCATTATGCCCTTCGATTGATACGTGACGAAAAGAATGGAGCTCCCACACTAGAGAGGCTTTTAGAGGAGGCCAAAAAGATTAACGGCAATCGCTATTTGGCTTGGTTCTATGAAAATCGGCGACAATTGGTAATGAGAACGAAAGGAAACTAACGCTTGCGAATACTAATGCTGACAGCTTTGCCTTTGGAATTTGATGCCGTGCGCCAACACCTCGATAACTGCTCACCTGTGAGGCATTGTAGTGGGACATTATATGACGAAGGCACTTTCGCGGTTGGAAAGATCAACATTCCAATCCTCTTGTGTCAGACTGGCGCGGGAAATACCAATGCCGCAATTGAGACAGAACGGGCAGTCTCATTCTTCCACCCAACGCATGTCTTCTTTGTCGGAGTCGCGGGAGGCCTGAAGGACGTCAATATCGGGGACGTCATAGCAGCGACAAAGGTTTACAGCTATGAATCCGGTAA
Source organism: Candidatus Angelobacter sp. (assembly GCA_035695325.1). GTDB lineage: Bacteria > Acidobacteriota > Terriglobia > Terriglobales > Acidobacteriaceae > Angelobacter. The sequence continues at coordinate 56,749 of DASSEH010000242.1, forward strand.
AGCGGAAAATGACTTCCGCACTCGCCCTGAACTGGGTCACTCGAGCTACGAAATGATCCAGCACGCAAGAAGAATTTCGCGTGACGGGTCTTGGGTAAACCGCATTGCCGGGCTTGGCCAATCGGGTGTCAAGAGCTTCGTCGGCGCGATAGCCGCTGGAGAGAAAGTTGTTGTGAGCATGAATAGTCCGGCGCATAAGCTCATCAAGAGCTCGTATGGAGATTCTCTCGCTGTGGAGATGGAAGGGTATGGCACGCTTGCAGCGGTCCACGCGTCAAAGGCGCTGGAGAGTTTGGTAGTGCGCGGGATATCCGATCTTATAGAGGGTAAGGCCGAGGCAGACGAGACCGGCTCACAGGAGAGAGCAGCTGCGAACGCAGCTGCATTTGCTTTTGAGGTAGCGTCGAGCATACATAAGCTTCAGACTCCCACGCTCAATGAAGATCAGTTCTGGTCGCAACTCGAGGACATATCAATCCAGTTGTACCCCAAAGGACCCGACGAAAGTGCGATCTGGCTTCGCGCGGGCGGAGATGTCTCGTTGCTGTCTTTCTCCAGTTCTCCGAGAGGAGCATGGCACAACGCGCTGAGGAGTCTTCGGTTGGGAGGTGGTGGGCAAATCACGACGAAGTCTCTTCTCGAAACAATGAAAGTAGAGTTCGGAGCAAACGAAAAGCTCGATTCACTTTTGGCAAATGTATGAATAATTCGGGCTACAGGGTTATTGGATTGAACAGCAAACCAAAGACGGTGCTGCTAACGAAAACAACCTACCTCTTCCGGCCCCTTAGCGACAAGTACCGAGTTCTTACTTCATGATTTATTAGGACCGCCAAGCGACTGCAAGATGTGAAAAAATCAGTTAGGGGCGCAGATGAACTCCCATGAACGCGGATAAACCTGCGGTGTTTTCTATCGGCGTTCATGCGCGTTCATTGGTGCGCCCACTGGATTCGCCCTGGAAGGATTACGAGATGCGGAAAGGGTTTACGAGAAAACCACAAGGGGACGAACCCGCGACGCAAGTCAAGAACTACATAACGCGGAGCGGGTTGCAACGCCTCAAGGATGAGCACCGGTTTCTGGTCAGCAGGGAACGCCCGGCCGTGACGGAGGTGGTGGCGTGGGCTGCCAGCAACGGCGATCGCAGTGAAAACGCTGACTATCAGTACGGCAAGCGGCGGCTGCGGCAGATCGATGGGCGGATTCGCTTTCTCACCAAGCGAATCGAAGCCGCGGAAGTCGTGGACCCGGAAGCTCCGAGATCGGGGCAGGCGGCGACGAGGGCATTCTTCGGAGCAACCGTGCGCTATGCCAATGCCGCGGGAGTGGAGCGAGTGGTGAGCATCGTGGGCACCGACGAGGTCGATCTCAACCGCAACCACATCAGTTGGGTGTCACCTCTGGGGCGCGCGTTGATGAAGTCGACAGCGGGTGACAGCGTAGTCCTTCAAGTGCCGGGCGGTACAGAATACCTGACCGTGCTGGAAGTGTGTTACAAGTGCATTGCTGTGGAACCGTTCCGTGAACCATCTGGATCCGAGGCCTCGGGAAAGGGACTTCCTCGCCGACACGAATCATAAACCGCGACTTCCCGGAAGAGGACATCTGCCCCGCGCGCCGGCAGTCCGGCACGAGGCTCTGGAAGATTAAGTATCTCAAGTTCGCAATTGGCGATGAGCAACTCCTGATACCAATCAAAGGTAAAAAGGTTTCCTGGGTTTGAATTTGATCCGCGCTCATCCGCGTAAATCCGCGGTAAGCCCGTTTTGGAATCTGCCTGCCACCTCCCGGTCGATCCCCATCCCAATGTCCAACGGACTTAGCCCCCGCATCTCGACCAGGAATGCGGGGCAGCGGCATTTCACAACGTCACCATTGCACCTTGCACTTCGGCGTGGATGGGATGCGGCCCTTAACGGGTGGTTCCGGGAAATATTGTGTGGTAACCTGCACTGCCTCGGCAGTCGCTTCGTCGAACAGCAGCGCGATGAGTTGCAGCGCCTCATCGAGCCCTGACGAGATCCCTCCGCCCGTCAGCCGGTTGCCCGACACAATGAAGCGCTGGTGGGTGGAATCAACGTCGATGTCAGGAAAGCGTCGCAGACAATTGACGAACGCCCAGTGGGTCGTTGCTTTGTGGCCATCGAGCAGTCCGGCGCGCGCCAGCAGCAAAGCGCCCTCGCATACCGAGCACACCCATTTCGCTCCTGCCGCCACCTGCCGCAGATAGGCAAGATAGTGAGAGGCGGGATGAGACATGATTTCCCCCAATACTTTGGGGTCCCCACCCGGCACCCACAGCACGTCAAGCGCCGGCGTCGCAGCGAAGCTGGCGTGGGCTTCAAAGCGAACGCCACTCATCGTCTTCACCGGGCCGCCATCGCCGGAAAGAATAATAGTCTCAAGTCCTTTGCTTGCGTCGACCCACTTGAACATTTCATAGGGACCGGCCACATCCAGCAGATCGACTCCTTCGTAGACAGGGATGCCAAGTTTCATGTAATACCCTCCTTCAATTTTCGCGGTACGTGAATATTTTTGTTAATGCGATCGGGGTACTCTACAGCCCAGCCATATTCTGGCGGCCCGCTCACCAGAGACTTGCACATCTAATCATCTTGCCAGAGCTGGCAGGAAAGCACTACCCTGCCATCACTTGGCGGCAAACTGCTCACATCCAGTATCCACAGCAGGCCTGCCCGCCAGCCGATGCCGTGGTTCCCGGGCGGATGGTCGGCGATTGGGAAGTAATCCGGTACTGTTTTCACGAGATGAGTAATGCCAGGTCGGCCGGGGGAAGCGATTCACGATTGCTCCGAATAACGCGCTCTCGTCTTGACTCGTTCGCGTAGTGTGCAATCCTGACCAGCAACCCATCCGGAAGCTGCCTATGATGGCTATAAGCACGAAGACCCATCGAGCCGCCCGTCGCCAACCTTGAGCCTTTGCGATTAAAAGAAGGGCTCTGGCCCACGCCAGCCACTTAGACAAGGAGATTCCCATGCGAGACTTAAGTTTCCTGCTTTCGCACCTTTCTTCGATTCTGTTGGTCAGCCTGCTGGCGCCTTGCACGCAATTGTTATGCGCGCAGGCAAAGCCGCCGCCCCTCGACGAGGTCCCGGTTCAGCTTTTTGATGGCCCCTCACGGCTTGCGCTGGGTTCGCAGGCCCAAATACATCTGCCTTTCGCTTACAAAGGATTACCCCTGAGTTTCCGGCAAAATCCGGGCCAGGCCGAGTCGTGGATGAGGTCTTCTCCGCCCTATCATGCAGGCGACTTTCGTCTGCCTGTCCATAGCGCATCCGTGTTGGCTCAGGCCGCCAGAACCGCTGAATTGCCGGGCAAAAAAAAGTACTTCATCGGTAGTGCTCCGAGCAGGTGGCTGACGTTTGCTCCAGCCCACGGCAGGGTACATATTGAGGCGAGCAATCGCATTAATGAAGTTGAGTACTACGCGCACCACATCCCATGGGCTGGCTCCTTCGTCCTGCGAATCTGTCAGCAGGCTAAAGCTCATCCGCATATTACACGTGTAATCAACTCATTACATCCGAAGTTCTGATGGGACAACTCCGCAGTCGTCGGCGATGCAAAAGCCAATCCGATGGTGTTTTCACCAGATCTATCCGGCCGCCTTCTCCAACTGCTTCAACCTGTTTGCCAGCAATTCCTGTTCCCGCAGGTTCTTCGTCATGGCGATGGCGCGCTGGATTTCTTCACGTGCCTCCTCGAGCCTGCCCATCTTCATCAGCAGGTCTCCGCGAACGCTGGGAAAGAGATGGTAGCCGGCCAGCGAGTCACCGGCGAGTGTTGCGGCTGCGTCGAGTGCGTCGAGTCCCGCGGCTGGGCCCTGGGCCATGCCGACGGCGACTGCGCGATTCAGCGCCACGATGGGCGATGGATTGATTTCGAGCAAAGCGTCGTAGAGAAGCACGATGCGTTCCCAGTCCGTCTCTTCGGCGGTGCGGGCGCGCATGTGGCATGCGGCAATGGCTGCCTGCAGCGCGTAGGGTTTCGCGCCACCGCCCAGTCTTTGCGCTTGTTCGAGCGCGCTCATGCCTCGCTGGATCTGCGCGTGGTCCCACAGGGAGCGGTCCTGGTCCGGCAATAAGACGGCCTCGCCGTTTTTGCCCCGGCGCGCTGCGTTGCGCGATACCTGCAACTCCATCAGGGCCACCAGTGCATAAACTTCCGATTCGCCGGGGAGAAGTTGCCCCAGCATGCGCCCCAGGCGCAGCGCCTCTTCAGCGAGGGCCGCCCGCATCCATTCATCGCCCGAGGTCGCAGTGTAGCCCTCATTGAAAATCAGGTACACCACCATGAGCACGGCTTCAACCCTGCTGCGCAACTCGTCCCCACGCGGCGTCTCAAAGGGAACGTGTGCCTCCGCGAGGGTCTTTTTGGCGCGAGAGATCCGCTGCCCCAGAGTCTTTTCCGGCACAAGAAGCGCACGCGCGATCTCCGTCGTGGTGAGGCCGCCGATCAGGCGCAGCGTGAGCGCGATGCGTCCTTCCACCGCCAGCACGGGATGGCACGCGGTGAAGATGAGCCGCAGCACGTCATCATCGATCACCTGGTCCAGCGAGTGCTCCAAAGCGTCTCCCAGCCGCTGCTGTTGCCACTCCAGCTCGCGGGCAATCTCTTCATGCTTTTGTACGAGCATGCGGCCGCGCCGCAGCGAATCGATCGCGCGCCGCTTCGCCGCCGTCATCAGCCATGCGCCGGGATTGTCCGGAATGCCTTCCTCGGGCCAAACTTCCAGCGCAGTCACGAGCGCATCCTGCGCCAGCTCCTCGGCAATGCCGATATCGTGGGTGACGCGGGCAATCGCGGCGATGAGGCGTGTGGACTCGATCTTCCACACGGCCTCGATTGTCCTGGCTGTATCGCTCATGCAACTTAGGCTACGACGTTCCGGTGCTCGAAGCCTTCGGCCGCTTTTTGCACGTCCTCGGGGAAGTCGGACATCTCGTGAATCTGGCGGACTTCGATCACCTCGTTGTTGGACATCGGAGCGCGCCTGGCCCATTCAATGGCCTCTTCGCGCGAGCGGACCTGGATGATCCAGTAGCCACCGATGACTTCTTTGGCCTCGGCAAAAGGGCCGTCGGTCACGGTCGGTTTGCCGTCTGTGTACGAAACACGTGCTCCGGTCGAGGGAGGAAACAAACCATCGAGCGCGAGCAGGACGCCCGCCTTCTTGAGGGCCTTGTTGTACTCCATCATCTTCGCCACGGCTTCCGCGCTGGGAACAGCATCGGGTGCCGCCGATTCATAGCCTTTCGGGATCACGATCATCATGAAACGCATTGCGTTGCTCCTTATAGTTATGGTTGGTTCTTCAAAGGCCCAGCGGTCTTGTAGATATTGATAATGATGCCCGAGGGCAAAGCTTTCGTGCTGGCAAGCTCGAATGCGCGAGCCGGAGTTCCCTCGGCAAAGATGCGCTTCCCCGTGCCCAACAGCACCGGATCAACGAGCAGCACGAGCTCCTCCGCAAGGCCGTGTTCGAGCAGCGGCGAGGTCAGCGTGGAACTGCCAAAGAGGATCAGGTCCGGGCCGTCCTGCGCCTTGATGCGGCGAATGCTCGCGACGATGTCCGGCCCAACGCCCTCGAACGGCCCCCATGCCAGGCCCTCCGGCCGGTGGGTGGCCACGTATTTCTTCGCGGCGTTGATACGGTCCGCCAGAGGACTGCTCGGCTGCTTCGGCCAGAAGTCCGAAAAGCCATCGTAGGTGCGCCGCCCCAGCAGCAAATCGAAATTATCGCCATACATCGCGGTGACTAAATCTCTGCCAGCGGGGCTGCGATAGGGCGCCGTCCAGTCGCCCCAGGGGAAATCGCCGTCTTCGCCCGGGCCGCCAATCTGGATTACGCCGTCCAGCGAGATGTGTTCGAAAATTCTGAGCTTTCTCATTGCGGGTCTCCGTGTTCCGGGGTTGGAGTTTCTATTCTGTTGGCATTGCGAGGAACTCGCGCACCTCGACCGATGCGCGGCAGGCGACCACGGCTTTGCGTCCCCACGCCACGGCCTCATCCTTGTTGGCTGCGTCGAGTATCCAAAAGCCGCCAATGTGTTCCTTGGTCTCAAGGTACGGCCCATCGGTGATGACCACCTCTCCACCAGGCTGCTTACGCAGTGATTTCGCCTTTGCTGCCGGTTCCAGGCCGCCGGCAAAGAACCTGGCGCCGACAGCCGCCATTTCTTCGTTGAGCACATCGATATCGCGCATCATCGCTTCGCCTTCCAGCGACGGGTCGTAGTTGTCGGGGTGTTGAACTGCTACCAGATATTGCGGCATTGTCTTCTCCTGTAATAGTCCTTCAGGCGGGGCTCTCTGCCCGGCCTTCACTATAACGACGAACGGCCAGACCGGAATTCTACAAGCCGCCGGGGAAATTTTTATTTCCAGGAATCTACCGTGGAGCACAGGTACTCCTGCCTGTGCAGTTTTATCTTCTCGATTTTCGATCTGTGCTCATCCACGTAAATCTGCGGTAAAGCCGTCCTTCCGCGTGCGGCGTTCTGTCGCCGTGGCTGTTCACTTACCTTCATCTGTCCCTTCGAGTCCGCTTCTCAGTTACTGTCGGGCACGAAAAAGATCTCCCGCACCTCGACACGCCCCTGGGTAGCGGCCACGCCTTTGCGCGCCCATGCCACAGCCTCGTCCATGTCAGCGCATTCCAATATATAAAGACCGCCGATGTGCTCCTTGGCCTCGAGGTACGGCCCGTCGGTGACGAGGACTCCGCCATCGGTCTGAGCGCGCAGCGCCTTTGCGGCCCCAAGGCCGCAGGCGAGTTTCAACACGCCGGCGTCCTCCATCTCTTTGTTGAAAGCGTGGATCCTGCGGCCCATCGCTTCGTCCATTGTGGACGGATCGAAGTCGTCTGGCATGTACCCAGCAACCAAATATTGCGGCATTGTCTTCTCCTGAAATGGTCTTCAGGCAGGGCTGTTTGCCCTGCCCTTCACTACAACGACGAACGGCCAGATCGAAATTCTACAAGCCGCCGGAAAAAATTTTATTTCCGGGATTGGCGTTCCCCCGAATAGGGGAACGCTCCTTGAGCTACCCGCGGTTGGTATCCGGACACTTCCTGCAAGGAACTTTTGCGCGAGCTCTGGTGTCTATCTAAAAAATCATGGATAACCACTGGCTGCTTTCACTTGTGTTGTTCCTGCAAGTCCTGACCGGGCACATGACCACCGATATTTCCGGAAAAGTCCTTGATCGTACTGGCAAGCCCGTCGTCAAAGCCAAAGTTACTTATACAAACCAGACCACCGGCGAGGTTTACCACTACACCACCGATAAGAAAGGTGAATTTTCCGGCATTCGTTTGCGGAGCGGAAATTACAACATTGAAATCACCGGGCCGGATGGCGTACGCGTATACACCGGCACTCGCTCTATCGGTTTTGATTACGTTCTCGAAAAACCTCTGCCAGGGAACATCCTGAATGCGGATTTGTCGCTGGCCGATGACAGCGGTCATTTAGTTGCGGGCGAGAACCAAAAAGAAGCGGACAAAGTACGCCGGAAGAATGCCGACCAGTCACGAGTTAATCTTCTCATGGCCGACCTGCACCAGGCTCTTGATTCCAGTGACTGGCAACGGGCAGCCGGCATCCTGAACGAACTCATTGCCTCCGATCCGGAACGCTGGGAATTCTGGCAAAATCTGGGCGCCATTCAAAACAATCTTTCTCGGTATCAGGAGGCCGTACGGTCTTTCGATAAGGCGATTACTCTGCTGCGGAAAATCACCGGCGATACGTCTTCTCCCGAGGCCCGGGAAAACATCAGTCAGTTGCTGATTTCGCAGGCAGAGTCCTATAACCGCATGGGCAAAACGGATGAAGCCGTTGCCGGTTATTTGAAGGCGGCGGAACTCTCTTCGCGGCCAGCCATGGCTTATCTCCATGCGTGCAATTCACAAAGCAACAGCGGACACATGCAGGCCGCCATTGAACTGTGCAATCGGGCCATCGCCGCTGATCCCGGCGCATGGCAAGCCTGGCAGCTCAAGGCGCAGGCGGAGAGCATTCTGGGAAATCAGGATGATGCTCTGGCGAGCTGGGACAAGGGTATTCAGACAGCCAGGGACGCAATCGCTTCGGGTCGCGACACGGAACGGACCAAAACAGGACTGGGACAACTACTCAGTTCCGAGGGCAACTTTCAGGTCCAGTTAAAGCATTTTGAGCAGGCGGTTCCTCTTTTCACGGAGGCGGCCCAGGTTTCCGCCAACCCCGCTTCACCGCTGTTTAATCTGTGCGCGACCGAGTACAACCTGAATCAACTGGAAGCGGCGCTTGCGGCCTGCGATCAGGCCATCGCGGCCAATCCTGAAATGGCGGATGCGTATTTCGTGAAAGCGTCCATTCTGTTCGGCAAAGGCAGATCGAAGCAGGGCAAATATCAAACGCCTGAGGGAACCAGCGAAGCGCTCAGCAAATATCTGGAACTGGATCCCGGGGGAAATCATGCAAATGACGCTCGCGACATGCTGAAAAAGATCGGCAGCGACGTTCCATTTCAATCCAAATAGGCCGTGAGTGAGCCAGAGGTTAGCCCCGGATCAACACAGATTAAGTCCGGCGTGTTTCCAGAGATCTCAGCTGTTGGGACTTGTGCATGGGCTGCGGTGCAAAAGCCGCAACCTGACCAGCGGTCCGGACTAATAACACTCGACTCGTTTGAAAATGCGAGGAAAACCTCCCTCACTTCAATCGCTGCGCGCCTTTCTGCGGTTTGTCGGCCACTCTTCCATAACCCGATTAGGGAAGGGGTGCCCGTCAACCCCCAAATACGGTTCTCGCAACAGGAGGCGCAAGACGTTGGGACCCAGTCGACTGAATTTCGAAAACCGACCTACCGTCTGAGTGCCGCTGATTTCCCAAGATTTTGTTTCAGCCAACCCGCTACCCTCTGCAAAAAGTCCGTATCAAACGGCGCATCCTGTTTCTCAGCGTTTGACTCGAGAAACTCTTTTTGCGAAGGCCAGAGGTTCAGCCCATGCCCCATGTCTTTGAATTGGGGATGAAAACTGTTGATCATATCCGTCAGATAACGGCTTTCCTCAGCCGAGGTTAATGCGTCCGATGTTCCCCAGGTCACCAGAACGGGAACGTCAATTTTTTTCCACTCCGCCGCCAGATCCAGGTCGGCAATCTGCTGCAGGTAGCTCGCAGAGACGCCGAAAGTGCGCACTGAGTCCCTGCAGTCCGGAGCGTCTTTGACCACGCGCTCCGGCGTCTGCTTTTCTATAAGAAAATGATATTGGCAGCGCGCCACTGTGCGAGCAGCTTTTTCGACCACGTCGTAAGGGCGGCCCACCAGCAGCAGTTGATGCCGTGTGTTTTCCAGTTGGTATTCGTACCAGCTCTTGCCGATGGTTTCGGAAGCAATCAATGCCCGAACCGGAAACTTTTCCGCCACCGCAACACCCTCCAGCGGGCCGATACTGTGGGCGAAGATGAAGATGTTGTCGCGGTCAACAAAGTCATAGGTGGCCAGGGCTTTCAATCCGGCAATGGAGCGGCTCACCGCGAATTGAAGATCTGATTGCTCACTGTCGCACGCCGGGCCTTGACTCGCCCCTTCTCCATTTTTCTCCACCCACATAGTCACAAAGCCGCGTTGTGAAAGTCCGTAGCGGAGCTGATTGAACGGCTCATCGTGATCCGGAGGCGGCAGCGGATAACATCCCAGACCGGAAATCACGAAGAGCTGGATAACGTCCCGGCGCCTGGGGTCTGGTGACAATAGCATGGAGATTGATGCTGTCAAGCGTGACAGTTCGATCAAGAATTTCAACACCAGCAGGAACCTGAGCAAAAACAAATGCAAAGCAGAAGGGCAGAAGGAATAACAATCGCCTCATTGAAGAAGATTACACCGGAATTGCGAGTTTCTTCCAATGCCCTTGCATCGCGGCTGTACGGATCACCATTTCACCTGCGTTCGCCTGTATCCTGCCGCATTCCTGGGCTTGAATTTGATCCCGTACATCAGCGGTAAAACCCCGTTTTTAGGATTCTGCCTACCCCCTCCTGGTCGATCCCCATCCCAAGGTTTAAAGGACTTAGTGGAGTGAACCCTTCGGATGCACGCTGAACCGCTAATTCCGGTTTGCCCGTCATCCATGAACGGCAACTTCCCAGAAGAGGACTTCCTGGGGCGGGTCGTTAGGAATCCGGGCATAACTTCCGAGTTTGTCCGAGCGGAAGTGTCGGCAGCGCCATCAAGTAAAAGGGGTCATTGGGGAACGACGGGCAGCAGTATCAGTGATGGATGGTTCCGGTCATGATAGACCTTTTGCCTGGCTATTTTCATTTCGACGGTCGTTAGGTTGTTCTGCCCAGTATTCAGGTTACGCGAAAACAACGGCATAAACCCCGATGTGATCTCCACACGGATCCTGTGTCCCGTCAGGAAGACATTGGCCAAGTCCCACAGATCAAGCGTGTACTCGCGAATTGCGCCTGGGACCAGGGGTGCGAATTCTGTTCGCGACTGAGGGTATAGCGATGAGCCTTGATAGCTGGCCCGGACAATCGTGTCGGTTAGCCGCTGTGCGAAACCATCTGGATGCACATCAATCAGCCGTGCAACCCAATCCGTGTCCTGGGCAGACGATGAACTCCAAAGCTTAACAGTAATGTGCCCGCAAACCTGCAATGGAGCATCCAGCGGTTGTGATGTGAAAACCAGTACGTCACTACGGGACTCCGGTTTACGCTGATCGGCTGCCAGAGAATCATTGGGTTCCATCGCTATAGCAGGTGGGTCGTGCGGATCATATGAATACTGGTCCCAGGGTTCGGTTGCGGGTAGATCAACGTCCAGAACACCATCGCCGATTCGGGTATTTGCATGCCCTTTGCTATGAAAATAATACGGGACCATCTTGGCCCGCTGCAGCGGCCACGCTTGTTCATCTTTCCATTGATTCACGCCCATGACAAAGATCTTCACCGGCGCCTGCTTTGTGACCTCATCGCAGTTTTTGTTTTCCAGATAGCAGTCATACCATTTCAGATATAGCGATTTCCGGTCGATTACGGCTTCCGGTCCAAAATCGATGTCGCCTGATTTCTGCTGATCATAATGGCCATGCCACCACGGACCAATGATGACGCGTTGATTCTGGCGGGCTGACGGTGCCGCGGCAGAGACAGTCAAGGTGTTGTAGTTCTGCAACGTGGCCGAAACATCGCGGAGATCATACCAGCCGTCAATATGCAGCACGGGCACCCTTACAAGTGAAAGTCTGGCCTGGTAGGATTGTTTTCGCCAAAACTCATCGAAAGTGTCATGCTGTATCCAGGCGCGAAATGTCTTGTCCAGCCGGCGGCCAACAGCCTCATCCATGTTGATTACAGGCAGACGAAGCGGGATCTCCGGGGCTGCGTACATTGAAAGTTCCTGATTGACACGCCCATCAAGAAGGGCGCACCAGAACAACTCATTGATCTCGAACGCGCCATTCCACCACGCTGTCAGGAAAATATCCGGCGGCGTCGATTGCACCACCATCGCCCGCAAATGCGGCGGTTGCTCTTCTGCCGCAAGAAACTGGTCCCATGACGAATAAGATCCGCCGAAGGTGCCCACATTGCCGTCAGCCCAGGGTTGCCGCGCCAGCCATTCGATTGTGTCATAGCCATCATGACCTTCGTTAACCAGAACCTGGAAATCGCCCTCAGAGTCAAATCTTCCACGCACGTCCTGGTTGACATACACATATCCCTGCTGGGCGAAATACTCCGCCTGCTCGTAAGCTGCCTTGGAGTATTTGCCATACGGAGTACGGGCCAAAAGCACGGGAAATTTTCCTGGCCTGTCGGGCCGGGTTATATCCGCCGCGAGTCTTATTCCATCCCGCATCGGAATCATGACGTTAAAGTCTCTTCGAGTGTTCATCAGTGCATCCGTTGAGGTTGGCTCACCCGATGAAGACTGTTGCGCACCTGCCACACCCCCGCTGAGCAGGTGAGTCCCGCAAAAGATAAAAACAAAGAAGACCAGGTGGCGACCGATGGCAGTCCTCCCCTCCATAACCAATCGCATTGCAAAATGATCGCGCATTCGTGGACGATAATGGAGATTAGGTTTCATTTCAACTTGGTGGATGATCCGTGTCCAGCTACTTTAAAAATGTCTTAATCTTTTACCAAATAGGCAGTCACTTACAACGCCAACTTGCGAGGAAATTAAGTGCCAAATCTTGCTGGTGCAAAGCAGGATTATTGGTGAAGACAAGTCAATACAAACTCAAACACTCTTCACTCCATGTGATATCCAATAAACCATATCATTTCAATTCGTTCAATTATTTAACAATACAGGTAGCCCACAATATACTCCGCGAACGGTGCACCTTCAGTTTTGACTATGCACATGTCTCCGATGACGTTTGCGGGAGCACACCGTGACTTTGATTCAATATTTCAAGGTTTACCGCGAGGAGAAACTAGCTTATGATTTTGCCGAGCATACCTGATTCCTAATCCTTGTACCAAGGATTGTTTTGCGACATACGAAGTATCACCCCCGCAAAGATGGGAGGCGCATCGATACTGGCATGAATCTGAGCGAGTCCACTCAACCCGCGGTGTCAGTGTTGATCAGAGTCCTGAATGAAGAGCACGCTCTTCGCCGGCTCTTTGAATGCCTGCGGATCCAGAAGCTGGATCGCCCTTTCGAAGTGGTGGTGATCGACAACGAATCGGACGATGGATCGGCAAAAGTGGGCAGGGCGATGGGCGCTAAAGTTTTCACATTACCGCGATCACTTTTTGGTTATGGAAGAGCAATCAATGCTGGAGTCAAGCTCTGCCGTGGAAACTTGATAGTGCTGCTTTCGGCACATTCATGGCCGGAAGGCGATGATTGGTTGAGCCGCATGATCAATTGTGTCGACGATTGCGGTGTGGCAGCTGCCTACTGCAGGCAGCTCGCTGACGGCAGTGTCTGCCAGCAGGAAAAAACGCGATTCAAGGCATTTGGGGAGCATAATTGCAAACTGGATACGGAAAGGCTTGTGCAACGATATAAGTCCGGGGAGGACGTATATGAGATCTGCTGTTTTTCCAATTCAGCCGCTATTGTTCGGCGCGAGATGGTCCTCCGTTTTCCGTTCCGGGACCTGCCGTACGCGGAAGACAGGGCGTTCGTCCTGGATTGCGTGATGGCGGGACACTCCATCGCATATCTCGGTACTGCTTCTGTTGCTTACCAGCAACCTGCCACTTTCAGAAATTTTTACCGGATTGGGTGGGCCTCTAATATTTCGAGGCACCTCATTCGTGAGCTCGGAAGTGAGGCCATCGGCACTCACCTGCGTAAGTCAGAGCTGCTCCGGAAGGTTGTGAAACTACTATGCAAACCGCTGAAGATTATTGGCTGGCCCATAGAGGCGCTGCTACACGACAGAGCGCAACTCGGGCGAGCGACCCGCTATGCCGCTATCTCATGCGCAATGTCGTTGGGCAGCATCTTAGGCGAACTGTCCTGGCATAGATATCGAAAGACGACCTCCTGCGACTCCTCAGTCCTTTTGATTGCGGACAAAAGCATAAAGATCGAGGCGTCGGAGAATGTTATCTACAGTTTGTCCTGAAAGCTTGTGCCCCAGAGTCACCATTTATTAAAGGAGTGGTGTTGTCGCGTTTCGTCTTTTTTAGTTCCTGTCCACAACCCTGGGGTGGAAGCGAAGAACTCTGGGCGGGAGCAGCCGCGCTTTTGGCCGAGGGCGGGCATTCTGTAACCGTCTTCAAAACCTGTGTTGACCCGAATCACCCGCGCATTTGCCGGTTGCTCGCCCTGGGCTGTCATATTCGCGACTTGCATCAGGTGTGCCTGCCCTGCCGGATTCGTCTTCCCAGGCCGCTGGTCCGGTTAACAGAAAGAGGTCCAGCGCAGAGAGCCATCCGCCCCCTGGTGCGGACTCATCTTACAAACCTCAATCCCGATTTAGTAGTGGTCTCCCAGGGCGCAAATTTCGACGGGCTCGCTTACAGCGATCTTTGTCGTATTTCCGGCCGTCCTTACGTCATCATTTCACATAAAGCAGTTGATCATCTTTGGCCGCATGACAAAGACCGTATCGTGATACGCTCCGCGTTTCAGACTGCTTTACGCTGTTATTTTGTCTCTCAACACAATCTCCGGCTCACGGAATGCCAAATCAGCGAGACGCTCATGAATGCGGAAATTGTGCGCAATCCTTTTCTGGTGTCGGGAAACCCGCTGCCATGGCCTGGCAACGAGAACCAGTCGGTCAAGCTGGCTTGCATCGCGCGCCTGGAGACGGGCGAGAAGGGTCAGGACATTCTTTTGCATGTTTTGGCGCGACAGCAGTGGAGAAACCGCAATTTGTCCGTTTCGTTTTTCGGCGCAGGCTGCCACGGCAAAGCTTTGAGCGAACTTGCCCAGCGCTTGGATCTTAAAAATGTCGATTTCCCAGGCTTTGTAAATGACGTTGAATCCATCTGGAGAACGCATCACGCGCTGGTTCTGCCCTCGCGCACCGAAGGTCTGCCGCTGGCGCTTATCGAAACGATGATGTGCGGCCGGTTTGGCATTGTCACAAATGAGGGCGGAAGCGCCGAAGTCGTAGAAGAAGGTCGCACCGGATTCATCGCAAGCGCTGCGAAAGTAGATGAATTCGACAATGCCATGGAGCGAGCATGGGCCGCGCGCGAAGAGTGGGAGTCCATCGGTAAAGCTGCTGGAATAGCGGTGCGGACCATGGTGCCGCTCGATCCGATTGCTTCTTTCACCGCTAAGCTGCTGGAACTGGCGGAATCACTGGCCGCTCGAGGAAATGCGTATGCCTACGCTCACAAACAGCCGCAATGATTGAGCAACTCTCACTTGTCTCCCTGTGGCGAATGATTCGCGCCTGCGAATGGTGGGAGTTCAAACTCGTCCCAGTCCTCGCGGCGTTCTACGCGACGGCCCTGATGCTCGACGTGCCGGCGAACGCGATCTGGCGAGGGGCGCTCATGGCTCTCGTTGCGATCGTTCCGGCCGCGGTCTACGCCAGTGTGATCAACGATCTGACCGATCTCGAAGACGATCTTGCCGCCGGGAAGCCAAACCGTCTCGCAGGCCGATCGCCACTTCTCGGTCTAACGCTCATCATCCTCAGCTTGGGAGCCCTCGCAGTTATCTCCTATAGCTGGCGACACAACGGAGTCCTTCTATCGCTGTACGTCGCGGTGTGGCTGGCCTTCTCGCTTTACTCTCTGCCACCGTTCCGTCTGAAAAAACGCGGCTTCCTGGGAATCCTTTTCTGCGCGAGCGGCGAACATCTATTTCCGACGCTGGTGGCCGTGATCCTCGCGTTTCGCGAGGCGCAACGGCCTGACAATTCCGTCTGGCTCATGATAGTGGGAACCTGGGCGTTCGCGAACGGCGTGCGTGCGATCCTGTGGCATCAACTCACCGACATCGACGCCGATCATGCCGTTGGCGCGCGGACGTTCGCTGCACGGCATTCGCGGTCGGCGATGCTCATCGGAACCTGGGTCGCGTTTCCCACCGAACTGCTTGCGTTCACTGCAATGCTCATTCAGATGCGGAGTTGGTGGCCTGTCGCGGCGGTTGGCGCGTACGTTCCTCTGGTTGCGCTTCGCATCCGATGGTGGCGCACCCGCTACGTGATCGTTACCCCGAAACCCGGGTTTCTTTTTCTGATGAGTGAGGTCAACATTGTATTGCTGCCGATCGCGATCCTCGTGGCCTCGGCTCTGCGACATCGCGGCGATTGGATCGTCCTCGGGGTTCATTCTTTGCTCTTTCCTGCCAATGTGGCAGACACGTTGCGTGCGACGTTGAACTTTGCGCGAACAGCCCTGAACACAACGTTGAAGCTCGCACGGGCAGCATGATTGTGCCAGGGCTTCGATGCAGAACCCGCGGCCGGATTCGAAACGCGCGACCCTGGAAAGCTCGAAAGTACGCAGGCGATTCGCGAGTAGAATGCCGAACAGATAGCCCGATAGCACAAAGAACAGGTCAACGCCGGTCCCCGCCAACTTCGCTGGCAGCGCAGCGGCGTGGATCCAGCTTCCTGCAGGGAACCTTCCAGTCGTCCACGAATCAGTGCTTCGCGAGTACCAGCAGAATGGCAACCCCGCGAAGGCCTTCGAGCCTGGGACGACGAGCAGACATGAAGGGCGGCATCATAACGCGATCGGAGCAATCACTCTTCGACGAGCAATCGGCGTGTCAACGCTTCCACCGCGAGCACCGTAGTCAATGCCTCGGAGCCCCACCACGGCGGCGTCGGTTGAGAATCAATTCGCCTGCGGCCACAGTGATAGAAGCCGGCACGCGGCCAGGCTCCCGACGGGAGCTGCGCCTCGATCACGGGCCCGACGTCAGGTACGCGATTCCACAGCAGCAGCGTCGATGACGCCAGCGCGAGCTCGAGTGCGTTGATCGGCGCCGTGGCTTCGATGCGCGGTACGATCATCTGGCCTGCCTCCGGCGCGATCGAGTGAAGCGCGTGCGAAAAGAAATACCAGACGGTGAAGCGGCTCTCGTACCACTTGGTGGACATCTCTTCGCCATTGGCACGCAGGACTGCGAGCATGTGCTCAATGGCCGGCCGAGTCTCTTCGCAATCGCCGAGGTAGACAACGATATTCGCGTTGATCGCTGCGTCGACGTCGCGCACCTCCGCAGTGGTGTTCCGGAAGAAGCGATAGAACCTGCGTGGATGGCGCCACCACCGCGGAATCCACGTTCGAAAGAGACCATTGCGCTCGCGTTGGGCCAGCAGAAGAGCGCGATTGTTCGGGAACCGTTTTCCGGCGGCCGCAAGCGCAGTGGATGCGATTGCCGTGTCGTCAGTGTCGAGTGGAACGTAGCCATGGTCCGGACTTTCGCTCGACGGGTAACACCACAGACCGTCGGGCTCCATTTCTCGCAGGAGGAAATCGAGGGCGCGAGAGCGGAGGCGCTCGGCCGATGATGTAACCGACAACGCGCGCGCGGCGAGAGCTGCTGGAAAGACCGCCGAATCAGGAACGCTGTTGCCACTCAACTCACGGGTGGGCCATCTGTCGATCGGGATCTCACCACTGGGAAGCTGGACCGACTCGAGATAGGCAACGCCCTTTTCAATGGCACGTCGGATTTCTGACGTTTGGCTCATCGGTAGCGTACATCCTAGCACTCAGAAATCTACCGTATGGACATTTAGAACTCTTGCGGCCTAAATCCAGTGTCGCTCGAACCCCGGCAACTCCTGCCGCAGATGCCATAGCTTACACTTGAACTACATGCTTAATCGGGGCTATGCCTGCACCACAATCATCACCAGCAAATACCATGGGCAAACCCTGCTCTCCCACCTGGCAAGCCTTTACCCCCATTCAACCCCACAAGCCTGGCAACAAAACCTGAACAACGGCGAAGTCACCCTCAACGGCGTCACCGCCACCGGAAGCGAATCGCTCACTTTAGGCCAAACCCTTGTCTGGAACCGTCCACCCTGGATCGAACCAGACTCCCCTCAGAACTTCGAAGTCCTGTTGGAAGACCCCCATCTGTTGGCCGTCAACAAACCCAGCGGGCTGCCCACCCTCCCCGGCGGCGGATTCATGGAAAACACCCTCCTGCGCCTGGTGCAAAAGCAAACCCCCAACGCAAACCCTGTCCACCGGTTGGGCCGAGCCACCACCGGCATCGTCCTCTTCGCCAAAACACCGCAGGCGGCCTCGAATCTGTCCGCACACTGGAACACACCCAAAATTCAAAAGATTTACCGGGCACTGGCTCAAAACATTGCACAACACGACGCCTGGGAAATCCTCACACCCATCGGCCTCGTACCCCACCCGCTCATCGGTTCCGTGTGGGCCGCCAACCCGAGTGGCAAACCGTCGAAGTCATTGGCAAAGGTGATCTCGCGCGCCACCAGCACCACAACATTTGAGGTAAGCCTGTATTCGGGCCGCCCTCATCAAATCAGAATCCATCTGGCATCCATCGGCCATCCCCTGGTAGGCGATCCTCTGTACGGCTTAACCGGCCAGCCTCTTGAAAATCTCCCCGGCCTCCCCGGCGACGGAGGATATTTCCTGCACGCCCAATTTCTGAAATTCCACCACCCCATCACCGGAGAACAAATCAATCTTGAGGCAGCTTTGCCGTCCGGATTCTCATTGCATCAGTAGGTTCACGGCGGAAATCAAATCAGGATGGCCGTTGAAACCTGCGCGATCCCTCCATTCGAATCCTACAAGGGCATTTGTGGCATTCTGGCAGGGTTCTCTGCCCGGCCTTCACTACAACGACGAACGGCCAGATCGGAATTCTACAAGCCGTTGAAAAAAAATTATTTCCCAAAAATCCACGGTGGAGCACAGGCACTCCTGCCTGTGCAGTTCTGTCTTTTCGATGTTTAATCTGCGTCCATCAGCGTTAATCAGCGGCAAAAAAGGTTTTTTGGGGCTTGAATTTGATCCGCGCTCATCCGCGTATATCCGCGGTAAGCCGCCTTCCTGATTGCCTTATTTCTTATCAGTGTTCCTCTGTGTAAATCAGCGGTAAAACGGGTTTTGCCTACCCCCCTCCTGGTCGATCCCCATCACAAGATCTAAAGGACTTAGCGCCAAACATCACAAGGGATATCACAAGCGATGGAGTGAACCCTTGAAGTGAACCCTTAGGATGAGACAAAAAAACATCCCAATCAGTACCCCCCTCCCCATATTTTTGCCGACACTACCAGAAACAAAGGGCTTAGCCCAATCCGGCCCTTGGGCCACCGCTGGGCCACCCAACGGCCACCCAATGCCAGGCAGCCTGCTATGGAACCAAAAGCTAAAAGCCAAGAGCCAAAAGCCAATTCTCAGTTTTCAAATACCAAACCTGCGCTTCTCCTGAGACAAGCTCCAGCTTGGTACCACGAAAATAATTGCGAATCAATAAAGAAATGAGCGATTGTCCAGCCACTTTAAAAATGTCTTATCTTTTACCTGAATAGGCGGTTACAGAAGCCGACTTGGCGTTACTGATCCGTTCGGTCACAAGCTGTGTTACTGCACGACGGTTAACAATCCGAAGTTTGGGAAGACTTTCCACTCAATTAGAGGGCAAGTTCACGCAACACAATAGGAGAACCATTTCCTCTGGCTTCTCGCGGTATGAAGTTCAGGGACTCGAAGCTCGGTCGCGTTCTGCCAAAGGACTGCTTGCCCCAATCAAAAAACTGAGCCGCAAAGCGCGAACTTCGATATAGTTGCCTGCAGTCATGGCAGAAGAATCTAAGCCGCCCCAGGTAGCCCTTGCAAGCGCCATCCACCTGCTGCAGACGTTTCGCGGCACCGACCTTACACGAACAATCGGTCAGATTGAAAAGTCTCTAAAGGGAGTATCAGCAGATAGCTATGCAGCCGTCTTGACGACGAGTGGAGCGAAGACAGAAATCCTCGGCGCAGCCGGCTTGGTTAAGCAGTTGGCGGGACAAATAGATGTAGTCATTCATGTGTTAGGGATGCTCTTATGCCTTCCGCACATTCTTCGGTCTGGCGAAGTCATCGAGTATGTCTCGCTGGGGGCTGGAAACACCAACAGGAACTTTGACCTGGAGACTAACCAGCGTATCGGAGAATTCAAGTTCATCCGCTGGCAGGGCGGGCCGGAATCGATTAGGCAAAATTCTCTATTCAAGGATTTCTTCGAGATGGCGGAGCACGAAACCACGAAAGAGAAATACCTCTACGTGCTAGGCACTGAACATGGGGAGAAGTTCTTTAACGGGGGCCGCGCCTTGTCAAGCGTCTTAAGCCACAGTGTAAAACTGAGAAACCAGTTCACCGAAAAGTTTGGGGATCGCTATCGCACGGTGCGCGACTATTATCTGCCACGGAAGGGACTGGTGGTGATTCAGGATGTTTCGTCTTTCGTTCCGGAACTGGTTGCCGCAGCCGTTGAAGTTGACGAGGAGTGAACCTATGCCGCTGACAGTAGGGATTCTTATCATTGGCTCACTGCTGTGGGACGAAAGACGACAACAGTGGCGCGATGCCCGCTTGAACATGGCTTCGATGGACACCGTGACGGCACCCATTCGCTACGGCCGCTTGTCGAGTTCGAGAGGTAACACCTACACGATGGTGTTTTCACGCCTCTGTGAACCTGGGCAGGCGAAACTGGTTACTTGCTCTCACACGGTTTCATCACTAGAGGATCTGCTTGCACAAGCGGAGCATCTCTGGAAGGCGGAGCAGCTAAACGCGGACCAAGGTCGAATTGCCGTGGGCTGGGGATGCGTGGCATTGCTATTTAATCCGGAGCGGAAGATTCCCGAGGATCTTCTCAAAGGATGGGCGGATCGCGTTGGCCGAGAGGCCGACTATGGGCATGTGTCGCAAACAGAGGATGAGGGCATTCTTGTAAGCGAGGATGGTCTGCTGCAGATTGCCTGGCCACGGCTCGTCAAGGACGGCACGCCCGTACAATTGGATCTTCTGCTCGCGACCGCTAACGATCCGGGGATCACAGCTACATCGCCGAGGTATCCGGAGCCGGAGACTATTGCGAACGCATGGAATGCGGCAGCAAGCAAGCACACCGAATATTTCTGGAAGAATCTCGACAACGGCATACGCACATTTCAGGATGAAGAGATACGCACGCTGCTGCTGACTAGGGAACCCCGATGACCTTCGATGAAATTGTCGCCGACTATATTCGTGAATACCGCGAGGCCGCGCGTACGGAAATGCGCTTATTTGAAATCCAGCGCAGCCCATCCGTGGCTATCAGGAAGGCCGCGCTTTGCGAACTACCAAGTGGCAAGCGGCATCCGCACCAGTGGCGTATTCCGAAGGCGATTCTCGAACAGGCCGAGGCACGTCTTCAAGCGATCAGACGGAAGCTAGCCAAGGCTGACGACTTCGCCGCTCTTCATGGGCTTGTGGAAGGCGAGATTGGAAGCATCAAAGGCATTGGGGCGCTCACCGTATACGACATCGCTCACCGGGTCGGCGCTCATTTTGGAAAAGCGCCCATGCTTGTGTATCTACACGCCGGAACAAGGATGGGCGCACGGGTATTCAACATCAGCGGTGATTCGTTTGATCCGAGGATATTGCCCAACGCGTTTTCACGCATGACACCCTCAGAGATTGAAGACTGCCTGTGCATCTATAAGGACGAGCTTCGCGACGGCGCACACCACCGAACCGCGCGTCGCAAGTCCGGATGCGATATTTCAGTTCGGCAGCGGTGAGCATGGGAGTGATTTGGGGACTTGGGTTTACGACACGACAAAGTACATTTTCGCGCCCAGAGTATGAATGAAGCAGAGAGGAGCGCAACGCAGTCGGGAGCTTCTCTACATCCAAGTACGTGGGAGGATATACGCGTATGTCTTGGTGGAACTTGTCCGATCTACAAGATGATCGCTCATCCAAGATCACGCTGGGTGAATTTAGGCATCAAGCTGATAAGTCCTCATAAACGCCCTTCTCGCCATCAACTTTCAGAATCGTCGGCGAGCGTTCTTTTACCGGGATTGTGGAAGGAGGGCCCGTGGTTCGCGCGGAATCCGGCTACCCACACTGGACGCATTTAGAGCTCTTGCTGCCTAAATCCAGTGTCGCTCGGACCACGGCAACTCCTGCCGCAGATGCCATAGCTTACACTGGAACTACATGCTGAACCGGGGCTATGCCTGCACCACAATCATCACCAGCAAATACCATGGACAAACCCTGCTCTCCCACCTGGCAAGCCTTTACCCTCATTCAACCCCACAAGCCTGGCAACAAAACCTGAACAACGGCGAAGTCACCCTCAATGGCGTCACCGCCACCGGAAGCGAATCGCTCACTTTAGGCCAAACCCTTGTCTGGAACCGTCCACCCTGGATCGAACCAGACTCCACGGCTACTAAATCAGACCGAAACAGTCTTGTTTCCGCAAAGTCCCGAATGTTAATATAAGACTGGATCGGTACTATATCGATTTCAGACTGGGAGCGACGAGGACATGTTTCGCGTCAACAAACTGACCGATTACGGCATTGTGCTGATGGCGCATGTTGCCCGCGCGCCCGAGCATAGCCTGCATTCGGCCAGCAGTCTGGCGGAAGAGACGCATCTGCCGCTGCCGACCGTGAGCAAGCTGCTGCGGCAACTCTCCGACCATCAGCTGCTGGTTTCCCACCGTGGCGTGAAGGGCGGATACACCCTGCCGCGCGATGCCAGTGCGATTTCGCTGGCCGAAATTATTCTTGCGCTCGAAGGGCCAATCGGCTTTACCGAGTGCGGTACCGAGCCGGGAAGCTGCGAGATGGAGCCTTCCTGCGCGATCAAAGCCAATTCGCAGATGATTGGCGACGTTCTGCGCGAGGCGCTCGAAAAAGTAACGCTCAATGATCTGAACCAGCGCCTCATGCAAACCGGCGTGGCCCAGATACACAGCGTAATCGTCCCCTCCATCAGCCTGGGACCACAAGGAGCATGATGACCACGATTAATCAGATTCAGGACCTGACCGACAAAGAATACAAATGGGGATTTGTGACCCCGGTAGAGGAAGACAGGCTGCCCAAGGGGCTGAGCGAAGATACCGTTCGCGTGATCTCGGCCAAAAAGAACGAGCCCGAGTTCATGCTGGAGTGGCGTCTGAAGGCCTATCGCTACTGGGCCACGCTGGAAGCCGACCAGGCGGAGCCCAAGTGGGCCAACGTGAAGTATCCGGCGATCAACTACCAGGACATCGTCTATTACTCCGCGCCCAAAAAGAAGCCGAATCTCACGAGCCTGGATGAAGTCGATCCCGAAGTCCTGCGCACCTATGAAAAGCTGGGCATTCCGCTGCTCGAGCAGCAGCGCCTGGCCGGCGTGGCCGTGGACGCGGTGTTTGACAGTGTGTCCGTGGCGACCACCTTCAAGGACAAGCTGAGCGAAGTAGGCGTGATCTTCTGCTCGTTCTCCGAGGCGGTGCAGAACCATCCTGATCTGGTGAAGAAATACCTGGGCAGCGTGGTTCCCTACACCGACAATTTTTTCGCTGCGCTGAATGCCGCTGTGTTCAGTGACGGATCATTTGTATATGTGCCGAAGGGCGTCCGCTGCCCCATGGAGCTCTCCACGTATTTCCGCATCAATGCGGCCGAGACCGGGCAGTTCGAGCGCACGCTGATCGTGGCCGAAGAGGGCGCGTCGGTGAGTTACCTCGAAGGCTGCACTGCTCCTATCCGCGATGAAAATCAGCTGCACGCCGCGGTGGTGGAGTTGGTGGCGCTCGACAATGCCAGCATCAAGTATTCCACGGTGCAGAACTGGTATCCGGGCGATAAGGACGGCAAGGGCGGCATTTACAACTTTGTAACCAAGCGCGGCAAGTGTCTGGGCAAAAACTCCCGCATTTCCTGGACGCAGGTAGAGACCGGCTCGGCCATTACGTGGAAGTATCCGAGCTGCATTCTGCAGGGCGACAACTCCGTGGGCGAGTTTTACTCCGTGGCCCTCACCAACAATCGCCAGCAGGCCGATACCGGCACCAAGATGATTCACATTGGCAAGAACACATCGAGCACGATCGTCTCCAAGGGAATCTCCGCCGGTTTTGGGCAGAACACCTATCGCGGCATGGTGAAAATCCTGAAAGGGGCAACCGGAGCGCGCAACTACACGCAGTGCGATTCGCTGCTGATCGGCGACAAGTGCGGCGCGCATACGTTCCCGTATATCGAAGTGAAGAACCCGACCTCGCGCATGGAGCACGAGGCGTCCACTTCGAAGATCGGCGAAGACCAGATCTTTTATCTGCAGCAGCGCGGTATATCGAAGGAAGAGGCCGTTTCCATGATCATCAACGGCTTCTGCAAGCAGGTGTTCCGCGAGCTGCCCATGGAATTTGCAGTAGAAGCACAAAAACTGCTGAGCATCAGTCTTGAGGGGAGTGTTGGATAAGAAATGAGCATGCTGGAAATTAAAGACCTGCACGTCAGGGTAGACAACAACGAAATTCTGAAGGGGATCAACCTCACGGTGAATCCGGGCGAGGTTCACTCCATCATGGGCCCGAACGGCTCGGGCAAGAGCACGCTGGCCCAGGTGCTGGCCCGCCGCGAGAATTACGAGATCACCAAAGGCCAGATTCTCTTCAACGGCAAAGACCTGGCGGAGATGAAGCCGGAAGAAGCGGCCTGTGAAGGGCTGTTCCTGGCGTTCCAGTATCCGGTGGAGATTCCGGGCATCAGCAACGCGTACTTTTTGCGCGCTGCGGTGAATGCCGTGCGCAAGTATCGCGGCGAAGACGAGCTGGATGCCATGGACTTTCTGCCCCTGGTGAAAGAAAAGATGCGCCTGCTGGAAATGGACGAGCGCTTTTTGAACCGTCCGGTGAACGAAGGCTTTTCCGGCGGCGAGAAGAAGCGCAATGAGATCGTGCAAATGGCAGTGCTCGAGCCCAAGCTCGCGGTGCTCGACGAAACCGATTCCGGCCTCGACATTGACGCGCTGAAGATCGTGTCCAAGGGCGTGAACACCATGCGCAGCCCCAATCGCGCCATGGTCCTGGTCACGCACTACCAGCGTTTGCTGAATTACATTGTGCCGGATTACGTCCACGTACTGGTGAATGGCCGCATTGTGAAATCGGGCGGACCGGAGCTGGCGCTGGAACTCGAAGACAAGGGCTACGCCTGGACCGAATCAGAACCCGTGGGCGCGGGACGCTAAGGAGCCGAAACAGACATGCCGAAGAGCGCAATCGTCCTCGACCCAGCGGCCCAGGGGGCCACGCTGACGGAAGAAAAGTTCCCTCTGGCCTATCGCACGGAGTTTCATGACTTCAGCCAGCGCACCAGCGCGCAGGCTTCATGGCTGATCGCGCTGCGGCGCGAGGGCTTTACCCGGTTTCAGGAAACCGGCTTTCCCACCACGCACGACGAAGACTGGCGATTCACCAACACCTCGCCCATTACGAAGACGCGGTTTCATCTTGCGAATGCAGATGATTCCTCGGTGAGCGCCGAAGACCTCAAGCAGGAAGACCTGAAGCAGTTCGGCGTGGCGAATTTTGCCTGCTGCCTCGTGTTTGTGAATGGAAGATATTCGCCGAGGCTTTCCCGCATCCCCGCGCTGCCCAAAGGGGTAAAGCTCGGCGGACTGGCAGCGCAGCTTGCCGCCAATGAAACTTACGTCGAGAACCATCTGGGAAAGTACCTTAACTTTCGCCGTGACGCCTTTGCGGCCCTGAACACGGCCTTTCTCGAAGATGGCGCTTCGCTCTTTGTGCCGCGCAACACCGTGGTGGAAGAACCCATTTATGTGCTTTACGTCTCGACCTCGGGCAAGGCGGCGCTGATGGACCATCCGCGCAACCTGATCGTGGCGGAAGCGGGCAGCCAGGCGACGATTGTGGAAGATTACGTGTCGTTAGACAACCTGGAACCGGCCTTTTCCAATACCGCAACCGAGCTGGTGGCGGCCGACAATGCCGTGATCAACCACGTAATGATCGTGCGCGAGAACCGGCAGACGAACAATATCTCCACTCTGCGCATCCAGCAGGAGCGCAGTAGCAATGTCTCTTCGCACTCCATTCTGCTGGGCGGCGGACTGGTGCGCAACAATGTACACCCGGTTCTCGGTGGCGAGGGCTGCGAGTGCCTGATCAACGGTTTGTTCATGGGCAACGAAAGCCAGCATCTCGACAATTACATGCTGGTCGAGCATGCCAGCCCGCACTGCAGCAGCCGGCAGTTTTATAACGGCATTCTGGCCGGGCAGTCGCATGGCGTGTTTCATGGCCGCATCATTGTCCACAAAGATGCGCAGAAGACCGACGCCAAGCAGACCAACCGCAACCTGCTGCTCTCCGACGATGCGCTGATCGATACCAAGCCACAGCTTGAGATCTACGCCGACGACGTGAAGTGCACGCATGGCGCGACGATTGGCAAGCTGGAAGCCGCGGCGCTCTTCTATGCCCGTTCACGCGGGCTGGACGAAGCTTCGGCACGGCATCTGCTGCTGCTGGCCTTTGCCAATGAGTGCCTCGAGCGGATGAACGAAGGCGCGGTGCGCGACCACGTGGAGCGACTGATTACCGAGTGGCTCCCGAACAGCACCGAGACCGCGGAGAAAAAATCCGCCAGGCAGAGCTAAGAGGAGGACTGAATGAGCGTCCTGGCTAAAACGCCGGTTGCCCACGCCGGGCACCTCGGCGGTTATGACGTGCAGCGGATTCGCGAAGATTTTCCCATTCTTCATCAGATGGTGCACGGCAAGCCCTTGGTGTATCTGGACAACGCCGCCACCACGCAGAAGCCGGAAGCGGTGGTCCGCGCGATGGACGATTATTATCGCCACGATAATTCCAACGTCCATCGCGGCGTGCATCTGCTCTCCGAGCGCGCGACCGAGTCCTATGAAAAGTCGCGCCACTCGATTCAGCGATTTCTCAATGCCGCCGATTCGAGCGAGATCGTGTTTGTGCGTGGAACCACCGAGGCCATCAATCTCGTGGTGCAGACCTATGGCCGCAAGAATGTTGGCGAAGGCGATGAAGTGATCATCACCGCCATGGAGCACCACTCGAACATTGTTCCGTGGCAAATGCTGTGCGAGGAAAAGCGCGCCACTCTGCGCGTGGCTCCCATGAACGATCAGGGCGAGCTGCTGCTGGGCGATTTCGAAAAGCTGCTGAACCCCAAAACAAAGATTGTCGCCGTCTCGCATCTTTCGAATGCTCTGGGCACCATCAATCCGGTTCGCGACATTTGCCGGATGGCGCATCGGCACAACATTCCTGTTCTGGTGGATGGCGCGCAGGCAGCGCCGCGCACCCGCGTGGATGTGCAGGAGCTGGACTGCGACTTCTACGCCCTCTCCGGCCATAAGCTGTATGGCCCAACGGGAATCGGCGTGCTCTACGGCAAAAGCAAAGTGCTGGACGCCATGCCTCCGTGGCAGGGCGGCGGCGACATGATCGCTTCGGTGAGCTTTGAAAAAACGGTCTATAACCGCCTGCCGTACAAGTTTGAAGCTGGCACGCCGGACATTGCCGGGGCCATTGGCCTGGGCGCCGCGGTGGAATATCTGGAACAGCTCGACCTGAAGAAGATCGAAGCGCACGAGCATGCACTGCTCAAATATGCGACCGAGCAGGTGGGCGCGATCCGTGGCATACGCCTGATCGGCACGGCACAGGAGAAGGCTGGCGTGCTCTCCTTCGTGATGGATGGAATTCATCCGCACGACATTGGCACGATTCTCGACCATGAAGGCGTGGCCATCCGCACCGGGCACCACTGTGCACAGCCGGTGATGGCGCGCTTCAAAATTCCGGCAACGGCGCGGGCTTCCTTTGGGCTGTACAACACCACGGAAGAAATCGACGCGCTGGTTGCGGGCATTAAGAAAGTTTCCGAGGTGCTGGCGTAATGGCGGACCTGCGCGATCTGTATCAGGAAGTGATTCTGGAGCACAGCAAGCGTCCGCGCAATTTTCGCGTGCCCCAGGGAGCGAACCGCAAAGCCGAAGGCTACAATCCGCTGTGCGGCGACCACTTCACGGTCTACCTCGACGTGGAGAACGGCGCCATCCGCGATATTGGCTTTGAAGGCGAGGGCTGCGCCATTTCCAAGGCGTCGGCATCCATGATGACGCAAATTCTTAAAGGCAAGACCACCGCCGAAGCCGGTGCGATGTTCGAAAAGTTTCACGCGCTGGTCACCGGTAAAAATGGCGTGCCGGAAGAGCTGGGCAAGCTGGCGGTGTTTGCCGGAGTATCGGAATTTCCGGTACGCGTAAAATGCGCCTCTCTGGCGTGGCACGCGCTGCATGCCGCGCTCGAAGGCACACAGGAGGCAGTCTCCACGGAATGAATACCAATCAAAAAGTCGTTCTTACCCGCGATTGCCAGGCCACCACGGTCCCCGGCGGCAGTCCGTATTTTCTGCGCTCCGGCGGCACCGTAAGACTCACGCAGGCGCTGGGCGGCAGCTTCACCGTGATGAATGACTCCGGTTACATCCTGCGCATTGAGGCCAATGATGCCGACGCTCTCGGCATGGAGCCAGCCGCCGCCACAGCCGAAGCCGAGCCGCAGGAGTTCAGCGAAAAGCTGGTGTGGGACGTGCTCAAGACCGTCTACGATCCGGAGATTCCAGTGAACGTGGTGGATCTTGGACTGATCTACGATTGCCGCATCACTGACTTTGAAGATGGCCACAAGCTCGACATCAAGATGACCATGACCGCCCCCGGCTGCGGCATGGGCGGCATTCTGAAAGCCGACATTGAGCGCCGCCTGGGAACTCTGCCCACGGTGCGCGGCGTTCAGGTGGATATTGTGCTCGATCCACCGTGGCATCCGGGAAAAATGTCAGAAGCCGCCAAGCTGCAACTGGGAATGGATCTGGATAGCTCTCCGCTGCCGATGTACGGAAGAGAGTAAAGAAGTCGTGTGGAGCACAGGCACTCTTGCCTGTGCCTGCATCCTTCATAAAAGAGCCGCACAGGCAAGAGTGCCTGTGCTCCACGCGCTTGAACCTTGCATTCTCTTCTACTGTTTTTTAGCGCGTTCGCCCTTCTGAAACTTTTTGAGGGCCTGCAAAATCTGCGGGCCATACAACTCTGTTTTTCGCTCGCCAAAACCGTGAACCTGTCGCAGGGCCTTGAGCGATCCAGGACGGATACGGCACAGCTCTTCGAGCGACGTATCGTGCATGATTACAAAGGCAGGCACGCCCTGCTTCTTTGCCGTATCGCTTCGCCATAACCTCAGATAAGTGCGGAGGTCATCGTCCGCCGCCTCCACGGATGAAGCTGGCGACGGAAGCCTGACGCGCTGTGGCCGGCTGACTTCTTCCACCGGCGGCGCGGGCTTGCCCCGCTGCCAGCGTGGTAGTTCTTTGCTCAGCCAATCCGGCGCGGAGCCGCAGACGTCACACGCCGAGCATGTTTGCCACTTCGGAGTTTCGCCAAAGTGATTGCACACCTGAAGATGACGGCATTTCGCCGACTCCACAAAGCGGCGAATCTGGTGGTAGCGCTCCCATGCGCGTTCTTTCTCGGCGGCATCGGAGATTTGGTCCACAAAGTAAGTCAGCAGTCCGACATCGCGCTTTTGCCACAGCAGAATGCAGTCGGCGGGCTGGCCGTCGCGCCCGGCGCGTCCGGCTTCCTGGTAATACTGCTCCACCGATTTGGGCAGGGCCAGGTGAATCACGGCGCGCACCGCAGCTTTATTGATCCCCAGACCGAAAGCCAGCGTGCCCACGAGCACGGGGACTTCGTCGGACATCCAGCGTTCCTGGTTTTGCCGGCGTGTCTCGCTGTCCATTTTTCCGTGGTACGGAATGGCGGGAATGCCCTCGCTGTTCAGAAACTCCGCCGTCTGTTCCACCTTGTTGATGGTGGGCGCGTACACGATCACGTTGCTGCCCGCATAGACCGCGAGCGCGCGCAGCAGAATATCCGGCTGCGTGTGCGCGTCGCACTCTTTCACCAGATAACGCAGGTTGGAGCGATGGAAACTGGCAATGTACTTGTGCGGGCTGCGCAGGCGGAGCTGGTCAATAATGTCATGCCGCACCTGCCGCGTGGCGCTGGCGGTAAACGCCGCAATCGGACTTCCGGGAAAATGTGCGCGCAGAGAGCTGAGCTGGCGGTAGTCCGGGCGAAATTCATGTCCCCACTCGGAGATGCAGTGGGCCTCATCAATGGCAAAGAACGCCACTGGCACGCGCCGCAGCCAGGCAATGGTATCTTCGCGGGCCAGACGCTCGGGTGAGAGATACAGCAGGCGATATTTCCCGTCGGCGGCGTTGCGCGTGACCTGAAATTGCTCGCTGCCGGAAAGTGTGCTGTTGAGCACCGCCGCTGGAATGCCCATCTGTGCAAGCTGGGCCATCTGGTCCTGCATGAGCGCGATGAGCGGGGAAACCACTACGACCGTTTGTTTCGCCAGCATCGCCGCTGGCAGTTGATAGCAGAGAGATTTGCCGCCGCCCGTGGGCATCACTACACAAGTGTCATGCCCGGCGGCCAGACTGGCAATAATTCTTTCCTGCAGCGGACGAAACGAATCGTAGCCCCAGTGGCGACGAAGCACGTCCAGAGGTGCAGTCTGCGGCATCATGCGATTGTATGGTGGAAGCGGTTACGCCAGTTCCAGCTCAATCTTCTTAGCGTCACGGTCCAGCCGGGTAATGCGAAAACCGCGGACCTGCCCGGTGCTCATGCTCGCTGGCTTCGCTTCGCCCGCAGCGCCGGAAGCGCCGCCTTTCCAGCGTGCATTCAGCATGGCGCTGAGCGAAGAAAGATCTGCTTTTCCCGGTTTCGCAGCCGGCTCAGGGGCCGAAGGCGGTGCGGCAATTTTGCATATAGCCCGAACGCCCTCGCCCAGTTCCACCTGAGCTCGTTCGCCGGAAACTTCGATCACTCGACCAGTGACAACATCGCCTTCGGTATGGCTGGCCAGAAACTCGTCCAGATCGGTGGGTGCAAGCTGTTTGATGCTGAGGCGCAACTGGCGCTTTTCCTGGTCCACGGCCAGGATCAGGGCCTTCACTGTCTGCCCGTTCTTCACCACCTCAGTCGGATGCTCAATGCGCTTCTCCGCGCTCAGCTCGCTGATGTGGACCATTCCTTCCACGCCTTCCGCGATTTGCACGAAGGCGCCAAACTTCATCACATTGGTCACAGGGCCTTCGACCACGGATCCAACCGGGAACTTTTGCACCGCGTCCGCCCAGGGATCGCCCAGCGCCTGCTTCAGGCCCAGAGAAATTCTCCGCTCGGCCTGGTTCACGCCCAGAATCACGGCTTCCACCGTGTCTCCGGTCTTGACCATGTCGCCGGGCTTTCGGACTTTCTTGTTCCACGCCATCTCGGAGATGTGAATCAGCCCTTCGATTCCTGGCGCCAGCTCCACGAACGCGCCAAAATCCATCAGACGAGTTACGGTGCCGCGCACGCGCTCCCCGACTTTGTATTTCTCCGCCACCACATCCCACGGATGCGCCAGCAGCTGCTTCATGCCCACCGAGATGCGCTGTTTTCCCGGATCGATCTTTAACACCTTTACCTCGACCTGCTGGCCGGGTGTAAGCACGTCTTCCGGCCGAGCAATGCGGCTCCATGCCACATCGGAGACATGCAGCAGCGCGTCCGCGCCGCCAATGTCCACAAATGCCCCATATTCAGCCAGGCTGCGCACGGTGCCGGTCAGCGTATCGCCCTCTTTGATCTCGGCGTAGCGGCGCTCTTTCACGCCACGCTCTTCCTCTTCCGCAACCACGCGGCGGTCCACCACCACGTCTTCGTCGGCGGAATCAAGTTTGATAATGCGGCAGCGGATCTCCTGCCCGACCAGCTTTTCCATTTCGGCGGCGTCGCGCGCGCCGCTGCGCGATGCCGGCATGAACGCCCGCACTCCCACATCCACGCTCAATCCGCCCTTCACCACGGCAGTGACCGTGGCGGCAATGGCGGACTTCTCCGCGAATGCCTTTTCGAGGGCGGTCCAGTCGGTGGGCTGCGCGATTTTGAAGCGCGAAAGCTCGTAATAACCTTCCGGATTGCGCCCTTTTACCGTGACCAGCAGCTTGTCACCCGGCTTTGCCGTCTCATTGGCCTGAAACGCGGTCAGGGGAAGAATTCCCTCGCTCTTGCGGCCAATATCGAGCAGCACCGAGTCGGCGGTAATCACAATCACCGTGGCCTCTATCTGCCGGGCAGCATCGTTGGAAGCGGCCTTCGGCAAACGGCTTTGCTCAAACTGCGAAAGAATGTCTTTGAAAGACTCTTGATTCTCGGTGATGGTCTGGGTTGCGGCTTTGGATTCCGGAGTGTTTGGATCAAACATGATAAATTTACGGGTCCCTGGATGAGCTTAAATAAGGATAACATTTGCGCCCGGTTTGCACTTTGGGAGCTGTGGGAATTGCAGGAATCCGGCAGAACAAAATTAATCGTAAATTAACGTTAGCCTGAAAAAAGTCACGTTACGTCACCGGGAATTTGTCTGCTAAATTAACGCTTTTCAATAAAAACCGGCTTCCGTTTTGGGAGTCAGTTCCATTTTGGAACATTTCAGTTGGCATATGTAACAACAATTTTACTTGCTTTCAGACTAACTTTTGTACTACCCTGCTTCCGGGCAAACAAAATTACATGCCCGGCCATATCATCTGTATTTGTCACTTCAGTGAAGATGGTTTTATTATGAAACACAAATTTTCGGCTTCCCACGGCTTCGTATCACTTAACAAGTATCAGGCCCCTGATATTTAGTCAGTTTCATTCTGGTGGGCCGCTCAAGATTTATCGAGAGGCTCTCATCATGGCTCATTTGGTTCACACTCATCTGTGAATTGCGGCAGAGCCTCAGTCAAAATGTACTCTGGCTATCGCTACCGCAGACCTAAATCAGTTGACGAGTGGCTCCAAAGAATGGGGACCGGCTTCCCTGCGGCCATGAAAAAAGCGGAATCTGGCTGATTACGATCAATGTAAAGGCAAAACAGTGAAGGGAAAGCTATATCCTTCCGGGCCAGAAGAGTTAAAACCTGAAGTTTTTACGCCTCGAAATCCGGGGCATCAGCCCTGCTAACAGTGTTGAAAGAGGGCACAGGTAAATGCAGGGCCTTACGACCGGGAGCTCCCCGGAGAAAAGGATGCGTAGGTTATGCAGCAGTTCGATACAGCAACAAAAACAGCCAGCCAATATAATGTAGAAGTTCCATTTCGTGTCATGGACGTGATCCGGGCCGTGGAGAAAAAAGATTCCACTCTGGTCAATCAGTCGATCGCCAGCCTGATTGCCGATGCTGATCAGATTGGCCTGCCCAAACCCTTCCTGGCGGACACCAAACAGAGTCTCGACTCCGGAAACTGGGACCGCTTTGCCAAAGGGCTGCAGAACTTTGAATTTCTGGGTGCGGATGGCCGCTTCTTCCTGCTGGCCCCTTACACCACATCGCGCAAGGCCCAGAAAGAAACGGTCCTGAGCGCCATCTATGGCAGCCGTCTCGAACTCGGCGAAATTCCGGCACTGCAACCCATCCTGCTGGATATGTTCGGTGCACTGAATGAGCCCATTCCGCACATGGTGCCAATCCTTGGCCATGCCGGCGCCGGCTGGTTTGCCGGAGAGTCGGGAGAGGCCTTCCTCGTACCGAACGGCTGGGCAGGTCTGCCGGACGGCGACGGACCGGTGCTGAACAATATGTCCGAGCAGGTTACCCGCGTCTCCGTGGCTTTTGAAGCCATCCGCACGGTCTTTGATGAGACTTCAGCCAGCCTGCTGCTGAGCGTTTATACGCCGCAGTCCAGTTTGATGAAGGCGCTGAATGCAGAGTATTCGTTCCATGAAGCGGGTCATGCCTCCGGAATCGGGCTGAACCATAAGCTGGCCGCCGGCGTGCTTAACTCTACCTTCTTCGGGGCCATCGAGGAGTGGCGCTCCGATGGCGTGGCCTTCGAGGCCGCTCGCCGCACACTGCCGCTCGAGACGGTGGGAACGCTGATTGCCTCCAACTTCATCACCCGTTTCGGTATTGACGCACACCGCAAGGGCGGTCTGGACCTGGATACGGATGTGAACTCGGCTCTGCTGCTGTTCAACTCTCTGATCGATTCGGGCATGTTGAAGGTACATCCGGACGGACGGCTTGCGCTGGTGGATGCCACATTCTCCGGCCTGGCTCGCGCCACCGAGATCATGAGCGCCTCGGCCATCGCGCTCACCCGCAAGGAAATGCAGCTGCCGGAGCCTCGGGCCATCTGGACGCTGTATCCCAATACCATCACGGTTCCGCAGAGTGTCCGCCAGTTGTTCCAGCAAACCGTGATCACTCCGTGTCTCGGACTCTACCGCGAATTGCGGTAGAGCTTCCTTAACAGCAATGCAGGTCGCAATCGGCCACAACTTTTTGAAGAGAAGATAACAACAAAGATGAGATTTTCCATTTTGAGTGGGCCGTTTGCGATCTGCAGGCTGGATGCAACGGCCCCGTTTCCCGCATGGGCCAAAGACGGCAGTTTTTTGACTATTACCCGCACCAAAGACGAGCTTTCCATCATCTGTGAGCAGGCCAGTGTTCCGCCCGACACCAAAGCCGCATGGGATTTTTCCTGTATCCAGCTGGAAGGACCATTTGATTTTTCGGCCATTGGCATTCTGGAATCATTCCTGGCGCCTCTGGCCAAAGCCGCTGTTCCGGTCTTCACCGTTTCAACGTATGACACGGATTGGATCCTGATTCAGGCCAAACACTGGGACAAAGGACTCTCCGTCCTCGCCAGTGCCGGACACGAGCTGGTGGCTTAAAGTTCTGCCGCCAGTTTCATCAGTTGGTGATTTCCGAATGAAGCTCCCGTTGCGCAGACGCTTCGGGAGCACATAATCGTTCGACCATCTCCAGCAGCTGCCTGGCCTGGATCGGCTTGGAGATGTAGGCATCCATGCCCGCTTTCAGGTACTTATCTTTGTCGCCACTCATGGCATGGGCGGTCATGGCAATGATCGGCAGGTGCTTGTCACCGGGGCTTTCATTTTGCCGGATAACACGGGTGGCCTCAAGCCCATCCATCTCCGGCATTTCAATGTCCATCAGGACCAGATCGAATGCATTGCTCTTGAGCATTGCCAGTGCTTCCAGGCCGTTGCCGGCAATGCGAATGTGATGGCCCTGCTTTTCCAGTATGCGAGTAGCCAGCAACTGGTTTACCCGATTATCTTCCACCAGCAGAATGCGCACCTGACGTTTGCCGTTCGAGCTACTGGCAGAACTCGTCGCGGAGGCTGCGACCTTGTCTGTGACTTCCTCACCAACAGCGGCGCGAATGGCTGAAAACAGTTCTGTTTCGAGGACCGGTTTGGGTACATAACCGCTGATATCCAGCTCCCGGCTGCGCACTGCATCGCCGGAGCTGCCGCCGGAAGTCAGCATGAGGATTCTGACCTGACCCAGACCTGGACTGCGCCGTATCTTCTCGGCCACGGTAAATCCGTCCATCTCCGGCATATGGGTATCGAGCAGGACGAGTTGGAATGCCTTGCCTGTTCGTTCGGCTTTGGTCAGTGCCTGGAGTGCGAAGCTGCCGGTCTCCACGTCGGTTAGCGTCATCCCCCAGTTGACCAGCATTTCCGTAAGCTGATGGCGGGTGGCGGCATTGTCATCCACGACCAGGACGCGCAGTCCACGCAGGGCCGCTATCTCCTGGGGAGCGATTGGGTGCGACACAGCTTCTTTCCCCGGCATAAGGCGTACGGTGAAATGGAAAATGCTGCCTGGCTGTGTCTGCCGGTTTTCCACCCAGATTCTGCCGCCCATGCCCTCCACCAGGCGCGAGCAGATGGCCAGCCCCAATCCCGTACCGCCATACTTGCGGGTCGTAGAGTCTTCGGCCTGAGTAAACGATTCAAAGATCGACTTCTGCTTGTCCGCGGGAATGCCGATGCCGGTATCGGCGACGGAAATGTGCAGGCATACGGTATTGTGATCAGGAATTTCCGAACCTTGCTGGTCGTTCGCCTGCTGATTCACGCGGACCACGATTTCGCCTCGCTCCGTGAACTTGATGGCATTGCCAATGAGGTTGGCCAGCACCTGGACCAGCCGGACAGGATCGCCAACCACCGTTTGCGGGACCCGTGAGCCGACTTCATACACCAGTTCCAGGTTCTTTTTGCCGGCCCGGAAGGCCAGCGGTTTCAGGGCTTCTCCCAGGGTCTGGCGCAGATCAAAGCTGATCTTCTCAAACTCCAGCTTGCCGGCTTCGATCTTGGAAAAGTCCAGCACGTCATTGATGACCGTAAGCAGCGAATCGGCGGAGACTTTCACCATGCCCAGATCGCTGCGCTGCTCCGGAGTAAGCGGTGTGTCCAGAATCAGTTCGGTCAGGCCAAGAATGCCATTCATAGGCGTACGGATCTCGTGGCTCATGGTGGTCAGAAAAACGCCTTTGGCGTAATTGGCTGATTCGGCAGAATCCTTGGCTTTCTTCAGCTCTTCTTCGGCGTGCCTGCGCTGGCTGATGTCCACATACATGCCGTACATGCCTTCTATGCGACCATCGGAGGCAATGGGAACGCCATACAATTCAACTGGTATCAGGCTACCGTCCCGCCGCCTGCGTATGGTCTCCCACAAGGCAAAACGGCGCTGCTGTACCCACTGGGAAATGTTTACCGCCTCGGCTATGTGAGAATCCGGGACAATCGCGTCATTGATGGGCTTATGGAAAAGCTCCGCGGACGTGAACTGGAACATCGTCTCAAAGACCCGGTTCACAGCAATCACTCTGTCCTGGGCGTCGAGCATCACAATACCGACCGGTGCATTTTCAAAGAGCTGCTGAAACCGGAGTTTCTGCATATTGATTTCCTGCGTGCGCTCCTGCACCCGTTTTTCCAGTGTTTTCTGATGTATACGCAAACTGCGCACGCGCAGCCAGTACGCGGCAAACCCCAGTCCTAAAACAAGACCGCCCTCGAGAAGGCGAAACCAAAGCGTCTGATAGAACGCGGGAAGAATACTGAACTCGAGCACCGCGCCTTCCTGGCTCCACACACCAGCGCTATTGCACGCCATCACACGAAACTTGTATTTCCGGGGTGGCAGATTCGTGTACGTCGCCGTCCGTGAGCCTACCGGGCCGCGCCAGTTATCGTCAAAACCTTCCAGCTTGTAATGGAACCTAACGCGTTCCGGGGCTGTTAGACCGAGGCCGGCGTAGGCAATTTCGAGACGCATGGTGTTGGGCGGAAGCTGTATTCCGCTGGAAGCGTCCAGGGTGTGATCATCACCTTTAACCGTTTCTATGGTGATCAAAGGCGGCACACGGTTTACCGGTGGTTGGTTCGGGTCAATCACGCTCACACCCCCGGTGGTGGCAAACCACAGCCGGCCATCGGCCGCCCGTGCGGCCGTCGGAAATGGCTCATGTTGTCGCGGAAGGCCCCGCAACCCGTCGGAGGCATCGAAAGACATGCCCTGCATCCTGTACGAGGATGACTTGAGCGCCTTCTCCAGTTCCTGCGGGTCCACGCGGAGAATTCCCAGCGATCCGGCCAGCCAGAAAAAGCCCTCGTCATCTTCCACAATTCCCGAAATCGAGGCCCCAGGCAGCCCGTTTTTCTGAGTCAGCGTGGTGAAGTGTCCCTCGTCAAAGCGGGTCATCCCGGCTCCTCCGCCGATCCAGACATGCCCCGCCCGGTCGCCCACAATGGTCATGATGGCGCCGTTCAGTAATCCATCTTTCGCGGAATATGCGTGGAAAGCGCCATGGTCGTAAACCACGAGCTGACCGTTATCGAACCCCAGCCAAACGCGCCCCTGCCGGTCCCCATACATGATTCTGCAGCGGTACTGGGGGAGATTGGCGCCCTTGCTGAGGTCGGTCCACTCACCGTTTTTCCTGCGAAAAATTCTTTGACTGCTGTTCTTGTCCGTCAGGCTCACCCACAGATCGCCGCCGGCGTCCCGAGTGATGGCTTCTACCTGCGACTTATCGCCTAAGGCCTCGGTATTAGGCACAAAAGAGAATTTCCCGTTCACTTCTTCCGCGAGTTTGAAACTGCCTCCCAGAAAAACGTGTTCGCCATCGGAAAAAATACTAAGAACGCGGGTCGAATCGGATGGCGAATAGCGAGGCAGTTTAGAGGTGATAATCTGCCCGTCGCGGATGCGCTGCACCGTATCCTCTGTGTAGCTCATTACCCAAATGCTTCCGTCCCGCGTGGCCGTCAATGCGCTGTAAGAATCCAGAGCCAGACCTTCTCGCGCGGAAAAAGAAATTGTCCTGGTCTCACTGAAACGGTCGAGGCCGGCAGAAGTGCCGAACCATACGTTGCCTTCGCGGTCTTTGAAAGCCGTATGCACGGCGCTGCTCGAAAGCCCATCACTGGTATTGAATTGATCGAGAGCAGCGCGTCCCTTACCCGGCAAGTCGGCCACGCGGCGAAGCCCGTGGGCATTCAGCCCCATCCAAATATCGTTGTCACCGGTGAAAAGCAGACACCGGACGTTGTAAGGAACAGAAATCACCTCCTCTGGTCTGTTTTTACCCTGAATCGGCCTGACGATTTGGGCGCTGGTGTCGGAGACCCACACCTCTCCGTTGGGCGCCTCAGCCATGCTGTAGGCCGCCCCGACCGCCTCACCGGTACCGGCAAAGCGTTTTGCATTCGGGGCCAGGGTAAGTATCGTGTTCCGCCGAATCGAGTCTTTGCTGAGTCCAAAGTTATGGCCGTCTGTCGTCACCCAAAGGTTTCCGCCATGGTCCACCAGGAGTTTCTGTATCCCCGGGGCGGGATATCCTAAGTCCTCTCCCACCCGGCGCCACTGGTTGTTCTCGAATTTTCCAAAGCTGTAGGGGCCGCCCGCCCATATCACACCATTTTTGTCTTCCACAATCGATTGAATTGCGCCGGTCGGCGCGCCTGCCTCCGGAGAATAATTTCTCAACCGGCCATGGCTAAGCTGGCTGATGCCGCCTCCGGAGCGATATCCGATCCACAGGCTGCCATCACGCGCCGTGTAAAGCGACAAAATGGCGGGACTCAGGAGAGACTCGCCGGCACTCGATTGCCAGGCGACGAAACGAAGACCATCAAATCGATACAGACCGGCATCTGTTCCCAGCCACAGATACCCATCCGGAGTTTGAGCAATCGCCTGGACCGATCCAATTCCGTCCTTCGCGGTCCAGGAGGTGTGTGTAAACTGAGTGGCCGATTTATGCGGGTCGAGGCCTGGTGCTGCACTGCTCAGCAACGCGATACAAAAGCAGACGCCGACGGAACGTAAAAAACGATTCATACTGGTTGCCCTGGGAAGCCAACCGATACGGCTTGATACCAACAGTTATAAATAATTTCTAATGGAGTTGCTGCAAAAACGGCAGGAACCCTGGCTGCTATGAAAAGAATGTACCGCTTCGGCCGCAAAGCTACGGAGAGATTGGCGGTGTACAAGTATCGTGGCATAACATCTCCCGTGCTTCGGAGAAGCAGGGTATTGATGCCGTCGTGTCCGTTCGAAATCAAATGCCCACTCCTGTCCCAGGAGCTGTTTAGCAGGCCTGCTCGAACATGGCCGGAGGGAATATCGATTCAGGCATTGCCACGAACCGAAGAAAACAAAACCCAGGTCTGGCTGATTGTCTGGCTACCTGTGCATAAGCTAAAGCGATAACTCGTTGGCCATGCGAGTCGCCATCTTCTGGCTGGCCATCACGGACAGGAACTGACCGGAATGAAGTTCTGAACCGGGGAGGTTAAGAGCAGCGTACACGCTCGTTATCCGTCCAGAAACTCAAAAAAGAGCGGACGAGTTCCGTTCGTGCCTTTAACCGGATTATCCTGCCGCAATCCGAAACACGTCAAGCTGTATTTGACGAAACGATGGCGCACAAAACCCCGTTGTTGTGGGCTTTTTTGTGGAGCACGGCAAGAACAACAACGTGCAGCTCCAGGGGACGGGAAGCAGAACTGATTGCTGAAAAGCAGAGTTCCTGGCTGAAACTGATCGGTCAGGCGTGTAAACCGTTGATTTATATGGTGAGCGCGGCTGGATTCGAACCAGCGACCCACGCCTTAAAAGGGCGTTGCTCTACCAACTGAGCTACGCGCCCACAACTTTTTAATAATACCATTAGTGTGGATATGTGAGATACGAAAGTCCCACGCGCATGTGATGCAGCAGATGATCAGGTACGGTAAGGGCAATGGCCATGCCTGTTAAACCGTGCAAAATTCCCAGCGGGACGATGCTGCGGTAGCGGCGAAACAGTTCACTGAGAAACCAGCCCCCCGCAAACGTGACCGGAGTGAGCACGGGGTTCGGTATGTGGGCCAGGGCAAAAAGACTTGCCGTGAGAAACCCGGCAAGCACCCCATTGGCCGTGGCATGTTCCAGGCGAGCAAAGAAAAATGCCTGCTGCAGGTACTGCTGCACCACGGCCCAGAACAGATAAGCGGAAGCATGAAACAGCGGCGTGACAATACCAAACTGCCGGTGCGCCGTGTTCACGGCTCCGGTATGGGCCAGCAGGACACCGGCAAAGAACACCGGCGCGCAGAACAGCATGGCGGTGGCCTCAAACCGGGGCAGGCGGAAGTGAAATTCGCAGCCCTGGCGGCGGACTGCAAGAATCGTACACAGCAAAAACCAGGAGGCTGCGGCCCAAAACCAGTATCTCTGCACCGGACGGCTGCTCCACACGGTTGCCTCGATCAGAACGAATCCAACCGCAACTTCCGCCACCGCACTCCGTTTGCTTAACTGCATCGCAGCACAGGCAATCTTATTCAGATACTTACATTGGATGCTGTGCGCTTTTACATAGTTTTTATTTTTTTAAGAGAGACGCGTTGCTGCGCAGAACGTAAACATGGCTTGACCAGGAGGCTTTTAAGAACAATGGCGGGAGTTCCCCCCACAACAACACAAAAGCAGCCCTTGCGAGCTGCTTTCATGCTGTAGCGCATCCCGGAAAAAAGGGATGAATGTTATTCCGCTTAAAAGCGGATCACGGGCCCACCCGTGAACTTAAAGTTGTGATTGGCGCCGTTGTCCCAGTAAATCTCGTCACCGGCTTCAAAACGGAGCCCAAACGCGCCGGCATTGAACTCAATACCGCCGCCAGGATAGAACACGCCAT
The DNA here is from genome assembly GCA_035695325.1 of Candidatus Angelobacter sp. Lineage (GTDB taxonomy): Bacteria > Acidobacteriota > Terriglobia > Terriglobales > Acidobacteriaceae > Angelobacter. The sequence continues at coordinate 97,422 of DASSEH010000242.1, forward strand.
TGGTATCGCCGTCGCGAATCGTGCCAATCTGATTGGCAAACGTGCCGCCGGTAACGGGCCCACCCACTCCGAAGTTCAGCAGTCCGCCCTTGAGCACCACGAACACGCGTATCGGTCCGCGAGTCGTCTGGAACTTCGGGCCAAAGAGCCCGTGGATCAGCCGCAGGTTGGAACGGAAAGTATTACTGATGCCGTTCGAGGTGATGGTTGCCGTCTGGCTGCGTTCAAAGTCGTAGGCCATCTCGCCTTCCAGCGCGACCGCGGGACTAACATTGAACCCCGCGCGCCCCCCCACGCCGAAAAGGTTGGCTTTGGCAAACTGCAGCCGGGTGTAATCGAAAAATACGCCGAACTCGCCACGATTTCTGTCGTCCTGGGCCCGCGCGGCGGGCGCCACGAGGGCGAAAGTCAGCGCCAGCGCGGTGAAAATTGCGAGACGTTTCATGTTGAACACTTCTCCCATGATTTGATTGAAAGCTCCCAACCGTACCTTGAAAGCTTGCATAGGAAGATTGGTGGCAGCTTGATCCATTACGATGCGACTGCTCCAAACGGGGTGGGCTGGAATAATTTTTTCCCAATACGGTTCTGTCATATACGGCGGCATCTAATCTGTATTGGATTTTTTTCGCCGAAGCAGCAAGACAGGAGACAACCCCCATGCCTCATGGCACCCTGGACATTATGAAACTTGATGGCACCTACCAGATCATGTTTGAAGAAAATACCGGCGGCACATTCGTGGCCCGCGTCGATGAGCAGGAACTTCTGCCCTTCCTGCACGGAGAGATGCGGGTGGATATTCCCGTGGTGGAAAACGCGGCGCAACTCGCCCAAACCCAGGACCGCGTCCGCATTGAAAATGTCTCTCTGGATGAAAACGACCTGCACGCGGTCATGGATTATCTGGAAGCAGAGGCATAGCCGGCGCTATCGGTTACAACTGATTTAAATTGAAAAGCAGGCAGCTCATAGCTGCCTGACCATCCCCGGAATAGGACGACCCGGCATTGCCGCATTTTTCTTGGCTGGCCCCTTTGATCCGTGTCATCTGTGTTAATCAGTGGTAAAAATCTTCTCTGCTTTCGCATGAAGTTTGATCCGCAGGTCGGCGGCGATCTGCCCTCCGTGGAAACGCCCGTTCTCGATAAAGATCTCACTGGTCCTTGCGCCCGCCACAATCACGCCCGCCACGTAGATTCCGGGGACGTTGCTCTCAAACGTCTGTGGATTGCAGGCCGGACGCATTTCCGGCTCGGTAAGCTGAATGCCCAGCTTTCTCAAAAATTCGTAGTCCGGATGATACCCGGTCAGCGCAAAAACAAAATCGTTTTTGAGGAGCTTTTCCCCGTCCGGAGTCTTAATGCGCACCGCTTCCGGCAGAATCTCTTCGACAGCGGTATTGAAGTATGCGGAAACCTCGCCATTGGCAATGCGGTTTTCAATGTCCGGCTTGATCCAGTACTTCACGTTCTTGTGGATTGCCGGGCCGCGATGCACCAAAGTGACGCGCGCGCCGCGCCGCCACAGCTCCAGCGCGGCAATGGCCGCCGAGTTCTTCGCGCCGACCACCAGCACGTCCGTATCGTAATAAGGGTGCGGTTCGTTGTAATAGTGCATCACCTTGGGCAAATTCTCGCCGGGAATGGCCAGGGGATTGGGCAAATCGTAGTAGCCGGTCGCGACAACAATCTTCTTCGTCGCGTAATCGTGCTGCTTTCCATTTTGGTCCGTGGCCCGGACAAGAAACGCCTCGTCCGCGCCGGCAACGTCCGTCACATTCTGATACTGGCGGACGTCCAGGCGATAATGACCGGCCACCTTACGGTAATACTCAAGCGCCTCATGGCGGTTCGGCTTCTGGCCAGCGGTGGTAAAAGGGATATCGCCAATCTCCAGCAGCTCCGGCGTGGTAAAGAACACCATGTTTGCCGGATAGTGAAACAGCGAATTGACCAGGCAGCCCTTGTCCACCAGCCCGGCGGAAAAGCCTGCCCGCTGCGCTTCAATGGCGCAGGCCATGCCGGTGGGGCCGGCGCCGATTACAAGCACATCAAACGAACTGGTTTGTGCTGGCATAGATAAGAATCTATTCTAAATGCCGTGAATTTTTGCTACCCTCGCGCTATGCTCAAAAAGTTTGTCCTGGTCATAGCTTTCATATTTGCCATGTCCTCCCTGCTGTTGGCCCGCAGCCGCTCCCACCAGCCTTCCTCCAGTGAGCCGCGGCCGCTGTACTACACGCGCGTGATCGGCAGCAGCGATCTTTCCGAGCGTACTCTGCGGGAGCTGCAGCTCATGCGCAACACTATTTATGCCCGTGCCGGAAATAAGTTTCGCAAGAAATGGCTGAATGATTACTTCTCCGCCCAGCCGTGGTACCACCCGCTCGACAAAATAGACGAAAGCAAACTCACCGACCTCGACCATAAGAACGCGGAAACCATCGCTCAGTACGACGCTGGCATCTCGCGCAGCCTGCTTATCGACATGCAGGGCGAGCTAACGGCAAAAAATCCGAAAACGCCCGAGGACCGCATCGAAATGCGGCTGATTGCCATCCGCCTGGGCAAATGGGTGGGCTCCGACGAAGACCAGCCCACGGCGCTCGAAGACCCGCGGCTTCTCGACAAGCAGCTCATGGTAGATCAGCTCAGGGACTTCTCCCGCCGCGACCTTCGCCTGCTACGCAACCTGATTTATGCCCGGCGCGGAAAGCCCTTTCAGTCGGAAGTGCTGCGCAGCTATTTCGAGGCCGTGGAGTGGTACAAGCCCGATCCACAGTTCACCAATGCTCGGCTCACCCCCATGGATAAGCGCAACATCAATGTCATCCTCAGCGTGGAAAACCAGCTCGGCGGCCCGCTGACCGACTATCAAAACAAGAAAGAAGACGGCTGGTTCGCGCGGGCTTGATAGGCCGTCTTCGCGTCCCGGTCGGGGCGCTCAAAAAGAAGCGAAATTGCCGTGGCGCGCGAGCTTTGCGCTGTCGATGGCTTCGAGCAGATCAAAAACTCCGTCAGGGTCGGCGCTCGGCTGCGCTGGACGATTGTTGAGTCCGGCCCGCAACGGAAGCACGTCTGCCGCAATCACCCTGCCCGGCTGCACCCGAATCCGCAAAAGAATTGCGTCTTCTTCATCGGTGCAGTCGCAGGCAAAAGCAACATTGCCCAGTCCCCAGGCAATCACGGTGTCGCCCCGGCGTTCAAGCGGCCCCAGCGCGTGCGTACCATGGGCCGCAATCACTTTGGCGCCCGCGGCATAAGCAATATCCACGGCGCGGCGCAGTTCCGGACGCGGCAAATACGAGACTGGCCCCGTGACATGAAACGTGGCAATCAGTAAATCCGCATGGCTGCGGGCCGCAACAAGGTCCGCCTGCAACCTCTGCGGAACACCCTCTGTAAGATCGTGTGCGGTAATGGCAATCGATACGCCATTGATCTTCAGCAGTGCCGGCCCGGCAGGCCCGCCGGCGGGAAGAAAGCCGAGTGTGCGCAGGATTTCCGAGCTGTGCTGCGGGCCGTTCGGATCGAGGTCCACGGCATGATTATTGGCAATTCCCGCCACGCGCACCCCAATATCTGAGAGTTCGTTCACGGCCTGCGGCGAATTCCACAAAACGAACTTGCCGGATTGCGGAGTAGTCGCCACCGCTCCTTCAAGATTGATAATGCCTGCAACTCCCGGAACCATTCCCGATATATGCTGCAGTTGCCTGTGGCCGCCATCACCCAAATTTACGTCCCCACCCAGCCAAAGCTCTGCCTCTCGTGACGATCGCTCATGCCGCCCGCAGGAGAGAGTCACGGCCATCGCCACAGCCATGATCACTGCAACAATCGCCCTCGCCCAGGCACGCGGTATTGCGCAACCGTCAAAGGCCGGCGATCCAGACATCATCAGTAACCTCTCAATATTGGCTGCGAGTGTACGTAACTTACTATCGCATACCGCAAGGCTCATCAGACGGACCTGCAACCACCTCCAACCATGAATCAGCGATAAATAACGGTATTTTTGCTATGGTAAGCCATTTGGCGTATTCTAATAAGCCAAGAGGCAAAATGGAAACTCAGACAATTGCAGAGGCCCTTGGTGGACGCAGGATTCTGGGAAAAGATGTAAAAAAGGCCGAAGATCTGGCCCAGTTAGTCCGCAAAGGATTACCTGCAACCTCGGTTACCGCTCTGGCGGAAAAGCTCGATCTGGGCAATACAGCCATGTCAAAAAAGCTGGGAATTCCGGAACGCACTCTCTCCCGGCGTCTCAGCCAGCATTCTCGTTTAACCGCCGCTGAATCCGACCGTACAGTCCGGCTGGCGCGGGTCTACGCCAATGCCGTTGAAATGATCGGCGATTTAGAAAAAGCAGTTGAGTGGCTTCGCACACCCAATCGCGCCCTTGGAGGAGAGCGTCCGCTCGATCAGCTCGATACCGATCCCGGCGCCCGTGCCGTTGAGGATGTCCTCGGACGTATCGCCTATGGCGTGTACAGTTAATGCGGTTCTGGAGAATCTGCAGAAAGCCATTTGCCGCGGCTGCCGCCAGTGGAGAAGGCGCTCGTCTTTATGGAGGACGCTGGAATAGCCGGGGAGTGCGCGTCGTCTATACTTCAACATCACTGGCGCTCGCCGCCGTAGAAACCTTCGTCAACCTTGAACCTAATTTGCAGCCTTCGGACCTCGTATCGATTGCAGGCGAAATTCCTGACACCATCAAAACCGGTAAAGTCGCACTGAAGGAATTACCACCAAACTGGAGCACATCCAGAGATGAAGCGCTGCGTGCAGTTGGTGATGACTGGGTACGCAGAGTAGAGACGGTCGCACTGCTGGTTCCTTCAGCGGCCATTCCCGGTGAATGGAACATACTTCTCAATCCTGGCCACCCTGACTTTGCCAGCATCAAATTTCAGCCGCCGCAACCATTCACATTTGATGTCCGGATGTTTCGATAACTGCACTCGGGTTGGCCACCATCACCCCTGATCCCGCCCCAGGCTTGTTATAATTTTGAGTTTTGCTCAAAGAGGAAATGCTTATGTCCACTGCACAGCAAGTACGCTCCGAAAAAGACTCGATTGGCATCAAAGAGATTCCCGCGGATGTCTATTATGGCGTTCAGACCGCGCGCGCCGTTGAAAATTATCCTATTTCCGGACTGCGCGCCCATCCCGCGCTGATTCGCGCCATTGGCATGGTGAAATACGCGGCCGCCGAGGCCAGCAAATCGCTTGGCCTGGTGGATGAAAAGCGCGCCGACGCCATTATGCAGGCGGCCAAAGAAGTCATGGACGGCAAATGGAACCAGTCGTTCGTGGTGGACGTTTTTCAGGCCGGAGCCGGCGTGAGCTTCCACATGAACTCGAACGAAGTAATCGCCAACCGCGCCACCGAGATCATGGGCGGCAAACTGGGCGAGTACACCGTTCATCCCAATGACCATGTAAATTACGGCCAGTCCACCAATGACGTTTTTCCCACCAGCATGAGATTAAGCGCCCTGCTGGAACTGGAAAATCTTTATCCCGCCCTCGATGCGCTGGCGTCTGCATTCGAAGCCAAAGGCAAAGAATTTCACCACATCATGAAGTCCGGCCGCACGCACATGCAGGACGCAGTCCCCATGCGCCTGGGCCAGGAGTTCGCCGCTTATGGCATGGCCATTCGCAAATCCATCGGCAGCATTCGACATGCCGCGGATTCTCTGCGTGAACTGGGACTGGGCGGCTCCGCCGTGGGCACCGGCATCAACACGCATCCTCAGTACCGCGAAAGGGCCGTCGCCGCGCTGGCCCGCATCTCCGGACAAAAACTGGTTCCGGCCTCAGATATGCGCTGGGCCATGCAGTCGAACGCCTGCATGGCGGAGGTTTCCGGAGCGCTGCGCACACTAGCGCTGGAAATCATCCGTATTTCTACCGACCTGCGTCTGCTCGCTTCCGGCCCCAACACCGGATTTTTCGAAATCAATCTTCCCGCCCTGCAGCCTGGCTCTTCCATCATGCCGGGCAAGGTGAACCCGGTGATGCCGGAACTGGCGGCCATGGTGGCATTTCAGGTGATCGGCAATGATACGGCCGTGGCCTTCGCGGTACAGGCAGGCCAGCTGGAACTGAACGTGATGATGCCCACCATGGCCTACAGCGTTCTGCAGTCGATCACGATTCTGGCCAACATGCTGCGCGTCTTCACCGACCGGTGCGTGGCCGGCATTACCGCCAATGAGAAGCGCGCGGCGTTTTATGCGCAGAGCACCGTCTCGCTGGCGACGGCGCTGAATCCTTACATTGGCTATGCGAAGGCAGCCGAGATCGCCAAGGAATCCGTGGCGACCGGCCGCTCCATCATTGAGATTGCCCGCGAGAAGAATCTGCTCAGCGAACAGGAGATCAATGAAATCCTCGATCCGGTGAGCATGACAGAACCGCAGGCGCCCAAAGAGGCAGCCAAACACCGCGAAGAGATCAAACAAAAGAAATAACGGATTGGGATTAGCCGAGCAGGAACCCAGAATATGTGTCCCTGCTCGGCTGAGATGTTAGTAAGCCCAGCGCAACAGCGCCGCGCCGGTGGTGAATCCAGCACCCACGGCAGCCAGCAGCACCAAATCACCTTTTTTCAGGCGGCCTTGCTCGCGAGCGGAGTTCAGAGCCAGAGGAATGGTTCCTGCAGTAGTGTTGCCGAATTCATCAATATTGATGATGACCTGCTCTTCCTTCAAACCCAGGCGTTCCGCGGTTGAATTAATAATTCGCCGGTTGGCCTGATGCGGCACCAGTAATGCGAGGTCCGAGGCTTTCAGGCCATTGCGAGCCAGCACCGTTTCCGCCGCCTCGGCCATCTTGCGCACCGCATATTTGAATACCGCGCCCCCGTCCTGATGAACGTAATGCATCCTCTTGTCCACGGTTTCATGCGTGGCCGGATTCAGGCTTCCGCCGGCGGGCATATTGAGCGCGCAGGCGCCGGAACCATCGATTTCGTGTACAAAATCGATGACATGGTTTCCCTCGTCTGCCGGTTCAATGATGACAGCGCCTGCGCCATCGCCAAAAATCACACAGGTAGCGCGGTCGGTGTAGTCGATAATCGACGACATTACATCCGCGCCAATCACCAGCACTCTTTTATGAGCGCCGGACTCCACAAACTTTACCCCGGTTTGCAGCGCATAGAGAAAGCCGGAGCAGGCCGCCGAAATGTCATATCCCCAGGCCCCTTTGGCCCCGATGCGGTCCTGCACCAGGCAGGCCGTGGAGGGAAATGCCATGTCCGGAGTGACCGTGGCCAGGAAAATAGCTTCCACTTCCTGTGCCGGCATTCCTCGCTGCAGCAGCGCTTTCTTTGCCGCTTCCACGGCCAGATGCGAAGCTGCCACACCTTTATCCACGATATGCCGCTGCCGTATGCCGGTGCGCTCAAGGATCCATTGGTCGGTGGTTTCGACCATTTTTTCGAGGTCGGCATTGGTCAGCAGACGAGGAGGAACGTATGTACCGAGGGCTGAAATTTTTGCCCGCACAGGATTCACCAGGAGATTCTCCACTCAATAGAAATAATTAAACCGATTATTGTACAGGCTATAAAAGAGATGAGACGCCCATTGGGCCGGGAAAATAAGCACCGGGGGACCCGCTGCACACGCACTAGCCCGTTGCCGTTGCTTCCTTCCGGACCTGGCGGGGTTGGCGGGATTGCGTCGCGCGGGACCCGGCGCATTTCATTCTAGCACCTTTGTGCCGCCGTAACTTTCACTCGAGAACAAATTCAACGACAATATTCTTATGTCAGCCATCGCCGCTCCTCAAGTCCAGCCCAGCAGCGCGGAAAAGTTTTTTCAGGCATCGCTCTACCTGCTGCTGGTCACGGGATTCGCCGCGCTGGCCGGCACCGGCAAGCTGGACTTTCCCTCGCTGGCCATCGTGATTCCGGCGCTGCTCCTTCGCGGACGAAATCTGCTGCGCGGAACAACGTATCTGATCCCCGAGCGCTGGACCACCTGGCTGACCATCTTTTACTTTGCTTTCTATGCCGCGGATTACCTGCTGATCTCGCAGAGCTTCATCAACGCCACCGTGCATCTGGTGCTCTTCAGCATGGTGGTAAAAATCTTCTCCGTGCAGAGCGATCGCGATCTGCTCTACCTGGCCATCCTCTCTTTCATGATGGTCCTCGCCGCAGCCGTGCTCACGGTGGATACGCTGTTCCTGCTCACGTTTTCCTTTTTTCTGCTGCTGGCCATCGCTACCTTTATCAGTATGGAGATGCGGCGCTCGGAGCGTGCGTCTCTGGCCACCGCAGTCCCTGTAAAAGAAGACGGCCGTTTTCAGCGGTCGCTTTCCGGAATCGCCGCCGTCCTGGGCATGTCGACCTTTATCGGCGCCGCCCTCATCTTCTTTGTTTTGCCGCGCGTGAGCTTCGGCGGATATCTGCAAAACCTGGGTGCGCAGGGCGAACTGGTCAGCGGCTTCAGCCAGGATGTCCATCTGGGCGGAATCGGCCGGATTCAGCAGTCGAACGCGGTGGTCATGCACGTCCAGGTGCTGAGCGGCAGAATGCCGCAGGACGTGAAATGGCGGGGCGTCGCTCTCAGCAATTTTGACGGCCAGCACTGGTGGAACAATCCCGGAGAACAACCGGTAGTCCGCAGCCTGGCCAGTGCGCCTCTCGACCTGACCAGTATTCGCTTTGGCCAGTCCTCTCCGTATTCCGGAACGGTCTCCATACGCCACTTGCCTGCATTCGCTTACAAAGCAGTCATGGAGCCGGTTGGAGTGGACGTATTTTTCCTGGCCTCCATGCCGGTCAGGCTCGGCGGGAATTACCGGGCTGTTGCCGTGCATTCGGATGGCTCGGTCACGAATGTATTCCACACCACTCCGGCTGCGTTTGGCCCAGCCGGGGACAATGCGCAGACCATTGGCATCTATTTCGGCGAAGCGGACACGCGCAATCCTGAGCCTCTGGTGCGTAACTCCACGTCTCAGGACTATCCTCCGCATGTGGCCATGCTGAATATGCAGCTGCCACACCTCGATCCGCGCATTCCCGTGCTGGTCCGCCAAATCACCAGTGGCATCACCTCAAATTATCTGCGCGCCAGGGCGATTGAAAGTTATCTGCAAAACAACTACGGATACACGCTGCAGCTCCCCGGAGGCTACCAGTCCGATCCACTGGCTTATTTTTTGTTTGAAAGAAAGAAAGGCCACTGCGAATACTTTGCCTCTTCCATGGCGGTAATGGTGCGGTCGCTGGGGATTCCCGCGCGCGTGGTCAATGGCTTTCGCGGCGGGCAGTACAACGACGTTACGGCCAGCTACATCATTCGCGAAAAAGACGCTCACTCCTGGGTGGAGATTTATTTTCCCGAGTACGGCTGGGTTACCTTCGATCCCACGCCCTCCGCCGGTCTGCAGGCATCGCCCACGGGAGCGCTGGCGCGCGCCGGGCTGTATGCGGACGCCGCCCGCGAATTGTGGCGGGAGTGGATTATTAATTACGATTTCAGCCACCAGGTGCGCCTGACCACGGCACTGGCCACGCAAACCAGCCGGGCACAGCTGAGAACACGTGTGTGGCTGCAGATCAAATACCACCGTCTTTTGGCGAAGGCCCGGCAATGGCAGCGCCAGGCCGAACATCTGCAGGCCCGGGGCGTGGTGCTTCTGTCCGTTGCGCTTCTGTTGCTGCTGCTGTCACCCTTTGTTCCCAAAGCCTGGCGGGCCCTCGCGCACAAGCGTCTTCTCAAAAATCCGCAGCGGGCGCCACGGACCGCCGCCAGCTTCTGGTATCTGCAGATGCTCAAAGCGCTGGAGCGGCGCGGCTTTCAGAAGGCCCCGGCGCAGACTCCGGCCGAGTTCGCGGCCTCGATTCCGGACTTGAGCCTGCACAGCGACGTAGTGACATTTACCGAGCATTACCAGCGCGCCCGCTTTGCCGAATCGGCGGAAGATGCGCGCCGGCTGCCCGAACTATATGCGGCTCTCACCGCGCAAAAATAACCGGCACAAAAACTTCAGTGTTGTGATGGCTATTTTGTAACCACGCCACAGGCAATACGGTCGCCCGCGTTGCCGGCCGGGTCCGATTTGCCGTCATCAGCTTTGGCATGGATCATCAGCGCGGTGCCACCGTTCGAAAACACCGAGTGCGGATCATCGCCCAGCGTCACGTTGGGCGCAACCACCGAGGATTTCGATTTGCCTTTGGCATTCACGGTGAAGTTGGGAATGTCGCCGGCATGCGGGCCGTCAGGATTTTGCAACCCGTGGTGCTTGCTGTCTGGGTTGAAGTGACCTCCGGCGGATTTAAAATCCGGCGCTTCGCATTTGGCCATTTGGTGGAAGTGGATCGCATGCTCGCCCGGTGTAAGGTCGTGCAGCTTCAGCGCGATCTTTACGCCATTGGGCGCATTGGAAAGTGTGGCCGTGCCCACTGCCTTCCCTTGTCCATTCTGAAGCTTCACCACAACTTTGTTGGCTTTGCTTTTGGCGAAGAGCGGCGCGGAAAACGCCAGCACGGCTGCCGCCACGAAAATACACGTCATAATCTTTTTGGTTCCGATTTGCATAATGAATTCTCCTGGGGAATGAGTTTTCTCCCGAACCGCAGGCTGAAGGCTTAGACTCGCCCCGTTCGGCCCTGCAATTTTACTCTGGCCGGCCATGCCCAGGGCCGGATTCGCTCAAATGATAAAATGGAGCCATCCATGCCTGTTGATGTTCCCACAGCAATGCCTGCGCCGGAAGAGAAGACCGCCACCCGTCCGGAGCCGCTCAAGGTTGGCTTCGTGAGCCTGGGGTGTCCCAAGAACCTGGTGGACAGCGAGATCATGATGGGCATGCTGCACACCGGCGGTGCGCAAATCACCCCCCGGGCCGAAGATGCCGACATTATCGTGGTGAACACCTGCTCTTTCATCGATACGGCCAAGCAGGAATCGGTCAACACCATTCTGGAGATGGCCCAGCACAAGATCACCGGCAAAGCCAAACGCCTGGTGGTAGCTGGCTGCCTGGTGGAGCGGTATCGCAATGAGATCCAGAAAAATATTCCCGAGGTGGATGCGGTTGTCGGCACGGGCGAGCTGGACGCGATCCTGGCGGCAGCAGGCGTGGAACTAAACGAACCACCGGCAGAGGCGAATTCACCGTTCGTGATTTTGAACTCCGGTTCGGAGAGCCAGTCGCTGAAGTCCGGCATGCGCTCACGCCCCGAAGGCGACGCCCGTCAGGCCAGCGGACGCTTTTCCCGCTCGGAGTGGGACGGCGCGGTCGCCGCTCTGCCCAGCTATCTTTACAACGAAAGCACGCCACGGCTGCTGGCCACGCCCAAAGCGTCGGCGTATATCAAAATCGCGGAAGGCTGCGACCATCCCTGCGGCTTCTGCATTATTCCCCAGCTTCGCGGCAAGTTCCGTTCGCGCCACTTTGAATCGGTGATTGCAGAGGCCGAGCGCCTGGCCGCCAGCGGCACGCGCGAGATCACCCTCATTGGCCAGGACACAACCTGTTACGGCGAAGACCTCGATATAAAAGATGGCCTGGCCCTGCTGCTGGAGCGGCTGGCGCAAATCGAGGACCTGCGCTGGGTGCGCTTTCTCTACGCCTATCCCAACAAGATCACCGGACGGCTGCTCGAGACCATCGCCGGCCACGAAAAAATCTGCTCTTATATTGATGTTCCCCTGCAGCACGCTTCGGCTTCGGTCTTGAAGCGCATGAAGCGAGGCGCGGGCGCGGGCATATTTCTGAAATCGATTGAAAAGATGCGCGCCACCATCCCGGATCTCACCCTGCGGACATCGTTTATTGTGGGTTTTCCCGGCGAGACGGAAGACGACTTCAACGAGCTGTGCGATTTCGTTACCGCCGCGGAGTTTGACTGGCTGGGCGTCTTCAGCTACTCCGACGAAGAGGGCGCGGCCGCATATCACCTTGAAGACAAGGTAGCGCCCAAAGAAATCGAGCGCCGCCGCCGCAAGCTGATGCAGATTCAGCGGCGGATCAGCAAAAAGAACAAACGCAAACTCATCGGCCTTGAAACCGACGTGCTGGCCCTCGGCCCGTCGGAAGAAACCGATCTGCTCTGGGAGGGCCGCTCGCCGTGGCACGCCCCGGAGATCGATGGCAAGTTGTTCATCAACGACTTTGGCCCGCACGAAGAGCTGGTTTCGGGCAGCTTCTACCGCTGCGAGATCACTGAATCGCACGACTACGATCTGGTGGCGCGAGTCATCTAAATGAGTATGGCGAAAAAGAAAGTGAGTTCGCTTCGTTGCCCCACCTGCCGCGGCCTGGTGCTGGCCGGCAACGAGGACTTCCCTTTTTGCAGCGATCGCTGCCGCCTGATCGATCTGGGAAAATGGGCCAGCGAAGGCTACAGAATCTCCACGCCCATCACCGATCCGGAAATGCTGGAAAGCCTTCTCGAAGAAAAGCAGCATTCTCAATCCGAAGACGCACAGGATTTCGATTCCGGCAAACATTGATTCTGCCGCACGGTCGCAGCCCCAGAGAGAATATTCTGATCTTGACTTCCGAATTGCCCGTGATCCGCTCCGAATGGCAAATTTTTGGTTGTTTCTGGCCCGCGTTTGTCTGGCGGAAATGCTGAATGCTCCCAATAATTAGCCGCTGTCGAACTGCCTCTCCATTCAGGCGATATGTTCATTCCGCCCACGTATCTCGGCAGAGGACCCGGTCCTGCTCAAGATTGAAACTGTGCCATTTTGAACAGTTTTGCCCTGAACGGAGAATTAACATTGTTTAATTTGTCGCCACTCGCGAACGGCCAAAAACGGCGGGGCATCTCATTTACCCAAACTGAAGTAAGACAAAGAGGCAACTTCCCGATGACGCGGATTCTCATCGTCGATGACCAGCCCAGCAACCGCGAACTGCTGCACATTGTATTCGAGAAGCAAGGCCATCTGATTGCCGAAGCCGGCGATGGAGACGAGGCCCTGCGCAAGATCCAGGAACAAGCCACCGACCTGGTCCTTCTTGACATCACCATGCCCAACATCGATGGCTACGAAGTATTGAAAAAAATCCGTAGTGATCAGCGGTCGGCCACGTTGCTTGTGGTTGCGGTAACCGCCAACGCCATGCGGGGAGACCGCGAGAAGATCCTGTCCGCGGGATTCAATGGCTATGTTTCCAAACCGATCTCCGTGGCCTCCGTACGCAAAGAGGTGGACCGGCTGCTTCTGAAGGTGATACCCCATGCCGCGTAACAGCTTCACTCCGGACTTGCTCGTGCGGATCGTGGCCGCTCACTGTGAAACGCCCGCAGTGCTTTCCCCGGCCTGGGGGCATGTTTCGATTAATCTCTATTTCGTCAAGAAAAGGAGAGGAATTTGGAGCGGCTTCGCCGCTCGTTTCTTTGTTGGGGGCTTCGCCCCCAAACCCCCACCAACTTTTATCGTGCTGCCCGCCACATCAATTAATGGGCATATGGAAACATAATGCGCCGTACAAGGTTTGATCTGCTAGTTATCGCTCGCGCCATTTCTCCGCAACAATACAGTATTTTGAGAACAAGTTATTATGCTTGTGCGGCGAGAGCTTGGTGCTGACTGAGTTTTTCAAGATAAAACACAACATGTTTCAGGGCTAGCAAGTCGTCTTCGTTGTATCTGATGACCATTCGCTTGTTCGCCTTTGTCAGTTTTCCAGATGAGCCGCAAATTATGCCAATTTTAAAGCCATCCATGCCCGAGTCTCGCCATTTGAATCCGCAGTACGCTGCTATCTCTTTAAGTCCAAGCCCTGTAACGGGAAACGCGACGCTAGCGTGAATATCAGAATAGATGTCCCTGATGGAATGAGCGAAGCTGATCGGCATTTCATAGGCAGCGAGTCTCCGAAGCAGCACTCGTTTTTCAAATCTGCTTCCCGAGTAAGAGAGCACGTTGAGATCAGGCATTGTTTGGACAAATTGCAGCATGTCGCTAAGAATCTGTTTTTCATCCTGCTGAGTATCTGCGTAGAAAGCAACGGACTGATTTTCATCTTCCAGATGGAGTCCTACTAGCCTGATGGATTTCTGTCCAAGATCAGTCTCTAAGTCCAAATATGCTCGCTTCGCCTTGGGAAGGGACAACTGCTTTTGTAGCACTAATTCCTGCTTACAAAGTGACAATGCCCTTGCTCGTATACGCACGGCTGCCGCCTGCCCTGAATTCAAGATCACAGCGATCCGTTGTTCAGATGTGTCAGCCAGCTCACGGGTAGTGCGAATTCCAGCACCTTTCAGGAGTGATTCGCGTGACGCGCCGATCTCGGGAATTGAGGTGAGTTCCCATAGAAAATGCCATTTTACGCTCGAGACCTTGCTCTTTTGTATCTCGATAATTGCAATTCTGCCTAGAGCCCCAACGTCATCATGTGAAGCAGCATTGACGACAACCGAGCGTCCTAATTTCTTCGACTGTGCTCCGCAATAATGAGCGTGACCGCACACGACCAGTGAGACATCCTGACGGCTGAGAAGAAAGTTTTGCAGGGCAACCGACCCGATGTGATGACCGTTGGGACTCATTCGAAAGGCCAAATCCAGAGTGCCTCTGGGAGGAGTATGGGAAACGAGAATAATTCTCTTGCCTTTAACAGCCTTTGCCGCTGCGCCCAGATGCCTTGCAATACTCGTTTCTTCATAAGTGATCGCGCCGAATGCTCGCCCCTCTTCATCTCTGCCAGCGCCTTCGTTGCCTATTACTACATACTCCCCCACGATGAGAGGTGTTTCGTGCACGTTATAGACCTTCTTGCCTTGAATATAGGCACGCTCTCTATTAACGGCTTTCTCAAAATCAATCGCTCTGCGCTGAACTTCCCCTTCCGCTTCAGTTTCATCATTGCCGATGACCGCACATAGGCCATTAACGGCACATGCCGCAAGCTGCTCAAAAAAGTTTCGTGAATTGGTTTGGAAACGCTCGACATCATCTCCGGCATAGAGAAGCAGGTCAGGTGGTGGCTCTAGACTTCTGACGTACTCCAATAGCAATGAGATGTCTTGAACTCGATAGTCGGAAAAGGCGACTATTCTCAAGGTATGCGAGATAAATTGTCGAGTGGTCGCCAGCGTCTGCGCCATGTCGAAAACAGTCTAAACCTTCTACTTCCGTAACCCGAAGAAACTCGTCACCAATTCGTTACCAAAACTCGCCAAAATCTGTATATTTTTGGGCTGCAAAAACGGGAAAAGCAAAGCAGACAAAGGGTTTTAGGTCAGTGACCTGAAAATTGACACGGTAGAGGTCTGAGATTTCGCGACATCCGCAGGAGGCTGACAGGGTGTAATTTGTATGGCCACCCACAAAAAATTCACACTGGCCCAGTACCGACACTACACTCAAAAATTGTTCTTGAATTTTTTCTACTTCGCGCTAACATGCGCCAGCTCTTCCGAAGAGGGGCAGGCAGCGCGATCTTTGACAACACAAAAGAGGGCTTTTGGTTCGAGCGGATTTCTGACGAAAACGGCATTTACTGGCTGCGTGGCCCTTGGGCGGCCCAAGGGCCACGCTTGGGCCGAAGTGTGTTAACCCATTTATTTTCAACGAAAGTGCGGAAAACAGGGGAGGGGGGTACCCCTTGGCAGACGGGGTACAGACCGGGGGATAGCTGACAGAACAGACCGGGCGGATGTCTGACATTGCGAAGGCAATACAACAGCGTGCATTCCATGAAGGGCAGTATGCGGCAAAGTTTTGCCGTATTTGCGTGTCTCCCCGTACAATTTTGCTGCTTTCCATTACGCTTGTCTTCGGAGAAGAATGAAACTCGGAAAACTGTTTCTCGGCTTGCTGTTCGTCACCGGCGCCTGCGTATTGTGTTTTGCCTGGGGACCGGATGGCCATCGCTTTATCAACCGCACTATGGCGCTGCATATGCCCGCGGACATGCCGGCATTTTTCCGCGGGGCGGCGGACCGGCTGGAATATCTGGGGCCGGAACCGGACCGCTGGCGCAGTTCGACCGAGCCGTCATTGAAGAACGCTCAGGAGCCCGAGCATTTCATCGACCTTGAACTCCTCGATGGATTCGGCGATCTTCCCCGCACCCGCTTTGATTACTACAGGAAGCTGGAGGCTTTCCGAACGTCCGAAGCGCCTGCCAATGCGGCTGTGAGTCTGCTGGCCAGTCCGAGATCGCCCCTGCAGGCTAAGCGCGAGCTGCTGGTTCCCGAAAAAATTGGGTTGCAGCCCTGGATCACGGTGGAGGTCTATGAGCGGTTGGTGGTGGCTTTCCGCGAGTATCGCCATCTTAAAAAAGATGGCCAGCCCACAAAGCCAGCGGAAGAAAACGCCATCTTCTATGCGGGATGGCTGGGGCATTATGTTGCCGATGGCTCCAACCCTATGCATGCCTCTATCCATTACAACGGATGGGTAGGTCCCAATCCGCATGGATACACCACCGCGAAGACCACGCATTCCGACTTTGAAAGCCGCTTTGTGCATGACAATCTTAAAGCCGACGACATTGCGCCCCTGCTCCACCCTGCCGCGCACATTCAGGGAGATGTTTTCGCTGACTACGTAAACTATCTGCGCTCCAGTAATGCGCTGATCGAAAAGACCTATCAAATGGAGAAGGCCGGCGCATTCCGCGAGGCCGGAACTCAGGAAGGCCGGACTTTTGTTTTGGAGCGGCTGGCTGCCGGAACGCAGAAGCTGATGGACCTTTGTTATACCGCCTGGCTGGAGAGCGAAAAGGACCCGCCACCTTACAAGCCGGATAAGGTTGGTCCGCCACCGGCTGTTGCTCCCGCTTTGTGATTGCAACGCAAAAAAACCGGGACTGCGTTTTCACACAGTCCCGGCCTAATGTTGCTGTTTACTTTTGGGCGGTCGCTTCGCGGAAGTCTTTTTGCACTTCGCTCACGAATACGCGCGCCGCTCGTGGTGTGGCCACCGTACCGCTCAGGATTTCACTAAACGGGGTCACTTTGCCGTAAAGCTGTTTGGTGGTGTCATCGTCCTGGCGGACTTTTGCGCCGTTGAGTTCAATGCCGGCAAACAATCCTTTGGCTCGCGAATAACTGAGGATTTCCGTATTGAGCTTCCAGTTGGTGCCCGCCGAGGCCGAGCGTCCCACCGGGCCAGCCGCGGCCGATGCGTCCACTCCGATTTCGAACTTGCTGGAGAGCAAACGCTGGACACCTTTATCGTTCATTACGACCAGCAGCAGGTCGACGCCCTCCGCTCCGATCTGGGCGCCCCAACTGCCGCCACCCAAAAATACCGGCGCGGGCGCGCTCCATCCATTGGGAGTGCGGCAGGCAGCAAACCCTCGTCCATAACGCCCGCCCACGATGAAGCCGGCCTTCTTCACGCCGGGCAGCATAATCACGCATTTGGCCCCGGCCAGAATCTCACCGGGAACGCCTCTGTCCGGCATGTTCATGATTTCGCTCAGGGCGGTTGCGGCGCTGGCGGCCCGTTCCGCGACCTTGCTGTTGTCGCTCGCCTTGATGGACTCCTGGTCCGATCCGGCGTTTTTATCGGCGCGGTCTTCGGTATCGCGCTCCGCTTTGGTAGCTTTGGTGTTGTCAGTATTGGTGGGCGTATTTTGGCTGGAACCGGTTTGTGCACCCGCCACACACAGTCCCAAAACCGCCAAAAATGTCATCAGCAGAAAAATCTTTTTCACCTTGAACCCCCTGCTTGCTAAGTAACTAGTAATGGTTAAATAACTAGTGATAAATGGTCTGATGAATCGGCTTAAACACAGGATGCCATCGGCATACACACACGAGCCAGCCTGCTGAGTTCCTGAGCAGAGCCGGTGAGCAACATGGACCAGCAAAGAAGACCGGCGGATGCAGCCTTGAACAAATCAGGATTCCATCTGCACAGGTTCAACGGTATGCTGGATGGATTCCGATTTGGAACGATTTCAAGTTTGAACAGGAGCCGGCAAAAAAATGGCGGACCAGATACTGGTGCACACGCAGGAGCGAATACTTACCATTCGTATGGAGCGTCCGGAGAAGAAAAATGCCCTCACCCGCAAGATGTACATGGCAATGACCGCAGCGCTGCGCCAGGCAGAATCCAGCTCCGACGTACGCGCAATTTTGATCACCGGCACGCCGGACTGCTTCACCGCCGGCAACGATCTGCAGGATTTCGCCAGCGCCGCGCCGGGTGAACCTGCCGTGGCTCTCGAGTATTTGCGCGTGCTGGCAGCGGTACAAAAACCGATTGTAGCGGCGGTTGCTGGCGTCGCGATTGGAATCGGCTCCACCATGCTGCTGCACTGTGATCTGGTCTATGCTGGCGCGGGATCGCGCTTTCAGCTTCCTTTCGTCAACCTGGGGCTTTGCCCGGAAGCTGCTTCCAGCATGATTCTGCCCACGCTCGCTGGCCACCATCGCGCTGCCGAGCTGCTTTTTCTGGGCGAACCATTCAATGCCGAGACAGCCAAAAATCTTGGCATTGTGAACCAGACTTTTCCCGATCAGGAAGTGCTGAATGCGGCGACAGAGCGCGCCCGGCAACTCACGCAAAAACCGCCTTCCGCCCTGCGCGCGACGAAGACGCTGCTGAAGCGCCACAGTGCCGCAGCCGTAACAGAAGCCATGGCCGCCGAAGAACGCCAGTTTGCACTGATGTTGCAGGGCGGAGAAGCCAAAGAAGCTTTTGCAGCCTTCCTTGAGCGGCGCAAGCCGGACTTCTCGAAGTTTGAGTAAACACTTTGTGATTCGAAAACCATGATTGCCGGCAGATACATCCAGTGCGTTATCCTAGCCATGGCGGGCTTCGGAATACTCTCCAGCGCTCAGGAAAATACCGGCGAGACGCTCCGAGTCAGCGTCCGCATGGTCACGGTAGATACTCAGGTGCTCAATGCGAAGACCGGCAGGGCCATCAGCCCTCTTGAGTCGCGGGACTTTCAGGTCTATGAAGATGGCGTCCAGCAGAAAATCATCTCCTTCAGTCAGGACGAATTGCCGCTCTCCGTGGTTTTTCTGTTTGATCTTACCGACAGTGTGCGGCCGGTACTGAAATCACTGGCGTCCGGATCGCTGCAGGCACTCCACCGGCTCAGGCCCGATGATGAAGTCGCGGTCATGGTGTACTCCGCTTCGGCGGTGGTGCTTCAGGACTTCACCACTGATCGTCAGCTGGCGGCGGATGCCATTCTAAAAGCGAGCAAAATGGAGAGCGGAGAAGCCGCTTTCTTCAATGAAGGAATATTTCAGGCGGCGGTCCAGTCGGCCAGATCGAAAATTCCCTCCAGCCGCCGCGTAGTCCTGTGGATGACCGACAACGTCCCCAACATACCGTCGGAAGAAATCCGGCAGCGCTACGGACGCAGCCTCTCCGCCAGCCAGCTGCATACTAAAAATCAGGCGACTGCGGAGCTGCTCAAATCCGGCGCCGTGGTCTATACCCTGCTGCGGACCAGTGAGATTTCCGATCAAATGGCGCTGCACGATTCATCCAGAATTGTTTCCGGAATGCTCTATCCACCGGGCGACGTCTGGCAGTATTCGCAACTGACTGGCGGCCATGTAATCGAGAGCAGTGCGAAGAAAATGGAGTCCATGCTGGCGAACTGGATCGACGAGATTCGCACGCGCTACACCCTCGGCTATCGTCCGCCGCCAGGCAAGAGCACAGGCAAGTTTTGCAAAATCGAAGTGAAACTTTCGCCGGACGTGCGCAAACGCGAAGGTAAACTGCTGGTCGAGGCAAGGCGCGGATACTATCGTTGAGTCACCCGCTGGGTAATTTCACAATCTGTCAATGCACAAACCGAATCGCACTGATAAGATAGCCCTTCGTTAGTTTTTCATGCCTGTCTCACTTGCTAACTCGCGTGTGGTAGATGAAGAACTAAAGAAATGCGGAATCGGTCTGGTCTCCGCCCTTGCCAGGACCTTGACGGTCCCGTTATCGTGGCCATTTCTGCAAGCGCGATCCCTGGCAGCTGCATCCTGCGGAGCTACTGCTGCTAACCCGCAAGCCCATGTGGAAGGACGTACCGGCATACATCATCCCGGAAATCTGCTGCATGTCATTTTCGATAATGAAAGCCCTCTTTCCCTGGGTGGCTTTCCCACGGCCACGGGCAGCGATCTGGCTGCAGCGGTCAGCTCTTCCGGCATTCCTCATACGCAAACCGCTCGCACCGTGGAGGAATTCACACACGCCTTCGATGAGGCGCTTCACCGCAACGACATGAGTTGCACGGCGGCCAAAGTTGAAACCTTGGGCCCCAAAGGACACGTCACCGATCTGGCGTTGCACGAAAATCGCTTTTCATTCAAAACGGCATATTAAAAAGCTCACAAAAAACAAC
The DNA here is from genome assembly GCA_035695325.1 of Candidatus Angelobacter sp. Taxonomy (GTDB): domain Bacteria; phylum Acidobacteriota; class Terriglobia; order Terriglobales; family Acidobacteriaceae; genus Angelobacter. The sequence goes on from DASSEH010000242.1 coordinate 117,751, forward strand.
GCTTAAGAGCATGTTTCAAATTAAGTTTTGTATCAGAGCACGAATTTATTCGTATCGATAAACGCAATGAAATTGCAGCCTTTAGCCCTTTTGGTTTAGATGGACTGGCCTAAATACATTTTTTGCAGCAGCAAGCTCCCGGCAATCATGTTGTTGAAACGTTTTCTCAATTAATAAAAAATATAAAGGAAACGAAAGATGTCCAATGTCCTCCCCGAACTCATTGCCCAGCTCAACAGTGGCGCTCTTCGTATAGTCGATCTCACTCAACCACTCAGCGCAGCAACACCGCTGCTGCCGCTGCCCACACAATGGCCGAATACACCCGCGTTCCGCATGTGGGAAATCGCCCGCTATGATGAGCGCGGCCCGGCATGGTACTGGAACGGATTTGAAACCGGCGAGCATACGGGAACGCATTTTGATGCGCCCATTCACTGGGTCAGCGGCAAAGACCTGCCGGAAAACAGCGTGGACCAGATTAATCCCAAAAAATTTGTCGGCCCTGCCTGTGTCATCGATGCCACGGCCGACGCGCAAAGCGATGCCGATTTTCTGCTGACGGTCGAGCGCGTACAGCAGTGGGAAAGCAAACATGGCAAAATCCCCGCGGGAGCGTGGGTTCTGCTCCGCACCGGATGGTCAAAACGCTCCGATCCACGGGAGTTCATCAATATGCAGGAAGATGGCCACCCGCATACTCCAGGATTCATGAAAGAGTGCTCCCAGTTTCTGGCGAAAGAGCGGGACATTCTCGGAGTTGGTGTGGAAACCGTGGGCACGGACGCGGGCTGCGCCGGAATCTTTGATCCGCCGTTTCCCAATCACTACTTCATGCACGGCAGCGGAAAATTCGGGCTGGCCGGGCTGTGCAACCTCGACCAGCTTCCGCCAACCGGAGCCGTAGTGTTTGCCGCGCCGCTCAAGATCGTGAACGGATCGGGCAGTCCCTTGCGGGCGATTGCCATTACGCCAGGGGGTTAATGCTGTTCGGCTGCTTTCTGTTTATCTTTTTTGTGGAATAATTTGCGGTTCACGTCCGGCCAGAATTCATCAACCAGACCGCCTATGCTGCCATACGCCAGGGCAATGGCGGAACGGCTCAGAGTCAGGCCGGCGCCCCGGTCTGTGCTCGGATAATAGATGTTGGAAATTCCTCCGGCCGTGAACGCTCCCAGAACGTTGGACCAGTTGAAGCTCCTTGTCCCCTTGTCGGTTCTGCAGGTAAATTCCTGCTTCATGGAGTAAAAAATTCGATGTTTGATCGACGTTTCTCCCAGACGAAAGTAGCGCGGGTCCTGCTTCAGCAATACCGGATAGAAATAGTTGCTGAAGAAACTGCTGGAGACCTGGTCCGCCAGTGAAGCCCCGTAACGCTTCCCATAACCGGCAGCCCCCTGGCCGTAACCCGGAAATTCGTTCTGCGCCTGGCCAATGCCTGATTGCAGACCGGCTGCGGCAAACGCAAACGGATCAAAAGCCCCCTTGGTGAACAAGTGAAATTTTTCTCCGCGCGTCAGCGGCGCCGCATTCTGGCGGCTGGTAACGCCAAACATCGGAGCCAAACCGAAAATACGCTGTGACTGCTCCTGTTTCTGCAGTTCTTTTTCCTGCTCGCTCTGCGGCTTTGGCTGCGGATTGTCTTGCCGAATAGTGTCTTGCTGAATAGCGCCCGATGCGGACGCCGGGGAGGGCGAAGCTTCCTGTTGTGCCGCAGGCATATTGCCGGATGATGAGGACGAAGGCTGTGATTCCGGCTGCTGGCCAAAAACCTGCAAACTCAATAATGCTGTTGTTACACACACAAGAAGAGATAAGTTCGATTTCATCACTGCCTTTCGCATGGGCAAAAAATATAAAAATTAAGGACTAAAATCATTGTTCCAGAGATATGTAAAACTTTCCACACGGCCAGTACCCTAAACTGAAGCACCCCGAAGCTCGTATGCGGCTTTCCTGACAGCATAAAACTACGGTCCTTACGGTGTATTCCATTAGGGCGGTTCTTAGCAACAATCCCCGTGTTGCGTTTGACACACATTCGCTTCGAGTTTCCAGAAATGCTGTTTCAATTCAACGGCTTAGCCATGCCCCAGGTTCGGCCACTGATTTGCTTTTTTACTAATGGAAATGAAACGAAAAGCCGATGAAACTCACTAGATCATTGAGGTGATTGACTTATATGGATCGTCTACGTTTTGGTGGGCATGGTATTTCTGTTGTTCCTGATGAGCCTGCTGCCCGCGCCACCACCACGCAGGTTAATCAGTAGCTCCAGGACGAGCATCGCTGGCAATTCATCAGATATAAAAGGAACAGCGATGGAGGCATTTTACGCAGGTGGAGCCAGGCACAGGACAGAAGGCACACGCGACGGTTCAGCCAGGCGCAGCAATTGATAGCCAATACCAGCTAATCCTGTCATGAACCCCGGGGTCTCCACATTGGATGGCGTTCCGCAAAGCCAGCCGTCCTCTTCAATACTATGCAGTGTGACTGCAACCAGGCGGTTAAGCTCTGTTTTCCAGAGCGGGTCAGGTAATACAGAACTGGCTTGCAGAATCGCTTCCAGATTCCCCAGATCGCCGTGGCAAAGGCAATGGCTAAACCCGAACCCGTCAGCCAGAGTGGTTTGCAGGGCCGTTTCAGCCTCTATTCTGAATTCTCCGTCATTTGCCTGTTCCAGCATATCCAGCCGCGCCAGTCCGATGCCCGGCGCGCCGTGACACCACATGACCGAACAGTGCGCTCCGGGTTCCAGCTCTCGCCGCAGGTCAGGCCAGTTTGCGGCTTCGGGCAGAAAGAGACTGCGCTCGTAGACAATTGCTTCCAGTGCCGTCCTGTGGAAGCGGTCCTCACCCGTCACCGCGGCCAGTCTGGATAAGGCCAGCGCAATACCCGACCCGCCGTGCGAAAGCCCGGTCAAGGGCTTTTCCGCAACCCCCTTCGACACCCAGCCGACGCCCTGTGGCATGGGGCGCGCTTTCCGTATGAGATGATCGCCGCATTGTATTGCAATCGAACGGACGTGATCGGAAGCACCTGCGCGGTACAGTGCGATTAGAACCGCAAGGCACCCGGCAGCTCCGCCAATAATATCGAGGTGCGCATCTTTCTCGATCTTTTCTGGAAGGCGGTCCACCAGCTTTGTCGCTTCATAAAGCAGTGCATCATCTTTCCATAAGACGCTGAGGTGGCAGAGTACATAGATGATCCCGCCTATGCCGGAATAAGCACCGATGGGCATGGTTTCCAGGGACTCAGTCAACTGGCGCCGCAGAGTGACCAGTGCCGCTTTGGCCAGCACGGTGTAATCGTCTCGGCCAGTAACGGAGCCGAGATATGCGAGAAACAACATAATCCCCGGAAGTCCGTCATAAAGTTTTGGCCCCAGCGGCAGGATGGACCAGGAGCGTTCATTCTCAAGGCCAATGCCTACCCACGAAACGGATTCTTTACTTTCCAGCGCCAGCTCTTTTAAACGGTCGCCCACTCGTGTCGCGTGGGCGATGAGTCTTTCCCGGCTTACCTCGGAAGTCGGGACCGTCGTGGTCCGGCGTGTCTTTGCAGACGTTGTTTCCGCCAGGCTCAATGAAGTCAACGAGGCGCGGATGAACCATATCTGGCGGTCCATGTCCGCGGCATCCATCTGCCGCAAATGCTGCGCGACCATTTCAAGTCCCGACTGCTCGAAGAACTCATCGTATTTTTGCTCCGTGCTGCTCCACACCGTGCGCGTCGAGGGCAGTGTGGTGAAAATGGGTACATCACCCACCAGAAGGTCGTGGCGTTCCGCCGCGATTACACGTTCAAGATACGGGCAATCCTCGACGTTCATCCATAAATGATCAAACAGCCGGTCGCGCTCCAGAGCGTCCCGCAATACGTCCGGATGCAGACTCTCCCACAACAGCACAGAGTAAACTTCGGTTGGGCGGAGCAGCACGCGCACGCGGTCATTCGAAAACCGTGCTATCGGTCCATCAGGGGACAGCAGGGCATCACGATATTTGAGAAGGAGGTCATAGATCGCGACAAAGCCCGCTACGATCGCGTCGCCATAGCCCTGAATGTCGATCTCGGCCCCGCGCAGCGCGGGCCGGTTGGCCTGGTCCAGCATGGGCAGACGTCTGCGGGTGAACCGCATTTCGTCTGTCCCGCTTGCTTCCAAACTCAGGACGGCATTGGGCGTAAGTTGCCCACTGGCGCCTCCCAGCCCACTCACGTCAATGCCATTGGATTCTTCATCGCCAAAGATGCGCCTTGGCAGCAGTCCTATACGCAGAACAGAATAGTTCAGTACCCTGGCAGTACGTTCATCGGCCGAATCCGGCAGGCCTTCTCCCATTCGAGGATGGAAAAGGGCCTCAAGATCGATCAAAACCGGATGTTCCCCTGCCGCGATAACGTTTTCCATGTGGAAATCGCTGGCCTCCAGGGCATACAACAGCGCGAGATAACCTCCCTGCCGTTCATAGAAGAGCCGCACTTCCTCTTCACTTTTGCAGCTTGTCGCTGTAATAAATTCGGCCCAGCCATGCCCCTGGCAGTCGAGAAGGCCGAGCGTGCGAAAGGGAGCATGGCTGCCCCGCTCATTGATCCATTGCAGCAATTCCTGAAAGTGGATGTCGAGAGTCAGCGATCTTGGCTTGTAAACCAGCTTCGCACCGCCGCTGAACCTGCTAATCAATACGCTTCTGCCATTTCTGTGATTGTCGCCGGCATTTCCCTGTACTTCGACCAGCGTGCCGGGATGGCAATCCGAAAAAAATTCAGATCTGATCTTGTCCCAGTCCGTGCACAAGTGGCCGAGAAACTCCAGACTGAAGGTGAGCCATTGCTCGATCCGGACCATGATCTGACGGGCCAGTACGGGATATTCGCGGAGAAGTTTCAGAGTTGCTTCTCTGTCTTGCAACCGCTGCAGGAAACTGTGAAAGCGTTCTTCGGATGTTTCTCCATCCAGATGGCCTTCGAGCCTGGCAATATTCAATTCCAGCACCATCGTGCGGTTCAGCATTGCCAGTAAACGCCGTCGCAAATGAGGGAAAAAAATTGCCGGAATCGAATCAGCATCGAAAGGCGATGCATCTCTCGATTGAACCAGTTTTTGCGCCTCGGTATGCAGCCTGTTCAGGGCTTGATCAACGATGGGCCGCAGCGCCGTCAGAAAGCCGGCATCTTCTTTGCCTTCGCCGTCCCATATGCCCGGAAAAGACCGTACGGCTGGATTTATCCGGGCAAAAGCTTCTTCAAGCTCACGTGCCCACGGAAGCACTTCTCCATGATGTGCACTTGTCTGGCCCAGTAGTTGAAGCATCTCCGCTTCCGTGGTTTGGTCCAGTTCCAGGCGCCGGGCAAAATATCCGTCCTGGTCAAACGGTTGCTGGCTCTTCCATACACGCAGCCTTTTCTCTGCGCGGCCACGGTCGATCGTGCCTGGGTTAAGGCGTGAAGCACGCAAATCCGCAATGCGTTCTGTTAAGTGGGTGCCTTGATACCAATTGGGGCAGTAACTTTGAGGAAGAGGAATCTTCATCGGCTAAGGGGGACTGGTCTCCAGTCGAAATTGACATGAATCCATTCAATGGAACCAGCCACGGAACAAAACGTGACTGATTCCATGTATGACTATTATCAGGAAGGATGCTGACATCTCTCCCCAACATCGTCCATTACGGGCATTGCTGAGGAGGTTTAACGCAGGAGTCCACTACCGTTGTTCCACAAACCGACAGGGTAGTCAAAAATTTATTGCGCAGTTGGCGGTCACTGAGTTCAATTTGTCCGGCAGGATTCTCCGGAAGCATAGACATTTCAGACTCGCTAAGGTTAGACCGATACTCTGGATCTTTCCATGCACGAATTACTTCAGAGCTAGTCATTAAAGTTTATTCCTTTCTTTTCTTCGCAATGCTGCAAACTGCAGCCACAACCTTACCATAGATAGTTATGCCTACAAGTACACAGGCAAGAATTTTGTACTGTTTTTAAGGGTTTACTAATGCTGACTATCTATTGCCTGCCAGTACTATCTATTTGATTAAAAGATATCCAGCATTGGCAGGACCAGGCAAGACACAGTTCCCGTATGTAACAGCGTCAGAATGGCGTGGATTGTCTCTCCACGCAGAAAGTCTGCAACGGTCACAAATCAATTACCAGTTCCCGTGGCACTCATCTTCCCCGCAGCCGGGCAATATCCCTGCGGTCGCGTTTGGTGGGTCTGCCTGCTCTGTCGTCTTCAAAGTAGGGCATGGCTTTGCGTGCCTCGATCAGTTTTTGCCGCTGCTCCCGGCTGGCCTCGGTTTCCCGGTAGAGAGTCTGGGCCACCGCTGCCGGGCCGCGCACCTCGCTCAGCAGCAATACCTCCACCTGAAAATCGCCGCCGTCATTTTTGATCTGCAGCATGTCACCCACGCGGACATCGCGCGCCGGCTTGGCCAGCTGTCCGCCGGAGCTGATTCTGCCCAGGTCGCAGGCCCGCGACGCCAGCGCGCGCGTCTTAAAAAACCGTGCGGCCCAAAGCCATTTGTCCATTCGCACCGAGGTCATAAAGGAGTCCCTGAAGCAAAGAAATCTTTACTCGCCAACCAATCTACACCTGAAAACCAGACCAGTCACACCCAACAGGAAGCCCGCCGATTCAGGCGGAAATATGCAGTTTACCGGATGCATATACAGCTTCAGATTTGCAATATTATAACCAGTACAGTTTCGTAATTATTGTGTGTTATGCTCCTGCCCATGCGAGCTGCAATTGCTTCGGACAGCGATTCTCCTCTTTACGTTCGGATAGCCGAAAGCCTTACGCAGCAGGTGGCGCGGGGCGCGCTGCGCACCGGCGACCGCGTACCCTCTCTGCGCCAGATCAGCCGCCAGCGGGGCGTGAGCATCTCCACCGCTCTGCAGGCTTATTTGCTGCTCGAGAACCGCGGATATCTCGAAGCGCGGCCGCAGTCCGGCTTTTACGTGCGCGCGCCGCACTCCGTCGCGATTCCCGAGCCGCAGTTCGAAGCTGCGAAGACCCAGCCTGCCGCGCTGGGCACCAGCGCCATTCTCGCGGGCATCATGGAATCGGCCAGCGATCCAGCCAACATTCCCTTCGGCGCCGGCTGCGCCAGCCCCGAGCTGTTTCCCAACCGCCGGTTGAATCTGATTCTGCGCGGCATTGTGCGAAATAATCCGCACCACAGCATGAGCTACGATTTTCCGCCCGGCGCAGAGCCATTGCGGCGGCAGATCGCAAGGCGTTCGCTTGAGAGCGGCAGCGGCTTTGCCCCGCGTGACGTGGTCATCACCTGCGGCGCGCAGGAAGCCCTGAGCCTGTGTTTGCGCGCCGTGGCCAAACCCGGCGACGTGATCGCCGTGGAGTCGCCCACCTATTTCGGCATGTTAGAGCTGGCGGCTTTCTTCCAGGTGAAAGTAATTGAGATCCCTACCCACCCGCAGCAGGGCATGGACCTTGACGAACTGGATCACGCCATCCGCAAGCACCGCATCAAGGCGTGCATGGTGATGCCCAACTGCCATAACCCTTTGGGCTATGTGCTCTCGGACGATTACAAGAAAGCCCTGGTCGATCTCACCGCCCGCCGCAACGTCGTCATCATTGAAGATGACGTCTATGGCGAACTCGCCTTTGATGGCCCGCGTCCCAGCACGCTCAAATCTTTTGACCGCAAAGGTCTGGTCCTGCTGTGCTCATCTTTTTCCAAAATCATTTCGCCCGGATACCGCATTGGCTGGGTGGTGCCCGGCCGCTTTCGCGCCGAGCTCGAACGCCTAAAGTTTATGAGCACCGTGGCCAGCCCTTCCCTGCCCCAGCTGGTGATTGCCGAGTTCATGGCTTCCGGCGGGTATGATCGCCATCTCAAACGCATTCGCAAGACGCTCGCCGGATACGTGGACCTGGTGCGCCAGGCCATCGCCAAATACTTCCCGGAAGGCACGCGGGTTAGCCGGCCCGCCGGAGGCCACGTGCTCTGGGTGGAGCTGCCGCCCAAAATCAACGCCCTCCGGCTCTACCAGGCGGCGCTGGCCGAGCACATCAGCATCTTGCCCGGCACAATTTTTTCCGCCACCGGACGCTACAAAAACTACGTGCGTCTCAACTGCGCCCACCACTGGTCGGAAGCTCATGACCGTGCGCTGCTCACTCTGGGCAGGCTCTGCGAAAAAGCCGGCTGAGCGGCTTGATCGTCTTGAGGCTTGAGTTTCGTCTCCGGCAACGGCTCGCGCCGGTAGAGTTCAACCGTGTGGCGTATGGCTGACGTGAGCAGGATCAGCAGCATTCCGGAAATGCCGATGGTCCCGCCAAAGTTGAACAGGCTGTAGACCTCGCCCGCAAAATGCACCATGGGCCTCGCTGGCTTCAGAAACAGGGCCAGATTTCCCACGGAGAGCAGAATGCGCAGCTCGGTGGGCCCCATTTTGAAGTAAGAAATCTTGAAATCACCCAGAGTGTAAGTGGTCAGATACACCTCAATCGAAAGCAGAAGATAGGCAATCAGCAGCCCCAGCGCCACGAGAGGTGACATGTAGCCGGAAAGCGCCAGGCCGCCCAGCAAAAAGAGGGCGCTGAAAGCATCGGCCATGTGGTCCACATAAAAGCCGTAACGCGGGCGCTGGCAGTTGCGGAAGCGGGCCAGTGTCCCGTCCAGGCTGTCGCCCAGCCAGTTCAGGGCCAGGCAGGCGATCACCACCATCAGCCCCCAGCGGTTGCGGCTCGACCACCAGTACCCTAATCCGGTACCGGTCATGGCCAGCAGGCCAAGAAAGGTGAGATGGTCCGAGCCGATCCAGGCGGGAGTGTGCGCCGCCAGCCAGTTGAGTGTCTTCTTCTCAAGGTTCGCCAGAAAGCTCTGCTGAATTCGTTTGGCTTCACGAAACCTATATTGCTGATTTTTCGCCATGAGTTTTTCCTTCCTCCGATTGCTACCTTGCTCCTAGGCTCCACCCACCGGCAATGCACCGCAGCCCAACTAAGGGTAAATTCCAGGTAAACAAATAACTCCTTTGGCGACAATCTCATACGGCGAATATCAACCGCAGTAAACCTATTCTGGCTGGTGCTGTGGCAGGGCCTCGCCTTGACAGTGCGTCACACGGCAGTGCACACTTCTCTCAAATTTTTGGGAGCCGTCCGGGCGCCGGCAAACCCTGTTCGGGTTTTCTGGCCTCAGACTGAGTGGGTATTCTCAGGGTCGCTGGTAGGTGGCCGCAAGAAAGGCAGCAAGATCGTTTGGAAGAACTAGCAAGTAAGTTAGCAGCAAGTCGGGCAGCTCGTTTCCCGCTCCGGATTCCGTTACGCTATCGCACCCATGGACAGCAGGATTGGTTGACAGGTGAAACCGTTAACCTGAGTGAGACCGGGGTGCTCTTCTCCTCCGACCACATTTTGGAAGTTGATACTCAGGTGGAGATCACCTTCCAGAGCCATGGCGTCCCCTTATTGCGTTCCAGCCACCACCGCGCCAGCATCGTTCGCCGTGTACTCAGCAACTGGCCGGAGACCTATCCCGTGTTTGGGGCCAGATTCTCTAAATAAAACTTTTAAAAACATTCGCCCGGGTCAGGCACAAGGCACTGCACGAAGTGGGGCGCATACCCGGGCTTTATACGTTACGCGGGGGGATTGATTGACCAGGCGCCCGCTTACCGAAGTTGATTGACCCGTCCCCGGCTATTTGTTGATAATCAAAACCTCTGGCCATTTCGTAAACTTACATAATGGCGCACCAATATGACTCCCGACGACACTCAGAATCAGAAGAAGAGCAAAGCGTCCTTCGCCGAGTTTGGACGAAAACTCGACCAGGGACTGGGTCAGGCAGCGGAGAAGCTGGACCAGGAGAGCGAAAAGGTGATTGCTTACCTCAACGACGAGGTAGTGCCCTCCATTCGCACCCACTCCACCAAAGCCCTGCGCATTGCGGCAGAGAAGCTTACCCGTCTGGCCGAGTACATGGACAAAGAGCGCTCCCGCTAGCTGCTCTGGTCGCCCTGCTGGCCTTGCTGATGGCCGGCTGTGGCGGCGCGCCCAAACGCCAGACTGGTTCCAATACTCCGGAGCGCGTTCCGCCTCCGCCCGCGGCCAGCCCTGCTCCCACGCCTTCTCCTCAGCCTCCGGTGGCCACACCCGAAGCCGAGCCGGAACCGGAAATCACGGTATCTCCGGACATCAAACCGCTCTACACCGAAACCGGGCGCGCCAGCTGGTACGGACCAGGCTTCCAGCATCGCAAGGCCGCAAATGGCGAACCCTTCGACATGGACCGCCTCACCGCCGCCCACCGCACCATCGCTCTGAACTCGATTGCCCGCGTCACCAACGTAAAGACCGGCGAGTCTGTCCTGCTGCGGATCACCGACCGCGGACCGTTCGTCAGCGACCGCATCATCGATCTTTCCCGGGCCTCGGCCAAAAAAATCGGCGTTTACACGCGCGGGGGCGCGCTGGTCAAAATTGAGGTACTGCAATCGCCCGCCGCCAGCAAAACCGGCGGGAAGTGGTGTGTGCAGATCGGCGCTTTCACCAACGCGCAGGATGCCACCAAACTGAAGGCCAAAATCACCCGCCGCTACCAGACAGCGCGCGTGCTGCAGTTCACCGGCCCGGAAGGCACCTCCTGGCTGCGGGTCCGCGTTGCCGACGATGATAAGCACCGCGCCGAAGAGCTCATCAAAGAGACCGAAACCGAGGCGTCAGTGTTTCTGGTGCGGCTGGATTGAGAAAAGCAGCACTTAGCCCTTAGCAATCAGCACTTAGCTCGAAAACAGTACAGCCCCGGCAGGGGCGGAAGAAGTTAGCCCAGTCCGTGCCAGTCCGTTGCGCGTTATGCGCAGCGGACTGGCTAAGGGCTGGGTAAACAGAATAAAGAAGTCACTTCCTCTCTGCCGAAGGCCTGCGCGCAGCCCGCAAAGCGGGAGGAGCGCATTTAAAATCCGCGGTAAGCCGTTGCCCTTTCTTTGTTACCATCTCTGCGTTATGTCAGACTGCCTCTTTTGCAACATCATCGCCGGTAAGATTCCCTCAAAAAAGGTTTACGAGGACGAAAAAACCTACGCCTTCGAGGACATCAACCCCCAGGCGCCCACGCATGTGCTGATTATTCCTAAAAAGCACATCATCGGACTGAAAGAAGCCGAGGACGCCGATGCCGAGCTGCTGGGATACTGCCAGCTCGTCGCCGCCAAAATCGCCCGCCAGCGCGGCATAGAGAATGGCTACCGCACCGTGTACAACGTAGGCCCAGGCGCGGGACAGTCCGTTTTCCATCTGCACCTGCACCTGATCGGCGGAAGAAATCTGAGCTGGCCCCCGGGATAAACCTTTTACCGCGGATTTGCGCGGATACACGCGGATTGAGGACGCTTACCACTGATTCACACAGATGGGCACTGATCTGCATGAGAGCGTATTCCAGAAACAGGTTTGTATCAGGGCACGAATTTATTCGTGCCGTTAAAGCCAGTAAAATTGTGGGCTTTCAGCCCCCTGCAATAAAAATGCGGCGGTATTAAATATGCTTTTGGAACAAGTTCTAAAAGATCTTCGAATTCAAATCAGTGTCATCTGTGCGATCAGTGGTAAGTTCTTCAATCCGCGCTCATCCGCGCCAATCCGCGGTAAGGTTTTGCCCGTCTCCCTGTGATTAAATAGAGACCAATGCTCACTGGAAACGATATTCGCGAAACATTCCTCCGCTTCTTTGCAGGCAAAGGCCACCGCCGCGTGCACTCGTCGTCCCTGGTGCCGGCCAACGATCCTACGCTGCTCTTCACCAACGCCGGCATGAACCAGTTCAAGGACGTCTTTTTGGGCCTCGAAAAGCGCGACTACACCCGCGCTGCGTCGTCGCAAAAATGCGTGCGCGCCGGCGGCAAGCACAACGATCTGGAGAATGTGGGCTTCACCAAGCGCCACCACACGTTCTTTGAGATGCTGGGCAACTTCAGCTTTGGCGACTACTTCAAGCGCGAGGCGATCCAGTACGCGTGGGAGCTGATCACGTCGAAGGAATGGTTCGGCATCGATGTCAGCAAGCTCTACTTCACCATCTTCCAGGGCGAGCAGGGCATTCCGCGTGACGATGAGGCGGAGAAATACTGGCTCGAAGCCGGTGCGGCCAAAGACCGCATTTTCACTCTGGGCATGAAGGACAACTTCTGGGCCATGGGCGATACCGGCCCCTGCGGCCCCTGCAGCGAGATCTATTACGACATGGGGCCGGCAGCCTCCGAGCAGGGCCACACCGACTGCAAGTTCCCCTGCGAGTGCGGACGCTACGTCGAATTCTGGAACCTGGTCTTCATGCAGTTCGACCGCGATGCGGCTGGAACATACAATCCTCTGCCCAAACCATCGGTCGATACCGGAATGGGACTGGAACGCACGGCATCGATTCTGCAGGGCGTGATCACAAACTACGACACGGATCTTTTCACACCTTTAACAAAGAAAGCTGCCGAACTAACGGGTGTTGATCTAAAGAAGGAGCTGGTAGCAGAAAAAAGCGCCCACTCAGCTGCTTCTCTGCGTGTGATTGCCGACCACGCGCGCGCCTGTACTTTTTTGATCTCTGACGGTGTACTTCCAGCGAATGAAGGGCGTGGATACGTACTGCGCAAAATCCTGCGACGTGCAATGAACCATGGTCGAATGCTGGAAGTACAGAAGCCTTTTTTTGCAGAAATGGTATTTGCAGTGCGGGACCTTATGAAAGATGCATATCCTGAACTGTGTAATAGCGCAGAGCACGTTAGTAAGGTTATATATGCAGAAGAAAGACGTTTTGCCATTGCACTCGAGCAGGGACTAAAAGAGTGGGACTCACTAATCAATCAAAAGCATTTTGGTGGTCTATTGAATGAACTATATCAAGAGAAGCCGTCAAGTGCAAAAATCTTATCAGATGCCTCTGTATTGTCTTTTAAAAGAGGAGACAATTGGTCAGTTTTATTCGAGGCGGTTGAGCGTGAGCTCGGCCAGAGCCGCTCACAAAGATTTAAGCAGCAATGGCTGGCCACAGATGTCCCTGCAGTCATGATTGATGGGGATCAGGCATTTCGCTTGTGGGATACCTTTGGTCTTCCACTAGACTTCATGCAGGAGATGGCCCGTGATCAAGGCCATAAGCTGGATGTTGAAGGCTTTAATGATGCCATGCGCAGGCAAAAGGATCGTGCCCGTGCCTCTTGGAAGGGCGTAGCGAAGCAGACAGCTGCGCCCATTTATCGTGAATTAGATAAAAACATTTTTGAAGGATACGAACAGCTGATTTCCGTCGGCTCTAAAGTTATTGCCATCATAAAAGATGGAGCTGGAGTAACCGCAATCCTACCTGGAGAAAAAGGTGACATCATTCTGGATAGGACATCATTTTATGCGGACTCAGGTGGCCAAGTTGGAGATATTGGAGCATTTAAGGACTATGAAACAGGAACCCTAGTTCTTGCCGATGTGTACGGATGCGTGCAGCCAATTCAAGGAGTTCGTGCTCACAAAGTTATTGCCAAACAGAAAATTTGTGTTGGAGATGTATTAGATACAGTAGTTAATGCAGAAGTCCGCACCGCCACCATGCGCAACCACACCGCCACGCATCTGCTTCATGCCGGTCTGCGCGAGGTGCTGGGCAAGCATGTGAAGCAGGCGGGATCTCTGGTCGATCCGGGGCATCTGCGTTTTGATTTTTCCCACTTCACCGGCGTGGCCGACGAAGAGTTGCAGGACATTGAAGACCTCATCAACAAAGAAGTGCTGCGCAACATCAAGGTCGAGACCATTGAAGACGTGCCGATTGACGTGGCCGTCAACGAATACAAGGCCATGGCGCTGTTTGGCGAGAAGTATGGCGAGCGCGTGCGCGTGGTGAAGATCGGCGATTTTTCCACCGAGCTCTGCGGCGGCACTCACACCGGCAGCACCGGCGAGATCGGCCTGATCAAGATTCTGGACGAGGGCAGCGTCTCTTCCGGAGTGCGGCGAGTGGAGGCCGTGACGGGTGAAGGCTCGCTGCAGCACTTCCGCCGCGACCACGAGCTGGGGCACCTGGTCGCCGCGCTGGCGCCGCAGAGCCAGAAAGGCGGCTCGCCCGCCGAGGCCCTGCGCTCCGAGTGGGAGAAGAAAGAAGCCGAAATCAAAAAGCTGCAAAAAGAGCTGGAGCAGCTGCGGATGAAGTCGGCGGCTTCCAGCGTCTCATCGGCGCAGGAGCGGGTGCGCGAGATTCAGGGCGTAAAAGTCCTTGCCCAGCGGGTGGAAAACCTCGACCGCAATCAAATGCGGACACTGGTGGACAATCTGCGCAACAAGCTGGGTTCAGGCGTGGTGGTGCTGGGTTCGGCCTCGCAGGAAGATGGAAAGGTCGCGCTGATCGTGGGCGTAACCAAAGACCTCACCAGCCGCGTGCCCGCGGGCAAGGTGATCAAGCCGGTAGCGGAAAAAGTCGGCGGCTCCGGCGGTGGACGTCCGGACATGGCCGAGGCCGGAGGCAAAGATCCCGGCCAGCTCGATGCTGCCCTGGCAGAGGCTTATGCGGTGGTGGAATCGCTGCTGGCGTCTTAACCGTAAGGCTTAACGGCAAAACCAGAAAAGCAATTACCGGGGGATACCAGCCAGCGAGTCCGGCGGTATTCCCTCTCTGCGTGCCTCTGTGCCCTGCCTAAGAGCTAGATCCCGGCAGCCGGCTGAGACTCGGAATGCGGCGCAGGCACGGCTTGTGCCGCGTGTACTGCGGTGATATGGGGACGCCCCCACGAGTAATACACCGAGACCAGCATCAGTTCCAGGCTCAGTAAGAGGTACAGCGCCAATCTTGCTCTTTTGTTGATTCGTTTCATAAATGGTAAGAACGCAGCATCTTTCCTTTTTTGCGGGCTCTGTTTCCTTGCGGACTCTATTGGACGATTCATCAGCCCAAAAGAACCAGCAATTTCCAGCTATTTACAAAAACTTACAAACTGGCGAGCTTTCTTTACGTATAACCTGCTCTGCTGCTGGGCTAGCATGGCACGGCTTACTTATATACGAATTAACCTGGATGATGGTTGAGTATTCCCTGCACGGGTAAAATCATCAGTTCATGCACCATTTACTCATGCAAACCGCGCACCGGGCCATCCCCATGCCGCGCGGGCCGTGGATCATGCGACAGCGCTGGCATGATCTTTTATTTGCCCACTGGGTAGTTGATACAGAGCTGCTGCGCAGGCTGGTCCCGGCGCAGCTGGATCTGGACCTGTTTCACGGCCAGGCCTATATCGCGGTTGCTCCCTTCTGGATGAGCGGCATTCGCGGCCGCCTGTCGCCGCCGGTACCGGGAATGAGTACCTTTCCTGAACTGAATGTAAGAACCTATGTGAGCTATTGCGGAATTCCCGGGGTTTATTTTTTCAGCCTGGATGCCGCAAGTAAGATAGCGGTTTGGGGCGCACGCAGATTCTATGCGCTTCCTTATTTCTATGCCGATATGTCCATTCAATCAGCGGAAAAAAAAATCGAGTACCGCAGCCGGCGTATAGATATAAACGGCAATCGCCCCGCTGAATTTCGCGGCCGCTACTGGCCGGTGGGAGACCCTAAGCAGAGCGAGTCAGGCTCGCTCGCGCATTTCCTCACCGAGCGTTACTGCCTCTATACCGTGCAGCAAGGCTCGGTGCGCCGTGGTTATATCCACCATCTACCGTGGCCGCTGCAGGAGGCCGAAGCCGAAATCGAGGTCAACACTATGGCCTCAGCCGCAGGAATTCATTTACCGCAGGAAAAGCCATTACTCCATTATTCGAGGTTCATCGAAGTACTGATCTGGTGGCCTGAGCAAGTGTAAAACGGACTTTGTTGCCGCAGATGCACGCTGATGAACGCAGATCATGTGGTGCGAAGGCTATGCCAGCAGCCATCTATGTGATTTTTCTTCATCTGCGTTCTTCTGCGTATATCTGCGGCTAAAAATCAAAGCGTCTTCGACGGGCGCACCATGCCCAGCAATATCTGGAACAACAGCAGCCAGCGTTTCAGATTTACGGTGATCAGGAAATTCTCCTTTGCGTGCTCGTGGCCGTTTTTGCCGAGTTGGGCAGCAAATTCAGGATGCGTGAGCAAATAGCGAATCTGGTAAGCGCAGCCCTCCACGGAGTGCACCAGCACGCCGGTAAGCTTATGAATGACCTGGTTGGGAATGCCGCCCACCGCGCCGGCCACCACGGGCTTCTCTTTCCACAGGCCTTCGGTCACGGTTAGGCCGAACCCCTCTTTGAGTGATTTCTGAATGATCACGGTGGAGACGCGCTGCAGGGCATTGATTTCGAGCGCCGACCACGGCGGCAGGTTCAGGATGATCACGTCTGGGTCATCGCCCGCGGCCTCCATGACTTCCTGCAGCACCACCGCGCCCTCGGGATCGTCGGTAGCGCCGCCGCCCGCCAACACCAGCTGGCAATCCAGATATTTCTTCACCAGCTTGTAGGCTTCAATCACGCCCACTGGATCTTTGAGCCGGTCGAAGCGGGAAATCTGGGTAAGAATGGGCCGAGAGCGGTCGATGCCAAAGTCGTCGCACACCTTGTCGATGTAGGCCTCGTCCAGATCTTTGTTTTTCTCCGACAGAGGATCGATGGAGGGATAAAACAGATACTGGGGAATCGGCAGCTGCTGCGAGAATTCCGGCGTGGAGAAAATGGTGGCGTCATACTGCTCGATCAAGGGGCGCAGGAAGGCCCATACATCCGGATGCGGATTGGAAAGGTCAATGTGGCAGCGCCAGATCCAGCGGCCGCGCGTTTCCGACTTGGAGCGAATCAGCGGCGCCGGCTGCGGATCGTGGATCACAAACAGGTCTTCCACGAACTCCATCCTCTTACGGTTCTGCTCGCCGTAGGAGAGGAAGATGTCCTTAATCTGCTGGGTCAGGTTGTAATCGCCGCCGTGCAGCGCGTTGTGGAAGCCCTTGGTCACCTCGTAAAAATCATTGCCGCCGGTGATCACCTCCCAGCGCGTGGGGACCTCCAGCTCATTCATGATCGGCACCAGCCGGTTGAGGATCTCGGCCACGCCTCCTCCGACAGCGGTGGAGTTGACCATCTTGACCGTCTTGCCTTTCAGGTGACGGGCAAGGAAGCGGATTTCATCCAGTTCCGGCTGCCCGATGATCGGCAGATAATCCTCGAAGCAGGGCGGCGCCGGTGGTGGCGGCGGTATGGTTTGAATCCTGGGATGCTTGCGCCGCTCGATGAATCGCGAAGGGACTTCGCTTTCGCGTATGCGTCGCTCTCTTTCGACGGGAGGCGCGGTCTCCGCGGTCGTGACCGTCTGTACCGCCTTTGTTTCCTCCGTGGTTTCCGGTTTTTGCTCGGTTACAACATGGTCCTGTTGTGAATTCTTTTTTTTCATTCCCGGTTCCCCTTTATCTGCCTGAAGATGGATCAGCGGCCCATTTCGGATTCCAGCACCTTCAGGATGCTGCGACGCACGCCTTCCAGTGTGGAGGTGTAAATATCAATGCGATTGAGACGGTCGGCGGCGCGGCCAAAGTCGAGTTCCTGCTCCAGCCACACCGCAAAGTCGCTGGAATTGAGTTTGAGCCGCAGCCGCGCATCAATAAAGTGGTAATAAATGCTGTGCACGCTCACTTTGCGCATGCCCTCGGCGAATTCTTCCAGATTGCGCGCTACATATGGTGTTGGGACCACAACGAGGTCCGCGGCCATGAAATAGAACGTCTCCATCGCCGTGCGCGTGGCGGCCCGCGGGTTCTTCTGCAGATAATTTTCGGTAAGGTGAATCAACCGCTCGCGCAGCGCGGCAATCGAGGTAAACTCTCGGATGTCAATGGCAGCCAGCCTCTCCGCCAGCCCAACTTCATTGCAGGCGGCAAAGGCCCAGTGGGAAAAATCGTTGGAAAAACCTTCCCGGATGAAATGGTGCTCTTCGAGCGTTTGAAATGTGTGCTGGAAAATCGATTCGTCCGGACAGGTGCGTATGGCTTCCAGCAGTTCCTGCAGGTTGGTGGCTTTCTGGCGCCCAATCCGCAGCAGATGCGACGCCGAGTTGAAATAAAAGGGCGAACGGGCCCAGTGCGGGCGATTCGAGACAGATTCCGGCATGGCCGGCACGGTTGCCATATAACTTTCCTCCTGCAATATCCCCTCTAAATTGTTGTAGGATGCCCGAGGCTGGACCGCTGTTGCGTCAGCGCAGGCGGCGCGAACGGTGAAAAACAGCCGTGCGCGGGGCAAAGAAAAATGAAAACAGAATGCCGATCAGCACCATCCAGGCGATATTGGCGCGCGCCGCGACCGTGGCCTCCGGGCGAAGCAAAAGCGCCAGCACCAGCGCGGAGAGCAGGGTGCCGGCAACCCCCGCGCTGGAACCGAAAATCTCCGCAATAGCAATCAGGACAAAAATAAAGGCCAGCGGGGCGGCCGCCTGCCACGAGCGCCCGGAGCTAACTGCCCCTGCCAGGACAGCTGCAATCGCCCCCAAAAACGCACCCGCAAAAATTCCGCTCATCTCAGCCATCATCAGGTTGCCGAGATGAATTTTTTCTCCGAATTTCATCACTAGCTGCACCATCTCCAAAAAATTCTCTTCTTAAATTTAAGATGACAGAAGACAGGGCTGCCGCGGGAAAAATCGAGAGCTGGATCGGCGGCGAAAAATCGTGGTGCAGCGCCGGATTTTGCTGGCTGAACGTATCTGAACAGGGGTAAGGTTATAAGACGCTTAACCGGCAACCACAACCATGCATGACGCCCTTCTCTTTCAGCTTTTCTATATTTTTGTATGGGCCAAACTGTTTGGCGAGGTGTTTGAGCGCCTGCACCTGCCGGCGGTACTGGGAGAAATTGTCGCCGGTATTGTAATCGGGCCGTATTGTGCCGGTCTGGTAGTGCCGGATGAGGCCATTTATTCCTTTGCGCAGCTTGGGGCCATCTTTTTGCTGTTCTCGGTGGGGCTGGAGACCAGCCCTAAAGACCTGCTGAGCGTGGGCCGCACGTCGTTGTACGTGGCCCTGGCCGGCATTACCGTGCCGTTTGTTTTCGGCTTTGGCTTCATGATGCTCAGGTACCACCTGCCGCATGAAGCCACCTTTGTCGCCGCCGCCATGGTGGCCACCAGCGTGGGAATTACGGCGCGAGTGCTGGGTGATCTGCGCGTGCTGAATACGCTGCCGGCAAGAATCATTCTGGGCGCGGCCGTGTTTGACGACATTCTGGGCATGATCGTGCTCAGCATCGTAGTGGGCGCGGTCTCAACCACGGGGACGGCATGGCTGCAGCTGGCCCTTACCTCGGCGGAAGCCATTGGCTTTGCCGTGATCATGATATTTTATGCGCCGCGTCTGGTGCGCAGGATGGAGCCGGGCGTGCAGCGGATGTCCACGCAGAACGCTCCGCTGATCATTGCTCTGGCCCTCTGCCTGGGCCTTTCTTTTGCGGCAGCGAAGATTGGAATGGCGGCGATCATCGGCGCCTTCTTTGCCGGTCTGGCTTTTGCTGAGTATGCGCCGCGCTGGGAACTGCGCACACGGGTTTTCGCCATCAACGAATTTCTGGCGCCATTTTTCTTCTTCAGCATGGGCGCACGCCTGAACCCATGGGTATTTGACCGCAGGCTGCTGCTCTCCGCTGTCATCATCTCCTTACTGGCCTTTGCCTCCAAACTGCTGGGCTGCGGTCTGCCGGCTTTGCGTTCCGGCTGGAATACCGCACTCAAAGTGGGCGTAGGTATGGTGCCGCGGGGAGAGGTCGGTCTGATCGTGGCCCTGGTGGGACTGCAGATGGGCGTGATTTCCCAGTCCGCATACGGGCTGGTGATTTTTATGACCATGGCCACCACGCTGATTGCTCCTCCCATCATGAAACTGCTGTTCCGTGAAAACGGCGCCTCCTCGCTGGAGCCTGTCCTGATAGAGCGGCGCAGCACGGTTACCTGATCGCCAGATATAATGCGAAGTTGCTTTTTCACAGAGGAGATCACAGATTCATGTCAGGATTTACCGGCCGTGTGGCTTTCGTCACCGGCGCTTCCCAGGGGATAGGCCGCGCCTGCGCGCTGGTGCTCGCTGAAGCGGGCGCCACCGTGGCGCTTGCCGCGCGCAATGAAGAAAAGCTGGCGCAGGTAGTCCAGGAGATCAAGAGCAAGGGCGGACAGGCCGCCGCGTTTCGCATGGACGTGAGCAACGAAGACGAGGTGAAGGCCGCGGTCAACGCCGCGCTCGAGCAGTTCGAAAAAATCGACATCCTCGTCAACAACGCAGGCGTCACGCGCGACACTCTTCTGATGCGCATGAAGCGCGCTGACTGGGAATCCGTGCTGCAAACCAACCTCACCGGAGCTTTTTTCTGCACGCAGGCGGTGATCGGCTCGATGCTCCGGCAGCGCTGGGGCAGGATCATCAACATCACCAGCGTGGTGGGGCAGGCCGGGCAGGCGGGGCAGGCAAATTACTCCGCGTCCAAGGCCGGACTGATCGGTTTTACCATGTCGATGGCGCGCGAAGTGGCCTCGCGAAACATCACCGTGAATGCGGTCGCACCAGGCTACATCGAGACCGCCATGACCGACGTACTCTCCGCCGAACTGAAATCCAAAATGAACCAGACCATCCCTCTGGGGCGGCCCGGCACCGACCTGGACATTGCGCACGCAACCAGATTTTTGGCGTCAGATGAAGCTGGCTACATTACCGGACACGTTCTGAATGTAAATGGCGGAATGCTGATGGGATAGCGCACGCCTTTCGTAACCTCGCATACGCAAAAAGCAGTTGCACGGAAGAAACTGGTTGAAGAATCATAATGACCAGCACAGGCAAAATTGTGCTTGCACAAATGTGCTGCTCTGGTTACTATTCACGCACTCCTTGTTGATGAGTTTATAAAGACTGACCCGGCATGAATATTGGCGAAACTATCAGAAATTACCGGCTGCGCAAAGGCATGTCGCAGGGTGACATTGAAAAACGCACCGGCCTCCTGCGCTGCTATCTTTCCCGCGTGGAAAACGGACACACCATTCCTTCACTCGATACGCTGGCCAAGATTGCCTCCGCCATGGAACTTCCGCTGGGGCAGTTTTTTGTTGAGCCACATTCGAATGGAAACCGCGGCCTGCCTCCGCTTACGGAAGATGAGGTGCGTTTTCTCACCCAGATTCGCCGCTACTCTTCCAACCTGAACGACAGCGATCGCAAGCTCGTCATCGCCATGGTCAAAAAAATGGCCGCTGGCTCGGGCAAGTAAGCCCGCTTTTATTTCTGCGAGTCGCTGAATGCCGGCCTATGCGGCACGTCTGACCTGGTTCAGCGCCAGCACCGCCAGTTCCAGGCGGTCGCGCGCGCCGGTTTTGGTAAAAATGCTTTGCAGATGGCGCTTCACCGTGTTCTCGCTGATGTGCAAAGATTCGGCGATGCCCTTGTTGGTCATACCGCGGGCCACGTGCTGCGAGATTTCGTGTTCGCGGTCGGAGAGCCGCGCCAGCGCGTGTGCCGGGCCCCGGGTCTCTTCGCTCATGGCCGCCAGCACCTGATTGGCGAGGTTGCTGGAAAAGGCAAGTTCACCCGAAGCCACGCTGCGAATCGCGGCAAACAGCTTTTCCGGGCCGTCGGTCTTCAGCACCAGCCCGCGCGCGCCCAGTTTGACCACCTGCACGTAATCAAGCTCGCTGTCCGACCCGGTGAGCACCACCGAGGCCACACGACTTCCAGCACGGTCGAGCGTGCGCAGCACTTCAAAACCGTCACTGCGCGGCATGAAAATATCGAGCAACAGCACGTCGGGATGTTGCTGCTGGACCATCTCCAGCGCCTCACGTCCGTCGGCCGCCTGCCCCTGGACGGACAAATCAGGCTGGCTGGCAAGCAGGGAGGCCAGTGATTCACGCAGAATCGCGTGATCGTCCGCAATCACAATTCGGATTGGTTTTTGGTCGTCTCGATTCATATCAAAAGGTTTAGATGCAGGTTAGGCCTTTCGGAATGAGACAGGATGAGAAGTTTCTATGGTATATTCCGGCTTTGGGCCCTCCCAGGCTCGCGGGAAGGCGGAATTTCATTGACTATTGACGAAGAGCTGAACGTTCTGGATGACCACCTGCGCCGGCTCAAGGTGGAATTCGACGTCTATTTCGGCGGCGGATCCAAAAAGCCACCCAACGATCTGGAGTGGAAGGTCAAGTCGATGTTCAAGAAATACTCCGATAGCTCACGGATGAACTTTGCCCAGCGCTTCCGTTACAACAGTCTGCAGCAGCGCTACGCGCTTTTGAATGCGCTGTGGCAGCAAAAGCTCATCATCAAGGAAGAAGGGTACAGACGTCCTCAGGACGCGATGCTGGGCATCCAGGGGCTGCGCGTGGAGCAGCAGCACGAGGCGGAAGCCGCACTGGCGCATCATCCGGCAGCCAGGCCCGACAAGCCCTTCACCGTCGCCTGCGCCGACGTGGAGCGCGATGATGCCAGCGTCAAGGCTCTGTTTGAGGCCTTATCCAAGGCCCGCGAACAGGTCGGCGATCAAAAACCGGCCACACTCGATGCCTTCAAGAACTTCGTGCGGCAAAAAACCGAGCAGATTCGCCGGGAATACAACTGCCAGACCGTGGAATATTCCGTGAATCTGCAGGATGGCCAGGTCAAGCTAACGGCCAAGCCCAGGACGTAGGCTGACCAAGCACAGGCAGGAGTGCCTGTGCTCCACGAATCACTTTCCACTTTTCACATCTGTAACGCTTCACCTTTAAGTAAAACAAAAATGAAGTAAACAAAAATCCCTTTGCGCCGTGACGTTCACCTTTGATTGCTTCGTTTTGATATCCTCGTCTGTCACTTCTTTCTTTATGAACATTCTGGTTATTGGCGGTGGAGGACGAGAGCACGCGCTGGTGTGGAAGCTGCGCCAGTCGTCCCGGGTGTCCCAGGTATTCTGTTTGCCGGGGAATGGCGGGATTGGCGACGAAGCGCAGTGCCTGCCCGGCGACGTGAAAAACATCGACACACTGGTGGCTGCCGCGCACCAGGTGGAAGCCGATCTCACCGTGGTGGGGCCGGAGATTCCGCTCTCGCTCGGCGTGGTGGACGAGTTCACGCGGCGCGGGATGAAAATTTTTGGCCCCACACAGGCCGCGGCGCAGCTGGAATCGAGCAAAAGCTTTGCCAAGGAGTTCATGCAGCGGCATCAGATTCCCACGGCGCATTACGCTGTCTGCCACTCGGAGCAGGAGCTGCACAAATCCCTGGGGCTGTTTTCCGCGCCGTTGGTAGTCAAAGCCGACGGTCTGGCGGCGGGCAAGGGCGTGGTGATCGCCGCCAGCAAGGAAGAAGCCGCGGCTGCCGCCATCGGGATGCTCAATGGCAAACTGCTGGGTGAGCCCTCTTCACGAGTGGTGCTGGAAGAGTTTTTAGAGGGCGATGAGCTTTCATTTCTGGTGCTGAGCGATGGCGAGCGCGTGGTTCCGCTGGCCGCCGCGCAGGACCACAAACGCATTGGCGACGGAGACACCGGGGCCAACACCGGCGGCATGGGCGCTTATTCCACCAGCACCCTGGTGGACCCGGCCATGGTGGACTGGCTGCTGAATCGCATTGCCCGGCCGGTGGTGGCGGGAATGAAATCCGAGGGCGCGGAATATCGCGGCGTGCTCTACTGCGGCCTGATGATGACCGCCCGGGGACCGATGGTGCTGGAGTTCAACTGCCGCTTTGGCGATCCCGAGACCCAGGCCGTGCTGATGCGGCTGAACAGCGACCTGGCCGACGCTCTGGAAGCTTCCGCCGAGGGACATCTTTCCGATGGCCTGTTGCAGTGGTCGAACGGCGCTTCCTGCTGCGTGGTCATGGCCTCGGGGGGATATCCGGGGAGCTTTGTTTCCGGAAAAAAGATTTCCGGGCTGGAGCACGCCGCCAAAATCGAAGGCGTAAAGGTATTTCATGCCGGAACCACCAAACGCGAGGGTGCGGTCTATACCAGCGGCGGCCGCGTGCTGGGCGTGAGCGCGCACGCGGCCACGCTGGGAGCCGCACTGGGCAAAGCCTACGAGGCAGCCGGCCTGATCAGCTTTGAAGACATGCACTACCGCAGGGACATTGGAGCGCGCGCACTCAAAGCGCACAAATAAAATCGCACAAGGTATAAGGAGACGTATTTCATGCCCGAAAGCCCGCTTGTTTCTATTGTGATGGGATCGGATTCCGATCTGGAGATCATGAATGATGCCGCCCGGAGTCTGGAAGACTTTGGCATTCCCTATGAGATTGACGTGACTTCGGCACATCGTTCGCCGGCGCGTACGGCCGAGTTTGCGCGCGCGGCGGCGAACCGCGGCATCAAGGTCATCATCGCGGGCGCGGGCGGCGCGGCCCATCTGGCGGGAGTGATTGCGGCGGAGACCACGATTCCGGTCATCGGCGTGCCGATACCTTCCACCTCGCTGCAGGGCATGGACTCCCTGCTCTCGATTGTGCAGATGCCGGCGGGCATTCCCGTGGCCACCGTGGCCATCGGCAAACCAGGCGCAACCAATGCCGGCATTCTCGCGGCGCAGATCATTGGCCTGAGCAACTCGACGGTTGCGAGCAAGCTGAACCAGCTCAAAGCCAAACTGGCGAAGAGCGTGGAAGAAAAATCGCAAAAGCTGCAGCAGATGCGCCGCAACCTGCCCTAACCGCTGGCTGACATGGCAAATTCCTTTACCGCAATCGCCATTATTCCGGCGCGCCTCGGCTCCACGCGACTGGCGCGCAAAGTACTGCGCTCTATTGCCGGCAAGCCGATGATCGCGCACGTGTATGAAGCCGCAAAAAAATCTCCGCTGCTGCGCGACGTGATCATCGCCACGGATTCCGACGAAGTACTCGCAGTGGCCCGCGCCAGCGGCTGGAAGGCGGAGATGACCTCAGCGAATCACCGCAGCGGCACCGAGCGCATTCACGAAGTGGCGCAGCGGATTCCGGCGGACGTTTATGTAAACATACAGGGTGACGAACCGCTGGCGCGTCCGGAGCATCTGGAAGCGCTGCTGCGGCCCATGCGCCATGAGCATGTGATGGTCTCAACCATCAAAACGCCCTGCCCCCCGCACGACGTAAACAATCCCAACGCGGTGAAAGTGGTGACCGATCAGAACGGCCGCGCGCTTTACTTTTCCCGCTCCACCATTCCCTTTGATCGCGACCGCGTGGGCGGCATTCAATACTTCAAACATCTTGGGTTTTACGCCTATCGCAAAACCGCGCTCGACCGCTTTTGCAACCTTCCTGAATCGAAGCTGGAGACAGCGGAGCGCCTGGAACAACTGCGCTTTCTGGATCACGGCATGGATATTTACGTGGAGGAAACACCCTTCAACACCATGGGCGTGGACACGGAAGAAGACCTGCTCGGCGTGGAGCAGGCCCTCAAAAGCTCAGCTTAAATTCAGTCCGCCCGCGGCTTGCGGCCCGTGCTTCCTGGCCCACGACTGGGCCGCGGCAATACGCTTCGAGACCGAAGGATGGGAGTGGAACAGAATTTCCACCAGACGTGAAGGCTGGCTCTCCCCCATGTTCTGGCGGTTCAGTTTTTCCATGGCGCTGATATAGGGCTCCACGCGGGAAACCGACTTCCAGCAATAGAGATCGGCCTGGCGCTCATTGAAGCGCGAGTAGGCGTTCAGTGCGGGCATCAGCAGAATGGTGAGAACACTGGAAACCAGCACCAGCAGCGGCAAGTTGGCGAAATCGGTCATGTGCTGGATATTGCGGAAGAAGTGCTGCTGGTCAATGGAATACTGCAGCACGCGATGCGCGGCCCAGAACCCGAACAGAGTCACCAGCGCCTGCACTACGATGCTTTTGAAAATGTGGCGATGCACGTGATGGCCCAGCTCGTGCGCCAGTACGGCCTCGATTTCGTCATTGTTATAGTTCTCGAGCAGCGTGTCGGCCAGGATAATGCGGCGGGTGTTTCCCAATCCGGTAAGCGCGGCATTGGCCTTTTTGCTCTTCTCGGAAAGTTTCCACTCATACACGCCGCGTACACGCGCCCCGGCGCGCTCGCCCAGTCGAAGCAGCCGCGCCTTAAGGTCATCATTATCGAGAGGCGAGAATTTATAAAAGAGCGGCAGCAGCACCACCGGAGCAATCTGCGCGAAGAGCACAAACAGTCCCAGGCAGACAATCCAGGCAATGATCCACCAGTGCTCGGGTGAGGCGCCGATCAGGGTGTACACGATCTCCGTCAGGCCCGAGGCAATCACCAGGCCCAGAAGCCAGCCCTTGAATTCGTCCAGCAGCCAGGCCCCAAATTTCTGATTGGAGAGATTGAAGCGTTGCTCCAGGCGAAAGGCATACAAATCCAGCCCCCCGGTGAGAAGCTTGCTGATCGCGCTCAGAAGAAAGACGTAAAACAGCAGCGCAACCGCGTAATGGCTGGAAACGCGAAAAGAAATCGCCTGCAGCCTGCTGCTCCAGCCTGTTGCCAGGAGCACAGCGAGCAGACCAAGCCCCAGCAGCATATCGCCGAGTTCCAGCCGCCGGCGGATGCGGTTATATTGCCGCGCCTCCGGAATATCGAGCGTATTGTCTTTGCCAGGAATACTCATGGATTCTTCCGCTCCCGCGCTGAGGCAGGTGCGTTCTTAAACTCAAGAGTAACCAATCTGGCGGTCTGCGCGCCAGAGTTCGTAAGTGAATGGCCAGGAGGACCATCCCAGATGGACTCACCGGCCATGCGATGAAAGTCTGTCGCCGGTTCGCCTTTATTCTTCTGCTTCAACTCCAAATCGGTAACCGGAACCATCAGATGGGGAAGGGCGCCTGCGTGCTGTGTCCACACCGCGCCCGGCGGCAGGGTTACAGAGACGGCCCGCCACTGGTCCGACTCCAGCACAATCTGCGCGCTCGGGCATGCGCCCCGCGCGTCTTCGCAGGGAATTGCCACGGAGCAGGATTCAGTGCAGGCATGCACGCCGCTCGCGGGCTGCAGCAATTCGATGGTCACGTTATGAAACGGATGGTCGCTTTCATTTCTGACCGAGTGGGCAAAGCCGCCTTTGGTGTATCTCACCTCGCCGTCTTTCAGTTTCACTGCAGCCGGCGGCTCGCCGACCCTGGAATTCACCAGATCGGTATCACCGAGCGTGACATACACATAATCACGGTGATGATGGTGGATGAGAGTGCTGGCTTTGGCCGGAGCGAGCACATGAAATACGCGAACAAAATCATTCTGCAGAACCAAATGATGGTTTGGCTCCGACGTCATTTCCACCACGTCCGGCTGCTGGACCGAAGCCAGACAGACCAGCAGTGCGAGCATGTTCTTCATTAAAATCAGCATGATATTCTTGCCCACGGATTCTAATGACTGGCCCCCAAAAGCTCAACTGCGAATCTTCCACCACAGCAAAATAATTGCGGCAGCCACGACCGCGCCAGCCGCCGCGCCGATCCAGAAATTCTGCCACCAGGTATTGGTGGTGCGCATTACGCGGCGGTCATTGGAGATGAGCAGGATGAACAACAGAATCGGCACGGTGAGCGCCCCGGCCAGAATCTGCGACCAGTAGAGCACGGTAACCGGATTTGCATGGATAAAGTTGAGCGATGCCGCCACCAGCATGGCGCCTGAAATCAGCACGTAGAAGCGCACCGCTTCCCAGGGATTTTCATTGAGTCCGCTGCGCCAGCCCATGGCTTCAGCCACGCTGTAACACATGGAGGCAACCAGCACCGGCAGGGCCACCATTCCCGCGCCAATAATGCCCACGGCAAACAACGCCGTGCCCAGAACACCCACGGCAGGAGTCAAAGCCGAAGCGGCCATGCGAGTGGTGAGATCGCTGGCCAGAGGCGCGTGCAGCACGGTCCCCGCAGCGACCATAATGGAATAGCAAAGCACCGTGGTCACGATGGCGCCCGCGCGGTGTTCGGCGCCGCCAGGCGAAGGCACTCCGGCCAGCGCCTCTTCCCGGCGCGAACTGGTTTGCCACACCAGCACATACGGCGTGAGCAGCGAGCCAAGGATCGCGATCACGGTAGCGGGATATCCGGGATTGCGCGGGATGCGCGGCAGCAACGAATAGCTGATGACCTGCTGCCAGTCCGGATGCGCCAGAACTGCGGCCGCTACATAAATAAAGAGCGGCAGCGACAACAGGGCCAGCGTATGGGTGATTCTGCGATAGTCGCGAAAAATCAGGACATACCACACCGAAAACGCCACCGCAGCAATGAAAAACATGCGTGGCAGACCGGCAACGATGGAAAACGCCTCTGTGACCGCCATCATATCGGCCACGATCATGACCAGGTTGATTACCACGATCAGCAGCGCGCAGCTCAGGGCTATGGCGCGTCCGTAGTGGCTGTGCAGAAGGTCTACCAGGCCTTTGCGCGTTTCAAAACCAATGCGCGCCGAAACGGCAAACACGGCAAGCAGCAGCGGAACGGAAAGCAGCACCGACCACAGCAGCGAGTAGTGATAGGCGGCGCCGGCGACCGTGGCCGTGAGCACCAGTGCGGGATCAACGTCAGACGCTCCGGTCACCAGGCCGGAAATCAGCCCGCGAAAGCGATGCGATTGGGTACTCACGCTTCGCGGCGGAGGCCAGCGAACATCTTCACCTGCGGCTCCTGTAGCCGAGGCAGACGGATTAGGGGATATTGGTGCGATCACGCTGCAAGTCCCTTTCAATACGCCGTTCATGCCAGAGTCTCCGCGGACGCGAGTAATTGATGATGCCGAAAGCGGCAATCGCGGCCAGCAGCAATCCGCTGCTGATGCCCAGAAACACGCGCGACGCTCCCGTGCGCGCAATCTGAAGAATCACAGCCGCATTGCGCGGCGTCAGCAGCATGGCCAGCGCAAGCGCCAGCATGCCGATTCCGGCGAGCAACCCAGTGACGTTCCTGGCCCAGCGGCCCTTCGCGTGATATTCGGCAAAAAAAGAGAATCCGTAGGAGATCAGCCCCGCGATCACCAGAAAGTTTGCCAGGACAGCGATCCACTCTCTCAAATCCATGTCCATCGTGTTGGTAAGACGATCCAGACCTGCCGCAGGTTGGAAAAAGCTGAGGGACTAAGGGGATTTTTAGGACGGAAGACTGCTATGGGGGCTGGAACGCCGTTAGCACTTAGCCTTTAGCACTTGGCCTTTGGCTGTTAGCTGTTGGCTTTTGGCTTCCAATCGAGGGCGATTGAACAGAGTGATCGCGAATGCAAACTAAGGGCTAAAGGCTTATGGCTAAAGGCTAAACACCCACAGCCAACAGCCAAAAGCCAACAGCCTCTTTAGAACACCCCAAACCGCTTCTTCTTTTTGCTCTTTGTCGCAGCGGCGGCCGCGGGATCGTTGCTGGCTACCTCGAGCGGCTTGATCTGATTGGGGCTGGCTCCGGTGTCGGTGAATCCGGGCTTGATTTCAATGTAAGCCTCTTCCCGCAGTTTGGTCAGAAAGGCGCGCGAGGCCGGCTCCAGCTTGTCCACGTAGATGGCCTGGCGAATCTTTTCGTCGATCTCTTTGATCGGCGGAATTCCCGCCTGATGATGCGAATTCACCTTGAAAATGATGAAGCCCTGCCGAGTGCGCAAAATATCGGAGTATTCTCCCGGCTTCAGGGAAAAAGTCTTTTCTTCAAACTCTTTGGCCAGCTCTCCGCGTTTGAAGGGGCCAAGCTCTCCGCCCTGATTGGCCGTGGGGCCTTCGGAAACTTTCTTTGCCAACTCCTCAAACTTGTCGCCCGCACGCAGTTGCAGCAAAATCTGCTGCGCTTTGCTCTCGGCTTCCGCCAGCTTCGTGGGATCTTCCGGCAGCGGCGCTTTGTCTTTATCTTTACCCTCTGGCTGTTTGGCCTGGGTCGAAATCAGGATTTCCGAGAGGTCCACTTCTTCGGGTGAGGAAAGCTCCGCCTGGTGCGCCTTGTACCAGGCCTGGACTTCATCATCGGTAATATGAATGCGCCCGCCCACTTCGCGGCCAATCACTTCACGGCTGACGATCAGGCTGCGCTGCTGGTCCTTGAAGTCTTCAAACGAGACGCCCTGGTCCTTGGCCGCTTTTTCCAGATCATCCATACTGCCCGCGCCCATTTGCTTGCGAATCTCGTCCAGGCGCTTGATCAGCTCGGTGTCCCCGGTAATGCCCAGCTCTTTGCCTTTGTCCAGCAGCAGCTTCTGGTCAATGAGATCACGCAACACATTGGTCTGGGCCACGGCCCAGCGTGACTGCCATTCGGCGGGATACTGCTGGCGAATTTCTTCCTGGGTAGCCTGGGTGCTGTGCTGCAGGTCGGCGCGGGTGATGATCGAATCATTCACGCGGGCCACGATTTCGTCCACAATGTTGTCGGCACGGAGAAGCAGCGCGCACGGCGTAATCACAGCAGCAAGCAGAAGTAATTTCTTAAACATGAACACAGCCTTCAGAATCCAGGAGTTACGGGCTTGTTCGCTTATTCTAGCAGCGCGGGAGAGGCCAGGCCACTGCCCCGCTGCCAGCTGCGCCAGTAACCCCGCAAATTATTTTTTCTTTTTTCCGAACAGCCCGCCCAAAACACCTCCCAGCCCACCCTGATTGCCACTATCATTCGCGCCGGGAATCAGGCTCTTGATGGTGGAACCCAGTGCCGGGCGGAAAATCGGATTGGCGGTAGTTCCCTCAATCAGGAAGGGGATGCCCTTGTTTCCCGCCAGCGCACCCAGCCCTCCCGCCATTTGGGCCATGGCCCCCGCCGGCTTCATGAGCATTTTGAAGTTCAGGGAGCTGTTGCTGCCCATCACTCCAGCGCCGGTGATCTGGCCAAGCGAAGGCACGTCTAAAAGGATGTTGTCGGCATTGATTCCTTCCGGCGAGACATGCAGGGCGCTGCTCAGGGTCTGAATGAGCGTTTCTGAACTGGGGCGGATTCCTGCCAGCGCAGCCACAGCGCCCAGTTTGGAACTCAGATCATAGCCGGTAAGCTTGGTGTCGCTGAGTTTCACCGGCCCGGTAATCACCAGGCGGTCCAGCGGACCTTCTGCCGCGAGGTCGGCATTGATGGTGCCGCCCTGCAGAGACGCGCCCGAGGGCAGCGTGACGCCAAACGCGGGCAGAATACCTTCAATGTCATTCACTGCCATCTTCTGCGCCAGAATTTTCAGATGGGCCAGAGTTTTCTCGCCATGGGCATCCATGGTCCCGCTGACCGTGGCGGTGCTGCCGCCGGTATGGGCCTGCGCGCTGAGAGTGCCGGTCTGGGATTCCAGCCCAAAGTCCGACTTGTAATCCAGTGACACCGGCTGGCTGGAAGGCGCGCCGCCCTTCATCATCTTCAGGTTATTGGCTTTGGCCCGGCCCTCCGAGTGCAGCTTGCGTCCATCGGACTTCACTTTGCCGTCAAAATCCACGATGCCTGCCAGGCCGGAATTAGCGTCAAAGAATCCGGAACGGGCCAGGTCGGCGTGCTCGAGGGTAAGTTTGGCGTCCATGGGCGTGCGGGCAGAGTCCTCGGCATTCAGTGGACCGGCCGTGCCATCCACGTCCAGTGATCCGCCGCCAGGAGTGTCCGCTAGAAGGGTGAAGGGTATCACGGTGGTTTCGGAGATGTTGCGCGCCAGCAAACGGACATTCTTATACACGCTCTCGTGGCTGGCCGTATGGCCCGCGCTCTGGCCCACGCGCAGCGTGCCATTCACAATCTCGAATTTGTCCACGGAAAGCTCGGGCGCAGAACTGCCGCTGTTTTTGGACTGGGCATCGCCAAACACGCTGGCGGTCGATATGGCCATGGAACTCTCTGGAACGGAGCTATTTCCCGATGCCGCGCGGCCCTTCCCTTTGCCTGCCGCAGCGCCGAGGTTGGAGAAATTCCATTTCCCCGCCGAGTTCTTCAGCAGCACAATGTCCGGACTCTGCACGCTGAGGGAGGTAACTTTGACCTGATGGGAAAAGATCAGCGGAATCAGCTCCAGCCCAATCTGCACCGAAGAGGCCTGCAAAAACGGCCCT
Source organism: Candidatus Angelobacter sp. (assembly GCA_035695325.1). Classification (GTDB taxonomy): domain Bacteria; phylum Acidobacteriota; class Terriglobia; order Terriglobales; family Acidobacteriaceae; genus Angelobacter. Next base: position 149,714 of record DASSEH010000242.1, read on the forward strand.
TTGCTGAACGCCGGATCATCACTGATGGAGATATTGCTGGCTTTGGCCCCGCCGCTCAAAATGGAGGCATCCAGCTTGCCCACATGTACCGTGCGGCCCAGCGAGTCGGAAAGCTTTTTCTCCAGATCGGGGCGAAAGCTGTCGGCATCAATGAACAGCGGCGCCATCACCACAGCCACAACCAAAACCCCAAGCACGATTCCAGCAATAATCAAAAGACGCTTCATGGCAAAAATGCTATCAGTAAACAAGACTGGGCGGGGATGAATGTTTGGGGCGAAGGGCTATTGGCTCTTCGCTTTTGGCTTTTGGCTTTTGGCTTTTGGCTTTTGGCTGCGGATTTTAGATTTAGAGAGCTACCTGGCTACATCTTTTTTACGGTCACAATGTCCGTGGGCGCGTTTAAGTTGCCCGAAAACGGGAATCCTGGCAACGGCGTAAGCATCCCCGAGTTTGGGTCGACGGAGAAGCCGGAGATGGAGTTATCCACCTTGTTCACCACAAACAAAAACGAGCCGCTGGGGTCGCTGGCGACGCCAAACGGATGCTGGCCGACAGTCGCGGTGATAACCGGGGACAGGAATCCGCTGTGAATGCTGAACAAAGAAACCGTACCGGCGGCCACATTGGTGGCAAAAACGAATTTGTCTGCGGGGTCCACGGCAAGGCGCAGCGGATTGTTGTGGCAGGAGCCGGTGCAGGTCGACGTGTTAGGCGGAGGCAGGGTTGTCGCGCTCAGCGCGCCGGTGCTGGCATTGATCTGAATGGTGGAGATGGCCTCGGCCATGTGATCGCCCACGAAGAGCTGCTGGCCATCCGTCGCCAGGCCCACGGGAGTGGTGAGTCCTGCCGGACTGGAGGTAGAAAAGGGCGAACCAGCCGCGGTCAAACTTCCGCCGGCATGTATCTGAAATGCCGAGACGGCGTTGGCCCCGCCGGTGGGATCGTCGCGGAAATTGTTCACAAACAGAAGCGTGCCCGCCGGGTTCACCGCCAGGCCGAAGGGATTGGCAATGCCGGTCACCGGTGATCCAGCTGCCGGGGTAAGGCTGCCGGTCTGGCTGTTGATGCTGAACACCGAGACAGTGCTGTCATTTTGATTGCCCACAAAGACCAGCCCCATCGCGGGAGAAACGGCAACCCCGGTGGGTCTTGATCCGGTGGCAAAGGGCGAGCCGGGCACGGCGGCAAGCACGCCGGAAGTGGTGTTGACCGAAAACACGGAGAGCGAGGCTGCGCTCTGATTGCTGACAAAGAGCAGATTATGCATCGAGTCAAAGGCCATGAACTCGGCCCCGGCCCCGGCGGCAAAGGGCGATCCCGCGACAGGGGTAAGAGTCCCCGAGGTACCCACGGTAAAAGCGGAAACCGTGCCCGAACCGGAATTGGAGACAAAGGCCAGACTCTGGGCCGGCGCCTGATTGATCACCATGCTGGTGTTGTTCGTACTGCCGCAGCCATTGACCGTTATAAATAATAAGAAGACGGCAAGGACAGAGAGAACGGCACGGAGCAGGGGAACACGAGAACCAGCGGCGGGAAGGGAGATCATTAAGGCCACTCCAGTCTTGCTTTGCAGGGCTTTAAAAAGCGTATCCCAAATGCGATTCGCTTTGCGCAGGCGAGAATATCAAAAAATTGCCTCTCATTTGTCTCCAGATTGTTAAGACAAACTGCGGCTGGCAAAGTGGCTCCAGCGCCGCCGCAAGGCGCGGCATTACGTAGCCCAGCGAGACCGTGGTCCCCGGTAAGCCCGGCAGGTAGAAATTCTTTTCTCAGGCCGCTCCACCAAACGCAACCGCGGAGAGATCGCGCGGCTGCTGGGGGAGATGAGAACTGATGATTTATGGTGCGTTATAGTCGGGTTGCTGCAAGTCGATATCAGTGCGTTCTTCGTTTGCGCCAAGCTCTATGACAACAGCAAGTTTTTTGTCTTTTACTCCGGGGTAATACACTCTCCATTCCCACTGTGGACTTCCCTGATCTGCATCAATGTCAATGCCGACCAGATATTTGCCCGACTGCAATCCTCTGATCTCAAAATATCCATTCGTATCGGTGACTACCGGCCTGAGTTTGGGACTTTCGGAGGACATGGCAACGATCGCTACATCCTGCCCCCTTGCGGGCTTTCCCGTTGCAGTTCTTACGTGGCCTGAAATAGAACTGTCCGGATGAAGCACGAATCCAACCGTGGCGCAGCTTCGCTCACGCACCTCCTTATGGCCTTCCCCCATTATTCCGGCCCACAATCCATGGGTCGTATTCGCGGTTAGGCGGTAAGTGCCAGCCGGCAGTGGTTCGAATTCATAAGCCCCTTGCTTGTCGGTGAATGCGCTGTATTCAACGCCGTCAGCCTCTCGCCTGGCTATGACTTTGTGATCTGGTATCGGAGTGAATGTTGGCCCTTGACCATCTCCAGCATCCGGGACCGTGCGCTTTACAGACCCTTTGATAAGGCCAGAGTCGGTCATCCGCGCCAGTTTGCGCAGCAGGGCAATATTTTCCTGCGCTTTAGTCACCGGGGCGCTTGGGCTTCCATAGGGCAGGAGTAAATGGTTTTCTTCCTGACGGTCATTTTGCAGATAAAAGAGCCATTGATCGCCGGGTTTAAAGCTCGCAAGACATGCACCCTGTTGCGTGGTGACTGTTATCTCGCTGGGAGGGTCGCCAAGAAAGGTTTCCTCGGGCCGCAACCACAGGCGCTGCTCAGTATCGGATATGTCGGTGGCCGACAGCACCGATCCAATGAATACAGATGCGTAACCACCGTCAGTTCCGCAAGGGCGGCCAAAACCGCTGAGTCCACTGGTAACACAGGAGATTCGTTTGCCATTAATCTCGTGTAACTCGATCATCTGTGCGCTGGTGGGACAAGCCATGGAGATCGCCACCATGGCCATAAACAGAGAGATTGTGCATTTTGCAGGCGTTGAAACTTGCATCTCGCAATAGAGAACGGTTTCTGGAATCAATTATGCATTCATACTGGACATTTTTTTTAATTAAGACGGCAGCCTGGCGGAGTTGAAAGCATTGAATGATGACGGCTGGATTTGCGAAACGCCGATGGCAATACCTCCAGCGCCGCAAGGCGCGGCATTACGTAGCCCAGCGTGCTAACGCTGGGAAATGTGTGGCAAGAGAGTCAGCCCCGGAGGGGCGGCACATGCGCGTTTATCCAAAGACATATTTGGGATCGTATTCGATCTTATGCTTTCTGAGTAGTGCCAGGAGTTCCTCCTCAAAGCTCATTTTTGTGTGGTGCTTCTCCTGGGTACGTATGTAATTGGCCACGCTGTCGAGAGCTGATTCGCTCACGCTAAACGCACTGAATCCCTTTTGCCATGCGAAGCGGCTGCCGTGTTCGTTCATCCATTTCGAAGAGTTTGCTTTGATCAGGAGCACGGCTTTGGAGAGGGCCATGGTGGGCGGCAAATGAAAGAGCAGATGAGCATGATCGTCCATTCCGCCGACCGCGACGGGCATCATCTTCTGATTGTGGCAGATTCCGGTTATGTAAGACCACAGCCGGGGCTGGACTTCTTTGGAGATTAATTTTCGGCGCTCTTTTGTGCTGAATACAACGTGAAAATGACACCGCGTGAATGTGTGAGACACGTGTCGCCCCTCCGGGGCTGACTATCTTACCCTACTTTTCCCAGCGTTTACACGCTGGGCTACGTAATGCCGCGCCTTTGGCGCTGGAGTTTGGTCACATATGCCGAGAAATACATCTGAAGTAACACTTTCGGCCCAACCTTTAATTTTCCGACTAATCTATTAATACATTCTCAACTAACTCCGCGAGCTCATGTAAAGCTGGCTGGCGGTCAGCATGTATATGCTTGGCAATCAGGACTCCGCTGTGCTCTTTCTTGTAAACAAGATCCCCCACCCCTGCATACAACCTTTCAAGTAATTTTGATCCTTTTACCGATTTATAAGGATCAACATTTTTACCGTGCGGAAATAGTTCTGTGTCATCTGATGCAAGCAACTGGTCAATCTTATTTGCCACATCATTAACCGTAATGTCTATTTTTATTTCTGCAAGCGTTGCTTCCTCAAGCAGCGCCGAATATATTGCGTCTGCCACAAGTAAATAATTTTCAATTTCCGTTCTGGGAAGAAAATCGACGGGAGTGGCATGGTTGCCTTCGGCATTTCGCATCGCTTGTAGCGATTTTTTGTCCTTAGGCGCCCTATCCCCATCCAACAGATACAATCTTGGTAATCGTGTTTGTGAAAGAGCTGCTATAAGTTTTTCCCATCTATTAATCTCGGCCTGAATTTGCCTGAGTCTTTCAGGAGCCCCTTCCAACAAATGAAAACCTGTTCTGGCTATTAATCCAACATCTACACCTGCTCGTTCCAGCAGGATTGGAAGAATTGCCCTGTCGGCCTTGCCCTCAACAATCAACAAGAAATCGTAAAACAAAATATCAGAGTTTTTGTATCCAAGATCAAAAAGAATCCGGCTTACTTCTGTAGGCTGATCGGGTGAATCAGATGGCGTTCCTGGAGCTCCAACATAAGTGATACGCTCAGCATTAACCGCATTGATAAATACTGCGGAATGTGTGCCTATCACATATTGATGTTTTTCGTCCGCCTTCAAAAAACGAATTAATTGGCGCTCAGCAGCGGGATGTAAAAATGAATGTGGCTCGTCGAGCAAAAGAATCGATCCAGGTGCAGCGGTAACCGCAAATGTGACTATTGCCAAAACCTGTTCGACTCCAGTTCCAGAGTGAGTAAGTGGCACATCATACTCCATGCCGTGGTGAGAAATGGTGATCTGGACGAGATTGGCTTTTGTTGCGGGATTAATCGAGACTACCTCAGGGAATATTTCCTTAATTTTGCTTTCAATCTGCTGAAATTGCTTTGCTTTATTGCCGCGAAGTGTCTGCAGAAAAACAGCGAGATTTTCAGCATTGTCTGGGAGATTGTCAGCGGTTTGGATGCCAATCCACGGTGCGATCGCCCGGTGAGCTGCAACATAACGTGTTTTAGAGAATGGAATTAATGCGTTAAACCAATCTGAAGACTGGACAGGAATCCAGTATTCTTTCCCGTCTGAGTGAAATATTTGACGTCCACCATTATTAATCTGCTGTTCATTTCCTTTTACAAAATCATCACCGAACTTATGAAAGGTTTGAAATGTATATCCGGATCTGCTTGGTGAAATAAATTCTAATGGTTCTCGCTTGCTGATACGAAGCCGCGCACCAGTGAAGAGAACTTGGCTTTCAGCCAGAACCGGTATGAATGTGAAACTATAAATCGCGATAACACCATCCTTTATGAGCACATTCAAACTGGCTTTGTCTGCGGAAATAGGAACGGCATCTCCTAACTCCAGTTCAAAATAGATGTCAACATTGTATTTTTCACGCGGTATATCTTTGTCGAATAAATACGCACTGAGATCTTTGACAAACCGCTGCATTTCGGGATGCGAATGCCGCCAATTCTGAAAGGGAAGCGCTGATAAAGCTGCTATTCCTTTCAAGAGTGCTGTTTTACCAGCATTGTTTTTGCCGACAAGCAGGTTTATTCCCGGCTTAATCGGGACAAACTGACGTTTAAAGCACGCATAATCGAAAAATTCGACTCCCTTTAGTTTCATAACGCCATAGTCTAAACCGAATACCCTTGACAAATTCGCCTTTTATTTGCTACATTATAGTTTGTTTGCCACAGCCAGTTCCTTTTGGTTGTGGCTTTTGGTTTTTATGGGCTGGGATCGCTTGTGATATCCCTTGTGATGTTTTGAGCTAACCCCTTTAGATTTTGTGATGGAGATCGAGGGGGAGGGGGGTAGGCAGATCCAGAAACAGGGGCTTACCACTGATTTACACAGATGAACACGGATTAGAATTTGAAAATTGGCACAGGCAGGAGTGCCTGTGCTCCACAGCCGGGGGCGGCTGTGCCACATGTGCATGGGCCAGGTTGAGGGTATGGGAGATTGGGGCGGTTCGGAGTGAATCCTCAATGATTGTTAATCCGTGCTGATCCGCGCAAATCCGCGGTATGTTCTTCTTCCCCGTTCGCTGCATGGGGACGCCGCTCGGCGGGCGCTTCTAACCGATTGAATTAACGGGCGTTTCCGGCAGGGTGGAAATGTTAGTATAGATGCTTACGTCTTATGCCATTAAAAACACTTTTCCTGAATCCGCCCTCGTTTGAGAACTTTGATGGGGGCGCCAGCTCGCGCTGGCCCGCCACGCGAGAGATTGAATCTTACTGGTATCCGGTATGGCTGGCTTATCCGGCAGGAATGCTGGAGGGGTCGCGTTTGCTGGACGCTCCTCCGCACCATGTTTCGGCGGAAGAGACCATTGCGCTCACCAAAGAGTATGAATTTTTGGTGCTGTTCACCAGCACGCCTGGGTTCCCGGGCGATATCCGGCTGGCGGCCAAGATGAAAGAGGCCAATCCGAAGCTGAAGATCGCCTTCGTTGGCCCGCATGTGACGACCCTGCCGGAGCGCTCGCTGCAGGAGTGTCCGGAGATCGATTTTGTTTGCCGGCGCGAGTTTGATTACTCGGTGGTCGAGTACGCCAACGGCATGCCGCTTTCCGAGATTCTGGGAATTTCGTATCGCGACGCCAGCGGCAAGGTGGTGCACAATCCGGACCGGGGCGATGCCCAGGACCTGGACGCGCTGCCCAACGTGACCGACGTTTACTATCGCGACCTCGACGTGCGGCGGTACAACGTGCCGTTCCTGCTTTATCCGTTTGTGTCGCTCTATACCACGCGCGGCTGCCCGGCGCAGTGCACCTTCTGCCTGTGGCCGCAGACGCTGAGCGGGCATCCGTGGCGCAAGCGCTCGACCGACAGCGTGGCGCGCGAAATGGCCCAGGCCAAGGAATACTGGCCGTGGGTGAACGAATACTTCTTTGACGACGACACCTTCAATATCCAGAAGGCGCGCACGGTGGAGCTGTGCGGCAAGCTGAAGCCGCTGAAGCTGACGTGGTCGTGCACGTCGCGCGTGACCACCGACTACGAAACCCTGAAAGCCCAGCGCGAGGCGGGATGTCGGCTGCTGATTGTGGGTTATGAGTCGGGCGATGCGCAGATTCTCAAGAACATTAAGAAGGGCGCAACCGTGGAGCGCGCCCGCCAGTTCACCAAGGACACCAAGAAGCTTGGCCTGGTGGTGCATGGCGATTTCATTCTGGGACTGCCGGGCGAGAGCCGCGAGTCGATCCGCAATACCATCAACTTTGCCAAAGAGCTGGACGTGGAGACCATACAGGTATCCATTGCCCACGCCTACCCGGGCACCGAGATGTACGACTTCGCCAAGAAGAACGGCTTTATCGTGGGTACGGAGCGGATGGTGGACGATGGCGGCCACCAGATCGCGCAGATCGAGTATCCCGGACTGCCGCGCGAGCACGTGCTGGAGATGGTCCACAAGTTTTACGACGAATACTATTTCCGTCCCAAGGCCGTGTTCAGGATCGTGAAAAAGGCCGTGTTCAACACTTCCGAGCGCAAGCGGCTGTACAAAGAAGCCAAATCGTTCATGAAGCTGCGGGCACAGCGCAACCGCGTGGCCAAAGAGATGCGCAACAAGCCCCCGGCCCCGGAGCAGGAAAAGCCCGTAACCCAGGCCGCCGGAGATTAATTACGTGAACCCGCGGAAATATCTGGTGCTGCTGGCGGTAATGGTGTTTGGCGGCGCCGGTGACGTTTTGCTGAAGCGCGGCATGATGGAGTTTGGCGCAGTGGATTTACATCATCCACTGCGCGTTCTTACGGCACTGGGCAATCCGTGGATTCTTACCGGGATTGTCTGCCTGTTGGGCTTCTTTACCACGTATCTTACGGCCCTTTCGTGGGCCGACCTGACTTTTGTGCTTCCCGCCACCGCCATGGGTTACGTGGTGATTGCGGTGCTCTCAAAGTATTTTCTGCATGAGCAGATCAGCGACTGGCGCTGGGCGGGCATTCTGCTGATCGCCTGCGGCGTTGGCTGGGTGACACGCGGTCCGGAGCTTACCGCGCGCGAGCCGCGGGAATCACTGGCGCCGGAAGGCAAAACGGCATGAACTCGCTGAGAATGTGGCTGGCTATCGCGGTTATGGTCCTGTCGTCAAGCGCAGGAGACATTCTGCTCTCCAGCGCCATGAAGCGTATTGGCGATCTGGACGAGCTGCGCGCCCGCGACGGCATTCTGGCCGTGATTGTCCGCGTGATCGGTGACAAACAGTTTCTGCTGGCGCTGGGCTGCATGACGCTGGCCTTCTTCAGCCTGCTCACTGCCCTTTCCTGGGGCGATGCCAGCCTGGTGGCCCCGGCTTCGGCGTCCCTTACCTTTCTGGTCAGCGCCGTGATGGCCAAGATATTTCTCAAGGAAGCGGTGGACCGCCGCCGCTGGATCTCCGCTCTGCTGGTTTGCCTTGGCGTGGCCCTGCTCACGCAGTAAAAGCCACGAAAAGGTACATGGTTACTCCTGGTTGTTCTTGTGTTCCATCATGGCGCTCGCCATATAAAAAAACACCAAGGTAATCAGGGAATTTTAATCGTACAGGGTGAGTCGTTGCTGACAACCAAGGTTATTCACTTACCCAACAGCAACAAATACGCAGGCAGCATAAATAAATCCTAATCTGTCGTAACAGCCAACCCTGACTATGCTTAAGTTACAAAGCACACAGGAATATAATCCCAGGAATTTAGTTTAGAGAGGAACACTCGTTATATCCGTGGTGCTGTCCCCCTACCTGCTTACGCAGGCCGCAGCCACAAAGAAGGGAGTAGCACAAAGGTCATGTAGATAAAGTACAGGTAGATCAATACCATGTACCGCGTCTGCAATTCTTTGCGCTTCTTTTACTTTAGATGTCCCTGGCGGCTTGGATTTTGCTTTCACTATCGAACGCATAGCATACCTGGCCATCAGCTATTTCAGTTTCACCGCAGTACCCAGCAGCATTTTGGGCCGAAAATTCAATCACGCTCGTGGAGGATTCCCGAATGAAGTCTCGTCTGCGCGTTCTGTGTTTCCTGTTTCCTCTCTTCTGCACTCTTACCCTGCCGGGGCAAAATATTACCGCGTCACTACAGGGACACGTTGCCGATAGTACCGGGGCCTTGATAGAAGGCGCCACGATAACGGCGGTGAACGTGGAAACCGGATTTTCCCGCACCGCAACCACCGATGCCGCCGGAGAGTTTCAGATAACGCAATTACCGGTGGGCAACTACAAGATCACCGCGGAGGCAGCGACATTTCTTCCGGAATCCCACAGCCAGCATCTGGCCGTGGGGGATAATGCCAAACTGGGTTTTTCACTGGTCACGGGCCCGGTCCGGGAAGAAATCAGCATCAGCACCGATGCGCCGCTGGTTGAACCCACGCGCACCTCGGTGGATTCGGTGATTGGAGAGCAGCAGATTCAAAACCTCCCAGTGAATGGCCGACAGTTCATCGACTTTGCCCTGCTGGCCCCGGGAGTCGTCATCGGCGACTCAACTTCCGGCAGCACCGACGTGATCATTGAACCGGTAACCAAACTTTCCTTCGCCGGACAGAACATTCACTTCAACTTCATCGCCATTGACGGCGCGGACAACATCTCCACTGCTTCCGGCGTGCAGAAAACCACTCCTTCGCAAGAGGCGGTGCGCGAATTCCGCGTGATCAACAACACATACAGCGTGGAAGCGGGCCGGGCCGTGGGCGGCATCGTGAATATCGTCACCAAAAGCGGGACCAATGATCTGCACGGCAGCGTGTATGAGTATTTCCGCAATAACGTGCTCGACGCCAACAGTCCTCTGGCCGCCCCCGGGCTCAACAAGCTGCAGCAGAACCAGTATGGCTTCACTCTGGGCGGTCCCATCGTCAAGGACAGGACATTTTTCTTTGCCAACTATGAAGGCCAGCGGCGGCGGGAAAATCCGTTTTACAACTCCGTGATCCTCAACAATATCAGCAGCATTAATCAGTTCAAAACCAATTTGGGCCTGCCCGGCGAGAACCTCAATGTCACCCGCAGCAGCGACTTTGATAACTTCCTGGTCAAGCTGGACCACTCGATTTCCAAAAATGAGTATTTAACGCTGCGTTATTTCTTCAATGACGGGCGCCTCACCAATGTTTCCCCGCTCAATGACGGCTTTGATTTGCCTTCCGGATTCAAAGACAATTTCCTGCGCGACCAGTCGCTGGTGGGCAATCTGTCCTCGTTTTTCACCTCCAATTTCAACAACCAGGTACGCGGACAGTTTGCGCATCGCACATTCGACTTCCCCACGGACACCACCCAGCCGCATATCGAAGTGTTAAATACCTTCACGGTGGGGGTCAACCGCGGCAATCCTGACTCTTATACGGAATCCCGCGAAGAACTGGCCGACAACGCAACCTGGATCAAGGGGAAGCACACCATTGATTTTGGCGGCGATTTCAACTACGTGAAAACCACGGAGTCGTTTCCGCTCTTCTATCCTTTTGAGGCCGACTTCAGCTGCCTGTTCGCCAGCCAGTGTCCTTTCAGCCTGCAGGCCGGCGCGCCCCAGGTGCTCTTCTTCGAGCGCTTCAAGGCGCCCACTTTCACCGAGCCCACGTTTAATCCCTCGGTGTTCGCGGGCCAGAGAATTCCCAATGCCATCAGCAACCAGGCGAGTGGCACGATTGGCCATACCTACGCCGGTCTTTATCTGCAGGACCACTGGCGCCCGACCACAAATCTCTCTTTGAATTACGGTCTGCGGTATCAGCTGGAAACCCTGCCTTCGGCCCTGCTGAACAGTCCGCTCAAGGAGTTCGATCCTCGCGCCGGATTTGCTTACAACTTCGGCACCAAATACAACATTGTGCTGCGCGGCGGCGCGGGAACCTACCACGGCATTATTCCTCTGCCCCTGCTGGCCTGCCAGATTCCTTCCTGCGGCGGAACCGGCGGGCCGTATCCGGGCTCGAATGGTGACGCACAAAACGCCAACACCCGGCTGTTTGCCTTTGCCAGTGCGCCGAACATCACCTCCAAGGCTCTCTCCAGCATTCTGGGCGGTACGTATCCGGATGCGGCGCCCCTGGGCTTCTGCCCCGGCGGAGTAGTTTCCGGCTGCGGATTTTTTGGCGATGCCGTGATCGGGCGCTTCGATCAGAACAGCAAAGCCCCTTACGGAATTCAATCCAGTCTGGGACTGGAATTTCAGCCATCGAAAGATTCGGCCGTGGATATCAGCTTCCTGCGTTCGAAAGGCGTGCATCTGGGAAGCTTCTCTAACATAAACCAGCCGGATCCAAGCGGGCAGGTACTGGTCCACAACTCCAACGGAACCTCCGGGCTCAAAAACACCTACTTTGCCGCGCCCGGGATTCCCGGATCGCGCAGCGCGGGGCCGGGCTTCCCAACGCTGTACGCTACCTATTTCGAGGCTTCCTCCCGCTGGAACTCAGAGTGGAACGGTCTGCTGGTGAATTACACCAAACGCATGAGCCACCACTTCAGCGGCGGCTTGAGCTACACATGGTCCAAGGGCATTGATGACGGCCCCAACCCCAGCTTTGTGCTGATCCCGCAGGACAGCCAGAACCTGAAAGCCGAGCGCGCCATTTCGTCGGACAATGTGGGCCAGCGGCTAGTGATGAACCTGACGGCGGACGGCCCCACACACCTCAACAAGGTGCTCAACGGTTTCCACCTGGGCACGATCGTGACACTCGAGTCACCTAACTACTTCACCAAGTTTGCCGGCTTCGACGCCAACGGCGACATCTTCGGCAACAACGACCGCGTGGGCCTGGAGCCGCGCAACACGTTCAAGGGCGCCGACTATCAGAGTGTCGACCTGCGGCTCTCAAGGACGTTCAAGGCCACCGAGCGGTTCAGCGTGGAAACCATTGTGGAAGCCTTCAACCTGCTGAACACGGTGAACGTGAAATACTTCAACACCGTGTACGGCGCGGCGGACTTCTGCAACTTCAACCCGGCAGCCCAGGGATGCTCCGCAACCCAGCGTTTTCTGGAAGGCTCGCCGAATCCTAACTACGGCACACCGCGTGCCGACTACAACCCGCGCCAAATCCAGCTGGCGCTGCGTCTGGCATTCTAAGAAACTGGCTTTCCGCTCGGCTGGTCTGCATGGCTCAACCTGTGCAGACCAGCAGGAGCACGATTCATCAGGGAGTTTGGATTAGAGAATCCAGCGCATAAGGCCCTGAGCGGGCAGGTCGGGAGTAAGAAATTTGCGCTGATCACCTGCTGCTTCCGTAAGCGCCTCAGCCGCAAGATATCCGCTGCGCACAGCGCCTTCCATCGTGGCTGGCCAGCCGGTGGCAGTCCAGTCGCCTGCCAGAAAAATATTCGGCCACGCGGTCTTCGCCGCAGGGCGATATGAATCCAGGCCCGGCACGACAGAGTAAGTCGCATAGACTTCCTTGATCACCGCCGCTTTGACCACTTTTGCTTCTTTGACAATCGGAAAAAATTCAGCCAGCTCGTGCAGGGCCAGATCAATCACTTCTTCTCGCGATTTTTGCACCAGTGATTTCGACGCGCTGACCACCAGTTCCAAATAACTTCCCTGCTCCGCTTTGCGGCCGTTTTCGAAAAAGCTGGATTTCTGGAACATCCACTGGATGGTCCGGTCGAGCAGCACGGCGTGCGGCAGCGGAGTGATTTCGCGGTCAAACCACAGGTGTATGCCCGTAATCGACGAAGGCCCGAAATGTTCGAGCTTCTTCTGCAGCGAATCAGCCAAATTGTCAGCGGGAAGCAGCGCGCCGGCATTTTGAAACGGAGCGGCCAGTACGGCGAAATCAAATTCCTGTTCGCCGGTGTTCGTCACTGCCACCACCCGGTTTTGCCGCGAATGGATGGCGCTTACGGAAGAACGCAGCAGCACCTGGCCGCCTCGCTCCTGTATATACCCGATGGCGGCGCTGTACAGATCAGAAAGATGAATACCAGGAACGCCCATTCTGCCGGCGGCCGCCGATTTCAGAAACGATTCGCGAAAAACCTGAAAAGCGTAGCGGACAGAGGTGCGGTCCAGATCTTCGTTCAGCGCGCTCACCAGTACGACTTTCCAGAAGTGCTCGATCGAGCGCGGGGTTTGTCCGTGGCGAAGAAGCCAGTCCTGAAAATTTTCCGCCGAATCGGCGGGCAGTGCGCCGGTCATGGCAACAAAGGCACGAGCGATGGCCAGTTTATCGCGCAGAGAAAGCATGCTCGCCGCGAGGAACGACGGAAAGCTGTGCAAGGGAGCCGGCAAAAATGAAGGCTTAATTTTGCTCCGCCGGCCGCCTGGCTCCATGAATGTAAGCTCGTCGAACCAGCGAATCCGTCCGCTGACTCCGAGCTGGTCATAAAAATGAACGAGATTGGTACAGCAACCCAGCAGGACGTGCTGGCAGTTGTCGAGAGTTTCACCAGTCCCAGGGTGCTCATAGGACGATGCTCGCCCTCCCACATAAGGCCGCCGCTCGAACACCGTCACCCGCAGACCAGTCTCGGCCAGCGCGCAGCCGGCAGCCAGTCCGGCGAGTCCGCCGCCAATTACCGCCACAGTTTTGTTCTGTAAAGGAGAAGTCATGCCAGACGAAGCAGAAATCCGCGCGAAAGCACGGTGATCTTTTCCCACGTGGTAAGCCGCACTCGCTCGGTGAGCACGTCGTAATTGCGCTCCGAGATTTTCTTAAGCAACCGGCTGTAGATTTCCACCAGCACCCAAAGCGCGGCGCGGCTGTCCACCTCAATCAACTCCATGAGCCATTTGGCCGATTCGTAGTAGCGGCGCGCGCGGTCCGCCTCAAATTCCAGCACCGGCTTGAGCGCTTCCGCCCTGGTCTCCGCGCCCAAACGAGAAAGTGCCAGCTGCTGCCGCGAGAGATGAAAGCGCTCCATGTCTTCTTCCGGAAGATAAATGCGGCCCATGCCGGAATCTTCTTTGATGTCGCGAATAATGTTGGTGAGCTGGAAGGCAAGGCCGCAGTCTTCGGCCAGCATTTCCGCTTTGGCGTCCTCATAACCGAAGATGTGAATGCACACCAGTCCCACAACGGAAGCAACAAAATAGCAGTAGCGCTGCAGATCTTCAAAGGTCCGGCAGATAATTGCCGGCGATTCAGGCGAAGCTTCGATTTCCAGATCGAGGGTCGTCCCGTGGACCAGTTTTTCAAAAAGATCGACTGGAATCTTGAAATTCTTCTGCGCGTCCGCCAGGGCCATGAGCACGGGATCGTCCGTGGCTTTGCCGGAAAAAACATTTTTGGCGGCTTCCATCCAGTCGCTCAGTTTTTGCCATTTCTCTTTCAGGCTGAAATGAGGATGGTCGGAGATATCGTCCGCATGGCGCATAAAGGCATACACCGCGCAAAAGGCGTTGCGCTTGTCCGAAGGAAGCACCAGAAAGCCGTAATAAAAATTCTTGGCCGAGCGGCGAGCAATCCCCCGGCAAACGGCGTATGCATGGGCAAGCTGGCTCACAGTAGTTTGCCTGCCGCGGCGCGCATTACCAGCCACAACTTGCGCGGTTTTGAGATCACGGGACGGCGACGCAGCACGTCAAAGCGCTGGCGTTCAATGGCATTCAGGATCTCCTGGCCGCCCCGGCTGAACAGCTCAAGATCAACAGCAAGTTCGCGATTCACTTTCTCGAGCAGCGGCACGCCCTGGTCAAACCATTCACGAGCACGCTGGACCTCGAATTTCATCATCTCGAGAAATTGCGGTGTGGCGCGGCGCTGGGCGATATCATCTTCCGTCACGCCAAAGCGCTCGAGGTCTTCGAGCGGCAGATACACGCGGCCTTTGCCGTAATCCACCGCAACGTCCTGCCAGAAGTTGGCGAGCTGCAAAGCAGTGCAGGTGAAATCGGAAAGCTGCTGGCGCTTCGCGTCGCTGTAACCGCACAGATACAGCACCAAATGGCCCACGGGATTGGCGGAGTATCGGCAGTAATTCAGAATATCGGCGAACGTGGCAAAGCGAGTGACCGTCTGGTCCTGGCGAAAGGCGACCAGAAGATCGGAAAATTCGTGTTTGGGAATACCGCACTGGCGCACCGTCTCAGCCAGCGCCACAAATACCGGATGCCGTGCCGCACCAGCATAACAGGCATTCAGTTCGGTTTCCCACTGGTCGAGCAGCTCCAGAGATTGCCGGGGATCGCCCACT
Source organism: Candidatus Angelobacter sp. (assembly GCA_035695325.1). GTDB lineage: Bacteria > Acidobacteriota > Terriglobia > Terriglobales > Acidobacteriaceae > Angelobacter. The sequence continues at coordinate 164,875 of DASSEH010000242.1, forward strand.
TCATCTCCCAGATCATCGGAGATCCGGCAGTACGCATAGACGTTGTAAAAATGCTGGCGCAACCGTGCAGGCAGAAACCATGTGGCCACGGAAAAATTTTCGTAATGCGAGCGCGCCAGCCGTTCGCAGTAGGTGCGGGCCTCGGCCAGCGAAGGCGCCGCATCCGGAATGCGGTATGACTGCGGCAGCGCATTCCATCCCGCCAGCTGCGGGGAAATGGAAGCTGTATTGGGAGACGATACCGGCATGGTGTCTTTTCAGCTGCCTAATGACCGGGAATAATCGCGGTTTTGATCTGGTTACCGCGATCAAGCATCTGTTGCAGCACCTGCTTCAGCCCGGAAAGCGGCGCTTCACCTGTAACGTAATCGGTGCTTTTAACTTTCTTCTCGGTGATCAGGGAAAATGCCTTGCGCACCGTCTGTGGAGTGTGATGGAAAGTGGCCTTCAGCGTAATCTCGGAGTAGTGCAGGCGGTTGGTGTCCAGCTCGATCTTCGTATCGCTGGCGCATCCGCCAAAGAAGTTCACGGTCCCGCCCCGGCGCACCATGTCCACCACCCACTGCCATGTCTGCGGCAGCCCTACGGCGGTGATCGCGACATCCGCGCCGCGCCCCTCGGTGGCATTAATCACTGCCTGCACCGGATCTGTCGTCTTATGAATCTGTATAACTTCATCCGCGCCAAAGCGTTTGGCCGCCACGACCTGCTCTTCCCGCTTGACCACGGCAATCACATTGCATCCCGTGAGCTTTGCGACTTGCATCAGCATCAGGCCCAGCGGCCCGGCGCCGATGACCACCACGGTATCGCCAATACCCGCACCTGTTTCTTCCAGACCGCGAATCGCGCACGCCAGCGGTTCCGTCATGGCGGCGGCTTCAAAGCTGAGATTTTCCGGCAGGGCCAGCATGTTGCTCTCAACAATACGGCGCGGAATCCTGATGTATTCAGCGTAAGCGCCGTTGTTGAACAGGAGATCCTCGCAAAGATTTTCCTGGCGGCGCAGGCAATAGAAGCATGAACTGCACGGAGCAGAGTTCAGGGCCACAACCTTCATGCCCTTGCGAAAGTGCTTCACTTCCGGACCGGTCTCGGCGATCACGCCGGAGAGTTCATGCCCGAACAGCGCTGGCGGCACGATCATGCGGGCATGGTATCCGCGCTGGAAAACTTTCAGGTCAGTTCCGCAGGTCAAAGCGACATTCACCTTGACCAGAACTTCACCATGACTCAGTTCAGGAATCGGGACCTGTTCAATTTTCACGTCCTCTTTGCCATAGAGGACCGCAGCGGTCATGTGTCGTTTCAATTTCTCTGCCACTCCATTCCCGGTTGTATGACTATCTTCATCGAATCAGGGGCCGGATGCGCCGCCAGTTCCAAAGCTTCCACCGCTCGCCCCAGAGGGAAGCGGTGACTAATCAGCCGTGCCAGATCGATTTCTCCGCCGAAAACCAGGCGCACAGTTTCGTCCTGAATATCCACTGACGCGCTGTAGGAACCCAGCAGCGTCTTCTCATCCATGCAAACCGCCGCCGGATCAATGGAAACTTCGCCGCGCTGCGTCTGCGCGAACAGCAGAATTCTGCCGCCGGGACGCGCCGCATCCATTGCCGGGCGTATCAGACTGTTGCCCGCGGTTGCCAAAATGACCGCATCGGCGCCGCGCCCGTCAGTCAGTTCCCTGACCTTCGCCAGTGGATCTTCCGACGCAGCGGAAACACAGTGACTCAGCCCGTAACTCTTACTTATTGTAAGCCGTTGCGGATACAAATCGGAAGTTACCACAGTCGCGCCTGTCCGCCTGGCCAGGACGGCGAGTATGATGCCAATCGGCCCCTGGCCAATGACCAGCACCGTTTCGTCGCGCTGCAGGCCCAGCGAGATGATCGCCTTCAGGCAGGTATTCACCGGCTCCACAAACGAGGCCTGCTCATAGGAAACCTGGTCGGGAATCTTCACCAGGCCGCGCTCCACAATCCAATCCATCACGCGGACGTATTCGGCAAAGCCGCCGCCGCTGGGTTCAAACCCCGCCGTCACGCCGACCTTTTTATACACGGGACACTGCGCGAACACTTTGTGCCGGCAGTAATAACACTGGCCGCACGGTATGTGATGAAAAACCATCGCGCGGTCGCCAATTTTAAAATTGCTAACGCCAGCCCCCACGGCAACCACTTGTCCGGCGGTTTCGTGGCCAAAAATTCTCGGCGCGGAGTGCGACCCGGTAGCGATTTTTTTCAAATCGGTGCCGCAGATGCCGCAGCTGTGGACGCGCAGCAAAACCTCTCCCGTCCCAATCGCCGGCACGGGAACTTCTTCCAGGCGCACATCCTGTTTACCGCGATAAACAGCGGCCTGCATCGATCGCGGTATCGTCAGGGATTCAAGGACGGAATTTTGTGTTGCCGTTTGCATCAGATCGCCAGTTTCTCGCTTTCTGCCATTTTGGATTGGTCGTTGATTTTCTCCGTCGGCACATTCTTCTCCAGCCACTCACACAGTGCGGCGATTGCCTGTTTCGTATTGCGCCCCAGCGCGATGGTCCGCGCCCAGTACTGCGGACGAACGCTCAGCCACGCCACAAACTTTCCCGTGGCAAAGTTGCCTTCGGCATCAACAAATCTGCTCAGCGGAGGCATCTTAAAATCGGCCTCATCGGAAATTGCCTTCACGCAGCGAAAATCAATTTGCGCTCTCAGCGCCACTCGGGCAACGCCGGCGGCTTCCATATCGACTGCCAGCGCATGGAACTGCTCGACCAGGCTGCTCTTCGCATGGGGTGATTCGGCAATCGCATCGGCGCTCACCAGAATTCCGCCGCCCACGATCTCCCCGCCCGCCGTAAAGCGATATTCGCTTCCGGTGAGCGCGTCCACAATCACATTCGGACGAATCACGCTGCCCACCTTCAGGCTGCGAATCAGCGCTCCGGCAACTCCGGCGGAAATCAGGGTTTGCGGACGAAACTTATTGACCACCGCGCGCGCCGCCATCTCGGCCCGGGCGCTGCCGATTCCTCCCGCCGCCGCGACAATCTCACCACGCTGATAGCAGCGCAAAGTCCGGCCTTGAAAATCCAGTGTAACCGAAGGCCAGCCATTTACCCAGGGCCGCAACTCGCGTTCGAGCGCGGTAATTACAGCAATTTTAATCATGCACTCACCGGAGCCGTCTTTCCCGCTGGCTACACATAGCCATGCGCCTGAAACCAGTTCACCGCCCGGCCAATGGCGTTCTCCACTGGAACAACTTTATAGCCCAGTTCGCGCTCCGCTTTGGCCGAGGAAGCAAACATCTTTTTGCGCCCCATGCGCACCGCGTCCACCGTGGCCCGGGGCTCTTTACCGCGAATTACGCCGGTAAAGAACTGGTCAAAAACAGCGAATCCCAAAGCCACCGCATGAGGAACTTTGATCGAGGGCGAAGGCAATCCGGTCAATGCTGCAAGCTTGTCCAGAATCTGTTTGAGCGTCAAATTCTCGCCGCCCAGAATGTAGCGCTCGCCGGGCACCGCCCGCTCCATCGCCAGCAAATGCCCCCGCGCCACCTCGGTCACGTCCGCCAGGTTCAGCCCTGTATCCACGTAGGCCGGAAATTTGCGCTTCAGAAAATCCACAATGATCGTTCCCGTGGGTGTTGGCTTGATGTCCTGCTCCCCGATTGGCGTGGTCGGGTTCACCACCACCACATTGGCCCCGCCGCGGCCCGCTTCCAGCGCAATCTGCTCGGCCATAAACTTTGAACGTTTGTAATGGCCCACCATATCTGCCAGCGTTACCGGAGAGTTTTCGTCCGCGATATGGCCTGCTTGGGTGAACCCCATGGTGGCCACCGAGCTGGTATAAATCACGCGGCGCACTCCGCTCTCCTGCGCGGCGCGGATAATGGCCTGCGTGCCTTCCACGTTGGCGCGATACATCTCCTGCGGATCGCGCACCCAAAGCCGGTAGTCGGCGGCGACATGGAAAACAAACTCACAGCCTTCCATGGCTTTCTTCAAAGAGTCCGGCTGGCGTAAATCGCCGACGACACGATCTGCTTTGAGGCCTGCAATATTGTCAGCCCTGCTGCTCGGCCGCACCAGCAGGCGCAGATCGGCGCCCTGCTCGGCCAAAAGCCGCGCGACGTGACTGCCGACAAACCCGGTTGCTCCTGTGATGAAGGCTTTCATTCCGCGTTCTCTCTATCTGCACTAATCATGTGTGTCCGTATCCAGGCCGCCAGTTTGGGTTCGCTGGCCTCTCTGTCCGCCGCGCGCCGTATCATTTTCGCCGCATCCGCCCTGTCCACTTCCAGATCATATCCATTGCGCCGGAGAAAAAGGCCCATCGCCAAAAATGCTGCCCGATCATTGCCATCCAGAAAAGGGTGATTGCGCAGGATGCCGAAGGCACAGGCTGATGCCAGATCGGCAATATCGCTGCTCCGCTCGTATTCCCAAAGATTACACGGCCGGGCCAGAGCGGATTCGAGCAATCCATCATCTCTGAGTCCATCCACCCCGCCATGCTCGGCAAGGCTCTCCGCATGCAGAAGAAGAATCGAGAGCTTATGAATCCACTGCGGAGACTTCACCGGCGCAGCGCTTTGCACGTCTCATGATATTTTTTCATGAACTCGCGGCCCAGCTTCAACTCTTCTTCCACCTCGGGATCGCAGGGCGAAAGCAGATACCCTGCCGGAGTTTCCGTGGCGAACAAAGTATCGCCCAGTGCAAGGTTGAGCCGCTTCAGTACTTCCTTTGAGATCACAACTCCGGAGGGCGGCATGGACGAGTTAAGAAAGATCTTCCGCCTCAATACCAATATTCTTTTCGCCCGCCTGCTTTTTCTCCCAGTACTTTTTCACCCAGGCTTCCCAACTCCTGCCCGCCGCGGGATCGCGATCGGCAAACTTCAGAGCGGCAATATCGGCGTAAGCAATGGCGATTTTCTCGCCGGAATCTTTGGGGTACAAACGGACAAACGAATCCACCAGTGTCCTGCCGTTACGGCGATCAAAGATGTAACCTTCGACTTTGCTTCCGTCTTTGCAGGTGATCGTGATGTCTCCCCGGTAGTCGAAGGCCTTTTCGAGAGCAGCGCGAACTTCTTCTTCACTGGCCAGCTGCGGAATCCAGCCCTCGAGCTTTTCATGCTCGAATCCAGGGACAACTTCCAGCGCATCCGGATTCTTTACCTGCGATTCGGTGCTGTTCGCCACGCTCATACCCGGGCCTCCTCTTGAGCAGGAGCTTCGGCAATCTGTACCAGCGGATTGTAACTGTGTACCGGACGCGTCGGCTCGTTCAACAGCCGGAGTGCGTCTTCATCTTTGTAGCTGGAAAACAGAGTCGCCTTCACCATGCCCAGAAAGCCACTCAGCGAGCCAAAGCCGGCGTCCACTGACGATGCTTCATAGCCGCTGTGCACCATGCAGTTGGCGCACTTCGGATTGCCCGATTCCGTACCGTAGTTGTGCCACTCCGTGGCGTCCATCAATTCCTGGAAGGTATCGGCGTAGCCATCCTGCAGCAGATAGCAGGGCTTCTGCCAGCCAAAAATGTTGTAGGTGGGCATGCCCCAGGGAGTGCAGGCAAATTCGCGCTTGCCCATCAAAAACTCGGGAAACAGCGGTGACATGTTGAAGCGCCAGCTCTCCTTGCGGTTCGACAGAATGGCGCGAAACAGTCTTCGCGTGCGGGCGCGCCCCATGAAGTGCTTCTGGTCCGGAGCTTTGTCATACGAGTAGCCGGGAGAGAGCATCATGCCCTCCACGCCCAGCTCCATCATCTCGTCAAAGAAAGCGCGGACGCTGTTCGGGTCGGCGCCATCGAAAAGCGTGGTATTCGTGGTCACGCGGAAGCCGCGCTTCAGCGCCTCTCTGATTCCTTCGAGCGCAATGTCGTATCCGCCCTCACGGCACACGGCAAAATCGTGGTGCTCGCGCTGGCCGTCCATGTGGACGGAAAAAGTCAGATACTTGCTGGGCTTGAAGAGATGGAGCTTTTCCTTGAGCAGCAGCGCGTTGGTGCAGAGATAAATGTATTTTTTGCGCGCGACCAGGCCTTCCACGATCTTCTCGATCTGCGAATGCATGAGCGGCTCGCCGCCGGGAATGCTCACCGTGGGCACGCCGCACTCTTCCACCGCGCGGAAACATTCTTCCGGCGTAAGCTCTTTCTTGAGGATGTGCGGCGGATACTGGATCTTGCCGCAGCCGGCGCACGCCAGGTTGCAGCGGAACAGCGGCTCCAGCATCAGCACCAGCGGATACCGTTTACGCCCCGCAAGCTTCTGCTTCACTACATAGCTCGCGTTCGTCCACATTTGTGAAATTGGTACTGGCAATTTTCCTCCGTGCTCGCCCAGAGGCCAAAGCCTCTTCAAATATTCATAACAGCCCGATTCAACCTGCGCGCCGTTATTACAATTCTGAACTCACTGTTCAATCATCCGCGTTCATCCGCGCAAATCCGCGGTACGCGTGTTTTTGCGATCAGCCTCGCGCGTATCCCACGCTTCCCTCGCGATACAGCGCCGAAAATTCCCGCGCATAGGCGGAAAGCGCGATCAGCGGGAAATAATCGCGGTACAGGTGATACGCCAGATAGAACACTCGCGGAAATCCCGTGCCCGTGTACTGGTCTTCTTCCCAGTGTCCATTCGGCTTTTGGGTTTCCAGCAGATGCAGAATACCGCGCTGCACGCTCTCACTGCGGGTATCGCCGGCCGCCAGCAGTCCCATGACTGCCCACGCCGTTTGCGAAGGCGTACTCGGGCCAATGCCGCGCGTCGCGGGATTGTCATAGGATCCGCAGGTTTCGCCCCAGCCGCCATCGGGGTTCTGCACCATGCGCAGCCACTCCGCGCCCTGCTGAATATACGGCTCATGATGGTCCACGCCCACGGCCTGCAATCCACGCAGCACCTGCATGGTGCCGTAAATATAGTTCACGCCCCAGCGGCCAAACCACGAGCCATCCGGCTCCTGCTCTTTGAGGACAAACTGAATTGCCTTCTTCACCCGCCGATCGTCCTGGCCGAAACCGTACGACGCCAGCATCTCCAGCACGCGCCCGGTGATGTCCACCGTCGGCGGATCGAGCATGGCGTTGTGGTCGGCAAAAGGGACATGCTGGAAGACCATCCGCGTGTTGTCCTTGTCGAAAGACGCCCAGCCGCCATTTTTGCACTGCATGGCGAAGATCCAGTCAATGGCGCGCTTCGCTACCTGATGTTGATAGCGCTCGCGCGGATTCTCCACTTTGTCGAGGCCCAGCAGCACCATGGCCGAGTCGTCCACGTCGGGATAAAACTCGTTGTTGAACTCAAAGTACCATCCGCCCGGGGCCACGTTGCGCACCTTCACCGCCCAGTCGCCCTTTTGCCGGACTTCCTTGGTCAGCAGCCAGTCGGCTGCTTTGACCAGGCGCGGATCGGATGCCGAAACGCCGCTTTCACCCAGCGCGAACACGGCGTAGGCCGTGTCCCACACCGGCGAATAACAGGGTGCCATGCGGAAGGTCGGCTCGGAGCGACCGGGAATTCCCGGCTCGTCAATGCCCAGCTTCTCGAATTCATCCAGCGCGCGGATCACCTGCGGATCATCAGTCGAATAGCCCAGGCAGCGCAGGGCAACGATCGAATTCAAAATACCAGGATAAATCGCGCCCAGGCCATCGGACATCTCGAAGCGCTCCAGCATCCACTCTTCGGCCTTGCGAATCGCCAGGCTGCGCAGCGGACGAATGTGGAAACGCTCGCAAAAATGTCCCACGCGGTTCAGCACCAGAAAGAAGTTACGCCAGGAAATCAGCCTTTTGTTCCACTTCAAATGCAGGTGCTTGCCGTGCCGTCCGCCGATAAACAGCTCGTCGATTCCCTGCTCCGGCGCAACTTTCTTGAACGGCTTGCGGGCATAGGCAATCGAGAGCGGCACCAGGATCGCGCGCGACCAGGAAGAAATCTCATAGAGATTGAACCAGAACCAGTTCGGGAACAGCACAATCTCCGGTGGAACGAAGGGCGCGGCCTCCCAGTCATACTGACCGAGAAAACAAAGATAAATCTTGGTGAAGGTGTTGCACTCGGTCACGCCGCCCATGTGCAAAATCACTTCACGGGCGCGTTCGAGCACCGGGTGGTCCGCCGCATACCCCATCAGCTTCAGGGCAAAATACGCCTTCACCGAAGCACTGATGTTCGAGGGGCCGCCGGCAAAAATGGGCCAGCCACCATCTTCATTCTGGTGCCGCAGAATCTCCGGCACCGCACGCTCCATGCGGTCGCGGGTTCCCGTCCCCAGCAGCGTGTGAATGATGATGTAGTCGGATTCCAGCGTGGTATCGGCTTCCAGCTCGCCGCACCAGTATCCGTCTTCATGCTGGAGCGAGAAAAGGTAGTCGCGCGCACGCTCCATGCCGTGGGTCACACGGCCCAGCATGTCGTCAATTTTGCCAAACAGCATTTGTGCGGACGGACCGCCCAACGTCTTGCTCATGACTTACTCCGCCACAACTGGGGCAGAGGCTATAGCGGGGGCCGAGGCAATGGCTTCCACAATCTCCGGAGGCAGCCCGAAACGAACATTTTCCGGCATGACCTCGATCTCCTGGATATTGGTAAAGCCTTTTTCCTTAAGAAAATCCACCGCCTGCTCCACCAGCACTTCGGGAGCGGATGCGCCGGCAGTGAGGGCCACCGTCTTCACGCCCTGCAGCCACTCCGTACGGATATCGCCGGCTGTATCGATCAAATAAGAAGCTGTTCCCAGATTGGTCGAGACCTCCACCAGACGGTTGGAGTTGGAGCTGTTCTCCGATCCCACCACCAGCAGCAGTTCTGCCTGATGGGCCACGTCCTTCACCGCCGTCTGGCGGTTCTGGGTGGCATAGCAGATGTCCTGCGCGTGCGGCCCCTCAATGAGCGGGAACTTTTTGCGCAGCGCGGCAATCACTTCCTGGGTTTCATCCAGGCTCAGCGTGGTCTGCGTGATGTAGGCGACGCGCGTGGGGTCCGGCACCTGCAAATGCTCCACTTCCTCGGGAGTGCCTACCACCTGGGTCACGTCCGGAGCTTCGCCCAGCGTGCCGATGACTTCATCGTGGTCATGATGGCCAATCAGGATGATGCTGTAGCCACCTTTGGCATATTTCACCGCTTCCACGTGGACCTTGGTCACCAGCGGACAGGTTGCGTCCACCACCTGCAGGTTGCGCAGCTTGCTGGCTTCGCGGACCGTGGGGGAAACGCCGTGCGCGCTGTAAATCAGCCGCTGGCCGTCCGGCACCTCGCAAACTTCGTCTACGAAGATGGCGCCTTTCCCCTTCAGTTCTTCCACAACGTAGCTATTGTGCACAATTTCCTTGCGCACATAAATCGGCGGCCCAAAAGCATCCAGCGCAATCCGGACAATATCGATGGCACGCACTACTCCGGCACAAAATCCCCGGGGCTTCAGCAACAGTAATGTCTTGGCTTCAGAGCTCATGATATCTGGTGATTATACCCTTCTTAGACACCTTTCCCAGCCTCCAAGTTACCCGATTGCCACGATTTAGGCGAATGCAAGCCACTGAAAGAGCGTGATTTAGCATTCGAATGAATGAAATTTGAGGCGAATGGCAAGTCGGAAGTACCTGGCCCTGGCTGCCTCCTCTCCTCAATCTGGCCATTATTTATGGAATACCATTCAAGTTGGGTCACTGCCACTCGGCGATTTCCTGAAAGCAATCATGAAATTACTCTTATGTTTGCGCCATCGGCGCAAACGCAAAACTGCGTTTAAAATGGCCCGCATGAAATTACTGGTTGCTTCAGCGCTTTTCCTGTTCGCCGTGGCCCTGCCGGCGCAAACCATCGCGCACGCGAAGGGTGTGGCCCACACCGAACAGGTGGATCTGAGCTATGAGACGTTTGGTTCAACTGCGGGAAATGCGCTTCCGGTGATTGCCGTAAACGGCGGACCGGGGCTTTCCCACGTGTACATGGTGCAGAATGACGTGTGGCAGCGCATCGCCCGGCATCGTCTGGTGGTGTTGTATGACCAGCGTGGCACCGGCGCCTCCAAACGCGTGCAGCCTGGAGCTCCACAGTCCATGGACGCTCAGGTGGCCGACCTCGAAGCCGTGCGCCAGACTCTGGGCCTTGAAAAAGTTGCCCTGGTGGGTGATTCCTATGGCGGACTGCTCTCCATGGCTTATGCCGCGGCTCATCCGGAGCATGTGGCCAAGCTGGTGCTCTCCGATTCGCCTGGCCCCTCATGGAAAGAGATTGTCCATGTTCTGCCCCAGGTATTTCCCGATATCGAAGAAGAGAACGCGCAGGAAGCGAAAAAGCTGGGTGACTCTACCGAGGCAGCAGCCAGGGCCGGGCTGCGCAATCACTTTCGCATGATCTTCTACTCACAGGAGAAACGAGACCGCTACATGGGCCAGATGGGCGACCTCGGATACGAGCCCAAAGTGGGCGAAGAGGTTTTCAAAGCAACCCAGAGCCTCGACCTCACGCCACAACTCCCAGGTTTTAAGTTCCCCACGCTGGTGATTACCGGCCGGTTTGACATGAATGTGGCTCCGCTCACGGCCTGGAACCTCGCCCACGCCATCCCCGGAGCAAAACTCGTCTTCTTCGAGCAAAGCGGACATCTGCCCTCGTATGAAGAGCCGGAGAAGTATGTGGAAGTGCTGGAAAAGTTTCTGAATTAATACTGAGGAAACAGGCTGGAGCGCTCTTTAGCGCTACCGGCCTGACTTCGCTTCAGGCTGGCTATTCATTGTCTTTGAAACTGTAAAGCGTCCCCCGAATCGGGATCTCCGACCGTCAAGTGCAGGACAGGATACTTACGGTGCGAACGCCAGTGCAGCAAGGAATCGTCAAACAGGTTGAGCTGAAACCCAAACTCGCCATCTGGACATCCTGGCATTTTTCCGCCGGCATAGTTTTTACCTAAACACACTTGCACGATAGTGAAATCGTCATTTTTTGCGAGTTCCCATACTCCATCTCCGGACAGCACACAAACTTGACCATTGAAGGCATCCCAGTCGGGAATCGAACTCAAATAGATTTTGTGGTCTCCAGTTAGCACGATCTTTGCCTCACGACCCACCGATAATGCTTTTCCGTGAAGAGCCGGAATTTTCGTCGTGGCAAAATGCTCAAGAGTGTCATCCGTAACCACGTAAGTTCCCAGAATAGCTTCATCGGAAACCTGCTTCTTCACAAACCAATCAGCATAGGGATCGTGCTGACAACCTGACAGCAGACATATTGCAATGAGCAAAAACAGCCAGCTCGAAACTTTACGAACGTGAGCGTTATACATATGTGGAAGTGCTGGAAAAAGTTTCTGCACTAATTAGAAGTCATTTCACAAATGACTTTACCCATTGAAAGACATTGAAAATTAAAGGCTTATTAAGCGGAAATCCATTTATAAGGATGGGAGGTAGTTTTGATTCTCTCGGTTGTTATTTGGCCATTTTTCCCAGCTAATAAGCACTTTTCCAGGAACCCTTCCACTCACCGGTGAGAACAACGGTCCTTGCCCTTCCCACACGAAACGTCGCCCATCCGCTTTCCCCTGGTTTCAAGTCAGAATAAATCAATGGGCGCTTATGGCCAGCCTGATGATTCGCCTCATCGATTTCCTGCAAAAAAACTCTGCTCGGCAGCACTGCATTCTCTGTAAACGAAATTCGGCATGTCATGCCGGAAATGGCCCGGCAATCCGAAATTTGCAGTAAGTCAGCCAGTTTGCCCTTCAGAACAATCGGAGGACACATGCTTCCGGATGGCTGAGTTATGGTTCGCTGTTGCTGGCTTGCCATGGATCCAGCCAAAACAAGCAATCCGAATGCTGCAAAATTATGTTTCACTTCCTCACCTACGCATTCGCCTTCAGCAGTTGCTCCGCATGCTGTCTGGAAGTTTCCGTCAGCTTCGCTCCGCTTAACATGCGCGCAATCTCTTCGGTCCGCTCATCGGCGCTGAGCAGGCGCACTCTGGTTTTCGTGCGTCCGCCTGATTCCAGTTTCTCAATCAAATAATGATGGTTGGCAAAGGATGCAATCTGCGGAAGGTGCGTGATGCACAGCACCTGATTGCCTTTGGCCAGGCCCTTCAGTTTCTGGCCCACGGCTTCCGCCGCCCGGCCGCCGATACCGGCGTCGATTTCATCGAACACCAGCGTTCGCTGCACCCCGGCTTTATTTTTCTTCCCTGTCTCAATGGTCGCTTTCAGCGCCAGCATCACGCGGGAAAGCTCGCCGCCGGAGGCGATCTTCTCGACCGGCTTGAACGGCTCTCCGGGATTGGTGGAGATGAGATAGGTGACACTGTCAAAACCAGAGGCTGCCCAGTTGGCCGTCTCGTCGGAGCCGGAAACCTCGATTTTGAAGCCGGCCTTCATCGCCAGGTGGTTGATCTCCGCTTCCACCATCTTTTGCAGCTCTTTGGCGGCGGCATAACGGCGGCGGGAAATCGTCTGTGCGGTGGCCAGATACGCTGTGGCGGAAGCCTCCAGCTGCTTCTTCAGATCGCGAGTGACTTCATCACGGTTCTCGATCTCACTGAGTCTGCGGGCTACGTCCTCGCCGTAGGCAATCACTTCGTCCACGGTTGCGCCGTACTTGCGCTTCAGGCGGTCCATCAGGGCCAGGCGGTCTTCCACCTCGGCCAGGCGCTCGGGAGAGGCATCAATGGCCTCGGCATAGTCGCGCACGGTGGCGCTCACATCGTCAAGGGCGGCCCGCGCGTTTTCGAGCGAGTTCACTGCCTCCTGAAATTTGCCATCGTAACGCGCCAGCTCTTCTATATGTTTGCGCGCCATGGAAAGACCGGCCAGCACCGACGAATCGGCTTCATACAGTTGCTCATACGCGGCCATGGACGCGCCGTACAGCTTCTCCGCGTTGGCCAAAACACGCTTTTCGGCCTCCAGCTTCAGGTCTTCTCCCGCCTGCAAATCCGCCGACTCAATCTCTTTTTTCTGGAAGCTCCATAGATCAACCATGCGCAGGCGGTCCTGCTCGTCGCGCTCCAGCTCCACCAGCCGATTGCGTATGCCGGTCCATGCCGCATACTTTTCCGCCAGTTCCGGAAGTTCACTCGCTCCCGCCTTGCTTTGTGCGCAATAACTATCGAGCAGCGTGAGACGTGAACCGGCATCGAACGCCAGAACGGTTTCATTCTGCGCATGAATGGACGCCAGTACCGGAGCCAGCTGGCGCAGCAGACCCACCGTAGCCGGCTGGTTATTCACAAAAACGCGCCCTTTGCCGCCTGCGGCAATTTCACGCTTCAGAATGATCTGGTGTGCTTCCGGCTCAATGCCGTTTTCCTCAATGATTTTTCGCACCGCTGGCTCATCGGCTTCAAAGACACCGCTGACCATGGCCTTGTCCGCGCCATGCCGGATCATCTCGGCGGAAGCCTTGTCCCCTAAAAGCAGCGACAGAGCGTCAATCAGGATCGATTTGCCCGCTCCGGTCTCGCCCGTAAGCAGGTTCAGTCCTGACGCAAACTCGAGCGTCAGGCTGTCAATCACCGCGTAATTTTCAATCCGCAATTCCAGCAGCACGAAGGGTATCCTGGTGAAAAGAAAAGAACGAGCGCAGAATAGCACAACTGCGCGTCCCGGATACGTCCAGGAGAGACACCCTGGGGCCTGCCCCATCGCTTACCGGGATTCCTTAGGCAACTAACCTTTTTCGAACCAGGCGGCTCACCGTATCCAGCCAGAGTAGATGCTTCACTACGCTCATTTCAGTTTTCATCTGGAGGATTTTTTTAATGGAGTTCACATCTGCCATTGGCAAGCGAATGACAGTCACGGCTGCGATTCTTGGTGTTGCGTTATTTTTTGCCGGCTGCGGCGGAGGCAGTTCGGCCAATCCGCAAAACACGGCTACCACAGCAACTCCGGCAAATCCGACAACCCCCAGCGCGGTCACGGCAACTCTTACGGCGACTCCGGCCACCATCCAGGCCGGCCAGTCGGTTACGCTTACCTGGAGCACCACCAACGCGACCTCGGTGACCATCAATGGGCTGGGCACGGTGAGCGCCAGCGGTTCGCAACTTGTCACCCCGTCGCAAACCGTTACTTACACCGTTACGGCCAGCGGCCAGGGCAGCACCACACAGATGGCCTCAGCCACGGTCACTGTAGGCGCTCCCAGCATTCCGGTTAATACCAAAACCAATGGCGTCCCGCGCTCTTCGCATGTTGTTCTGGTAATTGAAGAAAACCACATGTTCAGTGAGGTGTATCCCTCCGGCATGCCATGGCTTTCCTCCATGGGCAACACCTATGCCTTTGCCACCAACTATCATGCCAATGAGCCAGGCTCGGCCCTCGATTACTTCTGGCTCTCTTCCGGCAACGGTGAACAGACGTTTGGCTGCTCAGGCGCGGGCTGCACCCAGCCCATTACCAGCAATAACATCTTCCGCGAACTGAGCGCGGCGGGGACAACCTGGAAGGTATATGCGGACAGCCTGCCCAGCATCGGCTATATGGGCGGCGATACCGGGGCCTACGTGGACCGCCACAATCCGGCCAGGTGGTATTCCGATGTCATCAATAACCGCGCCATGCAGCAGAACATGGTGCCCTTCACCGAGTTTGCCGCGGATCTCGCCGCCGATCGTCTGCCGGCCTATTCCATCATCATTCCCGACGTGAATCATGATGCCCATAACGGCACCGTGGGCCAGGCAGACGCATGGCTGCAAACCAATGTTGCTCCTCTGTTGAACCACCCTTCGTTTCAAACTGGCGGCGATGGTCTGCTGATCGTGACCTTTGACGAGTGTGATGGCGCGGTAGGCGCCTGTAACCAGCAGGTCTTTACCGTGATGATCGGGCCCAATGTAAAGCGTGGGTTCCAGTCCAGCACTTTTTACCAGCACCAGAGCACGCTCCGCACCATCCTCGATGCGCTCACCATCAGGAATTATCCGGGCGCCTCGGCTTCCGCTCCCGACATGGCGGATTTCTTCAAATAGGCATTCCTTCGGGCCGTCTTCGGTTCGTCGCAACTCCCCTTGCGGCGTATTGTGACGGTTTCACCCCAATCGCCGGCCGGACCAGAATAAATCTGGAATCCTGCCGGCGATTGGCTGTGTTCCCCAGCCGCATTTCAGATTGCCGGGAAACATTTTCGCAAGACAGGTGTTACTGATGCGTGACACGTGGTTTGACGCGGGCAATACATGATGTTACGGTCAAAGATTAATTGATTGAGGCAGTTGAGTTGGTAATGATGACGACATCCCTGGGTAGCTCTTTCATAGGCGGGGAGATTGTCTCCCTCGTGCGGGAAACAGGTCTGGTAGCCCAGGCCGTGCTTCTTATTCTCCTTACGTTCAGCATTCTTTCCTGGTCCATTATTCTTACCAAATGGTCTTCCCTGCGCCGGGCGCGGGTGCAAAGCGGGCGCTTTTTGCGGGCATTCCGCAAGGCGCAGCGGCTGCAGGACGTGGCAGCGGTAGCTGAACAGTTCAATCCCAGCCCGCTGGTCACTGTCTTTGAAAATGGATACGGCGAGCTTCGCCGCCAGGGGACACAGAATATCACCGCCATCCAGCGCGCCACGCAGATAGCATCTTCCGAAGAGCTCTCGCGTCTGGAGCGCCGCCTGCCCTGGCTGGCGACG
This sequence comes from Candidatus Angelobacter sp., assembly GCA_035695325.1. Lineage (GTDB taxonomy): Bacteria > Acidobacteriota > Terriglobia > Terriglobales > Acidobacteriaceae > Angelobacter. The sequence goes on from DASSEH010000242.1 coordinate 180,527, forward strand.
ACCGGAGCTGTTGCGCCGTTTATTGGGCTGTTTGGCACCGTCTGGGGCATCATCGACGCATTTCATGGTTTGGGCAATGCCGGTGCGGCCACGCTGCGCGCCGTAGCGCCGGGAATTTCTGAAGCGCTCATCACCACCGCCGCAGGCCTGGCAGCCGCGATTCCCGCAGTAATCGCTTACAACCAGTTCACTCACCGGATGAGGGAATTTGGTGCGCGCATGGACGATTTCTCGCTGGAACTGCTCAATGTAATTGAGAGGACATCGGGTACGGAGGGGCGCTAATGGCATTCACCAACTCCTCGGGACGCACGCAAACTTCACTCTCTGAAATTAACGTCACGCCGCTGGTGGACGTGGTGCTGGTGCTGCTCATTATTTTCATGCTCACCGCTCCGGTGCTGCAATCCGGCATTGAAGTCGCGATTCCGAAAACACGCACGGTCAAGCCCATTGCGGAAGAGCGTCTGGTCATCACCATCAACGCAAAACAGGAAGTATTTTTGGGCAATGATCCCATCAACATCAACGACATCAGCAACCAGCTGCGGCAGAAAATTCGCGACCCGCAGGGACAATCGATCTATGTCCGCGCCGATGAAAACGTACCTTTTGGGGCCTTCGCAACGGTGATGGACGCGGTGAAGAGCAGCGGCATCAGCAATGTGAGCATCGTGACCCAGCCGATTCAGGAAGGCAAAAAATAGTCTTTGCAAGTACTGCGGGCCTGAACGATTGCTGGCAGAGCAAGAGCACGAACAATCTCTGAAATATTGTTTTGAATTCGAATTCTGATAATGACGCGCCCGGAAATGTTTGAAGAACGCGAAGCCTGGACCGGCCCTTTGGCCCTTTCCGTTGGCTTCCATCTGTTTCTGGCCGTCGTCATTATCTCGATTGGCTATTTAGGGATAACTTCGGGCAGCAACTGGGGCGGCAGCAACGCCGGAGGCAGCACGGGTGAAACCGTAAATGCAACTCTGGTCAGCAATGCCGGAATTCCTCTGCCCCATCAGGAACAAACCACGGAAAATATTGTGGCTACCGAAAACAAAGGTGTTGCCCAATCCGTTCCTCAGCCCGTGGTAGAAGACAAAACCGCGATTCCGATTCCCGACAAGATCATAAAAAATACCAGGCCCAAAATTGACAGGCCGCCCACGCCTCCCGTGCAGAACCATCCTCAGCCTCCGGTTACCCCGAGCAACGTAGTTCCGTATGGCGAGGGAGGGCCGGTGAGCGGCCCCTTCGGCGCGTTTTCGGCGGCCCATACCAAAGGCGGCTTCAGCTTTCAAAGCGGCGGAGATTTTGGCAGCAAATTTGCTTGGTACGTGCAGGGGGTACGGGACAAGGTGGCCAACAACTGGTATACCGTTGAGGTTGGCGCCAGTGCCGTGGGGCACCGGGCTTATATCCTGTTTGACATTAATGATGACGGTTCACCCACCAACGTTCGCCTGGAACAGACGAGCGGAGTGCCCGCTCTGGACCAGTCAGCCATACGGGCGATTCAGCGTATTGATGGCTTTGGGCCAACGCCGACGCACGGCAAAGTTTCGGTGGAGTTCTGGTTTGATTATCAGAGGTAGCACAGCAATGTTGAAAAGACTTTTCACGGCAATTGTGGTTCTGGCGGGCTTTTCGCTCACCGTCTCGGCGCAGGACTGGATCCGGACGGGCACCAATCGCGGCGCTCCCATCCGTCTGGCTGTACCCGATTTCCGGCCATTCAACTCCGATCCGCAGACGCCCGCGCTCAATACTGTTTTCAATCAGACGCTGTGGAATGATCTGGATAATTCCGGCATTTTCGACATGGTGGCGAAGAGTTTTTATCCGCTGCAGGCCCCGGGATCGCCCACCGAAGTTAATCTGGACGCATGGGGCAATCCTCCGCCCAATGCTTCCATGCTGGCCTTTGGCAATCTCAGCGTAGCCAGCAATCGCGTGGTCGTACAAGGCTGGCTCTTTGACACGAAAAATTCCGCCTTCCCTCAAGTCCTGGGCAAGCAGTACAACGAAGACGCCACCGCGGACAACGCACGGCTCATCGCCCATCGCTTTGCCGATGAGATCATCTTCCGCCTGGGCGGCGGTATACCTGGCGTGGCGGAAAGCAAAATTTATTTCGTAAGCTCGCGCAGCGGCCACAAGGAAATCTGGGCCATGGACTATGACGGCGCGGGCCAGAAACAGCTCACGCAGTTGAATTCCGTGGCGCTCTCTCCCCGGGTTTCACCGGACAATTCGCGCATCGCATTCAGCGCACTGGGGCAGGACTCCTGGCAGATCAAAATGTATTCACTGGATCTGGGAAGGCCGATCGCGTTTCCCCATTTTAGCGGCGACAATTTCAGCCCTGCATGGTCCTCGGACGGTAGCAAACTGGCCTGGTCTTCCTCCTCATCGTCGGGCGATCCGGATATCTTCATCACCGGCGCTGACGGCAGCGGAACCCGGCGTTTGACCTCAATCAAAGGGCCGGATGTTTCGCCCGTGTTCAACCCGAAAACCAACAGCCAGATTGCCTGGGTTTCCGGACACAATGGATTGCCGCAGATTTATCTCATGGATGCCGATGGCAGCAACGTGCAGCAAATCACCAGCGAAGGATACGCGGTCTCGCCGGCGTGGTCGCCCAACGGACTGCTGCTGGCCTTTGCCTGGACGCGGCATTACGGACCCGGCATTCCTGGAGGGCAGGACATTTATATAATGGATGTCGCATCGCGACAGTTTATCCAGTTGACGCACGATGCCGGCAAGAATGATTTTCCCTCGTGGTCGCCGGACGGACGGCATATTGTGTTTCAGTCCACGCGAGGCGGCAGCGAACAGATATGGACGATGCTGTCCGACGGCACGCATCAGCAGCAGTTGACGCGTGACGGCCGCAATTCACAGCCCAACTGGAGTTTCCGGTAAAGTTATTATGGTTTTTCTATTCGCATTTTAGCGAGTACAATCGCAATCGTTTCGGGAGGACAGTAAGTGAATCAGAGCAAACGCTATTTAACATCACTACTGGTGGTTTCATTTTTCCTGGTGCTGGTCACAGGCTGTGCTAAGAAGCAGCCGCCACCGCCACCGCCACCACCGCCGGCGCCCAAGCCTGTGACGGCAACGCTGACAGCTAATCCCGCCTCTATTGAGCGCGGCCAATCCTCAACCCTCACGTGGAGCACGGAAAATGCAGACCAGGTAACACTGGATGGCAAAGCTGTCGATGCCAGCGGTTCGCAGAGCGTCTCTCCCACACAGACCACCACTTATCATCTGGTGGCCACCGGCAAGTCCGGAAGCCAGCCGGCCGATGCGCAGGTAGTAGTAAACGCGCCACCGCCGCCACCACCCCCACCACCGCCGCCGCCACCGCCGAATGACGACGCAATTTTCGCGCAGAACGTACAGGACATCTATTTTGATTACGACAAGTTCGATCTGCGTGCGGATTCACAGCAGGCGCTAACGCGCGCGGCCCAGGCCATCAGCCAGCATCCGAACTGGAAGGTGCGGATTGAGGGCAACTGCGACGAGCGCGGCTCCACCGAGTACAACCTGTCACTGGGCGAAAACCGCGCCAACGCCGCCAAGCAGGCCCTGCTGCAGGCTGGAGTCACGGAAAGCCAGCTACAGACCATCAGCTACGGCAAAGAGAAACCCGTTTGCACCGAAGCCAATGACGATTGCTGGCAGAAGAACCGCCACGACCACTTTGTGCTGATCCACTAACTTTTCACCTGCCGGACGGGCCGATGGCCCGTCCGCTTTTTATTTTGTGGCCAGTCTTTTTATTTTGCGGTGATTCAGCCAAAATTCAGCAATTCCGCATCTAAACGAGTACATGCTTATGAAAAGAAACATAGTTTCCACTGCCCTGGCTTTGGGCGTGCTGGCGCTCTGCATACAGCCCGCCCGCGCAGGCACCAAAGAGCAGCTGATCCAGCTCCAGACCACGGTCCAGATCCTTCAGGACAACATGGCCAAAATGCAGCAGTCGTTTGACGAGCGCATGGGCGTGGTGAAGGACCTGCTGACCCAGCAAACCGACAACGTCAACAAACTGAGCACCTCCGTACAAGGTCTGCAGAAAACCCTGAGCGCGCAAAATAACGATTCCGCCGGCAAGGTCGATCAGCTTTCGGGCCAGGTGCAGGCACTGCACGATTCGGTGGACGAACTGAAAGCCCGCCTGGCGCGGACCACCAAACAATTGGATGACATTCAGGCGGCGCTGCAGAACATCAATGCGCCTCAGCCTGCCGGCCAGAGTCCTGCCACAGCCAATCCCGCGGCTGCGCAAAATCAGGCGCCTCCTCCGGAAACGCTCTACAATGCCGCGCTCGGAGACTACAACAGCGGAAAGAACGATCTCGCCTCCCAGGAGTTCGCGCAGTACCTGCAGGTTTATGGCAATACCGATCTGGCGGGGAATGCGCAGTTTTATCTGGGAGAGATTGATTTTCGCCGCTCCAATTTTCAGGCGGCGGTGACCGACTACAACAAAGTCCTCGACCAGTATCCCGGCGGCAACAAGGAAGCTGCTGCCCGTTTGAAGAAAGGTTATGCCTTACTGGAGCTGGGCCAGCGCGATGCAGGAGTAAAAGAGCTGCGCGCACTGATTACCCGGTATCCCAAGAGTCCGGAAGCCGTACAGGCCAAGGACCGTCTTTCCCGGCTGGGGGCTGCGGGCGCAGCCTCCACCGGCAAGTCCGCCCGCCCCTCTCCTCGCCATCCCTGATCCAGTCTTATTTTTCGTTCTTGCCGAGTCCTAAATTTCTGAGGCAATAGCGGATTTCCTGCGCCATCTCCGTCACACGCATCCCCTCCTGCACCATCAGCTTGCAGGATAGGGCGACGCGGCTCTGCGTCCCCTCGCCCAGATCGAAATTCACGCGGCAATACTGGCACTCTTCATTCCAGCAGAATTTGCCGTGCGCCACCTCTTCAGGAGAGAGATACTGCAAAGCGCGCAGCAGCATGTTGCCTTCCGGCACCTCGAACTCTTTGCCGCCGATGGTGATTTTCACCAGCTTGTCATAAGGACGAAATAACAGCCCTGGATTGGACATGCAGACATTCTAGCCCCGCCTTTTGATTCAGTGCAGCCTGTTTCTGTACGATAGGTGTGCATCACAGGCGATGGAGTTCGCCTTTAACCGCCCTACGGCTGATGACTCCTGCAAAAATTCTTTTTGAGGAGTCTGTCCAATGCTGCAAGCTTTGCTGCTGGTCATGCTGGGAGGCGCCATGGGAAGCGGCGCGCGGTACCTGATCACCCACTTTTCATCGCGTATCACCCATGGTCATGGTTTTCCTTACGGTACGCTGGCCGTCAACGTGATCGGCTCGTTCATCGTGGGATACGTTCTCACCTGGTCGGCCGACCATACGCATGATCGCTGGCGGCTGCTGGCTGCGACCGGCTTCTGCGGCGGCTTCACCACCTTCTCCACCTTCGCCTTTGAAACCATGGGCTTTGTCCACACCGGACAGGCGCTTTTAGCCGTGCTGAATGTAGTCTTGAACAATACGCTCGCGTTTCTTGCCTTGTGGTGCGGAATCTGGGCGCACCGATCGCACTCGTGAACAAGAACATCAGCAATGAGCGCAGTGGGGCGTTATCAAGGAAAATCTGACGTTGGCGAGTGTCGTCCTTGAAGTGCTACGGAGTACTGCTCCGGCGAAGCCGCCATTCCTCGGCCGTGATCTCCCAAATCTCAGCCATAAACCTACCAGCGGAGTAGTCTCGTTCCTCCACGGCAACAATGCGCATACCGCTTTTTTCAGAGATCTTTCTGGACGCTGTATTCACAACCGCTTTCGGCGCGCGGATCACGGGAAAACCGAGTGTATTGAACCAATAGTCTGTTGCTACCTCAACGGCTTCGCTCATGTAGCCTCTGCGCTGCCAGGGAACACCGAGCCAGAACCCACGGTTGTTGTTTTCCTGCGTCATTAGTGACACCTGACCAATGACCTCCTCGGGGGAGCTCTTCAGTCTGAGTGTCCAATGCCATTCCTCGCCCCGATCCATCGCCGGAAGAGCGAAATCACGGTAGTAGCTCAAGGCGCCGTCGGCGGGATACGGCCATTGAACTCCTGCCAGGTAGCGCACCACCTCCCAGTGAGGGAAGATCCGCTGTACCTGTTCCGCGTCCGCCAGACGCAACGGATGGAGTATCAAGCGCGGCGTCTCTAAGGGATCCATTGTCCTGCGATGATAGCACTCGCGACCAACCGCACGGGCCGCAGTGCACACCTGCGAGAATCGATCCTCCATGTCGCCGTATCGCTAACCCAGAACGTACGGTTCGAAAGGCAACTGGCCACGAATGAAAAACCAACCCTTACTACCTGGCATTAGCTTCGCGCGGCTACGCAAGCCGAGTTTCCGACACAATCGATCGCATCAGTGCCCCACAGATTCCTCTGTTTAAGCAAAAAGAAAAGACGCGAACCTATGTCGCGTCTTTCCGTTGAACTTCCTGAATTACCGAGATCTACCGCAGTGACTCCATGATCTCGTCCAGCACATGCTTCGGCGGCCGGACCACGGATTCCGGCAGCTTCGCCAAAGGCTCATCCACCATGCCCAGCATGTCCATGAAGGTGGGAGCTTTGGTATTGATGTAAAAGACGCCGGTGAGCATTTCGCCTTTCTCATGGCTGGTGGCCAGCAGATTCAGCGCGGCGAGGCGGCTGGTGGCGTCATGCTCGCGATCAAGCTTGCGCAGACGCAGCTCCGATCCATCGTGCATGCGCACCGTGGTAGTAGTGCCGGGATCGTAATCCACCTCAATGTTTTCAAAGCGCGGTACGAAGCCGATCTCCTGCACCGGTTCTTCATGGTCTTTCGAATATTTGTAGGATTTGGTTGACCCATCGTGATCGTTGAAGGTGACGCAGGGAGAAATCACATCGATCATCACCGTACCGCGATGCGCAAGGGCGGCTTTGAGCAGCGTGAGCAGCTGCTTTTTGTCGCCGGAGAAGGAGCGCGCCACAAAGGTGGCCCCAAGCTGAATCGCCAGAGCGCAGGTATCGATGGGCGGCAGATCATTGATCACCCCGGTCTTGAGCCGGGAGCCGAGATCGGCGGTGGCGGAGAACTGGCCTTTGGTGAGGCCGTACACGCCGTTGTCTTCAATGACGTAAATCATGGGCAGATTACGCCGCATGAGGTGGACAAACTGCCCAATACCGATCGAAGCTGTATCGCCATCACCGGTGACGCCGAAAAGCATGAGCTGCTTGTTGGCCAGCGCCACTCCGGTAGCCACCGAGGGCATGCGCCCATGCACGGAGTTGAAGCCGTGCGAGCGGCTCATAAAATAAGCCGGGCTCTTGGAAGAACAGCCAATTCCGGAAAGTTTGGCCACGTTTTCGGGCTGCACGCCCATTTCATACATAGCGTCGATGATGCGTTCGCTGATGGCGTTGTGGCCGCATCCGGCGCAAAGAGTGGTCTTGCCGCCGCGATAATCCAGCACGGTGAGTCCGGCGTGGTTGGTTTTTGGCGCTGGCGTAGTCGAAGGTGCCGACATTTACCTGCCCTCCTGGGCAATGATTTCGTCCGTTAATGAGCGGGCGTCCACCGGAAGCCCGTTGTAATGGCGCACGCTGCGCAGCCGGGGGACCAGGTCCGCGGCGATATCCAGTTTGAGCAGCTCAAACATCTGGCCATCGCGGTTCTGCTCGACCACATACGTGCGCTCATGCTGCTGAATGAACTCGTGCACTTCCTGAGTAAACGGATACGCGCGCACGCGAAGATAATCGGTCTCCACGCCATGTTCCTGGCGGAGCTGGTCGTGCGCCTCCGTCATGGCCCAGTGCGTGGTGCCATAGGCGATTACGCCAATCTTCGATGTGCCGCTGATCTCGAGGCGCGGCGCGGGAACAAACGCGCGCGCGGTCTCAAATTTTCTGGCCAGGCGGTCGACGTTGTTCACGTAATCGTCGGGGCGCTCGCTGTACTGCGCTTTGTCATTGTGGCCGCTGCCGCGCGTAAAGTAAGCCGCCGAGGGATGATTCGTACCCGGCAAGGTGCGGTAGGGTATGCCATCACCATCCACGTCTCTGTAGCGGGCGAAGCCGCCGAGTCGAGCAAGGTCTTCTTCGTTCAGCACTTTGCCGCGATGCATGGGCTTTTCCGGATACGGAAACGGATCGGCCATCCAGTTATTCATGCCCAGATCGAGATCGGAGAGAACGAAGACCGGAGTCTGGAATTTTTCCGCCAGCTCAAAGGCCTCAATCGCCATGGTGAAGCACTCTTCCACCGAGGCGGGCAGCAGCAAAATGTGTTTGGTATCGCCATGGGAGAGAAACGCGCATTTCAACACGTCGCCCTGCATGGTGCGCGTGGGCATGCCCGTGGAGGGGCCAACACGCTGAATATCGAAAAACACTCCGGGAATCTCGGCGTAATATCCCAGGCCGATAAATTCCCCCATCAGAGAGATTCCAGGACCAGAAGTGGACGTCATGGAGCGCGCGCCGGCCCAGCCGGCGCCAAAGACCATGCCCGCCGCCGCCAGTTCGTCCTCGGCCTGGACAACCGCGAAGGTGGCCTTGCCGTCCGGCCCCATGCGGTACTCCTTCAGGTAATCAATCAGTTCCTCGACCAGCGAGGATGACGGAGTAATCGGGTACCAGGTCACCACAGTAACCCCGGCGAACATGCAGCCCAGCGCAGCGGCGGCATTGCCATCCACGATCAGCTTGCCGCTGTTTTCATTCATGGGCTCGACATAAAAAAGGTCGCTCTTGGTAAAGGTCGCTTTGGCGTAATCGTAACCGGCGCGAACGGCGGACGTGTTCAGTTCCGCAGCTTTCTTTTTCTTCGCAAAGCTTCGGGCCACGGCTTTTTCTGATTCCGCCAGATCGATCTCCAGCAGCGCGTCGACTACGCCGACATAAATCATGTTTTTTACCAGGCGCCGCAGCTTGGCGTCAGGGCAGACCGTGGCCACGATTTTGTCAAAAGGAACGGGATAAAACACCACATCCGAGCGCAGGGCAGAGAGGTTCAGCGGTTCGTCATAGACGCAGGCCGCGCCCGGCGGCAGTGACATAACGTCTTCTTTGGCGGTTTCCGCATTCATGGCCACCAGGAAATCGATTTCCTTCTTGCGCGCAATGTAACCATGCTTACTGGCGCGAATGGTGTACCACGTCGGCAGGCCGGCGATGTTGGAAGGAAAAAGGTTCTTTCCCGAAACCGGTACGCCCATTTGAAAAATGCTGCGCAGCAGCACGGTATTGGCTGATTGCGACCCGGACCCGTTCACCGTGGCCACCTGAATGCTGAAGTCGTTCACCACACGGCCGTCTCCTCTGGTCCGCGCCGCGCGGTCCTGCAAGCTTGCGTCAACTGTCGCCATTTATGTAATCCCTGTTCACCAGGCGGTGCGCCGTGATTTGCACGCCTGTTCAACTCAATACAAAGGTCTTGGAAACATTATAAAACAGGGGCGTACTCTAACTGATGACGATACTCACACCAGTGTTCATGACTGCCAGATTCTGATTTTGGACCACGAACTTTCCGGAGGCGACCACCGCCCCCTGCAATACCAGACGCAGCCTGCCTCTGCCGTTTGTAAATGTTACCTTTGTCACCTTTCATTTTCCGATTTCAGGACAAAAATATAAATTGCTCGGCCGAAACGCAATTTGTGTTATTTTCGCGAATACTAACGACACAATCTGCCGATATAAAATATGCGGCGGCAGGGCTGCGGGGACACTGCGATGATTTGCAAGGCAAAAGAGGATTTCACAAACAGAACACTGGCTTCACTGCCTACACTGCTGGAAAAGCTGGCCTATATCTGCTCACTGCAGACATCCGAAGGCGCATACCAGCACTGGGGACTGAGCCGCGTTTTCGGCGAGGGACCAGCACAAAAGGCCATCGGCTCCGCCCATGCGGAAACGGCAGCGCAGCTGACCCATACGCCGGTCCGGGAAATCTACAAAGAGTTTCAGGAAGCCATGGAAAAGCCGCTCAGCGCGGAGGTATTGCGCCCGGAATCCTTTGTTCTCAAAGCGCCGGTCAACGACGACGGCCTTCTTTCGGCCCACCTGCGCCTGATCCAGGACTCGATTGTTTCCCTGTCTGCGGAGGACCGAACCCTTCGCCGAGGCGCATAGCCACGCCAACCACCTGCCCCAGCACCTCCGCCTCGCTCTCGTTTTTCATGATTCGCGGAGGCACGGACGAAAGCGGATGTGACTGCAGGACAAGATCATTGCTTTTCAGCGAGCACCAGCAGCATATAAACCCTTCGCGGGTCTCCACAAAATAGATGGGCCGCTCGTATTCCGAGCGCCAGCTGCCTTCCTCCACATGGTTGCGCGACTCATCAATCTGTATAAATGATCCCGGCAGCAGCAGGGGATACATGGTGTAATCCTCGCTGCCGATGTAACCATAGCTGTAAGGAGTTTTGCTGAGCGCCTGCAGGTACTGCAGCGGCACCACACCCCAGTGTTCGATCATCCGGCCAAGGTTCATGGTGGTGCGGCTGTCAAACGCCGGATCGAGCTTTACCGGCATCCTTACCTCGGGAATTTCCTCCGTGGCAGAAATCCGATGTGTTCGGGAAGGGTGGCCAATGGAAAAATCGGCATTCGATTCCGACAAATCAATGCCGTAGAGCCTCAGCAGCTCCGTCCAGGAAACACGGTACAGCACGGAAAGCACATACAGGCGGTAGATGCTGGGCAAAAGTCCTTTGGATTCAATATCGGACAGGCGGCTGGAAGGCAGGGCAAACTCTTCAAGCCCTCGCGATTCGGCAAAGTTTGAGCTGGCCAGCTCCACATCACGCAGAGTTAGCCCAACGCTTTCCCGCATTTCACGAAGCTGCCTGCCGGCTGAAAGCAGGGCGTCCGCCTGAGCATAGCGGCTTCTATTCCGGAATGCACCCAAAACGCGTGGCTCCTCGACGGTAGTGTCACGTTTCACGCAGACTTCCTTTCAAAGCTGGAGACTCCTCCGGCGGGGAACCAAAAGAAGCAACACCCTTGACTAACGCCTTAACGACTAACGCCTTAACGTCCAGTCATGAAAATCTGCTTTGCGTCTCCATAGGGACGATGGCTTGTACTGTATCACTGAACCACAAAACCAGAGAAATTCTAATTTCGGGACAGTGAAATGACCGATTCTACCTGAGCTTTCTGCTCTGCCGTCAGCGGCAGAAGCGGAAGCCGGGGTGTACCGCCATAGTATCCATTGATGTCCATGGCATACTTCACAGCCGGAATTCCCAGCTCGGAAACCACTTTTTTGGCCACGGTACCGGCATTTTGCTGCTTGCCCCGGGCCAGTTCAAGATCATTGTCTCGCCATGCGGAGTAGATTTCAAAACAAATCGTGGGGGCAGGAGCCGCCAGCGCCAGTACCGCCCCGCTCGCGCCTGCCTGGAAGGAATCAAGCAGAGTAGGCGCGGCCCCGACCAGCACCTGGAAGCCCACCTCTTTGCTCCGCGTCCGAGTTCCGGGTTTGACTGCCTTAGCTGTCCCGGCCCCTGGAGTTCCTCCCACGGTAACCAGTTCCCCGCCATTTTTGCTGTTTTGATCACCCATCGTCCGCATTCTGGCGGTAACTGCCTGCTGCACTTCGGTAACGGTAACTGTCCGCCGGATTCCCTTCGTGCCCTCGACCATGGCGGCCACCTTTTCCACGTTACCGCTGGACTCCTTGATACCTATGATGTTCGGATGCCCGGCCAGGTCACAGATCACTTCCAAAGGCAGGTCATAGGCGGTATAAGGCGGCACGGTATAAAGCAGCACCGGCAAAGGCGATCGATCGGCAACCGTGCGATAAAAAGCCAGCATGGCCTCCGGCTTCATCTGCGGCCGGTAAAAATGGGGTGTGCGCACCAGCGCCACATCGTAGTTGAGCTTCGCCGCATACTCGGTCAGCCGCAGCGTCTCCTGCACCGACTCCGCTCCCGTCCCCGCAATCAACACCTTCTCCGGAGACGAAGTTTCCACCGTGGCCCGCAGAACATCACGGCGCTCCTCATCGCTCAGCATCACAGCCTCGCCGGTGGATCCCAGAACGACCAGACCGGAGATGGGTGTGCGGGAATAGCGGTCGACGTTGTGCTCGATTTTTTTGTAGTAAACCGCTCCGTCCGGATAGAACGGGGTAGTCATGGCGGGAAAGATACCTTGCAAAAGCATAGGGCTTTATTTTATCCCGCCCTGGCCCTGGGTTGCTCCTCCGCGACCTCTTCAGCCGTTTCCGTGATCAGCCGCGCGCCCTGGTTATAGGTAACGTAGGCCCAGGCCCAATCCAGCATGACCATAATGCGGTTGCGAAACCCGATCAAAAACAGCAAATGCACAAACAGCCACGCCAGCCAGGCAAAGTAGCCGGAAAAATGCAATTTGCCAAAATCAGCGACAGCTTTTGACCTGCCCACCGTGGCCAGACTTCCCTTGTCCACATAATGAAACGGCTCCCGCGGCTTGCTTTCAAGCGAGCGCCGAATCTGGCGGGCAACAAACCTGCCCATTTGTATGGCCGCCGGAGCTACTCCGGGGACGAATTGTCCATTTTCCATCTTCGCCGCCGCGAGATCGCCAACAACAAAGAGTTCAGGATGACCAGGTATGGTCAGGTCCGGCTCCACCAGCACTCTTCCGGCTTTGTCCGTGGGGGCACCGAGCATTTTTCCCAGCGGCGAGGCGGCAACACCCGCTCCCCAAAGCACCACGGTCGCCGGAATCTTCTCATTCCCAACCGTCACACTGTCCAGCCCCACATTGGTAACCATCGCACTGGTGCGCACTTCCACGCCCATCTCTCGCAGCTGTTTTTCCGCGCTGGCCGAGAGGTCTGGCGGATACGCGGGCAACACCCGAGGTCCGCCTTCCAGCAGGAGAATTCGCGCCCGCGCGGGATCAATGGCCCTGAAATCGCGCTCCATGTAGCGTTTGGAGATGTCGGCAATGGCGCCTGCCAGTTCCACGCCGGTGGGGCCCGCGCCAATCACCACAAAGTTCAGTTCGAGCTTCACATGGCTGGCAATGGCTTCCCTTTCCGCCGTTTCAAAGGCCAGCAGGACGCGGCGGCGAATCTCAATTGCGTCCTCAATGGTCTTGAGGCCGGGAGCAAACCGGGCCCATTCCGGATGCCCGAAGTAAGCATGAGCAGCCCCGGCGGCCACGATCAGATAATCGTAGTTCAGGCTTGCGTCCTCGAGCCGAACCGAGCGCCGCTCCACGTCGATACCTTTCACTTCGCCCAGCAATACATGGGTGTTCGCGGCCCGGCGCAGCACAGTCCTTACGGGAGTGGCTATTTCCGCGGGCGAAAGCACGGCCAGAGCCACCTGATAGAGCAGAGGCTGAAACGTATGATGGTTCTTTTTATCGGCAACCGTGACCTGGACAGGCACTGCCGCAAGGGCCTTCGCGGCATTCAAGCCGGCAAAACCAGCTCCGATGATTACCACTCGCGGGCGAGCCTGTGCCATCTGATCATTATTTTATCGGCGTCCCAGGCCCGCGCAGACATATAATTTGCTTTTATATGCCTGTGCATAGATTCACCCGATTGTGTTCCTACTGTCTCCGTGATACGGTTTGAAGCACATTTGGGACACCGCGAAACAGCAAGAGTCCAACATGCATATTGACGATCTGCTACGAACTGCCATGGAACGCAAGGCCTCTGATCTTCACCTGAAGGTCGGAAACTATCCACATTTGCGCGTGGATGGCGAACTGGTGCCGCTCACCGACCAGCCGCGTATTTCCGCCGAAGACATGCTGAACATGGCTTTCAGCATGATGTCGAACCGGCAAAAGCAAAAATTCAAGGAAGCCGCCGAGCTGGATATGGCCTATGGCGTCGCCGGTCTGGGGCGCTTCCGCGTCAACGTGTTTCAGCAGCGCGGTAACGTGGGGCTGGTGCTGCGCGTGATTCCCACCAAGATTCGCGCCCTTGAAGAGCTTTATCTGCCGAAGGTGACCGAGCATATCTGCGAAGAGGCGCGCGGTTTGGTGCTGGTGACCGGCGTAACCGGCTCGGGAAAATCGACCACGCTGGCCGCCATGCTGGACCGGATCAATTCCACGCGGCCCGAGCACATCATCACCATCGAAGACCCCATCGAGTTTCTCCATCGCGACAAAAAGGGTTTCGTGAACCAGCGCGAAGTCGAGGTGGATACGCCGTCCTTCGGTTCGGCGCTCCGCGCCAGCCTGCGCCAGGACCCGGACGTGATTCTGGTGGGCGAAATGCGCGATCTGGAAACGATCTCCACCGCGCTGCACGCCGCCGAGACCGGCCACCTGGTCTTCTCCACTCTGCACACGCTCGATGCCGTGGAAACCATCAACCGCATCATCGCCGTTTTTCCACCGCCGGAGCAAAAGCAGGTGCGCATGCAGCTCGGGGCCACGCTGCGCGCCGTCATCAGCCAGCGTCTGGTTCGCCGGGCCGATGGTAACGGACGCGTGCCCGCGGTCGAGATCCTGATCTCCACCGCATTCGTGCGCGAATGCGTGATGACGCCGGAAAAAACCCGCATGATCCATGAGGCCATCGCCGCCGGCACTTCACAGTATGGAATGCAGACCTTCGACCAGTCTCTCTATGATCTGTTTCAGCAGGGTTTGGTGAGCTATGAAACCGCGCTCGAAAACGCCAGCAATCCTGATGATTTCAAGCTCAAGGTCCAGGGCATTCACTCCACCGCCGACGCCGCACGCGAACAAATGGAGCAGGCCGGATTCAGCGCCGGAAGGGCCTGAGCCCAGGAAATCACGATCGGAGTCTTGCGGCTGGCAAATGGCTTTTAAACGCCCTGCAATCCTGGATAACGAAACCGCACTCTATGACTACGCTCTGGGCGCGCTCGGCCGCCGCATGCGCAGCGTGGCCGAACTCAAGCGCCTGATGCGCGCGCGCGTAACCAGTGACGAGCATGGCGAATTGCTCATGGAAACGGTAATCGCGCGCCTCAAAGAGAACAAGTATCTCAATGACTCCAGCTACGCCGCGGCCTTCTCCGGCTTCCGCCGCGACAATGAAAAATTCGGGCGCAGGCGGGTCATCACCGATCTCAAAGCCAAAGGCGTCCACGGCGATGTAATCGAAAAAGCCGTGACCGCGGCTTTTCGTGACGTGAGCGAAGCGGAGCAGGCGCGGGCCTTTCTTCGGCGCAAGCGGCTGAAAAAACCGGAGAATGATCGCGAGACCGCGCGCATTTTTCGCGCTCTCATGCGCGCCGGCTTCAGCACGGCGACTTCAATAAAGCTCCTCAAGGACTGGAACGTGGATGACGAAACGCTCACCGCGCTTGAGGAAGAGTCCTCGGAATCCCAGAGTTAACAAAAAAAAAGACCTAATGCAGAAAGAAAGCCGCGACCACCTCAAAGCTGGCATAGCCGTGCTCTCTGCCCGGCTTGAAGCATACGCCGATGTTCATGCGCCGCAGCTCAAATTTGGCGGCCGTGCTTTGCATGTTGTCCGGCAGATCCGGCGTGGATGAGGTGAAAATCTCCAAATGCAGCGCACCCGGGATATTCGTGATCAGTTTCTTTGGGTCGGACTCCCCGGAGCATGCGGCATCGCGCAGGTTTGAATCGGAAACCATCTGCATCGCGGGCAGAGACTTCGCGCGGCGGATCTGCTGGATGGCTCCGGTCACCGCATCGCGAAACTGGCTCTCGGAATACTCCGGAATCACATGAGCAAAATTCTGGGCCACATACATCTGCTTGCCCCGCACAATCACCGCCAGGCCCAAAGCGTTGTACTTTGAGTTCAGAATATTGGCCCGGTGCGGCGGCGAAGCCATCAGGTCCTCATGGGCAATCTCCACCGTGGGAGCATAAGCCACATTTTCGCCGGCAACATTGAAGCGCAGACCAGTGGCCGCGATTCGCTCCCCCATCTCCGGCTCGCCGGGATACTGGTGTGACAGACGCTCATGCTCCGAAAGCTGCTGCGCATGTCCGCGGGCCGATTCCGCCAGATGATTTTCCCACTGCAGCCGCGGCAGGCCGGCCTTTTCCCGCTCCTGATTGACCAGGTCAAAGAGCTTCTGCTCGTCCTGAGTCGGACCGGAGCGGGGAGCGGCCATCGCCGCCAGACACACCATCATCAAAATAACGCCGAGCCATTTCTTCATAGCTGAAGACTATCAAATCCGCGGCCCGGCTTAGGCTCCGCGCTTTGCCTTGAGCTCGTTGAGGATGCGGTCAATCTCCTCTTCTTTTTCCATTTGGGCAAAGCGTTCGTCCACGCTGCCGGCAGACTCCGCCAGCAGTTCGGTCCTCGCCTGGCTGATGGCCTCATTGCGCATCACCTTCTGCTTCATGCGGTCAAAAGTGCCCACGTTATTGAGGTCGCCGGCTTTGGCCTGGGCCTCCGCGGCCTTGTCCAGCGTGCGCGCCCGGCGATTTCTGGCTATCAGCAGATCGCTTTTGGAGTTCGCCTCTTCCAGCTTTTGCTGCAGCTTGCTGAGCGCGGTCTTCAGCGTCTCCACCTGCAGGCGCTGGTCGCTCACCTGCTGCACAAAGCTCTCCGTGAGCTGCTTGTAGTGCAGTGATCGCTCAATGGCCGCGCGCGCCAGATCGTCCTGCTTTTTCCCCACCGCAAAGTCGGCTTTGCGCTCCCACTCCGCAATCTTTTCCTGATTTTCTTTCAGCTTCTTTTCCAGCAGATGCTGGTCGGCAATCGCGATGGCCACCTGAGTCTTGACCTGCAGAAGCTGGTTTTCCATGTCGAGGATGACCTGGCGGATCATCTTCTCCGGATTCTCCGCCTTATCGATCAGATCGTTCAGATTGGCCCGGACCAGGGTTGATACTCGCTCCAGTAATGCCATAACTCCTCCAATTCTTTGCCCACGAAAAAAGCGGACCGGCTTCTGCCGGTCCGCAAACAACTACTTACCTGCTCCCTGAATTGTGGAAGCAGAACTGTTACCATCGCCAGGCGCCGGGCTCGGCGGTGTGTCTCCAATCAGCTTGATTTTGGAGAACAACTCCGTCATGCTCATGCCGGAAAGCGACTCGAACAGCGCCGGCACCTGCGCCGCAATCTGCGCCATATCGCCCGTGATCTTGCTGGCGCCGGCAGACGTTCCGTTGCCGGTGGAGACAATGGTGATCTTGTCCACATTGCCCAGGGGCGCGGCCATTGCTTTCACAATTTCCGGCAGGTTGGTAATCAATTTGTCCACAACGGCTGCCTGGTTGTATTGCTGGTACGCCTCCGCCTTCACGTTCATGGCTTTGGCTTCCGCCTCACCCTTCTTAAAGATGATCTCGGCTTCGGCTTCACCCTGTGCCCGGATCGCGCTGGCCCGGCCATCGGCTTCGGCAATCAGGCGCTGCTTCTCGGCTTCCGCGATGTTCGTCACCCGCTGCCTCTCGATTTCCGCCTGTTTGAGCACAGTGGCGATCAGCTCTTTTTCGTGGCGCGAGATCTCGGCATCCTGCACCTTGATCTGCTGCTCTTTCTCGATCTGCTGCACCCGCACCTGCTCTGCGATCACCTGCTGCTGCTGAATATTTGCCTGGAGCTCATAAGCCTTGTCCGCCTGCGCCTGCTGGCGCTTTACGGTTTCGGCATACGCCGCTTTCTTTACTTCGAGGTCGCGCTGCGCCTCCGACTGCTTGGCCAAAGACAATGTCTCTGCCAGCACCCGCTCCTGATCGGCCTGCGCCCGGGCAATCGCCGCCGCCCGCTGCGCTTCCGCCCGCTTGATGGCCGTATCGCGCTCGGCTTCCGCCGCCGCCACGTCGGCATCGCGCTTGATCCGGGCAACGTCAGGACGCCCCATGTTGGCGATGTACTCGTTCTTGTCGCGAACTTCCTTGATGGTGAAGGAGATCACTTCCAGCCCCATCTTGCTCAGGTCGTCCGCGCAGGTCGAGCGCATGCGGTCGGCCACCATCTCCGGCTCTTTCACAATCTGCTCCACCGTAAGCTGGCCAATAATGCCGCGCAGATGCCCTTCCATCACCAGACGAATCAGCCCTTCACGTTCGTCCGGCGTCTTGGTGAGAAACTGCTCGGCCGCCGTCTTGATCGATACGTCGTCCGACTTCACCTTGATCTGGGCCACGGCTTCCACCGTAACCGCCACACCCTGATTGGTGTACAAGTCCTGCTGCGGAGCCACGTCGAAAGACATCAGCTCCAGCGAGAGCACCTTGCAGGTCTGGACCATGGGATAGACGACTTTGCCTTTACCGCTCACAATTTTGAACCCGCCCACGCCGTAAACAACCAGGGCCTCATGCGGCCCCGCCTTGCGATAGAGCCGGGCGAACATATTGAAGAGCATCAAAATCGCCACTACCAGGATTCCTGCTCCAACCACCCAGTACATCAGACTAGAGTTCACCATCTAAATTGCCTCCCTGACTTACAAATTTTTTGTTTCCTGAGCGGCGTCATCGGTGGGCGACGGGGACAGATCTTCCCAGCGGCGCACATAAGCAATGCCTCTCTCATGCCGCATCACCACCACCTCTTCGCCCTTGCTCAGCGCTTCACTGCCTTCATTGCGCGCCGCCGACACTCTCCTGACGCCCTGTTGCGTAAAAATGATCTCGCCGGTTCCACCCGCACGAATGGCGCTGCTCACTCGCCCCAGCACGCCCACCATTTCGTATTCCAGAGGGTCCGTGTCTCCGTCGTCTTTCATCAACACCTTGCCCACGAACCAGAAGATGAGCGCCCAACCCGCAAGTCCCGCGAGCGTGGCCAGCAGCAGGCCAGTCAGGACCACCACATGATTCACCTTGATCAGCAGATAGCCGATTCCTCCAAACCAGGTAAGAAATGCGGCAAGGGTGGCCGGATTGATTACCGAGAAATGTCCTCCTCTGCCCCCGGACCTTGCTCCATGACCATGGCCGTGAGCATGCCCTGCCGATCCCGCGTGCCCGGCTGCGCCACCTGCATGGCCGCCCAGATGAAGCTTCGGGGCATGCAGATGAAAGCGTCCCAGCCCGCCCAGAAACGAGACCAGGCTAAAGGTAAAGCCGACGACGAAGCAAACCAGATAAAAAATCTCCCAGTTCATCTAAGCCTCACTTTCCCGCACGCCCCTGGCCGCCTGCGGCCGCAGCACCTGCAGCAGCCGCTCCGCCAGTTCGGGCGTCTCCAGAATGGCGTCGATCAATACCAGGCAGGAGCGCGAATCATTGTGCTTGGCCAGGTTGAGCAGCGCCCGGCCCACACCGGGATCGTTGCGAAAGCGTTCCGCCCCCTGAATGAGCCACAAATCCAGTTTGTCCTCCATCGCGCTCACGTCGGAGAGCAACTCGTTATGAAAGCCCTCCGGATCATTCACCAGATACCCCGGATGGACCTTGAAAAACCGGGAGAGCAGCATCCGCGTGTTGTTGGTCAAATGCGGGCGCGACCCGTTTTCAATCTGCGAGAGATAGGACTGACTGATCTTCAGCTTGTGCTCTTTCTGAATGGCGCGCACAACTTCCTGCTGCGTCATGTCCCGGCCCAGCCCGCGCAGATTACCCTCGACCAGCCGTAAATATCGTAATTTTTCGCCCAGTGTCATATTGCAAATCGAAATAACTATATTTCGATTTGCAATATGTGTCAAGAAAAATCGGCTTCACGCTGAACTACCTGCAAGTAATTGATTTAAAAGGACTAACGGTTACAGGCGCGCGTTAACATCTCTTCACTGCGCGATGGCTTCCTTACAAGTACTGGGTTTACATCCTCAAAAGCTGAAGCCGCGCTGGCAGGCCCCGGCAGAAAACTGGGGACGTGAAATGCGTTTCCCGGGACAGGACCTGGGCAATCACTGAACACACAAAACCGCCTGTACACTGTCTTCTCGAGCGCAGCGCCAGAAAAACATCATTCGCTGCAAAGCTCTACGGCGCGAAGTCGAGAGATCCCGAGAACATCAATCGCGTAAACGCAGATTCAGGGAGTTCTCACGATATGCCGTGCATCGTACTGCTGCGTAGTACCCTGGTACGAAACTAATGGCCAGCACCATGTCAAATGCGGAAACTATGGTAGTGAAATGCAATTTGCGGGACAGTTCACTGGGAGAACTCCCTGAAGCTGTATTGATCGACGAACATCCTCGGGATCTTTCGACTCCGCGCTTTTGGATTACCTGCAGCCGTAAGGTCATCGAGGCGCTCCGCTCAAGATGACAGCCATCATCAATTTTCACTAAATTATAAGGGCTGGCCATTACCACCTATCCGATCAATGATGCTGTGGTAAATCCCGCTTCACACCCCAAACAGATTAGGACTCAGCTTCCGGTACTTGTTCTCTTCCGCCCAGAGGTTGAGTGAAACCGTGGCCAGCTCGTCCACCACCGGCACAGCGAGGCCGTCTTTGGTCAGGTCGATGGATTTGATGTAGGTGTGGCAGGTATCGCAGGCGTCGATGCGGACGTGGTCGAACTCTTTGGCCACGAAGATGGGCAGGCGGTCCTTGTGCTCTTCGCCGCAGCCGGGGCAGAGGACGCGGCGGAAGGTCCACTCGGTGGAACAGAGTGAACAGACCAGAAAGCGCTTGCCGCCGTCGCCTTCCGGTTTCAGCACCGCGAGTTGCGGCCTGGAGCCGCAGAACGGGCAGTGTGACTGCGCCGACTCCGCCTGGGGGCCGGTCTGTTGCGCCAGGTATTCGGCATAAGGCTGCAGCAGAGTGTTCAGGAAAAAGAGTATTTCCGCCGAAAGCTTCTCTGGCTCTTCCTGGTGCTGCCAGACGGCGGTGAGCATTTGCAGCAGCTCGTTTTTGGATTCGCCGGGGAACTCCTGGAGCGAGCGGCTGAGCGCCTCGGCGGTTTGTTGCAGCGCCGTAGAGCCTGTCTGCCGGACCAAAGAGATGAGCTCGGGAAGGAAGGCCAGCAGAACAGCGGGTTCGTGACCCTCCGTGGTGGCCAGCTTTTCGTAAACGCTTTTCTGAAAGCGGGCGACTCCCTGATAGAACCTGAGCAGCTGGGCTGCCGCAGGTTGTTTTTCCACCAGTTCACCGGCCCGCGCGATACGCCGGTCCCAAACAGAAACAGATTTCAATCGGCTCCCTTACTGCCGGGGGCGATGCTGCCACGGTCTTCCTTCAGGAGCTTCTCATACCAGATGCGGTGGTGCGCTTTGGCCCACTCAACGGGAACGCGCCCCCAGAGAATACCGTGAATTCCACCCGCAACAAAAAAGAGGCCCATGTATACGTGGATCATGAATGCGGCAATCGTAACCAGCGCGCTCACCACATGGACGAACACCACGATGGGCAGCACCCAGTGCAGAGCGCGCGGCATCACCTCGGGGAACCACATCACCAGACCGGTAACGATCAGCCCAACCGCGCCCCAGAACATGGCCCAGTAGAACTGCTTCTGTCCGGCATTGAAGTGGCCGGCGGGCGCCACCTTGTGGTCCTGATTGGTAATGTACTCGCGCATGGTCTTCAACCACGTGCGGTCCTCGTCGGTCACCTTCATTTCGTTATGCCAGAGGTTGTGCATCCACATTACGCTGGCAAAAAAGAAGATGCCGACAACAGGGTGCCAGAAGCGAATGGTGGGGCCGCCGCCCAGCACATAAGCGATCCAGTAAAGATAGGGCGTGAACAGCGCCAGCCCGGTGGCCAGCAGGTACAGATAACTCACGCCGGCGATCCAGTGGCAGATGCGTTCCTTAAACGTGTAGCGGACAACCTCGTTTTCGCGCAGATCGGTGCCGTGGCGGACAACAATATTGCTGCTCATCGCGCTTTGCCCCCCTGGTTCATCTCTTCCTCAACCTGCTTGGGGCCAAAACGCAGGTAATGGCCAAACAGCGTGGCCACGCCCAGGCCCATGGCGATGCCGCCGATCCATTTGAGCGGCCCCTTCCACATCTTCACAAAGAAGGGCACGGTGGGATTCCTGGGCAACTCGTATTTTTCCGGAGCATTGATATCGTGCAGCACATAGATCACATGCGTGCCATGCACGCCCTCGGGATCATAGACGCCGGCGTTCTTATACGAGGTGTTGGTCCGGAGCTGGGTCGCGCGCTTTTCCGCCTCAAACTTCATGTCTTCCTTGCTGCCAAAATGCAGGCAGCCAGTGGGACACGCCTTGATGCAGGCCGGCTCCAGCCCCGCGCCCACGCGGTCGGAACACAGCGTGCACTTGTAGACCTTTTTGGTCTCTTCGTTGAATTTGGGAATGTTGAACGGGCAGCCGGTGACGCAGTACTGGCAGCCGATGCAGTTTTCCTGGTTGAAATCGACAATGCCGTTGGTGTACTGCACGATCGCGCCATCCGCCGGACAGGCGATCAGGCAGCCCGGCTCGGCGCAGTGCATGCACTGGTCCTTGCGCATGAGCCACTGCGGCGTGCCGTCCTCGGCTTCCTCTTCCTTAAAGCGAATCAGGTTCCAGAAGTTCCACGCCGTATCGGGCATGGTCTGGTAGGTGTTCGCGAACATGGTTTCGCGGAACTCATATCCGTTCCACTCAAGGCAGGCCACCTCGCAGGCTTTGCAGCCAATGCAGGTCGTGGTGTCCACCAGCTTGCAGACATCGTAGGAGCGGGAAGCCCCCTCGTGCGTCAAACCGTCTGCCTGCTGATAATTTCCGCCGCCCGGGACCCCGCCGCGGTGACCGGAGATCGCTTTTATTTCCAGTGTTCCGTTGCTCATCGCTTCAGTCTCCTCAGGCCTTCTCGATTTTCACCAGAAAACCCTTGAACTCCGGTGTGTATGCGTTGGGATCAATGACCGTGGGTGAAAGCAGATTGATCGGCGTGCGCTCGTTTTCCGGCCGCCCGTCGCCCAGCCCCTTGTAGCCCCAGTGAATGGGAATGCCGACCTGATAGGTCTTCTTCCCGTTGATCATCATGGGCTTAATGCGTTTGGTGACCATCGCCTTGCAGTAATACGTACTGCGGACGCTGCTCACCTTCACCTTGTCGCCGCCGGCAATGCCCTTCTCTTTGGCTAGGTCCTCGGGAATTTCCACAAATGGCTCCGGCACAAGCTCCATATTCATGGGGTTGTTCTTGGTCCAGTAGTGGTAGTGCTCGGTGAGGCGGTACGAAGTGCAGACGATGTCGAATCCGTCGCCGGCCTTGGCGTACTTGTCCATGTCGGTCGAATACTTCTTGACCACGGGATTGTTCGACTGTTTGGGGTGCAGCAGATTTTCCGTGGGGCTTTCCATGGGCTCGTAGAACTCAGGGAACGGACCATCCGCCAGTCCGGCCAGCGGGACGAAGAGACGCCCCAGGCCTTCGGGCTGCATGATGAACGGCCCCATGTGGTCGCTGGGTTTGGAGTCGGCTTTGAAGTCAGGAACATCATTGCCTACCCATTTCCCCGCACTCTCGTTCCACCAAATCTGCTTGCGGGCAGGGTCCCAAGGCTTGCCGCTGACATCGCACGACGCGCGGTTGTACAGCACGCGGCGGTTCGACGGCCACGACCATGCCCAGTTGGGATAAATGCCCAGTCCGGACGGATCTTCCGTGCCCCGGCGCTGAGTGTTGGAACCGGCATCCGGCCACGAACCGCAATAGAGCCAGTTGCCGCAGGAAGTAGTGCCATCGTCGCGCAGCCAGGCAAAGCCCGGCAGTTGCTGCCCGGCCTTCCAGTCGGTGGGCGTCTGCTTGTCATCATGCACATCAGCCAGCGCCTTGCCGTTGATCTCCTTCGCCACTTCGGTCAGCGACGGGCTGTTCGGATTGCTGTAAGCCCACGTCGCGCCCAGAAGGGCATCCGGGAACTTGCCGCCCTCTTTCTGATACAGCTCGCGGACCTTGAGGAAGATGCGCGCCAGAATTTCGTGGTCCAGCATGGCCAGGCCCGGTGTTGGTACTGCCGCCCACTTCCACTGCAGCCAGCGCGCGGAATTGACGAAGGTGCCGTCCTTTTCCGCGAAGCCAGCGCCCGGCAGGCGGTAGACCTCGGTCCTGATCTGCTTCTTCTGATCTTCCGTGATTCCCGGCGACTCCCAGAAGCTGCTGGTCTCTTCCGGATAGATATCGCAAACCACCAGCCAGTCGGCCTTCTTTAGGGCATCAATGTTTTTTTGCGAGTTCGGCCCAATCGCCACGCCGTTCATGCCAAAGGCCAGCAAGCCCTTCACCTTGCCCTTGTACATGTTGTCCCACATCTCCACCCAGGAGTACTTGCGATCAACCTTGGGCAGATAATTGAAGGCCCAGTCATTCTCTTTGGTGGCCTTGTCGCCGTACATGGCCTTCATGAACGAGACGGCAAACTTCGATGTGTTGGACCAGTAATTGAAGGAATCCCACTCTTTCGGTTTGGCCGTGGTGGGAGTAATGCGCTTGATATAAGCGGCAAAGTCGGCGTCGGCCGGAGTCGGCACCTTCAGGTAGCCAGGCAGAATGTCGAACACGCCTGCCATATCGGTTGCGCCCTGGATGTTGGAGTGTCCGCGCAGCGCGTTGACTCCGCCACCGGCGCGGCCTACGTTACCGAGAAGCAACTGCGCCATGGCCGCAGTACGGATAATCTGCGTGCCAAAGCTGTGATGAGTCCAGCCCACCGAATAGATGATGGTGCCGACCTTCTTCATGTCACCATCCTTGCGAACGGAGGTGTACATGTCCCACGCTTTGATGCAGCGGTCCGCCGGAATGCCGGTGATGCTCTCGACCACCTGCGGCGTGTAGCGCGAGAAGTGCTTCTTCATCAGCTGGAACACGCAGCGCGGATGCTCAAGCGACAGATCGTATGCCGTATCCGGAGGCAGTGTGGGAGGCGCAGGAGCGGCGGCAACCGCAGGCTTGGCTCCGGCTGGTACCGGTGCCGGAACATTCATCGCCGCCGCGACCACATGGGCTGAGTCGGACGAGGCAGGCCCGTCGCCAGCGGCAATCGCTGCTGCCGCGGTGCCCGTCACATTTCCGCCCTCTTCGTAATTCCAGCTGGAAACGTCGTACTTCAGCGCGGCAGGATCGAAGCCGGAGAAGACTCCGTCCTCGGCCAGCTTGAAGCCTTTCTTCACGATCAGGGCTGCGTTGGTGTAATTGGTGATGTATTCGCGGTTAAAGCGATTGTTCTGCAGGGCATAGTTGATCATGCCGCCCAGAAAGGCGATATCTGTGCCTGCGCGAATCTGGCAGAAGTGATCGGCCTGCGAAGCCGTACGCTGGAAGCGCGGGTCCACCACAACGATTTTTGCATTGCGGACCCTCTTGGCTTCCACCGCCCATTTAAAACCGCAGGGATGGTTCTCCGCTGGATTGCCGCCCATGATCAGCATCACGTCGGCATTCTTGATATCGATCCAGCCATTGGTCATTGCGCCGCGCCCGAAAGTTGGTCCCAAACTTGAGACCGTGGGGCCGTGTCAAACACGAGCCTGGTTTTCCAGGTAGCAGACCCCCAGGCTGCGCATGGTCTTCACGACCAGATAGTTAAATTCGTTGGTGTCGGTACAGCCGCCATTCCAGCCAATCGCCTCGCAACGGTTCACCGTCTTGCCATTGGCATCGGTCTCGATGAAGTTCTCGTCGCGGGTCTTTTTGACGTGGCGCGCGATCTCATTAATCGCCTGGTCCCAGGAAATGTCTTCCCACCCGGTCCCGCCAGGACGCCGCACCTGCGGCTTCAGCAGCCGGCGCTCATTCAGAATGTCCTGATAGAGAGACGCGCCCTTGGGGCACAGCGTTCCTCTATTAATAGGATGGTCCGGATCGCCTTCCACGTGGACCACCTGCGTGGTCACGTTCTTGGCTTTGTCACCCAGCGTATGGATGATCACGCCGCAGCTTACCGAGCAATAAGGGCAGGTGGACCGCGTTTCCGTGGTGCGGGCAATCTTGAGTTCCTTCGATTGCGCCAGCACCGGCGCGGCATCAAAGCCCAGCAGAAGTGCGGCTGTGCCTCC
Source organism: Candidatus Angelobacter sp. (assembly GCA_035695325.1). GTDB lineage: Bacteria > Acidobacteriota > Terriglobia > Terriglobales > Acidobacteriaceae > Angelobacter. Next base: position 206,425 of record DASSEH010000242.1, read on the forward strand.
GGGGACGACTTTCAGAAAATCTCTTCTGGACAAGCTCATAAATCTTGAAGCCTCTCTGGTCGGAGCAAAAGAAATGAGAACTGCTTGTACAGCTTTGTTAAGAGCTAAATTAAATACGCACCAGATGTTAGTCTTCCGGCTGAAAAATGTCTATATTTTTTGCGAGAACATCTGTTTCACTCTCTGAAACCTGCTCGCGCCTGCTCTCCCGACGCCAGAACCCCTATCGAATGACGTGGACGCGCACACCCAGCTTCAAGTTCTTCCACGATTTATCGGCTGTGTAGACCGGAGCCTTCAGGCTGAGCGCCAGGGCCAGACACGCACGATCACCCAGCGACAATCCTAAGGAGCGGGTTTGGGTGATCAGCGTACCAGCGATTCGGGCATGTTCGGCGGTAAAGTCCACCGCATCGCGGACGGGCGTTAGTGTGGCTTCCCAGGCGTCGGCAGGATCAAGGCCGTGATCCACTAGTTTGGTTTGGACTTCAGCCAGATTCACCGTGCTGCTGGCGGCAGTGCTCAGCAATTGCGGCGTCAGCTTTTCCGCGCCGGGCTCTCCATTCAGCAGGGCCAGCAGAGCGGACGCGTCCAGTACCACCCTATTCACGATTCACGGCGGGCAGCCTCTCTCCGCTCCGCGATGAGTTCGTCAGCCAGAGAGTCGCCCTGCTTCACATGCTTGCGGACCAGGCGCTGTGCGCGCGCCAGCCGCCGCCGGAGCGTAGTGATGCGCAGTTCATCATCCTCAATCCGCAACACCACCTCATCGCCAATGTTGATGCCCAGCGCCTTGCGAAAAGAAGCGGGAATGACCACGCGGCCGTTCTCGTTGACGCGCATCCGGACTTCGATTGCCATGGCATCCCTCATAAAAAATGACTCTTTTTAATTATATGTCATTAAAGATAAATATGACATTTCCGGTTGAGCCATCCGGGCTCTCGCAGCCGCCAAAAACTCCACCAGCCTGCGAGATTCCGGCATTCCGTTCATCCTTCCCCGGCAACAGTTGGTCAGAATTCACGACAGTTCGTCTGTTTTTGATCTCGACGACGAGTGCCCGCAGGTATTGTCGGCCTTGCAGGCAACTGCAAAAAAGGAGGCTTATGAAATCTCAAATCTTAATTAGGGCGAAGAGGCTGCTCTCTTACGCATTTCCACTGTTTCTGGTGTTTTCCGGTATCGCTCTGCTCGCACGCGGACAGGAGCGCTTCGATCTCAAAGTCCGCAACTATTTCTTTGCCGGGTCTCAGGGGGACAATGCCGCGCTGGAAAAAGGCATGAAACTATGCGAAGAAGCGCTGGCGGTCGACCCGCAAAAAGCGGAAGCTCTCGTATGGCATGGCGCAGGCTTGTACTTCCAGTCCGGGCAGGCATTTCGCAGAGGCGACCAGGAAAAAGGCGGCGAATTGTGGCAGCGAGGCATTGCGGAAATGGACAAAGCGGTGTCCCTCGCGCCCGACCACATCGGAGTAAGAGCTCCTCGCGGTGCTTTTCTGCTCACCGGCTCTCACTTTGTTCCGGATCCTGCCATGGCGCGGCCTTTGATCGAAAAAGGCGTGGCTGATTTTGAAAAAACCCTGGAGCTGCAAAAAGACTACTTTGCAAAGCTCGGAACCCATCCTCGCGGAGAATTGATGCTGGGTCTGGCTGATGGGTACAGCCGCCTGGGACAAACCGCCAGGGCCCGGCAGTGGTTCGAGCGAATCCGCCAGGATTTGCCCGGTACTCCTTATGAAGATTCCGCCAACACCTGGCTGAAGACCGGCTCCCTTTCGGCCCGCGAAGCCGGATGTTTGGGTTGCCATACGGCACAATAGGACATCACAATGGAAACCATGCTGCAGCGGCGAGTGAAACGACTGGCACAGATCATCGGAACCAATACACTCGCCGCTCTTCTTGGGCCGGTCTTCGTATGGGCGCTGAATCATGATGTTTCCCAAACGCAGCTTGTGTGGACCTTCAAATTTTCCCTGGTATACGCGCAAATCATCGGTGGGCTTGCACACGTTATTCTCGCGCGATGCTGGGGATTCTTCGACCGCTGGAACCAGACCGTTCGCTGGGTGGTTGTCGGGTTGACCTTGTTCCTGATTGCCATTGTCGGATCTTTGCTGGCAGGACTGGTTTTTGTGCTTTTGGACTGGAATTCCACTTCCGCATACTGGGCGGAATTCCGGGCCAGCATCAAAATAGCAACGGTGATAACGCTGGCTTTTGGCCTGGTGATCTCCGCTTATGAGGTCCTGCGTGGCCGGCTGGAGCAAACCAACGCAGAATTAAGCGCCCGGGAACTGGAGCGGGAACGGGCGCTCAAGCTGGCTGCACAGGCGCGGTTATCATCGCTGGAATCGAGGGTCCATCCCCATTTCCTGTTTAATACTCTCAACTCGATCTCCGCGCTGATTCGGGAAGACCCTGACCGGGCCGACCACCTGGTGGAAAAAATGGCGGCGCTGCTGCGGTCTTCGCTGGACTCGCAAAGCCTGGTTGCCCTGGGCGATGAGATGAAGATCGTGGCCGACTACCTGGAAATTGAAAAAGCCCGTTTTGGCGAGCGTCTGCAGTATGACATCATGGTGCCTGAAGAGCTGGCGCATGTCCGTCTTCCGCCCTTTTCCGTGCAGACTCTGGTGGAAAACAGCGTGAAGTACGCCGTGTCATGCAGTCGCAACGGCGGAAGGATTCGAGTCACCGCGGAGCAAAACAGCGGCGCATTGCATTTGGCCATCTCCGATACCGGCCCGGGATTCGATCTGGCCAGCGCTCCCGCCGGACATGGAATTGATAATCTGCGGAGCCGCCTGGCGGCAATCTTCGAAGACCGCGCTCGCCTGCATACCGGCTTGCAGGAAGGCTGGCACTCGGTTTACCTCATTCTGAAACTCGAAAAGAACAGTTTGGAAAAAGATGATATGTCTCCACCAGACGCGAAGGCATAAATCATGATCCGGGCATTTCTCGTCGATGATGAACCGCTGGCCCTGAAACGCCTTTCCCGCTTACTGACAGCTACGGGACGGGTAGAGATCACTGGTTCCTCCATCGACCCACTTGCCGCCGTTACCGCCATTCGGGAGATTCAGCCCGAGGTCATCTTTTTGGATATACAAATGCCGGAACTCTCCGGCTTCGATGTGGTGGCGCAACTCGAACCACAGCCGTTGGTGGTTTTTACCACAGCGTACGATCAATTTGCCCTGCAGGCATTCGATGTGAATTCTGTTGATTATCTTTTAAAGCCCATCACCCTCCAGCATCTGGAGAGGGCACTGAGCAAACTGGAACGAATTCTCACCGGCAATGAAGCGCGTCCGCAAATGCAGCAACTGCTGGCCCAAATCACTGCCGCCGCCCGGAATACAAGTGAGGCGCAATATCCGGAGCGCCTGCCTTCCCGGATTGGCGAGCGCATTGAATTTGTTGATCTGGCGCAGGTCACCCACTTCTTTGCCATGGACAAACTGACATACGCGGCAACTCCAGCCAAAACTTACGTGGTCGACTGGACGATTCAGGACCTGGAGAAAAAGCTGGATCCGCAAAAGTTTGTCCGCATTCACCGCTCCACCATCGTGGCGCTTGGATATATTCAGGAGCTCCATCCGATGTTTGCCGGACGCATGCTGGCCCGCCTGAAAGATTCGCGCCGGACCGAATTAAACGTTGCGCGCGAACGGGTTCGTGAACTGAAGGAACGCCTGGGGATTATTTAAATTAGGGTGTGTTCACACTATCTAAGAGCTTCGATGATGAAGGCAAAGTAGACAAAAGCGAGAAAGACGACATCGAGTTTGTCGAAGCGAGAAAAGATGCGGCGGAAGCCTTTCAGCCGGCGAAAGAGCCGTTCTACTTCATTGCGTTTCTTGTAGAGTTCGCGATCATACTCCCAGGGATCCAGACGGTTTGATTTCGGTGGCACGACCGGAGTCATATTTAACTCCAGCACCAGTTGTCTGGTGGCATTGCCTTCGTATGCGCGGTCCATCAGAAGCGGGATTTTTACCGGCATGGCCCCAAGTTCCCGCAGCAGCGCGCGTCCAGCGGGGGCATCATGGGCCTGACCGGGCGATAAGGCAAAAGTTATGGCCGTTCGAGCATTCGCGGCAACCAGATGAATCTTGGTGTTCCATCCACCTCGCGATTTTCCGATGGCCTGCGGGCCGTTTTTTTTAAAGCACCAGTACCGTCGGGATGCACCTTCACCGAGGTCGAGTCCAAACAGAAGGCTTCAATCCTGATCCGCACGATCTGCTCCTGCTGCAATTTCGCAACACCTGATCCAGAACACCGTTCTTCGCCCAGCGATTCATGCGCATATAAATGCTGTGCCAGTTGCCAAAGCGTTTGGGAAGCCCACGCCACTTACATCCATGCTCGGCTACGTACAAAATCGCATTCAACAGTTCCAGATTACTGATACGCACATTGCCACGCTGCACTGGCAGGCAATCCTCAATTCGCTTGTATTGCTCTTCCGTGATCTCCATTCATCTTCGATACTACACAACTATTATGTATTTAGTGTTAACACGCCCTAGAGACAACAAACGAACAATCGGGCCATGCTGTACGGCCTTGAGGGTGTACTATGATCCACCTGAAGTCGTTCCCCCTCCACTTTCCTTTACCTAAAACGGAGCGGCTTCCAGAAAGGAAGGCCGTGACCTTAATATCAGCCTGTCGAACAAAGCTTGGAATTGTCGTCCACGCTGACAGCCAAGAAACATTGGGCGATTACCGTGTACAGGTAAAGAAAATTAAATCAGAAAAAATGGGAGAATTTGATGTTATCGTGGCCGGATCAGGCCAGCCGGGATCGCTAATTGATTCATTTTCTCCGTACTTGTTTGGAAAAATCACGAATGGAGTGTCATCAATATATGACTTTGCTGCCACTACCGAACAGACGCTTGAAGAGTTTTATAAATGTGATGTTCAGCTTTGCCCAGACCCAAACAAGATAATTAAATTCTTGATCGTTGCGTCACATTCTAAATCTGGGCAATATCAGGCATGGACAACCGAAAACATTAGACTCCGGCCAATTCCTGATGATGAGCCGCTATTGCTTGGATGGGATGAGCCGCTATACAAGAACATAGCCAAGCGTCTGTATTCGCACGATACAACTATTGCTCAGGCCGTTCTCGCTGGCGTCTACCTATTCACAATTGCTGAGGGCACTTCTCAATACGTGCGCAGCCCATTCAGTATCGCCGTAATAACCGGTAAAAGTATTTGGATGGAAGAAGAAAAATATGTAAACGAGATAACATCTAGACTGTCTGAGTACGAGCAGCAAATTAACCGTATTTTCCTGAGTTGTGCTGACACAAGTGTGCCTGTTTATGAATTGAAAAAAACGCTAAACCAATTCTCGGAAACTGCGCTTGCCCTGCATCGGGAGCAAATTGACAGTAATGTTAAAGAAGTAACACTTCAGCAACTAATGGGCCCGGGTGGCGCTAATCCAAGATATCCGGCAGACGCGCCCATTGCTTTTACAAATTCCGGGTGGCAGATTGAACATGACCCTGAAGAGATTCGCAGAAAAAATGATGAGTTCCGAAAGAATACTGCTGACGCCAGACAATCAAAACCGTCGAAAATCGTTCAGGTATCTATAAACCAACATGGCGGGGTTGAGTATCAGCAAGAAATATTGGGTACAGATAAAGAGGGCGACAAGAATGATATTTGAGAAACAACTCACTGACTGCCTTGGCGATATCAAGGCAGTGACATTCCTATGTAAGAACTGCTGTAGCAACATAAGTGTGTTGCGTGCCGTGGAGGTAGATATTCCGTATGAGTGCTGGCAAGCTGGCTGACTAACTCCCCGAAGAATTAAGAGGCGTAACTTCACCGGGATGGGGCAGCGACGGATGCACCACTTCCGACTCGCCATACCAGTCACTGTAGCCACAGCTTTTATTCTGGCAGCGCAGAAGCACAAACGCGCCAAAGCTGCGCACAAAACCATCGCCCTTCACATAAACCGGCTTGCCACAGAGCTGGCAGGCCACGTAATTATCGTTTCCGGAAAAGGGATTGCTGGCCATGGAATCTCCTCACCTCGCTTCTTGCTTTGTTTATCGGCGGCAAAGAGAAAAAGTTGAATCACGCGGTGCTGCTTGAAGCCGCGGCGGCACGGGGCGGCTTGCCTGCATCTTTCAGCAGGCCGCGCCGCAGAGCTTTGCGGAAAATTTCAAAATCCTTCTCCACCTGGTCGGCATAGGCCAGCGCGAAGCGCACCAGAGCGCGCTCGGCTTTGCCGGAATTGCCGATGTATGCGGCTATGGCCACCGGATGGCCGGAGCGCGCGTGTCCTTTGGCCAGCAGCTCGGCGCACACGCTGCTGTACTCGGCCAGCCGCTCGCCCTGCAACTCTTCCGGCTCCACCGAGCCCTTGTGGTCGCTGAGCTGGCGCACCACATAGTCACGCCCCTCAAGCGAACACCAGCCCAGCAGCAGGTCGGACTGCACCTGCAGCGCCCGCTGACCTTCCACCACCCGCTTCCCCTGATGAGATGGCATGGCAGTCGCCGTGACATACGGCACATACGCCGAAGGCGGCTCTTCCTTCACTTGCAGGAACAGCGGATCGTTTTCGTCGCGGCCCAGCAAAAGCACCACATAATCGCGCGTGCCCACGCTTCCCGTCCCTACCACCTTGAACCCCACATCCACTGGGCGATAACGATCAAAAAGCATCTGCCGGTCCGGCGCCAGGGTGGCCCGGTATGCCTCCAGCGCGCGCAACACCGCTTTGCGCTGACGGCCTTCGATTTCCCACAAGCTGTCCTTTTTCAGGATGAAACGCCGGCTGCCGTTCTTTTGTTGCGTCAGCTTTTCCAGATTCGAGAGCGGCGTGGAACGCTCAGCCTGCTTCAGCGCGGAGCGCATGCAAGGGTCGCGCAGATCGCGCATGGTGCGATGGCGCGCAACCTCGAGCGTAGGCATCGCCGCAAACTTGTGGATCCATTCGCAATACTCCTCGGCAAAGACTTCCGCCGCCTCGCGGCAGAGCGCATCTTTGTTGCCAGCCATCCTTCCGGCAAGAATGATGCTCGTGCCCATTCGTTTTACGTCCCACTCCCACGGCCCGCGGATGGTCTCGTCAAAGTCATTGATGTCGAGAATGATCTCGGAACCCGGCGTGGCAAAGAAGCCAAAATTTTTAAGATGAGCGTCGCCGCACAGCTGAACGTCAATGCGCGTGTTCTTCGTCGCGCCCAGATCGGCGGCCATGATCTCCACCGAGCCGCGAAAAAACGCGAATGGCGAGGAACTCATCAGCTTGAACTTGACTGGCAGCAGTTTGGGGATTCTGCCCGCGCACGATTGCCGGAACACCTCAACAGGATCGAAGCTGCGCGGCTTCAGCTCCGCCAGCGCGGCGCGCCCAAGGTGGTTGCGCTGGGCCAGACCATACTTTTCCGAATCTGCGCGCGAAAATCTCATTCGTAGCTCCCTTTGCAGTCAGGCTAGCTGTGGCGCAAAGCCGCACCCTTATTGGTTGTTAATATTACGTTAAATCAACTGTCTCTCTCGGCAGGTATCACTAACAGCAACATTCTATTTGCCGGATTTTCACCAGCCTTTATTCATCCTTTAATACTCGGCTGCTACAAGTATGGTGCATGCAGGCAGAGTGTATTGATACGCTCATCATCTCGGACGTTCACCTTGGCGCAGACATCAGCCGCGCCGGTGACGCCCTTCATCTGCTTCAGTCGGTGCGGTTCAAGCGCCTGATCCTGCTGGGCGACATCTTCAACGATCTGAACTTCCGCCGCCTGACCAAGGAACACTGGAAGTTTCTGAGCTGCATTCGCAAGCTCTCCAATCCCAAGACCGGCATAGAGGTCGTCTGGGTAGAAGGCAATCACGATCATGGCCTGTCGGACATCATGTCGCACCTGGTCGGCATACCCGTATACCAGCAATACGTCTGGGAATATGCCGGAAAGCGCCATCTGGCCATTCACGGCCACCAGTTCGACCGCTTTGTGATCAACAATTTTCTCCTGAGCCAGATTGGCCAGCTTCTTTATATCTACCTGCAAAAGTTTGATTTCAAGAACAAAAGGTTCGCCCGCTATCTGGACCGTCTGAACACTAGATGGTTACGACTGTCCAGCAAGGTAGCAGACGGCGCGCTCAGCTACGCAAAACCTGGCAAAGCTGAGCGCATTTTTTTTGCATGCCCCCTCGGTTCGCTCTTTAAGATGAAACTACACACTACAGACCCCACTCGGTCAAATTTAAAGTTGCAAACGTGACACGTTGATATATACTACTGTCCGCTAATGGAGACTAGCAGCGCTTCAGTCATTAGCACACACCTGATGCGCCGAGGCGTTATAGGCACCTAAAATGGCCCGCTGGACGGAGTCCGCCTGCCACGCGTTGGCCATGAAAGAGGTCACCGCACTTCTATTGGCTTGGCTGGACACTTTTATCTGCAGTCGGTATCTGCTGGAGAAAGCATAATATGGCCAATAAAGCTAAACGCTCCCGACACAAACAAAAGCAAATTCCCAAAAATAACCGGGAGGAAACCCGTCCCAACAAGCAGTTTGATGCGGCCAGAATAATCTCGTATTGGGCGCTTCCCGCAGTCTTCTGCATAACAATCAGCTTAAATAATTTTAAATTCATTGAGGCCTTCTCGCGCCCCTCGTTTTTGGTTCAACAGCTCGGTTTGTTCTTTACTTTTCTTCTTCTCGCAATTCGCTGGATATCCGCAACCAACAGTGAATTGGCCCTGTGGAAGCGCTGGCTTGTAATTTTGCCTCCGACACTGAGTGCTTATTTTGGCATCTTCTTTATCGCCACGGGAATGGGTCTTTCCCTCGCATATAGCTACTCCATCACCATCAGCTCAATTATCTTTACTGTATTTCTTTTGTTGAATTACTGGACCCAGTGGCTGGCCAATGACTACTTCAAACATGCACTACAGATGACCCGCAGCAGCTCTTCTGATCAAATCCAGCTCGCGGTCCTCCATGTAATGGAGCGCTACTGGCTACAACGCCCCCAATTGGCAAGAATAACCAGCCTCATGTTTGTTTCCGCAATGGCATTCAGCTTCGCCCTTGCCGGGGCAGTACTACAAAAGCCCAAATCTCACTCGTATGAGACTGTGGCATATGTCATTCTGATTGCCAGCGTTTTGATCAGTGAATTAATCATTGCGTGGTGGCGCTACAAACGGAATCGCGAGATTGCACGGGCTAAGACTGGGCAAAACACCGCGATTGCGGCCCAGCCTGCCATTAATCAGATTTCTCCTGACGATGCAGCTAAAAGCGACTTTGGGGCCTTTAAAGGTGCTGCATATGCCATGATTTTAGCTATTGGGGGAACAGCGATTGGGGTGACAATTGAACCATTTAAGTTTATGTGGACTTCTTTTATCAACTCACCCGGAACGCCACTCTACATTACACGCATTGCGCTATTTTTATTTATTTTTATACTAGTGGCTCTATGGGTGATTCAGACACAATTTGAAATGGGCTTGTGGTTACGCATGACCAATCCTCCTTTTGGAAGAAAGCAAATATACATAGCAATCGTTATCCTGGCAGTAGTGTTAGGTTTAGCTCTCGCCTTTGCTTACAATATTATTTTTATAAGCCTGTTGATGACTGTTTATTTTTTGATTAATTATTGGGGCGCCTGGATTTGCGAAGATCATTTTGCTCAGGCTTTGAGTCTGACAAGAAGCGACACGCATCAGAATAAAATATCTGCCGACACCCTGAACGCGATGGAATATTATTGGCTCAGACGCCCTCACCTGGGCAGGATTGTGACATTGATGTTTTTTGCTTCTATGTCCTTTGCCCTTGCCCTTACAGCCGGGCTGGGACCAGAAGAACAGCGACAGCCCCGCGAACTGGCCGCCTATGTAGTTCTAATTGCAGACATAGTTGCAGGTGAAATTCTGATTAACTATTGGCGGTTTTGCCGTGACAGGAGTTCAAGCTAAACAAAGCTAATATATTCATCTAAAACTATGAATGATATATCAGATGAGCAAAAGCCGCACGTCATCTATAGTGGTATTGCGCTTGCATTGATGCCACTGATTTCTTTCGCTGCACAGTATTTATTTTCAGTTCATGCAGGCACCCAGTACATATTATTCCATCATTTGACTGTCACGGTAGTGGATTGGATATTTATTCCTTTTAATTTTTTTGTAGTTAGAGTTATCGATTGGCACCGGGGTGGAAGAATTTATCTCATAACCTGCATTTCCGTAATTCTTAATGTTCTAACACATGCGTATTGGCAATACAACCAACTGGATCTTGGCCACATGATCAAAAATAATGGCGCCGTTTTACCTGCTGGCTGGACTCATCTTTCTTTTTCGATTTTAGAAACCATACTTCTCTTTGCTTTTGTATTTTGCCGCAAATCTGAATCACGATCATTGCGCACCACGAGCATATTCGCAGTGTTATATTTTCTGTCTATGGGAATATGCGGATATATCATGCATAACAGATTTATTGCAAGCGATATAATCGTTTGTTTTTCAGGATTATTTTTTGTTCTCCTATATCCGTCTATTGTTGGCAGCCAATCTTTGCAAACTTAACATTTACCTGGACTCAAGACCTACAGGCCTCTTAAACGCAGCGACTATGATCATGTAAAAATTATTGCGTAATACCTCACCGACAACTTTGAGTGGAACGAAGGCTGGCACGTGCGCTTCGGCCTGATTGAGCTCGACCCCGAAACCCAGGCCCGCCGCCCGCGCCCCAGCGCCCAGCTCTATTCCCGGTTGATTCAGGAAATGAACGGCCACGAGCAGACGGCAAAACACTCCGCCCAGGCCACCGCTTCCGTTGAGTAACAATCTGATCTCGCTTGCAAGTGCCCATCGTAACCGCGCAAAACCGGCGTGGAAGGCGATATCATGGAAAGCGTTATGCGGTTCCCGATCAAGACCTGCGTCGTCTGCTCAGAAGAGTTTGAGCTAAAACCCGATAAACCCGGCTTCGCCAACCGCTGCCCGGACTGCACAGAGGCCGAGGCTTCCGGCCAGGACTCAAAGCCCACGGACGCCCAGAACAAAGTCTCGCGCGAGGCAAACGAAGCACGCCGTGAGGCCATGAAAAATCTGCTGTACCGGAAAGATAGCTAACAGCCTCGAGAATGCCCGAATCTCCCAGGCCCATGTAGCACAGCCCGGGGCCCCCATTGCGCGCCGATTTTGCGCGTAATGGGGTGGAGGCGCCCCCGGCTGTGTCCGGGGTTGTGGTTTTATCCGCGTCCATCCGCGCAAATCCGCGGTAAGGGTGTCAGCCATCCGCCCGGTCTGTTCTGTCAGGGATGCGCCCGGTCTATACCGCCAGTTTTGGGGGTACCCCCCTCCCCATTTTTTGCTGACACCACGAGAAACAAAGGGTTTAGCTCCATCAGGCCCAAGGGCCACCCTTGGGCCACCCAAGCCCCACCGAATGCCAGACAGCGTCCTTGGGAACCAAAAGCCGAGAGCCAAGGGCCAAAAGCCGCTCTTTATTCAGTTATCAAAGACCACACCCAGCCTCGTCCTCAGACAAGCCTCTGCGTGGTACCACACAAATGCTCTGAGTAGCAATGCCATAATTTTGCTTTGTATCAGGGCATGGCTTCAGCCATGCCGCACCGATGGTAAAAATAGTTTGGCTTCAGCACGGCATTAGCTTAGCCTCCTCAGCGAACTGCTGTGCACGTTGGCTGTAAGGACCTTCTTTTAGATAAAGAGGCAACCACTCAAAAATTTTCTTTAACATACTACAGGCCCCTGGCGGCTGAGATTTCCTCCATAGCTCCAAGCTTTTATCAATCAGCGTAAGCGATACAAAAAATTGCTTATCAGCCATATAATAAAGAGCAGTTACGCAAAGAGCTCTAATTAAGCTTTCGCACACAACATCATCATAGGAATACTTGCCACTGAGACTATATAGATATTCTATTAGCTTGTTTGATTTATCGAATAGCCGCGCTTTCGCCAGATAACACGTGTTAGCACACAGCGCATGTGAAAACTTTCCACGCATAGTGGTATCGTCTTGATATGTGTCACCGAGGACTCGCAACTCCTCAATAACAATCCCGCACTCATCGAATCGCCCCGTTTGCGCCAGATAAATAGCACTGTCGACGAGCGTCTTCGCAAATTCCTTGCGTACAGCAGTATCGTCGGGATACCTATCACTCAAAACTCGCAATTCATCAATTAGCTTCATGGATTCATTGACTTGCTCAGTTTGTGAAAAACCAAGTATGATGGCAAGAAATAGCGCCTTAGCAAACATTTCACGCACAGGAGCATCATCGAGATATTTGTCGCGCAGAACTCGCAGCTCATCAATTATCTTCCGAGACAGATCAAATCGCACCTCTTCAGCCAGGCCAAGAACGGCAATACCTATGTAGAGCACATTCGCAAATTCCTTACGCACTACGGCATCAGTGGGATATTTGTAGTATAGAAGCCGCAGCTCTTTTATGAAATTCTCGTATTCATCCAGTCGCATGAATCCAGCAAGACTAAATTCAGCAAGACTAAGCGCTACTTCATGCAGACTAGCTGCAAATGCAGCACGTGCAGCCACATTGCCATCTTTTGTAATATCTGATAGTGTATTCAGCATCTGCCTAGTTGAATCCATATCATCTGCTTTGCAGGCATACTGAATAGCTATTACAAGAACTAATTGACCATTATTGGCCAGCGCATCAGGCTCTACCGCGCTGATAAGCAAGCCTAGCATGACCTCTTTGACATTTTTTCCTGTAGGATGATCGCCATCCTTTGTTATGGCGGTTATGGCATCTGCCACCTGACCGGCGCGTCCGAAGAAATCCGCAGCCAGGCGACCAAGGAACGCAGCCGGCCTTCCCACTTTCCAGGCAATGGCCGCAATGCCACTGGCCTTTGGGCCCATAAAAGCGCCGCTTTGCAGAATCCTCTGCAGCACGAACAGACCGCCCAGAAAATCCGGCTCCAGAGGCGGAATGATGCCACCCGGTGCGGTTCCATTTAGGCGACGAAGACTTTTCAGTACCTCACGGATTACGCCTGCTGATAACTTTTCCCCTAAAATCGCCTCCGCGTGCTTGATCAGGTCATGCTCGGATATACCTTGCCCTGCCGTTGCTGCAGCAAAAAGATCTTTCGCATGTTCAAAGGCATCATTCGGGCCTTCGATGCTACGGAACTGGTGGGCCAGCGCCGTAATGCCCACGGTCACAGGATTCAGTTCGCCAGGAAGCAGCATGTCCTCTCCAATGGCATGGCCGAGGAGCGCGGCGAAAAGCGGACGGGACAACTCAGGATCGCTTTGCATCGCCTCGCGCAAGCGCTTCTCTACTTGCTGTGTCCATCTCTCATTGCCAGCCCAGGCGCGGGCAATAGTGATCGCGTCACGTTCAAGCACTGGCCCTAGCGCAAGTGCATCGGCAAAAGCTGTCTGACTCTCCCTTATGGCGGAATAGCTGGAATAATGCCCACCGAGCGGCTCTGGTTTTAGGATACGGGCGCCAGTTGGCAACCAGCGAGTTGCGCCAACATCTCCAAGTGTGCTGCGGGATTCTATGAGTTTTTTCACCAGCCCCAGATCGCTGTCAGGAGGCATACGGTCAATGAGCACAATGCGAACCACGCAGCTCTGTGTGACACGCAGCATACGAGGGCTTGCGAGGAATCTCGCAAGGATTTCCGCATCAAGGGACCCGGCGTAATCGATGACAATGAGTGTGTCGGCGTCAGGTTCCCACTTAAGCCCTTCATCAACGAGCCATCCAGGGCGCTCCAGAAAACCGGCGCGCCACTCGCCAATCGGGACATGATCAGCAGAGCCCTTGGTTGTCATGGCGATGAGTTCAGCAGCCAGGCGGCTCTTGCCCGAACCGGCAGGCCCGCTGATTACCGTCCACAAACGGTCGCCTGGAGCGCTAAGGAAATCGACGAGCGCCTGCATGGCAGCTTCGCGCCCCACCATAGGTGTCTTGCGGGCGCCATACGTAAACCGATACTGAAGTGTATCCACGCCAGCCGTGGAAAATGGAGCCCTAAGACCAGGTTTAACGAAGTTATTGAGGGCGTGCTCGATTTGCTTCTGGATAGAATTTGAAAGGTCGTGACTCCTCTTCTCGAATGCTTCAAGCTGCTGCAATTGCGATTGGTTTTGTTCGTAGATGGAATCGCACAGCTCCTGAATACGTGCCTGGCTATCGCTAATATCCTGAAGAGTGAAATGCGTAACCGCAATCTGAGCGCGGTTGTCATTTTTTAGGTGCAGCGCAACGTATATACAAAGCTGGTTAAGAACGCCGCCAGGAAAACGCGCGTCTTTGCCCGCCAGAAAATCAATAAAGTCCTGCGGCGGCTCCGAGTATTTCCCGGCTAGCGATTCCACAACAGAAGCAGCCAGATCGGAGTCAAGAGAATCAATCTGTGCCTGCCCAATCTGCTGCTCCGAATCAGACAGAAGCGACCTACGAGCAGCTGCTATTGCCGTACGAATGCTGGCAACGGTGGATTTAGGACTAAAGTCGCTCACCTCCAGGTCTTTAAGTACTTTGAGGAACTCGGCTGGTGGCCGGGCATATACGAGCCCAAGTGGGTGAGTAGCGGACGCAGCAGATTGAATCTCAAGGTATCGCTTGACTGTCGCTGCTGCCGCTTCGCTCCAGGACTCATCTATCAGGCGGCGAATGTCATGGTTGGCGAGTTGTTCCTGTTCACTTCCGGCAAGAAAGCGCCGAGGTTTGCAAAGCGCGCCTATACCACCAGCAATCAGGTTCGGGGCCAGGCTTGCCATCATATCGCCAACAAAGCTGCCGCCGTGTGCTGTGGCGGCGGCAGCAGCTGCAATCGAGCCGCCTGCGATAATTCCGGCAGATACGATCAGTGGTACAGCAGTAGCAACATGCTGCTTCCAGCCAATTGGGCCTTGCATGAATTTTGCGTCCTTTTTCGGAAGCTCGTTCGGCAGTGTAGCAGGTTGGTGACAGGTTCGAAACCCGTGCCTCGATTCCCTGTACAATGTGCCCCGGAGAAAATCATGCCTCAAATCAATCATCAGTTTCGCCTGGCGCAACGACCCGTGGGTCTGCCCAAACGCAGCGACTGGAATTATGTGGAAGAACCCGTGCGCCCGCTGGCCGAGGGAGAAATTCTGGTCAGGGTGCTTTACATCTCGCTCGATCCCGCCATGCGCGGCTGGATGAATGATGGCCGCTCTTACGTGCCGCCCGTGGGCATTGGCGAAGTCATGCGCGCCGGGGCCGCTGGCCGCGTGGTTGAATCAAAGAATCCCGGCTTTGCCGTGGGCGATACCGTGACCGGGCTGTTTGGCATACAGGAATATGCCATCGCGGATGGCAAAGCCGTCACCAAAGTGGACACCAAATTTGCTCCCCTGCCCGTCTATCTGAGCACGCTGGGCATGCCCGGCATGACTGCTTATTTTGGGCTGCTCGAAACCGGCGAATTGAAGACCGGCGAGATGGTCGTGATCTCCGGCGCGGCGGGCGCGGTCGGCGCGGTGGCCGGGCAGATCGCCAAAATCAAAGGCTGCACCGTGGTGGGAATTGCCGGCGGCGCGGAGAAGTGCCGCTACATCGTGGAAGAGCTCGGCTTTGACGCCGCCATCGACTACAAATCGGAAGACGTCCGCAAGGCCCTGCAGAAGCACTGCCCCGGTGGCGTGGACGTTTATTTTGACAACGTGGGCGGCGACATTCTGGACACCGTGCTGGCGCAGATTCGGCGCGGCGCGCGCATCGTGATCTGCGGCGCTATCTCCCAGTACAACAACACCACGCCGGTACAGGGTCCGTCGAACTATCTTTCACTTCTGGTGAATCGCGCCAGCATGAAGGGCATGATCGTTTTCGACTTCGCCGCGCGTTACGGCCAGGCGGCCCGCGAAATGGCCGGATGGATGGCCGAGGGCAAACTCAAGTCCCGCGAAGACATAGTCCCTGGCCTCGAGACCTTTCCTGACACGCTGCTCAAGCTGTTTCGCGGGGAGAATTTCGGCAAGCTGGTGCTGCAGGTGGCCGAGTCGTAACTTCTTAGTCTGCTTCCTGCAGCGTCTTGACGTGCGCTTCGAGGGCCTGTGAGTACTCGCGTTCGGCCAGCAATTCCGATTGCAGTTTTTTGACCAGTCCTTCGAGGCGCATCACTTCCACTTTCAGTTTGGCGGCATCGTTACTGAGCGGCGCTGCTTTGGCCGAAGCAGCCGCCGCAATCGCTGGCGCTACGGCAACCGGAGCGGGCACTATGGGAGCAGGAACCGAAGTCACTGGCGGAGGGGCCACCGCCACGGGCGCTGCAACAGGTGGCGCGACCGCGACCGGAGCAATCGCCGGAGCGGCAGCAGCGGCAGTCACGGGAACCGCACGCGGCGCGGACACGGCAGCCGTGGGAACGAGTTTGGGCGGAGCCGAAGCGGCGCTCGAAAAAATATTGCTCAGCGCGGCGGTGGCGTTTGCCGTGGGCGGGGGCGGAGCGGCCGCGCCGCTGGGATTCAACAAATGCCGCACGCGTGTGATCAGGTCCTGGGGCTGAAACGGCTTGCGCAGCAGCTCGTCGGCTTTCACCGCAAAGGCCCGCTCGGCCACCGAACGGTTCACTACGCCGGACATCAGCACCACCGGCGTTTTGGAGAGCGTGGGATGGCTCTTGATGAACTGGCAAACCTCATAGCCGTCCTTGCCCGGCATGATCACATCGGTGATCACCACGTTGGGGCGCGCCCGCTCGATCTCGGCCAGCGCGGTCGCCGCGTCCTGGCAGGCGACCACGTTGATGTTCTCGCGCCGGAAGGCGATCTTGATCACCTCGCGCATGGTGGCGCTGTCGTCAATAAAGTATACGGTTGGGGTTGAACTCATCGGAGTTGAACTCATTGGATACCTCCCTCGGAGCCGTGCGCGGTTTCATCCACTTCGCGCAGAGCATCCAGCAGCAGCTCCGTGGGGGAGCGGAGAACGGTCCGGGTCGCGGCGGTGTCGCCCGGCAGAAATTTGTAAGAGCCGCCTTCGGCCCCGTTGCAGTATTTCACGATGTGTACCACGGCTTCATCGCCAATCCGGTCGCCGCTTTCCGCGTGCGAGATATTTCCGTTATCGAAGAACACGATTCCATCGATCGTGCCGGAGTTGATGTAGAGAGCGCCGCTCTGCCGCGAATGGGCCAGCATCTGCACCACCCCAGGCAGATCGAGATGCGAGAGGCTGCCGGTGAGCGCCGTATCGGATGGCACCAGCATTTGCACTGGCTGAAATCCATCTCGTGCGCTCAGCAAAAAACTCTTGATGTGCGCGGCGATCAGCTCCGGGCCGAGGCGCTTGTCAATGTAATCGGCGCAGCCGGAGCGGAATGCCTCCATCAGCGCGTGGTCCCCGGCCTCGCCCATGGCGATCACCGGAATGTGCGCCATTTTGGGGTCGGCATGAACCAGCGGCGCCAGCTCATGCGCGTTGATTTCGCGCAGGCTGGTGGAGCACACAATGGCGGATGGCGTGTCGTACTCAAGCATGGTGAGCGCGTAGGCCGAGCCGGTGGTGTGCATTACTTCAAAGCCTTCCTGCTTCAGCGCATCGCCCACGCGGCGCGCAAAAAAAACATTGGTATCGATCAGCAGGATCTTGTTGGGCAGGGAGACCTGTGTGCTCATGCCGCGGCCTCCTCGGACTTGATTTTGTCGAGATCCACGATCTCAATGATCTCATCGCCTACGTTCAGCAGCCCGCTGATGTAAGGCGGCAGCTTCTGCGTGTTCGCAACCGGCTCCAGACTGGCCAGTTCACACTCTCCGGTCACCGGAATAGCCGTGCGCTCCTGCCGGGCATCGAAGTTACGGACGGCGATCAAATAAAACTTTCGCACCGGCGCCGAGGGCCCCATCAGCACCAGGGCCACGTCGCACACCGGGATGATCCGTCCGCGCCGCACCAGCACTCCGGTCAGCAACGGCGAGCGATGCGGGAAGGTTTGCAGGCGGTCGGGGATGGCCAACTCGCTCACGGTTTCCGCGGGCAGGGCGAAGCGCTTGCTCCCCAGAGGAAACAGCACAAACGACTTTTCGGCCGGATTGCTCATACCGCCGCCTTCTTTGCCTGCGCGGCGTTTTCCAGCGCCGTTTTCAGAATGATCTGCTCGCCCTTGCTCAGAAACGCGGCCTGATTCACCACGGGGACAACATCGCCATCCATCACGGCCAGTCCGCGATACCAGTTGCGTTCATCGCCGGTAAAGGCGAGCGGCAGCTCATGCAGCACGGAAATTTCCATCATGCGGTCCGTGCTGTCCGCCAGAATCGCAACCGGAAAGTTGCGCAGCACCAGCACCCTCTGCGGGCTGGGTGACACCGGCAAATGAAAATGCTGTGCGGCATTCACCACAAACCAAACCATGCCGCTTCGTTCCAGCGTGAAAGCCACTTTGGGAACCCGCAGCGTGAGGGCCCCGATACTCTCGCGCGGCTGCAAACCTTCCAGCCCGCGAATCTCGCGCACCGCTCCGGCGGCAATGGCCAGACGAAACTCGCCCACGGTAAACAGAATCACGGCTTCCTGGGCGCCTTTGTCCGGCTGCTGGCGTCCGGTTTTCACAGCACACCTGCTCGCGCCGCGCCGTAAACAAACAGAACTCGTTTTTCAATCGCGCCGTAAATGGAATCAATGGGCAGCACCACGTCTACCGCGCCGGTCTTGATCGCTTCCTGCGGCATACCGAAAATCACGGCCGTGGATTCGTCCTGGACAATCACGAAACCGCCCAGCGACTTCACGGTCGATACTCCTTTGGAGCCATCATTACCCATGCCGGTAAGGACCACGGCGGTAGTCATGGGGCCAAAGTATTCCGCCGCGCTTTCGAGCGTGAGATCGGCACAGGGGCGATATCCACCGATGCGCGGGCCATCGTCGAGCGAAACTCTCCCTGTGGGCGAGACACGCATGTGGTGCGAGCCAGGACAAACGTAGAGCTGGCCGGGAACAATGATCTCTCCGGCTTCAGCCTCTTTCACCTGAATCTGCGAGATTTCCGCAAGCTGCTGGCTGAACTGCGAAGTAAAAGTTCCCGGCATATGCTGCACCAAAATCACAGCGCCAGGGAAATCCTTGGGGAACGCCGGAACAAACTTCATCAGCGTAGCCGGACCGCCAGTCGATGCGGCCACCACGATAATCGGAAATTTTCCGCCCCGGGCGGGCGCGGGCATAGATGCGGAGCCAGGCGCTGCCACGGCATTTCCATTTCGGGCCGCATCCGGATTGCGCGGGGCCGGTTCGGTGCGCGGTTGTGACGAGGCAATTTCCTGCTGCAGCTTCGATCGTGTGGCGGTCCGCACTACGCGGACCTTTGCGGCGACTTTGAGTTTGCGCGTGAGTTCGTCGCGCACGGAACTCATATCCAGATCAATGCCGCCGGAAGGCTTGGCCACAAAGTCGATTGCGCCCAGTTCCAGCGCTTTCAGCGTGATGTCGGCGCCCTCGCGCGCCTCCGAGCTTACGATCAGCACGGGCCGCGGATTGCTGGACATAATGATCTCGGTGGCCTGCAGGCCGTCCATGTGCGGCATGTTGATGTCCATGGTGATCACGTCTGGCCTGAGCACCTCTGCCTGAGTCACGGCATCGCGGCCGTCACGGGCCTCGCCGCACACTTCGAGCTGAGGATCGGTGGCGATCATGCTTTGCAGCACCTTGCGCATGAAGGCCGAATCGTCCACGATCAGCACCCGAATTTTTTTGCCTGCGTCGGTCATGTTCTGATCTCTATCTCGCCGCTGCCGCCTGCAACGCCGCTGCGCCGGTCCCTGCTCCAATCAGGCCGGCCACGGTAGCAATGAACTGATCTTCCTGCACCGGCTTGGTCAAAAACGACGATGCTCCCTCTTTCATGGCGCGGTCACGATGCTTGGCGCCCGCGCGCGAGGTTACCACCATCACCGGAATGTTGCGCGTCTCCGGGTTCTGCCGCAAATGCGACAGCAATTCGTAACCGTTGGTGCGCGGCATCTCCAGATCGGTCACCACCAAATCGCAGCGAATCTGGGTGACGATCTCGAGGGCCTCCAGGCCGTCCGAGGCCAACCTCACCCGGTAACCGGCTTTTTCCAGCATGCGGCCAACAAACTTGCGCACGCTGATGGAATCATCCACCAAAACCACAACTTTTTCATCCTCAACCACTTCGATCGCCGCAGCCGGAATAACGCCGTGCGCCACCGCCGCCGCTCCGGGAGCAAAAATGCGCGCCGCATTGGCGCTGGTCATCAGCGGACGGCGCTCAATGGCCTCGCCCGCCACCAGCCGGTTCACATCGATAAGCAGAATCAGGCTGCCATCGGGAGCAATCGTGGCCCCGGGAAACATCTTTACGTTGCGCAGATATTCGCCCAGATTCTTGATCACGATTTCATCCTTGCGCGTCACGTCTTCCACCACCACACCGGCCTGCCGTCCCGCGACGTTGACGATCACCATGCGGAAATAGCCGTTGATCGGCTCAATCGACTCGAGGCCCAGCGCGCTGTCCAGACGCACGATCTCCGTGACCACATCGCGCACTTTTGTCAGCAGCTTCCCGCCGACTTCTTCAATCTCCGTGGCGCGCAAGCGTCGTATCTCCTCGACAAACGACAGCGGCAGCGCGAACATGTGGTTCCCGCAACGCACAAACAGGGCCTGGGAGATGATCAGGGTGAGCGGGACTTTCAGCGTGAAGCGGCAGCCCTTGCCCTTGTCCGTCTCCACTTCAATTTCGCCGTTGAGCTGCGCCAGGTTGGAGCGGACCACATCCAGCCCCACGCCACGTCCGGCCAGCTCGGTTTTGCGGGGCGCGGTGGAAAATCCGGGATGGAAGAGAAATTCCAGCAGGTCGCGGTCGGCAAGTTCGTTCGCCACTTCCGCGCGTACCAGACCATTCTCGACCGCGGCTTTGCGCACTCGCTCATAATCAATGCCCCGGCCATCGTCCTCTACTTCAATGTAGATGTGATTGCCGCGATGATAGGCCCGCACCGCCACATTGCCGTGGTCGCTCTTGCCCGCATCATACCGCTCCGTTTCGCGCTCAATGCCATGGGCCACGGCATTGCGCACCAGATGAATGAGCGGATCGGAAATTTGCTGGATGATGTTGTTATCGAGTTCGGTTTCGTCGCCCGCCAGCGTGAGTTCAACTTTTTTGCCCGCCGCTTTGGCGGCATCGCGTACCGTGCGCGAGATGCGGGTATAGAGATTGCCGATGGGCACCATGCGTGCCTGGGTGATTTCATCCTGCAGACGATGGGCCAGCTTGGTGAACTCGTCAATATCGGAATCCACACGGCGCACAAAGCCATCGAGCTGCGTCAATACTTCGGTGATATCAGCGGAAATTTCCGTCAGCGAGCGGGAAAGGATATTGAAATCGTCGTAGCGGTCCATTTCCAGTTCGCTGAATTCAGCCAAAGCATGATCAAACGAGTGCGAATAACTGGAGTAGCCGCCGCGCAGCGGAAACGCCTCGGACGAAGAGGACGGCTGGGCCGGAGCGGCATGCAGCCGGCCAAACTCATGCTTTTCCTGAAACTCTGAAACTTTGTCCTGCATGCGTGCTTTGGAAAAATTCAGCACGTCGGCCAGGCGCTCCAGCTCGGCCACGCGTCCCAGCATTCGTGTGCGGTTGATCACCAGTTCGCCCACCGCATTCATCATGCGATCCAGGCGTTCGAGCGCAACGCGGACCGACCGGGTCTGCGGCATGGCCGCAAGCTCTTTCCCGCTCCCAGCCTCCACAAGAATTTCGGGTTTTTCAATTTTCTTTGTTTCGGCGGCTTCGGGTGCTGCTTCCGGAACCATGGCGATGGCCGGCTCGGTCTGTGCTGCCGCCGCTGTCTCTTCGAAATGCAACTCCGTAAGCTCGGCAGTGCTCGCGGCCATGGCAGCCGGGGCCTCGGTTATCGGAGCCTGGGTTACTGAAACAGGCGTTGCAGAAACATGCGGTGCGGAAACTTCGGGTGCAGGCGCTTCGGCTGGCGGAGCGTCATCCGATTCTTTTTCCGGAGGCGCAAGCCGCGAAATTCGCGCCAGCAAAGTCTGTACGGCAGTCTGCATGGCCGCTTCGCTGTCCCACTGGCGATAAAGAAATTTCTTGAGCACATCGACGGAATCAAGACAAATGTCGATGATCTCGGCGCTGGGCTGCAAATCGCCCGCGCGTAATTTGCCGATCAGATCTTCCGCTCGGTGCGCGACGTGAGCAATACGGTGCAGGCCGACCTGCGCAGCCGAACCCTTGACCGTGTGCATTGCACGCAGCAGCCGGTGAATCTCCCCAGGCGTGGGATTGGTTTCGAGGGAGAGCAGGCAGTCCGTGACCACCTGTAAATGCTCTTCAGCTTCCGGCACGAAGAACTCAAGTATCTCGGCCGGCACCTCTCCGTCCTCAGGCATGGGTTCAGGAGCTACTTCCGCCACCGGGGCGGGTGCTGCCTGGGGCTGGGCTGCAGGCGATGCCGATGCTGCCGGTGCCGCGCGCTCTTCCGGCGCGGGCTGTGCCTCCGTCTGAAAGGCAAAGGGGAAGCGCTTCTTAAACGCGCTGATGTCATCTGCCGCTTCCACCGAGTTGGCGCTGATCATGAGCAGATCGGATTCGAGGACGGCGACGGCTTCCGAGATGAACTCCACCAGCGGGCCGGCGGCGTCCGGCGCAATGGTCGCGTTCATCGCGTATTGAAAAATGTGGGCCAGCTTGCCCGCCAGTTCCGAAAACAGCGGAAACCCGTACGAAGCCGATGTTCCCGTCAGAGTATGCGCGGAGATATAGAGGCGCTCAATGTCTTCGGGGACCGGGTATGGGTCCAGCAGAATGTTGGAATACTCCCGCAGGAACTGGAGGTGCTCCGATGCCTCCTGCAGGAATATCTCTACGAATTCCGCGCTGTGCTCGTTCACGATTTCGCTCCCATGGTGGCCGGACGCGTCGCGGCGGGCTTTTGATAAATCCTGGAGTCGCGGATGGTATGCGTGTCGAATTTCACGTCACACTTGCTGACCGACTCGGCGTGGCCAAGAAATAAATATCCTCCTGGCTCCAGATACTCGTAAAAACGCTGCACCAGCTGCGCCTGGCGCTCTTCAGAAAAATAGATCAGCACGTTCATGCAAAAGATGCAGTCGAACCGGCCCATATAGACCACCTGGGCCAGATTCATGGGAGCGTACGTCACCATGTTGCGAATGCGCGGACGCACCATAAATTCATCGCCCGTACGCGAGAAGTGCTGCTCGCGCTGTTTGGGGGAAACCGTATCGAGTTCCCGCGCCGCGTAGACTCCCCGCTCGGCATGATCGAGCGCCTGGCGGCTGATGTCCGTGGCCAGAATGTGAATGTTCCAGGCGTCGGCGAATTCCAGCGCGTCGGCGATCGTAATGGCGATGCTGTACGGCTCTTCGCCCGTGGAGCAGCCGGCGCTCCATATCCGCAGGGAACGAGGATTCTCCCAGAACTTTTTCATGTGCAGTTCGGGCAGGACCTTTTTTTCCAGAGCTTCATAAACCGCGGGATAA
This sequence comes from Candidatus Angelobacter sp., assembly GCA_035695325.1. Lineage (GTDB taxonomy): Bacteria > Acidobacteriota > Terriglobia > Terriglobales > Acidobacteriaceae > Angelobacter. The sequence continues at coordinate 230,029 of DASSEH010000242.1, forward strand.
CGGAAAAATGATGTCTCCTGGGTCAGCAGCCGCTGCAGCAGAATGTCATATTCCACGTTCGAGTTTTTGATCAGACGCAAAAGGTCGGTGCCGTGGGTAAGCTTCTTCTCCTGCAGATGTTCGCGCACGCGGGTCGAAAAGAAGCGCTCGCGAGAAGCGTCAAACAGAATGCCGGAGCGCTTTTCGATAAGGCCACGGATCTCACTCAGTTCATGTTCGCTGACAATCACAGGCACCTTTTATTGCGCGGCGAGGCCGCGTCTTTGCATTGAGTTCCTCTTCTTAACGCCGGGCAGCAGCGGCCACCAGTTCCGGCCGCGGGTCATTATTATTTGAGCCTGCGGCGACCACGCGGAACTGCGAGAGCGCCTCATTGAGCTGCTCCGACATGTGCACCAGCTGCTCCACCGTGCGCGAGGTCTGCCGCGCGCCCTGCGAGGTCTGCCGCGTAATGTTGGAGATAATTTGCATGGCGTTGGCCACACCCTCCGTGCCGCGCACCTGCTGCTTCGACGCCAGCGAAATTTCCTGCACCAGCTCCGCCGATTGCCGCACCACGGTGGAAATGGCGTCCAGCGCTTTTCCGGCCTGGTCGGCCAGCCTCGCTCCGATTTCCACTTCCCTCGTGCCTTCTTCCATCACCACCACGGCATCGTTCGTTTCCGCCTGAATGGCCTTGATGAGAGCGGCAATGTCCTTGGTCGCATTGCGCGAGTGCTCGGCCAGCTTGCGGACCTCGTCGGCGACCACGGCAAATCCGCGTCCGGCCTCTCCGGCACGCGCGGCTTCAATGGCTGCGTTGAGGGCCAGCAGGTTGGTCTGTTCGGTGATGTCGTTGATCACGTTTACGATTTCGGAAATTTCAAGCGACCGGTCGCCCAGCGCTTTGATGCGCTTGGCCGTGGCCTGCACTGAAGAGCGAATGCGCTGCATGCCTTCCAGTGTGTCGCGGACAGAGCGGTTGCCCTGTTCAGCGGCATCCAATGCGCGGCGCGCGGCCTCTGCGCTGGCTTCAGCATTGTTCGACACCTGCTTCATGGAAACCGTAAGTTCTTCCACGGCGGACGAGGTGTTGGTGATTTCCTGGTCCTGCTGGATGGCGCCGGACGACATTTCTTCCGACGCGATCAGAATTTCATTGGCGCTGCTCTGTACGTCGATGGCCGCCTTGCGCACGCGCTCCAGCACTTTGCAGAAGTTATCGAGCATGTAATTGACGGAATCAACCACGTTGCCCAGCGCGTCATTGGTTACGCGGCCACGCAGCGTCAGGTCGCCGCGGGCGATCTGGCTGACAATCGTCAGGAACTCGGTGACGCTCTTCTGCAGAGACTCCTGCGCTTCCTGGTTGAACATGGCGCGGGACGAGCTTTCCGCGGCGCGATTCAGGTTCTCGGCGATGAAGCCAAAATCATCGGCTGAATCCACCTCCATCTTGGCGCGGAAGTCGCCCCGGGAAAGCTTTTCCGAGAAATCCGCCAGATGCTTCACCGGCGCCACCACCTTGTTCGCCAAAACGATCCAGGTAATCAGGCTGGCCACCAGGCAGAGAAAGGCCCCGGCCAGCACCATGCCATTCAGGCCGCTGGCATCAGAAAGACCCTGGGCGGTGTGCGCCTTCTGCCCGCCATAAAAAGCGAGCACAAAAGCGCCAAATAGCGCCGCTACGTCAAATGCGACCAAAAGCCATATCGCCCGGCTCAGCCGACCTTTCATAACTACCTCCAGAAACGCTCATCCAGCGGACTGTCACAATCCCCGCCAAACGGCGTCCTTCAAATACAAGCTCAAATGACCGGGACTGGAAAAGCCTCGGTCAGTTTCTTCAAATTCAACGCCAGCGCCAGGCGGTCTTCATGGCGCAGCATTCCGCAGCAGTGCGGAACGTCGCGCGGCGCTTCATCCACCAGCAGCGGCTCGGAGGTGGAGCAGGTGCCAAGCACCTCGTCCGCGGCAATTCCGATCCTCAGATCGTCGCGCTCCCCATCTCCCCGCAGTGACGCCACCACCACATGCCGCGGCAACAGGTCCGGCCTGCGGCCTTCCGTGAAGGCAATGTCCACCACCGGCACAATCGAGCCGCGCAGATTGAAAATACCCATCAAAAACGCGGGCGCAAGCGGAAGCCGAGTAAGGCGCGGCCACTCCACTACTTCTTCCACGTCGAGCACGGAAAAGCAGAAGCGCTCGCGCCCCGCGCGGAAGATGCAGTACTGCCGCTCCGGCTCAAGCGGGGGCAGCAGCTCCAGCTGTTCTGCTTCCGCTGTCATGGGCTCGAGTTGGTTGGGCTCTTTCATCTCACTCCGCTTTATCCAACACCAACAAACTTTTGTACAGTTCCAAGGAGCTCTTCAGAAGTAAACGGCTTCACCACGTAACCATCCGCTCCCTGCTGCTGGGCCCAGAACTTATCGCTTTCCGTATTCTTGGAGGTCACCAGAATCACCGGAATCAGGGCGTACTCCTGCTTCCCTTTCAGCTCGCGGCAGGCCTGAAAGCCGTTTCGCTGGGGCATGACCACATCCATCAGGATGAGATTGGGCCGCTCCACATCGATCATCTGCTCCAGCCGCATGGGATCATGGATCGCCACTGACCTGTAGCCTGCCTTATCCAGCACAGCCTGCATCAGCTTGACCTCAGCCGGAGAATCGTCAACGATCAGAATTTTTTTCAAGCGGACAAACCCCTGCACAACAGTGATGTATCGGCATCATTACTGCAATTGCACAACCAAGTGTGACCAGGGGGAATCAATTGGCCCAAATCAGATAAACCATTGTAAATAAATAACTTTCAAAAATACCGCCAGCTAGTGAGAAACCGAGGCGCTCCGGTGAGACGGCCTGCGCGTCTCATCCTGAGACTCTTTCTCAGGCATACGCATCTCCATGGCCAGCGAGGAAAAGCGCTGCATGATCTCATGCATATGAAGAGCGGTAGTATGAATCGTCTGAATCTGGTCCCGCGCCATTTCGGGAAGCAGATGGCTGTCATCCAGCAGCAACTCAGCGTTGCCCAGCACCGAGGTCAGCAGATTGCTGAAATCGTGCCGGTTATCCAGCATGTACCGGCCAAGCGTGGCCGTGCGATGGCTGGCCTGCGCCGATTTCTCCGCTTTGTGCAGGCGCGTGGTAAGTTCCACTCTCCTCAGGCATTCCGTGGCCAGCAGCAGAACGGAGTCCAGCCACATCTCATGCTGCTGCACCACCAGCACGCGATGATATTCATTCTTGATGGCCTGCGACTGGCTGGCGCTTTCCGGAACACAGATCACCGGGCGAAAATCCCCGTCGATGGCTTTCAGTACAGGATCCAGGCTTCCCCGACGCACCGGGCCAACAATAGCGAGATCGCATTTTCCCGCTGCCGCCCCGGGAAACAGCTCCGTACCAGCCACGGTAAAGCCCGGCACCGTGCGCTCCAGCTGCCAGCGGCCCACCAGATCACGGGCAAAAGCAGCATCGTCAGTAATGATCAGGACTGCCTGAAAATCATGCACGGATAATTCCCTCAGTTGAGCAGTTTTTTGGCTTCTTCCGTAAGTGCCATCATGCGCCGGGTCGTCGCGGCCAGATTCACCGCCGCATCCACGTTTTTCGTTTCTTTCGCGATCGCTATATGCGCCCGCATTTCTTCTACCTGCTGCCTGGCAATATCCAGTGCGGTTCCAATATCAGTTGGCTCGCCCTTTCTGTGCCGTTCAATGGCCACATGCAGAATAGTGCGCGCCGCCACCATGTCACGCAGCCCCTGAGATATCTTGTCCGTTCCCTCGGTAAAAGCTGCCGCCTCCCAGGTAGCGATCAGAAGCTTGCATCCGCCCAGCGTGATGGGAGAGGGACTTGGGGTCGCCTTGTGCGGCGCACTCTTCAGCTGTCCGGTGATGTCCTTAATGCAGTGCTGCAGAAAATCGTCTTCCGCTGGCGGTACTTCGGCGGCCGGCGGGGCTTCTACCTGCGGGGCTGCGCTCTGCGGTTTCTGGGCCGGCCCAGTAGCCTCAACTACCTTCGGCTTCATCAATGGAGCTTCAGCTACCACTGGCTCCGGAGATATCTTCACCTCCGGTTCGGAATCCATTGGGGCCTGAAGAGCTTCAACCGTAAACTCCTGCACCATTGCCTTTGGTTCAGGAGGGGGGGCGGGAGAAACGGCTTTCTTTTCGCTCGCTGAGGCCAGTACCGGCGCAGGTGGAGCCGGCATTACCTGGGGGGCAGCGCTGAATATTTTGCTTAGCTCCGGTGCGATTTTTTCTGCCGCGGACTGCCTCGCAGCCGGCGCCACTGGAGTTGCCTGCGGAGCAGAGCTTTCCGGCGTGCGCACCTCATGTAAAGCCTGGTCCAGCACATGCCGCAGCTGAATGAGCTGCAGAAAGGACGAACCGCCGGAATAGGGGGCGCGAAACGGCGTTTTCCACTGATGAATGATGTGACGAATATGCTCCAGCGATTCACGCTCGCCGAGGCTCGCTTCACTGCAGTCCACCACGGAAAAACCGCGTGCCTCCAGCTGATTGACGGCCTCATGAATCGCGTGCAAATCCAGATGCATGGCCCGGAAAAAAGCCCGCCGGGCAAGAAAATTAAACCGGGTAAAAACAATCATGCTGTCGGCGGCAAAGTACTGGTTGCCGATGGCCAGCTTCAGCTCCCTGACTTCCACCAGCGCTCCGGAATCCTGCAATTGCTCCAGACTGCTGCATTCATTCAGCTTTTCCAGGCGTAAATCCAGCTTGCTCGCCCATTCAGGAAACTGCGCCGGTGCGGGACCAACTACCGGCTCAAGCACACGGGCCACTTCGGTCAAAGTGATCTTCTGCTCGTATAAACCGTGGGGCGCACAGTGCGCGAAATACTGGACGAGAAGAAAGTCAATTTTGTCGCGGTCGATTTCGCTCTTCTGTCCCTTGCTCAGGTGGCGTGCAATGAGATCGCGCAGATTTTCTTCCGTTTGCAGGCTGGTGCTCTGCAGCAACTGACGCAGCTGCCAGACATGGACGTGCGCATCCATCTGGTCGAACCAGCCACGCACCCGCTCCAGGACCTCGGGTTCGGAGCGGTCGGCAGGATAGTCAAGATCGCGGCAGGGTGGAAGCCCGATCTCGAATGTTCGGTTCAGTTCGGCGTAAATCACGTACAAACGCCTGGCAATTCGCCAAAACGCCGCGATTTCGCTCAGATTGAGCGTAGCAGTCGTCATCCTTTAATAATCCAGTTGGCCACATTTCCCAGGAAACGCGCGGCTACCGCCGTTTTCCCGGAACAGAACTGCATGGCCACGATTTCCGCTTCCGTGTTCAGCGACTGGTCAGAGTTTTTGAGCCGCACGCGGTCTTCAAAATCCAGAGGCAAACCGGAGGTAAATATCACCGTATCCGCGGTGCCAAATTCAATCACTACGCTCTCGTCCGAATCTCCGCCCACACGCATCACCTGCACGGGAATGCGCGCCGGCACCGCATTGGGAAAAAATTCCGCCAGCTTCGCTACACAAGCATCCGCCGCAGTTATAGACGCAACAGTCGTCTGTCTTGCCACCCTAAAATCTCCCGGCGACACCTCTTCTGATCCGTCGCCCCTCGCTGCATCTTCATCCCATTCCAGAGTGAAACATCCTGGAACGCTGCGATGGCATGAAGACTGGCTCTAAGTGCTAACAGCAAAAACCCGGCCAAACTAAGCACCTTGTAAGTTACAGATTTAAAAGGAGAAGATGATCTCACTCCTGCAGAGGGAGACGGATAGAGTCTCAGGATGAAACACAAATCTCAGGCACAGCGAACATTATGCGGCGGACCTGGAGCTCAGAAGTTCCCCTGAGACCTCACCCGGCCGCCGAAGCGCCTTTATCCATACCAATGTTATATCGCTTGAGCTTGCGATACAGGGTGGCGCGACTGATACCCAGCATCCGGCCCGCGAGTGTCTTGTCGCCCTTCACCTGCTGGAACACACGTTCGATGGTGATGCGCTCCAGCTCCTCAAGATCGGTATCGGACACTGCTTTGGGCGGAATCGGGCCGGGAGCAACGTCAGTGATATCGATTCCGGTATGAAATGCCGGCGGCAGGTCCCGTACATCTATTTCTTCGTTGCTGCCGAGGGCCACCGCGCGCTCCATGGCATTTTCCAGTTCGCGAACATTGCCCGGCCATTCATACTGCAGCAGGCATTTCATGGCCGCGGTGGAGACCGTCATGGCTTTGCCCGGAGCCAACTTATCGAGGAAATAGTGGACCAGTGTGGGAATATCGGACTTCCTCTCCCGCAGCGAAGGCAAATGCAGAGTGACCACATTGAGACGGAAGTAAAGATCTTTGCGGAACTTGCCTTCCTTATAAGCGACCTCCAGATCGCGATTGGTTGCGGCGATCACTCGTACGTCAACTTTCACTCTGTGGTTGCTTCCCACCGGCCTGACTTCTTTTTCCTGCAGCACCCGCAGCAGTTTGGCCTGGAGTTCCAGAGGCAGCTCGCCGATTTCATCCAGGAAGATCGTGCCGCCATGGGCCGACTGAAACAGCCCTTCTTTCGAGCGATTGGCCCCGGTAAAGGCGCCCTTTTCATAGCCAAACAGCTCGCTTTCAATCAGCGTGGGCACCAGCGACCCGCAGTCCACGGCCACGAACGGCCGCTTGGCAAACGAACCGCGATAATGGATGGCGCGCGCCACCAGCTCTTTGCCCGTCCCGCTTTCGCCTGAGATCAGCACCGGTGTGCGCGTGTCCTTGAGCCGGGCCACCATGCGCAGTACATCCTGGATTTTTGACGACGAGCCCACAATCCCGTTCAGCTCCATCTCCGTGCTGACCTGGTCGCGAAGAAACTGGTTTTCCGCCACCAGCCTCACTTTTTCTTCCATGCGCTGCAGCAGGAGTTTGAGCTCTTCAATGCGAAATGGTTTGGTGATGTAGTCGTACGCTCCCAGTTTCATCGCCTGGACCGCGGTTTCAATGGAGCCGTGGCCGGTCATGATGGCGATTTCCGTGCGGGAAAGGATTTGTTTGACCCGAGGCAGAAATTCGAGGCCAGTCATGTGGGGCATCAGCAGGTCCGCAAGAATAATGTCGGGCGAGTTGCTCTCCAGACAGGCGAGCGCGGCTTCCCCATTCTCCGCTTCCATGCAGTGAAAGCCCAGCGATGCGCCCACGGTCATGCAAAGCTTGCGAATGCTCTGGTGGTCGTCCACGATCAGAAAACGTACTCTGAGATCGTCTGTCATTTTGCCCTGCCAAAAATTTTTTCCACGGTAACAATGAACTGCTGTACCCGGAAAGGCTTCTCAATGTAAGGCACCCCGGTGGCATTCAGGGCCTTCATCGTCTCTTCGTTCACCGTATCTCCGGTAATGAACAGCATTCTTTCCTTCAGTTCCGGCCGGTGCGTGAGAATCCATGCATGAACGTCAGCGCCGCTGACTCCACCGGGCGTCCGCATGTCGGAGATGACCCCGCTGAACCGCCCGGATTCCAGCAGTTTGAGCCCTTCCGCCCCCGAATTCGCCGTCCGGCAGCTGTAACCGTTTCGCTCCAGCGCCATGCGGATGAAATCCATCACGGAGCGCTCATCTTCAATGAGCAGCAAAGGCAGCACTTCCGGAACCGGCATGCTCGCGCTCATGACCTCACCCCCAGCGCCGGAAGTATGCCGGCATCCTCCCCGGTTGTGACAGGCAGACGGACGGTAAACGTTGCGCCCGGCATGTCCTGATTGTTGCCGCAGAGAATCTCGCCTTCATGCTCGCGCACGATTCCGTAGCAAATACTCAACCCCAGCCCCGTGCCTTCTCCTACCTGCTTGGTGGTAAAAAACGGGTCGAAAATGCGCTCCGGATGCTGGATGCCCTCGCCGTTGTCGCGGAAGGTCACTTCCACCCAGCCCTGGTCATGCCGGGTGACGATCTCAATTTTTCCCGACCTGCCCGTGGTGCGCACCGCGTCATAGGCATTATTCAGAATGTTCAGGAACACCTGCTGCAACTGATGCGAGTCGGCGACCAGCTCGGGAAGATTTTCGTCGAACTTTTCCGATACATCCACGCTGTGATTGGCAAAATCGTAAGAGCGCAGGGCAATTGTTTTGCGCAGCAGATTGTTGATCAGCAGCGGCTGCCGCTGCGGCGGACGGCGGCGGGCAAAACTCAGCAGGTTTTGCACGATTTCCTTGGTGCGCTGCGCTTCTTCGAGGATCACCTGCAGATCCTTGCGCGCAATCTCGGGAATTTCCGGGTTCTCCATCAGAAGGTCGGAAAAGCCCATGATCGCCGTCAGCGGATTGTTCACCTCATGGGCCACGCCGGAGACGAGCTGGCCCACGGCCGCCATTTTTTCCGTGTGCATGAGCTTGGCCTGGATCATCGACGCATCGGTGATATCGGTCATCAAAACCACCACGCTGTTTACATCACTGCTCTCATCGCGCATGGGACTCAGATTGATGGAGAATTTGCCCTGGGAGCCATTGCTGCGTGCGATCATCAGCTCCAGATTATCGACCTGCATTCCGCGAAGGCTCGAGTCAAACGCCTGTTCAAATTCCTTCCTGTGCGACGCGGGAATGATGCTGCCCAGCCGGTTGCCCACCAGCGCCTGGCGATCAAATCCGCCGGCTTCGTAACAGCGGCGGTTGGCATAGCTGATCAGCCCGGCCGTATCGGCCACCATAATCATGGTTTGGGTATTGTTGAGAATCTTGCTGGTGAAATCACGCTCGCGCTGGAGCTGGGCCTGAAAGTTCTTGACCTCGGTGATGTCCAGAAACACGCCGCGATACTGCAATACGCGGCCCTGCGCCTCGCGCACAACGAAGGTATTCTCCAGCGCGTGAATCAGGGTGCCATCGCGCCGCGACAACGTGACCTCAAAATTGCGCACCGCACCGAATTTATGCAGATGCCGGGTGATTTCGTCGCGCTGGTGCGATGACAGATAAACCTGCGTGGCCAGATCCAGCTTCAGGACTTCTTCCCTTGCCTGATAGCCGAGCATTCGCACCAGGGCGTCATTGACTTCGATAAACCGGCCCTCCGGAGAAGCGAAGAAGACGCCTTCCTGCACATTGTCAAACAGTTCCCGATAGCGCCGCTCGGCTTCTCTGCGGTCGGTAATGTCCTTAAGCACATGGACGGTTTGCAGGCCCTCGTTCAGAGCGCCATGCACGCGCGAGGTGGAAACCAGATACGTGCGCTCCACCACCGGGTGAAGATACTCGTCAGCATCGCCGCTGCGGCAAAACGGACAGGGCTGCTGGCCATCGGAGCTGATCGAGATCAGTGCTCTCATGCTCAAGCCGATCAATTCCGCCGGCGGCACGCCGATGAAATCCGCCAGCGAACGGTTCACCCGGAGAACACGGTGCTGATCGTCGTGGACGACGATGTAGTCGGTGATGGAATCGAAAATCTCCGCCCACTGGCGGCTGGACTGCGTGATACGGGTAAATAAACGGGAATTCTCAAGCGCAACCGACGCGTGGCCGATCAGCGCCTGAAGAAGATAGAGATCGCCGGGAAGGAGCTCCCTGGCAATGTCCCCCAGGCCGAGAACGCCCAGCAGGTCGCCCTCGGCGCCTTCCAAACGCACCAGAGTGAGATTTTCCGCGGCCAGATGTTTTGCGGCCTGATGTTGCAGCGCCTGCAGCCCGCTTCCGGTGATCTTCAAATCAGGGTGACTGGCGGCATATTCAGACAAGGCCGTGCCAAGAATGCGCTGCACATCGCGCTCCGGCTCTATGCCAAAGAAACTGACGCACTCGACTTTACTGCCCTGGGCCAGGGCCAGGACAGCGGATTTCGCCTGCATCATGCTGGCCACGCGAACGGTAAAGTTCTGCACGAATTCCGGCAGCCGCAGCGCGGAACCAATATCCAGCGCCATCTCCATCAGGTCCTGAGCACGTTTGCGGTGCTGCTCGGAAAGATGCAGGTTCTGGGTCGCCTCCAGGGCCACGGCGACCTCTTCGCCCAGCGCTTTGGCGCGATGGACATCTTCTTTCCTTATTTCTCCGCCGGCTTTGCGGTCCAGCAGGCCGAGAATGCCGATCATGCGTCCGTCTCCGGTGAGCAACGGCACGCCGAGGTACTGACCGTCCCTGAGTCCGGAGGCGGGCAGTTCGCCCTCCCGCGAAACCGGCAATTCTGCCGCGCCGGAGCTAACAAAGGGCGCGCGCGTCTCGATCATGTGCTGCGTGCTCAGGGCGGAAGAAAGGTCTGTATCCACTCGTTTGGAGACGCCATTCATGCAGTCCCAGCGAATGCGGTACTGATCGCCCTCGGCAATGGCGACAAAAGTCCGCTCATAGCCCAGAAACTCCGCCGCCCGCAGGACGAACATCTGCAGAAAGGTATCCAGCCGCGAAGCCGCGGTCAATTGCGCGGGGACCTCCAGCAGATAGTCCCAATGGCCCTGCCGGGTGGGGGAAAAACTTCGCAGTTCGCGATTCTCCAGCGCCATGCGTGCAACGCCGCCCAGAATGCGAAAGGCCTCCTCATCTTCTTTCGAAAATACCGAGGGGCGAAGAACAACAAGCACCATTGCCGATTGCGAGGTCGGCAAAGGCTGCGCCAGTCCGTGGCAGATAGTTCCGTCAACACCAGGCTTATAAGGGAAGTGAAAGCCCACGATCTCGCCCAGATGGATTGCCTGCGCCGCGAATGGCCCGGCCTGTGAGATAAAGGCCGAATTGCTGATCTTTGGCTGCTGGTCGCTGGAAACCGCGCAGGGCACCCAGATGTTTCCGTCCCGATACAATATGCCCGCCACATCAAGCCCAAAAATCGACCGTGCCGCGTCGGCCACGTACTGCCGCACTTCCTGGATGCTTCCATTCAGCAGGGGCAGTTCGGCGCAGGCCTCAAGTATCTGTTCGGTTTGTGACAGACGGACCGTCTGGTCATGCCAGTACGTTTGTCCGAAGCTGGAAGATGGTTTCATGAAACCTGGCCTTGGCCGCAGCCTGGTGGGGGAGTCTTGAAAGTACTCTGCAATCTCATTTTGAGTCAATATGGATTTGCCGTTAGAACCCAAGGGAGAAACCCTTAGTGCCGATGAAATGTCTCAGCGTGAGACATACTAACGCCCGGCAAGCAGCGCAATGAGACGAAATACCCCCTGGCAGATCAGCCAGCAGACACCTGAAAAACACCCCGGAATCTTCATTAACTTATTGATTTAATTATAGTTAACAGAATTAACGCTCTGCCATCCCGCAACTCTTGCCGACATGGCATTGACATTGCACTTTGCCCTGCGAGTTTTCTCTTTTTACAGCGGTAAGTAATGTGTGTGCAGAATCAAGTTCAGCACTAAAAATTAAATCCGAAACCGGTGATTTAAAAAGGCGCCTGCCAGCTTCCCGTCGTCTCCGTCTGGCATGTGGAGGTTAGAACATGAGTATTCGCAAGAAGCTTTATCTGGGATTTGGCTCGATACTCGTCGTTGTGTTCATCATGTTTGGCCTGAGCATTTGGGCCACTGGGCATGAGCAGGGTACCAAGACGGTCTATAACAACGCCATTGACACGGTGCAGGCCATTTCCCGGCTTGATCAGGCGAGAATGAACAATCGCATGCACCTGCTCAGCTTCCTGCTGAATGGCGACTCCCATGAATCCGACGCCACCACCAACGGCAGCACAGAAGTTGAACATATTATTATCGACGCCGAAAAAACGGTCGCTGCCCTGGGCGACGAGGGCGGCAGAGCCAAAGACCTTCTCGAAAGAATACGGGACGCACACCGCAGATGGAACTCGGAGTTTGCCAGTCCGCTGATGGACAAACGCCGCCAGGTGGACGCTGGCAGTTCCACCGTGGCAGAACTGCAGATCGCTTATCTGCAGGCCGGACCCGCTAAATATGTAGAGGCCGAAGAGCAGCCCCTGGCCGAACTCATTAATGTGGTCAACACCTCGCGCAAGAACGCGCGCGAGTCCGACAAAACAGCCAGCGCACTCACGACCGCGATCACATATATTGGCCTGCTGCTGGTCCTGGCTTTGGGCCTGGGCGTCGCGTGGTGGTCGGCTGCGTCCATCACGAATCCTCTGGAGAAGCTGATTGAAGTTGCCGGACAAATCGGCAATTCCGGCGACCTGAACCAGACCGTGGACACCACATCCACTGACGAAGTTGGCGTGCTGGCGCAGACCTTCAACAATATGGTCCAGTATTTGCGCGAAATGGCCTCTGTTTCCCAGGCCATTGCCGGCGGCGACCTTTCGGCGGAAATTCATCCTCGCTCCGAGCGCGATACTCTGGGCCATGCTTTCCGGGAAATGACGATTGGTCTTCGCAGCCTGGTCAAGAACGTCCGCGACAGCGCGGCCCAGGTGGCCAGCGGATCGAACCAGGTGGCCAGCGCCTCCGATGATTCGGCCAAGATCAGCGTGCAGGCCGCCACCGCGATCGACGAAGTCACCAGCACCATGCACGAGATGAGCATTAACGTGCAGAACATGGTGAAAAGCACGCAAATGCAGTCTTCCAACGTGAGCGAGACTTCGGCTTCCATCGACGAGATGGTGGCTTCGATCCAGCGCGTGGCCGATACGGCGAAAGTGCTGCTCGATATCTCGCAGCGCTCGCGCGATGAAGTCACCAGCGGCATCACCACCATGGAGAAAGCCACCGACGGCCTCAGTCGCATCAACGCGACCATCGGTTCCTCGGCGGAGATCATCTCCGCTCTGGGCCAAAGGGCCGACGACATCGGCAAGATCATCGAGGTCATCGACGACCTGGCCGAGCAGACCAACCTGCTGGCTTTGAATGCCGCCATTGAGGCGGCCCGTGCCGGCGAACACGGCCTGGGATTCGCGGTAGTCGCCGATGAAGTGCGAAAGCTGGCGGAAAAATCAGCGCAGTCCACGCGCGAAATCTCCGAACTGATCCAGAGCATTCAGAAAGAAGCGCGCAAAGCCGTGGACAACATGGAGAAGAGCACCTCCATCGTGAACGAAGGCATCACCCTGGGCAGCGATCTGAGCACAGCGCTCAGGAAAATCTCCAACGTGGTTTCCGAGGTTTACAAGTTCGCGCAGGAGATTGGCGCGGCCACCAACGAGCAGTCGCACGGGTCTTCTCAAATTGCCAAAGCCACCACGCGCCTGAACGAAATCACGCACGAGATCAACTCGTCGGTGGAAGAGCAGGCATCGGGAGCGCAGGCCGTGGTCCGGGCCATGGAAAAGATGCGCGAACTGGTGCAGCGTTCTTCCTCCGGCTCCACGGAACTGGCGGCCTCCTCCGAACAGATGTCGCGCATGTCGCGCTCCATGCTGGAAGCAATGGACCGCTTTGTTCTTGAAACCATGGGTAATGGCGATGGCCGCAATGGAATATCCCGCCGCCGGGACGAGCAGGGGACCCGCGGGGCATCACCGCGCTATGCCTCTTCCGGAGCGTCGTACAACTAGGAACGGAGGAGACGAATGGCCAAAGAACAACATATCGTCGGCTTCCGGATCGGCCGGGAAAGTTTCGGGGTGCCCATCCGGCTGGTGCATGAGATCGTCCGCATTCCCGATATCACCGCCGTACCGGAAGCGCCTGATTTCGTGGAGGGAGTGATCAACCTGCGCGGGAAAATCGTGCCTGTGGTCGACCTGCGCAAGCGTTTTGGAGAAAAGGAAATCATCTCCACGCGCAAAAACCGCATCCTTGTGGCCGAGGTGGACCGCAAGATGGTGGGGCTGATGGTGGACGCGGCGTCGGAAGTCATGAAGATTCCGGAAACCGAGATCGAACAGCCTCCGAACGTTTTCGAGGAAGGTGATTTGCAGTACGTCACCGGCGTGGGCAAGCTGAACGGACGGTTGATTATTTTGATTGACCTTACGCGGGTACTGCAAAAAGGCGAACTGCGCCGGCTGGCCGAAGTGGCCGATGCACTGCCGGCGCCGGCCTCCGCGTAGACATAAAGAGCTCAAGAAACGACAAACCAAGTGGGAACAATGGCTACTTCCAGCGCTCCAATCCAGATTACCGATGCCGAACTCAAGCTGCTGCAAAGCCTGATCTATCAGGAATGCGGGATGTATTTCGACGAACGGCGGGCCCATTTTCTCCAGGACCGTCTGCAAAGGCGCCTTAAAATCTGCGGGCTCGATACGTTTTACAGCTACTATCGTCTGCTGACCAGCCATCAGGGCAAGGCTGAACTTACGTCTCTGGTGGAAAACCTCACGGTCAACGAGACCAGCTTTTTCCGCAACAAACCGCAGCTGGACCTCTTCCACAAAACAATTCTGGAAGAGCTGCTGCACCGGAAGCAGGAGCGCCGGGACTGGTCGCTTCGCTTCTGGAGCGCCGGCTGCTCCACTGGGCAGGAGCCATACACCATGGCCATGCAGGTGTGCGATGCCCTGGCCTATTACTATCTGCGCAATCCCCTGCCCTTTGAAATGCCGAGCCCCAAGCCGCTGGTGCCTCCGCCGTGGAAAGTGGAAATCCTGGCTTCCGACATCAACTATTCGGTGCTGCGCGCCGCGCAGGAAGGGAGCTATCCCGAACAGCAGATGGAGCCGGTGGAATACGCGTATCGCCTCCGTTATTTTGACAAGACCGGCGACAAATATGCGGTGAAGCAGTCGCTCAAGAGCATGGTCCATTTTGACTTTCACAATCTCAAAACGGAATTCCTGCCGCAGCGCAATGACGTCATCTTTTGTCGCAATGTGATGATCTATTTTGATGAAGCCGAACAGAAGCGCCTGGTGGACAAGTTTTACCGCTGCCTGAATCCCGAAGGCTATCTGTTCATCGGCCATGCCGAGAGTCTTTTTGGCCTCTCCAGCAAGTTTCGCATGATCCATTTGAATAACGGAACCGCCTACCAGCGGATCGAGGTGCCGGCGTGAGTTTCTTCTCCGACGAACGCGCCGCCGAACTCCGCCAGCTCTTTTTTGAGAGCGCAGCCGAATTGCTGCAGACCCTCAATGAAGAAGGGCTGGAACTGGAGAAGCGTCCGCATGACGCGGAGATCCTGCGCGAAGTCCGGCGGACCATTCATACCCTGAAGGGCGATTCCGCGGCCTGCGGCTTTCAGGAGTTCAGCGAGCTGGCCCACGAGCTTGAGGACGTGTTCACGCAGCAAAACGGCCACTCCGCCAATGGCGCTCTGGCCGACATCGTACTGATCGCCGCCGATACGTTTGGCTCCATGCTCTCGGCCTACCGCGGCAGCATGCAGCCGCCCTCGGGAGACGAGCTGCGCAGCCAGATTCTGCGGCTCACGCAAATGCCCGCGGCTTCCAATGGGAAACCGGGAAAACTTCAGGGGCGTTTTGCCTGGAGCGAGTACGAGCAGGCGCTGATCGCCGAGGCCCTGAGCAGGAGCGAAATCGTTTACAACATCGCATTCAGCATCGATCCCCACTGCCCCATGCGCGGCGCGGCCATGCAGCTTATCCGCAACGTTCTGCAAAGCTGCGGACGCCTGCTGGCCATCGTCCCCGATCAAAACGTGCTCTCTGACAATCTGGACGTGGTGGAAGCAGCGCTTGCCAGCGAGCAGGCGGAAAACTGGATTGAGAAAAAATGCCTCATCCCCGCGGTGACCTCGGCCATTCTCGTGGAACGCGTTACTCCGCCAGAGCCGGATGTCACCAGCGATGCCGACGATGTTCTGGACCTCGAAATAAACGCGACTGAAGCGGAGGCCCAGCCCTCCTCGGCGCAAAGCCATGAAGCACAGTCCGGCGGCGCCGCCGCCATGGCGGAAACGCTGCGCGTGGATGCCGAACGCATTGATACCGTGCTGAATCTGGTGGGAGAACTCATTATTGGCAAGAGCATGCTGCACCAGAGCGTGGGCGAATTTGACAAGCGCTTCCCCAAGGACCCGCTGCGCGGAAAATTTGCCGATGCCATGGCCTTCCAGGCGCGCATTCTGAACGACCTGCAAAAATCGGTGATGAAGATCCGCATGGTGCCGGTGGAGCAGCTTTTCCGGCGCTTCCCCCGCGTTGTGCGGGACACCGCGAAATTCTGCGGCAAAGACGTCTCCCTGGTCGTGAGCGGAGAAAGTACAGACCTCGACAAGAGCATTCTCGACATGCTGGCCGAACCCATGGCGCATTTGGTGCGCAATGCCATCGCTCATGGAATTGAATCTCCGGCCGAGCGCGGCAAAGCCGGAAAGCCGGCGCAGGGAACGCTGCGGCTGAATGCCTATCATCAGGGAAATCAGATCGTGATCGAGGTCAGCGACGACGGGCGCGGCATTGACGCCCAGAAGCTCATGGCCAAGGCCATCAATAATGGAGTGATCAACTCGGCGGACGCGGCCGGTATGAGCGAAACCGACGCGCTGAATCTGGTCTTTCACCCCGGATTGAGCACGGCCGAACAAGTCACCTCTGTCTCCGGCCGCGGCGTGGGCATGGACGTTGTGCGGTCCGTTCTCGAAAGGCTGAAAGGTACGGTCAGCATCAGGAGCACTCCGGGCGCGGGGACCACGTTCCTGCTGAAAGTCCCGCTCACCCTCGCCATTATCAAGGCCCTGCTCTTCCATGTGGGCGGCCAGGCATACGCCGTGCCGCTGGCTTCCGTGGTCGAGATCAGCCGCATTACCGAAAAAGAAATTCACCGGGTGGACCAGCACGACGTAATTCAGCTCAGAGGCGAAGTGCTGCCTCTGGTCCACCTTCACGCACTGGCCAAAAAGTCCTCCCGCAGGAAAAAGATGTTTGTCATAGTTGTTTCGCTCGCGGAAAAAAAATTCGGGCTGATTGTGGACCATCTGATCGGAGAAGAAGAACTGGTCATCAAAGCGCTGGATGATCATTTGGTCGCCACGGAACTGGTGAGCGGCGCTTCCATTCTCGGCGATGGCACCGTCGTCCTCATCCTGAACCTGACCAGCGTGGTAGCCAAACTGGGCCGTGCGCGGAGAATCATGGAGGCCACGGCATGAGCGGAAAAGTACGCGTGCTGGTGGTGGATGATTCCGCGCTGATGCGCAAGCTCATTCCCCAGATTCTTGCCCGCGACAGTGATATCGAAGTCGTGGGGACAGCCATGGACGGCACATTTGCCCTGCGGAAGATCGAAGAACTCAAACCGCAGGTGATTACCCTCGATCTGGAAATGCCGCGCATGGACGGCATGGAGACGCTTCGCCAGATCACGCGCCGGTTCGGTATTCCCGTCATCGTAGTAAGCGCGCTGACCACGGAAGGCGCGTCCGCTACATTCAAGGCCCTCTCGCTGGGCGCTTTCGACTTTGTGGCCAAACCGCGTGACGCCGCTTCGGCGCAAATGGACCCCATTGCCCTGGACCTGATCGCCAAAATTAAAGGCGCGGTGAAGCACCAGCGCGCCGGCCTGGTAACAACGCTGCCCGATCCAGCGAAAGTCTCGAATAAACCGGCTACGCGGGCCCGAAAGGAACCAACCAGTATCGTGGCCATCGGAATTTCCACCGGCGGCCCCCATGCGCTGCAGTATCTGTTCTCCCAACTGCCGGAGGATTTTCCCGGAAGCATCGTGGTGGTACAGCACATGCCCGAAGGATTCACGGAAATGTTTGCCCGCAGGCTGAATGAATGCTCCCCGCTTGAGGTGAGAGAAGGCCGGTCCGGAGATTTTCTGATCGCCGGCCGGGCGCTGATTTGTCCCGGCAACCGGCACATCAAGCTGCGCCGTTTGCCGCTGGGAGATACCATTGTTCTGTCGGACGATGCTCATGTCAACGGACACCGGCCATCCGTGGACGTTCTGTTTCGCTCCGCGGCGGCGGAATTTGGCCCTCGCGCCGTTGGCGTGCTGATGACCGGAATGGGCGATGACGGCGCGGAGGGTCTTGGCATGATTCAGCACGCCGGGGGAGTTACGATTGCCCAGGATGAAAAATCCTGTGTCGTCTTTGGCATGCCCAAGGCAGCGATTGAGAGAGGCTATGCCAGCCGCGTGGTTTCGCTGGACGCGATGGCAAAAACAATTACTTTACAGTGCGGCGCGGAAAAGACTGCACAACCAAACAGGGTTTCGTTACAGTTGTAAGGAGAGAATTATGGACCAGTTCCCAGTATTGCAGCGCAAGGACCACAAGCCCATACGCTATCTGGTTGTGGACGATTCGGTCTTCGCTCGCAAGAATGTGGCCAAGATGGTGGAATCGTTCGGCGGCGAGATCGTGGGCGAAGCCGGCGACGGTTGCACGGCCATCACCGAATATGACCGCACCACGCCGGACATGGTGCTGATGGACATCACCATGCCCCAGATGGAAGGTATCGAGGCCGCGGAGAAAATCGTGCGCGCCCATCCCGACGCCCGCATTGTCATGGTGTCTTCGGTAGGCTACCAGGAAAATATCGTGGCGGCGCTGCAGAAAGGCGCACGCCATTTCGTGCAAAAGCCGGTCAAACCCGAGATCCTTTACGAAGTGATCAAATATGTAATGGGCGAGGACGCCGAAGTTGCAGCAGCCATGGTTCAGGAGGGTTGATCTGTGAAAATGGAACTGATCCAGCCATTCATCAACGCGGCGGACGCCATTCTGGCCGAGACGCTGCAGTGTCCCACTCACATCGGGGACGTCACCATGGAGGAAGAGGCCTATCGGCGGCGAGGCGTGGCTTCGATGGTCACCATTAAAGGTGACATTGAAGGACGAATCATCTTCGACATTGATCCTCCCACCGCGGCACGCGTCGCCACGTACCTGACCGGCGAGCCGGTTGCGGAAAACGAGGAGATCACGCGTGAAACCGTTTGTGAACTGGCCAACATGGTGATCGGAAGCGCAGTCACCGCTCTCAATGACCAGGGGTTCCAGTTCAAGATCACGCCTCCCGTGATTCACAGCGACGAACTCGGCGAAAAAAGCAATGAAGATCAGGAAGCGCTGGTTATGTGCTTTGATACCGATCGCGGCAACGTGTTTATGAACATCGCCATGCGCTATAAAGGCCGCCGCCGCTCCGACCGCAAAACATAATCAGGCAATCAATCCCATCCAGAGTTACCGCAATCACAGAACCGGCGAGAAAATGAAGATGCGGTCTGGGCCAGCACAGAGCTGCCAGACCGCATGAAACTTTGCAGGGCAGAAGCCCTCGAGGTGTTTCAGGGAATCACGTGTACGGAAAATGCCGTCTGTCCCACGCATGGAATGGGCACGGTCCTGTTAAACGTAGTGTCGAGAAATGGAGTGCAGTTCGGGTTCTGCGGCGGCGCCAGGAAACTCGGCACCAGGCTGGTTACGGAAGGGTCGTTTGTGTATCGCAACACGGTGTCCAAACTGGTATTGATGGCCGTAACCGATGGCGTCGCGATGGTCCGGGCGGCCTGGGGAACAGCGTTCACGTTGTCCTGAATCACCGTGGTATCCAGTGCGCTGACCACGTAAACCCTGGTGGAATCAGCAGCGGCGTCAATGGAGACAGCGCCCGGCCCAACCGGAATGGTCTTTGTCTCTCGCAATGCCGTCACGTCAACCACGCTGACCATATTTCCCTTGCAGTTCGGCAGATGCGCAAAAAAATTCGTGTGGTTTGTGCCCGGATCGGTACAGTTGGCCAGCGCGACATAGACTCGCGACCCATCCTGCAAAGGCGCAAGAGAGAGCGGCGAGCCTGACACTGGAATGCTCGCTATTTTCGTCGGCAGCACCGGCGGGTTCACGCCAAAATTAATTCCATCTGCGTTGATCAGCGAAATATTGTTGCTGCCCGTATTGCTGACGTAAACCCGGCGTCGCGGGCTGTCGTAGAAAGCAAAATTCGGTGAACTGCCAAGCTGAATGCGGGTTCCCGGACCACAGGTAACAAATGACGTTGTGCCGCAAATCTCCTGATCCAGTGTGGTATCGATAAAGCTGAGCGTGCCCTCGCCCTGATTCACCACGAATACGCCCTCACCATCCGTGCTCATGACCGCCCAAATGGGCTGCGCGCCCACGGGAATCGTTTTCAGAATGGTGTTATCGATCGCGGAAATCACGGTAACGTCATTGCTGGTGTGATTCACCACGTAAATCTTGGAGTTTGCCGGACCGCCCACGGCCATCACCGGTTCCGTGCCCACGTTAATAAGCTGCGCCACCGTACTGGACGTTGAAGGAACAAAACTCACGTTATTGCTTGTACGGTTCACAACGTACAGGCTTCCGCTGCCATTGGCGCCGGCGGCAATCTGGCCTGTCGCCGTACCTGGCTGTGTGGCGATGCTCACCGTCGTGGTCAGTGGGAGAAGACCGGTATAAAGGCTGATGGTATTGTCGCTGTTCAGCACAAAAGCCCGGCCCTGTTTGTCACCGAAAAACAAAGGATTGAGCCCAAGCGGCACAAGCCCGGCAATGGAATCTCCGGAAACATTGATGTGCAGATCACTGCCATTGCCCGCAGGATTTACTGACGTGACCACCGCATGGGAAAGCCCAGCGGGATTACCCGTTTGCTTGGGAATCGGCGTGATGAAATTACGAAAAGTGTCACCACACCCGGCTGTAAACACTAAACACATCCCGGCCAGTATCGCCAGGCTAAAATTCCTGTATTTTGCAATCATCATGACTCCGCCGGCCTGGGCCGCTGGAAGTTATATAAAAGTGCTTCCTGGTTGTTGCGAAACCTTTATTGTAGCGGGTAAGAGAGCGGCCAGCAAACTGCCTTGTTTCATTCACTTTAGCTCTGTTACTCAAAATCTCCGGCCGCACACCTGTGCTGCTGTCGCCGGATTTGTGTAGGATTTCGAATACGCGGAAACCGGAATACAAAGGGCCATCCGCCTTCAGGAGAACATAACTGGCTACCCAACGCCGCCATTCACCGGTCGCAGATGCCCTCAGTCTGTGCTTCGCCGCCGGATTAACCGCAGGTTTTTTGCTGCGCTGGCCCGGTTCGGCCGGCTCGCGCAGCCGCCTTCTTATTGCTCTGGGAACAACGCTGGCCTTTGCGCTCGCCGCCTGGTTCGCCCGCGGAGTGAGCGCTTCCGGCGCACTGGCAGGTATGAGCATTGCCTTTGTGATGGCCGCCAGCACAATGAAACTTTTTTGGCTCCTGCTGGTGGTCTTCGCCGTGACTCTTGGCGCTACGCGTCTGGGACGTTCGCGCAAAGAGCGGCTCCATGTGGCCGAATACAGAAAAGGGCGCTCTGCCGCCCAGGTCATGGCCAATCTCGGTATTGCCGGCTTCATCGTGGCTTTTGCTCCTCCTGCCTGGCGGCTGCTGGCCCTGGCTGCGATGGCTGAACTCGCAGCCGATACCTCATCCAGCGAAACCGGACAGGCCTTCCCTGGTCGCACTCTGCTGATCACCACCCTCAAGCCCATTGCGCCGGGAATCGATGGCGGTATCAGCTTCAATGGAACGCTAGCGGCCGTGGTCGCCTCCGGAATCATCGCCCTAACAGCCAGAGTTCTGGGACTCGCCACCACGCATCAGGCAGCGGTGATCGCGGCCTGCGGCACACTGGGAATGCTCATCGACAGCATTCTGGGCGCGGTGCTCGAGCGTCGCGGATACCTCACCAACGATCTCGTCAACCTTCTCGGAACGGCATCCGCCGCGGGGATCGCGTGGCTGCTCCTGTGAGCGCGGACTTCTGCTCAGCTTAAATGCAGCACCCAGAGCGTGTAACTCGCAACTTCATGGAACACTTCGGCGTTGCGCTTCCAGAAAGAATGCGGTTTTGAATGCGGACGCGGAGCGCCGTACGCGACAATCTTCTCTCGGCCCAGCATTTGCCGGATGCGAAATATATGGTAGCCGTCACTTACCGCCACGCATGACCTCATGCCATTGGCGCGCATGATGGTGGCCACGCGCCGGGCCGATTCGGCTGTGTCGGGGCTCTGCGTCTCGGCGATGAGCTGAGAGTCGGGAATGCCCAAAGTCTTCAGGTATTCCCTGCCCACCACGCCTTCGGAGAAATCGGGATCGGCTCCCGCGCCGCCGGTGGTAATCACAATCGGCGCCAGCCCCTGGTGGTACAGCAGCGCCGCGTGGTCCAGCCGCGCCTTGTACACCGGCGAGGGCTTGCCGCCATACTGCGCCGCGCCAAAGACCACAATCGCATCGGCCTTGTGGGGCTCATTCTTTCCCGACTGATGCACCACCCGCGCGTATATCACCGCCACCCAGGAGACAGCCGCCAGCACTACCACCAGCAGCCCTTTGCTCCAGAGTGTTTTGGTCATCAGTGCAGAAATTCTGCGAGTTCGCTCTCCGGAATCGCCCCCTGGCGCAGGATGGAGCATTTTCCGGGCTCGCTCATATCAATGATGGTGGAAGCGACCTCGCGCGGACTCACGCCTCCATCCACAATCAGGCTAATGCTCGTGCCGAGCTGCATGCGGACGCCATCGGCCGTGGTGCATTCGCTGGCCCCGCTGATGTTGGCGGAAGTTGCGGTAATCGGCACACCGGCGGCACGAATTACCTCTACCGGAATTCGTGAAGCGGGAACGCGCAGCGCCACATTGCCTGTGTTGGCGGTGACCTTCAGCGGCAGGCGGGAAGAGGCCTTCACGATGATCGTCAGCGGCCCCGGCCAGTATTTGCTGGTAATCTCATAGAAAATCTCCGGCAGCGGACGCGCCAGATACTCCGCCTGCTCCACGCTCTCAATCAGCAGTGACAATGGTTTGTGCCGGCTGCGCGACTTGACTTCATAAATCAGCTCCACCGCCCGCAGGTTCAGCGGGTCCGCGGCCAGGCCATAAAACGTATCCGTGGGCATGCCAACCACCTGCCCCGCCTTGATGCGGTCGGCAACATAAGAAACCAGACGCGCGTCTGGCGTTTCCGGATTTATTTTTACGATTTCCGCTGCCAAATCGAGTCCCCTTGAATTTTTCCGTGAGAAACGCGGTAGTGCAGCGTCTTCATCGGTCTTGAGTCCCGTGCAAGGTACAAGGTACTAAGATAAACCAGCCTGGCCTAAAGCCCAAGTCACTTTGGCTTTGGGCGGCTTTGTCGCCCAGGCCAGCCGGCTGGCGCTTTTTGTCCCAAAGGGCCCCCGGCCAGTATCATGGCTTCAGTGACAACTCAAAACGAAACCCGTTTACGCCCGGTCACCAGCCGGCAAAACTCTCTGGTCAAGGACCTCCGCCGGGCATTTGAACAGGGCGTGGCTACCTCCGATGGCTGCATCGCCGTGGAGGGTATCCGCACCATCGAAGAGGCCATCCGCAGCGGACTGCGCTTTCAGGCCGTCTTTTTCAGCGAACGCTCCCGCGACCATGCCCAGCGTCTTCTGCCCCAGCTTTCCAGCCATACAGAAGTTCTGCTGCTGCCCGACTCGGTTTTTGCGAGCGCCGTGAGCACCGAGACGCCGCAGGGCGTGGCCGCTCTGGTCAAACTGAAGACCACCAAGCTCGAAGACCTGCTCGAGGACACACAAAATCTTATCTTTGCCGGCGTTGCCGGAATTCAGGATCCCGGCAATCTCGGCACCATCATCCGTTCGGCGGAAGCCTTCGGAGCGCGCGCCCTCCTGCTGGGTGAAAAAACCGTGAGCCACTGCAATGCCAAGGTGGTGCGCGCCTCGGCGGGCTCGATTTTTCGCCAACCGCTGATCGGCGTGGAACTCAAGCCGGCGATCGCCCTGCTCAAGCAGCGCGGACTGCGTGTTCTGGCCACCTCTTCTCATAAAGGCAAGCCTTTGGACCAGGTCGATTTCACCGGCCCCATCGCCGTGCTGATCGGCAATGAGGGCGCGGGCCTGCCCGCCGATGTGCTCTCCCAGGCAGACGAGTTGATCACCATTCCGCATTCGCCGCGTGTCGAGTCTCTGAATGCCGGAATTGCCGCATCCATAATTTTGTACGAAGCGGCCAGACAGCGGACGCGCAAAGTTGGTGCCACCGATAACGCATAAACGATAAACAGTGATGGCTTGAGATACCCGCAAACCATAATCGCAAAGTAAAGACCGCAAAGTAACTCCATGAGCTTGTTTCAGGCACTTCCCGACCGTGAAAACAAGGGCGCGCGCCCCCTGGCCGACCGCATGCGTCCCGCCACGCTCGATGAGTTCGTCGGCCAGGAGCACATTCTGGCTCCCGGCAAACCGCTGCGCCTGCAGATTGAGCGCGACGATCCCGGCTCCATCATTTTTTGGGGACCTCCCGGCGTGGGCAAAACCACGCTGGCCCAGATCATCGCCCACGTCACCCAGGCCGAGTTCATTGAGTTTTCCGCCGTGCTCTCCGGTATCAAGGAGATCAAGCAGGTCATGGCCGACGCCGAGAAGGCCCGGCAGTACGGCACGAGCACCATTCTGTTCATCGACGAAATTCATCGCTTCAACCGCGCCCAGCAGGACGCTTTTCTCCATCACGTAGAGCACGGCAATATCCGTCTCATCGGCGCCACCACCGAAAATCCGTCCTTCGAGATCAATGGCGCTCTGCTCTCGCGCTGCCGGGTTTACATCCTGCAGCCACTGTCGGAAGATCAGATCATCGGCCTGCTGCGCCGCGCTTTAAGCGACAGCGAACGCGGCCTCGGCCAAATGAAACTGTCTGCCAGTGACGATGTCCTGCGCCAGATCGCCGCGTACTCGAGCGGCGACGCCCGCTCCGCCTACAACATTCTCGAGGTCGCCGCGGCCACGGCGGGCCAGGGCGGCGAGATCACCCAGCAAATCCTCCGGGACACGCTGCAAAAGCGCGTGCTCTTCTACGACAAATCCGGCGAAGAGCACTACAACCTCATCTCCGCCCTGCACAAGTCCGTCCGCAACAGCGACGTGGACGCCTCGCTCTACTGGCTGGGCCGCATGCTCGAATCCGGCGAAGACCCGCTCTACATCGCCCGCCGCGTAGTGCGCATGGCCTCGGAAGATATCGGCCTGGCCGCTCCGGAAGCGCTCAATCTCTGCCTTTCCGCCAAAGAGGCCATCGATTTCCTCGGCATGCCGGAAGCCGCGTTAGCCCTGGCCCAGGCCGTGGCCTATCTTGCCCTGGCCCCCAAATCCAACGCGCTCTACACCGCATACAACGCCGTGCTCGAAGACGTGGAAAAGACCTCCGCCGCCCCGGTGCCGCTGCACATCCGCAATGCCCCAACCGCACTGATGAAGAAAGTCGGCTACGGCAAGGGCTACCAGTACGCCCACGACCTCGAAGAAAAAGTGGCCGACATGGAGTGCCTGCCAGACAATCTTCGCGGACGCCGCTACTACCACCCCACCGCCGAAGGCCGAGAAAAACTCCTGGCCCAGCGCCTCGAAGAAATTCACCGCCTGCGCGACAAAGCCACCGACAAAGCCACCAAAGAAAAACGCGAAGACAACAAATAATCAGGGGGTCAGGTGCAGCGCCCTTGCCTGCCCAGAATGCCCCAATCTCCGATGCACATGTCTGCAATGCACACAGGTCTACCATGCACATGTGGCACAGGCACTCCTGCCTGTGCAGGGTTTTTGCTTTAATCCGCGCCCATCCGCGTAAATCAGCGGTAAACGGTTCTGTCAGCTATCGTCCCGGTCTGTTCTGTCAACCATCTGCCCGGTCCGTACCCCCCATAGGGATACCCCCCTCCCCCAAGGTCAATTAGGAAAATAAACGACTTAGCCCCATTCGACCCAATGGCCACCCAGCCTTTGGTGGTGCCACTGCAGGAATGAGACAGACAAGCCTCCAGTGGCCATCAAGCAAAAGCTAAGAGCCAAGAGCTAAAAGCCAAAGCCTCGTTTCTGTTGTCAAAGACCCGTGCCTAAATCTGCTCCTCTTCGGAAGAGCTCGCGCATGTTACCGCATATCGAAAAAAAATCAATGGACAAAAAATGTCAGCCTGGAGGCATTCAACCACACAGATTCTGCATGAAAGGCAAAACGACTTTCTTCAGTTCCTGAATCAGAACCAGCGTCCTACCGCTTCTGTGCAGCCTTACGAATCACCTCCGGAGGAATCGCGGCGCTCACTACGACATGGTTGCCGTTTTGTTTCACTTCAATGCTGTTGACGATGGCTGTGACATCCGGGTCTGCTTGCTGTTGGCTTCCCGCCAATTTGCCGATCGCCAGAAACCCCTCGGCGGCCTTGGATATGTTGGCGGCATCGGCCTGGTTCTCAGCGATGAATTCGCCGCGGAGGCTTAAGGAACCAAGGTAGCGGGCAGAGAGAATGGTCACGCTGTTTTTCAGAAAGTCGAGATTCACGCCGCCCGGCGAGTCAGGTACGGCGAAGCTGGGGACGTGAACGATGGCCCACGCCTCGCTGGCAAAAGGAACTTCGCTGTAGTAACTCTTGAAAAGATAGGGAGCTGAACCGGAGCCGGCGGATTTATCAATGATGGCGTGCATCGACTCAGCCGCCGGACTCATGGTAACCGCCAGCATTTTTGTGTCGAGTACACAGTACCGAAGGGTACGATTCTCCACGCGGTTGGAAAAAATGGTCTTGCCGCGATAGGTTTCCGCCTGCGGGCCCTGCTGCTTCAGCCCATCGGAGATGCGCTGCTGGTCCACGGCTCCGGTAACAATGATCGCCATGTCTTCCAGTGAGCTGCCATCCACGTTTGCCGAGACCGCTATGTTCTCAATGGAGCGTTCTCCGCCCATTCCACTCTCATTCATAAGCCGCTGATATTCAGGGACCTGATTGAAGCCGCCCGCGTCCATGTTCATCAAATGCATCGGAGTGAAATTGACGTAGGCCATGAGATTGCCGTCGGGGAGCAGATAGACCGAGTGGGCGGGCCGCGTGACAACGTGAAGAGTAACGGCAGCCGCAACGGCCACAAAAGATAACACCATGCATCCGATCAGGAGGCCCCTGGCAGCGCTGCCCAGCGGCTTCCGGGCCGGAGTTGAATGTTCCTTCGCCGCTCCTGGGATATAGGCCGGCGTCAATATCGACGAACACTTGGGACAAGTCTTCGCTTCGGTTCGGACCATGATTCCGCAAGTTCCACAGAAGAGCATAGAATTGGCTCCTTTGCTGATTTCAACCACGCCCCGAATATATGGTCCATCTGTCCGGCTACGGTTAATGCAGTGTCAAAATACCGGAGTACAAAGGTAATATCCGAAATGGAATTTAACTGGACGTTAACAGTTCAGGCGGGCTGACGGAAAGCAGATGTAACCCTTCTCGAGTTCTGGCAACGGTGCCACATATTTCACAGCTTTGCGAAAGGCTGAATTCAAGGATCGTGTTTTCAAAACCCGGTTTGTATCAGGGCATGGCTTCAGCCATGCCGCACAAAAGAGTAAGAACGCGGGCTTCAGCCCCTGCGGCACTATGGAGTAAAGATCGAAAATGACACCATCAAATTTGAGACTTTCGATATGAGCTGCAGAACTTCGAACTCATTATGCCGGGTATAAATGTTTCTGAATTTCCTGATATTTTACCGCCATAGAAGGCAGTTTTGATTCTATTGCACTATTTGCAGCTTTCAACCAATAATCATTATTCCAGTAAGGATTAGGATCGAAAAGAAAATCAAAAAAAGCGATTCGATATTTAGCTTCATCAGGCACTGGTAATTTATGGATAAGTTCAAGCCAAAGAGCGTCTATGTCTGGAAGTTCCGTTGAAGATGCTCCTGCACCTGTAGTTTTGTTGTCGTGGTATCTACTCTGATAATGATCGTAAAGTTTTTTTAGAATAAAATCATATTTATCCAAATCATAGTCGCGCAGTGATTTAAGCTGTTCTTTTAGGCTGAAGGGATCATGACAAGATTTCATTTCCCTGTGGCTCTCTAAGTAAATCATCGCCTTTAACAATTTCTCTATTGCCTGAGATGCCAACATGAAGCCCGAGAATAATGCATTGAGAATGCAACATCGAGCGGCAGTATAGTCACTTGTGGCCTTAAAGATCATCATGGCCGCATATTTGTTTTCAAACCAGTATTGCGCCACATCTTGCTCTGACATTGTCAAATTCATATTCATTTATATGAAC
The DNA here is from genome assembly GCA_035695325.1 of Candidatus Angelobacter sp. GTDB lineage: Bacteria > Acidobacteriota > Terriglobia > Terriglobales > Acidobacteriaceae > Angelobacter. Next base: position 257,896 of record DASSEH010000242.1, read on the forward strand.
GTCTTAGACCAGCATTACAAGTGGTCACTCCTTACCCCACCCGTCTCCGATGCTCTTTCAAAATACACAGATCCATCACCACAAAAATCCCCGCCTTGCGGGCTTTCTCCGCCGCTGCTTCGTGGACCACGCCCTCCTGCATCCAGATTGCCGGGACGCCGAGTTCAATTGCCTCGTCCACCACTTCGGGCACGGCTTCCGGACGGCGGAACACGTCCACGATGTCGATTTTTTCCCGGATGTCCCGCAGTGACTTCACGGCTTTTTCGCCCAGCGCGCCCTGAATGGCCGGGTTCACCGGAATAATGCGGTAGCCCGCGCTTTGCATGTACGCCGCCACGCCGTGGCTGGGGCGCAGCGGACTATCGGAGAGGCCGACCACCGCAATGGTCTTTGCGCGTTTCAGCAGTTCGCCTATGGGATCGCTGGCTTGGTTCATAACGTGAAGCATTGTATGGGAAGGGCCGGGCAAAATAAAAGGCAGGCTTGCACCGCCGCAAACCGCCGCGCGGCTATTTTGCCAGTTTCTTGTCTCGATACAGCTTGGCGGCCACCTTGCGCAGCGTGTCGGGAATGTTCTTGTTCTTCTGCAGCGTGGCCAGGTCGTTCACATGCAGGTTTTTGATCAGGGTCAGGCCGAGGTCCAGCGGACAGCGCGGGTTGTTCACCAGATTACGGATGACCGAATAGTTCCTGATGAATTTGCGGTTGCGCGCCAGCTCGCGAAACACGTTTTCCTGCACCGTTTTATTCTGCGCAATGTTTTCCACTTCCTGGTCGCTCAGCCGGGGTGAAGCCAGCACCGCGTTCTGCACCACCCGCGAGGTATCGCGGATCAAAATGGAGCGCTCTTCCTTGTCGCCGCCGAAAGCGGTCTTGATTCTCTCGGCCACCGTCATGCGCGTGATCTTTTGCAGCGGCGAGAGCTTGCGCTGCTCCGTGGGAATGCCCATGGCCCTCACCTTGGCGGCGTAACTGCCATCCGGGGCGGCGATGGCCAGAATCTCCTGCTTCTCGTTTTCGTCGGCTTCGGAAAGCTCGAAGGCCTTGCCTTCCTCCGCCGCGATCTCCGCGGCATGCTCCTGCTTCCAGGCGTCGTAAACTTCGTCCAGATCGAAATCCCGCACCACGCCGCCGCCATCGAAAATAAACTCCGGGTTGGCCTGGAGCGCTCCCATCACCGGCTCTGAGCTGCGGACGCGATGGCTGGCCTGCATAATGGCAATCACCTCGCGCCCCGCCACCGTGGCCAGGGCCATGAGCTGCGAATCGCGTATGGCGGGGTTCTCGATCAGCGCCTGCATCACCCCAGGCCGGCGGGTCCCTTCGGCCCAGAAATAATCGAGGACTTCTCGCGGCGTGGCCGGGTTCGCCAGCACCGTCCGCGTGGAGATCTCGTCCCAGTGCGCCAGAGTCACGCGCGCCTCGGCGCCATAAACCGAATCGCGCGTGAGATACACCAGAATCTCGATCATCTGCTCCGGAGGCACGGAGAGACTGCCCTTGGCCGCAGCCCGCATCACCTGCGGCGGCGCCGAATTCTGCTGGATGAGTTCGAAGATCGTCATCTGCTTTGTAAAAGACGCAGGCGATGCCGCGTCTTTAATTTCCATAGCATGTTTCAAAACCTGGTTTGTATCCGCAAACGGTTTGTATCAGGGCACGACTTCAGTCGTGCCGATAAAACGCAATAAAACTCAGGGGCTTTAACCCCTGCGACTGCTTAACTCAAATCCCTGCGAGCCAGCAGGTACGCCCGTATAAACGGCGCCAAATCGCCATCGAGCACGCGGTCCACGTCGCCTGCCTCGGTCTTGGTGCGATGGTCCTTGATCAGCCGGTACGGATGCAGTACATAAGAGCGTATCTGCGAGCCAAAATCAATATCCAGCTTGGAATCTTCCACTTTTTTGCTGGCCTCGCGCTTTTTTTCCAGCTCATATTCATAGAGCCTGGAGCGCAGCATCTTCATGGCGCGTTCGCGGTTCTTGTGCTGGGAGCGCTCGTTCTGGCAGGCCACCACGATTCCCGTGGGAATATGCGTGATGCGCACGGCGGAATCGGTGGTATTCACGTGCTGGCCGCCCTTGCCGCCGGAGCGATAGGTGTCCGTGCGAATCTCGTCCGGCTTGATATCGATCTTGATGGAATCATCTATTTCCGGCGAGACAAACACGCTGGCAAACGAGGTATGCCGGCGCTTGGCCTGGTCAAACGGCGAGATGCGCACCAAACGATGCACGCCGATTTCGCTCGTTAGCAGACCGTAGGCGTAGTCGCCGTTCACGGTGAAGGTCGCCGACTTGATGCCCGCTTCCTCCGCTGCCTGGTATTCGTTCACTTCCGCGGCAAAACCCTGGCGCTCCGCCCAGCGCAGATACAGGCGCATCAGCATCTCCGCCCAGTCCTGCGATTCCGTGCCCCCGGCGCCGGGATGAATGGTGACGATGGCATTGCGCATATCGTCATTGCCGGAAAGCAGCGTCTGCGTCTCCAACTTTTCCGCGAGCTCGCGCAGGTTGTCGATCTCTTTGCGCAGATCGTCGGTGACGGCCTCGCCTTCCTTCGCCAGCTCGAAATAAGCGGCGATGTCCTCCACGCGCCGGGCAAGCTCGGCGTCGTTGGTCAGCTCGTCTTCCAGCCGCTTGCGCTGGCGCATGAGCGTCTGCGATTTCTCCGGATCGGACCAGAGATTGGGGTCGACGGCTATTTTCTTTTCGACCTCGGAAAGCTGGGAGCGCAGTGAGGCTGCGTCAAAGATAGCTCCGCAGATCATGGACCTTGCCGCGAACGGCAGCATATTCGCGTTCTAATTCTTCAACCATAATTCAACTCTATGCTGGCCGGGCCTCAATCATGGTACCCGCCGAGATTCGGGCGCGGACAAACAACGCCAGAAACGAGATTACCACACAGCACCAGGCAAACACGTCGCCGTTGCGCGCGTAGAACGTGCTCTCAATCTGCGGAGTATAGGGCGCGACCAGCGCGGTGCGCACATTGCGCGGCGCCTGCCGCACGATGCGGCCAAAAGGATCGATGGACGCGGTGATTCCGCTATTGGTGTCCAGCAGCACCCAGCGATGGTTCTCGATGGCCCGCATCCGCGTCATCTCCATATGGTTGAGCGGCGCGGCGCTGTCGCCATACCAGCCGTCATTGGAAATAACCACCAGCACCTGCGCGCCGCTTGCGGTGTATTCGCGCATTTCGCCAGGGAAAATGGACTCATAACAAATCGCGGTCCCGAACCGCGCTCCATTCAGATCAAAAACCTTGTGCTCGATTCCGCGCGAAAAATCTCCTACCTCGCGTGTAAGCTTTTGGGCAAAGAACAGCAGATTGCGAAACGGAACATATTCGCCAAATGGCACCAGGTGAATCTTGTCATACCTGCCGATTGCCCTTCCCTGCGGATCGATCACTTGCGCTGAGTTGAAATACTCGTACTTTCCGCCGGTGCTTCGATTGTCTGCCGTACCCGTGAGGCCGACGATCAAATAAGAATTGGCGTCCTGCGCCATCGCCGCCAGCCAGTGCTGCAGCCGGGGATCAGCATAATAAAAAGGCGCAGGCGATTCCGGCCAAACGATCAGCCCTGGCTTCTCCGGCGGGTTTTTCCCTGTGGCGTGTACGCTGAGCTGCGTGAGATCAAACAAAGTCTGGTCATAATACTGAGCGTTCCACTGGTTGGAATCGAGCACCGGTATGTTCGGCTGCACAAGGACAGCCTCATCCGTGGCCTTGAAATTCGCCGGCCTCGAGAAGATGCCGATCTGCAAAGCAACGGCGGCGGCAAAGGCGGAAATCAGCAGGTTTCTCCGCCGCTGCCCGCGCAGCAGCAGCGCGGCGGCAAAGGCGCAGTTCACCACAAAAATGGCGAACGATAATCCATAAACGCCAGTGAACTCGGCCACCCGCGTAAACGGAATATTATCGATCTGGGCGTTGCCCAGCGGGTTCCACGGCACGGGCGAGGCGCGTTCGCGAAAAAACTCAATTGCCGTCCACAGAACCGGCGCCAGCAAAAGCGGACGGCGGTTCCCGGAAGAAGAGCGGCGAGCCATCCAGACCACCAGCAACCCAAACGCGCCGTGATGCAGTCCGATGAAGAGCGCAAAAGCCAGCAGGATCAGCACCGCCACAAAAACATCAACTCCGCCGTAGCTGTGCATCACGTTAACAATCCAGTAGCAGGAACCGGCATAGCAGGCGATACCGGCGAGCCATCCCACCAGAAATCCCTGGCTCAAAGTAAACGGACGCAGAGAGCGCCCCTCGGAATCAATCAGTTCAGCCGAGCCACCGTGCCCGCGCAGCAAAGCGTACAGCAACGGGACCATGCAGACCCAGCAGAGGACATAAAGCTTAAGCGTAGAAAACACGAGCACCTGAAGGCAGGCCGAAAGCAAGGCCAACAGCAGGGCTCTGGGATGGATTCGAAGCACAAAAAATTCTAGCAAATCGGCAGGGAGTAAAACCTAAAAAGCGGATTGAGAGATTCTGTACTCTCCCTCGCGCATCCATTTACACTGGCCCAGAGTGGAATTTTCATGGCGCAGGACCTGCAGGGCACCATCATTCTTTTCACGCTCTTCGACGTTTGCGATGAGATCAATCTCAAAGAGCTGCAGCGGCTCATTGGCGGCACCCCGGTTGCGCCCGCGCTGAAGCATGCCGCGCCGGAACATGTGCGCTTTGAACGTTCGCCGGTGATCGAGGCCCTTCCGCTCGTAACCATCCCCACCGGCGAAAAGTTTGCCGCCACGCTGCAGTACTACGATTACGGCGTGGTCAGCCTGTTGTTGCGCTTCACTTTTTGCGGAAGCTGGCAGCGGCTGCAGCAGCTGGCCGGAAACTGGATCTCCAGTTCCGCCTTCGATGATCTCTCCCGGCAAGTAGTGCGGCAAAAGCTGCCGGACATCAGCTCGGCGCTGGTCAATCGTTATGAGAAGTGGCTGACCGAGGATTACTGCGTCGTCCATCTGCATGCCGTGCCGGGGATCGAGAACGGCGCCGAGCTGCTCAACCGGCATGGCGCGGAGATAAGCCAGATTGTCCGCGGCGAAACGCTGCCGCTGGCGGAATTCGAACGCAAAGAAGTGCTGCAGGCCTTCATGTCGTACTATCCCAATGACCTGATCGTGGTGGGATGGAACGCGGCTTTTCTCTTTGACAGCGAGGCCGGCGCCGAAGCCACCATCCGGCTGCTCGAATACGCGAACTCACAGCTCCTGCAGTTTCGCCACTATGACGATCTGCTCACGCATGAACTGGCCGATGTGTACCGTTTTTTGGAGCGCCGCCGCGGACTGATCGCCGGATGGCGCATGAGACCGGCGGCTTCGCGCCTGCGCACCGTCCTGCTCGATGTTACGGAACTCACCGAACGCACCAACAACGCGCTCAAGTTTGTGGGCGACATGTTTTCCGCCCGCCTTTACAAGCTTTGCGCAGCCAGAATCGGCGTGTCTGATTACCAGAGCCTGGTAGAGGAAAAGCTGCGCACGGCGGACGAACTCTATGACTTCATGATCGAGCAGTTCCACCAGGCGCGCGGCTTTCTGCTGGAATTCATTGTGGTGCTCATCCTGATCATTGAACTGTTCTTTCTCTTCCACGGCCCGGCGAAATCCTGATCAGGCGGGCAGCCGCTTCAACAAGCTCGAGGCCCGGCGAAACCACGGCCGCTCGCGCCGCCGCAGATAGCGCGGCATGGTGGCCTGCTTGGCAAGAATGCGCTGCGCCCATTGGCGCGCTTCCGGCGCTTTTCCCTGCTCCGCCAGAAAAGCCGCGTAATTGTATTGCGTTTCCGAAAGAGTGGAGGTCAGGGTTATTTGCTCGAATAACTGCGCCCCGCGCTCCGGTTGCCCGGTTTTGGTCCAGACGTAAGCCAGCAATCCGGCCGCGCGCTGGTAGTCATAGTTGCGGTCTTTGCTGACCACCCGCTCCAGATCGCTGACCGCGCTCTGAAAATCCCCGAGTTCGATTTCGCACAGAGCGCGGCGGTAAAACGGGTCTGGCAAATCGGTACGCGCTGAAATCGCGCGGTCATAGCACTCTTTGGCGCGAGCATACTTCTTTTGTTCAAGGTAAAGATCGGCCAGCTCTTCATAATTTCCAGCCGAGGGATTGTCGAGGACCGCGACTTCCAGTTCGCGAATGCGCTTGCGGTGGGACACCACCTGAAAGTACTGGCGCAGCAGCCCAAGGTCCGGAATGACTTCGACCACGATATAAACGAGCGCGCCCAGACCACCGCCAAACAAAATGATCCAGAGCCAATACATGTTCGGACGGCGGCGAGCGAAATGCACGATCGCAATCGCCACCGGAATGATGCCGTAACTCCAGTTGCCAAAAAGGTGCATGATGACCTTCCGGTTAAATTATGGTTTCTTCGCCGCTTTCCCTTCGTTTTCCAGCATCTCGGCAATTCTCCGGTCGAGTTTGAGCATGATCTCATCCAGCCGCTTTCTGCCGATCTCGGAACCAGCCTGCACGCTCTCGCGAATCATCGCCGGCTGCTCGTGAAGAAGCTTTTGTCCGACTGGCGAAGAATAAAACGTGATGAGGGCTTCAATGTCAGAGCGGGTGAGATGGCGCTGATACACGGGAATAACAGCTTCCATCATTTCCTGAATCGGCAGTTCGCCAAACACGTCGTTAAATATCTTGTGCGTCATGGCAATTTGCTTTTCTGAAGGATCTTCCACCTTTTGCCGCAATATGTCTTCGGCGCCGGTCCGGGCGGTATCCTTCATGCCGTCCATCATGACTTCCATATTCTGGCGGACCTTCAGCAGGTCAAACAATTGGAGCACCTGCTCCCGAGTCGGCGTGTCCGAGGATGCGGCCTGAGCGGAAGTTTTGCCGGGTTGAGACTTTTGCGTTGCTTGCTGTGAAAACGCCTGTTGTGAAATAAGAGGCAGCCCAAACAAGATGATGGCGAAAACGAAAATTTTACGCATGATGATTTTCCTTTATGAAAGCTGAAAGGTCGTGGGAATTCTATCTCAGTTCCGGTCCGTTCTGGCCTGCGAAACGCGTTTGGCTACCTTGGCCCGAGGATGCGTGTCGTCGTACACCGCAAGCACCTGCTCCACGGAAAGCTGCGTGTACTTCTGCGTGGTCGAAAGTCGTGCATGACCCAGCAGTTCCTGGATGGCCCGCAGGTCCGCGCCCTCGCTGAGCATGTGCGTGCCAAAAGCATGGCGCAGCGTGTGCGGGTGGATATCCGGCGGCAATCCTTTGGCCACGGCAATCTGCTTCACAATGCGGCCCACGCTGCGCGTGGTCAGCGGACCGCCCCGGCGATTGATCAACAGCCGCTGCGTGGCTTTGCCGCTCTGCGCCAGCACCTTTTGCCGGGCTTCGCGATACGTGCGCAGTGCCTGCTCCGCCGCGCCCTCGAGCGGAACATACCTCTGCTTGCGCCCCTTTCCCCGCACCAGAATCAGGCTGTTGGCATCCTGTATATCGGCCAGCTCAATGCCCACCAGTTCCGAGTTGCGCAGGCCGCAGCCATACAAAAGCTCGAAGATGGCGCGATCACGTTCGGGAAATGCGGCGCTCTCCGGCATGCCGCTATCGAGAAAACCGTTCATCTCTTCGAGTGTCGGCACGCGCGGCAACTTTTTGGGCAATTTGGGAGAGGACACCAGCTTCGCCGGATTTTGCTGCACCAACCCTTCGCGGGCCAGCCACTTGAACAACGAACGCAGGGCCGACAGCGCCCGCGCCACCGAGACCTTGCTCAGTTCCAGCGAGTGCAAATGCGAGAGAAATCCGCGGATGAAGACATGATCCATGTCCTTCCATTGCAGATCCGGCCCGGCATACTCACCGAAGCGATGGAGTTCTTTCTTATAAGCCCGATAGGTATGTTCAGAGGCGTGTCGCTCGGCTCGCAATGTATGCAGAAAGCCTTCAATACCTTTTCTCAGCTCAGGATGCATGGCGGGAATCTGCACGCTCATGGAGTTGGCTCCGAGGTTTTCCCTGCACGGGGATGATGCTTGCGATACACGCTCCTGAGCCGGTCGAGCGCGACGTATGTGTAAACCTGGGTGGTGGAAATATCGGCGTGGCCAAGAATTGTCTGCACCGTGCGCAGATCGGCGTCGTGGTTCACCATATGCGTGGCACAACTGTGGCGCAGCATGTGCGGACTGGCATGGCGCCCCTCGGACGAAGCTGCATTGACCATCTGCCAGACGCGCTGGCGCGTCAGACCGCCTCCACCACGTCGCACAAACAATATCGGCGATGTTTTTCCCCGCAGCAGTTGCGCACGGCCTTCCTCCCGATAGATGCTGATTGCCTTCTGCGCTAATTCGCCCAAAGGCACAACGCGCTCTTTGTTGCCCTTGCCGCGCACCAAAACCTGGCCCAGTTCCAGCTTCAAATCTTCCAGGCGTATCCCGGTCAGCTCCGAGACCCGCACCCCGCTGGCATAGAGAAATTCGAGCATAGCGGTATCGCGCTGGGCAATCGCGTGTGCCAACTTTTTCTCTGTTTTGCTCTTTGCCTCGTCCAGTATGGACACAATCTCGCTTTCGGCAAGCGACTTCGGCAGTACCTTCCATTGTTTGGGCGAATCGATATCCAGCGTGGGGTCGTGCTCGATGCGGCGGTCCAGAATTAAGTACTTGTAAAAATGGCGCAGCGCAGAAAGCTTGCGCCCGACGGAGCGGTCCCGCACGCCATGAGCATACAAGTCACCCAGAAAAGCGCGCACATCGTCCCGGCTGGCCTGCAACAGTTCGCGCTGCTTACCTTCCATGAATCCGGCGAACTGCTCAAGGTCGGACTCGTAGGCAGCAATAGTCAAAGGCGCAAGGCCCTTCTCGATTTTCAGATAATCGAGAAAGCCGCGGACAACGCGCTTCTCTGACGCATTCACAAGGCCAGTATGCAGCCAGGCGGCCCCGGAGTAAATAACATGGAAGGTTCTCTCAGACTTCAGGCGGGTCCGGCGTCAATCGCATTTGACGCGAATCAGCGGCGGATTTTTTCTTTTTAACCGGCATCTCGAACGGTTTGGCTTCAATTCCGTTCTGCCGCGCCACGATCACCGCATTCAGTGCGCTCTCGGGGTTCTCCTCGTGCTTGAAGAAGGCAAACACTTCTTTGTTCCGCTGCTGTTCATGCAAATCTTCGGCAAGCTTTTCGAGTTGCGCCCTGCTGTATTCAGGGACGCGATACCGGAAATAAAGAAAGTCGGCCGTGGCCACATGAGGCGTGGAAATCTTTTCGCTCTCCGCCCAACACAGGGCCGCGTTCTTCTCTTTAAGAATCTCAAAGACCGCATCGCTGAACCAGCTTGCGTGGCGAAACTCAAAGGCAAATCGATATGCCTGCGGCAGATGCTGCACAAACTCCTTCAGCACCGAGAGATCGGCCTGCAGGTTCGGAGGCATTTGCAGCAAAATCGGCCCCAGCTTGCCCGACTCCCGCAGCGGCTCCATGCTTTGCAGAAAAAAGCGCAGAGGCTCGGCAGCATCTTTGAGTCGCTTGAAATGGGTGATGGACTGATGCGCTTTGGCAGCAAAACGAAAATCCGGTGTCGTGCTGTTCACCCAGCCCGCAATCGCATTGGCCGAACCCATCCTGCGGAACGTGGCGTTCAGTTCCACTGCATTGAGCTGTGAAGAATAAAATTCCAGAAAGCGCTTCTGCGGAAGCTTGTCGGGAAAAAACGAAGGCTTCCAGCTCGGATACGACCAGCCCGATGTTCCCACATGCAGTGCCATGCACCGTCAGTATAGATCACCGAAGTGAGCACGTTCACTCATCGGCGCAGGATTTGGGCTTCAGTAATCCACCGGGCCAGAAAGCAGCACTGATGCCAAAACCACGTGGCGTACGCGATTCCCAAATGCAGTTCGGTGTTCATGGGCCGTCTCCATCTCAATAAACCCACAACACTGGACAATGATTCCAGACAGGACGTTAAGAAGAGTTATTTGCCGTTGGCGCGCAGGCCGTTCATGGCCCATATCCCCAGCAGCGGCCCAACGGCCAGAGATGCCAGCGCCCATTGCCAGCCAAAGCGTGCGGCAATGGCGGCAGCGGCGCGAATGGCAAAGGCGGTGAGCAGAAAGCCCAGCGCCGTTTGCAGCGTGAGCGCGGTGCCAATGTAGCTCTTTTCCGCAACCTCACTAATGATGGCGGAGAACTGCGCCGAATCAGCGATCACCGCTATTCCCCACACAATAGAAACCGCCACCAGCCATGCCGAGTGATGAAACACCAGCGCGGCCACCACACAGCATGTGGCGCTCACCGCCATGGCCGCGATGGTGACTTTGGCCCGCTGCGCAATGCGAAGGGAATCAGCGCTGTGCTGCAGACGATCACTGGCTGCGCCCGCCCAGACGCATCCCACGATGCCAATGCCAATCGCGACTGCCGCCCACGCTTCAAACCTGACGCGAGGCCAACCCGAAGAAGCGGAAACGATCACGGCTATCCAGGCCCACATACCGTACAGCTCCCACATGTGCCCCAGATATCCCAGATTAGCCAGCCTCAGCTTGCGGTTGCGGACAATCTCCCACACCTGCGAAATGTCCAGCCGCGACTGCGGCGTGGCAAACGGCCCCTGGTGCACGGCAAAAGCCACAATCAGCGCGCCCAAAAGCGCCTGCGCGCTGCCCAGCAGCACCACGCCGCGCCACGGAATGCCGCCAATGGAATTGGCCGCGTGCGGCACGGCGGAACCCACGGTCAGCGCGCCGATCATCACGCCCAGCGCCAGGCCTCTTCCCTTCTGGAACCAGCCTGCAATAATCTTCATGCCCACCGGATATACGCCAGCGAGGAAAAATCCGGTTGCGCCGCGCAGCAGTATCGCCGTGAGCGGATCAGCCGCAGCCCAGGCAAAAGCCGCGTTGGCCACGGCAGCCAGAATGGCGGCAACGGTAAATACTTTGATGGGACTAAAAATGTCCGGAACATTGAACAGCGCGAAGGTGACCGCGCCCGCGGCAAAGCCAATCTGCACGGCAATGGTCAGCCACGAGCCCAGGGCCAGATCCGAATGCCAGATGGACGTAACCTGCGGCAGCACGGCCGTTCCCGTGAACCACAGAGACATGGCCAGCAACTCGGCGAGAGAAAGCAAAAAAAGGACCCGCCAGGTGGAATACTCCTGGCGGGTCTGGGTTCCTGCGGTTCCTGTCACTAGCCTTTAAGCTTTCTGCGTTCGCATGTGTTCACGATCTGTGTTGGATCGATCGCTTCGTTATCGACCTGAATCTCGGCGATCTTACCTTCTTTGTCGATGAGGAAGTTTACGCGCCGCCCAAACTTACGTTTTTCATCAAAGAGACCGTACTTACGGGTAGTCTCACCACCCCAGTCGCTCAGCAGAGGAAAGGTGACTTTGATCTGTTCCGCCCAGGCTTTGTTGCTGAAGGAGCTATCCATGCTAACACCCAGGACCTGGGTGTCTGCAGCTTCCAGCTTTTCAAGATTCTGCTGGAAGTTCTGCATATGCTTGCTTCAACCACCGGTAAAGGCAAAGATATAAAATGCCAGGGCTACGTTTTTCTTGCCGCGAAAATCGTGCAGCGATACTGGCTTTCTGCTGGTATCAACCAGCGTGAAATCGGGCGCTTCGTCACCGACTTTGAGTGCAAGTGGCGGCGGCCCTTCCTTCTTGTCATTTTGGGCCATCATTTGCCCGGCTCGCGGAACAGACAATGCGAGCATGGCCAAACAGAATATGGCGATCTTTCGGCGCATCCAGTCCTCCTCGGAAGAATTACTGCCCCATAAGCCTATAACCACGGGTAAATTCGGTCAACGAACCGAGAGGAACGGATTTTTCGCGTTGGTTTACTTGTAGATCAGATACTTCACCCGCAGCTCGCGGAACTTCTGCAAATCGTCCTGCCACTCCTGCGCGATGTTGCGCGGGTCCATTCCACCGGCCAGTTCGTCATAGACGTGACGATTGGCAACCAGCGTAAGCAGCTTCGCCATTTTCCAGTCCTGGGGATAAAGCTTTTGAAGAGCACTGGCCAGTTCCATTCCCAGTTCCGGAGCGTCCAGAAGGTTTCTGTCCGTAAGAATGATATTGACGCCGCTGCACCGCTGATTGGCATAAGGGCCGCTGACCGGCGTGAAGTTCACGGGGACGAAGCGCACACCGGCGATCAAACGCGCATTCAGTACGCCGGCAAAGTTGCGGCCATCGATCCACGGAGCGCCCACCAGCTCAAAAGGAGTGTCTGTTCCGCGCCCTACAGAGATATTCGTATACTCGATCAATCCCACACCGGAATACAGCGTGGCTTCCGTGAGCGAGCGCATATTGGGCGACAGATTTACCCAGGTAAGGCCGGTGGAATCAAACCAGTCGCCGCGCAGCCAGCCCTGCACGGCAATCACGCGCAGCCGCGCGCCGATCTTTCTTTCTACATTGAAAAGCTGGGCCAGCTCGCCGAAGGTGAGCCCATGCCGCACCGGAAGCGGATGGTAATTGGTAAATATCTGGGGATCTGCGTCCGATACAGGCCCCTGCACCAGTGAGCCGGTGATGGGATCGGGCCGGTCAAGCACCACAACTTCAGTATTGCTGTGCGCCGCCGCCTCCAGCATGTAACCCAGCGTAGTCTGATAGGTAAAAAGGCGCGCGCTCACATCCTGAATATCAATCACCACCGCGTCCAGAGTTTTCAGCACCTCAATGGGTGGGCGGCGTTTTTCGTCCGTGCTCCCATACATGCTGTAAACAGGAATGCCGGTTGCAGCATCCACACTGTTGCCGACCTTCTCCGTGTCCAAAGCTCCCTGAATACCGTGCTCGGGGCTAAAAATCGCGGCCAGCTTAATGCCGGGAGCCGCGGCCAGCACATCAATCGTCCGCCGGCCATCGGAGTCGAAGCCAGTCTGATTGGTCAGCAGGCCGATGGTCATCTGCTGTTTGTTCTGCTTCAGAGATGCAAATTCATCTTTTTCGAGAACGTCAATTCCGGTAAGCACATGACCATTGCGGGCTGCCAGGCGGCGGGCGTTGGGCTGAGATTCGTTGTATCCGGTAATCGTCAGCAGCTTTTCGCGGCCGGAATCGGTCACGTCAAGATTCAGCGCGGCAGCCACAGCCGTGGCCACCTTTTGCCGCAGCGGCCCAACACCACCATTGCGTGCATGAACAGTGTTGGTGAGAAGAATGATGAACGTATTGCTGTAAGGATCAATCCACAACGATGTCCCGGTGTATCCGGTGTGGCCGAATGACCCCACGGGAAGCAGCGAGCCGCGATTCACAGAAAACGGAGTATCAATGTCCCAGCCCAGTCCGCGCAGATCCATGGCATTCGACGGCTGCTGCGGCGTGGTCATCTTCTCGATCACGTCCGCGGCCAGAATGGTTTTGCGGTCGATCAGCGCCTGAGCATAGAGCGCTAGATCGCCCGCCGTGGAAAACAGGCCCGCATGTCCAGCAATACCACCCATCCGCTCGGCCGTGGGGTCCTGAACGATACCGCGCAGAACCTGATGATTCGTGAGCGAAAGGGTCTCGGCAATCTTATCTCGCCATGCCGCCGGAGGCACGAATCGCGTATTCGTCATCTTCAGCGGCTGAAAAATGTGGGCGTCGGCATACTTTTCGAGCGACATGCCGGAAAGCCGCTCCACCAGCTCGCCTAAAACAATAAAGTTGATGTCGCTGTAGACAAACCGCGATCCCGGCGGCTCCTGCGGCCTCTCTTCATGGGCGCGGCGAAACGCCTCTTCCCGGCTCTGCCACCCGACGTTCAAGTCGAGATCCGGTCTAAGCCCGGAATAGTGCGTGAGCAGCTCGCGGATGGTGATCTGGTCTTTTCCATTCGCGCCAAATTCCGGAATGTAATGCGCCACCGGATCATTCAGCCGAATCTGGCCCAGCTGCAGCATCCGCATCACGCTGGGCGCGGTAGCCACGGCTTTGGTCAGCGAGGCCAGATCGAAAACGGTGTCCAGCGTCATCGGCTCGCGCCGGGGATTGATGGCCCTGAAGCCGTACGCCTTCTGGTGCACGATCTTGCCGTTGTGCCCCACCAGCAGAACGGCGCCCGTGATGTGCTCATCGGTGATTTCGCTTTGCACCAGGCTGTCCACGACCGGCAAAGGGACTTCCGCCACCGGCAGCGAGGCTGGCGCCGACGCCGAGGATGTTTTTCTGGCGTGCTGTTTTGTATGCTGCGCCTCCAGCAGACCTGGCTGGAGGGCAAGACCGCATATCAGAAATGCAACGATAGGGCGAAGCAATTTCATCTCACAAGTGAGTGTGTTATAAACCAGAATCAAAAGCAAATTCGAGGTTTTATTGCAGCAGGGCACATTTAGTCCATTACCCGGGTCTTTGGATGGCCAGCACGAGCAGTTCCACTCCGCGTTTCAGATTTTGCAGACTGCGGTTGAACAGGGCGTGTTCCCGGGCGCGTCTCTTGCGGTAGTCCATCGCGGAAAACTCATTGCCCTCAAAGCTCTGGGGCGTTTTACTTATGATCCCGATTCCGCCGCCGTCTCCGTGGAGAGCATTTACGATCTAGCCTCGTTAACCAAGGTAATCGCCACCACCGCTGTCTGCATGATTCTGCATGAACGCGGCATCTTTCAGCTCGGGCAACCGATCGTCGAAGTCCTGCCGGAATTCGCGAACTACGACTACCGCCGCAGTGAAATTACCTTCCAGATGCTTTTGGCGCACTCATCGGGCCTGCCCGCGTATCAGCGGCTGTTTGAAACCGCCTCCAGCAAAGAAGAGTTGATACAGCAAGCATTCAAAGTGCCGCTGGTGACCGATCCGCTGACCGCCGCCGAATACAGTGACATAGGTTTTATCCTGCTCGGTGTCGCGCTGGAGAGGATGACGGGCGAACCGCTGAATGAATTCTGCCGCCGCGAGATTTTTCTTCCGCTTGGCCTGAATCACACCGGCTACAAGCCCTCAGATGAATGGAAATCCCTCATCCCGCCAGCCGTGGACGATCAAACATTTCGCCATCGCGTCATTCAGGGTGAAGTGCATGACGAGAACGCCTGGGTCATGGAAGGCGTTGCCGGCCACGCCGGTGTGTTCGCCACGGCACGCGACGTGTCTGTCTTTACACACTGTGTTATGTCGGGTGGCGCACCTCTGCTCCGCCCGGAAACGGTCCAGTTCTTCACTCGCCGTCAGCCGCAGCCGTGGGGGACATCGCGAGCGCTGGGCTGGGACACGCCGTCCTCGCCCTCGCAGTCCGGCAGGTACTTTTCCCCATCTTCTTATGGACACCTGGGCTATACCGGCACCTCACTTTGGATTGATCCCGTGCGCCAGCTCTCTGTTACGCTGCTTACGAACCGCACCTGGCCCGACTGCCGGTCCCAGCGCATCAAAGAAATCCGTCCGGCATTCCACGATGCGGTGATTGAGGCACTTTCGTGAGCACACAAAAGCTCAGGACCGAACAGCAAAATTCCCTTTCCACCGAACTCGATACCAAATCCGCTCTTGAAATCGCCCGCATTATGAATGCCGAGGACCGGAAGGTGGCGAAGGCCGTGGAGAAGGCCCTCCCGCAGATTGCGCGTGCCATAGATGCGGTGGCCGACGCCCTGCGCAGCGGCGGCAGGCTGATTTACGTGGGCGCCGGGACCAGTGGCCGCATTGCCGCACTGGATGCGTCCGAGTGCCCGCCGACTTTTAATACCAACCCGAAATCCGTCCGCTACGTGATTGCCGGCGGCGCCGCCGCGCTCAGCTCTGCCACCGAGGCCAGCGAGGATTCTCGTCCCCTGGGCCAGCGCGATATTTCGCGACATCGACCGGGTAAAAAAGACATAGTGGTGGGTATTGCCGCCAGCGGACGAACACCCTACACCATCGCGGCCCTTGAGTACGCCAGCAAGAAAGGCGCAAAGACCGTTGCCGTGACCTGCAACCGAAGCTCCGAACTAGGCCAGGCAGCAGATATCGAGATCGTAACCGAGGTCGGCCCGGAGGTCCTTTCCGGCTCCACCCGCCTCAAGGCCGGCACAGCCCAGAAAATGGTATTAAACATGCTTACTACTGGAGCGATGGCTCGGCTGGGGTACATCTACGGGAATCTGATGGTCAACGTACACACCAAAAATCAGAAACTCGTGGAGCGCGGCTTGGGCATCTTAGAAAAAGCCGCCGGCGTGGACCGCGAGACGGCGGCCCAGGCGCTCAAAGCCGCGGGCAATCAGGTTCCGGTGGCGCTCATTATGCTCCAGAGCGGACTGGGGCCTTTCCGGGCACAGCAAAAGCTAAAACAGGTCAAAGGAAATGTTCGCCGGGCAATCACGAGCAGGTAACTTAAAATGCAACTCAGACAGGCAGCGCTTGAGGGCATGCCTGCAGGAATAGTAGTCTTGAAGAGTAGCTCAAAAGTGCGTGTGCATATGGACAAATTTGTAATTCGTGGCGGTAACCCTCTGGTTGGAACAGTTCGCGTGAGCGGCGCAAAAAACGCCGCCTTGCCGGCCATGGCCGCTTCCATCCTGACTGACGAACCTGTCATCCTTGAAAATATTCCCGACGTTCGCGACATTCAGACCGAGCGCAATTTGCTGGTCTCCATGGGCGCTGAAGTCGAACTGGGCTATGGCCGCGCCCATCACCGCACCACCCTCTGCTGCGGGAAACTGGTGAATACTGAAGCTGCGTACGAGTTGGTGAAGACCATGCGCGCTTCCACCCTGGTTCTTGGCCCGCTCCTCGCGCGCATGGGACGCGCACGCGTCTCGCTGCCCGGCGGCTGCGCCATCGGAGCAAGGCCGATCGATCTGCACATTAAGGGCCTCGAAAAGCTGGGCGCTTCGATTTTCCAGGAGCACGGCTACATTGAAGCTCGCGCCGACCGGCTGCGCGGCGGGCACATCATCTTCGACAAAATCACGGTCACCGGCACGGAAGACCTGATGATGGCCGCGGCCCTCGCCGAAGGCGAAACCTTGATGGAAAACTGCGCCCGCGAACCGGAAGTCACCGACCTCGCGGAACTGCTGAACAAAATGGGTGCGCGCATCACCGGCGCCGGGACCTCCACCATCCGCATTGAAGGCGTGCATAAACTGCATGGAGCGCGGCACCGCATTATTCCCGACCGCATTGAAGCGGGCACCTTCGTGATTGCGGCGGCGCTGACCGGCGGCGATTTGATTGTCTCCGGCTGCAACCCCAAACATCTGGGCGCTCTTGTGCAAAAGCTGGAAGAATGCGGCGTGAACATCAGGGCCAACGGAGATTCCATCCGCGTGATTGGCAATGAAAAGCTGCGCTCGGCCGATGTTTCCACCGAAGAGTATCCCGGCTTTCCCACGGACATGCAGGCGCAGTACATGGCGCTGGCCACACAGGTGGAAGGCACCTCGATTGTCACCGAAAATATTTTTGAAAACCGCTTTATGCACGCCCAGGAACTGCTCCGCATGGGCGCCAACATCAAGGTTGAGGGCAGCCGGGCCATCGTACGCGGCCGGACTCCGTTAAGCGGCGCCGCCGTGCAGTGCTCTGACCTGCGTGCTTCCGCCTCGCTGGTGATTGCCGCCCTGGTCGCGGATGGTGAGACCATCCTCGACCGCGTCTATCACATTGATCGCGGTTACGAACGCATTGAAGAAAAACTTCGCGGTGTGGGCGCGCAAATCCGCCGCATTGGCGAAATGCTGCCGCGGAAAGTGGCCGCGCCTTTAGCGACAGCGTAAAGAGTTCTCGCGCTAAAATTCGAAACCACAAAGGACACGAAGGAACACGAAGATGTGGGGAAGCGCGGCACTCACACTCGTATTGGCTTTTGCGGCGAGTTGCGGAGCTATCGGGCAATCCCTGAGCAGCGCGGCAACAGAGCGGGCATCGTTTTGTGAAGGCGCCTCAGATGACACCGCTCGAAAGCCAGTTCATTTGCCAGCAGCGATCGTTACAGCAATCATGAACACGAAAGAGGGCAAAGATGCTCTTGAATCCTCCAGGGCAGAAAATGCTGGACTGGTTCCTGAGCGGCTGTTAACCGGGACAACGGCCCAATTAAGTGATTCCCGTGAATTGGTGTTCGTCGTGGTAGGTTCATCCCCACTATCAGGAGCTGATAACACGTGGTTCTGGATCGTGCAACAATCAGGTAAGAATGCCAGAATTCTTCTTTTTGTCGGCGCGAACTGCTTAAATGTCAGCCGAACCAGGACTCTGGGATACAGGGATATTGTGAGCACCTGGGCATCAGCAGGTGTGACAGTAACCCAAATTTTCAGCTACGACGGGAAATCCTACAAATTACGACGAAGAAGGTCTCACCAGATTCGTTGAAATTTTCACAACCCAAACAATTCCCGCAGGCGTTTGGTCTGTGCCCGGCTCACCGGGATTTCGCTCTGCTTTTTGTCGTCCATACGGAGCTGGTAGGAACTCTTGAACCAGGGCACCACTTCTTTAATGCGATTGATGTTCACCACATAGGAGCGGTGGGCACGCCAGAACATGCCGGGATCGAGTCCTTCGAGCAGCTCTTCCAGCGTGCGGCAGTTCGACTGGCCTTCGATTGTGGTGGAGACCACGCTGATCACGCCGTCCTCGATTGAGGCAAAGCATACCTCTTTTTGCTCCACCAGCAGCAGCCGCCCGGCGGCGCGTATGAGCACCTTGGAATTTTCCGGACGCTGGGCTTCCAGCAGTTTGACCAGGGTATCGAGCTTGTCGCCGCTGGAAGATGCCCCTTGCAGCTTCCGGCGCACTTTTTCAATGGCCTGAGTGATCCGCTTCTTGTCAAAGGGCTTCAGAATGTAATCAAGGGCGCTGACTTCAAAGGCCTTCACCGCATACTGGTCAAATGCGGTGGCAAAAATAATCTGAGGCAGAGGAACTTTCCTGTCCAGCAATTTCTTGATCACACCAAAGCCATCGAGCCCTGGCATCTGGACGTCAAGAAACACCAGATCGGGCGAATGCTCCTTGATGAGATTGATCGCTTCCAGCCCGTTGCCGCCCTGGGCCACGATATCGATGTCGTCCATCGACTTCAGCAGATAGCTGAGTTCGTCTCGGGCAAGCTGTTCATCGTCAACAATGACTGCGGATAAAGGCACTCTGTCTCCCCCTCCAGTATAGAAGGTCAGGGTTTAGCTGCTGCGCTCCACCACAAATTCCGGAACAAACAGCAGCGCCGCCTTGATTTCTGAATCGGGGAAAGAGCAGATTGCCTCGCGCGCAATCCTGGCATGGCGGGCGGCAGCATCATAGGCATACTGGATGGAGCCATAGCGGTTCAGCATCTCGAGTATTTGCTCATGCTGCACGGCGATAAAGGCGCGCTCTTCCAGCACCTTTTCCACCAGCTTTTGCTCTTCCGGAGTACAGCGTTCCAGCGCGTGGATCACCGCCATGGTGACCTTGCCTTCGCGCAGATCGCTGGCCACCGGCTTGCCCAGCACCTCTTCCGATGCGGTGAGGTCCAGTACGTCATCGATAATCTGAAATGCCAGACCCAAATTGCGCCCGTACTCACCGAGGCGCGCTTCCTGTTCTTCTGTCGCCTTGCCCAGGATGGCTCCGATACGCATGGAAACAGAGAATAAGCAGGCCGTCTTGCGAAAAATAAGATCGGTATGTTCCTGGAGCGTGATACACCGGCCCAGCTTCTCCATCTGGAGCAGTTCGCCCTCCACCATCTGCTGGGTCAGCTCAATGAGTACGTCGAGGATGCGGAAGTTGCGCTCCGCCACGGCCACCCGGAATGCCTGCATGTACAGCCAGTCGCCGGCCAGCACGCACTTCGAATTGCCCCACTGAGTATTGGCCGCGGGACGTCCGCGCCGCAGCCGGGCGTCATCAATAATGTCGTCATGCACCAGAGTCGCCGTGTGGATGATCTCCACCACAGCACCCAGGCGAACCGCACTGAGCGCCTCATGGGGAAACAGTTTGGCCGCCAGCAGCAGCAGCGCCGGACGAATGCGTTTCCCCCCGCCGGCGCGCAGATGCTCGCCGATATCGGTGATGGCGCGCACGCTCGATACCGTATCGCACCCGAACTCGCGCTCAATCGCCGCCAGGTCTTCGCGCAAAAGTTCAAATACTTCTTTGGTGCTGGATATGACCGGTGAACTCAAAATCGCGCCTCAGCTTCTGTAATTCGTGAACTGCATGTCAATGCCAAAATCGTGCCCGCGCAGCAGAGCGATGATCTCCTGCAGCGTGTCCCGGTCTTTGCTGGTCACGCGCACGGTGTCGCCCTGTATGGAGGCCTGGGCCTTCTTCTTCGAGTCCTTGATCGCCTTCACGATCTCTTTGGCCTTTTCCGAAGGAATTCCCTGCTGCATGGTGACCTTTTGCCGCGACGTGGAACCGGCCGCCGCTTCCACCACGCCATACGTCAGGGCCTTGATCGGCACTCCGCGCTTGACCAGCTTGCTTTGCAAAATGTCAGTGACGGCCTTGAGCTTGTATTCATCCGCCGAGGTGAGGATGATCGCATCCTTCTCCAGCTGAATGTCGGACTTGCTGTCTTTAAGATCAAAGCGCGTATGAACTTCTTTCAATGCAATCTGGATCGCATTGGAAACTTCCTGCAGATCCACCTTGCTGACGATATCGAATGAATTTTCAGATGCCATTGCCCTTATAGCTTACTAGAGATGCCCGCCTTGCGTGCGAGTGAAGTCAATGGATGGATTCCACGGCACAGCCACTGGACGTCCCGGCTGCCGTTACCAACGTACTCTTGTCCGATATCCGTCACCCTGCGATTATCCAGTTGTTGCAAGACAGTCTGGCCGGCAGGTTTCGGGGGAAAGCTGGTCCGGCCAGCGAAGTTCATAACCCTAACCGGGCTCCGGCAACCACCGGAGCCCATTCATTTTTTGCCCTGCTCCGCCGGTTATCTGCGTTTTTCAATAGTTTTCAGCGCGCCGCGTCCAGGACTCCCGTTCCCACGGCCACCCGTGGGCGTCTTGTGGCCACGGTGCAGTTTCGTCCTCGCTCTTTGGCGCGATACAGCGCTTTATCGGCAAGTTTCAGCACTTCTTCCGGCCCCATACTGTCGCCGCGACTTTCGGCCAGGCCAATGCTCACGGTTACGCTGGTCTGCTTTCCCCCGCCGCGCCGCTTCCCCCGGTTCGCGATATTGCGGCGCTCGTTGCCGCGAATCACAAAGCTGGTTTGCTCAATGGCACGGCGCAGCAGATCCATGGATTCAGAGGACTCCTCGGCGGATTTTCGCGGAAACAGCACGGCGAATTCCTCGCCGCCGTAGCGATACGCTTTGCCTCCGCCCTCAACTTTGGCCAGCCTTGCAGCCACCAGGCGCAGGACATGGTCTCCGGCTTCATGCCCGTAAGTGTCGTTGAACTTTTTAAAATGGTCCACGTCCACCATGGCGATGCTGTATGCATTGCCCAGCTGGAGCAGGGCTTCATTCAGGGCGCGGCGGCTGGGAAGCTGCGTTAGTTCGTCGCGATACGCCATGGCATACGAGGTCTCAATCACCGCCACCATCAGCACCAGTCCGGCAGCCAAAAAATAAACAGCCGGCGCCGAAGTTCCGGGACTGGCTTCCAGCGCCAGAAATCCCGCCACCATGCCCCAAAGCAGACTGCTCTCCACCGCCTGGTATTGCCGTGCCAGCTTTACCGCCAGCACACCTGCCGCCAGCAGAAGCACCAGAAGCACCGGCTGAGAAATTTTGCTGCCAGCCAGAAGCTCAACCGCAAACAGATTCTGGCCGGTGTGTGCCAGCGCGTGAGAAACGTCGGGCAGGCAAAGAATGGCCACCAGCACGGCCTGCGCGCCCAGCAGAGCGAGCCTCCTTTGACCAGAAGCAGATATGATGCCCCGCTCGCTCAGAAAAGCCAGCGCCAGCAGATCCAGTACAGCCAGCAGCGTGACCGCATCCAGAATAATGTGGCGCGCTTCGTTCAATTCCAGCGCAGGGACAGTTCGCGTGACGGCAACTCCGGCCAAAGTCAGCACCAAAAAGGCGAAGAACAGGCGGCTGCGGCGAAACACAGCGCTCAGCAGCAGCCCCGCACCAAGTATGATTACGGGCGCATAATCCACCAACCGCGCAGCCATAGGACTGGAAAGCACACCTGTGCCGTTGGCCAGCAGTGCCACCAGCAAGACCAGCCCGCCAGGCAAAAAGAGCGACTTCAGCCCTGTGATTATCCGTTCCCCCACGCTTGCGCTGGAAGCCGCGGTCACCGATTGTTTTGCGGATCGCTTTCTCATTTTGCTCTGCTCGCGCTCAAAATTCCGGCCTTCCTGTTCGTGAGGATGAAAGTAACTTTCAGGCGTGGTTTCAGCCAGATGACTTTAGTGTGTGCGTCTTAATGACATCGCTTCCTGGCCGTCCTCTTTGGTAATTGCTCTTTTTTCTCTTCAAAGTGAAACGTTTTCTGCCGAAGTATCACTACATAAGGAGAGCAGTACATTTTTCATCTCCAGTGTATTGGTGAAATGAGTCATTGAAAAACCCGAGGGCTGTGGTACTATCCGGGCAATATCCCCCGACATTGTTAAGAAGGAGGGCCCGGCAGTACAACGCCGTCCAGCCACTATGTATGGCAGGTTAGTGCCCGGATTTTTTGAATCAATCGCAATCGTGGGATTGCGGTAAAGACTTTGTTTCGCTGAAAGCCTGGAACGTGAGCGTATGACACGTCTGGCTAGTTACAAATTCAAACTGCTGCGCGCGCTGCTGCTGGCCTCTGTCGCCTGCCTCGCTTGCATTGCACAGCGAAGCATGGCGCAGGAGACGGCCATTCCTCCAGCCGTTGCACAGTCGCCTTCCACTCCATGCACAGGAGTACCCCAGGCAGATCTCTGCGCCGCGATTGAAGCCGCGACTCTCGCCGATCTTCGCTGGCCCAACTTCAACGACTACAGCAAAGAGGTAAAGGACTTTTACCTGGCGGGCGGATATTCGCTGGTCTGGAGTTCGCAAAACCAGCCCACGCCCCAGGCGCTCGCGCTCATCGCCGCACTGCAAAATGCCGAGAAAAAGGGGCTGCGCTCCGAAGACTACGACGCTTCACGCTGGAGCGAACGTCTGACCAGGCTGGCGCAATCGCCCGCGGCGGCATCCTCCGGCGAGTGGGCAAAGTTCGATCTGGCTCTCACCGTCTCCGCCATGCGCTACATTTCCGATCTGCACAATGGCCGCATCAGCCCGCAATACTTTGAATATGGTCTGGACGTTGCGCACAAAAAATACAAGCTGGCGGAATTTCTTCGCACCCGCGTGATTGCCGCGCAGGATGTAGCACGTGTTCTCGAAAAAGTTGAGCCTTCAAACCCTTTCTATCTCCGCACCCGGACTGCCCTTGAACAGTATGTTGCGCTGGCCAAAGCTGGTGAAGGCGATCCTTTGCCTGTTCCCACGACGGACAAAATCAAACCCCGCGATGTCTATCCGGGAATTCCGCAACTGGCCGGGCGGCTGAAGCTGCTGGGAGATTTACACCCGGACGCACCCGTATCGGCCAGCAACATCTATGACGGCGTTCTGGTAAAAGCGGTCAAACATTTTCAGCAGCGGCACGGCCTTACGCCCGATGGAATCATCGACCACGACACATTTAACCAGCTGGTCGCCCCGCTCAGCCGCCGTGTGGAGCAACTGCAGTTTATGCTGGAGCGCTGGCGCTGGCTGCCATCCGATCTTCATGCGCCCATGATCGTGGTGAATATTCCCGAGTTTAAGCTGCACGCCTACCGGGACCGTGAGATCTTTACCATGAAGACGGTCGTCGGCAAGGCCCTCGAGCATCAAACGCCGGTATTTGCCGACTCCATGCGCTTTCTCATCTTTCGTCCCTTCTGGAACGTACCCGACAGCATCGTGGAAAAAGAGCTTTTGCCCGCCATCCAGAAGAACAAAGCTTATCTGGACAAGCACCAGTACGAAGTCGTTACCCCACAGGGCGAGGTGATTCCCTCGGACAAAATCAACGCCAATGTCCTGCGCCAGTTAAAGGCCAAACAGCTTGAGGTTCGCCAGACACCTGGCCCCGGTAACTCTCTCGGCCTCATCAAGTTTGTCTTCCCCAATCACTTTGACGTTTATTTGCATGGCACGCCGGAAAAAGGTTTGTTTGCCCGCTCGCGGCGCGATTTCAGCCACGGCTGCGTGCGCGTGGAAAACCCGGAGGCGCTGGCGGCATGGCTGCTGCAGGGCGACCCCGATTGGACGCAGGAGAAAATTCACGCCGCCATCGAGGGCGATATCACCATACAGCTGAATCTCGCCCGCCCTGTTCCGGTATTGATTCTCTATGGAACGGCCTCGGTGGAAGAAAACGGTGAAGTCCGCTTCTTTGAAGACATTTATGGCCACGACGCTCAGCTGCAAAGCGCGCTGGCCAGCGGTCTGCCCTATCCCACCCAGAACCCGGTCGCCAGCACCAATACACCTAATCCAGCAGCGAATACCGCTGTGCGAACCAACGGGAACCCTAATTAAGAAATAACACTACCAGCGGCGGACCGGGCCAACGTCAACATGGACGAAGGCTTTTTTGCGGTAGTAGCCCACGCCGCCACGCCCCAGCGACAGTGCGGCATCGCGCAACTCCGTCGTAGTAACTCCCGGCAAACGGATGTCCATGGCCATGGCCTGCATGTGCAGGCTGTGTTTGGCCACGCGCCGCGAGCGGCGGCGCAACATGCGGTTAGTTTGCGGAGTACGGTATCCGCAGACCACGTTGATCTCCGCGTCAGGCTCTCCCACGGAGGCCTCAAGATCAGTCAGCAGATCGAAGAGTTTGGGATCGAACTCGCGCACGTCTCCGGTGCGGGTATCGCGCAGAAAATGATTGAGCTGATCGAGGGCCTCGGGGACATAGTCGTCGCCTTCGCGGTAAACAACGTCAATACGTTCGTTGGTATGCGTATTAAAAAGCCGCAGGCGATGAATTTCGTATGGCCGCGACGGCGCAGAATTCACCGCAGCGGTATTCGATACCGGCGCAAGCAGAGCGACTAAAATCAGAAAAAAATGAGGCATAGGACTTTGAAGATTCTATCTTTCCCCGTAAAACTCCGGCAAGGTGTCATTGGTCCATACGGCGACATACGCCAATGAACATCGGGTAGTGACCTAAGACTGTGTTGATACAGTTTACGCGTCTCACCAACGCATTCTCAAAAAAGTGCCGCTAATCTGAAAGCCGCGTTGCGCTCTGCATTTTGCGTTCTACAATTTCTCCCGAGTCCACAAGGCACTGCGAGTACTCCCGCAATTGAATCCGGTTTGACAGATCACGTTTGGAGCATTGCAGAACTGACCAGAGCCGCCTAGAATTGGCATTACATGGCCACTTACAAAGACATCCAGAAACAGGTGAAACGGGATTTCGGCTTTGTTGCTAAATCGTGCTGGATAGCGGACGTCTTCGAGCTGAACGGTTGTCAGCCTCGCGTTGCGCCGAACCGCAAAAATCCCCTCATTCGGCAAGTGCCGTGCCCTCCTGACAAACGCCGTGGGATCGAAGAGGCAATGCGCAGTTTGGGTTTGATCTAGTATCAATACTGTTTCCATTTCAGTATTTATGATTCTGTTTTGGATATTTCTAATTCTGTTCCTTGCTGGATGGCTGTTATCCTTCATGCAAAAAGAGGGGAAAAAGACCTGGATCGCCCACCGTCTAGGCACTTGGGCGATCATCGTCTTTGCTCTGTTCGCTGTCTGGATTCTTCTTGCTAAACTCTTTTCCCAATAGCAGTCATGACTGCAACACAGTCTTAGGACACTATTGAACATCGGCACACTGTTCTAAAGGGATGAGGCCAGCAAAGTCACAGGTTGTCATCCCGTCAAAGTTCTATCTCGCGAAAGAGTGTAAAATTTATCCGTTCGCCGGAGGCTTTCATGTCGCTCACAGCAGCCGCTCTTGAATTGAAACCCTGCCCCCTGTACATCAACGGAGAGCGCGTTATTTCGCGCAGCACAAAAGACATTCAGTACAATCCCGCCACGGGCGAGGCCGTCGCGGAGATTCCGCGCTGTACGGCGGAAGAAATCTCCGCAGCCGTGGAAGCGGCCCACAAAGCCTTTCCCGCCTGGAGTCGGACTCCGGTGGTGCAGCGCTGCAAGGTGCTGTTTAAATTCCGCGAGCTGCTGGAAGCCCATTCCCATGAACTGATCTCTCTGGTCACGGAAGAAAATGGCAAGACCACGGAAGAAGCCCGGGGATCGTTTGACCGCGGCATTGAGTGCATTGAGTTCGCCTGCGGCGCTCCCACGCTGATGATGGGAGACACCGTGGACCGCGTCGGCACCTCGGTGGACAGCTGGTCCACGCGTTATCCGGTGGGCGTTTGCGTGGGCATTACGCCGTTCAATTTCCCCATGATGGTCCCGCTCTGGATGATGCCCATGGCCATTGCCTGCGGGAACACTTTTATATTGAAGCCCTCGGACAAAGTTCCGCGCACCGCCGTCCGCATGGTCGAGCTGGCGCATGAAGCCGGAATGCCTCCCGGCGTGCTGAACCTGGTGCACGGCGCAAAAGAAACCGTGGACCGCCTGCTGACCGATCCACGAGTGCGGGCCGTGTCGTTCGTGGGATCGAGCACCGTGGCCAAGTACATCTACCAGACAGCGGCCAACAACGGAAAGCGCGTGCAGGCGCTGGGCGGCGCCAAGAACCATTCCGTGGTTATGCCTGATGCGGAGATGAAATCCACCGTCGCCGCCATTATGGGGTCGTCCTTTGGCTGCGCCGGCGAACGCTGCCTCGCGACCAGCGTGGTGGTCGCCGTGGGTGAGGTCGCCGACCCATTGGTCAAAGAGCTGGTCCGTGCCGGAGACAATCTCACCGTGGGGCCAGGATGCGAAGCCGGCTCGCAGATGGGGCCGGTCATCACGGACGAATCAAAGAAACGCATTCTCAGCTACATCGAACTGGGCGAAAAAGAGGGCGCGGTGCTCGCCCGCGATGGCCGCAAGGATTCCGCGGCTCGTGGCAACGGCTACTTCGTTGGCCCGACCATTCTGGACAAGGTGAATCCCGAGTCGCGTGTGGCGAAAGAAGAAATCTTTGGCCCTGTGCTCTCGGTGATTCGCGTGAAAAATCTCAAGGAAGCTATCGAAGTTGTAAGCCGCTCGGAATATGGCAACGCCGCCTCAGTCTTCACTCGCTCCGGCGGGGCCGCGCGCGAGTTCACACAAAACGTGACTGCGGGAATGGTGGGAATCAATGTGGGCGTGCCCGCCCCGGTGGCATTCTTTCCCTTCTCCGGATGGAAAAGCTCGTTCTTCGGTGATCTGCACGCGCTGGGCAAGGACGCCGTGCATTTCTACACCGAAACCAAAGTCGTGACGTGCCGCTGGCCGGAGTAAGTGAATCACACCCCGCTGTAAGGGGCGCGTTTTAGAAAATTTCCCTGGCCGGGCTTGCCGTGGAACTGATTGTTCTCCACTACCACCCGTCCGCGCGAAAGCACAATGTCGGGCATGCCCTTTACCTTGATGCCTTCGAACATCGAGTAATCCACGCGCATGTGGTGAGTTTGCGCGCTGATCACGTGTTCGCGGTTGGGATCGAAGATCACCAGATCGGCATCGCTGCCAATGGCCACGGTTCCCTTGCGAGGATAGAGACCAAAAATTTTGGCCGGAGTGGTGGAGACGAGCTCCACAAAACGGTTGACGCTGAAGCGCCCTTTGCCCACGCCGCCGGAATAAATCAGGCTCATGCGATGCTCAATGCCTGGACCGCCATTGGGAATTTTCGTGAAATCATCTTTGCCCATTTCTTTTTGCTCTTTGAAACAGAACGGGCAATGATCGGTGGAGACAACCTGCAGATGGTCCTGCTTTAAGCCAGTCCAGAGTTTTTCCTGGTGCCACTTTTCCCGCAGCGGCGGCGTAAATACATACTTGGCGTCTTCGAAGCCCGGTTTATCCATGTCGTCAAGCGAAAGATAGAGATATTGCGGGCAGGTCTCGGCATAGACCGGCAAGCCCCGGTCGCGGGCTTCACGCACTTTTTCGAGCGCATCATTGCAGCTCATGTGCACGATATAGACGGGCGAACCGGCCATTTCGGCCAAAGCAATGGCGCGGCCCGTGGCCTCGCCTTCGGCGGTGGTAGGCCGCGTGAGCGCGTGATACTTCGGCGCCGTCTTGCCCTCGGCCAGCGCCTGCTGCACAATCACGTCAATCGCGCCGCCATTCTCCGCGTGCATGCAGATCATCCCGCCGATCTTCGATGCCTCGCGCATGGCCTTGAAAATAGTCGCGTCGTCCAGCATGAAGACGCCGGGATACGCCATGAAGAGCTTGAAGCTGGAAACTCCCTCGCGCACCAGTTCGCCCATTTCATCCAGACGCGCATTGGGCAAATCGGTAATGATGCAGTGGAAGGCGTAATCGGTGGTGGCTTTGGCCGCGGCCTTGTTCATCCACGTATCGAAAGCCGCCCGCAGCGGCTGGCCTTTGTACTGGATGGCAAAATCAATCAGCGTAGTCGTGCCGCCAAAAGCGGCGGCGCGCGTGCCGGTTTCAAAATCATCGGCGCTGGTAGTGCCGCCAAAAGGCATGTCCAGATGGGTGTGAACGTCTATTCCGCCGGGCATTACATAGCGGCCTTTGGCATCGATGATGTGGGTCGCATTGTCGCGCGCCAGAGCCTGGCCCATGGCGACCACTTTGCCGCCGCTGATGGCCACATCGGCCAGATAAGTGTCCGTTGCCGTGACTACGATGCCGTTCACAATCAGAGTGTCAAAGTTCAATGCTGCCTCCCGTACCGGTGCAAGTGTACCGCTATTTATAACCTTTAACGCTTCAACCGATTGCCATGATTTGTGAAACCGCAATCAGGCCCGACTAAACCAGTTTCCGATCAGTGTCATCTGTGCAAATCAGTGGTGTGGTTTAGCCCGCAACATGCAGGGCATGAAACAGTGCCGCCATTTTTTCGAGGGATAACGCTTCGGCCCGCGCATCCGCGCGAATATCAGACTGCATCAAAGCCGAACGCAGGGTTTCATCGGAATAGTTTTTCCTGAGGTTATTCACCAGCGTCTTGCGCTTCATGGCGAATGCGATTTTCAAAAAGGAAATGAATTTTTTGGGGTCGAGGCGCAGTTCGTCAAAACGCGGCGCAACCCGCAGGCGGAGCACCGTGGAATGGACTTTGGGTGGTGGCGCAAATGCTCCCGGCGGCAGAGTAAAAAGCTGCTCCACCTCGGTATAAAGCTGGGCGGTGGCGGAAAGAAGGCCGTAGTCGCGCGTACCCGGATGCGCGGCAATGCGGTCGGCCACTTCGCGCTGCACCATGATCACAATGAGATCAAACTGGTCGTGAAATTCGAAAAGCCGCAGCAGGATGTCCGACGTAATGTAGTACGGCAGGTTTCCGATCACCCGCGCCGGCTCCGGCCTGTGCGGGCGCAGGTCGTTGAGCGGGCCGATGGTCCGGTGCAGCACGGTGCGGAAATCCATGTTCAGCACGTCACCTTCAATAATCTCCACGGCGGAATTGCCGGAATGGAGAAAGCGCAGTTCGGCGGCCAGCATGCGGTCCAGTTCAATCGCGATCAGCCGATGGGCGCGGCGGGCGAGAGTTTTGGTCAAAACGCCTTTGCCAGGGCCAATTTCAATGGTTACAGAGCGCGAAATATCGCCCAAAGCGTCCACGATTTTTTCTGCCGCGCCCGAATCGTTGAGAAAATTTTGTCCCAGTTTTGGTTTTTTTGCGCTGTTCAACAAATTGACCCTGCTTCTTTCCGTTATTTAGACTTTTCTCAGCCGTTAGCCCGGTTGCGGCGCTCAGCTTCGGAGGGCCCATGAACATCGTGTTTGCAGCTTCAGAATGTGTTCCTTTTTCCAAAACCGGGGGGCTGGCCGATGTTGCGGGCGCGCTGCCGAAGGCCCTGGCGGAACTTGGGCACTCGGTTTCAGTGTATCTTCCAAAGTACCGCCAGACGAAGCTGGCCAATGCCAAAGTACTGCTGCCCAGTGTAACCGTCCCCTTTGACGATCAATACCGCTTTTGCTCGGTGCTCGATGCCGGCATGTCCGACGGCGTGCAATTTTACTTTATCGACTATCCGCCATTTTTCGACCGCGAAGCACTCTATGGAACTTCGGCGGGCGACTACACGGACAATGCGGAGCGTTTCGCGCTCTACGCCCGCGCGGTGCTGGAAGCATCCAAGATAATCGGCGTGCCGCGGATTTTTCACTGCCATGACTGGCAATCGGCCCTGATTCCGGTCCTGCTGCGCACCAGCTATCTGGACGACCCGCTGTTTCGCGGTACCGGCACGGTATTTACCATCCACAATCTTGGTTATCAGGGGCTGTTTCCGCCGGACACGCTGCCGCTGCTCATGCTCTCCTGGGACTTGTTCACCATCGACAAGATGGAATTCTGGGGCAAGGCCAGTTTTCTGAAGGGCGGCATTGTCTTCTCCGATTACGTCACCACGGTCAGCAAAAAATACAGCCGGGAAATCCAGGAGGTGGAATTTGGCTTTGGCCTGGAAGGAGTGCTGCGCGCCCGCGCCAGCACGCTCACCGGAATCCTGAATGGCGTGGATTCTACGGAATGGGACCCGGCAACGGACCAGTTCATTGCCCGGCAATACTCCCCTGAAACCCTGGAAGGCAAAGCCGAGTGCAAACGCGATCTGCTGCAGTTGTTTGGCATCAGCAATGCCGACCCGAAATTGCCGGTGATCGGAATCGTCTCCCGCTTCGCGGCGCAAAAGGGCTTTGACCTGATCGCGGAGGCCGCCGACGATCTGGCGAAACTGCCGGTCATCTTTACGATTTTGGGGACCGGCGACAAAGTGTATGAAGAGCTGTTTCGCCGTCTCAACCGCATGCTGCCGCAAAAGTTTGCGGTAAAGGTAGGGTATGACAATGCCCTGGCCCACAGAATCGAAGCCGGGGCCGACATGTTCCTGATGCCCTCTTACTATGAACCCAGCGGCCTGAATCAGATGTACAGCCTGAAATATGGCACGGTGCCCATTGTGCGCGCCACCGGCGGGCTGGATGACACGGTGGAGCACTGGAATCCGGCTACGGGCAAAGGCACGGGATTTAAATTCAGCTCTTACTCCGGAAGCGCTCTGCTGGCAGCAGTGCAGGAGGCGCTGCAGGTATTTGAGGACAAGCCAACCTGGAAAAAACTGATACTCAATGGCATGAGCAAAGACTTTTCCTGGGGCAGCTCGGCCAAAGAATACGTGAAAGTTTATGAGCGGGTGGCGATTAAGACCGCAGCTACACGGGAGAAACCATCCGGCGCGGCGCGGGCATAAGAACCAAAAGCCTTACCGCGGATTTGCGCGGATGAGCGCGGATCAGGGATTTTTACCACTGATTTGCACTGATGATACTGATTTTGGGAATTTTCGTTCGGATTTTTTGAAGCTACTCGCGTTCCACTTGCTATAAGCAATTATTGCGGCGTCATATTTTTGACCCAGCGTTCAGATCCGCGCTCATCCGCGTGAATTCGGTAAGATTTTTGGTGTTATGCCGCACAGCACCAGGCAGTTTTACCGCGCAACTGAGGCATTGAGCGCTACCCGCTCATAAACTTTCACTGATTCCCTGCAAAAACTAAAAACCCAAAAAATCAGTGTCATCAGTGCAAATCAGTGGTAAGAATTCCTGATCCGCGCTTATCCGCGTAAATCCGCGGTAAGGCTTTTCCGGCGTTGTTTGACAAAGTATCCGTACACCGGGATTCCCGCCAGAATTACCAGTGAACCAATGACTGAGTTTTGCAGATTGCCCCGGAACGTATAGACCAGCAGCACGGCGGCCAGCAATACAAACAACGAAGGAACCACGGGATAACCCCACGTGCGATAGGGGCGCGGCACATCTGGTTCGCGGCGGCGAAAAACAAAGATGGTACTGGCGGCGATCATATAGAACAGCCATTCGGCGAAGATCGTCAGCTCAAACAATTCTTTGAATGCCCCGCCTACCAGCAGCAGCACAATCGCCACCACAGCCTGGACAACAATCGCCAGATGAGGCGTGTGGAAGCGCGGATGCACCTCGGCCAGGCGCTTAAAGAAATAGCGGTCACGGGCGGCGGCGAACGGCACGCGCCCGCCGCTCATGATGGTCCCATTGAGAGTCACCAACATCGAGAGCGCCATGCCAATGGAAACCAGGGCCGCGCCTCCGAATCCAATGGCCACCTGAGTTGCCAGCGATGCCGGAACCCTGGAACCGGCAATGGCGCTCGCGGGCAGCACATACTGCACGGCGGCGTTGATGCCCATATAGAGAAAGGCCACAATCGCCACTCCGGCGATCAGCGCCACCGGAATGCTGCGCTCTGGATTGCGAATCTCACTGCTGACCATGGTGAGATCGTTCCATCCGTCATAGGCCCAAAGCGCCGCAACCAGGGCCAGCATGAACCCGGAGATGCCGCCTCTCGCGCCAGAAAAAGTGGTATGGAAGTTGGACCAGCTGCCCTGGCTGGCGGTGAAGCCAATCAGCATGATGGCCAGAATCATGCCGATTTTGAGCGTGGTGAAGACCAGCTGAAACGTCCCCGCTTTTTTGACGCCGATGTAGTTGATGGCGGAAATCAGGACCGTGGCGCCGATGGCGACTAAATGGCCCCATGTAATTTCAAAGGTCCGCGTGGAGGTGATGTGCCATGCCGCGAAGGCATGCGCCAAAAAGCCAAAGCGTGGAAAGGTGCCGATTACGTCCACAATTCCGGTGGTGACGGCGGCGATGGAGCCTGGCTTGGCGATGACAAACCAGGTCCACGCGTAGAGAAATCCCGGTAATGGCCCGTAAGCATCGCGAATGTAAACGTATTCGCCGCCGGCCCACGGACGCACCGAGCCGAGCTCCGCATAGGTGAGCGCGCCAGCAAAAGTGAGCAGGCCACCGACGATCCACACCAGATAGACCAGCCCGGCGGAGCCAACTTCTTTCATCATCTCGCCAGGAACACGAAAGATTCCGCTGCCGATGATGGTGCCAGTGACAATCGCGATCGCGTGCCAGACGTTCAGGTCACGCACCAGATCAGGTTTTGTGTGCTCAGCGTTTTGCATCGCGTCCCGGCAAACTTGCCAGATACCCCACAACAAAGGTTGTAATCGAACCCAGAGTTACATACCAGGTAAAGGCGATCTTCGTCCATCGCCAGATATAGAGATTCAATGCCAGACCGCAAACCATGCCGATGATCGCGCCGGTCTGCCGGGCACGTCGGGTGAGCACGCCCAGCAAAAAGACCCCCAGCAAGCCGCCGTAAGCTACCGAAGCAATACTGAGCCCGGTCTCCAGAACTTTGCCGCCATGGCGCGAAGTGAGCCCAAACGCGAAAAGCACGATGGCCCAGATCACTGTGGCTACGCGGGAAAAAAGCAGCTTGCGGCTTTCGGGAGTTTCCGGACGGAGGCGCAGATAGAAATCCACCATCGTGGTAGAGGAAAGCGAGTTGAGTGCGGCGCTCAGGTTGGACATGGCCGCAGCCAAAACAGCGGCAATGAGCAGGCCGGAGATACCGCGCGGCATGTGCTCGACGATGAACGCGGGAAATACCCGGTCGGTTGAAGTGAAGGGGATGGCCGGAGGATATATCCGGTAGAAAACCCACAGGCCGGCCCCGACCAGAAGAAACAGCGTAAATTGCGAGAACACCACCAGGCCGCTGGAGAGCAGCGCGATTTTGGAATCGCGCTGATTGCGCGCCGCCAGCAGACGCTGCACCATGAGCTGATCTGTGCCGTGGCTGGCCGTGGTCAGAAACGTTCCGCCAATCAGGCCGGCCCAGAAGGTATATTTCTGCTGAAAATTGAGTGAGAAATCGAAAATCCGCAGCTTGCCGGCCTCGGCGGCGCTTTGATGGATCAGACTCCACCCGCCTGGGACCAAATGCACCAGAGTAATGAAACCGGCAATCGTTCCGGCGACGTAGATGAACATCTGCACTACGTCGGTCCAGATCACCGCTGCCATGCCGCCTTCAAAGGTATAGATCAGCGTGAGAACAATCACGATCACGATGGAAAGAATGTCATTGTTCCGGTCGCCCAAAGCATGGCCCAGAGCAATGCTCACCACAATGGCGACGGCCCACACGCGCACACCTTCCGCCGCGGCGCGCGTCAGCAGGAAGACTCCGGCGGTGAAGCGATGCAGCGCGGCGCCGAAGCGGCGGTCAATCAGCTGATAGGCCGTGAACATCTCACCCCGGAAATACTGCGGGAGCAGAATCAGGCTGACGATCACGCGGCCCAGCAGATAGCCCAGGACCAGCTGCAGAAAGCCAAAATCCCCGCCATAGGCAATAGCAGGCGTGCCGATGATGGTGAGCGTGCTGGTTTCCGCAGCGACAATCGAGAGCGCAATGGCCCACCAGGGGATAGTGCGGTCGGCGAGGAAGTAGTCGCGCAGTGAGTGCTGCGACTTGCGAAAGCGCAGACCAAACAGGGTAATGCCAGTGAGATAGGCAACAACAATAGCGAGATCGATGGTGGAAAGATGCATGCGCGGACCAGAGCGGGCTACGTCTCAGCCATTTCGGGGTTTGAACCCATGGCTTGCGAGATCTTCGAAATGTACCGGGCTTCGAGTTGCCAGCGTGGCATGGTCAGCACAATACCAGCAATCATTGTGTCTCGCAATCCAACATGTCCCGCAATCAGGCAGATGACTTTGCCGGGTCATGATAAAAATGCTGCAATCCAAAAACAAAGTTATGGGAAGATGGAGTTTATGCCGCTGTATTTGGGAATTGATGCCGGGGGCACCAAAACCGACTGCGCCGTGAGCAATGGCGCAGAGTTGCTGGGCCAGGCCACCGGCGAGAGCTGCAAGATTTCGAGCGTGGGCAAAGAGGAAGCGCGCAAACGTCTGCAGGAGACGATCGACAAAGCCTGCACGCTGGCGAAAGTTTCGCCGCAGGAGATACAGCACGTTTGTATCGGCATGTCCGGGGCCTCGGTGGAAGAAGCCGTGAACTGGGCCCGGCAGACGATCCAGGAAATTGTTCCCGGAAGCATCCATGTGGTCGGCGACCACGTAATAGCTCACCGCACGGCGTTTGGTATTTCGCCAGGAGTGCTGGTCATCGCGGGGACCGGCTCCATCGCCTTTGGACGCAACCAGAGCGGTGAATCGGCGCGCGCCGGGGGCTGGGGGCCTTTGGTTTCCGATGAAGGCGCGGGCTGCTGGATTGGCCGGGAGGCCGTGGCGGCGGCGCTGCGCGCCTATGATGCCGGAAACAGCAATGGTCTGCTCTCCTCCATTGCGCAATGCTGGAAGATCGCTCCGGAAGAGGTGGCGCGGGTGGCCAATGCCAGCACATTTGCCCGGCTCTCTGAACTGGCGGCTCCGGTGACGGCCGCTGCCGAGAATGGCAACGCAATGGCGCGCGAGATCGCCGAACGCGCAGGCAAAGAGCTGGCACGGCTGGCGGAAGCCATTATCCATCGCCTGTGGCCGGAAGGCGGCACCGTGCGCGTCGCGCTGGCGGGAGGCGTGGTACAGGGCTCCGCGATTGTACGGCAGTCATTTCGTACCGCAGTGCTCGAACGTCATCCGGAAGCCTCGGTTAGCTTTGCCCATGTGCGCCCGGTGCTGGGTGCGCTGGCGATTGCCGCGCAGCGTGGAGCAGCAACAAAATGAAAGATGGTGCCGGGGAAGCCAGAGCAAAAAAGCCAACTCTGCCGCCGGACACCACGCTCGACCTCCTGATTCATGCTCGCGATCCGGAAACGCTGATCGCCGCAGCCTCCGATGGACGCCTCACCG
Source organism: Candidatus Angelobacter sp. (assembly GCA_035695325.1). Lineage (GTDB taxonomy): Bacteria > Acidobacteriota > Terriglobia > Terriglobales > Acidobacteriaceae > Angelobacter. The sequence continues at coordinate 293,652 of DASSEH010000242.1, forward strand.
AAGATCTGGCCCTGTCATTCCTGAACCGGCGCGACCTTCCGCCCAAAGCACTGGAAGCTCTGCACAAAAACAGCGCGCTGGCCAAACACAAGAAAGTCCGGCTGGCAATCGTGATGCACCCACGCACGCCGCGGCATATCTCCATTCCGATCATCCGCCATCTCTACCCCTTTGAACTGATGCATGTTGCGCTTTTTCCCTCGGTCCCGGCAGATGTAAAACGAATGGCGGAAGAAACCATTACCGGAAAAATCGGCACGATTTCCTCGGGTGAGCGTTACACGCTGGCCAAACAGTGTTCGGGGCGCGTGGCGGCGGCGCTGCTGCTCGACGTGGAAGAGCGCATCATGCTGGCGGCGCTTTCCAATCCGCAGATGACCGAGGGCTGGATTGCCAAAGCGCTGCGCGCCGAAGATGGCACACAGGCCCTGGCGCGGGCTGTCTGGATACATACCAAGTGGTCACGCCGCCTGGAAGTGAAGACTGCTCTGCTCATCAACCGGTACACCACACTTGCCCAGGTGGCACAGTTGGCGGACGATCTGCCGGTGAATATTCTCAAGGATGTCCTGTACAGCACGCGGCTTGAGGCCAACGTAAAGAGCTATCTCAAGTCCGTGGTACAGAAGAGAACCGTCCGGCAATCTTGATTGGCATCACGCGAGGATGTCTGCTACCGACTTCGATATTCAGTGGCATCCTCGACTCCGGCTCGTTACTGCGGCGAAAGAATGTCTCGCCACACCAGATGACAACGATCAGTGCATCGAATGTCCAGCGCTCTCCCGCGCCGGAGCCAGCCGTTGGCGCGCGTCCTGTACGAATTTCAGGAACCGGCGGGCCAACTCCCTGATGCGTTCGGCTTCCCGCATCTCAATGGACTGTCTGGGTATGAGTTCCTTGCCAACGCCGATGACCTCGGCCCCGGCCAGAATGAAGCCTGTCGCCGTCTGCTGATTTACACCACCCGCGGCGATCAAAGGAATCTGCGGCAAGGCCGTCTTAAGCGCTTTGATGTATTTCTCTCCACCCACCGGGGCACAGGGAAACACCTTCACAAAATCCCCGCCGGCCCGCCACGCGCTGACTACTTCCGTGGGCGTGAGTGCGCCGGGAATAACGGCAATCTCCTGCCGTGCGGCAAACTCAACCAGTGAGGCGTCAAAGCTGGGCGCGGTAAGGAATTTTGCCCCGGCATCCACGCACTGCCGCGCCGTCTCCGTGTCCATCACCGTGCCTGCGCCCACGGCCAGCCGCGGGTGGCGGCTGGCGAGATGCGAAATCAACTGCACGGCCCCGAGAACCGTCATGGTGATCTCCACGATGGGGATACCCGCATCTATTACGCAGTCAGCGGCAAAATGAGCATCATCCGCCGATTGCACCCGGACAGCGGGAATAATGCCGGTCTTCCTGATACATTCGCAAACTTCGCTTTTGGTCACGGCGAATCCTTTATCAGTTTGAAGAAAAAGTGTCCGAAGAGAAAACCGTACTGCGCGACTGTAAAAATGACTGCAGGATCAGCACGGCGGCCATGCGGTCCACCGCCTGGGCGCGCTTTTGAATACTGAGCTCGGCTTCGCGCAGCAGGCGGCCGGCCTCGGCCGAGGTCAGGCGCTCGTCCCAGAGGTGTACCGGCACCTGAAACTTTTGTTTCAGCTCTTCGGCAAAGACCGAGACTTTTTGCGCCTGCGTGCCTTCTTCGCCGCTCATGCGCAGTGGAAAGCCGAGAACAATCTCCGCCACCTGGTACTCGCGCATGATTCTGCCGAGCCACGCGAAATCAGCCCGCTTATTTTTGCGCTGGAGCGTCTCCAGTCCCTGGGCCGTAATACCCAACGGGTCGGTGACGGCGAGCCCCATGCGCCGCGAACCGTAGTCGATAGCGAGGATCCGGCGTGCAGTGTCCATGTGGACATTATACGAACCGTCACTTGCGGGTCCTCTTTACGCTGCTCCGATCAGGCGCGAAGCGGTGGGAAAGGAGCGCTGCCATATCGAGGAAAGCAGCACCAGCTGCGGCAGGATGCGTGCGGCGCCGTCCACGGTTTCTTCAATTTCTCTCCACTGTTCCGGTTGCAGATCGGGCGCCAGGTGGTGATGGTCTTTCACCGGCAATCCGGTAAGCAGCGAGCGCACGCGCCGGTTGAGTTCTTCGCGTCCGCTGATGAACTGCGGCTCGGCCAGCAGACGCTTGCTGTCAATCCACGCGGCGGCCAGATAGGGAGGAAAAGGCGCGAATACCCGAAACAGGTCGGGAACAAAGGTTGTTCCCATAACTCTTCGGATATCGGAATAGATCAGCCACACGCGCAGCCCGGCTTCACGTTCGCTGGGAACGTGGACCTTCACCATTTGCGCCAGTGCCGACCCCTGATTGGAACTGGAGACGCGTCCGCGCTGTCCGCCGGAATATCCGCGCTGCATCAGGCGGGCCAGGAGCGCCATTTGCGCGGTGGAGCGGGCAAACAAGCCCACCATCCCGCCGAAGACCCGAATGTCGGCGTTGGAAAATTTTTCAGCAGCCAGAATTTTGGGCTGGTCGGAGAATTTCCAGCCGCCGGTCACGGCCGTGGAGTGCGCGATCTCCTGAAAAGCGTCGGTCGCGGCATGAAATTCCTGGGAGGAAACCAGTGGTTCCATGCTGGTCCACATGGTGCGCAGATATTCGGGCAGGCCGGCCAGCAGCTTGAATATCTCGGGAACGAAAGGCAAATCCAGGCTGTAGCGAATGTTTACATACACACGCCTCAGCTCGGGAGCAATTTCGTGCTCCTCCAGGCCCCGCGTCAATGCCATTTCAGTGCTCCTGCAGATATTGGACGTTATCAGGCAGCCGCTCAGTTGCCGGAAGAATAAAGAATTTAAAGATTAAAATTCGCGCCTAAGCCTGAAGAATTTGTTATGAAGATACTGTAGTCTTCGCGAAATATTTTTTTCTCCTCATCATTAACAGCATCCAATCCAGAGTGCGATTTTTGACGCATTCCCCAGAAAGTCAGGTTTGTGCGATATCTGTTTTCACGACTTGTGATTGCGCTTTGCCTTGTCTGTGGTCTGAGCAGTTTGGCCCAGACGCCTGCCTCATCGCATGTGTTTTTGATTGTGCTTGAAAACACCAGCTACGGCACTATTACCAACAGCTCCGATCCCATCAACTACATGCCGAACCTGGTTGCTTTGGGCAACCAGTACGGGCACGCAACTAATTACAGGACGAACAGCGCTGGTTCGCTGATGGCGTATCTGTGGCTCTCTTCCGGCTACTGCCATTCCAATCCCGCCAGCACGTCCGATTGTCCGCACCTGCCGGCTCCGGGCATACCTTCACAGATTCCGCCGGGCGTGTGCACAGCTCCCTGCGCTTCCTCTTCGACCGGAATTCATTCCTTTAACTGCACGGGAGGGTCATGCCTCACGGCAAACGGTAGTAACTACTTTCCGATCACCGATACCAACATCTACCGGGAGATGATCAATCACACGCCGGACCCGATTTCGTGGAAGGCGTATGCGGAATCGCTGCCTTACGCGGGCTATACCGGGCCGCGCACGAGTCCACCGGATCCATATGCAGCGTACGATCCTCACCACAACGGGCCTTTGTGGTACATCGATTCCGGACGGGGAGCGCCGCTCGCGCAACAGCTCAATATGGTCCCATTTACCCAGTTCGCCACCGATCTGGCCAACAATCAGCTTCCGCAATATTCCATCATTATTCCGAATGACGATCACGATGCGCACGACGGCACACCCAAAGCCGCCGACGACTGGCTGCAGGCCAACGTGTTTGCTCCGCTCCTGAGCCAGCCCTTTTTTCAGCCGGGCGGGGACGGCATGCTGATTGTCACTTTCGACAATGGCGACTTCGACGGTGAAGACATTGTGTACACGGCGGTGATCGGGCCAAAAGTGAAACCGGGCTTTGTCTCGACCACGTTTTATCAGCATCAGGACACGCTGCTGACCAACCTGCAGGCGCTGGGGATCACCGAGCGACCGGGATACACCGCCATCGCTACCGGTTTTGGCGAGTTCTTTCTGCCGCCAACACCAGGCGCGGTGCTCTCGAGCACCAGCCTTTCGTTTGGCAGCCAGACGGTGGGAGTGGCGGCCACCAATACGGTGACTCTCACCAACAATGGCGATGCCACGCTCAACATCAGCTCGATTGCGGTTACTGCCGGGGCAACGGATTTCAGCCGCGTAGCTTCGGCCAGCAACGATTGTGGAAGCACACTCGCCGCCAACGCTTCCTGTGTTGTGACCGTAAGTTTCAAGCCGAGTACAAGCGGGCCACGCTCGGGAACGCTCACATTTACCACCTCGGCCAGCAATTCACCGCAGACTGTGGCCCTTTCCGGATCCGGAGTGGTGGCCCTTCCCATTGCCGGGCTCTCGCGCACCAGCATTGATTTTGGCAGTCAGGTGCAGAATACGGCGACCACGGCGACCGTGATTCTCTCCAATACCGGCAATGCCGCCCTCAATAGTATTTCCATCTCCGTCACGCTCGATCCATCGGATTTCGCCCGAGTGGCTTCTGCCGGCAATGACTGCGGCGTCTCGCTGAATGCCGGCGCATCGTGCGTGATTACCGTCAGGTTCCAGCCCACGGCCCTGGGCCAGCTCAGCGGCACGCTCACCGTGAATGACTCGGCCGGCAATTCACCGCAGACCGTTAGCCTCACGGGCAAGAGTGTGCGCCCGGCCACGCCGGTATTCGCGCCCGCAGTCACGCTGGATTTTTCGAGCCAGCCACTCAACGTTCCCGTGACCAAATCTGTAACGCTTACCAATGCCGGCGATGTGGCGCTTTCGCTCGTATCCATTGCCACCGGCGGAGATTACACACAGACGAACAACTGCGGTAATACGGTTGATGTAAGCGTTACGTGCACGATCAACGTGACCCTGAAGGCCACCGCGACTGGAACACGCAGCAGCACGCTGACGGTAACCGATTCCGCTTCCGGCTCGCCCCAGGTCATCACTCTGACCGGAACCGGCGTGTCTGTGTCTCTGGGCCTTTCGCCCTCGTCCCTGCATTTCAGCCCGCAGATGGTGGGCACAGCCAGCGCGGCCCAGGCGGTCACCATCACCAACACTGGCAGTTCCGCGATTACCATTACCGCGGTTACGGTTTCCACCGGATTCTCGCAAAGTAACAACTGCTCCGCGCTGGCGGGCGGCGCTTACTGCATCGTGAATGTGTCTTTTGCTCCCGCCAGCATCGGGACCCAAAATGGCATGCTTGCCGTGCAGTTTGGCGGAACGCAGAACACCGCGCCGCTAAGCGGCACGGGGACGGATTTTGCTCTGGCGCCGCAATCCGGAACATCTGCTTCCGCCACGGTCAATGCCGGGCAGACGGCGACATACAACCTCTCGGTGAGCGGGGCTGCAGGGTTCACCGGTATGGTGACACTCGCTTGCAGTGGGGCGCCGGCAAACGCTGCCTGCACGCCCAATCCGCAGTCGGTCAGTATCAATGGCGCGACACCGGCGAACTTCAGCATCAGTGTCGGCACTGCGGCCCGCGGAAGCATGGCTCCTGACTTCCGCTGGCCGCAGTTACCGGGCTTCCATCTGCCACAGATTCAGCTCATGGGCTGGCTGGCGGCCATGCTGGCACTTCTGGCGGTGTTCGCACTCTTTGGATACTCCAACCAACCGCGGCGGCGCTTTGCCAGCCTGGCCCTGGGAATGGCTCTGGGCTTTGCCATACTCACCGGATGCGGAGGCGGCGCTGGCGCAACAAGCAGTAACAGCAGCGACAGCAGCAGCAAGGGAACACCGGCAGGAATTTCCACCATTACGGTTACCGCCACTTCAGGCGCAACCAGCCGGACTTGTAACCTGACGCTCACGGTGAATTAAACGGCGCACTTAGTTCTGGTAGTACGAGCATTTCTCGCTTTGTGCAGGCTTGTGAGGTGTGATTTCATGGGCGAAGTACTTGTCTGTGCGGGTAAGTCAACCTTAACTTTTTAATCAATTCTCCAAGGAGAAAACCATGAACAAAGTCTCGCACATCCCTAAAGGCTACAATTCCGTGACGCCCTACCTGGTCATCAGGGGCGCTGCCAAAGCCATCGAATACTACAAAAAAGTTTTCGGAGCCACCCAGATTTTCCGCATGGATCAGCCCAACGGCAAGGTCGGCCATGCCGAACTGCAGATTGGCGACTCGCGTATCATGCTGGCCGATGAAAATCTGCAAATGGGCGAGGGCCACTCCAGCGCCACCAGTATTGGAGCCAGCCCCGTGAGTCTGTACCTGTATCTCCCCGATGTGGATCGCGTGGTGGAACGCGCGACCACGGAGGGCGCAAAGCTGCTCAAACCCGTGCAGGACCAGTTCTATGGAGACCGCACCGGATTTATCCAGGACCCGTTTGGACACCTCTGGGGCATAGCAACGCATATCGAAGACGTGTCCCCCAATGAACTGCAGGAGCGCGCCAGAAAAGCCATGCAGGCGGCGTAACCTGACTCTGCGTGAACCAGAAGCGGCGGATTTTCCGCCGCTTTTTTTGCGCAGCTATTGAATTTTGGGATGCAAGCAATTCATCTTATGGTGACATTTTCACGACAAAGACATAGTAGGATTGTGGCGAGCTGTTTCCGCGATTCCATTTTTAAGAAATGAGGTCTGAGACAAAGTGAAACAAAAAATAATTTTTGCGGCACTCTTCGTATTCGGCGCACTGGCATTTTTCCGCCTTCATGCATCCACCCAGGACGCTCCCAAAGATGGTGTACATGAGATCCAGGTGACGGCCAAAAAGTATGAATTCGAGCCCAATCCTATCGTGGTGAAAAAGGGCGAGCACGTAAAACTCGTAGTAACGGCAACGGACCATGATCATGGAATCGAGATTGAGGAATTTCACGTGGACCAGAAGCTGCACAAGGGACAGCCCACGGTTATCGAATTCACCCCCGACAAAGCCGGAACTTTCCCCTTTAAGTGTTCGGTGGTCTGCGGCTTTGGCCACGGCAAAATGAAGGGCACAGTTGTGGTTCAGTAGAAACTGCTTTACATTGCACTGCTTTACATTTCAAAAACAAAGACCGCGTCAAAGCGGTCTTTCAGATTTGCTGACAAAGTACGACAGAGACAACCAGGATTATCCTGCGAGTTTCTGTGATTCCATTTCGAGATGAGGTCTGAGACAAAGTGAAACAAAAAATAATGATTGCGGCGCTCTTCACATTCGGCGCTCTGGCATTTTTCCACCTTCATGCATCCACCCAGGACGCCCCTAAAGACGCAGCGGGCGTTCACGAAATCAAAATGACGGCCAAAAAGTTTGTATTTGAGCCGAACACTGTCCAGGTGAAAAAAGGCGAACACGTAAGATTGGTCGTAACGGCCACGGACCGCGATCATGGTATCGCGATTGATGAATTCCACATCAACCAGCGGCTGAGGGCAGGACAGCCCACCATTATCGAGTTCACCCCCACCAAAGCCGGCAAATTCCCCTTCAATTGTTCGGTGGTTTGCGGCGGCGACCATGGAAACATGGTTGGCTCGGTTGTGGTTGAAGAGTAAGGCTGACAGTAAAAAGACAAAAGGCCGCGTCACGCGGCCTTTTGTCTTTTTAAACGCGCAGACGCGGCATTCGCCGCATCTGCAAACTCGAGTCCTAAAGCCTATCTATATCCCTCCAGCACCCCGGCCGCGCGGTTCAGCGCGTCCGCCAGCACCTGCAGCTGCTCTTTGGTCAGGGACGCATTCTTTGCGTCCACTGCCTCGTTCACTCCGGGAATCACCACGGCTGCGTAGCCGGTGTACTGGCCCGGAGCATAGATGGCATGTTTGAACCATTCGCGATTGGGCAGGCCTTTTTCCATCAGCAGGGCGCGCTCGGCGGAGATAAGCGTCTGGTTAAGCCGGGCACTCTCCTGCGGCGGATTTTTCTGAACCGCCAGGATTTTTGCTCCGGCGTCAGCAAAGCGTTTGGCTGCATTCGCGGCCGCGGTGAAATCGGGCGCGTCCGCGCCCAGCATGTGCTGGGCTTTGTTTTTGGCCGCATCAATGTATGCCCCGATTTCTCTTCCGTAGAGAGCGTAATCGTAGGGCAGCACGTCGGCCGAGGCCATGTGCAGAGCCTCAATCCCGAAGATGCGCGCCATCTCCTGCTCATAGGCAAAGGTTGGATCGCCAAACTTCTTGAACCAGGCAAAATTATCGAACGTGGAGTGATACACGCCATACGATCCGTTGGAGGTTATGTCCGAGGAAGGCACGCCCAAATGCTGGATAAACACGCTGTAATCGGAGCCGCTGCCCAGGTCGCCCACCGGAACATCTTTCTCTACTCTGGCGTTGGCAGTGCGCGTCTGGTTGGTATCCACCGAACGATGCTCTGATTTTTCCCTCTCGGCTCTCCACACGTCATACACGGTCCCGCCTTTGGGGCTGGGCACCTGTTTGGTCACATCGCGGACAAAGCCCTTCAGGTTGGGAACGGCCGAGGCATTGAAGTTCGGCCCGGAGACCGCCACATCCACATTGAAATAGGCCACGGCATTACTCGAGAGTTCGCGATCATGCTCTTCGCCCCACTCCGTGCTGCCGATGAGCCCTTCTTCTTCCGCGTCCCAGCTGCCAAAGATGATCGTGCGGTCGGGCCGCCAGCCCTGTTTCAGCAGATCGCCCAGACCTTTCACGGTCTCCAGCATGGCCGCCGTGCCGCTGTTGGGGTCCACTGCGCCGTACACCCAGGCATCGCGATGATTGCCCAGCACCACCCACTGGTCGGGATATTTCGCGCCCGGAATCTTCCCGATCACGTCCCAGATCGGCCAGTACTGGTAGTCCTGCTTCAAATGGATTTTCACCCGCACCGGCCCCGGTCCCACATGGTAGGTAAACGGGAGCGCGCCCTGCCAGTCGCGCGGCGTCTCCGGTCCGCCAAGACTTTCCAGAATAGGCCGTGCGTCGGCATAGGAGAGCGGAGTCGTGGGAATCTTCGGCATGGAGGTCGAGAGCTCCGGCGCTATCCGCTTCGCATCCGGCAGTGACAGCACCGAGGCTATGCCCGGCGTGGTGGGATCGCCAGGATATTTGAACATGTACTGAATCGAGCCGCGCTGCACCGCGGTGTCCGGACGCCACGGACCTTTCGGGTAGGCGTCGCCCTTGAAGTAGCCGTCGTCCCAGGGATCGGAATAGATGATCACGCCCGCCGCGCCGTGCTCTTCCGCCACAAAGCTCTTCACCCCGCGAAAGTTGTCACCATACCGGACGATGACGATCTTTCCCCGGACATCGACCTTCATGTCTTCCAGTTTTTTGAAATCTTCCGGACGGCCGTAGTTGGCATACACCACGTCTGCCTCAACGTCGCCCGAGGGCGAGGAGCCGTTGAACGCCGGCAGGATACGCGGGTCATCCTGAAATGGATCGCTCGAGACGTGCTCGCGCGAAGGCCCGATCATCTTTACGCCGGGCGGCGCGGTCACCACCACGCTGACCTCCGCCGGACGGTTCATCCAGACCTTGTACTGCACGATTTCCGTCTGCAGGCCGGCCTCTTTGAATTTCTCGGCTACGTAGTCCGCCGTTTTTTTATCTTCGGGCGAGCCGGCTACATGCGGCTCCGCGGTAAGAATACGCAGATGCTCTTCGGCCCGCACCGGGCTGGGGACGGCAATAAATTTCTGGTCCCACTGGCGCTGCGGTGAAAAATCGCGAAAGCCAAAAACACTCTCCGTTTGCGGCGCACTGCTGCTCCCGTGCTGCGCCGTCTGTTGCGCCATGCCGCCGATGAACAGGACCGATATGAACCCAATGGAATACGCCAGTTTCAAAGCTTCCTCCGTGCAGGAATATATAAAGACCAAGAAGCTTACACCATGCGGCCAGACTTTTCGAAGCGAAACCGAGCAGGCTGCGCTCTGCAGAATTTAGCGGACTCCCCTGAGTCGCTCCGGGCGTCAGCGCGGGGTGGATGAGTTCATTCGAGAAACGGCAAAGGGCATCAGCCAGGCTGATGCCCTTTGGCCAGCAATCACCTGCCTGATCTCAGGGCACCGCCACTTCAGTCGTGATGGTCCCCATGTGATTGGTGATTCGGTCCATCACGCCGAGCTTGAGCGTGTATTTGCCGGGTTTTAGATTCAAGGTACGCTGGCATGGCAGATATGCCTTCATCATCTGGGCGTATACGTCGGCTTTCAGGTCGGCCTTGAGGCTTCCTTCGCTTCTTTGCGGATCGCCTTTGCTGGAAAAGGCCCACACCACGCAGCTGAGCGAGGCATGTTGCGATCCGTCTTCTCCCTTATCAAAGGTCAGGGTATGCGGGTCAATGGCGAAATTCACCACCACTTTGCCACCGGACGGCTGCACTCCGGCCTGAAACAACACTTTCGTGACTTGCGGCGCATCCAGAGTGAGGGAGCGGCTAAAATCCTCTGCCACCAGTTTGGCTTCTTCTTTCGCCGCGGTCTCCGGGTCGGTCGCGTAATAACCAATCCGGTAATGGAGCTTCACTCCCGTCCGCGAGCTGGCAACGTTGATGGTGCGGAATTTGCCGTCCCAGTTCTTGTTCTCCGGATAGTAGCTGAGGGTGTAGTAGCTCGCGCCGTCGTCCAGGCTGGTGCGCAGCTCCACCAGCAGATCATTGCGGTTGTAAAATGCTTTGCCGCCGGTGCTTACGGCCAGGTTCTCCATGGTGTGCAGGGAGGCGAGATGGTCATCTTTCGAGAGGGCGGTTGAGTCCACCGGATACACGGCCACCTGGGCGCTCGCCATGGCGTCGGCCACTTTTTTTACCTGGCCGGCATAATCCTGGGTCGGGTTCTCTTGTTGCAGCACGTCAAATTGCGAGCTCACCCGGGTGAGGCCATCAAAGTTGGCCACGCTGATGCTGTCACGCACGGCTGTTTCCGGCGCAAGGACCAGGGGAAAACTCTCTGACAGCCAAATCACATTTTTTCGCCCCGTATAGTTGATCAGTGTTCTGGCCAGGCTGTGCAGTGCGTTCAGGGTGGCATCAATATTGCGATTATCGGTGTGGAAATCGCCTTTGACGGTAAAAGCCGTCGCCCGGGTTTCGGCATTGTCCGCGGGATTAAACCGTGCCGGCGGTTTGAATTTCCGCACTACCGCTTTGAGCGCTTCGCTGTCCGTGGTGAAATCGTGCAATAAAACCAGTTTTTCCTGCAGGGCAAAAATTGCCATGGGCTGGGAGAGCTGGGTGGTTTCCAGATACTGGAGCAATGCGTCCCGCGCCTGTACGTGACCGGCAAAGTCTCCATTGAGCGTGTCCAGAACAATCACATTCAGGCTGCTGGCATGACGCTGGGAGACGTTGGATACCACATTCGGCGGCAGATGCAGCGCGGTCTGTACCACGGATGTCTCGGCACGCTGCAGGGTGAATCCGCTGATCTTTTGCGGTTTGCCATTTTCCAGCACCTTGAAATCGTCTTCCGTAAGATCGGATACGAATTCTCCTTTATTGTCTCTGACCACTACATCAACCACCACCAGACGTGTATTCGATTTAAGAACTGGTTTGTTGTTGTCCTGTGCGCTGCACTGAGGCAGGAAGATTGCGGACAGCAGGCAGAAAAGTACCGCGAGACGCGCAACAATAGATTTCATGTGATCTCCTCGGATGGCAACAAGCATAGTCCCGCCCAGGCCCGAGAGCAAAGTCGGTTTTGTATATTTCTGTAAACCCGCCACGGCAGGAAGCCGTGGCGGGTCCTGAACCTGTTCTTAGCGGTTGATGTCCTGTTTGGCTTCGAGCCGTTTTACCAGCCCATCGAGCGAGGATTTGAACTGCTCCGGAGCCGCCGCAACCGCGAGCTTCATCTCTTTTACCGCGCCATCGAAATCGCCTTTGGCGCAGGCCATCCGTGCTGCTTCACTGTGCGCTGTCCAGTGGTCGGGAAAGCGCTTGATGTTGGCGCGGAAAATCGCAAAAGCCTCTTCCTGTTTGCCCTGCTGCTGCAACTGGCGGCCGTAACCGTGGAGCTGAATCGCGGAACCCAGGCCCAGCGCTTTATTGCGGACCGTGGCGGCTTCGTCTTTGCGGCCCAGAGTATCGAGCGCGCGCGCCTTGGTGATCAGATTTTCAAAGCGCTCCTCCACCTGGATGGACTGGTCGGCGTCCTTCACGGCTTCTTCCGCGCTGAGCTTGTTGTCCAAAAGATAGGTGGCCGCCTCTTCCCAGGATTGCCATTCGTACTGGACTCGCCCGCGAAGCTGATTGTGCAGGCTCTGCTGGACGATCTCGGGGGTATTCACCTCCACTTTGAAGGGCACCGCGACCTTGTCCCAGCTCATGGTGATCACCGCTGAGTTGGGCTGAAGATCATCAAAGTCGTAGGTGAGTGCGTCATGGAACTCTGTCGTCCGCGGCTTCACCGTCACCCGCAGGGCGTCTTCCGCCTGGTCATAGCTGTAACTGCCCCATGAACTGGAATTTTTAGAGAAGATGACGGTCCACTCGTTCTCGCCCGGAATCATGTGCAGGCCGTAGGAACCCTTGGCCAGCGGCTTGCCTTCGACCGTTACCGCATCGCCGAATTCAATCACCGTATTCTCGTTGGCTCCGGCGCGCCAGACTTTTCCATAAGGTTCGAGTGCGCCAAAAATTTTCCGCCCTTTGGCCAGAGGCCGGTGATAGCGAAGGGTGATGTTGGTGATTCCGATCCTCTGGATCACCACCGCCCGCTGGCTGGCGCGCGGCAGATCAAGCAGCGCCGACTGCGCGCTGGAAACGGGGACCGTGCTGAAAATCATTCCGGCGGCCAGTGCCGCGGAAAAAAGATATCTGCGCATGGATATTGCCTCCTGATGGATGAGTTCTGTGGATTCCTGGGCAGAAAAACAATGACAAAGTTAGACGCAACCGCAGAGCGGATGTTAGCACGGCAAAGACTATAACAAGGACGGCTAACGTTGTCGCCAGCACGTCCGTAAGCGAATGGTTTGCTGCGTGGTTCCAATGCTGCGCTAACCAGCTTTTGCCTCAACTCCAAGATAGTTCAGAAAGGTGCGTGTCAGTTCGCGCTTGAGCGACAGGTCGTCTTTGGGTAAAAGCCGCTGCCAGTGCCGCAGATCGAAATCCGTAACCACGAGCTCGGACAATGCGCTGATCACCGTCATTAAAGCAAATGAAACCGCGATTTTTGGGTCCGGATGTTGGATCTGTCTGCGGTGTACCAGGAAAAGCTCAACCATATATTCATAAGTACTGATTTCCAGCCGGCTGAGCCTTTTTATGAACGGAGTATGCAAACGGGAGCTGGCAAACTGACGCATGGCGCGAATCAGACCGGCGTTGGCCCGATAGCTAACCAGCATACTGTGAATCAGTTGTTCGGCAAGGACGGGCAGCGGAATTTGCCTGGACATGGCCGGTGTAAGCGCCGCGCGAATCCGCTCGTCCTGACGCTCCAGCATGCCAAGGATTACAGTTTCCAGCAGGGCGTCTTTGTCATGAAACCGGCGATAAACGGCGCCGGGTGTAAGCCCTGCGTGCTCCGCGATGCGCGGAATCGTGGCGCCCTCGGCCCCGTGCTGCCCTAAAACTTCCTGCGCGGCCTTCAGCAATTTGCTGAGCGACTCGCGGCTGCGGGCCTGCTGGGGCGCCAGAGTTTTCTTTGCTTTGGCCATGGCCCTTTTATAGCAGCGTTTGCGGAAATGCCGGGAGAGGAATTTCGCTTGACTCAGATATAATGTAAATGTAAATTTACGTTTACATTATCGAATCAGAGGTGAATGATGATCCACTTTTTGCATACCCAGTCCGCAAAGGAAAAACGGACCGGCTTTGCCGGCTTTATTTGCTGGCTCCTGCCGGAACCAGCCGCCACAGGCGGCAAGGATAAATTTCTTTCCCTGGCGGAGTCCGTGAGGCAGGCGGTGCGGCGCCGCGACGATTCGTCTGAAGATCGGAACCATGCCTGGAAATTTGTTTGTTACAAGTCCAGTGGCCGCTGCTTTATTGGTTTTGTTCGCCGCTGATTCAGGAGAATTACGCAGCCGATGAGCCGTGGACGCACAACCCGAAGCTGGTCAGCGGTCATCATGGATTGCATGAGTTCTTTGTGTGGGTCTGGATTCCAGCATAGCTGGAAAGGCAGCTCCCTCACAAACTACCAGCAATTCCCTGCTGCCGCCGATTGCAGGCGAACTATACTAAGAATCCGGAGCTGGCTGTATGGCAAACCCTCGCGGTACTCTTCTCTCGGACGCTCCCGATGCATGGCCGTCGCTTCCCCTGGCTTCGTGGAAAGACACCTGTGACACCCTGCACATGTGGCTGCAGATCGCCGGCAAGGTCAGGCTGGCGCTTACTCCACTCGTCAACCACTGGTGGAATGTTCCGCTCTACGTGAATGCGCGCGGGCTGGGCACTTCCCCCATTCCTTATGGCGAGCGGGTCTTTGAAATTCAATTCGATTTCATCCGGCACCAGGTGGTGATCCAGTGCAGTGACGGTTCCGGCAAAACTCTTCCGCTGGCCCTTCGTTCGGTGGCGGATTTTTACCGCGAATTCATGGCGGCCCTGCACGCCCTCGGCATTGAAGTGAATATCTGGAAAATGCCGGTGGAGGTGGCCGACCCTATCCCCTTCGATCAGGACAATGTTCATCGCTCGTACGATCCGGCGGCGGCCCACAAATTCTGGCGCATTCTGGTTTCGGTGGACGAGGTCTTCCGGATATTCAGTCCGCGTTTCGTGGGTAAATCGAGCCCGGTACACTTTTTCTGGGGAAGCATGGACCTCGCGGTCACGCGCTTTTCCGGGAGACGCGCGCCGGAGCGCACTGATCCCGACCCCGTGCTGCGCAAAATCATGCGGGAAGCATATTCCCATGAGGTGATCAGCGCGGGATGGTGGTGCGGCGGAGGCGCGGTGGACGATGCGGCCTTCTATTGCTATGCAGCTCCGGAGCCGCCTGGCTTCTCCCGGCGGCGGGTCCGCCCGGCCGCTGCTTTTTACCATGACAAGATGAGCGAGTTTATCCTGATGTATGAGGATGTACGGCGCGCGGCCTCTCCCTGTGGAATGCTGCTGGAGTTTTTGCAAAGCACTTACGAAGCCGGCGCCGAGCTGGGACAATGGGACCGTGCGGCACTGGAGCGGCCGCCGGAGCAAGCTACTACGGAAGTTGCCTAAAATAAAAAGGAGACCGCCATGGCGAACCCATGTACACATCTCAAGCACGTGAAAGTCTCGAGCACCGACAAAAACTTTTGCGAAGAGTGCGTGAAGACCGGCGATACCTGGGTCCAGTTGCGGATGTGTACCGAATGCGGACATGTCGGTTGCTGCGATTCCTCCAAGAATCAGCACGCCACAAAGCATTTCAAGGCCACCCAGCATCCGGTAATTCGCTCCGCCGAACCGGGCGACACATGGATGTGGTGTTATGTGGACAAACAATACGGCGAGGTGGCCGCGTAACCCAACGGGTTTCATTACACATAGACATTGAGACGCGGCAGTGCCGCGTCTCTACCCGTAAATCTCCCGCGCCGCCATTATCGTATTGCAGTGGATCGTCACCGTATCTTCCACGCGCCGGGCGTAACCGCCGGCATAGGTGGTCATCACCGGAATTCCCCGCGCCCGCGCCACGCGGAACACCAGTTCATCGCGCCGCTTGAGTCCTTCAATCGTCAGAGCCAGGCCGCCCAGCTGGTCTTCACGGTAAGGATCGGCGCCGGCAATGTAGCAGATCAGCTCCGGTTCAAAATGCCGCAGCGCTGAAGCCAGCGCCTGGTCCAGCCAGCCCAGATATTCATCGTCGGTCGTGCCGTCGGGCAGGTTCACGTCAATGGCGGAAGGCGGTTTGTACGCGGGATAATTCGCGGCCTGATGCAGAGAGACCGTGAACACTTCGAGTTCGCCTTTGTCGCTGCGGAATGGCGGACGGGGGCCGGTGTGTATGTCCTTCATGCTGGCGCTGGCGCTCGGCAAGTGATAACCAGGATGGCCCTGGGCTTCGGCAAAGGGCGGAAAAATCGCCGCCGTGCCATTGCCATGGTGGACGTCGCAATCTACCGTCATGGCGCGTTTGATCCTGCCGTCTTTGTGCAGGCGTTTGATGGCCACCGCTACGTCGTGGATCATGCAAAACCCCTCACCATGTCCGGGAAAAGCATGGTGATATCCGCCGCTAATGTTGATTCCCGCGCCGTGCTCCAGCGCCAGCTGTGCCGCGAGGATGGACCCGCCCGCCGCCAGCCAGAAAAATTTCACAAGCTCCGGCGAGTAAGGGACTTCCAGCTGCATTTCTTCCTTCACGCTCAGCGTTCCGGTCTTGAGCTTGTGGACATACTCCGGTGTGTGGACCAAAAGGATGTCATCGTCGGAGGCCGGCTTGGGAACAACAAAATCAGAAGGCCCGGCAATCTTCGTTTCCAGCAGGCGCTTGTGAATCAGCCGGTATTTTTCCGCCGGAAAGACGTGCGCGCCGATGGGCAGATGGTAGTCGTCGCTGTACACCAGTTTGAAGGGCATCATGGCTTGTTTAGGGTAATCCTCCTCGTGAGCTGCGGCAATGGCGCTGTATGGAGAAAAAATCCGCCCGAGGCTATGCGAGCAGGCTTATTCATCGGCCTTTAACATGGCGCCTGCGCCTGTTTTATTGAGCGGCAAACCGTAGTGTGCCGCGCCCTGGTTTGCTAAAATCTTTTAGTAAGAGCAATTCCCCGTCCGGTATCCCAGACTATTCCAATTTCTGCAGAGAGCCAATGAGCGGGTGATGGAGTGTGTAATCGAGTGAAACGTGCAAAGACCGTGGTAGTTGTGGGCGCCCAGTGGGGCGATGAAGGCAAGGGCAAGATCGTGGACGTCCTCTCGGAAAATTTTTCCGTGGTGGCGCGCTATGCCGGAGGCCACAACGCCGGCCACACCGTAATTATTAAAGGCAAAAAGTTTGTTCTGCAACTGGTCCCCTGCGGCATTCTGCGCAGCGGCAGCCGCTCCGTGATCGGCAATGGCGTGGTGCTCGATCCTCTGGCTTTTCTCAAAGAGGTCGCCATGCTTCGCGATCTGGGCGTGCAGGTGGAGGGCAATCTTTTTGTCTCCAGCCGCGCCCACGTGATCCTGCCGTATCATCGCATGATCGAAATGGGAGCGGAGAACGCGCCGGGACGCGTCAAGATCGGCACTACTTCGCGCGGCATTGGTCCCGCGTATGAAGATAAGATGGGCCGTCGTGGCCTGCGTGTGGCCGACCTTCTCGATGCCAGCCTGCTTCGCACCACCATTGAGAACGCCTGCCGCGAAAAGAACGCGATCGCGCACGCGCTCTTTAATTCCGAGCCTCTCGATCCCGCGGCCATGTACCACGAATATGCGCGTGCCGCCGAGCAGATCGCGCCGTTTGTTACCGACACGGCTTTGCTGATCAATGAAGCCATTGCTGCGGGTGAAGCAGTAATGTTTGAGGGCGCGCAGGGAACCATGCTCGATATCGACCATGGAACGTATCCCTTTGTTACGTCGTCGAGCGCGACATCCGGCGGCGCGGTCATCGGCACCGGCGTCCCCCCGAATGCCATCAGCAGCGTGATTGGCGTGACCAAGGCGTACTGCACCCGAGTGGGTGGAGGGCCTTTCCCCTCGGAGATACAGGGCGACATGGCGGAGAAAATCCGCGCACGAGGAAACGAGTACGGCGCGGTCACTGGACGCCCCAGGCGCTGTGGCTGGGTGGATCTTCCGTTGCTTCGTTATGCGCGTATGATCAATGGCATTGACTGGTGGGTGATTACCAAGCTGGATGTTCTCGATCATCTTGAAGAAATTCCCGTCTGCGTGGGCTACAAGGTCAACGGCAAAATAACGCGTGAAGTACCCGCTCTGGCCACGGGGTATGACCAGGTGGAATGCGTCTACAAAACCATGCCTGGCTGGAACCAATCCACCGAGGGCATCACCGACTTTGCCGCTCTGCCCGCGAAGGCCCAGGATTATCTGAAGTTCCTGGCGGATGAAACCGGCGCGAGCATCGGCATGGTTTCAACCGGGCCGGACCGCGATCAGACGATGTTTATGCCTGAGTTCGAACAACAAATAATTTCCCGTAAAACCACCGCGAGGGCCTGATGATCGTTTTAAAGGTTGACATGCTGGTAAAGCCCGGCATGGAAGAAAAGTGCAAAGAATACATTCGCGTGATGCAGCAGCATTCGCGCAAGGAGCCTGGCTGCCTGATGTATGTTGGGCACCAGTCGATTGAGGAGCCGCGCCGGTTCTTCTTCTACGAGCAGTATAAAGACCAGGCTGCGCTCGAAGCCCACCGCACCGCGCCGTACTTTCAGCAGTACGTAATCGGCGGCCTGGATGGGATTATGGAACAGCGCTCGCGGGATCTGTGCGTGGCGATCGACTAAGTAGCTGTCTTAAAGCAATCAACAAAACAGAGCCCATGGCATGCAGTCTGCCATGGGCTCTTGTGTTTATAGAGTCTTAGTTGCTGACGGAATCTACTTTGTCAGTTCGTATCCGGCAAAAAAGTAGCTCAGCTCGAAGCGCGCGGTCTCATCGGCGTCAGAGCCGTGGATAGCGTTGTGCTCAATGTTGTCCGCCCACTTTTTGCGCACGGTGCCTTCTTCGGCATTCGCGGGATTGGTTGCGCCCATCAGCTTGCGCAGGTCGGCAATGGCATTCTCTTTTTCGAGCGCCAGCACCACGATGGGGCCGCTGGACATAAACGTAGTCAGCGAATCAAAGAACGGCCGGCTGGCGTGGACGGCGTAAAAGCCCTCCGCCTGCTGCTTGTTGATCTCCAGCATCTTCATGCCAATGATGCGGAAGCCCTTCTCCTGCATCATGCGGAGAATGTCTCCGGTGGCGCCTTTGGCCACGGCGTCGGGTTTCACAATAGAAAAAGTTCGTTGCAAAGTCTGCATGTCCTGCGTCATTTCTCCTGATCTCTGAATATCTTATTTTGCGGCTGCGCCCATTCGTTCGAGCAGCGTTTCCGCCAGCAGCGCCGGTGATTTGGCCACGGCGATGCCCGCTGCTTCCAGCGCCTTGATTTTTTCTGAAGCCGTGCCGTGCCCGCCGGAGATGATCGCTCCCGCATGGCCCATGCGGCGTCCCGGAGGCGCGGTTTGCCCGGCGATGAACGCGGCCACGGGCTTTTTCACGTGCTGCTTTATGTACTCGGCGGCCGTTTCTTCCGCATTGCCGCCAATCTCGCCGATCATGATGATGGCTTCGGTCTGCGGGTCGGCGTTGAAGAGTTTCAGCGCGTCCACAAAATTGGTTCCGATGATGGGGTCGCCGCCGATGCCGATTGCGGTGGACTGTCCCACGCCGCGCTGCGAGAGCTGGAACACGGCTTCATACGTCAGCGTGCCCGAGCGCGAAACAATGCCGATGTTGCCTTCCTTATGAATGTGCCCCGGCATGATGCCGATTTTGCACTTTCCAGGAGAGATGATTCCCGGGCAGTTCGGGCCGATCAGCCGCGACTTGCCTTTGATCTGCAGATATTCGAAGGCGCGGACCATGTCCAGCACCGGCACGCCTTCCGTGATGCAGACGATCAGCGGAATCTCGGCGTCCACGGCTTCCATAATGGCGTCGGCCGCGAATGGCGGCGGAACAAAGATCACCGTGGCGTTCGCGCCGGTTTTTTCCCGGGCTTCCTGCACCGTATTGAAAACCGGCCAGCCCTCATGCGTGGAGCCGCCCTTGCCCGGCGTTACGCCGCCGACTACCTGCGTGCCATAAGCCGCGCAGCCTTTGGCGTGGAATGTGCCTTCGCGTCCGGTAATGCCCTGAACGATCAGGCGAGTCGATTTGTCGATCAGTATTGACATGTTTTTGAGCCACCGGCTGGCAGCTCTCTTGGCTGCCGGCCGGTCATTTCTCCAGGTACTTTTTGTTAGCTAGCGGCCAGCGGCCCGTACAACTTTTTCGGCCGCGTCTTTCATGTCCGTGGCCACGGTAAAATTCAGGCCGGAATTCTTGAGGATCTCGCGACCCTGCTCCACGTTGGTTCCTTCCAGGCGCAGCACCAGAGGCAGCTTGAGGTTGGTGGCTTTTGCCGCTTCCACCACTCCGTTGGCCAGCGTGTCCACGCGCAGGATTCCGCCAAAAATATTGATCAGGATGGCCTTCACGTTCTTATCGCTGAGCAGGATCTCGAAGGCGTGCCGAATCTGCTCGGCATTGGCGCCGCCGCCCACGTCAAGAAAATTCGCCGGCGAGCCGCCCGCGTATTTCACGATGTCCATGGTGGCCATGGCCAGGCCCGCGCCGTTCACCATGCAGGCAATATTGCCATCAAGCTTGATGTAATTCAGGCTGTACTTCGACGCTTCCACCTCGAGCGGATCTTCTTCATTGATGTCGCGCAGCTCTTTGAGGTCCTTGTGGCGGAATAGCGCATTGTCGTCGAAGGTGAATTTGGCGTCGAGCGCGAACACGCGGTTGTCCGTGGTGGTGATAAACGGATTGATCTCGCAGAGCGAGGCGTCCGTCTCCACAAAGGCGCGATACAGCCCGGACATCAGGCGTACGGCTTCATTAATGAGTTCGGGCTTCAGTCCCAGGCCAAAAGCCAGGCGCCGCGCGTGAAACGGCTGGAAGCCGGTCACCGGATCAATGGCCTCTTTCAGAATGGCGTTCGGGTCTTTGGCCGCGACCTCTTCAATCTCCATTCCGCCCGCAGCCGACGCCATGAACACCGGACGCGACGTCACCCGGTCGACCACAATACCGAGATACAGCTCGCGCTCAATGGGCAGCGTCTCTTCAATCAGCAGCCGCTGCACAATCTTGCCCTCCGGGCCGGTCTGGTGGGTCACCAGCTTCATGCCCAGAATCTTGTCGGCCCAGCCGTTGGCTTCGTCCAGGGTTTTGGCGACTTTTACGCCGCCGCCCTTGCCGCGCCCGCCGGCATGGATCTGCGCTTTGACCACGACGCCCTTTGCGCCTTCATCAAACAGCCGCTTCGCGGTCTCACTGGCTTCTTCGCGCGTCAGGGCCATCTCGCCCCGCGGCACAGCCACGCCATACTTCGAGAGAATTGTTTTAGCCTGATACTCGTGAATCTTCATGCGGTTGGGTTCTACAGCAGTCTTTTGCAGTGCTGATTGGGAACCAGTGATTCTATCGGAGTCTGGCGGAATGGGCAAACCGAGCAGATCGCGCCAGGCTAAAATGGCGCTTGTGAATTCACCGTGGAGCGCCATTCTTGTATTAGCCGGTTTCTGCCTGGCGGCATGTACTCAATCGCCAGCGGGAGCCCCGAAGTCTGTCAAACAGGTTCGACGCATTATCCTCCACAGCCGGCATTGGGGTGCGCATGGAATGGGTTACAACACTGAGTCACAAAACAAGCTTTCGCAAAAACTCACTCCGGCCGATGTTCCAGCTTTGATGAGCCTTATGGCGAACATTGATCTACGTGTCGGAGCACAGTATGCGCTGTCCTCGCAATGCGAGGCGGCGATCCTGCCTGTTCGCGAAGCTGTAATGCAACACAAGATGGATTTCCTTGATGCAGAGTACGTTATGCAGATGATCGAGGAGTTTTCTGTCTGCACGCCGGAGACACGGCAGAGAGCGTCTGCAATGCGTTCCGAAATTGAAT
The DNA here is from genome assembly GCA_035695325.1 of Candidatus Angelobacter sp. Lineage (GTDB taxonomy): Bacteria > Acidobacteriota > Terriglobia > Terriglobales > Acidobacteriaceae > Angelobacter. The sequence goes on from DASSEH010000242.1 coordinate 315,255, forward strand.
CTCTGCGTAAGGCAGAGTACCTGCGGGTGGAACAGGAACAAAAACAAATACTGGCCGAAGATGCGCGAATCCAGCGAAATGCTCTCAAGATGATGGATCCAAAGCAAGCCAAAGAACTGACTCGTCAGGAGCGTGAAGAAGTCTACAAGCGTTCTCTGAAGGAGATGGGCTTGAAAGAAGATGGCCCATTGACGCCGGCACAAAAAGACCTGATTCAGCGGATGTACCGGACCATGGTTTTGGGCGAATCTGGTACTACACCGCCAAATTAATGCGGAAAAATATTGGTCTGTGCCAGGACTTTCCTGAATGCCCCGCATGACGCACTTTGCCGCATTCAGTGACATGGGCATGTCGTGCGGTTAATTCAGCAAATCAAACGGCACAGGATCAGCCCCCGTGCCGCTGACATTGATATTTCGTATTTCAAAGACCAGTCAGTCTAAGCAGAAGCCTCTTCCGCGGCGGCTTCGCCGTAGTAGCCTTCCTCGCCGTGCTGCGAGAGGTCGAGTCCCAGAATCTCGTGTTCACTTGAAACCCGCAGGCCCATCATGGCGTCCACCAGCTTCAGGATCAGAAATGTTCCCACACCGGCCAGCACCCACGCGATCACCACGCCGATAGCCTGATTCACCAGCTGGTGCGGATTGCCCTCCAGCGCTCCGGAAGGCAGCACGTTGCCGGCGGCGTCGTGAAACACCGGATTGATCGCCTTCACCGCGAAAATACCGGTGAGCAGCGCGCCCAGTGTCCCGCCCGCGCCATGTACGCCAAAGGCGTCCAGCGAATCGTCATAGCCAAAGCGCGCCTTCACATGCGCCACCATCAGATAGCAGAACACGCCGGCAATCAGCCCAATGATCATGGCCGCGGACGGGCCTACATAGCCCGAGGCCGGGGTAATTGCCACCAGTCCCGCCACCGCGCCGGAGATCGCGCCCAGAGCACTGGGCTTTCCGTTGCGGAACCACTCCGCTCCGACCCAGCCCACCACCGCCGCCGCCGCCGCGAAGTGCGTGGCCACAAAAGCGCTGGTGGCCAGCCCACCCGCGCTCAGCGCGCTGCCCGAGTTGAATCCGAACCAGCCCACCCACAGCAGGCACGCGCCAATAAAGCTCAGCACCATGCTGTGCGGAGGCATCGGCTCGCGCGGATATCCCATGCGGTTTCCCAAATACAGTGCGCAAACCAGCGCCGAAACGCCCGACGTAATATGCACCACCGTGCCGCCGGCGAAATCCAGCGTGGGAAATCTCCCGCCCAGCGCGGCATTCAGCAGTCCGCCCTTGCCCCACACCATGTGGGCCATCGGCGCGTAAATCAGCAGCGACCACAGCGCCATAAACACCACCATGGAGCTGAACTTCATCCGCTCGGCAAAGGCCCCGGTGATCAGCGCCGGAGTAATAATGGCAAACATGAGCTGAAAGATCATGAACGTCTGGTGAGGAATGGTGGCGGAATAATCACCATCCGGCGTTGTGCCCACGCCCTTCAGGAACATGTGCTGCAAGCCGCCAATAAAGGACGTCCCCGAGCCGAACGACAGGCTGTAACCGATGATTCCCCACAGCACCGTCACCAGCGCCATCATGGCGAAGCTCTGCATCATGGTGGCGAGAACGTTTTTCCGCCGCACCAGCCCGCCATAGAAGAGCGCCAGCCCCGGCCCGGTCATGAGCAGCACCAGCGCCGAGCTGGTCAGCAGCCATGAGTTGTCCGCCGAGCTTTTGGCTTCAGTAACCGCCTGCTCCAGTTTGGCAATGCGGTCGGCTTGCGTCGGCGTAGCGGTCTGGGCAACCACCGCGTGAACTGCCAGACACAAAAAAACCAGGGCGGCGAATATCCTGAGAAAACGTAGTGCGCTCATCGTAGCTTTCAAACCTCAGCTACCAACTCTAGCCAGCGCGGGAAGCCGGGGGAAATTCAAATTTTTTGTCGCCTCTATTAAGGATTGTTATAAGCAGAGACTTTGCTTTTTGTTTGCAGTCTTCTTTTTTTTTGACGGCGGGGCTTTGCCTGGTTAAAGTTCCCTGTCGTCTGAACTGGAGAAAAGCCATGACCAACTATCGCCGCCTGCTTCGCCACGCAGGATTCCTGCTTCTGCTGCTTCTCTCTTCGGCCACGCTGCCGAATTTCGCCCAAACCGCGCCATCTCATTCTTCTTCTGATGACTCGGTGGCCAGCCAGTGGGTGCGTTATAACGCCACCGTGATCGATTCCGCCACCTGGCGCGAAGAGAACCTGCGCCCGCTCTTTCCTCTGCGCTTTGCGCCGGAGACCATGACCGCCACAGTCGTCACGCTCACCGCGCGCGACTATGCACCTGGCCCGCAGGGCCTCGGTGGCCCCGTGTGGGTCACCGCCGTGCCGGAAGTAGAGCAGAAGTGCAAAGGCTTCAAGGAAAAGGACCTCGCCCTGCGCCTGCGCCAGCTTCTCGGCCTGCAGCCGGAAGCCCAGTTTCAGCACTTCGTGGTCATGAAGGTGGCCGCCAGTGACATTTTTCGCCCCGCCACCAACCCCCTCACCACCACGCCCTGGCCCTGCGGCGCAAAAAAAGAAAGCTACTGCGGTGAGCAGTTTCCCGCGTGGGTCAATCCGCTCCACATACAGTGGATTGCCAGACAAATGCTCACTTCGTACGTGGTAGCGCCCGACCACAACGGCGCATACAGCTATCCCTGGACGCGTCTGGGCTACACCTACGACTGGAAAGAGGGCGCGGACCGCTACGGCGCTTCAGAATATGTGGTCCGCGCCGGCTCGGTGGTCAATGTGATCAGCGTAACTCCGTACGCCGCCTATTGCGGACGGGAATAGGCACCGTGGCGATTGCGCCAGACAGCCCTGGCTCCCGGAGTTACTCGTCGATTAACTCCGGGTACCCCCCTCCTGGTCGATCCCCATCACAAGGTCTAAAAGGGTTAGCTCAATAGATCGCAAGGGATATCACAGGGGAGGGGAGTTGTTTTCCGGAAACGTGTCGATCGCGTCAGTTACTCTCTGGTTAATCCCAGTCCTTGGTTTCGGACAGGATTAATGCCTGTTTTAGTTTTCAAATACCAGAAAACTACTGCTTCTCCTGGGACAAGCTCGTGTGTGATACCACGAAAAGGAGCAGCGTATCAATGGCAAAAATTTGTCAATCAACACGGGGCAGTATCTTAAGAAGAGACTCATGCTGGCATATGCTCTGCATATGTCATTCAGGCAACAAGGTTTGAGTTGCGGCTTTCAGATTTCAGCTAAGGCGATGCGTGCTAACATCTCTCCCCGTGCGCGATGGCTTCCATTACAAGTATTGGGTTTACATCCTGTCCAGCAATTCAGGCACACTCTACATCGGCATGACCGGATTCTTCGACCGGCGCATTCACCAGCACAAATACGATTCGATTGAGGGCTTCACCAGGAAGTACCAGTGCCATCGTCTGGTTTACTACGAGAGTTACAAGGATGTACATCTGGCCATCAGCCGTGAAAAGCAATTCAAGCGCTGGCGACGTGAGAAAAAGATCGCCCTCATAGAAAAGCTGAATCCGCGCTGGCAGGACCTGGCGGAAAACTGGGGTCGTGAAATGCGATTTTCAGGGCAGCGTCTGGGCGAACTCCCTGAATCGGCTTTTAAATAATTCTGCAAAATCTGTTATCCGGTCGTCTCGAGCGCAGCGCCAGAACCGGGTCATTCGCTGCAAATTTTATAGCGAGGTCGAGAGCTCTTGGGAGTGTTTGCTGCACAAAATGCAGATTTAGGGTGTGCTCACGATCTATCCCGTATGCCGTATTTGTTGGTAAAACTACAGATCAGTTCCGTTTCTGGCGTAGCGACTATAGTTGCGAATCGCAATTTACGGGACAGTTCCCGGGAAGAACTCCCTGAATCGGCATGGAGTGACAAGCTTGCTCGGGATCTTTCGACTCCGCGCTCCGGATTATTGTATGTAAAAGACCATCGCGGCGCTGCGCTCAAGATGACAGCCATAAAAAATTGCCACTGAATCGTAGAGGATTGGTTGTGTTTGAATTTATGACTGTATGATCAGCATTATCTTTGTCAATTGGGCATCGCGGATAGTGAATAAAGCGGATAGTGGATAAAATGGATAGTGGGTAAATAAAGACCTTGCATCGGGCTAAAAATTTGCCCAGCTGCGACGCGACGGCCTGCGCCCACACAGTCGCCACCGTATCCACAAAAACCGCCTATACTCTGTAAAAACCGCCCGTACCCTGTCATCTCGAGCGCAGCGCCAGAAAAATATTTTCCATCCAATGAATCTATAGCGCGAAGTCGAGAGATCCCGACAGAGCATGCAGCACAACTGCAGTTTCAGGGAGTTCTCGCGGTCATGCCTCCTCGTTTTCTATCTGCATCACGCCCTGCACAGGTTCGCGACGAGGTGCACCCAAGGGCCTTACCATGCAGGATATCCCATGTGGGGCTTGGACTTGGGCTTAGAATAGTTAAGTTAGGATTGACATCTCATCAGGCTCGGAACGGTCAAGACTATGCAACCTGCAATAGCAAAAGCAAAGAGCGAAAAAGGTCCACAGTTTGTCAGATACTTTGGCCCGCTTCTGGATGCCCTGCGGCTACTTGGCGGTTCAGGAACGCCTAACGAAGTAGTCGAACGCATTGCTTTGGAAAAGAATATCTCTGACGAAGAGCAGAATGAATTGCTCCCCTCGGGAGAGCCACGATTCAGGAACAAAATAGCCTGGGCCCGCTTTTATCTTGTTCGAGAAGGATTGCTCGATTCTTCAAAGCGTGGAGTATGGAGTCTTACAGAGCGTGGTCGTTCCACAACGCTCTCCCAGGATCAATCCCTCGAAATATTTCGGAAATGGTCGCGCACCTTTCAGCAGGAGGGTCGGGCGAAAGCAGGCGCCGTCGAGACTATTCCAGAGCAACCATCCGAAGCCGGTGACTACCGAAGTCGCGCACTCGGAATGCTCCGCGGTCTTTCGGCCTCCGGCTTTGAACGCCTGTCTCAGCGCCTGCTCCGCGAGTCTGGATTCACCCAGGTAGAAGTCACGGGCCGGAGCGGGGACGAGGGCATAGACGGACATGGCACACTCCAAATCAACGCGCTCGTCTCTTTCAAAGTCTTGTTCCAGTGCAAGCGATACAAGAGTTCCGTGTCACCATCACAAGTGCGAGACTTCCGGGGCGCAATGGCAGGTCGAGCTGACAAAGGAATCATCATTACAACTGGTACTTTTACGGCTGAAGCGCGCCGTGAAGGCTCACGTGACGGCGTTCCAGCCATTGAATTGATAGACGGTGACGCGCTTGTTGACATGCTTGAGCGGCTCGAACTTGGCCTCAAGCCTGTAAAAACATACGAAATCGACGAATCTTTCTTTAGCGAATTCAAGGACTGAAATTTAATAAATCACATGATCACTTCTGTTGCAGCCTGTGTTGTCGACGCGCTTTCGAGTCCAGTGCTCATTTGCAGTCAGGCAGCGAAAGATTGTCGTGGGCTGCTCAGAAGTTAGCTGCTTCGCGGTCCGAATGGATCTCCGGATGAGCCTGCCCTTCGCAAGCTCCTAAGCGTTCGATCGTATCCAGCATCTGTTTGGGATGGACCGGCTTGGAAATGTAATCATCCATGCCCGCGGTCAGGTATTTGTCCTTGTCGCCGGTCATGGCATGAGCGGTCATGGCAATGATCGGCAGGTGCTTGCCGCCAGGTTTTTCATTTTGCCGGATAACACGGGTGGCCTCAAGGCCATCCATCTCCGGCATTTCGATGTCCATCAGGACCAGATCGAATGTATGGCTCGTGAGAATTGCAATGGCTTCCCGGCCGTTGCTGGCGACGCGTACGTGATGGCCGTGCTTTTCCAGTATGCGGGTGGCCAGCACCTGGTTCACACGATTATCTTCCACCAGCAGCAGCCGCATCCGGCGCCTGCCATTGGAATTGCCGGCAGAACTCACCGCGCAGGCGGCAAGTTTGTCCGAGACTTGCGCGCCAACAGAAGCGCGAATGGCGGAAAGCAGTTCTGCTTCGAGCACCGGTTTGGTTACATAGCCGCTGATGTTCAGCTCCCGGCTGCGGACCGCATCGCTGGAGCTGCAGCCGGAAGTCAGCATGATCACAGGTACGTGGCGCGAACCAGGGCTGCGCCGTATCTTCTCGGCCACGGTAAATCCGTCCATCTCCGGCATATGGGTATCGAGCAGGACCAGCTGGAAAGACTTGCCCAATCGTTCGGCTTTGCTCAGGGTCTGTACAGCGAAGCTGCCGGTCTCCACGTCGGTTGGCGTCATCCCCCAGTTGACCAGCATTTCCGTGAGTTGATGGCGGCTGGCGGCATTGTCGTCCACGATTAGAACGCGCAGTCCGCGCAGGGCCTCTGTTTCCTGGGGAACAGCATGGTGCGACGAACCCTCTTTCCCAGCCCTGAGGCGTACGGTGAAATGGAAGACACTGCCTGGCTGCCGGTTTTCCACCCAAATCCTGCCGCCCATGCCCTCCAGCAGGCGCGAGCAGATAGCCAGCCCCAATCCCGTACCGCCATATTTGCGGGTGGTTGAATCTTCCGCCTGGGTAAACGATTCGAAGATCGCCTTCTGCTTGTCCGGGGGAATGCCGATGCCGGTATCGGCGACAGAAATGTGCAGGCATACGGTGTTCTGGTCGGCTATTTCCACACCTTGCGGGTCGCTGGCCTGCTGATTCACGCGGACCACGATTTCGCCTCGCTCCGTGAACTTGATGGCGTTGCCCACGAGATTGGCCAGCACCTGGGTCAGCCGGACCGGATCGCCAATCACCATTTGCGGGACCCGCGCGCCAACTTCAAACACCAGTTCCAGGTTCTTTTTGCCGGACTGGAAGGCCAGCGGCCTCATGGCTTCGCCCAGGGTCTGGCGCAGATCAAAGCTGGTCCGCTCAAACTCCAGCTTGCCGGCTTCGATCTTGGAGAAGTCCAGCACATCATTAATGACCGTAAGCAGCGAATCGGCGGAGGTTTTCACCATGCCCAGATCGCTGCGCTGTTCGGGAGTAAGCGGTGTATCCAGAAGCAGTTCAGTCAGGCCGAGAATGCCATTCATGGGCGTGCGAATCTCATGGCTCATGGTGGCCAGAAAAACGCTTTTGGCATAGTTAGCTGATTCGGCCGATTCCTTGGCTTTCTTCAACTCATCCTGCGTGTGCTTGCGCTGGCTGATGTCCACGTACATGCCGTACATGCCTTCCATGCGCCCCTCGGAGGCGATGGGCACGCCGTACATTTCCACCGGGATCAGGCTTCCGTCCCGCCGCCTGCGTATGGTCTCCCACCGGCCAAACTGGCTCAGCCGCAGACGGCTGGCGATGTCCTCGGACTCGGCTCTGTGAGAATCCGGAACAATCGCGTCTATGATGCGCTTGTGGAAAAGCTCTTCGGAGGTGAACTGGAACATCGCCTCAAAAACCCGGTTCACCGCGATCACTCTGCCCTGCGCGTCGAGCATCACGATGCCGACCGGAGCATTCTCAAAGAGTTGCTGGAACCGGAGTTTCTGCACACTGATTTCCTGTGTGCGCTCCCACACCCGCTTCTCCAGTTCTTCCTCGCTTTTCCGGAGCGCCTTGATCAAGTGCTCCTGCTCGGTCACATCCATTCCCGTGCCCACGTATCTTTGGAACGTCCCTTCCTGGGTCGTCGCGGGAACGCCCACGCAACGGACGGTCCGAATCTGTCCGTCAGGCCGCACGATTCGCTTCGTGAAGTCGCATACTCGATGGGTCGCCAGCATCTCCTGAATCTGCCACACCACGGATTCCCGGTCTTCCGGATGCACCAGGGCCAGATATTCTTCGGTGGTTGGCGGGTTGCCCTTCGGATCGAGTCCGTGGATATGAAACAACTCCGAAGACCAGTACTCGAACCCGGTGGGGGTAAACGCCCAGCTGCCCGTATGGGTAAGCCGCTGTCCTTCCGCGAGGTAGAACTCGGCTTGCTTGCGCTCTTCAATGTCGAGATTCACCCCGATCCAGTGCAGCAGGTCTCCGTTTGCGGCCCGGACAGGTTCGGCGCGACTGAGGAACCAGCGGTACCCTCCCTCGGCGTTACGCGCACGAAAACTCACCTCGCCGACGCTGCCCGTGCGCAAACACTCAGCCCAGACTCTGCGCGTCTCTTCGCGATCATCCGGATGCAGAAAAACGATGTGGGAATCCCAGGCCGCGCCGGCGCCTGTACCGAAACGGAGAGAATGATCTTTGGGGAGACCCAGATAATCGGCGGTCCGCCCATTCACAAATTTGAGTTCTCCGTTGGGCAGAGCGTACCAGGCATGTGCTGGAACGATATTGAGAGTGGCTTGTAATTGTGACTCAAGCGGCGAGCGCTGATGAGGAACTCCGCTGACGTCGAGGTCGAGGCCGGTGACACCCATGATTGTGCTCCCCGCTTGTCTTTTACGAAAGCGGCTGGAGACGATCTATCCGATTAGTTTAATTCTATGCCCGCGCATCTTTCGCGGCAATATCGCGGCTGAAAGCCGAAGATGGACCTAAGGCGTCCACCCGGCATATTGAAACGTTCAGCCCCGTCAAACTACTCCATCGCGATGTCTTCGAGAACGTGTCGCCTGCCACATAAGGATTGTTTCATTTCAGTCGCGAAAAAAGTAGATGACAAAAATAATATCGTAATGCGATAATATGTGCTTCGAGGCAGAGTCTCTGAAAAATGACCTTACTTGCCACGCAACCATCCCTGCAGACCTCTCTCCTGTCACGAATCAGGCAATTCGCCACCGAGCCGCGCACTTTGGCGGAAGCCGTCGCCGTCCTTTATATGGTGGGCGTTGCCGCCACGGCGAACGGTCTGCACCTTGCCTACATTATGTTTCCCGAGCTGGCCTCGCTTGCCCTCGACGTCTTGACCCGGCCCTACGGAAAATGGGCAAAGGAGCCGTGGAAACTCGTGGTCACGCCCACGGCGACCGCCGTGATCGGCATTGCCGTGGGACGGCATCTGGCCTATGGCGTCACCGGCATTCTGGTCATCATGTCGCTCAGCCTTGGCATGATTCTCGCTTTGCGCTCCGCGGTGGCGCCGGCCATTTCCGCTGGGGTGCTGCCCCTGGTGCTCGACGTGAAAAGCTGGCTCTATCCTCCCTCCGTTTGCCTGGTGCTCATCGCTCTCGTGCTGGTCTTGCTCGTCTGGAGACGGTTGGCTCCTGCAAGAAGACTGCGTTTCCTGCACCGGGCGGATTTCCGGACCATTGAATTACTCGAAAGCCAGCCGCGCAGCCATGCCTGGTACATCGTGTTGTACCTGTTTACCGCCGTCGCTGGCGCACTCGCCGTGAAGACCGGCATGCGCTTCATTTTGTTTCCGCCGCTGATTGTGCTGGCCTATGAGATGCTGGGCCATCCGGAAACCTGTGCCTGGTCCGACTCTCCGTATTATTTCCCTCTGGCCAGTATTCTTGCCGCCGTAACAGGTGTGATGGCCCACCGGTGGATTCGCCCGGAGCCTCTCGCGGTGATGATCACTCTGGCAATTACCGTGGCCCTGCTGCGGGTGTTCCAGCTGCATATGCCGCCGGCGCTTGCCATCGGACTGCTGCCCTTTGTCATGGACTCGCCCACACTCAGATATGCAGTGTCGGTAGGCATCGGAACGATGTCGCTCACCATAACGTTCCTTCTTTATCGGCGATTTGCCTCTTCATTTTCGCGTGCACGACTCGAACGGGCCGAGACGGCCTAACTTCAGCAACCCCGGCCCGGACTATTGCACCTTCAAAGTCAGATTGATCTGATGGCTGATATTGCCTGAAGTTGCTGACACCTGCACCGCGTACGTGCCGGCAGGAGTCCCCGCGGCAGCTGCCACAGTCTGCGTGGGCGTGCTTTGGACTCCACCGCACGACACCATGAAACCCGCCAGCGTGAGTGCCGTGATTGCCGCCAGCAGGTGATGCCTCCGTCTGCGTCGCGGACGAATGAGCACCACTGCCAGGCAAGCCGCCAAAGACCACCACAGCGCTGGATGGCTGCGGCGGTCCAGGGCTGCCGAAGTGTGAGATTGAGTCGCAACGGACACGACAAATCCCTGTGCCGCGCCGCCGGCCAGGCTGATGGAATTGGGAGTAACGGCGCAATCCGCGCCTGCGGGCGCGCCACTACATGTCAAATTAACGGTACCGCTGAATCCGTTGGCGCCGCTGATCGAGAGGTTATAGGTTGCCGTCTGCCCGGCCGCAACCGAGGCGGAAACAGAAGACCCCGAAGCCGGGGTCAGCGAAAAGTCCGGTGTGGCGGGAACAGTCACGAATATAGTGTGCGTTCTGCTGAATGAAATCCCGCTTTGATTCACGCCCTGCACCAGTACCTGGTGTTTGCCCGTTGCCAGATTCAGCGAGGTGGTGAAAGAGCTCTGAGTGGTGCTTGAGGCCAGTGTGCCGTCCACCAGCACCGTGATTCCGGTAACCGGGAGAGTGGATGTTGCCGCGCCGGAAACCTGCACGGGAGAAGCAACGGTAGCCTGGTCCGCGGGCGTGCAGATAGTGACCGAGGGATCCAGAATGGAGGGCTGGCAGCCGTTGAAGTGCTGGTCCACGGGAAGCAATACGCTGGTGCTGCTGCTGAGCCCGGCGGTATTTGTGGCTGTGAAGACCAGCTCATAAGAGAAGGTCCCCACCGGGTCATGATTGGCGATCACGATGCTTCCGGTATTGCCCGCGCCACCGCTGAAAGTGTGTACATGGGTGTTGTGGTGAATCACAATCTCCCAGCTCAGTGCGGATGGAGGAAGCTTGCCATCCACGGCATCAGTCGCCGACGCAGAATAATTGACCGTGTCGCCCACATGGACAAGGGATCCGTCCGCAGGCGCAGTAATTGCGATGGTCGGCGCATTCCTGCCGACGGTGATATTCACTGAGGCATTCGCCGTAAGGCCGGCCTGATTGGTAACAGTCAGCGTGGCGATGAATGTATGCAGCGTGGGAGAAGCATAAGTATGAGCGGGGTTGGGGGCCGTGGCGCGCGCGCCATCGCCAAAATCCCAGCTAAAGCTGAGCGGGAATCCCTGCGGATCAGAAGATCCAGCGCTCGAGAAATTTACATTCAGCGGCGAACCGCCTGAGGTGGGAGTGGCTGAGGCCTCGGCAATGGGAGGCTTGGGGGCTGTCCCAACGAAACGCACCCTTCGTAGTTGTTGCGTATTGATCGCAATGTAATAAAGGTTACCGTCCGGCCCCTGATCCAGGAATATCGGCCCTGCCACATTGTCCTCAAATGGCTGCACCGTGGCATTGCCTCTGGCGTCAATCACCATCGTCTTGATCCATTTGAAGGAGAAATCGCCAAAGAAAAAATTTCCCTGGTAGGCCGCGGGAAAGTTTTGCGCCGTATAAAAAAACCCGCCTATAACGGTGGTGCCGAAGGTGCGGCCATAGGCAAATACCGGATGAGTCACGGCGTCGGTGGTGAGAGGCGCGCACTGTGCCGGAAAGGCAGACTGATAGTCAGGCTCGGGGGCGTCGCCTTCCCAGCAGGGCCAGCCAAAATTCTTTCCCTGTCCCACGTCAACTGCTTCCTGGGTGAACCAGCCTACGTTGCCGATCCATGGCTCCTGAGTCACCGGATGCAGTCCGAAACGGAAGGGATTGCGCAGTCCGAGGTCATAGACCTTGGAATGGTTGGAATTAGGATCGCCATCAAAGAACGGGTTGTCCGCCGGGGCAGTGCCGTCCGTGTTGATGCGCAGCACCTTGCCATTCAGGCTGTCCATGTCCTGCGCCCGGAACGCGCCAATAACCGCCTTATCGAAGAATGCCCCTTCACCTACGGTGATCAGCATAGTCCCATCCGCAGCGAAGCGAATGTCGTCGATCGTATGGGTGCCGCCTTCATTGATCATGCAGTCGGCGCCCGCCACGCAGGGGATGGTCGAGGCCGTACCCAAAATGATTTTTTCGCTTCCCGCGAGGGCCGTATCAGGATTCAAAGGGTCTGCCTGAAAACGGGAGAGGAGCATGTTCTTGCTGGCGGGGTCGGTGAGGTTGGGGCCGGTCTCGAGAACGTAGCCAACGTAAAAGAAACCATTGTTTTCAAAGTCCGGGTCAAGGCCAAAGGCAATCAAACCGCGGTCGGTAAAGGTATTCACGCGCGAGCTTATGTCCAGAAACGGCGTGGGCAGCAGGGCGCCATTTTTGAATATCTGGACGGTGCCGGGTTTAGTCCAGATAAAGATTCTGCCGTCCGGCGCAAACTGGAAGCCCACGGGGGCGCTACCCGCTCCGACCACTACTTCATCGATAAACCGTGGATCGGTAAAAGTCTGCGCTTGCGCGATCAGTGAAAACAGAACAACAGAGGCGATAGACAACAGAAAATTAGAACGAGTAGCGAGACCCATAGGTCCCCCTTGACGAATCGACGCAGACGATTCAGCAACAACTCGCGATTACGGTAGACGCAGCAGAGCTGCGGGATGTTGTCCTGCTTGCCTGAAATTATGTAAAACCCAGCAAAACGAGACCATACTTCAGTACTGCACTCGATGGCAGAGACCTGCGATCAGTCAATTGGGTTACTGGTAGCGATTGGCCAAACAATAATGATCTGTGGAGGTTCACGGGAGCGAGCGATAAGGCAGCGCAGGTGTATCCACAAAAGTCCCCACAGCGGCCCCGGCAGCGATTTTCAAGTGCTGGTAAACTGTTGATACCACTCATGCGGAGGGATGTGTGAGCGGTTGAAACAGGCGGTCTTGAAAACCGCTATACCCGAAAGGGTATCGGGGGTTCAAATCCCTCTCCCTCCGCCACTCATTCCCCTGATAGGCAAGCGACTTTCTACTGCCCGACAAGACGGATCTTGCCGGCGCTAAGTTCACCAATTAAGCCACACCACACTGAGCGGGTAACGTGCAGCAGACCCAGCGACTATGTTCTTGACCAGTAAAATAAGGGCTGTCCGTTGTGCGCCAGCCGCAGCTCATGTCAACGGCTTACTGGTGGCTGCACGGTGTAGGCCGCAGGCTTGGGAGCAAGTCCCTCACCCGAATTGCCAATGGCATCGCCGGAGAGAACCAGCTCGACCCGCCGGTTTTGCTGCCGGCCTTCCGGCGTGTCGTTCGCAGCGATCGGCACCGTTTTGCCGAAGCCATGCGCTTCCACTGCGCTCGCTGGAATTCCCTGCTGCACGAAGTAGTCGCGCACTGCCTGCGCGCGGCGCTCTGACAGGCTCTGGTTATATTCGTCGCCGCCCACGCTGTCGGTGTGTCCTTCAACAGCAAGATGCAGGCTCGGATAGGCGAGGATGATGCCGGAAACTTTCGCCAGCCGCTCGCGGGCCGCAGGCAGAAGTTCGACGCTCCCGCTGCGGAAAAGAACGTCGGACATGTTAGCGATCAGGCCGCGGGCGGAATCGCGGGTGGCAAGAATCGAATTGAGCTGCTGCAGCAGGCGCGCGCGAAGTTCGGCCTTTTCGTTCTCAGCCTTCTGGCGCAGACTTTCAGATTGCGCGGCGGCCGCCTTTGCCTGGTCGGCTTGCGCGGCGAGCGCCTGTTGCTGCGCCACGGCTTCCGCCTTCGCCTTTTCCGCTTCTTCTTTCTGGTGCGCGGCTTCCAGGGCGGCGGCCTGGGCTTCTTGTTTCATGCGCTCGGCTTCGGCCCTGGCTTGTTCGGCCTGAACGCGGGCCTGCTCGGCCTGAATACGAGCCTGTTCCGCCTGGGCACGCGCTGCTTCGGCGTCAGCACGGCGTTTGGCCTCGGCGTCAGCGTCGGCACGGGCCTTGGCTTCTCGGGCAGCGGCGGCGGCCTGGGCTTCCTCTTCCGTCTTCTGTTTCACCGCCATCAGGCGCGCTTCTTCACACGTTTCAGTCGCCTCTTTCGCGGCGACTGATACCGCCTCTTTCTTCTGCTTCTGGCGATACAGCTCTTCGGCGTGCAGCAACTGCTGGCTGGCTTTCGCAATAATCGAACTCGCGTATTTGTCCGCGGAGGCGATGTGCGCAATGCGCATGGCGTTGCGCGCTTCAAACAGTTCCAGCGGAGTCTTCTGATCGATGCCAAAGATCGCATCGTTGATACGCGTGTTGGTCGCAGAGTAGGTGCCGCGGGTCACCAGCTCGTACCTGGCGTCGATATTTTCCGTGGCTGATCCGGTGATCGAAGAACTTTCCGCCACTACCAGATTGCCGGGCTGGGTCACGGCAAAATAAGGCTCGGCCGTCACGATCATGCCGAAGCTCTGCAAATCGGTGTACGCTTTCAGCTGCGCGTTGCCGTGGTGATCAAGATTCAGTTCGCCCAGATTCACCGGGCGCCCCTGCGGCGAAACCGCCCAGAGAACATAAGTCAGATACTCCAGCCCGAACTTGGTCGCGTCCTCGAAACCCTGAAACTTCGCTTCGATTTCGAAATTGACCTTCTTGCCTTCGACCTTCGCTTCACCCGACGCGCGCTGCGAGAGATCGGTGCCGTGGAAGCTCACGCTGGTCGATCCGCCCTGCAGGCGATAATGCATCGCCTTGATGGTGCGCGAGACGGTGGTCTGCGCCGGCGCAGCAACAGCCGCGGGCGCCGAAGTTGCTGCCGGGGCCGCCGTCGCCGCAGGTAAACTGCCCTGCGTTTGCGCGGACGCGAGCGCCGCGAGGAACAGGAATCCAATGGCCAGAGATGGTTTTTTCACAAGAATTCTCAATCCGGTGAAGACAAAAATTTAGTTAATTTTACCTATTAATCTTCTCCAATCAGCCAGGTAATGAAAAGACACGAAGGAATGGGGCTTTCGTAACCGATTTGATCGTGTTGGGGGACGGGCTTGATCCGGTCTGGGCGAGCGAAGCTCGGCAGGGCTGTTCTCCGAGTTGGCAGAACGCCCCTCAGGGAATGAATGCGATGATGCCCTCCGATCCCACAACAAGTGCTCCACCCTCCGGTCAGTCTGGGTTCCATGCATTTTTGAAAACTGAGAGGGGGAACTTAAATCCGCAGCCACCCATGGATATTTTCCCAACCCTCGTCCCAGTTTTTCAGCGCAAAGGGGCAGCGGCTGCCTGGAGCATAAATCGAGCACTCGTTAAATGATGTGAACAAAAATAGGTGCATAATTCCCATCAGTGCTGTCCGTTCGCGCTTGTGCCTGTCGGCGAGAAGACAGCTTGTGATAAACTTGCATTTCGATCTTCTGTAGAAGTCCCTTCTTCGATTTCTCCACAAGAAAAGGGCGCGTAGCTCAACTGGCAGAGCAACTGACTCTTAATCAGTAGGTTGAAGGTTCGATTCCTTCCGCGCTCACCATATTTTCAATCACTTACCGGGTTGATGTTTTAGGGTGTGCCGTAAAGTGTGCCGTGAAATTTCCGGCTATGCCCTGTTTTCCGTTGTTGTGCCGCGTTGATCCAGTGCCGCACGCACAATCTCCAGCTCTGGATGTTGATATTGCATTGCCGTTTTGACATCTCTGTGCCCCATGGTCTTCATGACGGCGGCGAGATTGCCAGTGTTCTTCAAAACCCGAGTGCCATAGTCATGCCGCCCACAGTACAGAACAAGATTTTCCGGGAGTTGCGCCTTTCTTCGGGCCTCGCGAAATAACGCTGCGATTGTTGTCAGATGGCCGGATGCCGAACGCCTGGAAGGAAATACCCATCCCTCGCGCCTTGTGCCGCATCGTTCCTTCAGAATGGAGAAAGCGCGATTGCTTATTGGCACCCGCCTTCTTCCTTCCTCAGTTTTACTGTCCGGCACAAAAATCACACGATTGTTCCAATCCAAATTCTCGATGCGTATGCGGTAAAGCTCCCTTTCGTTTCGCATTCCCGTATCCCGCATTAAGATGATTATGTCCCGGAACAAGTCCAACCTGAGCTGGTTCCAGTCGCAGGCAGCCGCGCCATCCAGCAGTTTCTTTTCAGCATCCTCGTCAAGCCTCAGTGAACGACCATACTCTTTCATCAATTTCACTTTGGGCGCATGACGAATCAGCTTCCATTCTTCCGCTTTGTGGAGCATTCTGCGCAACGTTCTCAGAGCGCAGTTCGCATTCGACGGAGAGCCGGAAAAATTGACTCTTTCGGTGACATCTGCCGTGATTTGATCCAGTCGCATTCCCGTTAGATCTGTTGTGGAGAGAAGCCGCCATCCGTCACGGTAATAGATTTTCGTCTTCTCTTCTCGTCGTGCTTCTTTTACCCAGTCAAGAAATCGCCGTGAAAACTCGCGTAACACGGGCGCTTTTCTTGGCAGTGGATCACTTCCTTCAGTGGCTTGCGCCAGTTTAAGAGCGGCAATTTTGGCCGCTCTCGCTTGCGTCGTTTCCTGGGTCGAGCCACGGTAGCGCTGACCGCGTACCGCGAAGTCATACCAGTAAAACGAAGATTTCGGTTTCTTAAACAGCTTCACGAGAGTCCTCCATAGCAGCCCGCACGGAAGCAACTCGTGTGCTCTTCCTGATGAATTCAAGAAGAACAGAGACATCATAACTAACGCGGCCTTCCATTTCTATCCAATTCGGCCCAATTCCTTCATGTCTCCAGCGTTTAAGAGTGGCGGGCGAGCGGCCCAGCATCTCTGCCGCCCGCCGCGTGTCTACCAGTTGTGGAAATGCAACGGCTTTATTTGTCGCTGTTGCGCCTGGCATAAATCCTCTTTTCCAGTTCACGAAAACGCTTGCGAGACTCTTTTCGGTCGGCTAAGTAAAGGCGTGCGTCCATGCTCTTTTCTCTGACGTAATGAAGGACAGATTTTGTCGCATGACCGGTCCAATTCCAGATACAGAAGATCCACGTACAGATCCTAAAAATCAATCCAAGCGCAGAAACCAGCCCCAGGGTTCCCACGGCCAGGAAGTTCAGGAGGAATCCAAGCCGCAATCCCGTCTGGCCCATTTCGGTAATGCTTTGACTGTGATAGACCTTTTCGTAAAGGTCACCCCAGAATCTGTTGTTGTCTTCGACCGCCGGAGGCAGGAGCACCAGTCTTTTGCCCGTCTGCTGCTCCTTCGCGACAAGGACGAAGGGAACATCATCCCCCTCAGTGGTCATGGTCTGTCCGGGCGCGACGTTTTCTGAGGTGACAAGCTCCAGGTTGTGTTTGGCATCAGCGACCACCAGTACACGGTAGATTCCTCCACTCCAGGGAGAAAATTCAGTTCGCAGGTAAGTGGTAAACCAGTATTTCTCCACGGGTGAAAGCTGCTGATAATGGCGGGCGATGCTGATCGGAAATGGAATCATCAGGACTGCCATGAGAATAAACATCGCCAGCACCGCTTGAACCTGGTCTGAAATCCAAAAAAGCAACCGGACATAGGCGCGAGAGCCGCTGGCAGCGCTTTCGAGGATTGCCCAGACCAGTGAAAAGACGTGCCCAGTGACTTCCGTTAATATTTCCGTGAATACCTTTGCTACTTTTATGACTCGCTGCATTGCCACCGCTCCTCCGCCCTGATTGAGGGCTTGTTATATTCGGGCAGCGAGCACGTTCGTGCTCTACTCCCCAAATCCGTGTCCCGCGCCTTCGCCGTGTCCGTGTCCATGCCCCTGCCCGGCGTTGGCAGATTCGCCATGTCCGTGCTCGCCGGTATGGTGGCCTTCGCCATGCTGCTGAGCTGATTCCTGGCTCTGGTGCGCGATATCGTGACCGCGCTCCTGCTGGTGGCTGGACTGAGAAGACATGAAGGACTCACCGCGCTCGTGCTGCTGCTGCTCCTGCTCCTGGTTTTGATTGGTGGCGCTGCGCTGCGA
Organism: Candidatus Angelobacter sp.; assembly: GCA_035695325.1. GTDB lineage: Bacteria > Acidobacteriota > Terriglobia > Terriglobales > Acidobacteriaceae > Angelobacter. The sequence goes on from DASSEH010000242.1 coordinate 332,969, forward strand.
AATATCGCGGCCCAGACGCCGGGCCAGGTTCAGTCCGTTATCGGTGTAAATCTCGACCTCATGACTGCCACGCGATACCGAGACATAGGCCATGCGGCTGTTGACCAGTTTTTCGCTCTGCTGGGTATCGACATGGATCAGGACACGCTCGGCAGTCTGCCCCTGACTGCTGTGACTGGTGACCGCGTATCCGTGGTCCAAATGCGGATGTTCTGCCACGGCAAAGCGCAGGTTGCGGCCTGAATCCGTGCGGACGGCAATGTTGCCGTTCTCTTCAATGGCAGCGATGGTGCCTAATTCGCGGTTGGCGACATGCAATTCCCTCGATGGCGCAGTGAACTGTATACGGTCGCCTTCGGCAAACTGACGTTCACTCTCGCGGTACACGGCCACGCCGCTCAGCCGGCGCGGATCATATGTCAGCTCCGTTCCGTCTTTCCGAATTACCGTAATGAGGTTTTCTTCTCTGCCGGTCGCGGTATGGCGCACGACGGCGTAACTTCCGGCTTCCATCCGATACTGGGAACTGCCTTTCGAATAGCGCAGAACATCGCCGGTCTGGTACTGTCCGGCCCAGGCACGGTCTGCTCCGGTGAGTTCCTGACGCGGTTCAAGCACGCGAAAGGTGCGCTCTTCCAGACTGACTTGGCCGCGCTCCTGCATGTCGCGGCGAATCATGGCATTCAGTTCGCGGCGGGATTCGTTGTCGGGTGAGACAACCAGAGTCCTTTCCGGCTTTAAGGCATAGTCCTGAGCAATCCGGGCCAGCCTCTCCTCACGCTCCGGAATCTCGTGAACGCGCTGCTGCTTTTGCAGGCTGGCAATTGCGGAGCGGACATCGCCGCGTGATAACTGCTGCACGGCTTCTTTGAGGGCGACATCCTTCTGCCGCACAATGTCCGTGAGGTGGGCCGTACGCAGCCCGGCCTGCTGCAATTGTTCGTATGGCTTTCCGGCTTCCACGGACTGATGCTGCCGGACATCGCCCACCAGCAAAACCCGGTCGTATTCATTCAGACGACTCAGAAACTCATTCACCTGCCGGGTACCGGCCAAACTCGATTCATCCAGAATGTAGAAATGCCGGGCCTGATCTCCCGTCCGGACTCCTCGGGCGAGATGGTGCTGCAGAGTGGAGACCTCCATCCCTGTTTCGGCCAGCTTTTGTGCCGCCCGCGATGTCGGGGCAAAGCCCTCTACCCGATAGCCTTCCATCTCCGCAGCCTCGCGAATGGCCCTCAGTGCCGTGGTCTTGCCGCTCCCGGCCACTCCATCGAGGCCGGTAATCTGGTCGCGGCTGCTCATAATCTCCAGAGCCGCTACCCGCTGGCTGTCGGACAATCGCTCGAAGCTCTGCTCCATCCGGCGGCGCGTTCCGAGAGATACCAGCGCCGGATACTGCTCCTGCCCCTGGAGCATGAGCCGGAGGTTCTCCCGCTCCAGGCGAATCATTTCGGGAGTGGTAAAAGCGCGATCTGGCACGCCGGATTTCTGTTCGACCTCGACCAGTCCGCCGCGCTCAATACGCTCCGCAAATTGCTTCTGTATCTGTGCTAATGGGGCTTCTCCCATGGAATACTTAAGCGCATCGCGCATCAGCTCGCGTTCATTGACAACGGCTTCGCGTTCGATATTTCTGTTCCGGGCAAAGGTGATGGCCGCTTCAGCGGCGGCGCGAGAGAATTCCGGATGCTCTTGTCGATGCTGCTCCGCACGATTTTGTATTTGCTCTCGGCGGGCTTTGGCTGCCTGTAATGTGTGCTGCGACTGGTTGCCGTACTGCTCGGCCATCCGGAGATGCAGGCGCTGCATTTCTTCATGCGAGATATCGAGCTTCTTTCCCCTGGTGCGATGGGCCGCGATCTGCGCGGCCTCTGCGCCAAAGATTCCTTTTTCTTCGAGGTGCTGCCTGATCTCGCGGCGGCGTGGACTCGATGCCTCAATGTATTCGGGGGAATAGCCTTTGATCTCGGGCTGGCCGCTGGCTCCCCGCTCAACTTCGTATCCCAGGGCTTTCAGGCGCAGAGCCAGCTCGGAACGATATACAGCCGTTGCGTACTGCTGGGAGCGATACAGCTCTCGGGGCTGGAGCGAGCGGGTGTCTCCATTCCCACACTCGGTTACATTGAAAAGGACGACATGTGTGTGCAGCTGCGGCGCGGCATAACCATCCACCGGGCGGCTGCTGTCATGCTCAAATTTGGCGGCGGCCCATTTGCCGGTGGTTTCCACGTCGTGGCTGCTCACGCGTGCCTGAACGTACTTCTCCAGCTCATTGAGGGCGATATCGACGCTTTCGCGGTGGGCGTTCCTGACCTGTTCATCACCAGCCACCAGCGCTGTCAGGCTGACAGTCTTGGGCGCGCTGAACGTGGCATCCCATCCGGCACGGTGCTCCATGGTGCGGACGGTTGCACCGTGCTCATTGGTATATGCGAGCGGCGCCCGGAAGCGTACCAGTTGCTGGTCGGTAACCGGGTGACGGCCTTCAGCCAGCCGTGCAAACTGTTCTCCGGTTACTTCCCCTTCCAGACCCCACTGTGCCGCCAGTCTTCCGTGCCACTCCCCACGAATTTTCTCGTCCTGGCTGTAGTAGTTGTCACGGCTGCTGGAAAACTCCTGGCTGTGATAATTCTGCGCCTGGCCTGAAGACAGCGGCCTGGATATGGTCAGCATTTCATTACTGCAAACTAATTTGCTCCTCTACTAGGTAATGGCATCGAAAACGGAAATCATCCCATATTTATTTTTTTGCCATGTGTATTCCCGCTGTTTGCCATCCAAAACACTTTGCCCTCTACTTATGAATCCTCGCGAACAGGCCCAATCTACCGGCCTGTTCACGTTTAATTTTGTTAAGCACCTTTTCCCGGATCAGAAAATCAGGTCATCTTTCCTGCTGGCGGGGGGTGGCAAAGCTGGCGGCTTGTCCTTCGACGGCAGCCCTCGCGCTTCTGCCTTGCCGGACAGTACTGGTGGTCTTTCCAGTACGTTTTGCATTTTGCGGCGGATAAATGCCGGATGCTGTTCTGCAAGATTGAAATACGGGAAGCGGAATTTGACGGTCAGAATCTCATACTTCAGATATGCTTCCAGCGACTTCATTCCCATGATTTCCGAAGCCATGACGGTCCGCTCTGTCTCCCGCTGAATGCGCTCGGTACGAATATCCTTGCCGTCTGCGGAGCGGTTCTCCTCCATCCGTACAGACTGGTAATCACCGATGCATCGGCTTACCCATTCCGCCGCGCTCTCCTCTTTGGTGTGCATGAAAAGGCGCGTGCCAGCCGACAGCATGACCGGGGCCTTTTCTCCGTAAATGTCCTTCACCTGGTCGGCCCCCTGAAACGCATAAACGATGGGATTGCGGGTCTTTCGCTGCTGGGTCAATGCCGTGTGCAACTGCGGCAGCATCTCCAAAGTCGCCAGTTCATCCAGCAGGAACCACACCGGAACCGGTCCTGGTCTGCCGTCGTTAATCAGACGCAAAATGAGCATGTCGAGGAACATGCTGATGAGCGGTTTCAGGCTCTGGCGATACATCGCCGGGCACGTAATGAATATCCAGCCTTGTGGCTTCTTTGCCCATTGCCGGATGGTCCATTTAGGCCGGCCTTCGTTCAATGTGGGCAGTAACTTGAGACTGTCAACTGCCTTGGTGATGGACGACAGCACCGCGCCGCGCTGCGGCCCCGCGTCTTCGTACAGCGTGGATGCAAGCTGGGTCTGCTGCAAATCTTTTTGCAGCACTTCTTCGTCACAGAGCCAGCGAATCAGCTCTTCAACGGTCGGCCTCGGCGTATACGACAACAGGTGAGCAAAGATGCGTTGCGATGTGTTGGTGAAGAACGGATTTTCGCGCCGGTCCTTGTCGGGAAACAGAGCAGCACTGATGGTCTGGGCCTCGGCCTCGTCTTCAATTTCCTCGGCGACCGGCCAGTAAAACATGCGTTCATCTGCCGGGTTGAAGATAATATCCCCGCGCTCCGGATCATAAAAACGCGGCAGGAATTCCCCAGCGGCATCATGGACAATGGCAATCTCTCCCCGGTCTCTTATCTGCATCAGAATGCCCATGCTGAGCGAACTTTTTCCACCTCCAGGATCGCCGGAGAGCGCGATGTGATAGCTCTCCATGTGGCGGGGAATGCGCAGCAGAGCTTGCCGGGTGCGGCCTTTCAGCGTGTCGATTATGTTTCGCGACCGGAGAGCAATAAAGCCGATTCCGTCGCCATTCACCCGCTGGATAAATTGCCTGACCGTGACCAGTTCCGTGCCTCTTGTCCGGCGGCCTTCGCGGCGTTCCAGCAATCTTTGGCGGTCCTTTGGAACTGTATAAAACAGCCCGGCAATCAGGAACAGAAGGCCGAAAGCCAGCGGATAATATGTGACATCTTTGACCAGATCAGTGAGTGCTTGACCGGCATATACATCTCGTTCCAGATACTCTTTGACCGGCTCGATGGGCCGCTTGCCGGGTTTGCTCAGAAAGAGATGCTGGCCCGCGTTCTCTGCCGATTCCGACGGAACAAGGGGAATGATCAGGCCAGCTTCCACCCGCGTTTGCCCCGGCTGTACGTCCTCGTTTCGCGGCCAGTATGTGAAACCGTGGGCATCCTCAATCAGCAGCAAACGGCTGTGGATGAACCGGCTATTGGTTGACTCGCACCATACGTACTGCTTAAGCCAGTACCGTTCAAGTGGAGTCCATTGTTCGTAGCGCATCCATGCCATCAGGCACACAAGAAGCGCAGCAAAAATCAGGACCCCGATGGTCCAGACTGGCTTGTTGCTCACCCATTCAAAACTGTTGTTTGCATTATTTTCAGAATCAGCCATAACCTCACCGAATTTTTCTCTGCCCGGTTTGCGGGCAGGATCGTAACGCAGTGGGCTTCAGTTTTTCTGCATTCCCGAATGCCAGGAATGGACGGACGATGGCTGGTAGTTTGGCAAGAATAACGAAGACAAAGTCGTGCGGACGGGATTGAATGGAGAGCGGAAGAGGGTCTGGCGCACAGGCTGCCAGATCAGACTGGATTGATTCTCCTCTGTGTCCGTGCCAGTTCACGATATACAGAATTACTGCGTGGGGGACCATTCTGCCTGCAGCCAGCGTAAAACTGGCTCCTTTACTACATCGCCTGAATCTGCTGAAGCTTGCCTGTTGTAGTGCTAACCAATCCGGAGTACCTGTTATTCCAGGTATTTTTCATTTGCACTATAACTTCGCGAATCTTCGGCGGCAGCAGTTCTACAGGGCATTTCCTGCAACCTTATTTATAGGCTGCAAAGTTCTAAAGATTCGCCCAAACAAGCCCTCGTGTGCCTATGTGCTCCCATTTGCGCCTTCCTGCACCTGTCTGTACTTCACAGCCTCCGCCATACGTTCTTCGGCGCGGCGAAACCGCTCGGTGTCGGCAAAAGCGATTAGCTCTTTGATCCTTTCCTGACTCATCGCCTCGCCTCGGGACAGCGCATTCATGACATTGGTTACGATGGTCCTGGTTGCCAGCACTTCAGCCAGCACCGTGCGTATCTCACTCAGCTCGACACTGTTTTCCCCAACACTGGCGGCATCGCCCGCCTTCAGTTGCTCTATCAGCAGCTCCCGGCTCCACTCGCCCAGCAGCAGGCCACGGGCCTGCGCCTGCTTTTCCAGTTGTTCATACTCTTTCTCGGTAACTTTCGCGCCTATGGATCGATTACGGGGTTCGGGCATAGCGTTCACAATACTCCTGTAGTTATTAGACAAGCAACGCGACGCCTGGTTTCACAAGAATCAATAAATTGCTGCGCAATAGCCGAAAGAATGCCCATGTTGCGCTATTGCGCATCATCTCTCATCGTTTTAGCAAGTTACTGCGCAGTACTCAAAGAGTACTGCGCAGCATCCATCCTATGGGTGGCGTGTCGCTTGCAGAACCCGGTGCGCAGCACCGCTCCTTTGTTGGCGGCCTGACATACACTTCGGGGGATACCGCAGAACACTGGCGGGGGGAATGCTCAGATTCCATACAGAAGCAGCGGGCGCGCAGTGAAGAAACTTACTGCGCCGCTGGAAGTAAGAAGACTGGCAAATTGAATCAACCGAAAGACATCCGAACTCATGCAGCCTGTGCTGTGTCCTAACGTCCTCCGGTTGTCAGTTCTGAGCTTATGTCATGCGTTGCCGCCGGAAAGCTTCGACAAATCCCTGGTGCCTCAGGTTGTCATCCCACATCAGGGCAAACTCGGCCTGATCACGCTGCAACCGTGCGTTGATGCGAAACCGTCTGTCTTCATTCCATGCGGAGTATTGCTCAACACCTGCGTAATCGTTGCGGTAGTACATGGGAACCAGAATCGCCTCTTCGCCGCTCCTGGACATTTCAAAGAGCATTTCCGGATCACGCATCAGATCGCCGTTCAGTTCGCCATAATGGGCCACCGAGATAACAGGAAACCCGTCCGGACCTCTCTCCTGAATGTCTTCGATGACCAGCATCATCCAGGGAGCATTTTCAATCCTCAAATGAAACCCCGGCTGTAACGGTGCGGCCAGTTTCAGAATCTCAAGAATGGTTTTCATTGCCGCACCTCCTGTGCCTCTGGCCGTGATGCCTGTTGCATGACAACTCCGGAAACTGCCGTTGTTGGCTCAGCAGCATCCCTGGGGCTGATTGCCCCAAGGATGACCGCTGATGTGCGTTGCACGACTTCAAGACTCTCCTGCAATAACTTCGCGTCGCCGTGATAAAGCTGGATGTAGTCGGCTGATCCGCTGCCCGTCTCCAGCCCCAGAGCATTCAGCACCACGAAGGCCACGGCTTCAGCCTCCGTTTCCCGAACCGTCTTTGTAACCAGGGTGCGGCGCTCGCCCTTGTGCAGCATCTCGTGCGCCAGTTCATGAACAAGAGTTGCCAGAGTTTCGGTCGGCTCCATGCCGGGCAGGAGGCGAATCAACCCGCCGCAGGACATGCCACGGGCCGGGCTGATCTTCTCCGAGTATTCGAATTTGATCTGCCGCGACTGGACAAACTCAATCAGTCTGGGCAGAATTTCGCTGACATCACCCTGCACTGTATTCCCTAACTCCGGCAGTTCGTCGCCCTCGGTCTGGGCCACGTCAAAGACGTACACGCCCCGGAATCCCAGCAATTGCCGCTCGGTCTGAATGCCTGCCTGAGCAGACTCATCCGTCTTGCCCTTCTTTCTTCTGCCGCTGCTCTCTGGCTCCGATGAGTGACTGCGTTTGTAGCCAATGAGGGGAGCGAATATCAGGATTCCTTTCTCGCCCCGTTTGACTCTGCGCCCCAGTTCATTCCATGTACGTATGCCGGCGACCCGAGTCGCCGAAGGCTTCTGGGCCGCAATTAAAAGAATGTTGTTGAGGGAATAGGTGTGAAAGTGGGCCATCGCCTGGAGGTAGGAAGAAAGAGCCTCGCTGTGTCCTGACTCCAGCGCCTTAACCAGTGACTCAATGCTGGCTGTTACGAGTTCCTGCGTGGTTTTGCCTTTGCTGTTGCTGTTGTTAGTAGAGAACATTGAAAAACCCCTTTGTCCGCCGGGTGGCTGTGATTTGTTTTCACTTCACGCGGCAGCGAACAAATCGCAGCCACACGCGCGGACAAGGGGGGAACACAGCGGAGCGAAGGGTGGCAGGGCGCGAGTGTCGGCGCGGAGCGTGCCAAAATGTCCTTGGTTTCTGTTTTGGCGCGATCCGCGCTCAGATCCTCGTGGCCGTCCGAGCCGCCAAGGCGGCGTCCACCCGAAGCGCAGCGAAGTGGGGAAAAGATGCGCAGCTACCCTGGCGCTTTCTGTTCGAATGTTTGTGGGTTAAATTTGTTAGTTCAGCCACATTACTTTAGGCACTTGCCGGTTGGAAATTGGAGTGAGTAAGGTAGGGGAATCCCCTCTGTTAGAAAATCCCGACTGATAGGAATACTGCGCTCATGAAGGTGCGTCTCCGTTTGTACGCTCTCTTTGTCACTGTAAGTCTGTTTGCTTTCAGCAGTTTTGCGCAAACCTCAGGTGCATCTCTGTCTCCCAAACTGGTAACGACACCCTGCGGCAAGCCCGTTTGCACATGGAATGCGTTTGGCCCCAGCACCTACGCCCGGCAGACAGGTAATCCAGAGGTGGTTACGGCTACTTTTTCCGTGCTGAACGTCAATACGCAGTACACCATGCATATTGATAATGCTGGCGTGACGAGTGCTGTAATCTCGATCAATGGCAGAGAGGTATTCGGTCCGAGCGATTTTAATCCCAGCGTGGCTACGCTCGACCGCTCAATCACTCTGGCCGCAAGCAATACCGTAAGCGTGGAGCTGCGAAGCAAACCCGGAACATCGCTTGCGATCTCGGTCATTGGAGTGGACAATGATCCTCCCTCGATTGCGGAGTTTGCCAGTCCCACACCCAATGCTTTTGGGTGGAACAATACCGATGTGGGAGTGAGCTTCCTGTGCAGTGACGCAACTTCTGGCATTGCGATTTGCCCGGCCTCATTCGTGCTGAATTCCGAAGGGCTTAATCAGATTGCTCAAGGCACTGCATTTGACCGCGCGGGCAACAGCACGACTTCAAGTATCCAGATCAGCATTGACAAGACTGCGCCCGCAATCACGGCAAGCCAAACGCCTTCCCCGAATTCCGCCAATTGGAACAATACTCCGGTCACGGTGAATTTCTCCTGTACGGATAATCTCTCAGGAGTTCAATCCTGTAATGCCCCGGTGACAATTGCGACAGAAGGGGCCAATCAGAATGTCAGCGGCAAGGCTGTGGACTTTGCCGGAAATTCTGCAAGCACGCAGGCAAGCGTCAATATTGATCTGACGCCGCCTTCGATCAGCATCGCATCGCCTGCAAATGGCGCTGCGGTGAGCGCGGCAAAACTCCAGCTAACAGGTTCAGTCTCAGATAATCTGTCCGGGGTTGCGGCAGTGAGCTGCAATGGTGCTCCTGCAAGCGTCACATCCGGTTCGTTCAGTTGCAATATCACACTTGCTTCAGGCAGCAACTCCATTCAGGTTCAGGCAATCGACGTTGCCGGCAATACCGCTAGCACTCAGTTGTCCGTGACCTTTAACCCAATTCCGGTCGTGCCTCCCACGGCCATCTTCATCACGCCAACAATGGCAAGCCTGCTCTCAGGACAAACACGCACGGTCAAGCTGGTGGGTGATATTGGCCAGCTTGTGACAGGCGCAAAGTGGAGCATCAGTGATTCATCTGTCGCAAGCATCACACCGAGCGATCCACCGCAACTGACGGCGCTTACGCCGGGCACGACCACACTTACGGCAAGCTTCAGCGGCCTGAGTGCTTCCATGACGGTGAATGTATTTTCCGGCACTGCGCTGCCAGTAGGAACGCCGATCTGGTCTGTTGACCCAACGCCCGGAAACACGGTCATGCAGATGATCCGGGGAAATCCGGTTAACCCCGGCGATCCCGACATCTTTGCTATTGAGCGCCCCAATACCCTGCGTGCCTTCACCGCAGACGGCCAGCAGTTATGGACCATCCTGCTTGATTTGACGGCGCAGCCCTTTGCATCTCAGGCAGCGACAGTTTCCACTGCCGCACCATTTGCAGCGACGGCGACAACCACCCGGACGCTAACAACTCAAGCACAAGCGGCTCCTTCCGTACTGGACACAAGCGCTCCAATAGATGCGGCAGACCCTATGGCCCAGATGGCTTTGCAATTTGACCCAATGCGGAGATTTTTGCAGAGGCATCCGGAAATGGCAGGGAAGATACCGCTTTCATCGTCTGCGGCGTTTGCCACAAGTGCTCTGGCGCCACAGGCTGAAACCGCTTCCATTATCGAAGAGGACTTTTTGGACTTCTCGATTCCCGACAATAACGGTGGCATAGTCAACGTCATAACCCGCCTCCTTATACCGTCGGATTTTCGTACACCGCCTCGCCTGGTGGGGACTCTGGTGCGTGTTGACAATACCACCCAGCAACCGTCATGGCGTTATGACTCGCCCGGTGAAATATTTGATCGAATCGCGATTGCGCCTGACAATACCGTGTACATAGAAGAACAGATAGTGGGCCGGTGTTGCTCGTTTGCGACTATTGGTGTTCTTGCCTTTGACGGCGTCACTGGTCAGCAAAAGTTCAACCTGCCGATTCCTCTGGGACACAGCAATGTCTTCTGTGCAAGTTGCTCGAATCCAGATGAAGCAGCTAATCTTGCAAACGGAGTATCCGTTGGCCCGCTCTCGGTAATGCCGGACGGCTCCGTCACCCTCATTACCGCCACTCAGAACCTCGATGAAACCGTGCAGTTCATGTCTTTTCCTCCGCCTCCAGGTTGCAGATTTGCGCCGGAGCTGGCGCTTGCCCCGGATTGTGAAATTGCGGTCTCTGACCACAGGAAAGTACAACGCTTCATTATTCAGCCGGATGGGTCATCTTCCACGCAGTTGATTCATACCTTCGATTTTGACGCCACGAATTGCGGCGGCGACTGCCACGATCCGGGCTTGAACACAGACCCACGTAATATTTTCTTTGGCTTCTTTTTTGGCCTTACGCCAGCAGAGGTCATTCCTGATGGCAATGGTGGGGTGCTGGCCGCGTGGACGGGAGGCGGAGCCGCCGAGCCTGAACTCGGCGCACAGGCATCCCACGTTAGCCACTTTGACGCATCCGGCGGGGGTACCGATTACACTGTGCCGCTGTTTGCATGGAATATTATTCCCGAAGACCCATTTTTCTCGCCGATTTTTCTGGGGGCTATGATGCTGGGCGAAAACAATGTCGTTTTTGGAAGTAATGGGAGCAGGATAGAGACCTTTGATCAAGGCAGCGGAAACGAGCAATGGAGTTCCCTGCCGGGCGGCTCCATTTTCCTTTTGGAATCGAAAGCTAAAGGCGGCATGAACGCCTACACCACAAACGGCAAGACCGTAAACGGCTTGTTATCGTTTGACCCTCTCGGAGCGCTAACATTCTTCCCCATCACGACAGGCATCAGCAGCTTGTCCTATTTCGATGCCAGCACACTGCTGGCAACAACCACAAGTGGACAGGGACAAATGGTGTCAGGGATTAATTCTGATCTCGCCCCGCTCGTCTGGCCATTTCCGGGAGGCAATGGTGTATCGCAGCTTGCTCCGGCTTTACCAAAACTCACAATCAGCAAAATACTGCCTCTCGTTGATGCCACAACTGGAGCACGTAAGAGCGTCCCACTTGTTGGCATCGCTAATGGCCAACAAGAGAGCGTACAAATCACCTCCACTGAGCTTGCTAGCCCAGCATCAGCAACGACAATCACGATACGCCTTGAAACCGATCTGGGTACGAGCGGGTCTGCCACTTTTTCTGATGGCACAACCGAAATGACAATAACACCCACAGCTGCTTTTCCCTCCGTGATACAAATCAAAGGCGTGGAGACAAGCAGCATTGCAGACAACATAAGCTTAATCGCTAAAGTTGGGCATATTGAACTTCTGCGCCAGAAATTCAGTGTGGTTAGCGTAACAATTGCACTAACAACTGCTGGTTCTATTCCCGACGACAACTCCGCTAAAACTGCATATTTGGCGACCATCGCTACTAGTCCGGGAATCGGAACACCTGATTTCAAAGGCTTGGGGGCATTTGCGACTGACAATAAATTCAGATGTGGGGTTGGCGTGCTCTTCACTGGCGTAGTGGCCCCCAGCAACTATCGGGGAACCATAGTTTTTAAACGCACCCTTCTTAACGGCATCCTCTTCGATGGGGCAACTGGAACCGTTTTAAACACATTACCCAACACGGATAATCCGGCTGACGATACGACCGACGATACAGGGCAAGACGAAGATCCCCAATCCGGAGGTTCCCAAGGAAAGGTTTATGATATTGATGCGCCGGGCCCCACAAACGTATTTCCTTCGGTGACGACACGCCGTCTCCGAATAAATTTTTCGCAGTTTGCAGTCCTCGATGACAGGCACAATACAGTCCCAGTTTCATCTGCGGTTCCATGGTTTGCGAGTGTTTCCTGCAAACTCGATGAAGCTAATCCACAATTGATTTTTTTGCTGAATGATATTGCGAGTGATAACCAAGCAGGCAACGGAACAACAAAACTTACAGTTCCTCTACGATAACAGAAGGTACACATGTCCATAAACGCGAGGCGCGCGATTTCAATGTTGCGAATTATTTTATTTGCTCTGATGTGCATATCAACCGTAATACCAGCTTTGGGAAATGACTTTATTGAAGCAACCGGAACAAGCTCGCAAGGTCCTCAAGGATGCCCTTCATTAGACGAACCAGCGCAGCTCATCGATTTTCTCAGCGCTCAACGCACCACGAGGACCAATCCAGCATGTATTCAGCTCGCCATCACGGCGCTTGGATCGCTCAAGACGGCAAATGCTGTGCCAGTTTTAATTGACTTTCTTGATTTTCCCGAGCCGCTTTCACCCGAACAAGAATCGGCACGCATGTTGATTGCTAATAGCCATTCCCGTTACGCAGCAATAGGTGCTCTTTATCGAATTGGCGAAGAAGCGCTTCCATCGATCCGAAAGATAGTGACTGATCCTTCAGCATCTCCGATAAAACTGGATAATGCTCTGTTAGCTTATTCTGCAATCCGCAGAGAATCTCTGGAGCAGGCCATGAAGGAGCTGAAGAATTCCATGAGAGACACTTTATGCCCTTCGCTTCCAAACGCAGACGATGACACATTAATCTCATACTTAGAGAATTACAAAGCCAGACAACAGCAAGGGGAGTTGAACTGCATAGGGCTTGCAATCTTTGGATTAGGCGAAGCAAGGTCGGCAGCGGCCATCAAGATATTACTCAGCTACCTCGATTTTGAATGGCCGAGAGGCACGAATGCCGTAAGTGAGACTAATCCAGATTATCCACTTTTATACCAACAACAGCGCTATCCGGCGGTTACGGCTTTGTTTCTAATGGGAACACGCTCTCTGATACCAATTATGCACCAACTGCAAAGTGGCAACCTCTCGGAAGCGGCGCGGTCGAAAGCAATAGAGACAATCATGCTTATCTACGCCGAACACCCACATGAGGGCATCTCTGTAATTAAATCAATGGCGACTAAGAGTGTAAATCCGGCATCCGCTAAGGAGATTCAGGATTGGGCCATAATGGCGACACGCTGGTGCGATGCGGCCCATAGGGCTTCATGCGAGGCCGCTTTGCAAGGTGCGCCGCACAGGCAATAAGCGGCCTTACGCAAGCCACTTGGGAGTTTATCGGCCAGCAGCGCGGCGCTTATGGGTTGAATCGCTCTGATATGAAAACACTATCAACACTCATTCTGTCCATTGGGATTGCATGTCTATCCCTGTCCTTACCCGTCGAAGGCGGCATTGCTGCAGCAAACCGATCAAGACAATGACGATCTGCTCGGTAAAAAGCCTGTCGTAAGTTTGCGGATCGACAATGCCACTGTGGAAGATACGTTTGTGCAATTGTTAAAAGCCGCTCGAATCCCGGGCGGGTTAGCCTTGGCCGCAAGGACGACCCAAACGTCTTACTCTTTCAATTTTGAAAACACGACGATGAAGGAAGCACTGGAGCGTCTGGTTGGCTCTGACGACATTTACGCGTGGCGATACGAGCAAGGGGCAATTTACTTATTTCCCAAAGGCTTGCCACCAAAGTTCCTAGACGTACACATAGCAGCCTTCAAGGCAGGCCCGTCTCCGATTGACGGTCTGCTTGGCCATCTTGTTGACCTGCCAGAAATCAGAGTCGCGAGATCGAATTTGAAGCTCCATCCAGCGCGTTTTCTTGGAGGGCTCTACAGTCCACAGCCTCGTCTTATTTCGGTCGATCTGCGCGATGTGACTCTCGCAGAGGCATTGAACGCAATTGCGGCAAAGCATGGGTCGGCCATTTGGCAGTATGCTGAAGACAAAGATGGCGAATACAGTCTTTTATTCGTTAGCCGATGAGGCAAACATAATGAATTCGCATTTTAGAACTACACTTTTGTTGTGGGCCATTGCCGGAATGCCTACAGTGATTCTGAATAAGTCTTTGCAAAATGATGCGCCAGATCCTCTCAGCAAAATGGTGCAAGTGCGTGAGAGTCAGGACTCCTCTTCATCTGCGCTCTTCACAAACACGCTCTCTTCCGCTCATTTGCCGGGGGGAGTAGTCGCAGTTCCTGATTGCGTGAGTGCAGATGAAACCAAATTTTCAATGCCTGCTTTGGCAACAAGCCTGAAGGATGCCCTCAATTCAATTACGGCTCTGGACAAGCGTTACCGGTGGGAAATGCAGCGTGGAGCGGTTAACCTCTTGCCTGTTACCGGGGAACCGGATTTTTAAAAACCAAAATTCAGGATTTTAAAATCGATGAATCGAAAGCAACTGTACTCTTTGCCAGCGGCATTCTGCTTCAGAACTCAGACGTAAAGCGGGCGGCAGCACGGCTTGAGCTGAAGAGGGATGATGTTGAAACATATATTGGCGCAATTAGTCCCGAAACTGAAATCAAACTCCATCTGCAAGATGTCACAGTCCGAGAGGCGCTCAATGCCATTGCCAATGCGCATGGACATGCCATTTGGCGTTTTTCAGAGTCGCATTGTAACGGACAGAACATCTTTGCGATCACATGGATTGTTCGCTAATACATATTTCGACAGGTCAAAGATGAAGGGGATGCGACTTCTACTTGCAGCATTTATTTGTTTCTGCTGGGCTGGTGCTGCTTGCGGCCAGAACGGAAATTCTGATTCCCCCACGCCTTTGACTTCAGAAGAGATGATTCGGCAAATGATAGAACTTCGGAGCGTCGAAGGACAGATGCAGAAACGGATTGGCAACATGGGTGACGCTGCTGCCGTTGTAGTCACCAGAATTCTGGCAGGAGACAAACCATGGCCTCTTGACATCGATATGGTCTTAACGGTTCTTGACTTGTCGTTCGCCGATCCCAGCGCGGTGGCGACAGTTGCCGATCGACAACCTCGAACAACTTTGCTCGTCATGCAGTATTTAGATTTCTGGGCAAAGGACCCGGCTTTGAAAGCGAGAATTGCGGAATCCAGAAGATACATACAAGAGCAATATGCCAAGTACCTAAAGGCGTCGGCAAAGAAGTAACGGAGGCATCCCACCTTTTCATCGGAGCATGTGCCTCGACTGCGGCAGATGCGCGGCTTGAGTGAGTTGTGAAGACTGATGTGGCAGCATGAAAGATTGGCCACATTTGGTGGGAGGAGGGACATGGAACCGATACCTGGAACAAGACGATTTTGCCTTGCATTTATTCTGGTAATTCTCACAACACCCGGCTTTTCACAATCGTTCAATCCTGTGTCAGTCGCGCTTCAGAAACACAAAGCAAGCGCAGGAGAACCCATATTTGTACGCGTACATGTCAACAATATGGGACCTGAAGCCTTAGAATTCGACTTGGGATTAAACGGCAGAGAAAACATTCTTATCTCCGTCGTTGACCCGTCGGGCAAGCGTTCTGAAAAATCCGGAACTGAACCCAGACAAGGAATGGCTTTGTTTGGCTGGATGCGCCTCGCGCCGGGAGAAGAACAATTTACAACGCTGGTTTTAAATGAATGGTTCAACTTTGAACTGCCGGGGCAGTATCAGATTACCTTGGCATTTAAACAGCCCGCGACCGTGGGCGGGAAGAAAGTGCCAGTTCCGCCATTTACTCTTGCTCTCGACATTACTCCGAGGAACGAGGAACAATTGACCGCCACGTGTGAGAATCTGGTCAAGGAGTTTGAAGGTGCTGCTTCCAGCGATGAGAGAGCCGCGACACCTGCAGCCCTCAGGCATATACGTGATCCGAAGTTAGTACCTCTTTGGAAACGGACTCTGACCAGCGTGAATCAGGAGATTCGCGAAATCGGCATATCAAATCTTGCGCATATCAGAAACCATGACGCGATTGAAGCCTTGTCCCGTGCATTGCGCTCCGAGAATCAGGAGACACGATCTCTGGCGCGTAGCGCTCTCCAACAGATCACCATTATCACTTCGGACCCTTCGATAAAGAAGGATGCTGAAAATGCACTTCATCAGCCGGAATAGAAAAAATATTTGCCGCCTAAGTTTGTCGAAACAGCAACGCCTTCATAAATGCAGTTTATCGAGCTCAGCGATTATCGGTCTGACGTCGGCTGCACAAATGCCCATAATCAGACTGGCCCGATCAACTGACCGGCTGTACCGAACGCCTAATGTGGACAAAGCGCTGCAATGTTTCGCGAAGAACCAATATCAGCATACAATGATTGCCCATGAAATTTTGGGCACACTCCGATCCTGGGGGGCTCCCAGCTGACGCAAACAACGCGAGATGGCAGCTACTCTCCGAGCATCTGGAAAATGTCAGTGCGCTGGCTCGGCGACTCGCCAAACTCGCGGCTCCGGGTGACGTGAGTTTCCACCAACTGGCCGAGTCCTGCGGACTTCTGCATGATTTTGGGAAGTATAGTGATGCTTTTCAGAGAATGATTACCTCCGGACAAGGACGCTGCCAGCACGCTGTACATGGTGCCGCGATAGCGTTCTTTGGAACCGGAGAACCGCATCCGCCCAAGGCATTGCACGTCTCGCTTGCCGTCGCCGGCCACCATGCGGGCATACCCAATGTCAAAGGGGGAGAGCGTTCGCTGGAAGCCAAAATCAAAACGCATCGCTACGATGCTCTGGCCCTGTTATCACGGGCCATTACGGACTGCAATCAGCTGCGGCAGGTGCTTGCCAATCCAGTTCCTCCTCTTGATACAGCGCTCGAATCACATTTTGACCTTTACACGCGAATGTTATTCAGCTGTCTGGTAGATGCTGATCGGCTCGATACCGCAGGGCAGCCTGTTGTCCAGGAACCACTAAACGCAACCGAACGCCTGGGGAAACTACTGGCTCATATCGATGGAATCTACTCCAGAACTCCTGATGGAGCGGTAAAGAAGGCACGCGCGGAAGTACTTCAGGATTGCCTTGCCGCCGCAAGCTTGCCGGACAGGCTGCTTTCACTTACTGTTCCTACAGGCGGTGGAAAGACTCTTGCCTCTATGGCCTGTGCTTTAAAACGAGTCGAGCTTTATCCAACTCAGTACCGGCGGATTATTACTGTCATTCCTTACTTATCAATCATTGAGCAGAATGCCACGATTTACAAAAATATTTTCGGAAATGAGGCCGTACTGGAACACCATTCGGGTTCGTTCGATACCCTTTCCCCCAAAGATGACGAGCACTTTGTCCCGATTGGGGATGACGAAACGGAGAATTACCTAATCACCCAGCAACGACATACAGAAACCGAAAATTGGGACTCGCCTCTCATTGTCACTACATCCGTCCGTTTCTTTGAAAGTCTTTTTTCGAATCGGCCTTCAGACCTCAGGCGAGCACATAACATTGCCCGATCAATCATCATTCTCGATGAAGTCCAAACCCTCCCCCGACGGCTGCTGTCACCGCTGCTGGCGATGATCAAAGAGCTTTCTGAACATTGGGGTTGTACGTTCCTTTTCTGCACCGCGACACAACCTGCCCTGCAGCGTCCGGAAAGTGCTCCCTTGGACAGCCGCTGGCAGTCGGGAACAATTCGCGAGATCGTCAAACACCCAGAACAAATTCGTTCCGTCCTCAAGCGAGTGCACATTGAATGGGAACTGGAAAAGCCAATCGCGTGGGCGGATTTGGCGTCTCGGATTAGCGCTGAGCATCAGTGCCTGACGGTGGTCAACTTACGTGACCACGCGAGTGCTCTTTTTGACGAGCTAAATGCCGTAATGTTGAATCGGAGCGGTTCTGTTGAAGGCGTAATTCATCTTTCGACTCGAATGTGTGCTGCGCATCGATTGGATGCTCTCGCAACAATCAAACAGCGCCTTAAAGAAAATTTGCCGTGTTTAGTAGTTTCCACTCAATTGGTCGAAGCTGGTGTTGACCTGGATTTCCCAGTGGTATTTCGGGCGCTTGGACCGCTGGACGCAATTTTTCAGGCAGCCGGTCGCGCGGATCGTGAAGGCAGATTAACTGAGGTGCTGGGACGTCCCGGTGGCCGGGTTATCGTGTTCATACCGGAAGACAGGCGTCTTCCTCCTAATGAGTATAAGGAAGCCACGGGCAAAACCGAGGTCATCGCGCGGGAATCTGCTCCCCAGACCGATTCGGCGAATGCCATACAGCGCTATTTCGAGCGATATTACGGTGAAGCGGCAGAGCTCGGAGACAAACTGCAGCGGCTCCGGACATTAGAAGAGGGCTATCAATTTGCCACATTGGCGGACGAATTTGAGATGATCAGTAGCCGCACGCGTGACATTTTCGTGCCCTACGATGATCAGGCCCGCGCTGCGATTGAGGAGCTTCGTCAATCCCGGCGGCTTACGCGTGAACTGCGAATGCGATTGCAGCGTTATGTTGTCGGTTTATACCCAAATGAATTCTCAAAAGCACGCGGCGCTCTGGAAGAAATTCTTCCAGGCGAAGAGGTTTGGGTTGCAGTGGAACAAGCATATGCTCAGAACAAGGGGCTGTGTTTTCAAATAGCGGCAGAATGTTATATTGCGTGAAATCCCTCAAATGTTGCCAAACTTTTTCCTCTAAATGATGAAACGTTTGGCACATAAGATTCACTATACATAGTTAAGGGGCATGTCATGCTTAAGGTGAAGGTCAAAATCTCCGGGCCGTTTGCCTGCTTCACGAGGCCTGAAACGAAGGTAGAGAGGTTCTCGTATCCGATGATGACGCCATCTGCGGCGCGCAATATCTTGGATGCCATCTGCTGGAGACCGGAAATGCGCTGGGTGGTCACGAGCATTGCCGTGCTCAAGCCAATCAGATTCATCTCCATACTGCGCAATGAAGTCCAGAGCAGAATCGCACCCGGCGCGGTGAAGAAATGGATGGTGGATCCGGGTTCATATACGCCTCTGGCGGCGGGCGCGGGGCAGGATACCGAAGGAACGCCGCGCAACTCTGTTCTCCTTCGCGATGTGAGCTACATCGTCGAAGCTTATCCGCTGATTTTCAATGCCTCTAACGACAATACTCCGGCAAAGTATGTAGCCATGCTTCAGCGCCGTGTGGAAAAAGGGCAGTGCCATCATCAACCAGCCCTCGGGTGTCGTGAATTTGCTGCCGATTTTTCCCCGCCTTTGGAAGATGATGTACCTCTGCCTCTCTCTCAGGACCTTGGCCGGATGTTGTATGACATTGCATTTCTTCCCGACGGCAATCGCGCAGCATTTTTCAATGCCACACTACAGGACGGCGTGATGGATACGCGCCCGGAATTAGTGCTCCAGGACAATGCCCGGCGAGAGGAGGTGCTGCGATGCTCGTACAAGCGTTAGCCGAATATGCACAGACCCGCCTTAGTGATCAGCTCAACGATGAAGCTTGGGAAAAACGCCCGGTCCCATATTTGGTCGAGGTTGGTGCAGATGGAAGCTTTCTTGGGGTTGTGGAGCGCAGGGCAGAAGAGATTCGGGGCAAGAAGGCCATTTCGGTGCCGCAAGCACTCAAAGTTCCACGTTCGCCTGTAAATCGCAATATGGGCCTGTACCCGTTGCTGTCCGTGGACGACATCAAATACGTCCTCGGGATCGGCGAATGGACAAGACCGGACGAGCAACAGAATCATGCGGAGCGGCACGAGGCCTTTGTCGCTTTAATAGATGAAGCTGCAAAAAACACAGGTGATGCCGGCCTGCAGGCGTGCTCCTGCTTTTATCGAAGCCCCGAACAGGTCGAAAAGGCGCGCGTCGCTATGAAGGATGCAAAGGCAGGCTCCCTGGTCGCCCTTTCCGCCAGTGGGCCTCTGGTATTACGCCCCGCAGTTCAGAGTTACTGGCGCGAACTCTACGGGAAAGCTTTCAATCAGCGATTGGAAACGGGAGGAATGGGGGAGTGTTTGATCAGCGGTCACTTCGGTCCGATTGCGCCTACGCATGAAAAGATTAAAGGACTCTCCAGCCTGGGCGGACAGGCTGCTGGCGTATCTCTTATGTCTTTCGATAAACCAGCCTTCCGCTCCTATGGCTGGGAGCAGAACCAGAACAGTCCTGTCTCTCCCGATTATGCGATGGCATATGTTCTGGCTCTGAATGACCTGCTACGTCCAGGGAATGGACACCGGAGGGATATTGCTGGAGTGGGCTTCATTTTCTGGCTCAAAAAGACAGAAGACTTCAGCATTTTTGACCTTCTCGATCAGCCCCACCTCGCGCAAGTGGAAGATTTACTGAAACTCGATGCTAAAGCAGCTCCCGATCCTAATGCCTTTTACATGGCAGGCGTCTCAGGCAATGGTGGCCGGTTGCGTGTCCGCTATTGGATCGAGGAGCCTTTGCCGCTGGTCAAACGCAACCTTGCAGACTGGTTCTCAGGGCTGCGCGTAGTAAATCCATTCGTGGAATCGCCCGAACCAGTTCGATTTTGGCAGCTACGGGATGTAATCCATCGTGAAGGAGAACCACCGGCACACCGCGTAATTGCCCTTCTGCGGCGGGCAATTGAAGGGCGCAGACAGCCTTTGGGTCAGGAAATGCTGGCTGCCGCATTAAAGCCACTTAGACGTGCCAAGGCAGCAACCCCACAGCGCCTTGGACTGGTCCGGCTTTGCATTAATGATCTGATTTTCATTCAAAACAAAGGGGACAATGAGATGACAGAAGAGCTTGATCCAGGTCAGACAAATGCTGCATATCTCTGCGGACGTTTGTTTGCTGAATACGAAGGATTGCAATCCACTGCCTTCAGAGCAGCTGGAGAATCTGAAGTCAACGTCTCTATCGCAGACAGATATTACGGACTTGCCTCAACATATCCGGCGATCGCTTTTCCCAAAATAGAAACTCTCGGCAAAAAACATCTTCGTAAGTTGCAGCGTGAAAATCGGGGTGCCGCGGTTTCAATTGAGCAGCGCATTCAGGAACTGCATATACTTCTGGAAAAAGCCGCTGGTTATGCGTTCCCGTCCATGTTGAGTTTGCAGGATCAGGGCCGGTTTGCTTTGGGCTTCTACCATCAGAAGGCACATTCGATGATGCAAGCAAAGGCCAGAAAAGAAGAGAAAGAACGCCGTGGAAGCAACGGAGAGGAAAATTAGAAATGAACATTGAAAACCGCTATGACTTTGTCCTGCTGTTTGACTGCCAGGACGGTAATCCGAACGGAGATCCCGATTCCGACAATAGCCCCCGTATTGACCCTGAAACTTTTCAGGGCCTAGTTTCCGACGTTTGCCTTAAGCGCAAACTCCGCGATTACGTGCTTCACACACATTCCCATAATGGCAGTATTCAGAAGGGGTATGACGTATTTGTTCTCGCCGGCAACACTTTGGAAAGCCGGCAAAAGCTTCCGTACGAGCACCTTAAAGGGGAACTTGAAGCGAAAGGCAGGGATACTAAGCCAGCTGATATTGAAAAGGCCCGCTCCTGGATGTGCCAAAATTTCTTCGATATTCGCGCATTTGGTGCAGTGATGAGCACAACGGCGTTCAATTGCGGCCAGGTAAGAGGGCCGGTTCAAATGACGTTTGCCCGTTCTATTGATCGCATTCTTAGCACCGAACACACTATTTCCCGCCAGGCGTTCACGGGAGAGAAGGACGTGAAATCCGGGACAGGGACCTTTGGACGCAAGCACACCATAGCTTATGGGCTGTATCGAGCACACGGGTTCATTAATCCTGTATTCTCCGAAAAAACAGGATTTTCAGATAGTGACCTCACCCTGCTCTGGAAAGCCCTGGCACACCTATTCGATCTCGACCGCTCTGCAGCTCGCGGTTTGATGGCAACTCGCGGCTTGTACATCTTCAAACACGATTCGAAGCTGGGCTCAGCTCCGGCACACAGACTGTTTGAAATGATTTCCGTCAAAATCAAAGATGGTGTTGAGAGTCCGCGCCGCTTTGAGGATTATGTGGTAACAGTGCCAAAACAATCAGATCTTCCCCAGGGAGTTCAACTAACTGACGGTTGTGCTATGTCCGCGCAGGCATAAGGTTGTTCAACATAGAGTTGTTCGATGAGTCGAGGCATAGTGCAAGCCCGCTCTCAGCTGTGGATTGAAACCCGGTTGGCTGGAATCATTGCCTTTGCTTGCTGGTGTACTCGATAAGGAGGAGCTTGTATTCTGAAGACGATCTTCTTCCCCTTTCCGGTCTCCAGCACATGGCATTCTGCGAACGGCGCTGGGCATTGATACACCTGGAGTCTCTCTGGGCGGAAAATCTCTTTACTTCGGAAGGCAAGGTGCTTCACCAGCGGGCACACTCGGGCGACATTGAATCTCGACCGGGGATACTGATACGTCGTACTCTCCGCATTCATTCATTGCGTTTGGGATTGTCCGGTCAAACCGACGTCGTAGAGTTTTATCCTGCAGGAACAGATGAGCACGGCGTACTGATTGAAGGGCACAAAGGATTATGGAAGCCCTATCCGATTGAGTATAAGCGCACGCGGGATAAAGCGGGCAGCCAGGCGTATCGTATTCAGCTTTGCGCCCAAGCCATGTGCCTTGAGGAAATGCTGGCGACTGAAGTCCCGGAAGGAGCAGTGTTCGACCGCAGCACACGGCATCGGCAACTGGTTGCATTCGATGCTGCACTCCGGCGGGAAGTCGAAAGACTTACTGCCCATATGCATGCGCTCTATTCTGCCCGCATTACCCCTCGTGCCCAATATGAGAAAAAATGCGATTCATGCTCTCTTTACCCTGTCTGCCTTCCCAAAAGTATGGGAACAGCCAGCGCCAGTCGGTATTTGAAACGAGCCATCGCCGCCACTCTCAGTGATTCGGGAAAACCTTCGGAGAACTCTGACGAATGAAACATCTACTGAATACCCTCTATATCACCACTCAGGGAGCATATCTTTCGAAAGATGGCGAAACGGTGTTAGTACGAGTAGAGGAAGAAACCCGGCTGCGTGTTCCTATCCATACTCTTTCCGGAATCATTTGTTTTGGCAGGGTTTCCTGTAGTCCGCCACTCATGGGTTTTTGTGCTGAGAATAACGTCGCGTTGAGCTATCTTTCAGAGCACGGTCAGTTTCTGGCCCGTGTGCAGGGGCCAGTGAACGGAAATGTCTTGCTGCGTCGTGAACAGTACAGACGGGCCGATTCGCCTGAGCAATCAGCGGCGGTTGCTCGCACTGTAATTCAGGCCAAACTGGCCAATTGTCGCACTGTGCTGCTGCGCGGTATGCGCGAGCACGGAAAGAATGCTCAAATCGATGAGGCAGTCGGAAGACTGGCGCGCAATATTCAGCTGCTGGAGAATGGAGTTGCTGATTGTATTGATGCTGTACGCGGTATTGAAGGCGACGGTGCACGTAACTACTTCTGTGTATTTGATCATTTGATTACGACCGCGAAGGAGCATTTTTTCTTCCGTGAGCGCAGCCGCCGCCCACCTCTCGATAATGTGAATGCACTGCTCTCGTTTGTATACACGCTGTTGGTTCATGATATCGTCGGCGCATTAGAATCTGTGGGTCTGGACCCAGCGGTGGGTTTCTTACATCGTGACCGGCCAGGCAGGCCGGGGCTTGCGCTCGACCTGATGGAAGAACTTCGTCCGGTTCTGGCTGATCGGCTATGCTTATCCATGATTAACCGCCGTCAGGTCCACGAAGACGGCTTTGAAAAGTCGGAAGCTCGCGGTGTGAGCATGGATGCGCCTACACGGAAAGAAGTCCTTGTTGCGTGGCAAAAGCGCAAACAAGAGGAAATTCAGCATCCATTTTTGGGTGAGCGTATTTCTTTTGGATTGGTTCCCTATGTACAAGCGCTGTTGTTGGCCCGCTACCTGCGTGGCGACCTGGATGCTTACCCAGCCTTCTTTTGGCGGTAAACGGCAATGATGGTGTTAGTCGCTTACGATGTTGAAACAGAATCCAACGGTGGGCAACGCCGTCTGCGGCGCGTTGCAAAAGCATGTCAGGATTATGGTCAACGTGTACAATTTTCGGTCTTTGAATGTATTGTGGACCCTGCGCAATGGATCAGCTTACGGGCAAGACTCGTGGATGAAATTGATCCCGCTAAAGACAGCCTGCGTTTCTATTTTCTGGGAGCACATTGGCGACGAAGAGTCGAACACATTGGCGCGAAACCCAGCTACGATCCTGAAGGCCCTATCGTAATTTGAACGCGTACCCCAGGCACCCATGATTTCCCTGCTTGATCCGCGATCGACGTAAGTACCTGAATCAAAAGAGAATTCCTGGCCACTCATTACGCACAAGAATTTGCACTTGTATTTGGCTTTTGCGATCCGCGCAAATGAGATCCTAAGTCTCTGAGTACATTAATGATACAGTTAGGCAGTCGCGCTCCCTGCGAGCGCGTGGATTGAAACCTTTATGGGAGTGTTGGTCTGCGCGAGTTCCAGAGGTCGCGCTCCCTGCGAGCGCGTGGATTGAAACCTTAACGCCCACAGCGGCGACAATATAGTTAGTGGTCGCGCTCCCTGCGAGCGCGTGGATTGAAACACTTGCGGAATTTAAAATCGTGACTGAATCAGCACGTCGCGCTCCCTGCGAGCGCGTGGATTGAAACATTCACTGGAATCAGAGCGCCGGCAGTCGAGTTGTCGCGCTCCCTGCGAGCGCGTGGATTGAAACCATTATCCAGCCTGCATCCAAAACTACTGGCTGGGTCGCGCTCCCTGCGAGCGCGTGGATTGAAACTTTGTGATCTCACTGCCAGCGAATAGCACTGCCAGCGAATAGCGTGCCGGTCGCGCTCCCTGCGAGCGCGTGGATTGAAACTCCGTCAAGCTCAATTCCCTTAACAAAGAAAGCAGTCGCGCTCCCTGCGAGCGCGTGGATTGAAACATTTCGGAAACGCTCCGGCATCCGAACTTTCGAAGTCGCGCTCCCTGCGAGCGCGTGGATTGAAACTTGCAGGGTTGCTCCGCCAGTCCCGTTGAATGTCGGTCGCGCTCCCTGCGAGCGCGGGGATTGAAACTTGATTCCAGCTTCTTTGTACAGTTCCGCGAGCTGGTCGCGCTCCCTGCGAGCGCGTGGATTGAAACTTTATATTGCCGTAAAACAGCGAGCTTGCCACAAGTCGCGCTCCCTGCGAGCGCGTGGATTGAAACACGTACAGCCGCGGACCTGAGTAATTGATGATCGGTCGCGCTCCCTGCGAGCGCGTGGATTGAAACAATGTAGCAGTGGGCGCACTCTGGGGCTATCTTGTCGCGCTCCCTGCGAGCGCGTGGATTGAAACTCTGAGCTGCCAGCGCAGGAGCTGGAGTATGATGGTCGCGCTCCCTGCGAGCGCGTGGATTGAAACGATTGCCTGCTTTACCAGGGCGCCGATTTCAGCATGTCGCGCTCCCTGCGAGCGCGTGGATTGAAACGATGAATCAGGCATCGCCAATCGCTTCGCAGAGGGTCGCGCTCCCTGCGAGCGCGTGGATTGAAACTATTTCAAGTAACTTTGTCGGTACAAGACTCAGGTCGCGCTCCCTGCGAGCGCGTGGATTGAAACTGGTGGAAATTTTTGTCGCCCTTGTGGGCGAAGAGTCGCGCTCCCTGCGAGCGCGTGGATTGAAACCGTGTTAACGAACGGGCTATTGGCCGGCTTGGCGGGTCGCGCTCCCTGCGAGCGCGTGGATTGAAACATCAAAATGGGTCGAACGCGGTGAGCACGCGCATGTCGCGCTCCCTGCGAGCGCGTGGATTGAAACAATATGGGAACACCGGCACCTTCGCGAGTTCCATGTCGCGCTCCCTGCGAGCGCGTGGATTGAAACCCCAGCAAAAATAGGGAAATTCCACTCCTTCTCGTCGCGCTCCCTGCGAGCGCGTGGATTGAAACAGCTTGAACAGTGTCGAGCCAGCCATGCTTGATTGCGTCGCGCTCCCTGCGAGCGCGTGGATTGAAACTGGTTCAACTGAACGGTAAGCTGCCGTATTCCACGTCGCGCTCCCTGCGAGCGCGTGGATTGAAACCCAGTCACCAAAGCACAGGACAATCAGGCTGATGCGTCGCGCTCCCTGCGAGCGCGTGGATTGAAACCAATGAGGCGTCAACTGTGCCCAACTCCGGCCCCTGTCGCGCTCCCTGCGAGCGCGTGGATTGAAACGCCTTCGCCCAAAACTGTTCCGCGTTCTTTACGTGTCGCGCTCCCTGCGAGCGCGTGGATTGAAACAACGGAATAAAGCAGGTGTTTCAGGGAGACACCGTCGCGCTCCCTGCGAGCGCGTGGATTGAAACATCGTACATCACCAGCATGGAGATCACTCCGGGGGTCGCGCTCCCTGCGAGCGCGTGGATTGAAACTGGTAGAAATGGGCGAACGCTTCCACCGCGAAAGGGTCGCGCTCCCTGCGAGCGCGTGGATTGAAACAATTAAGGTTTATGAGAATAATGGCGGGACGGTAGGTCGCGCTCCCTGCGAGCGCGTGGATTGAAACATTCTTGTTGCCATTAGGGACTGCCTCCTTTTTCGTCGCGCTCCCTGCGAGCGCGTGGATTGAAACTTTTCCGCATCCACAGATACAAAGTGACATTGGTTGTCGCGCTCCCTGCGAGCGCGTGGATTGAAACCATGGAAAGGGCGATGGCCACGCCGACGTTGTGGTCGCGCTCCCTGGAGCGCGTGGATTGAAACGCCTGCTCGCTGATTTGCGTGTAGTGGGCTGCATGTTCGCGCCCCGCGAGGGCGCGTGAATTGAAACAACGAGACGGGTAATCCAGGAGTGAGAAAGGGTTGTTCGCGCCTGCGATTTCACTTCGGCACCGCTGGGAGCAGCAACTGATCAGCTGTTATTTAGTCTTAAACATGGTC
Source organism: Candidatus Angelobacter sp. (assembly GCA_035695325.1). Taxonomy (GTDB): domain Bacteria; phylum Acidobacteriota; class Terriglobia; order Terriglobales; family Acidobacteriaceae; genus Angelobacter. The sequence goes on from DASSEH010000242.1 coordinate 359,778, forward strand.
CTTGCCGAAGAGCCATAATCTTCAACTTCCGGTTTGTCACAGGTACGGTATAAGTATGGCATACGCTTCAAGCCGATATGCGCCAATGTGGTCTTTCTTGATGCCGTTCGAATTTGCTTCCGTGCGGGCCTGGTTATTCGTAAGCTGTTTATGTTAATAGGCTTAGCTGACTTCTTGAGTCGCTCCTTGCCGCTGACTACGAATCAGAAGGCCGGGGGGTGATGACGGTTGGAAGGCCCCCCGAGCAACGAAACGCGAGAATTGGGTCCCGTTGTTCTGAGAATCCCTGAATCATTGAGCGGCTCAACGTTAATTAAACCCGAAGTTCTGAAATCGTCTCCTTGGGGTTGAGCGCTAGAGGCGAGCTTGTCCGCATATTTGCTTTGTCCATTACTAATGGACATGGCATAATGTGGACATGCCCCGACGTGAACAGGCCGCAAGAGATTATATCGACAAGATTTCCACGCTGGACTTTATTCGACGGCATGAGCTGTCTCAACCTCGTGAAGGCCACGGGATCAATCCATCACTAGCGGTGTGGACTCCCAAAGGTAAGTTCACCTTTCTCGTTGAGCTGAAAGGCTCTTATTTCGACCGGTCATCGCTGAACGCATTCATTTCGCAAGCGAAGCATTTGACCCGCGTTCACCACAAGCCTCTCCTCCTATTTGCTCGTTACCTGCCAGAGCCTTCTGCCGAACTGTTAATTTCAGCCGGGATCAATTTTGTCGATCAAGTGGGAAACATGCACCTGGCTCTGGGGGACAGCTATGTACGTACCGTCATTGGCAGAAAAGAGAAAAGTACAAACAGGGAGAGCGCTGCTGCAACACCCGCGATGATCCAGCTTCTTTTCACTTTTGCCATCTACTCTGATGCTGGAAGCTGGACAGTCCGGCAACTTGCGGATGCATCGGGAGTGAGCAAGAGCAGTGTGGCAAAAATAAAGCAGCAAATGCTTGAGCAAGGGCTGCTCCGGGCTTTTCGTGGCATCGTCCAAATTGCAAATGCCGACAAAATGGAAGATGAGCTCCTGCGCGGCTATGGTTCTATACTTCGTCCAAAGCTGTTAATTGGCAGATTTCGCGCGGCTCAAGCTGATCCTGAGAAACTGATCAGAAATATCAGCGAAGTAGCGCATGATTTGTCAATCGAATGGTCGCTGACTGGGACGGCTGCCGCACATGAACTTCAGCACTTTTATCAGGGGCTGGATATTCCAGTTTTTATAGCGCCGTTCTCAGAGCAGTTTTCGCGCACATTGAGAATCATTCCAGATGCCAGCGGGCCTTTGGTTCTCCTCCGTTCCGTGGGAACATTGGCTCATTGGAAAGAGATCGGACAGAAGCCACTGGCGCATCCCTGGCTGATCTACGCGGAGCTGATGTATTCAGCAGACCCGAGAGCACACGAGGCAGCCCAAGAAATCAAGCGCGAGTTTCTGTCTGGCCAGTCTTCCTCAGTTGCTCACGACGCGGATTCTGAGAACCTCAAGCTTGCACACGAGTTAAATGTCATTCGGACTGACATTCAGCGCATCCGCATCATCAATCATCTTTTTCCGGCGTTGCACAAATTGCGAATCTTCCTGCACGCTCACCCGGCGCTTCTTAAAATCGCAGACAATGAAGCGTTTGATCAGAAGTGGTTGAGGCATCCGAATGTGGAAATGAATATGGCGTTACCTTCGTCCAGGTGGAACAACCAAACGTTAGCAGAGTTGCATGCAGACATCGAAAAACTCCGATTGAAATAGGCCCTTTAGCCTTTTTGTGGCTGTTTACTCCCGATCTCAAACCCATTCTTGAATGCCGCTAACTGGGCTTGAGCGGCTTCTTCGGTCCCAGTTCCAAGACCAAAACGCACAAAATTCATCCAGGCAGCCTTCGCTTCATCGAGTGCAGCAATAAACTGGCGCACGATTCGTTTTTCTTCATCAGTACACAGAGAGGAGAGGTCCAACCCCACTAAGAAAGCATTGGTCAAATCAAAATCCTCAAGTTTTGCTTCCAAAACAACGTCTGAGAACAGACGGTCGCTGCCAGTTTCGTAGCGTCTCATAAGAGAACGGATGTCGAGAAGGTCCTTTGCCCGCCGATTCTGGTCATCCATGAAAGCAACAATTTTAAGCAGCATCAGAACGACAGGTGGAATCACCTTCAATTCCAAGTCATCAGCAAAGCGGACAGGTTCACTGCGCGCGAAGACGTGATCGAAGCCAACCAAGCTCATCGCAAATTTGCTCTCTGGCCAAACAACTTCTTTTGCTTTGCGCAGCTGATCTCCCGCAGGAATCAGGTCCAATAAAGTTCCGCTTGCACTTCGCCATCTATGTTCGCGATTTTCAGTTCTCGCCCAACCATCTGTCTTAATTTGCTTTTCAAACTCAGCAAATTCATTCAAATTCAGAGCTACAGCAAAATCAATATCAGCCGTGTGGCGCGACACTTCGGGGAAGTACACCTGAAAGGCAATCGCTCCAATGATGACAAGATCGGCTCCAAGTTGCTGAGCGTGTTCCTTAAGGCGAATCAGATCGGCTACTTGGGTTCTGGTAAGTTCAGGCATTTAACTTTGATCTCTGAGCGGCTGCTCGCACGAGGGTAGGGTAGCAGGTTTTAAAAGAAAAATTTCCCAGCCGTCTAAACGTACGGCATGGCTGAACACACGCACTCCGGCTGGGCGGGTTGGCGGCCACGGTCAGTAATGCAATAAACAAATCGGAGTGAAGTGTGCCGTGGTGTGCCGTAAATTTTGGATCGCTGACTCGCTTTCCTGTGTTTCATCTGACCAAGATCAGTAAGCCAAGTCGTTCCTGCGCGTGGAATATGGAATGAACCCCGAAATTGAGACACTCGTTAAGGCACACTATGCAGGAAGGAGCTGCGAGTGGCAAAGAAGAAACGAGTGGGGCGGTATCCGAAGGAGTTCCGCCGGCTGGCGGTGGAGCGGTTAAAGAACTGCGATAACATCGTGGCGCTGGCGCAGGAACTGGGGGTGCATCGTCGGCTTCTCTACAAGTGGCGAGAGCAACTGGACGCGACCGAGAGCCCAGAGGAATCACCACCACCGAATTCACGCGAATCCACGCTGCGCAAGGAAGTCAGCCATTTGAAACGTTTGCTGGCCGACAAGGCAGTGGAGGTGGATTTTTTCAAAGGTGCCTTGCGAAAAGTCGAGGCTCGACGCCAGCGCAACGGAAGTTCTGGCGAGAAGGCATCTACGACCAAATCCGGGAAATGATGCCAATGCAAGGCAGCGGTACTATCGAGCGGATGTGTTACTTGGCTCAGGTGAGCCGGGCGGGATTCTACCGGTCTTTGCAAGAGCAAGCCCCGGTCGAGGAAGACATGGAGGTACGGTCGGCAATCCAGCAGATTGTAACCGAACATCGCCGGCGTTACGGCTACCGCCGAATTTCAGCAGAGCTGCGGCGCAGGGGGTTGCTGGTGAATCACAAACGGGTCGCACGAATCATGCGGGAAGACAACCTGCTGGCGGTGCAACCACGGCAGTTCGTGGTCACCACAGATTCCAATCACCGGTTGGAGGTTTATCTCAATCTGGCCCGCCGGATGAATCTGTCCGGGATCGATCAGCTTTGGGTGGCCGATATCACGTACATTCGCCTGAGAGCCGAGTTCGTATACCTGGCGGTGATTTTGGATAGCTTCTCGCGCAAAGTCGTGGGTTGGACCCTGGAGCGAAGAATTACAAGCCAATTGACGATCACCGCACTGCAGCAGGCCATAGCCGAGCGACAGCCGCCGCCCGGCTTGGTTCATCACTCCGATCGTGGAATACAGTACGCCTCGGGAGAATATGTGGCGGTTCTCAACCAACACCAGATGATTCCAAGCATGAGCCGACCGGCGAACCCTTACGACAACGCCAGCTGTGAGAGCTTCATGAAAACTTTGAAGCGGGAAGAAGTTTACGCCAACTGCTACGAAGATCTGGAACATCTGCGCACGAACATAGAAATCTTCATCGACGAGTATTACAACAAACAGCGTTTGCATTCAGCCCTGGGGTATCGTTCTCCTGCGGAGTTCGAGCAACGAGCTGAATGTCAAAATGTGATCACAAATTCCCAGGCTTCGACTATGATCTATTTCGATTGCTTGGCTCAGTCTTCAAAAGGGCTGCTGGGGAAGGGGACTCAAGCGCCGTCCCCTTCCCCAGACCCCATCCCTGCTGAAGAAATCGTCGAGACAAACCCATGAATGCTCAAATGTGCCAACGGTGGATTGTCTCAATGGAAGGGTTCACAGGACGAACAACAGCGAATGTGCCAATCTGATTTGTCTCAACAAAGGGGTTCACCCCAAATAGGTGTGCCATAAGTGTGCCGTGCGCTTTGAGCCACTATGCGCCAAAGTGGGCCTTTTTGGTACTTCGCAAAAGTGCTTCCGTGCGGGCTTAAGTGAAGGTAAATGACTGATTCATAAGCGAGAAACCACCTGATGGACGGCTTGAGTTTGGATGACTCTTAATCAGTAGGTTGAAGGTTCGATTCCTTCCGCGCTCACCAATCATTTCAACAACGCCAGCTCTTCCGGACGACCGAACACGCGGGGCGCCACGTTCTTCGCGGGATGTGCGAAGGGCGGGATTCGAGAACATCAGCACTGCAATTCGATGCCTAATCGGATCACGGATCAATGCATACTGCATTTACCATGCTGGGCAGAATTTCCGGCGAGACTCGCGATGGTTCCGGCGCTTGCCGCCCACCTCATTACTGACCACAAAATTTCCGCCCATGGGATGACCAAATCTGCTCCCGGCCAGTCTAAACTGGTGGAACCGGACGCTCGTCCGGAGCGTATCTGCCTGTATCTATGCGAATGGCGCTGGACATCTTCGGCCAGGTCATGCGGACCCTGTGGGCGCACAAGCTGCGCTCGTTTCTCACCATGTTCGGCATTGCCTGGGGTGTGGGTTCGCTGCTGCTTTTGATCGGTCTGGGTGAGGGCTTTCGCTCCGGGCAGCAGAAGAACATGGCCAACATCGGCGAAGACGTGATTTTTCTCTGGGGTGGAACCATTCCGGCCGTTTCCGGACAGCACCAGGGCATGAAGCCCTACTCCCTTAACTGGCAGGACTATCTCGATATCAAGCGGGAAGCCACGCTGGTGCGGGACGTGGCGCCCATCATCAATCGCGGTGATCTGCGGGCGGTGAGCGAATTTGCCAGTTCCAGCAGCACCGTTACCGGCACTCTGCCCAACTTTGCCAAAATCCGCTACCTGCCCATGGGCGAAGGGCGGTGGCTAAACGAGCGTGACGAGGAGCAGCGCCGGGCGGTGTGCGTTCTCGGGTACCAGATGATGAAGAACCTGTTTCCCGGGCGTCCCGCGATCGGCAGCTTCATCGTGATCAACGGCGTGCGTTTTGAAGTGGTGGGCGTACTGCAAAACTCCGGGCGGCAGGAGAACAACATGAATAATGTCCGCCTCTATATGCCCTTCAGCACCATGCGCATGTTCTTCCCGCTCAAAACAGGGACCACGATCAATGATATGAGCGTGATGAACCTGCAGCCCATCACGCATGACCAGCATGCGGCGGCCCTCGACCAGGTCCATCGGATACTTGGCCGCAATCACGGATTTGATCCCAATAATCCTGACGCCTTCAATAACTGGGACACGGTCAAGAATTCCGAGATGGTGGGGCGGATCTTTACCGCCATGGACATTTTTCTCGGCGGCGTTGGCCTGGTGACCTTGCTGCTGGGCGCGATTGGCATCATTAATATCATGCTGGTCTCGGTGACCGAGCGCACCCGCGAAATCGGCCTGATGAAGGCCCTGGGCGCCACCCACCGCAGCATACTCATGCAGTTCTTTATCGAAGGCGCGCTGCTGACCGGGCTGAGCGGCGGCATTGGGATTGCCCTGACCGAGGGATTCATGCTGGCGCTGAAGCTGATTCCGCTTCCGCCCTTTTTTGATCCGCCGCACATTGTGCCGGCCTCGGCGGCGGTCGCCATGGCCGCTCTGATGCTGGCAGGCATCGCTTCCGGCCTGTATCCCGCGCGCAAAGCTGCCATGCTGCAGCCGGTGGAAGCGCTGAGGAGGGAGTAGCCGTGATTCACGACTTGCTGGGGCAAGCCTGGGACGCCATGCGCCACAACCGCCGGCGCACCGCACTGACTATGCTGGGCATGGCCTGGGGAATCGCCACCGTGGTGATTTTGCTGGCCTATGGCGCGGGCTTTGGCCGCGCGCTGCGTAATATCTCCGCCAATTACGGCATTCAGATGATGGGAATCTTTCCTGGCCGCAGTTCACTCCAGGCCGGCGGCATGAAAGCGGGCACGCAAACCCGTTTTACCCTCGACGATATACAGCATCTCGAGGACGCCGTTGGCCAGCTCCGCCACGTTACTCCGGAGGCGTCTATTGATACCAATGTGCAGCACGATAATCGCTCATTTCAGTTCCCCGTCGGCGGCTACTATCCCCAGATTCAGTTGATCCGCGGGCTCGAACTTGAAAGCGGCCGTTTTTTTACGCCTGAAGACGAAGTGCAGCGCTCGCGCGTGGCGGTGATCGGTTCGGAAGCTAAGAACAAGCTCTTCTCCGGACAATTTGCCGTGGGCGAGAGCGTCCGCCTGAAAGGCGTGAGCTTTGAAGTGATCGGAGTGCTGGCCCCCAAGATGCAGGAGGGCGACGACGACATCAATCGCATCGTCTACATTCCTTACAGCGCGGCCGGCAACCTCAAGGACATACATTATCTTGACGGCATTTGGGTGGATTATGACGGCACTGATTATCTGAAGATTGAAAGCAACATTCGCGGCGTGCTGGCTGCCACACACAGCTTCAATCCTAAAGACGAGCGCGCCGTCTTCATCTGGAACGCGATGAAGAACGTGAACAACTGGGACATTGTGACCATCTGCCTGCAGGTGCTGCTGGCCTTTATCGGAACCCTCACGCTGGGCATCGGCGGAGTTGGCCTGATGAATATCATGCTGGTTTCGGTGACGCAGCGCACGCGCGAGATCGGCGTGGAAAAGGCCCTGGGCGCCCGCCGGCGTGACATTCTGTTCCAATTTCTCGCCGAGGCCATGGCCATCACTATGGCTGGCGGCCTTCTGGGCATTGTGCTGGCCTATGCCGTTTCCTTTATCGTGGGAACCATTCCGCTCTACAGCATGGTGGCCAAAAACGCCCAGGATGCCGACATTCATTTGACCATTTCGCCAGTGCATCTCACGGTTTCCGTGGGAATCCTGGTGGTGGTGGGAATTGTGAGCGGCATGCTGCCCGCGGTGAAGGCCTCCCGCCTTGATCCCATTGAAGCTTTGCGTTACGAATAACCCACCGGCTGTACCAAAAATCCCGCTTAATGATGAAAATGTCCGTTGAGCGCAGGGGACTGCCGCCAGTAATTTTGCTCATTGACGCAGCCCTGAAAAATCGGGTAAGCTGCCTTTATGATTTTGAAAATGAATTTCAATTTCAATTTCAAAATCGTAAATTTGGGAGGTGTTTGCGTGTTGTTGATGAGAGCCTGTGCCGCCGTTTTACTGGCCGCCATGGTTGTAGCGATGCCCGTACGGTCCGGCGCACAGGAGACTTATTTGATCACCTATTCGCACCAGATGGAGGAGCCGGGCAATCTTGAACTGGCCCTGAAATCCACATCTGGTTTTCCCCACGGTGGGCACACTTTTACCGGCGAAGCTTTTGAGCTTGAGTACGGAGTCAAGGCCTGGTGGACCAGCGAAGTGTATCTGGATGGCCAGAACACCTCCGACGAGAGCACCGTATTCACCGGCTTCCGTTTTGAGAACCGTTTTCGCCCTCTGCTGCGCGAACACTGGATCAACCCCGTGCTCTACGTGGAGTTTGAAAACATCAATGGCGCCGATAAATCGCTGCTGGAGATCGTTGGCCATGATGGCCGGGCCGATTTTCTGCCCCGCAATAACCGCGGCGAAAAGCTGCGCGAAGCCGAGGTAAAGCTGATCTTGTCCAGCAATTTCAAAGGCTGGAACGTCTCGGAAAATCTGATTGCGGAAAAGCAGTTCAACGCGCCCAACCCGTGGGAGTTCGGATACGCCATGGGCGTAAGCCGGCCGCTGACTCTGGTGGCCAGCCCCAAAGCCTGCGTCTTTTGCCGCGAAAACTTCAGTATGGGCGCGGAAATGTATGGTGGTCTGGGTGACCGTTACACCTTTGGCCTCGGCAACACATCGCATTATCTGGGACCACTGGTAAACTTCCGTACTCCCGCCGGGCCGGCGTTTACTGTTTCCCCGGCGTTCGGCCTGAACCAGAACAGCCATGGCTTGCTGGTGCGCTTCGGCGTTTCCTGGGAGATTGATCAGGTATTCCGGAAGCTGAGGGGGAAATAGACATGCTGCGACGCTTTCTGTTCGTCACACTCATTATTTCTACCGCAACTCTGGTATTTGCCGGCGTGGGTGATGGCCTGTGGACAACCAAAGTGCCAGAACGAGACCGCCAGCGGCAGAACCCATTCGACGAGAATTCCACGGCCCAGGCCGTAGGCGCAAAGTTGTATCGCCAGAACTGTGCCCAGTGCCACGGCAGCCAGGGCGAGGGGCAGGACAAGCGACCCAGCCTGCACACAGACCGTGTCCGCAAGGCCACTCCAGGTGAGCTGGAATGGCTGCTTAAAAACGGCAGTCTGAAGAATGGCATGCCCTCATGGTCACGCCTGCCGGAACAGCAAAGATGGCAGATTGTTACTTATTTGAAAAGCCTGCCCTGAGGATTTCAAGCTCAGGGCTGTGCGATTACGCTTCCTTGATTCCATCCATGAAGGCCTTGAGCTTGCGCGAGCGCGAAGGGTGACGCAGCTTGCGCAGCGCCTTGGCTTCAATCTGGCGGATACGCTCGCGCGTGACCGCGAATGACTGGCCGACTTCTTCCAGCGTGTGCTCGGAGCCATCTTCCAGGCCAAAACGCATCTTGATGACTTTTTCTTCGCGCGGCGTGAGCGTGCGCAGCACCTGGGTCGTCTGGTCTTTCAAATTGACGTTGATCACGGCTTCGGCGGGCGAGACCATCGAACGGTCCTCAATAAAGTCGCCGAGATGCGAATCTTCTTCCTCGCCGATAGGCGTCTCCAGCGAGATCGGCTCCTGGGCAATCTTGAGGACTTTGCGCACCTTGGCCACCGGAATGTCCATGCGCTTGGCGATTTCTTCCGACGTAGGCTCCCGGCCCAGTTCCTGCACCAGCTGGCGCGACGTCCGGATGAGCTTGTTGATCGTCTCGATCATATGCACGGGGATACGAATCGTTCTCGCCTGGTCCGCAATGGCGCGGGTAATGGCCTGGCGGATCCACCACGTGGCATAGGTTGAAAACTTATAGCCGCGGCGATATTCAAATTTGTCCACGGCTTTCATCAGGCCGATATTGCCTTCCTGAATCAGGTCGAGGAACTGCAGCCCGCGATTGGTATATTTCTTGGCGATCGAAACCACCAGACGCAGGTTGGCTTCGATCAGTTCGCGCTTGGCGGCTTCCGCATCCACGTCTCCCTGGATGATCTCCCGCTGCGTACGCTTCAGCTCCTGATAGCTGACGCCGGCTTCCTGCTCCAGCTTTTCAAGGTCCGTCCGGTGCTGGCGCTGCAGGCGCCGAAATTCTTTCTTCGTGTCCTCGCTGCGCGTGGCCTCAATCTTTTTTTCCAGATTGTTCGCCTGACGGTCGAGCACCCGCATGGTGTCCACCGTCTTGTTCACGCGATCAATCAGCCGCTTGCGCTCCGGGGCCGTGAACTTCAGCTTGCGAATGCCCGTCGACACCTGCACCTGCGCGCGCCCCAGCGCCCACCGGTACTTCCTGTACTCTTTCGGTTTCTTCTTCTGCTGGACGCCTTCCAGCTTCTCCAGCTGCTGCTGGACTTTCTTGTAATGCTTGCCGATCTCATCGATCTGGCCGGTAAAGTCCCGCAGTCGCGCCACCACGATCTCGTCGGTAATCTCTTCTTCGTCGAACGCCACCAGCTCTTTAATCGAGCGGACGCCCCGCTTCAGGTCATCACCCAGCGAAAGGATCTCGCGAATCACAATCGGCGACCGGGAAAGCGCCTTCAGCACGCGCAGCTGCCCGCGCTCAATGCGCTTCGCGATCTCCACTTCGCCTTCGCGCGTCAGCAGCGGTACCGTGCCCATCTCCCGCAGGTACATGCGTACCGGATCGTTCGTCTTTTCGAGGGCTCCAGGCGTCAGGTCCAGTTCAACGTCTTCGCCCTCTTCCATCTCTTCATATTTCTGTTCGGAAGGCAGCCCCTTGCCCACATCGAGCACATCAATGCCCTGCGTGCCGATGGTGGTCAGCAAGTCGTCAAGATCGTCCGGAGAGTGGACGTCGCCAGGGATGAGGTCGTTGACCTGGTCATACGTCAGATACCCTTTTTCTTTCCCGGCATCAATCAGCTTTTTAATATCTTCAAATTTGTCGTCGAGAGCCAATCGCGGTCCTCAGTTTCTAAATTTTCCCGTGAGCAATGCGGCAGCACACTGCTATCCCGTAGAGATAGTAGCGGGATTATGGCTGGAAATCGCGCGCACGACCCGAAGTTACATAGCATACCACACCCTGCCCGCGAGGAAAAGCGCGGGAAGTGCCGCCGCTTTAATGATTTAGATGCTCCCGATATCCAGAAAGTTCCATTTGCTCAGACTCCAGAGGGCAGGTCGCCGTATACCGGTAGCTTTGGCAGGTTAAGGGGGCATTAGCAAATCACGAGACACTTCACTTTTGCGGCTCTTTTTCACCTGAGCCTTTAGGGAAATCCAAGCCCATTTGTAAATCAGAGCCCAGTTTCAATTGTGAGGGCACTGGTTTGACGCGAATCTGGGTCCACAAGGACGATCGAGACCTTTTAAGCTCGATCAAGACACTCACTTTTCCAGTTTGCTGCTCCTCAAGCGGTAGCTCAAATACTATTTCCTGCTTTTCTGTATCGACTCGGTTTAACTCAGTTTCGAAAGTGAGCAGATTTTCTGGCTGCTGATCTACATTACGCAGGTCTGCGCGACGATAAACAGGATTGGTGGGGATTTTGTTGGGATTATCAACCAATCGAACAGACCTTTGATCATCTTCATAAAGACCGGACTCTTGTGAGTCAGGCGGTTTTCTTGCAAGCGAATGCGGGGTACTCGTACGCCTAAGCATAATTCCCTGCTTAAAGCCTCCGCGTCGTTTGTTTTTCTCCGCCTGCTTCTTTTCAATTTGGTCTATAGGCAGATTCAGTGCATCGCATATCGCCTGAATTACCTCTTTAACATCTGCAAGCTCTGCGATAATATCATCACCAGATTTTGCATCCAACGCCTCAAATGACTCTTCAACGAGTTTACGGCGAAGAGCAGTAAGTAGCGCCTCGCCTTTTAAACGTACAATTTCAACTGTCTCACCTTGTTGTTGAATATAATGCGGTATATCATCACGAACAATTTTATTATACTGAACTTCTTCTCCTTCAGCTCCAAACAAATCTATGCACTCTACTTTAGCCCCATGGCGCTGTAACATAAAATATGCATGAGATAACACTCCACCAGCAAGCTCAACAACAATCTTGTGTTGAGCAGAGAATTGAGCCAATTGCTGCGCAAAGCCCTGGTTTCTCAACAGCTCAGGATCTTTGGGGTCGAGCATAATACGTTCAATTCTTTTGTCAGCTTGCACTCTCAATTTTAATTCTTCCCAGTCAGCTGTCTTTTCAATTTTAAAATCCGAAGCCATCGTTCGTTTTTGTCGTGGAGCAGCTTTCGGGGTATCTATTCCGGATTCAGTGTGGTACCACGGTAACACCTCGTGCGATGTCGCCCTCTGATCATTATCAATAAACCACATTACGGCCACGGCATGCTGATCACGTTCAGCAATTTGCTTGGTAGTTTTAGCAATTTCTGTCAACCATTTCTTACGCGCAATACTTCTCCTCCAATCAAAGGGAGCAGAGCATTTATAATATACCCACTTGCCTGTGGTATCTGGAGCAACAAATACACCTTTAAAGCGGAGACGCTCTCTAACCGAATATTTATTTTTTGTATCTATCTCAAATGTGTCATGACTATGCCAATATAGCCCTTCGGGTACACCCCAAAGAGATTCAACACGAACAATTCTTTTCCTGGCTCAGCGCGTGCCCATGCGGCAGCCGTAGACGGAATAAAATGATGCGCGATCAAGCACAAAGAACAGTTAGCAATTCCGATCTTATCGATTTCTTTTGCAAATTTTTCCAACAACCATTTTTGGGCATCTGCGCTGGAACTCAACCCCTCGCTGCGGGGTAACATTTCCCTTTTATCTTTTGGTATGTTAATTCCGTCCGTACGAAGGATAAGGGGTCTACGTGTGAGTTCGTTAAGATCCTCTTCAATGGCCCCAGAAAGATCTCCTTGTAAAATCCTTTGAATCTCTTTTGCATCATCAAGAATATAGAATGCTGGCATTTGATAGCCAATGTCCATGTAAAGCTTGGCGTTTCGCAGCTTGCCATATTTTTCATACTCCACTTTATCTACAACCCGAAACATACTAAGATTATTCGGGGTGATCTGTGGAATTTCAACAGGACGAAGATTATTGGGATTAGTTCCCTGCTCGCCTCGCGCTTCGTCAGCCTGAACAATCCACACTCTGGTTCCATCCCAAACCCATTCGAACAACATACGCTCTGGAAGAGCTGTAGCCCACAGTGCAACACTTTTCAATTTCAACGTTACTTCAGGCTGTGACATACAACGAAGATCAGAATCAACAATCGCGGCTCCTTGGCGCCAATGTCGCACACCAATTCGATCCGTATATCCAGGTTGCTCTCCATTCATACCGAATTCAACGACAAAATCACGAGCTTCGCAACTTAGTCGGCGTTCGTTTGAAAGATGCCCTTGCCTCGCAGGCCGAACATGTTGTTGGATAATCCAGTGAATATTGGCGGCATCCGGTTGAGATATTTGCTCGGATAAACTTGAGATGGTGGACAGAATATCCGTACTAGAGCATGTTTTAGAAACAAGTCGCCCACGCTGCTCAATTGTCTCTGAAGTGCCGCTAGATCTGACACATACATCTACGCCCACTATCCCGGCAGAGTTTAGACACTCCGAGATGCGCGCCTGAAGGTCCGTGCGCACAGTGATATATTTGGCAAATGTATTATCAATAACAAAGAATGCGGGGATCCATGCTTGCGGAAGGCAGCTCAAGCCAAATGCTTTCCAGCCAACGCGTTCAGCAGTAACGAGACTTGGTGCAAGGGTAATACATTCATTTGCGGACAAGAGTGAGACATCACGGGTCGGAACAAATTGCTGAAGCGCTATTCGCTGCTTTCTCTTTGAAGCATCCGCTGATTTAAGGTTTCGCCGTTTTGCCGCATTAGACCATTTCTAGTAACGATAGGGATAATAATGTAAGCGGGAATCAGGGTGGAGTGGGATAGGATGGTTGTGCTCTGGAAGTTTTCCTGCAACCCGACGATGGCCCGAGCGTATTCCGACGATTTGCGCCGCAAGA
>DASSEH010000243.1:0-1851 GCA_035695325.1 Candidatus Angelobacter sp.
CATTTCACAAACGATCTTGCGACAGCTGCCACCCGGAACGACGCCGCCTCTTATCATTCAGTACAGCGCATCCGACGTCCCCGTTCTTCAGTATGGTGTCGGCGGCGACGGCATTTCCGAACAACAAGCAGCCGACATTGCCCTTAACCAGTTGCGTGTCGGATTGATCACCGTCCCGGGGATCGCGATTCCTTATCCTTACGGCGGCAAACAACGGCTCGTCTCGATTGATCTCGATCTTAGAAAGCTTCAGGAAAAGAATCTGACGCAGACCGACGTAACGAACGCGGTCAACGCGCAAGCACTGGTCTTTCCCAGCGGCACAGCCAAACTCGGCCCGACGCAATATCCGATCGACGTTAACACCTTTCCGCTGCGGATCGATTCGCTGAACGAGCTGCCGATCAAAACCGTCGATGGCGCAACTATTCGAGTTAGCGATGTGGCCCAGGTACGTGACGGCTACGATCCTCAAACGAATATCGTCAGGCAGGATGGCGTTCGCAGCGTGTTGATGGTCCTTCTAAAAAATGGCAGCGCTTCTACGCTCAGCGTGGTGTCCGGAGCAAAACAGGCGATGGCTAACGTCCTGAAGACGGTCAACAGCGCCGTGCGTGTGAAAGAATTTTCCGATCAATCAGTCTTTGTCCGCGCCGCGATCAGCGGCGTCGTCAGAGAAGGAGTGATCGCCGGAGCGTTGACCGCTCTAATGATTCTTCTTTTTCTCGGTTCGTGGAGAAGCACCATCGTCGTGGCGATCTCGATTCCCCTTTCGGTTCTTGCCTCGCTCGCGGTGCTAAGCGCCTTGGGAGAAACAATCAACCTGATGACACTTGGCGGGCTTGCGCTGGCCGTAGGGATTCTGGTCGATGACGCCACAGTCACCATCGAGAACATCGAGCGCCACATGGGCCTCGGAGAAAAACTGGAGGACGCAATTCTCAAGGGCGCAGGCGAAATCGCGCTACCGGCTTTGGTCTCCACTTTTTGTATCTGCATTGTTTTTATCCCGATGTTCTTTCTTTCCGGAGTCGCCCATTATCTGTTTGTGCCGTTCGCGGAGGCAGTCGTCTTTGCCGTCATCGCATCGTATGTCTTATCCCGCACCCTGGTTCCGACATTAGTAATGTGGTTCGAACGCCATAACCAGAAGTCGGAGAAAGATGGACGTGTTACTTTCTGGGTGCGGCCGTTCGTTGCCTTCCAGCACGCTTTTGAACGCGGTTTTGATCGATTCCGCTCCTCCTATCGAGGCTTGTTAGGCACAATCCTCAACCACCGTGGGGTTTTCGCCGTGGTTTTTCTCGCCTTCTGCGCCGGCTCCTGGGTTCTTGTACCATTTCTCGGCCAGGACTTCTTTCCGTCAGTGGACGCGGGCACATTTCGGTTGCATGTGCGCGCCGCTACGGGAACGCGTGTTGAAGAAACGGCCAACCTTGTCGACCAGGTGGAAGCCACGATAAGACGCCAGATCCCGGCGAACGAACTTCAGGGGATTGTCGACAACATTGGCCTACCCGTATCGGGCATAAATCTCTCTTACAGCGATAGCGGCGTCAGCGGGCCCGCCGATGCGGACATCACGGTCGCTTTGCAGAAGAACCACGGACCTACGGCAGGATACATAAGACAGCTGCGGCTTAGCCTTCACCAGCAGTTTCCTGGCGTTATCTTCTATTTCCTGCCGGCCGACATTACCACGCAGACGATCAACTTCGGGTTACCTGCGCCTTTGGATATTCAGGTTACAGGTCGCGACCGGGCGACCGATCAAAAGGTTGCTGCTGACCTGGCTGAGAAGATTCGTCGTGTTCGCGGGGCCGTTGACGTTCGGATTCAGCAGCCGGATGA
>DASSEH010000244.1:0-1433 GCA_035695325.1 Candidatus Angelobacter sp.
GAAATTGTCGGTGTTTCGGGTGGAACTCTGGTCTTGCCCGCGCGGACCCAACGTAACCGACTGATCGAAATGCCAACCCCTCCCAGCTTGATGTGCGTCGCTGTCGACTGCTACGCGAATGCATCGCGTCAACAATTAGGAGAGTGTAAAATTCCGGGGGCAAAATGCGATAGCGTGGTCGGATGAACGATCCGACACAACTTTAGTTACGAGAAACGCTGCGACCGCAATGGTGATCTTTTGAACCCTTCTGCCATGCCGGCTCCTTCATTGGATGAAGTCGCAAACCTGTCGTTGTCCGTTGGAAAACTTTTCCTGGAGACGGGTGCAAGCGCGCGGACGGTGCACGAAGCCGTGGAAGAAATCTCGAGAGGCTTCGGCTGCCAGAAGGCCGAGGCTTACTGCCAGCATGCGGCCATTATTGTGATGCTCCGCCGGGGCGCGGAATCCTGCGTGCAAATGGGAAAGGTTGGCGAGCATGGCGTTAATCTCCGCAGGGCGGAGGCGCTCAGCAGGATTGTAAGCCATATCGCCCTGGGAGAAATGGATTGCCCTCAAGCGCAGAGGGAGGTCGACAACGTTCCGCGGACGGCGCCGGGCTATCCGGTCTGGTTTGTTTGTTTGGCAACGGGAATTGCGTGCGCGGCGTTTGGACGTCTACTGCACGCGGCTTGGCTCTCGTTTGTTCCGACGCTGGTCGGTGCGGCCGCAGGCCAGTGGCTCCGGCATTGCCTGCTCGGGCGGAAACAGAACGTTTTTCTTGTGGCCGGTATCGTAAGCTTTGTTTCCGCGTTCCTTGCAGGACTAGGCGGACGGCTGCTTGGAAGCGGGCATCTGGAGATCGCGACAATGGCTGCCGTGCTGTTGCTCGTGCCCGGCGTGGCCGTGCTAAATGCGCAACTCGATGCCATAGATGGCAAGCCGAACCTTGCCGCCGCGCGCGGCCTGCGCATCGCTTATCTATTGCTTTTCATGACCCTTGGCCTTGTCGTCGCGCAACACTTGGTCGCCCCGTTCCCCTCATGAGTCCTTTCGCCCCTCACTTGCTCCATCAGGCCTTTTTCGGCGGCGTCGCGGCGGCGGGTTTTGCCGTCCTTTTTAATTGCCCGCCGCGCCTTCTGTGGATCGCTTTCGGAGCGGGAGCCCTTGCCCTTGCGGTGCGCACGGGAGGGCAGGAAATTGGCGGTCTGAGCCTTCCGGCGGCTTCGTTCATTGCGGCTTTCGTTCTCGCGCTGTTAAACCGAATTTTGGAACCGCCGGATTCGCCGCGCGGCTCAGTGCTTGCAGTTGTAGGCTGCATCCCGATGATTCCCGGCAGCCTGGCGGCCAAAGGCTTGATGAACCTCTTCGAGCTCCTAAAGGCGAGTCCTGGCGAGGGGCTTCTGGCGGCCACAGCCGCCGTCGAGAATCTGATGCTCGTGGTGTTTACCCTA
>DASSEH010000245.1:0-5170 GCA_035695325.1 Candidatus Angelobacter sp.
CATGCTGATCTCGACGGGGCTGGCCGGCACGCTGGCCGGCAACGGTGCCAACGGCACCCACTCGGTCGACCTCAGCGGCTTCCAGGACGGCACCGTCACGGTGGCGATCTCGGCCACCGACACCGCCGGCAACGCCGCCAATGGCAGCGGCGACAGCGCCACGCTGGACACCACCGCGGATGTCGGCACCGACCTTTCGGTCAGCTTCGGCGATCACCTGGTCAACAACATCGAGAAGACCAACGTGTCCTACACGGTGGACGGCGTCGACGGCGATGCCGCCGCGACCGTGACCTTCTCCGGCATTCTGATCTCGACGGGGCTGGCCGGCACGCTGGCCGGCAACGGTGCCAACGGCACCCACTCGGTCGACCTCAGTGTCTGTCCTGGAAGTTCTTGAATCGGATGAATCATTTGTGATTCAAGGGTGGTGGCCTGATTCGTAGGAGCCGCCCATGTGGACGACGAACAACCGCGCTCGTTATGATCGTAGCTTCTTGCGCTATCCCAGCGATCTGACTGATGACGAATGGGCGCTTGTTGAGCCGCTGATCCCGCCCGCCAAGCGCGGCGGCGACAAGCGCACGGTGATCATGCGCGAGGTGGTGAACGGCCTCATGTATATTCTGTCGACAGGTTGCCAGTGGCGGGCCATTCCGAAAGACCTGCCGCCGCGTTCGACCATCCATGGATATTTCGATCTGTGGAGCTGGGATGGCACGCTCGATCGCATCCATCACATGCTCTATGTGAAATGTCGCGAAGCGCTTGGCCGGGAAGCCAGTCCCACCGCCGCCGTCATCGACAGCCAGAGCGTCAAAAGCGCTGAAAAAGGGGGTCTTCGATCGATCCGCCGGGTTACGATGCGGGAAAAAAGATCAAGGGCAAGAAGCGCCACATTCTCGTCGATACGCAAGGCCTGCTGATCCACGCCATCGTGCACGCCGCCGACATTCAGGATCGCGATGGCGGCGAACTCGTCATGGCGACGCTATTTGGTCTTTATCCATTCCTGCTGAGGCTCTACGCCGATGGTGGCTATCAAGGCCCCTTGTTTCGCCGCGCTATGGCAAAAATAATGGCGCAAGTAAATGTCGAAATCGTCAAGCGATCCGATCACGCGAAGGGCTTCATCGTCTTGCCCAAGCGATGGGTCGTCGAGCGCACGTTCGCGTGGCTTGGACGATGCAGGCGCCTGGCCAAGGATTGGGAAAATCTCAACCGCCGAGGCCTCGCATTCCTACGTCTCGCGTCGATCAGGCTCATGCTGAGAAAGCTATGCAATCCAACATGATCTTTCCGGACAGACTCTAACATTACAGTTGCATTTTCCGTTTGAGGTGAGCGCGGCGTGCGTCGGCCTGGTGAGCTCTCCGCCAGAGCGACCATGCGAGAACACGGTCGATCGAGATGCGCCGTTGAGCGAGCTTGATAGCGATGCGACGGATTTCCTGGATCGACCAGCGGATCAGGAACGATGTTTGGTATGCCGGCGGGGTGGTGTTTTTTTGAGTGCTGGTTCAGCATTGGCCCGATGGCGGATGACGGCCATCATGGCGAAGGCGAGCATGACGAGGGAGACATGGCGGTGCCAGCCATGCCAGGAGCGGGTCTCGTTATGATCGAGGCCGAATTCATTCTTGGCAGTCTCAAAACTATCCTCGATAGCCCAGCGATGACCTTCCACTGCCACCAGCTTTGCCATCGGCGTGCCCTTGGGACACCAAGTGGAGAAGAAGGCCAGATCACCAGCGGCGATGTTGCGGCGGATCAAGAGACCTCGTGTCCATTCCCCGGCAAGGGTGTCGGCCTCGAGATCGGCCAGTTCGACGTAGGCCCAGTCGTGCAGACGCGGCCCCTTGGCTCCTTCACCGGACGACAGGCGTCGCCAGGCGGTCTTGGGAAGGCTCTGCGCAATCGTGGCGGCGGTGCCGCTGACAAGCTGCGGCTTGCCCCAGGAATGGAACACACGATTGGCGGCAACGCCCAGAACATAGCCCTTGCCCGCATTGCGAAGCAGCGCTTCGATCATTCCCGTGCCATACACGGTGTCCGTCGCGACGAAGGAGAACGGTACCTTCGCGGCGATCGCGCGGGTAATCATCCGACGAGCGATCTGAGGTTTGGTCGCAAATTCCACATTGTTCGGCACATGCGCCGCCTTCAGCCGGCGGCGATCATCCGTCCATTCCTTTGGTAAATAGAGTGCCCGGTCGATGAAGGCATGACCGTGCCGCGACACATAGGAGGCGAACACCCCGATCTGGCAGTTCGTGATCTTACCCGCCGAGCCCGTGTACTGTCGCGCAACTCCGCACGAGGCCTTGCCCTGCTTCAAAAAGCCGGTTTCGTCGATGACAAGAACAGCGTCTCCATCGGACAGCGTTTCCTGTGCATACTCACGCACCACATCGCGCAGTGCATCGGCATCCCATCGTCCTCGGCCCAGGATCGCCTGCTGGCGCCACGGCCCTGGATCGCCGGCCGCTTCCGCCCGCATCCAACCCGTCTTGCGCGGCTCGTTGCCCAACAGTCCGTCGAGAAATTGCCCCGCCGAGGCCGCGACCCGCTCCTGCGTAAACAGCGGACGGATGCGTTGCTTGACATCTCGCAACGACGAAACCCACAGCGTCAGCGTATCTTCAACCGACGCGCCACCAATCATCCGATCCCGAATCATGGTCGCCCATGGATTCAGAACCTTCAGGAAGATGCAACTGTAATGTTAGTGTCTGTCCGGGGAGAAGTTGAATCCTATGAATCATTTGTGATTCAAGAGAGGTGGCCTGATTCGGAGGGGCCGCCGATGTGGACGAACGAAAATCGCGCGCGGTATGACCGCAGCCATTTGCGCTATCCCAGCGACCTCACCGACGACGAATGGCAACTGGTCGAACCGTTGATCCCGCCAGGCAGGCGCGGCGGCGACAAACGCACAGTGATCATGCGCGAGGTTGTGAATGGCCTCATGTATATTCTCTCCACCGGTTGTCAGTGGCGGGCCATCCCGAAAGACCTGCCGCCGCGCTCGACGTTGTACGATTATTTCGACCTGTGGAGTTGGGATCGCACGCTCGATCTCATACATCATGAGCTCTATGTAAAATGCCGCGAAGCGATTGGCCGGGAAGCCAGTCCCACTGCCGCCGTGATCGATAGCCAAAGCGTCAAAAGCGCTGAAAAAGGGGGGCTTCGATTGATCCGCCGGTCTACGACGCATGAAAGAAGATCAAGGGCAAGAAGCGGCATATTCTCGTCGATACGCAAGGCCTGTTGATTCATGCCATCGTTCATGCCGCTGACATTCAGGATCGCGACGGCGGCGCGTTCGTGATGGCGACCATGTTCGGCTTGTATCCGTTCCTGATGAAACTTTACGCCGATGGCGGCTATCAAGGCCCGCTGTTTCGCCGCGCCGTGGCAAAAATAATGGCGCGGGTGAATGTGGAGATCGTCAAGCGTTCCGATCACGCAAAAGGATTTGTTGTCCTCCCGAAGCGGTGGGTCGTCGAACGAACGTTCGCATGGCTTGGGCGGTGCAGGCGTCTCGCCAAAGATTGGGAGAATCTCAATCGAAAGGCGCTCGCATTTCTGCGCCTCGCTTCAATCAGACTCATGCTGAGAAAACTATGCAATCCAGCATGATCTCTCCGAACAGACTCTAACATTACAGTTGCCTTTTGTGAGGTTTTCTGAATCCATGGGCAACCATGATTCGAACATCGTGGACGCAGGCAGCGTCGATTGAAGAGACGCTTGCGTTGTGGGCGGCGTCGCTTCGGGAGATCAAGAAGCGGATACGTCCATTGTTCGGGCAAGAGCGTGTTGCGAAGAATGCCGGTTTGTTTCTGGAAGGTCTGCTTGGAGACGAGCAACGCAAGACCGGTTGGATGCGCGCTGAGGCCGCAGGCGATCCTGGCCCATGGCGGCAACAGGCGATCCTGGGTCGCAGGGATTGGGATGCGGATGCCTTGCGCGATATCGTCCGCGATTATGTCATCGAGCATTTGGCGGACGATGACGCGGTCCTCGTGATCGATGAGACCGGCTTTCTCAAACAGGGCAAAGCGTCGTGCGGCGTGGCGCGTCAGTACACTGGTTCGGCGGGCAAGATCACGAACTGCCAGATCGGCGTCTTCGCGGCCTACGTTTCGTGCCACGGTCATGCGTTCATCGACCGCGCGCTGTATCTTCCGAAGGAATGGACCGACGATCCAGATCGCCTGGAAGCCGCATACGTGCCCGCCGATACCGGCTTTGCAACCAAACCAAAGCTTGCGACGAGAATGATCGCACGCACCATGGCTGCGCCTGTCCCATTCAAGTGGGTTGCAGGCGATACGGTCTACGGTGTCGGTGACATCGAACAGCAACTGCGTCGCGCAGGCAAAGGCTATGTCCTCGGGGTCAGCAGCGCGCATGTATTTCGATCCTGGGGCAAGCGTCGACCCGTCGCCGGCACGGCTGCCGACATCGCCCGGACGCGGCGCGCGTCCGACTGGAAACGCCTGTCAGCAGGGGCCGGAACCAAAGGACCGCGACTGCATGATTGGTGCTATCTCGAATTGGCCGATCTGGTCGGAGAATCAATCGACGAAAATCCGGGCCCTTGGACACGCGGTCTGCTGATCCGTCGTCGTATCGCCGATGGCGATCTCGCCTTCTTCACCACCTGGTGCCCAGCGGCAACATCGATCGAAACACTGGTGGAGGTCGAAGGCCATCGGTGGGCAATCGAGGACAGTTTTGAGACCGCCAAGAACGAGTTCGGGCTCGACCACAACGAGAGCAGATCCTGGCATGGCTGGCATCGCCACGTTTCCATGGTGATGCTCGCCTTCGCCATGATGGCGGTGATCCGCCATCGCGCCAATCCGCCGCCGCCAAAAAAAACCAAACGCCGAGCCACGGCAGAAGCCAAACCAAAGCCACGCCGTCGTTGATCCGATGGTCAATCCAGGAAGTCCGCCGCATTGCCATCAGGCTCGCACGAAAGCGAATCCAACCCGCACACATCATCGCATGGTCACTCTGGCGTAGAGCTCATCAGGCGGTCGCTCAGCGAGCCCACCTCAAGGCGAAACGGCAACTGTAATGCTAGCATTACAGTTGCCTTGTGTGAGGTTTTCTGACTCCATGGGCAACCATGATTCGAACATCGTGGACGCAG
>DASSEH010000246.1:0-1447 GCA_035695325.1 Candidatus Angelobacter sp.
GATGGTGAAAACGAGGTCTTTGGTGACGGCCTCAAGCATCAGAAGGAGAAGCGCAGCATGGACCATTTTGCTGGATTGGACGTATCGGTCAAGGAGACCAGTGTCTGCATTGTGGATGACACGGGCAGGATCGTGAAAGAAGTGAAGGCAGCGAGCGAGCCTCAAGCCCTGCTGAAGGTTCTGGGGAACCCCGCCTACCGCTTCAAGCGGATCGGACTGGAAGCTGGGCCGCTATCGCAATGGCTTTTCAGTGGGCTTGCGGAAGCAGGCTTGCCAGTGGTCTGTGTCGAGACGCGGCACATGCAGGCGGTGCTGAAGGCGCAGATCAACAAGACGGACCGCAATGACGCGCGCGGCATCGCGCAAATGATGCGGGCGGGGCTTTACCGCCCGGTGCATGTGAAGACGCTCCGCAGCCAGAAACTGCGAATGCTGCTGACCCATCGCAAGCTATTGCAGTCGAAGGCCATCGCCATCGAGAACGATCTACGCGGTACTTTACGCAACTTCGGCCTCAAGGTCGGAATGGTCGGAAAGATGAGGTTCGAGGCTCGCATCAAGGAGCTTGTGGAAAGCCTCCCGGATCTTGCCGAGTTAGTTGAACCGCTGCTCATTGTCCGGCGGACGCTTCGCGAACAGATCGTCATCCTGCACCGCCGCCTGCTGGCCATCGTGCGAGACGATGAGGTGTGCCAGCGCCTGATGACGACCCCCGGCGTCGGCCCCGTGGTGGCGCTGACCTATCGCGCCACCGTCGATGTACCCGCCCGCTTCCGCAAATCCAAGGCAGTCGGGGCGGTATTTGGACTGACGTGCGCCAGGTATCAATCGGGCGAGATCGATTGGAGCGGCAGAATATCGCGCTGTGGAGATGAGATGATGCGGGTGATGCTCTACGAAGCAGCTCAGAGCATGATGCGTTCAAAAAAATGGTCATGGCTCAAGGCCTGGGCCATGCAGATCGCCAGGCGCCGCGGGATGAAGAAGGCGATCGTGGCCCTGGCACGCCGGGTAGCGGTGATCATGCACCGACTATGGGTTGACGGCACCGAGTTCCGGTGGACCCGGGAGCAAGCCGTGGCAGCAGCATGAAAACGGTTCAGGATCAAAGCCGATAGGAGAAAACCGAGATCCACCGAGCAGTGGAAGGATGTCCCTCGCGGGACGATGGATGAGGTGAGTTCGTGAGTCCGCTTGGTCCTGCTGACGGCAAGGCCGACTAAAAGATTGTTCCGCCTCGTCTTCGAATCCCATGATGGAAGGGCCCTGGTGCCGATTCCGAAGAGAAGCACGAGCCCGCGAGCGACGTCGACACTGTGGCGGTGGTGGGAAGTCTGAAAGTGCTTGACCCCAAATGGCCGATTAGAGAAGCGGACTCATGTCGGACATCTCGCTATGTCCGTTTCGTGCCAGAAGGCGACATTCGCACTGCAGCAGACGGCATCAC
>DASSEH010000247.1:0-2699 GCA_035695325.1 Candidatus Angelobacter sp.
CGCGCCTCAGCTACTGGCACATTGGTTCGATTTCCGAAAGCTCATCTAGCCACCGAGGTGGCTCAATCGATCAACTGCTTCCTGCACCAATTTGAGCGTGAGCTCCCTTGCCGGCATTTCTCTTGCAAGCGGCGAGGCTTGACCTGACCAGAAAGGTGTGAAATCGCTGCTGCCCTGCTGTTCGGCCTTTGCCCGCAATGGTGCCAACGCTCCAATAGGCAAAGGAAAATCGGGCAAGGCATCGAGGATTGGGCCAATCTCAAGCGCCAGCCGGTTAGATATGGCGCGCGCAGGCCGGCCCGTGAAAACGTTGGTAACAAACGTCGCGTCCGAATACGCATGCCGCAACGCTTCCCGATGTAATTCCGATGTCGCTGCTTCAGGACAGAGGAGATAGGCAGTTCCGAGTTGTGTTCCGGCTGCTCCAAGGGCAAACGCTGCGGCGATGCCACGACCGTCTGCAATGCCACCAGCGGCTATGACCGGCACTTTGACAGCATCAACAACTTGTGGGACTAGCCTGAGTTTCGCAGTTTCTACCTGTCAAATGATGTAACTTGTTGATTTTGAGGCACAGAGGTTTTTAGCGAGGCCTCAGGTCGTCCACACAAACTGGTTTTGGTCTCGGTAGATTTTGGGTGGCGGTTGCTCCGGTAATGACCAGCCCAAATGATGCAGGATAAGCTGTTGCTGGGCTTCGGGGTGGGTGATGCGCGGCAGGCAGATTCGACCCCCTTTGCGCAGATCAAACCAGACTTCGACCAGGATGATCTGTTTAAGAGAGTGAACAACTTGGGCTGGGGTTAGACTTCCGGCCGCGGCACGTAGTTTTTGCTTCAGACAGACCCATAAGCAATAACCCAGAAAAGCGATTAGGATATGGGCTTCGACACGGCGTTGGATCCGGTGAAAAATCGGTCGCAGATTCAACTCCGTTTTGAGGGTACGGAAGACGGCTTCGATTTCCGTGAGTTGAATGTACTGGCGCCAGAGTTTTTTGGGATCGCGATCCGTTAAGTTAGTGCGAAGCAAGTAAGTACCCTGATGGAGCCAGGCGCTCCGCAGCTTCTTTCTGTCCCAACTCCACACTAAATTGGAGTCAGTTAGTTCTACCTCTTTGAGATAAGGCCACGCTGCTGGCCAGCGTTCCTCCAATCTTCCAAGTCGTTTATAGATTAATTCCCGACGTCGCACCCGGCCGCTGCGCACGCTCTTGCTCAGCTTGGCCAGATCTTTGCGCAATCCATGCAGCGCACGCATCCGCATGGCGCGTTCCTTCTCCGCACGGTTCAGACTCCGGCTCAAGACGTAAAGCTCCCCGTCACGTTCAACCAACTTGAGTTGGATCTGGGGATGAGCTTTGACTTCGCTCCAATCTTCCTTCACCAGTTCCTTCTGGAAAGAGGCCAGCATTCGCCTGGGCGTAGCGACTAGATAGGACGCTCCGCGCCGGCGCAGGAGTGCGAGGTTTTCTTCACTTACAATCCCGCGATCGAAAACCCAGACCCGACTCAGCGCCCCGTGCTTGCGTTCGACCGAATCAAGGATCTCCTCTAGGGTCGTGACATCCGCCCGATTACCCTCAAAGACTTCATAAGAAAGCGGAAAGCCTTCTTCGGTCACTACCAGGGCCAAGATGATCTGCAGAGCGTCGGGCCGATGATCTCGGCTGTAGCCACGTCGGGCGATCGGTATTTCACCGGCCTGGCCTTCGAAATAGGTGCTGGTTAAATCGTAGAGCAACAAGTCACACTTGGCTCCGAAGAGATCCTGCCAACGCCCGGCCAAATGTTGCTCCAGGCTTTCCTTGTGCTCGATGGCTTTATCCAGCGCCCGATAAAGTCGATCCTTGGCCGCAACGGCATCGTCGGTTCCCAGCACCACATCCATCGCGGTGGTGCCGTACCAGCGTTGATGAACGCCCAGTTCGCTTTGCGGCTCACAGAGTCGGTTAACCGCTAGCAGCTCGATCACCTTGGCCCATTCGATACTGCCGCGCCGATCCCGCAGCGCCGTGGCAAAAAACTGATCGAGCTTCAGTTCCTGCCAGAGCCGACTCCCCAGCCAGCAGGCACCAAACTCTCGTGGCCGACGCACCGATAGACTTGAGAGGACTACTTCGCACACATCGGGAGCCTCCGCAGGCGCCGCCCCTTCACGGTCAGTAAAAAGCCGATACTGCCGAGTCTCGCCTTCCTGCTCAATCACTTCGATCGAGCGTTGCCAGCGCTCGAGCTGGATGGTGTTTAATTCCCCAAGATTGAGCACCCGCCGCTGGATCGTCCGCTCTCGACTAAGCCGGATACTTTCGCAAAGAGAATAGTACACGTGCTCCTTGCCGTCCTTACGACGAACGTGACGCTTTAAAAACACGGGCGCCATTGAGCCAAAAATTATCGACTCCGAAAAGAGGCTAGGTCGGTACACACACCTCTTTGGCGCTTTTTGCTACGTAACCCCTTCAAAATCAGAAGACAAAAAACTACAAAACACTGAAACTAGGAAGAAACTGCGAAAGATGGGCTAAACCCTCAGCGCGTTTGAACAAAGGCTGCTCCCAACGAACAACCAACGGCGCAACGGGGGGGCAAATTTCCGGTTTGAAGAAGCCGGATATCTCGATCCTGTCCGACGAGTTCCTGGCTGAAGTCCGCGGAATGCCGCAGCGCAACCTTGCCGTCGAGTTGCTGCAGAAACTG
>DASSEH010000248.1:0-1030 GCA_035695325.1 Candidatus Angelobacter sp.
AGGCCGGTGGCTTGTATCTTGTCGATTGTGCCGTTGTGCTGCAAACAGAGAGCGGCTGCCAGATCTGTGCCGGTGGCGGATGCTGACCAAAGGTCAAGCTCGCGTTGTAGTTGGATCGGTAGCCGCGCAGTTATTTCAAACTCGAACAGTTATTGGAGCGACCAGGCATGCATCCTTTTTAGGGGACGCACAGCCTGGCCAGCTCGCATTTACAAGCAGGAGTAATTAACCGATGAACAAAGCCGTTGTCTATATTGGGGTTGATGTGGCCAAAGCCTCTCTGGATGTAGCCTGGGCGGAGCGCACTCGTCGCTTTGCTAACAATAAAAGTGGATTGGGCGCGCTGAGCAAATGGGTCAAGCAAAGTCCTCTTGCCGTGCATTTGATCTGCGAAGCTAGCGGGGGCTACGAGCGGGGATTGCTCGATGCGGCTGAGGTAAATGGGATCAAAGTCAGTTTAGTACAGGCCAATCGGGTGCGGCAATATGCCCGTGCGGCTGGCATCTTGGCTAAGACCGATAAGGTCGATGCGCGTATGCTCTGTTGTTTTGGCAGCGCTATGCAACCAGAACCCACACCCCCACTCTCAGCGCAGCAAAAGCAGTTACGCGAATTAGAAACGCAACGCCGACACCTGAGCCGTATGCTCGTTGCGGAGCAAAACCGCCTGGCGCAATTAAATGATAAAGAGCTGCAGCGTTTAACGCGCAGCCTCCTTACTACGCTCAAAAGGCAAATGGCTGCAATCGATGCGCGCATCGCCGGCCTCATCGCGCAGGACCAAAGCCTCAAGGAAAAAGCGCAAAAGCTTACCGCCATTGCAGGCGTGGGCACGCGCACCGCTGTGCTATTGCTTGCGCAAATACCCGAGCTAGGCACACTCAACCGGGCTCAAGCTGCAGCGCTCGCTGGGCTGGCTCCCTTTAACCGCGACAGCGGCACTTTGCGCGGCAAACGAACCATCTTTGGTGGACGTCGTGCCTTGCGTTGCGGCTTGTACATGGCCGCACTGGTGGCCGCTCGTCACAAC
>DASSEH010000249.1:0-1245 GCA_035695325.1 Candidatus Angelobacter sp.
CACTGCCGACCGGCAGGAGCCGTCCGAGGCGCTCAAGACCAAGACGAGCCGCCTGAAAGAGAAGATCGAGAAGCTGAAGGAGGAGATGCAGCGTCTCGAGATTCTCAAGGTGAAAATGCTCGCCACACCGGACCAGCAGATATCGCTGACGGACCCCGATTCCCGCTCAATGGCGACGAGCGGCCGAGGCTCCGGTATCGTCGGCTACAACGTCCAGGTCGCGGTCGACACCGAGCATCATCTGATCATCACGCATGAGGTGACCAACGTCGGTAACGACCGGTCGCAGCTTTCGCCCGTGGCCAAGCGGGCGAAGGCGACGCTGGAAGTGGAGAACCTCGATGCCGTCGCCGATCGCGGCTACTTCGACAGCGAGGAGATTCTGGCGTGCGAGGAAGCGGGCATCACGGTCACGCTGCCCAAGCCGATGACCTCGGGCATCAACGTCAGAGGGCGGTTCGGCAAACAGGACTTCCGTTACGTGGCGGAGCAGGACGTTTACATTTGCCCTGCCGGTGAAAGGCTCGCCTACCACTACACGAACGAAGAACATGGATTGGTCCTGCGCCGCTACTGGACCAACGCCTGCCAGAGTTGCGCCATCAAGCACAGCTGCACCACCGGCAAGGAGCGCCGGATCACCCGATGGGAGCACGAGCATGTTCTCGAAGCGGTGCAGCGCCGGCTCGACGAGCATCCGGAGAAGATGCGCCAGCGGCGCGAGACGGTCGAGCACCCGTTTGGCACCATCAAGGCCCGGATGGGCGCCACTCACTTCCTGATGAAGACGCTGCCAAAGGTCGCCACCGAGATGGCACTGCACGTGCTGGCCTACAATCTGACCCGCGTCATGAACATCATGGGCATCCAGCCGCTCGTGGCGGTGATGAAAGCATAGTCGCCGCCGACATGCGTCCGTCCGCCGTTGCGGCGCAGCCCAGGACGGCTGGAAGTTCAATCAGGACGCTTCTAGACCGAAAAGCTGCCAAATTCGGAAAAGACATCTCGCCGAAATGGTGAGGCGTCAATTGCTCCTACCAAGGCGTTTTTACACGACCAAGACCCATCTGCGACATAACCCGGATCAAAATCCCGCAGCGCAGTAGTCTCCTGCCGTACCTGGCGTGCTCTGTGGATGGGTCGGTCCGGCAGCGCTGAAACGCGATTCACAACATTTTCAGGTCTGCCCCAACGACCCGCCGACCTTGCCTATGGCAGGCTCGACCTGCAGCAAACCGGCTGCGC
>DASSEH010000250.1:0-2376 GCA_035695325.1 Candidatus Angelobacter sp.
CCGGCGGCGCTGCTGTTCAATTTCAGCGACCAGCTGATCTCGAAGCGCGGCCGAACGCGACGGCACAGCCGTCGCACGAGGGACGCGATCAACGCAACGTTCGCTCTAACCCGTCCTATTCGTGAGAGTGCGGTTTTTGGCCCGATTGATGCGGCCGCACATCTCACCTGACGAGGCGCACAGGATTGCCTTCGGCTTTTCACCGCCTGACGGCCTGTACTTTGCAACGCGCTTGAGGGCTGGGTTGGGCGAACGGGGGCGCACGCCCCGCCGGTCAAGGACCGAGCGGCAGCAGCGCGCCTGGCAAGCAGCGGATCAGGTCGGCTTCGGGACATGCCGCGGCGAACGCAAGGCGAATGCGGCTCGTGGTCTCGACGACGCGGGCGGCGATTTTCAAGAGACGAAGACGCAGCGTCGCGAACTCGGCAGTGGCCAATTCCCGGACTTTGGGAATGGCGTCGCGCACGGTCAGCATCAGCCAATAAGCGGCCGTATGGAGCACGAGACGGACCTGGTTGGCGTGCGCCGAACGGCAACTGGTGCGATCGGAGGCGAGCTGTGTCTTATGCAGCTTGATCAGATTCTCGGCTTGGCCGCGCGCGCAAAACAGGCTGTCGTAGATCCACTCGGCCGAGCCGACATCGAGGCTGGTGACGACGAAACGGATGTCGAGGCCGAGCTTCGTCGCCTCAATACGGGCGACGGTGCGCCGTTCGCGATCCCAGGACTGTGCCTTGTGGCGCGTCTCGGTATAGCCGCGTAGAACCGGCAGGTTCTCGATGGCGCGTCGCGTGCGGATGTCGTCGGCGATCTCGTCGGCTTTTTTGGCGAGAGGCTTGGTGCCGGACAGACCGAAGATGTAGTCGATGCCGTTGTTCTCGCACCACGTCATTGCCTCCGGCCGAGCATAGTGCCCGTCGCCACGGAACGTAATTCGCGTGTTGTGCCACCGCGTCCGGATATGCCGTATCAGGCGGCGCAGATGGGCACGCACCTCGACGCCGCTCGGCGTCTTGCCGGGCCGCAGCACGACCGCCACGGGCCGGCTCTTCTCCGTGTCGTAGACGTGGATCGGCAGAAAGCAGCGTTCGTCATAATGAGCGTTGAACAGCGAAAGCTGCTGATGGCCGTGGACGACGTCGCAGGTATCATCGATGTCGAGCGTGACAGATGCCGGCTCGCGTGGGTAGCTATCCATCCATGCGTCGACCAAAATGTAGGTCAGTCGGATCACGTCGCGCAGGCGCGGAGCATTCTCCAGCCGCGACAGCGTCGGTTGGGAACACAAATCCCGGCCCGTGTCCGGTAGGCGACCGCAGGCCAGCTTGAATGCCGGATCGGACCTCAGATGATCGAGGTCGTCGGCGTCCTCGTAGCCGCAGCAGATCGCGAACATGCGAGCGCGGAACATATCGACAAGGCTGTGCACGACCCGCGTCGGATCGCGCCGATCCGGGAACACCCGGGCCAAATTGTCGGCCAAGCCGAGACGCCGCTCGGCCATCGCCAGAAGCATCACGCCCCCATTCGAGGTCAGGTGACCGCCATCAAAGGCAGCTGTGACTTTCTTGGCCTGAACGGCTGGAAACGAGAATGGCAGAATCGTATCATCGGTCATGGCGGGCGTGGCGTTCGCGGTTGAAGGTGATGGGTTGGCTTCGCAACCGAATCCTACGCCGCATCAGCGCTTTACACCACGCTCGCCAGCCTCTCAGGCGCACTCTTGCGAATAAGACGGGCTAGCTCAATTTCGCCTCACGAATAATTCGGAAATATCGTCAGAATAAACGCCAATCCAATCCGATGAAGCTCGAAATTCCTGCGACTCCATAGAGTTTGGCGCGACGAGACCAATAGAGATGCGGTACTTATCCAAGTATCCGACAAATTCACGTGGGCGTTTAAAGACGATTGTCCGATTTTCAGTAATAAAGCCATCGCCGAAAAGCATTTCCGTTCTGCCGTCGATAAAGGTGGGAAGTCCTCTAAAAATCAAATAGCCGCCGAAATCGTACCCGTTGTAGATGTTACCATGCAAATTGTGCGCAAAAATGTAATCGACAGAACTCTCTGGAGAAACATGCCTCGATGGCTTAACCGAGTCGTCAAGAATGCCAGTTACAAGAATTATGATCGCGATTATTCCGTAAGTCCCATAGAGACCGCGCCGCCCTAGCTGAGACATTGTCGTGAAGAATTGTGGTTGAGTCGCAATTTGCTCAGAGAGTCGCAGAAATCGAAATTGCCTTGTTAATGGGGTGGCGAGGAGTAGGGGCGCAATTATATTGAACAGGAAGATGAATCTCACTGCGGTAAGCATATAGGCTGCGACTAACAACAATATTGCTAGTCTAAAAAAACGAATTTTAACCCCGT
>DASSEH010000251.1:0-2393 GCA_035695325.1 Candidatus Angelobacter sp.
GCCGGATATTCGGGATCGAGCGGCAGATAGGCGCCGCCGGCCTTGAGGATGGCGAGCAGCCCCACCACCATCTCCAGCGAGCGCTCAAGGCAAAGCCCCACCACGCTCTCCGCTCCCACCCCGAGCGCGCGCAGATGATGCGCAAGCTGGTTGGCGCGCGCATCGAGCTGCCCATAGCTGAGCTGCGCCTCCTCGAACACAACCGCAACCGCCTCAGGCGTCTGGCCCGCCTGCGCCGCAAACAGCTGCGGCAGCGTCGCTGGCGAAAGCGCACGCGCCGTCGCGTTCCAATCCTCCAGCAGCGCGCGCCGCTCCCCACCCGTAAGGATGTCCAGCCGACCAATCGCCACATCCGGCGCCGCAACCGCAGCCTCCAGCAGACCAACCAGCCGGCCCGCAAGCGCCTCGACGCTTGCCCGCTCGAACAGGTCGCTGGCGTATTCAATCACCCCCGCGATCCCGCACGGCCGCCCCTCCACCCCGCGCTCCTCCGCAAGGCTCACCGACAAGTCGAACTTCGCGCTCGCACTGGCAACAGGCTCAACGCTCGCGCTTACACCCGCAAGCTCAAGCCGAACCGGCGCGTTGTTCTGCAACGCAAGCATCACCTGGAACAGCGGATGGTGCGAAAGCGAGCGCGCAGGGTTGAGAACCTCAACAAGACGCTCAAACGGAACATCCTGGTGGCTATACGCAGAAAGATTGCTCCCCCGAACCCGACCAATCAGATCGCGGAAGCTCGGATTGCCAGACGTGTCCGTGCGCAGCACCAGCGTGTTGACAAAAAACCCGATCAGATCGTCCAGCGCACTGTCCGTGCGACCAGCCAGCGGGCTCCCAATCGCGATGTCGCTGCCCGCACCAAGCCGGCTCAGCAGCGCCGCAAGCCCAGCCTGCAGCACCATGAACAGGCTCGCTCCCTGCCCGCGCGCAAGCTCCAGCAGCCGACCGTGCAGCGCACCGGAAAGCCGCAACTCGACGCTCCCACCGCGGTAGCTCGCAACCGCAGGCCGACCACGGTCAAACGGCAGAGCTATCTGTTCGGGAACACCCGCAAGCCGCTCACGCCAGAACTTAAGCTGGCGCGAAAGCGCGCTCGCCCCGTCGCTCTCATCCCCCAAAACAGCCTGCTGCCACAGCGTGTAATCGGCATATTGCACAGGAAGCGCCGAAAACTCCGGCGCAACCCCACGGCAACGCGCCCCATAGCTCGCCGATAGATCCCGCGCCAGCGGCGCCAACGACCAACCGTCCCCCGCAATGTGGTGCAACACCAAAAGCACAACGTGCTCGCTCAAACCAAGCCCAAACACATGGGCTCGCAACGGCGCCTCGCGCGAAAGGTCAAAGCCCGCTTGCGCAGCTTGCGCCAGCGCTCCCGCAAGCTCCCCTTCGCTCACCGCTCGCACACAAAGCCGCGGACGCGCCGCACTCGCCTCCAGGATCTCCTGCCGCGGAACACCATCCCGCTCCGGGAAGATCGTGCGCAAGCTCTCGTGCCGTTCCACAACGTCCCCAAGCGCTGCTTCCAGCGCCGAAACATCAAGCTCGCCACGAAGCCGAACCGCCAGCGGGATCGTGTAGCTCGCGCGCCCCCCTTCCAGCCGCTCCAGAAACCACAGCCGACGCTGCGCAAACGACAACGGCACCTCGGCCGGACGCTCAACTGCACGCAACGCTGGCCGCGCAACCTCCCCGTCCCCCAAACACTTCACCAACCCAGATACCGTCGGGGCCTCGAACAGGCTGCGGATCGAAAGCTCAACATCAAAGCTCGAGCGGATGCGGCTGATCAGACGCGTCGCCAGCAGCGAATGTCCCCCCAGCGCGAAGAAGTCCTCGTCAATCCCAACCCCCTCAACCCCCACCACCTCCGCAAACAACCCACACAGCAACTCCTCCTGCGGCGTGCGCGCATGACGGCCAACCCCAGAGCGAACATCAGGCGCAGGCAGCGCAGAACGGTCGAGCTTGCCGTTCACCGTCAGCGGAAGATGATCCAGAACGACAAGCGCTGACGGAACCATGTAGTCCGGAAGCCGCCCACCCACATGCGAGCGCAACTCCGCAGCATCAACCTCACAACCCGATGCCGCTACCACATAGCCCACAAGCTGCGCGCTCCCCAGCCGATCCGCCCGCGCAATAACAACAGCCTGCGACACGCTCGCGTGCCCAAGCAGCGCTGCCTCGATCTCCCCAGGCTCAATCCGGAAGCCGCGAACCTTGACCTGCTGGTCCGCACGCCCCACAAACTCCAAAACCCCATCGCTGCGCCAGCGCGCCAAGTCCCCGCTGCGGTACATCCGGCTCCCCGCAGCACCATACCGATCCGCAACAAAACGCTCCGCCGTCAGCCCACCACGCCCAAGATAACCACGCGCCAGACCAGC
>DASSEH010000252.1:0-3228 GCA_035695325.1 Candidatus Angelobacter sp.
TGCGCGCCATCAAGGCTCGTACTTTGGAAACCCTGGAGCAAGCCATCACTCAGGCTTTGGCTTCTATTACCCAGGACAATGCTCTTGCCTGGTTTCAGCATTGTGGCTATCCATCCCAATCGATTCCGAAAATGGTCTAACGGCGCTAATCTTGGCTTTGAAGCCAAGCTCTGGGCCGCCGCCGACAAGCTCCGTGGCCACATGGATTCCTCCGAGTACAAGCATGTGGTGCTCGGACTCATCTTCCTCAAATACATCTCCGACGCTTTTGAAGAAAAGCACGCAGCCCTTATAACCGAAGCCGGTCCGGACGCGGCCGAAGACCGCGACGAGTATTTGGCCGAGAACATCTTCTGGGTCCCAAAACAGGCCCGCTGGTCATTCCTTCAGGGCAAAGCCAAAATGCCGGAGATCGGCAGGGTCATTGATGACGCCATGACCTCGATTGAAAAAGACAATCCCCAGCTCAAGGGCGTGCTCTCTAAAGACTACGCCCGGCCCGCGCTCGATAAGCAGCGCCTGGGCGAGCTGATTGACCTCATCGGAACGATTGGCCTCGGCGATAAAGAAAACCGCTCTAAAGATATTCTCGGTCGCGTCTATGAATACTTTCTCGGCCAGTTCGCCAGTAAAGAAGGCAAGAAGGGCGGCGAGTTTTACACCCCGCGCTGCGTCGTCCGCCTGTTGGTGGAAATGATCGAGCCATACAAAGGCCGCGTATATGACCCCTGTTGCGGGTCGTCCGGCATGTTCGTGCAAAGCGAGGAGTTCATTGAGCGCCACGGCGGACGCATCGGCGATCTCTCCATTTACGGCCAGGAATCGAACCCCACCACGTGGAAGCTGGCCAAAATGAACCTCGCCCTGCGCGGCATCGAGGCCAATTTAGGCCCGCACCATGCCGATACTTTCCGCAATGACGTGCACAAGGACCTGCGCGCCGACTTCATCCTCGCCAATCCGCCCTTCAACATGAGCGACTGGGGCGGCGAGAACCTGAAAGAGGATGTCCGCTGGAAATACGGCGTCCCGCCCGCCGGCAACGCCAACTTCGCCTGGGTGCAGCACATGGTTCATCACCTCGCACCCAACGGAATCGCTGGCTTTGTTCTGGCCAACGGTTCAATGAGTTCAAACCAGTCTGGAGAAGGCGAGATTCGCAAGAACCTGGTCGAGGCAGACGTGGTCGATTGCATGATCGCCCTGCCACCGCAGCTCTTTTATGGAACGCAGATTCCAGCCTGCCTCTGGTTTTTGACCAGGAACAAGAAGAACGGCAAGTTTTCGAATCGTGCAGGCAAGACTCTGTTCATCGACGCCCGCAAGCTTGGTGTGCTCATGGACCGTGTACATCGCGATCTTATTGATGAAGAAATCAATCGAATCGCAGAAACTTACCACGCATGGCGTGGCGAGAAGGACGCAGGCAAATACGCAGATACTGCTGGCTTTTGCAAGTCGGCCTCACTCGATGAGATCAAGCGGCACGGGTACGTGTTGACGCCAGGGCGATATGTCGGCGCGGAGGAAATCGAAGATGACGGCGAGCCATTTCAGGAAAAGATCAAGCATCTGACAGCCAAACTAGAGGAACAATTCTTAAGGTCATCAGAACTCGAGAACAGGATACGACAAGGGATGAAGGGGCTTTCCAGTGTCGATTGAGCCGCTATTTAGTATTCCGTTGCATTGGCAAGTTACCACGCTGGGCGAGGCCTGCAAGAGAGGCGGCGGAAACATTCAGACCGGCCCATTTGGAAGCCAGTTGCATGCCTCTGACTATGTTGCATTCGGAATCCCATCAATAATGCCGCAAAATATCGGTGATAACAGGGTCATAAACACTGATATCGCGAGGATTCCTCGTGAAGACGCAGAACGACTGAGCCGCTATCGAGTTCAGCCTGGTGACATTGTTTACAGCAGAAGAGGTGATGTTGAACGTCGAGGATTGATCCGTAACAATGAAAATGGCTGGCTCTGTGGGACTGGCTGCCTTCGTATTAGAGTAGGTAATGGCACGCTCGATCCAACGTTTACATCTTTCTATCTGGCGCATCCGGAGGTCAAAAATTGGATCGTGCGGCATGCAATCGGCGCTACTATGCCTAACCTGAATACGTCCATTCTCTCTGCGCTACCGATTATCATTCCGCCTGTAAAGGAGCAGCAAGAGATAGCTGAGTTGCTGGGAACATTGGACGACAAAATCGAGTTGAACAGGCTCATGAACGAGACGCTGGAGGCAATTGCTCGCGCAATTTTCAAATCATGGTTTGTCGATTTTGATCCGGTGCAAGCCAAGACGGAAGGGCAGCAGACAGTGGGTATTAGGGCCGATCTAGCAGCCCTATTCCCATCTATGTTCACTAAAGTTAATAACGATTTCATTCCAGATGGGTGGTCACTAGGGACATTAGCCGATCTTATTGAAATTTATGACGCTAAACGGATTCCACTGTCCACTCGTGAAAGGGCGGCGCGCAAAGGCCCATATCCTTATTACGGTGCAACTTCCATTATGGATCACGTTGATCAGTTTTTGTTCGATGGTGTGTACGTGTTAGTTGGTGAGGATGGCTCTGTCGTGAATGACGATGACACGCCCATCGTCCAGTATGTTTGGGGGAAGTTTTGGGTGAATAACCACGCCCACGTGCTAAAGGGCAAGAATGGCTTCTCAGAAGAGTATCTGGTGAATATGCTGCGGTTCGTGAATATCAGGCCTTATGTCACTGGGGCTGTACAGCCCAAACTAAATCAGGCAAACCTCTTTAGAGTTCCAATGGTATTACCTGGTCTGCAAGTTCTTCAGCACTTCAATAAAGTCGTCTCACCACTGTACCAACGATTTAGGCACAATGTTGAAGAGAGCAGAACGCTTGGGGGACTACGCGATCTGCTCTTACCGAAGTTGATCTCCGGCGAAATTCGCATCAAGCAAGCAGAAAAACTCATCGAGGCACACGTATGAAATTTACTTCTCCTAGCCGTTTAACCCAAGTTCGCCTCCGCGAGGTATTCGCAACACCGTGGACGCAGGCAAGTGAAGATTTGTATCAGGGCACGGCTTTAGCCGTGCCGCACAGATGGTACAAACCGGGCAGATGGTTGACAAACGAAACCGGGGACATGGTTGACACTATTTAGGTCACTAAAGGTGGCATGTAGAAGGGGGACATGCCATGGAATGTGAGTGGAATAGTGGAGCAACGAAAGCGATTCCTG
>DASSEH010000253.1:0-1766 GCA_035695325.1 Candidatus Angelobacter sp.
ATTTATATGGTTAATTAAGTTAATTCTTTTAGGTTTAGGCTAACAAAGGCTTAAACTTCTTATGTCATCCACGAAAAAAAATGTCAAGGACCCTGCTGGCAAAAGTTAGCCCTAATCTGACAATAAATTTCTTCCAATCACGCGGCTGATTTGAGTTTTTGATCGATCATTTGAATCAGTGTCTGGACGGGCTGAGCCACCGAGAATCGTAAAACGGAACAGCCTTGAGGTCTGACAATCCGAGCCGGTTGGTGAATGAACTTAAAACGCAGCGTTTTCAGACTTTGCAGGAAAAACCGGTAAGTCCGTTTACGCGATCTTGGCTTTGGGGTAGCCATGGTCTGAAGCTGAAAGTTTCTTATCAAGTTATGTCCCAGTATAGTGATTTGCTGCCAAGCCGAGTTGGCCCCGTAGTGATGAGTCGGAACGACATCCAAGGCCCATTCGCCTTTCAGTTCAGCGAAGGTTTTTTCTTGCGCTCCGCGGCCAGCCATAAAATCCCACAGCGCTGCGGCATTGAGGGTTAAGTTGGTGCTCACGGCTGAGTACTCAAAATAACCGTCGTCAGGGTCAAACAGGTCGAGCTGGTAGTTCTTTTTCGTTTCGTGATGCACAGGCTTTCGGTAGACCACCACGCGGAGAGTTTTTTGCCAGGCGGCAATGGGGAGCGAGAGCTCAAAGCATCCCATGCCTTCTCTGAGCGCCTGCCAGCGCTGGTGTTCTCGAATCAGGGGCAACAAGCCCAACCACTTAAAGAATGGCACTTTGATGGCGTACCCCGCTCCTTTTCTCTCCAACAAATCGATCATCTCGCGCTGGAAAAAGGCCCCGTCCATGCGAAACTCTAACAACAGGGCTCTTCCCAACCGCCTTCTCACATCGTCGATGAGATCGCGCACAAAACCCACCGCCCCCTTGGAGTCATGGACGTTGCCGGGCCGATTCTTGACTCTCAGGATATGTCCGGTCTGAGCCAGATGAGCCAGGATGGGATAGTAGGAGGGATCTTTACGATGATGCGGATTAAAGCCCCGAAACGCCCACGACACCTTGGCCCCCGTGGTAATCACGCTGCCGTCAATATCGAACGTTAAACGTCCGAGCTTCTGCTGCTCAATAGCATCGCACACGATTTGGCTGTTGAGTTCCACCAAAGCCTGAAGCGAGCTGTGGGTAAAGCGCTTCAGCCAACGGGCCACACTACGTTCTCGGGGCAAACGCAGCAAACCACAAAACCGCTTCACTAGAGGATCTTCACAAACATAGTTCAGATGATCGAGCCTTCGGCCAC
Organism: Candidatus Angelobacter sp.; assembly: GCA_035695325.1. Taxonomy (GTDB): domain Bacteria; phylum Acidobacteriota; class Terriglobia; order Terriglobales; family Acidobacteriaceae; genus Angelobacter. The sequence continues at coordinate 1,292 of DASSEH010000253.1, forward strand.
CGACCAACATCAAAACCACAATCACCAGGATCATGTCGATGGCCCGGTAGTCTCCTCCTATGCCATTACGGACAAATACCGACTGCACCCGACGATGAAGCTCGATCAGCCGAAAGTAACGCCCGAGCAACTCCAGTCCTCCAAAGGCCGTGATGTCCTGGGAAGCAAATTCAATCTTGAAAAAACTCTTGCACGCTGAATGAAAATCCGCTCTACTTAATCTCACTTGGAGTGGCCTCCTTGCAGGGTGGTTGGGTCGGTGTCGCAACTGCTTTATCTCCTGCAACCGGCAGGCCATTTCAAGTTTTTAGTCCATCATTTTTTGTCGGATTGGAGTGTACTGTACATTTATCAGAAAGAAGGAGTGAGCCGATGGCGGTGATCGATGCTGACGCGCATGTCGTAGAGTGGGAAAGAACATGGGAGTTCATGGATGAAAGCGAGAAGGCCTTTAGGCCCCACGTGATGGTGTTTA
>DASSEH010000254.1:0-4765 GCA_035695325.1 Candidatus Angelobacter sp.
GTAGCCGGCCTGAGAGGGCGCACGGCCACACTGGAACTGAAACACGGTCCAGACTCCTACGGGAGGCAGCAGTGGGGAATTTTGCGCAATGGGGGAAACCCTGACGCAGCAACGCCGCGTGGAGGATGAAGTCCCTTGGGATGTAAACTCCTTTCGATCGGGAAGATTATGACGGTACCGGAAGAAGAAGCACCGGCTAACTCTGTGCCAGCAGCCGCGGTAATACAGAGGGTGCAAGCGTTGTTCGGAATTATTGGGCGTAAAGGGCGCGTAGGCGGTGCGGTAAGTCTGCAGTGAAATCTCTGGGCTCAACTCAGAGTCTGCTGTGGAAACTGCCGTGCTTGAGTATGGGAGAGGTGAGTGGAATTCCCGGTGTAGCGGTGAAATGCGTAGATATCGGGAGGAACACCTGTGGCGAAAGCGGCTCACTGGACCATAACTGACGCTGATGCGCGAAAGCTAGGGGAGCAAACAGGATTAGATACCCTGGTAGTCCTAGCCCTAAACGATGATCGCTTGGTGTGTCGGGTACCCAATCCCGTCGTGCCGAAGCTAACGCGTTAAGCGATCCGCCTGGGGAGTACGGTCGCAAGACTGAAACTCAAAGGAATTGACGGGGGCCCGCACAAGCGGTGGAGCATGTGGTTCAATTCGACGCAACGCGAAGAACCTTACCTGGGCTCGAAATGCAGTGGACCGGGGTGGAAACATCCCTTTTCGCAAGAACCGCTGTATAGGTGCTGCATGGCTGTCGTCAGCTCGTGTCGTGAGATGTTGGGTTAAGTCCCGCAACGAGCGCAACCCTTATTGTCAGTTGCCATCATTCAGTTGGGCACTCTGGCGAAACCGCCTCGGATAACGGGGAGGAAGGTGGGGATGACGTCAAGTCCTCATGGCCTTTATGTCCAGGGCTACACACGTGCTACAATGGTCGGTACAAACCGTCGCAAACCCGCGAGGGGGAGCTAATCGGAAAAAGCTGACCTCAGTTCGGATTGGAGTCTGCAACTCGACTCCATGAAGCTGGAATCGCTAGTAATCGCGGATCAGAACGCCGCGGTGAATACGTTCCCGGGCCTTGTACACACCGCCCGTCACATCACGAAAGTGGGCTGTACTAGAAGCCGGTGGGCTAACCGCAAGGGAGCAGCCGTCCAAGGTATAACTCATGATTGGGGTGAAGTCGTAACAAGGTAGCCGTAGGAGAACCTGCGGCTGGATCACCTCCTTTCTAAGAGAGAACGTCATGGCACTCACGCTCAGGAGCCTGTGGCTCCGGATCGCTTCACTGTGATCTTTGCGTGGGAGGTTGCCATGTACCCCTCAAGTCTCTTCTACCTGATGAGACGCGAGGGAGTTCCATTCGGACCTCTCTATTCCTCGCTTTCACAGCGATGGTCAGCACTGGCTTAGCCGGTGCGCACGTTCAACCCGTCCTCGAATAATTTCCGGAACAGCTACTAGCTTCATGAATGGAAGCCATTAGCGGTTAGCCATTAGCCTTTAGCTGTGCGCGCTGCGCAGGCTTAAGGTCGTTAAGCTAAGAGCTAAGGCCGCCAGGAGCGAATGGCTGGCTTTATGGGCCTGTAGCTCAGTTGGCTAGAGCGCACCCCTGATAAGGGTGAGGTCGTTAGTTCAATTCTAACCAGGCCCACCATCATCGTGGGGGCTGTAGCTCAATTGGGAGAGCGCCTGCTTTGCAAGCAGGAGGTCACCGGTTCGATCCCGGTCAGCTCCACCAGTTACCGTTTAGCAGCAAGCAATGGGCAATCATCAACCTGTAAAAGAGTGATTGCACATTGCTGACTGCTAACCGCAGTTTACTTGCCGCCCAGGCGGCAAAATCGAGACGATATTTGACAACTGAATAGATTGTGTGACTACAAAGGCGAAGAGTAATTTTTTATGAGTACCTTGGTTGTCTGCTGGGGTGGGGGCCGCTATGCAACGGCTGGCCCGCGATGAGCAGACACAATGAGGTCATAAAATAAATTCTATGGCAGCCGCCGCAAGGCGGGTGTTTTGAGTAAATTTTATGGTCAAGTTACTAAGGGCGCATGGTGGATGCCTTGGCAGAAGAAGGCGATGAAGGACGTGGCAAGCTGCGATAAGCCTCGGAGAGCCGCAAGCAGGCTATGACCCGGGGATTTCCGAATGGGGAAACCCACTACGGTAAAACCGTAGTACAGTCTGATGAATACATAGTCAGATATGAGCGAACTCAGGGAAGTGAACCATCTCAGTACCTGAAGGAAAAGAAAGAAACCTCGATTGCGAAAGTAGTGGCGAGCGAAATCGCAACAGCCCAAACCCGATGGATCTCGGTTCGTCGGGGGTTGTAGGGCCGGCAACAGTAGAGTTACCAATCCAGTCGTTAGTCGAAGCCCTCTGGGAAGAGGCGCCATAGAGCGTGATAGCCGCGTATACGAAAACGATCTGGACTCGAAGCCGGTACCTGAGTAAGGCGGAGCACGTGAAACTCTGTCTGAATCTACGGAGACCATTCCGTAAGGCTAAATACTATCTTCTGACCGATAGTGAACCAGTACCGTGAGGGAAAGGTGAAAAGTACCCCTGTTAGGGGAGTGAAATAGTACCTGAAACCGTGTGCCTACAAGCAGTGGGAGGGCTATGCCGCGTAAGCGGAATGCCTGACCGCGTGCCTATTGCATAATGAGCCGGCTAGTTATTCTTGTCAGCAAGGTTAAGCGAAAGCGAGCCGCAGCGAAAGCGAGTCTGAAAACGGCGTATAGTTGGCAGGAATAGACGCGAAGCGGGATGATCTACCCTTGGCCAGGTTGAAGGTGGGGTACAACCCATTGGAGGACCGAACCGGTGTTTGTTGAAAAAAGCTCGGATGAGCTGAGGGTAGGGGTGAAAGGCTAATCAAATTCCGTGATAGCTCGTTCTCTCCGAAATAGCTTTAGGGCTAGCCTCGTGTGATTTGCTCTGGTGGTAGAGATCTGAATGGACTAGGGGGCTTTCCAGCTTACTGAATCCAACCAAACTTCGAATGCCAGCGACAACCAGCACGGGAGTCAGACAGTGGGGGCTAAGCTTCATTGTCGAGAGGAAAACAGTCCAGATCGCCTGCTAAGGTCCCAAAATCTCAGCTAAGTGGGAAAGGAAGTCGGAACGCCCAGACAGCCAGGAGGTTGGCTTAGAAGCAGCCATCCTTTAAAGAAAGCGTAATAGCTCACTGGTCAAGCGGTCCGGTGCCGACAATTCAACGGGGCTCAAGCTGAGTACCGAAGCAGCGAATGCATGCGCAAGCATGCGTGGTAGGAGAGCATTCTCAATACAGTAGCAGGACCGAAAGGACCTGTCGTAGATTGAGAAGAGACCCTGCCGGCATAAGTAGCGATAACGGAGGTGAGAACCCTCCGCACCGAAAGTCTAAGGTTTCCTGAGGAAGGTTAATCCGCTCAGGGTTAGTCGGTCCCTAAGGTGAGGCCGAAAGGCGTAACCGATGGACATCCGGTTAATATTCCGGAACTCCCAGCCGTTCGTTATTACGATGGGGTGACGCAGAAGGATAAGCAGGACCACCTATAGCTATGTGGTTCGATACGTGTAAGCCGGTCTCTTTAGGCAAATCCGGAGAGACATTAACGGTGAGACGTAAAGCAGTAGGCCGTATGGCTGAAAGCTGCCGATTTCACGCTGCCGAGAAAAACCTCTAAGGAGAATGGAAGGGAACCGTACCACAAACCGACACAGGTAGACGAGGAGAATATCCAAAGGTGCTCGAGAGAACGCTCGTTCAGGAACTCGGCAAATTAGACCCGTAACTTCGGGAGAAGGGTCGCCACGGTAGGGTTTATAGCCCGAGGTGGCCGCAGTGAAACGCGCTCTGCGACTGTTTAACAAAAACACAGGTCTCTGCTAAGTCGAAAACGACGTATAGGGGCTGACGCCTGCCCGGTGCTGGAAGGTTAAAGGGAGAGGTTAGCCGCAAGGCGAAGCTTTGAACTGAAGCCCCAGTGAACGGCGGCCGTAACTATAACGGTCCTAAGGTAGCGAAATTCCTTGTCGGGTAAGTTCCGACCTGCACGAATGGCGTAACGATAGAGCGACTGTCTTAACGAGCGACTCGGCGAATTTGTAGTACCGGTGAAGATGCCGGTTTCCCGCATCAAGACGGAAAGACCCCGTGCACCTTTACTATACCTTTACTATGAACTATGGCACTTGCTGCGCAGGATAGGTGGGAGGCTTTGAACTCAGCCCTTTGGGGTTGAGGGAGCCAACGGTGAGATACCACCCTGCGAGTTCTGTGGTTCTAACCTCTCCCCGTAATCCGGGGAAGGGACATAGTAAGGCGGGTAGTTTGACTGGGGCGGTCGCCTCCTAAATTGTAACGGAGGCGTGCGAAGCTACGCTCAGGCTGTTTGGAAATCAGCCGTCGAATGCAAAAGTATAAGCGTGGTTGACTGTGAGACAGACAAGTCGAGCAGGTACGAAAGTAGGCTTTAGTGATCCGGTGGTTCTGTATGGAAGGGCCATCGCTCAACGGATAAAAGGTACGCCGGGGATAACAGGCTGATCGGAGCCAAGAGTTCATATCGACGCTCCGGTTTGGCACCTCGATGTCGGTTCATCGCATCCTGGGGGTGTAGAATCTCCCAAGGGTTAGGCTGTTCGCCTATTAAAGCGGTACGTGAACTGGGTTCAGAACGTCGCGAGACAGTTCGGTCCCTATCTGGTGTGGGCGTAGGAGATTTGAGAGGGCCTGTCCTTAGTACGAGAGGACCGGGATGGACGA
>DASSEH010000255.1:0-1112 GCA_035695325.1 Candidatus Angelobacter sp.
GACCATTTTTTTGAATGCATCATGCTCTGAGCTGCTTCGTAGAGCATCGTCCGCATCATCTCATCGCCACAGCGCGATATTTTGCCGCTCCAATCGATCTCTCCCGACTGATATCTGGAGCACGTCAGCCCAAACACCGCCCCGACTGACTTGGATTTCCGGAACCGGGCAGGCACATCGACAGTAGCGCGATAGGTCAGCGCCACCACTGGGCCGACACCGGGGGTCGTCATCAGGCGCCGGCAAACCTCATCATCCCGGACAATCGCCAGCAAACGGCGATGCAGGATGACGATTTGTTCGCGGAGCACCCGCCGAACGATGAGCAACGGTTCGACCAGAACGGCTAGATCGGGCTGGTTCTCGACAAGCTCCTGGATGCGGGCCTCGAACCTAACCTTGCCAACCATTCCGACCTTGAGGCCGAAGTTGCGTAAAGTACCGCGCAGGTCGTTCTCGATGGCAATGGCCTTGGACTGTAGCAGTTTGCGATGGGTCAACAGCATCCGCAGTTTCTGACTGCGAAGCGTCTTCACATGCACCGGGCGATAAAGGCCCGCCCGCATCATCTGCGCGATGCCGCGCGCATCATTGCGGTTCGTCTTGTTGATCTGCGCCTTCAGCACCGCCTGCATGTGCCGCGTCTCGACACAGACCACTGGCAAGCCTGCTTCCGCAAGCCCATTGAAAAGCCATTGCGATAGCGGCCCAGCTTCCAGTCCGATCCGCTTGAAGCGGTAGGCGGGGTTCCCCAGAACCTTCAGTAGGGTTTGAGGCTCGCTCGCTACCTTCACTTCCTTCACGATCCTGCCCGTGTCATCCACAATGCAGACACTGGTCTCTTTGACCGATACGTCCAATCCAGCAAAATGGTCCATGCTGCGCTTCTCCTTCTGATGCTTGAGGCCGTAGCCACGGACCTCGATTCACCATCAGCCTGAAGCGCAGCACCCAAAATCTTCAGCTATCCACAAGCTGGGCCGGCCGATTACTCCATCTCTTGGGGGTAAAGCGGACTCACAGGCGACATCGCGGAAACGACGCGAAGGACCCACGGCGGACCTTCGCACTCGGGCAGGTGTCCGCGTTGCGTCAGCGGATGGGTTTTGCGT
>DASSEH010000256.1:0-3266 GCA_035695325.1 Candidatus Angelobacter sp.
ACAGGGTCTTGCCGGTCCGGATGAGTTCCGTACTCCTCCGCTGTGGGGACTTGGCCAAAGGCTGTTCTTCCTGCACGATGGCCGCTGTTCGGATCTGGTTTGCGCCATTGAGGCCCATGCCAGCACAACCAGAAACTGCACCGCGGTTGTCACCGACGCGCAGTCCTTTATTGTCAACGGATTTCTCTTCCAGCCCGGAATTGAAACCATTGCCTGCGGTTCCGAGGCCAATGTGGTGGTAAATAACTTCAACGCATTGAACGCCACACAGGCGCAGCAACTGCTCGACTACCTGCGTTCCCTGTAATCAGTACAGACAGTTTCCGGGCCGGTGTATTTTGCCGGCCCGGTGCTGTGTTTTCGGGACCGGGGCCGGCACGACAATTTGCCTGGGCTTACCGCAACAACTTCCTGCAAGCCCCTTCGCGGGCAATATACTTTGGAAGACAAAATAAATTTTGAGGATATTTTTACGATGTTCCGGATTCTAGAGACTTTCCTGTTCGTTGCTGGTATTGGCTGGTCCCAGACGCAGACCCCAATGATGCAGTCGCCAGCCCGGCCACCAGTGGCCGCCACCAGCGAAACTCAGGCTGCAAAGGCTGCGACAGGCGTGGCGGTTTCTCCCTCGGACGCAGTCATTACCGTCCCCGGCGTTTGCGATTCGAGGAGCCAGAATTCAGGTCCGTGTGTCACGGTCATTACCCGGGAGCAATTCGAAAATCTGCTGAACGGCCTGAGCGAGGCAGGGCAACCCCTGCGCAAGGACCAGACGAAAGCCCTTGCCGCGGCTTACTCAGATTTCCTCGCATACGCCGCCGCTGCCCGCAAGGCGGGCATTGAAGACAGTCCGCAGTTCCGGGAGTTCGTGAAGTATCAAAATCTGCGTGTCCTGGCAGGATTGTACAAACACATTCTGGAAGAAAAGTACAAATCCCCGGCACAGGAGGACATAGCAGACTATTATCGGCAGCACCCTAAGGATTTTGAAGAGGTCAACCTTCGGCGCCTGATGATTCCCAAAAACAATCCTGGGGCGAAGGACAAGGAAGAGTATAAAAAACAGGCGCTCCAGCTTGCGCATGATATGCACGAGCGGGCCGCGAAAGGCGAAGATTTTGACGATCTCGAGAAAGAAGCCTACAAAACTCTGGGACTGACGATAGCGCCGCCGGGTTCGCAGATTGGAAAGCGCCGCAGAGCTACCCTCGTTCCCGAGGAGGCAGAGGAGGTATTTTCCCTGAAGCCGGGCGAAGCCAGCCAACTGGAGACCGAGAATACAAGTTATGTGATTTACAAAGTGGACAGCAAGAGGACTATACCCCTCGACCAGGTGAAGGATGAGATTGCCCGCCTCTTGTCCAGGGAAAGAATGGATAATGCTCTCAAGGCGGTTAAGGAAAGCATGCATCCCGAACTCAATCCGAAATATTTTCCCGAACCGCCCCAGCCGCCAACAGCAAATGCGCCAGAGGTTCACACCGCTTCTCCCCCGGCAAATTTGTTATAAAAGGCCTATGTGCTGACAAACATTCGGAGTTTTCACCGACCGTGGCTTATATAACAGGATGTAAGCAGGCAGGCGTATTGCGGACTAAGCAGCAAAATTCTGTCCATTAAAAATATGAGCTGGTAATTTTCTCTCGGTGTATGAGAATTGAGCCATCCCCAAGCCGTTCAATGAAACCACGATTCCGGAGCTGCTGCATGAGTTTGGTCACAAAGGGACGGGTCACACCAATCCAGCGGGCCAGTTCCCCAAAGGTAATCGGTGGAATCAGGGCAACGGCATCCGAACGACTGCCTGTGTCATTGGTCATCAGGAGCAGGGTGCGCGCCAGCCGCTCTTCGGCCTGGTTTACCACCAGGCTTTCGATCCGCATCCGCGCGACCGCAAGCCTGCGGCAATAATCTTCCAGCAGAGCAAACAGTTTTTCGGGACGGTGGTGAATGTTCTTTTTGAGCGAGTCAAACGTGGTTACAATTATTTTGGAATCTTCGAGGGCCACGGCAGTTTCATACTCACCATCATCCGTATCCTGAGACGGAGCATGAAAAGAAAGATTTCCAAAGATAGATCCTGCGTAGTAGCGGTCGATAACGACCTCATCCCCGGCTTTGGAGGTCCGAACCAGTTTTACCGAGCCTTTTTCAAGGTAATAAATGCTGTCAGACACATCGGTGTCTGAATAGATCGAGTCACCCTGCCGTGCCTGGCGGATACTGCACAGGTGTTCTGGCAGCAGCCAGAGCATGGGCAGGGTACTCGCGCTGTGCTCAGAACTGCCTGTGGCTCTCGATTGCGGCGACAACAAGACATTCTTTGGCGGGGAGGGCGTGGCGTTTGCCGATTCCTCTTCAGGCTCGGGTTGAGTTTTCCTCAAAAGCTTCATAGAGAAATGATTTCTATCAGTGAATGCAAGCCGCTTATCTCCGATGAAATACCAGGGAACGATGATTTAAAAACCATAGAAACGGCGTCGCTTTGTAATTCAACCGGTTCCAATGGCAAGTCCGGTTCTAAGATGAGAGCAGCCGCTCGATGATAGTGGTTCGAAATTTTTTGGAAATGCCGCCAGACTCGAGCTGCAGACTCGAGCTGCTGCTCCAATCCACAGACGTACGAAGATGTCAAAAACGTAGAGGTCGATCATTTTCTCGCAGACAGGGGAATTTCATTCGCAGGGCAAGAGCCGGAACTCGCATTCGACGGTTGGGTTGGTTCAAAAAACATCAATTCCGTTGAAGCAATGGGCCCAAATAGCAAAACGAACAAATTAGACACGAACCAGCCTTTCACATTTGGGTCGGACTACGGCTCAAAAAGCCCTAATGTGCTGACTATGATGCGAGTATCGCTGGATTAGTTACAAACTTGTTTTTTTGAATTTAGGACGCCAGAGCCAAAAGGAGTTATCTGGTTTTAAAACCATTGAGTTGGATTTTGGCTTTTTCAGGTGAGACATATAAACAAGGGCGAACCACTTTGGTTCGCCCTTGTCTTTTGTTTGAAGTCCGGCGGCTGTCCGCCGGATATGGGTTACTGGTTGGAGATGGCTTGAACCGAACCATCGACCTTGGTGATGTTGATGGTGAACGGCTCGGCGTAGCCCTTGGCCCTGTCCGCGAGCACGCTGAGACCGACCTGCTCGCCCAGTTTGATGGCCCAGTAGCTGGAGCTGCGGAAGTGGATGCCGGCGTGAATGCCGTGGCCGGAGGTGATGTTGAAGGCCAGCTTGTTCAGCTCGCCGTTGATGGTGATGGAG
>DASSEH010000257.1:0-1216 GCA_035695325.1 Candidatus Angelobacter sp.
TTTTTGATGTTTGAGCACACCGAAGGCGATATGGACAAGCTTGCGCATGACGGCGCAGACGATGCTCATTTTAGGTTTGCCAGCGGTGCGGAGTCGGGAAGCGAAGTGGCGTAGGGGCGCGTTGTATTTGATGGCTACCAGAGCCGGCATGTAGAGGGCCTTGCGCAAGTAGCGGTTGCCCTCTTTGCCCAGACCTCTGTTGCGACGCACGGAGATGCCGCTTACTTCGCGCCGTGGAACCAGACCGGCAGGAGCGGCAGCCTGCCGAGCGCGTTCGACTTGACCAGGACGCGCCATCTCGGCCAAGAGGATAGCGGCCGTGAGCGAGCCGATTCCTTTGATGGTGCAGAGCAGTTGATGATCGCAGGAGAGTTGCTGGTGAGATCGGATCTGCTGAGTAATGAGCTTTTCCAAGCGGGCCTTCTCCGCGCTCAGTGTAGCGATCATGCGCTCTAGAGAGGAGCGCACATTAGGAGCGACACCTTCCAGGCGGTTCTCTTCCGCCTGCAGCATGAGGGAGAGTTCTTCACGACGGCGCACCAATGCCTGGAGCTGCGCCACTTCCAGCATCGGTGGCTGCCATGTAGCAGGCTTTAGAGCGCAAACAAAATCGGCAATAATGGCAGCATCCATTAGATCGGTTTTATTGCGATTGCCGGCGCTGCGAGCGTACTGTTTGACTCGCCGCGGATTAAGCAAGCTCAACCGATGGCCTGCGCCATGGAGCCACAGCGCAAGGGCATGGCTGTAGGGGCCGGTGGCTTCCAAGCCTGCCCAAACCTTTGGAACGTTGTGCTCTTTGAGGACGCAGGCCAGCTGAGCAAAGCCCTTGGCATTATTCTCAAAGCCAAAGCGCACTGTTTTGCCGCCGGCTGTTCGCAGCTCGGCTTGCACGCTTTTCTTGGCGACGTCCAAGCCCAGCACAGGGAGTGAATCAGTGGATAAGCAGATGGAGTTCATTTTTTCCTTTCATTTTTTGGTGTTTTGGTTATTGGCCGCTCTTTGCTCGCATCTGGCTTTTCGAGAACAATCCGGCATTGGAGACAAGCTTGTATGCGCGCTTTTTGTTGGATAGATTTTGCGCTGGATACGATTCGGCTTCACAAGCCGGAGGTGGGACGGAGGAGCCAATCTACAGCCAAGCTTTATTGCTTGAGCCACGGCACGGTCTTCCTCCGCCCCCGCCTCAAATCGCTTTGCGATTCGCGGCTCAAAT
>DASSEH010000258.1:0-1550 GCA_035695325.1 Candidatus Angelobacter sp.
GATGCATGGAGTTCGCAAGGGCGACGAACTTACATCCATGATGATGATGCTACTCGCGAGTTCATTGTTTGATTGGCGAAAGTTCTCCGAAGTGCAGGTTGGGAAACTCATCCAAATATGCTGAGAGCATTTCGTCACCCAATAAGTGGAGAAGTGATCGAGCTAGAACCCGGGGGAGCAGATACTAGACGATCGATTCCATGAAACCCGCGTCATGGAACTGATGATTTGATGGTGGATTCCTTGTTTTGCGATTGGCAAAACAAGGAGTGGGATCATGGCAGGGTGGCGGCGAGTAATCGAATTGACGATGACCGACGAGGAGATTGAAAGATTGACGGTTCTCTCGCGGTCGAGAACCGAGGCCGCGAGCCGGGTATCCCGGGCGCAGATGCTGCTGGCCTATCGCGAGAATCCTTCGTTCTGTGCGGTGGGGCAAAGAATTGGGGTCCACCATCAGACGGTTCAGCGCTGCGTGGAGCGGGCGCTGGCCTATGGGCCGCTGGCGGCCATTGAGGATCGACCACGGCCGGGCAAAGAACCGGTCATCACGCCGGAGGCCAAAGCCTGGTTGGTGTCGCTGGCGTGCGACAAGGCCAAGGAGCACGGCTATCCGCATGAGCTGTGGACCACGCGGCTGCTGGCCCGCCACGCGCGCGAGCACGGCCCGGCCAGTGGGCACGAATGTCTCGCCAGGCTGGTCCAAGGCACGGTGTGCAAGATCCTCGGCCGGGAGGAAATCAAACCGCACAAGATTCGCTACTATCTGGAACGCCGCGATGCCGAATTTGAGCAGAAGATGGCGGAGGTTCTCTGTGTTTACCGCGAGGTCCAGGTTCTGAAAAAAGCTGCCGCCAGGTCGCGCCAAGCCATCAAGCGAGTGGCGATCGTTTCCTATGACGAAAAGCCTGGGATCCAGGCCCTCGCAACGACGGCGCCGGATTTGCCGCCCGAACCCGGCGTCCACGCGACCTTTGCACGGGATCATGAGTACAAACGCCATGGCACGCTTAGCCTGTTGGCCGGAATCGACCTGCTTACCGGGAAGGTCCATGCGCTCGTCAGAGACCGCCACCGCAGCCGAGAGTTCATCGACTTCCTCAAGCTTCTCGACGCCGCTTATCCGGCCAGCACCGCGATCAAGCTGATCCTCGATAATCATTCCGCCCACATATCGAGAGAAACAACAGCTTGGCTCGCCGCTCGACCATCTGGACGCTTCGAGTTCACCTTCACACCCAAGCACGGCTCGTGGCTCAACCTCATCGAGGGCTTCTTCTCCAAGTTCGCTCGTTCGGTCCTGCGCCACATCCGGGTGACTTCAAAACACGAGCTCAAGCAGCGCATCTTGGCCGGTATCGACGATGTCAATCGCCATCCCGTCATCCACACTTGGTCATACAAGCTCGCCGAGGCAGCCTGATATGATTCAAATCATGAAAACGCTGACCTAGTCCTGCCTCTGCGACGGTGCCAATAGTTCGCCGTCCGGCAGACGCGGCGCCGGATGCAATGTCCTGCAGTGTCTCCGCGGCCGAACTGGCCATGCT
>DASSEH010000259.1:0-1990 GCA_035695325.1 Candidatus Angelobacter sp.
TCATTAGCGCATCGGTTATTTCGGCCGTTCCTCGAGTACCCAATGTCCAGTATTTTCGAGGACGATCACCGTGGCGTCTGAGGCCACAATTTTCATTTGCTGCCCGAGCAAAGCTCCGTTCGCCTTCTCGCCGCCGACCGCGAGGACCGGCATGGTCAGCTTGGTCTGAGAAAGTTCCGCGAAGTCTTTGGCTGCCTGCTGGAAGGAGACGAAATATGCCCAGCCCGCGCGCATTCGGCCTGGACGCGCATAGGCCGCCGCATAAGCAATCCGATCAGCTTCCGGAATCGAATGCGTCTTGTCAGCGGCGAAGTCGTTCCAAAAATGCTCGAAGTATGTCCGCTCACGTCCGTGCACCAAGGCTTCAGGCGTCGGACCATTGAAACGAAAATACCAGATACCCGAGTTATTATAGTCGGCCCTGAAAAACTCTCAGGTGATTCTTTGTAGCGGGAGGTAGAAGTTTTGGGTAGGCAGCGAGCATAGGAGGCGAAGCCAAAAAAGGGTGAACAGCCGCATCCATTTGCGGAAGTTCCATGCGGCAGCGGCCAGCATCAGATTGAGTTGATCGCCTCGGAAGCCTTTGAGGAAGCAGCGCATCAGCCGAAAGTCATGTTTGAGATGGCTAATGACCGGTTCAATAGCGGCGCGGCGACGAAAGCGTTTTCGCATCGCCGCACTCTTTGCTCGCGATTGTCCTCTGAGAGCTCTTCCTGGCACCAGGATCTCGGTGCCATCAACAAATTTGCGGCCGCGGTAGCCCCGATCCACGATGGCGCGAGCGGCTCGGGTGTCCGTAATGGCTTCGGCCTGATCGAGCACTTCAGGCAGAGTGTGAGCATCGTAGAGGTTCTTTTCATGGGCTACGGCTGCCACAATGACGCCGTGGGTCTTGGTCATCGCCACGGAGGCTTTGGTTCCAAATTCGTATTTCTTGTGCTCCTTGCCTTTGGCCACGCAGTAGATGTGAGGCTCATGCAAAGAGTAAATCTTCTCGGTATCCTGCGGCTTTTGAGCCAACACCCGACGGTAAAGGGTGAAGTTATCTTTTTGTTCCTCCCGGATCACTGCGGGCAGCTTTCGCTCCAGCTCGCGCATTAAGGCTCCCGCTATGGTGCGCAGCCTCCTATGGCCTCGGCGGGCTGCCTTGCGCTTGCGCGGATCCTTACGCAAACGTTGTGCCATCACACAGGCCCGAACCTCCTTGCGGTAGCGCCGCCTCAAAGGCACCGCGTTTTTATCAGCAAGCTTCCAGCAGCGAATGATGATTTTGCGATACTGCTTGGTGTCCAGAGGATAGGTCACCTTCTTCTCCTGCACGGTGCTGTCGACAACCACTTCGCTCTCCTTTGCCCGCTCTCCATGCATCTGAGCCGAAACAGCCAGGATCAATGTCACCCCTTGCTCCCCGATCCGCTGCCGGAAGTAGACCAGATCGCTCGGATCACAAGGCAGCTGCCATTGAAAATCACTCATCCCGCAAAATTGCTGCCAGTAAGGATTTTCCACCCAGCGCTCCACCACATCCTCGTCGCTCTGGTCATACATTTGCTTGAGTAAGAGCAGCCCGACCATGAGCCTCACCGGCTTGGCCGGACGACCCTCCTCGCTGTAATATTCCCCAAAGGCTTCTTCAAAATCCCTCCATGGTATTCGCTCTCCCAGCTTCCTCAAGGGGTGGCGGGGATCACATTGCTCATTGAGTGTCGGCATCAAAAACGACGACTGAGTGCTCGGCTCTCGCTTCTTTAACATCTGGACGTTTCGACCGGGTTCTGGCTCAAAACCCTCCTTTCACGGTCGCTACCTTCTCAACTTCTCCACCCCTAGACCAGCTTGTTTGCTTACTCTGCTCACTTTTTCAGGGGCAACTATGTAACGTCATAGGCCGTGCCTCTGACTTCTACGGTCGAAATATCAAAACTGTGTGAATAAGGCGGCTGGCGCGACGCTTACGTTAGATCTCTTCTTTGCGACCTTTGCGCGAGTT
>DASSEH010000260.1:0-1676 GCA_035695325.1 Candidatus Angelobacter sp.
GAGGTCAATGCACAAATCATATGCAACCGTAAATTTCCTTTTAGGGTCGCGCCTTCGAGTTGCCATTGCCAGGCACCCAGACCGGTGGCAATCGCCAGCGGGAGAGTCAGCGCGGCGCCCAGCAGATTGTAATAGGCCACCGTTGCGAGAACCGGTTGCTTGCGCCATGCCGCCAGTACCTCGAAGACAACGCTCGCGATAAAGAGCGCGATTGGAAAATGAATGATGACCGGATGCTGGGCGTGTCCCGCGAGGAGCGCGGCCTTAACATCAAAAGGATTCACCGAAGCTGTTAGAAACATTTTCATAACATTCAGCGACCGATGCTACAGCGGTCCGATAAAGAGGTTCAATCGCGCCTTACTTCTGGACTACAATCTTTCCAGTCATCTTCGGGTGAACTGAGCAAAAGTATTCATAGGTGCCTGGCGCACCGGCGATGATCGAGAATTCTTGATCGGTGTCGAGCCCAGGCGATCTCTGAAACTTCTTCCCCACGCTTACGACGGTGTGCGGTTCCTCGTCCCGATTGATCCAGGTTATCTTATCACCGGACTTGACCGTGATGGTCTGCGGATTGAACGCGAAGTCTTTGATCTCGATTTTGTTTTGACCGCCACCACCGGTGCCGGTGTCCTTCGTCTCGCCCGCTAACGCCAGGACAGAGAAACCACTGATGCCACACAACAGCGCTGCGATTTTGATCTTACTAATGAACGTATTCATAGGTTTGAGTGTTTATAGTTTGAATGGATCTAGCTAAGGGTTGAGTCGACGACCGCGAGCGCCGTTTTGCCTTGTTTGTATTGAACGCTTGTCAGGCCGAGCATGCTGCGCAGCTTTTCCGCCGGCACATTCAACGGGCCGGGCGACGGCGCATCTCCGGGTGCGGCCTGCGGGAAAGCGGTGGACATCGCGGTGTGAAAAGTCACGTTGCCCTCGACCTTTTGCAGGACTTGGTGGATGTGTCCGTTTAGAACTGTCACCGAACCGAAGCGCTTCAGATATCCCAAGGCGCGTTCGCTATCGCTGGTTCCCCAGCCCCATTTTGGATAGACACTCCAGAGCGGGATGTGCGCGAACACTACAATTGGAGTGTCGGCACCGAGGCCTTTTACGTCGTCTTCAAGCCATTCGAGTTGATCGTCGCCGAGCTGGCCCAGACCGCCGGCCTGGAGATCCAGCACGTTAACTAACCCAATGAAATGAACGCCGTTCTTGTTAAAGCTGTACCAACCTGAGCCTTTGCCTTGGACGTTCTTTAGGTACCGCTCACGGTACATCTTTCCTCCATCATTGATCACATCATGCTCCCCGGGCACATAAAAGACGTCTTTAGTTCGGCAGCTCTTGAGGATCTGGTCGAACGTGTCGAACTCTTCCGGCTTCGATAATTGTGAGATATCTCCGGTGTGAATAAGGAAAGACGGCGGAGTAGGCATCGCGTTGATGCGATCGAGAGCAATTTTGAATGTCTCGGTAACATCCTTGTTCGCCGCTTTGTTAAACCCGATATGGCTATCGCTGATCTGCAGAAAGCTGAGATCAGTAGCCGTAGGTAAAGACGATCCAGTCTTTGCAACTTCGGCGAGGGTCTTTGAGACAAGGACGCCGCCGCTTATGGTCCAAAGCACTCCCGTGCCGGCCCATGCCATGCATTTTAGGAAACCGCGGCG
>DASSEH010000261.1:0-128070 GCA_035695325.1 Candidatus Angelobacter sp.
GCGGCGCAAATCGTCGGAATACGCTCGGGCCATCGTCGGGTTGCAGGAAAACTTCCAGAGCACAACCATCCTATCCCACTCCACCCTGATTCCCGCTTACATTATTATCCCTATCGTTACTAGAAATGGTCTAGATGCGCAAAGTGGTGTTGCGCTGGAATTACGCCAAAAGTGCTTCTGAATACCACACTGCACTAACCCAGAGCGAGTTCGATCTCATCATTTTCGACAACAGGTTACTCGGCTTGCGGCAAAGCGGCGCTTAGGCATCTGCGCTTCAGCCCAGGCGCATGTCAGGAAAAGAAGTGAATGGGATGGCCATGCTCTACCGCATAAACTTTAGGGCTGAACCGCTTGCTTCCATGTGGTATCAACGTGAATGGCCTGCAGGCTGGAAGCATCCCAGCCGCCGCCCAGGGCCTTGACCAGTGCAACAGAGGTGACGAGCCTCTGGCCCAGGATCTGCGCGGCCAGGCGCTGGTTATCGAGCAGGATTTGCTCCGCAGTGACCACATCCAGATAGGTGACCAGCCCGCCCACGTACCGCTCATTGGCAATGGTGAGAGCACGCTGTGCGGCATCCACGGCCTGTTTCTGACTATCGGCGGCTTGTGACAGTACGCCCAGTCCGGAAAGGCCATCCTCGACTTCCTGAAATGCAGTGAGCGTTGTCTGGCGATAACTGGCGACGGCGCTGCCGTAGGCAGAGTTGGCAAAATCTACCTGGGCCTTTCTTTTGCCACCGGTCAGCGCTGCCTCGGCGACGTTGGCCCCCAGGGCCCAAAAGCCGCTTGGGCCGTTCAGTATTTTGCCGGGAACACTGTTCTCAAAGCCTCCGGCGCCCGAGATGCCAAAGCTGGGATAGTAGGCGGCTTTCGCCACGCCAATCTGGGCATTTTGTGCCGCCATCTGCCGCTCCGCCTGCGCGATATCGGGGCGCCGCTCCAAAACATCCGAGGGAACTCCGGCTGGCACAACCGGAGGCGCTATGGCCAAAGGCTTTTGGGGTATGGAAAAGACGGACGCGGGCACGCCGACCAGCACCGCGATTGCATGTTCAAACTGTGCGCGTTGCTGGCGCAACAGCTTGGCCTGGGTGCGGCTTGAGTTAAGAAGCGTCTCCTGCTGGGCCACATCCAGTCCCGAGGCCACGCCCCCATCGTGCCGGTTGTCCACCACGACCAGCGCCTTTTCCTGGTATTCCACGGCGGCATCAACCACGGCGATCTCGGCATCGAGTTCGCGCAGATTGAAGTAGTCCGCCGCCACTTCGGAGGTCACGATCAGGCGAATATTTTCAAGGCTGGCGGCGGATGCCTGGTACAGGGCGTTGGCGGATTCCACACTGCGCCGCCCCGCGCCGAACACATCTGCTTCCCAACTCAGATTGAAGGGAATGAGAAAATCGTTATTGGTGCTGGGACGCGCCAACGGGACGCCCGCGGTCACGGGCCGCCCGGCGGAAGCACGCACGCGCTGCCCGGTGAGCCCCGCATTCAACTGGGGATACAAGCCGGATAGAGTAATGCGCACGGAGGCGCGTGCCTGTTGCAACTGGTTGCGCGCAATCTCAATGGTCTGGTTGGCCTTGATTGCCTGGGCTTCATACCGGGCGAGTTCCTCATCGCCGAAAATGTTCCACCATGTGCCTTTCGGGATGGAGTCCTGCGGATTGGCCACCCGCCATGGCGCTTCTTCCTTCCATGAGGGAGCTACTGCCGCATCGGGGCGGTGATACTTAGGGCCGACGGCGCATCCGGTGAGCAGCGCGAGGAGCAATGCCACAGCCATGGTTGCCGTCGCCGGCCTGCCTTTACCGGATGAAAGCACGGTTGCGCCACTCTGTGGTATCACGAGTGCGCTCCGGGCGTTTTTACCGTGACTAACTGGTTGTCATCGAGGGAGTCCGCTGGATTGATCACGACCTTGTCCGATGGGTCCAGGCCACCCAGGATTTCAACGTTTGCGCCGAAATCGCGGCCAATCAGAATGGTCTTCAGATGCACCCGGTTATCCTGGCCCACCACCGCCACTCTGGGGCCTTCCGAACGAAATAACAGAGTGTTCACGGGAACGGTGATCCGCGTCGTCCGCACGGGAACGGCAAAGTGCACTTTGGCATAGGAACCAGGCAGCAAATGTCCCTGCTTGTTGGGAACATCTACTTCGGTAAGCAGCGTCCGGGTGGCGGGATCAATGGCATCCGCGGAGCGGACTACCTTGCCGGGAAACTTTTGTCCGGGAAACTCTTCCATCTCAATGTAAGTGGACATCCCGGCGCGGATCGTGGGCGAGTAAGTCTGGGGAACACTCACATAAACGCGCAGCGGGTCCACTTGCGCCAGATTGAAAAGCCCCTTTGTCTGGCTGGTGCTTCCCGCGCTGATCAGCGCACCCAGATCGGTGTTGCGCTGGGTGAGTACTCCGGAAAATGGAGCGTAGATGTGTTTAAAGGATTCCAGTTCCTCCAGGCGACGCACGCTGGCTTCCGACGCAGCCAGATTGGCTTTTGCCTGAGTGTATGCGCTAATCTGCTGGTCGACTTCCTGCTGGGAAACGGAATCGCTCTTGCGGAGGCTGATCCAGCGTTCGGCTGAACTCTTTGCCAGTTCCAGCTGTGCGCGCACTTGTTCGCGGGTAGCCCGGGCCTGCGACAACTCCTGATCTACTTCCGGCGTATCAATATCGGCCAGCAGCTCACCCTTTTTGATCTGGCTGCCAATGTCTTTGTACCAGCGCAGAAGATATCCATTGGTGCGTGAATAAATCGGAGCTTCCACATAGGCCTGGAGCTGGGCGGGCAGAACCAATTCGTCACTGGCAGGTTCGGCGGTAAGGCTGATGACCGCAACCGCCGGTATGGCCAGCTTTTCGGTTTCCTTCGCCAGGACCCTGCCTTCATTCATCCGGCGCGAGATGGCGAAGCCCCCCGCCACGAGCAGCAGCAACAGCACAATCAGCAAGGCCCGCAGGACATGGGGCTTTTGTGGCCGGCCGGAAAGATCGGGGTGCGGTGCGCTTGTCATTTCTGGCATTGTTTCTTCCTGAATTTGTTTCATTTCCAAGAAATCCTTTGATTACAGTGCCGGTTCGTAGTCAGAACCAGCTATTTGTGGCGTCACGCCGTCAGCTTTTCTGCCGCCGTGCATCACGCTAAAAACTACCGGAACCAAAAAGAGGGTCGCGACGGTGGCGAAAAGCAAACCGCCGATTACAGCCCGGCCCAGGGGAGCATTTTGCTCGCCGCCTTCACCCATGCCCAGGGCCATGGGAACCATCCCAATGATCATCGCCAGTGCGGTCATCACCACCGGGCGCATACGAGTCCGGCCCGCTTCCAGCGCCGCCAGAAACGCGTTGCTGCCCGCCTGCATGCGCTCCCGCGCAAAGGAAATCATGAGGATGCTGTTGGCGGTGGCCACCCCCATGCACATCACCGATCCGGTGAGCGACGGCACATTCAATGTGGTGTGCGTGAGCAAAAGCATCCAGCAAATGCCCGCCAGTGCGCCAGGAAGGGCCGTAATAATGATAAACGGGTCCAACCATGACTGGAAGTTAACTACTATGAGCAAGTACACCAGAACAATAGACATCACGAGGCCGACTGCCAGTCCAGCGAAGGAAGATGTCATGGTCTGAACCTGGCCGCGCAGCACAAGATGAGTGCCTCTGGGCAGCTTGCTCTTGCCATCCGTGCCGGCGCCTTCAAATTCCTGGAGTATCTTCCGGGTATCCCGGGCCAGACCGCCAAGGTCACGGTCCTGGACGCTGGCATAAACGTCAACGACTGGCTGGATGTTGTAGTGCGAGAGCAAAATAGGGGACGATGCCGGCTTGATTGTCGCCAGGTTTGCCAGTACCTGCGGCGCCGGAGCATTTGGCGCGCTCACCGGCGTATTCATCAGGGACTGCAGGGAGTCGATGCGATATTCGGGCGTCTGGACCGCTACGCTGTACGTGACGCCGGTCTGAGGATTAAGCCAGAATGTTGGTGACGTCTGGAAGCTGCCACTCAGGGATACGAGAAGGTTTTGGGCTATGTCTCTTTGTTCCAGTCCCACCTGTTGCGCCCGGGTGCGGTCCACGTCCAGTTTGAGTGAGGGACCGTTCATAAGCTGCTGAACATGCACGTCAACCGCGCCCGGCACTTCCCGCAGGCGGTTGGCCAGCCGCTGTCCAATGGCATAGTTCTGGTTCACGTCCCGGCCAACAACCTGAATATCAATGGGTGAGGGCAAGCCGAAGTTCAGGATTTGGCTGATGATATCGGCCGGCTGAAAGAAAAACTCCGTTCCCGGAAATTGCGCGGGCAGTTCTTCCCGCAACCGTTTTACATACTGGGCCGTGGGATGGTGGTGGTCTGGATTCAGCGAAACCAGTATCTCCGCATCCGATGTGCCGATGGTTCCGCTGGTGCTGTACGTGTTGTTAATGGAGCTGTAGGGAAGCCCCAGGTTGTCGAGGATGGTCACTAACTCATCTTTGGGAATGTCCTGGCGCAGCAACTGCTCCACCTGATCGCAAAGGCGGGCCGTTTCCTCGATGCGCAATCCTGGGCGTCCGCGCACGTGGAGCCGGAACAGTCCGGCATCCACCTCAGGGAAAAAATCCTGCCCAAGAAAAAAGACCAGCCCCAGGGAAAGCACGCAAAAGCCAAGGAAGCTGGAGATTACAAAATGGCGATGCTCAAGACACAATTCCAGGGTCTGTGTATAAGCGCTCCGCAGGCGCTCGAACCATGCCTCAAAGGCGCCCTGCAATCGCGCAAAGAACCCGCGCTTGGTTTGGGTCGCGTGGGCCTCATGCTCATGGACATAATTGCGCAGCAGATACAACACAAGCGTGGGGATCAGCGTGCGCGAAAGCAGATACGAGGCCATCATCGCGAAAACTACCGCTTCCGCGAGGGGAACAAACAGGTAGCGCGCCACACCGGTCAGAAAGAACATGGGGACAAACACAATGCAGATACACAGCGTGGAAACAAATGCCGGTACCGCGATCTGCTGTGCGCCATCCAGAATGGCCGTGCGCAGGTCCTTACCCATGCGGAGATTGCGTTCAATGTTTTCGATCTCCACGGTAGCGTCGTCCACCAGGATTCCTACGGCCAGCGCCAGGCCGCCCAGTGTCATGATGTTGAAGGTTTCCCCCAGGGCACTGAGGGTGATGACGGAACAAAGGATGGAAAGCGGGATCGAGACAGCTATGATGAGCGTACTGCGCCAGTTGCCAAGAAACAGGAGAATCATGGCGGCAGTCAGACAAGCCGCCGTCAGGGCCTCCTTGAGCACGCCTTGTATGGAAGCACGCACAAAGAGCGATTGGTCAAAGAGCGGTTTCATCTCGATGTCCCCGGGGGAGACAGGTAACGATTCCAGGATTTTTGGCAGCTGGGCTTTGATGTGATCCACAATGTCGAGGGTGGAAGCACCGCCATTTTTCATGATGGTAAGCAGAGCGCCCCGTTCTCCGTCCTGCCGCACAATGTTGGTTTGCGGTGAATAGCCATCGCGGACGTGCGCCACGTCACGAACGTAAATCGTGGCGCCATTCAGCGTTTTTACAGGAAGATTGTTGAGTTCGGATACTGTGTCCGTGCTTTCATTCAGCTGCACGCTGTATTGCAGAGGGCCAAGCTTGGCCGCGCCGGAAGGGAGAATGAGGTTTTGGGCGCTGATAGCATTGACTACGTCGCTGGGCGTAAGCCCCTTGGCCTGAAGCTTCCCGGTATCAAGATCCACGGCGATGAGCCGCTGCTTGCCGCCATAAGGATAGGGAACGGCCGCGCCCTGCACCGTGACCATCTGGGTGCGGACAAAGTTGACCGCAAGATCATTGAGTGCCTGTTCCGGCAGCTTATGGCTGCTGATCCCGACCTGCATGATCGGCACGCTGGACGCTGAATAGACAATAATAAGCGGCGGCGTGATGCCCTGCGGCAGTTGCCGTATGGCCGTTTGCGAGATGGCTGTGATCTGGGCCAGCCCCGTCTGCAGATTGGCATTCGGCTGGAAGAAGACCTTGGTAATGGCCCGGCCATCCATGGCCTGCGTCTCGACATGTTCAATATCGTTGACCGTCGTGGTAAGAGTTCGTTCCGTGTTACTGACGATGCGGTCCGTCATCTCCTGGGGAGAGAATCCCGTGAACTGCCAGACCACGCTTACAACCGGAATGTTGATCTCCGGAAAGATATCCACGGGAGTGCGCAGGATAACAAATGGGGTGATAATCAAGATCAGCAGGGACATCACCACGAAGGTGTAGGGACGATTGAGCGCTAATCGGACGATCCACATCTGTTGGGGTACCTCAGGAAATCCTGACTTAATTTTGCTGGTTACGAGGCAACTTCTTTTGATACCCAGGTCAGGAAAAAGATTCTAAACATCGGAATTATAGTACGGCGTGAACTGGCGATCCGGTTAAGTTTAACCAGGCAAGACTTACAGTTCTTTACGTGCAATCGGTGTCGAGTATCAGGGCTTATCTGCCCATCAAGACGAGCAAGCATAAATTTTCAATCAGCTTGTTGGCTACTATGTGTTGTAATGCGTCGGCGGTATTCGTCGTTGGCGTTGTTCTCGCTGTCAATAAGAGTGTCGTAAATAACCATTTTAGTTCCCAATAGACGGTCATAGAACAGCTCGCAACATGGTGAAAAGAGAGAATACCAGGAGGCAGGAATGCTTAAACGGCTCATTCGCCACCTTGCCTGGCTGATCTTGTTTGTTCCCTTTATGGCAGGCAAAAGCTCATATTTTTCCACCGCGATTCGCCGGAAAATCCACGCTGCGGGAGAAAGGGCCGGCCTGGCACATCTGTTAAAAGGCGAGCCGACCAAGATCCTTCGGCATTCTTATCGATCATGGCTCGGATCAACCGATGCTCCGCTGCCATCATCAAAGATCTGATTCGTCACGCGGACATTCGCACGACATTCAATGAATATGGAAACGGCGTTCCTGAGCCGATGCGGGAAGCCAACAGCAAGGTGGCTAGGATGGTCCTGAAATCGAGCGCCGCCGGATAAGCGGTCTTACTGGATCCTTAACGGACCCATGAAAAACCAAATTCTTGAAAACAACGAGGAATTTGGGGTGGGTAGTGGGGGTCGAACCCACGACATCCAGAGCCACAGTCTGGCGTTCTGCCACTGAACTATACCCACCACATTCGGCGTGAGACTTTATTTTACACGATTATTAGTTCATTGAGCATGAACCTGGGCCGCGCGGGTCGCCGCATGAGCCGCAGCCTCCGGCGGCGGGCGACGGTCCGCCTGAACGCTCGCTGCCCACGGCGAATTTTGAGAGCTGCTGGTTCAGCCTGCGGCTCTCGCATTTCGGGCATTGCGGACGCTGGCTGCCCAGAACAATGGTCTCAAATTGATGGTCGCACTCACGGCAAACGTATTCAAATATCGGCATAAGCCCGGCTCGGTTAAAATTTAAGCAGACTGAATTATAAATGGCTCTGAAATCCGATCCACTCACTTTAGAACCGTTCGAGCCGCGCAGATTTTTGCGCAATCGTCATGCACAGACGCTGGCGGGAAACTTCCTGCCTCGGCAGAACCGTCTGCCCCAGCCGGAAGAACGGCTGTTTCAGGTGGAAGAGGGCATACAGGTGCTTTGCCATTGCCACTGGCAGCCCGAGCGCACACGCCATGCCACCGTGGTGGTGGTGCACGGACTCGAGGGGTCAAGCCAGTCGCAATATGTAATTGGAACCGGCTCCAAAGCCTGGGATGCCGGTATGAACGTGGTCCGCATGAATATGCGGACGTGCGGCGGCACCGAACGCCTGGCGCACACGCTCTACCATTCCGGACTCTCCAGTGATGTGGGCGCGGTGGTTTGCACGCTCATCGAACAGGACGCCCTGCCCGCTATCGGTCTGGCCGGCTATTCCATGGGCGGAAACCTGGTGATGAAACTTGCCGGAGAGTGGGGAGACAGAGCTCCGGCCGCAATCAAGGCCGTGGTTGGGGTTTCTCCCGCAGCGGACCT
Source organism: Candidatus Angelobacter sp. (assembly GCA_035695325.1). Lineage (GTDB taxonomy): Bacteria > Acidobacteriota > Terriglobia > Terriglobales > Acidobacteriaceae > Angelobacter. The sequence continues at coordinate 8,019 of DASSEH010000261.1, forward strand.
GGGGCCTTCCGCCGATGCCATGCACCTGGCCGCAAACCGCATGTACGAATGGAAATTTCTGCTCAGCCTGATGCGCCGCTATCGCCGCAAACAAAATTTGCTGCCGGACGTATATCAGAAAGTAGAGCGCTGGCCGCGCACCATTCGTGAATTCGACGAGATCATCACGGCGCGCTACAGCGGGTTCGCCGGCGCGCAGGATTATTACGATCGGGCCGCGGCCGCACGCGTCGTCGACAAAATCGCGGTGCCCACACTGGTGCTGCACGCGGAAGATGATCCATTCATCCGCCTGCTGCCCGAAACACGGAGGAAAATGCGGGCCAACCCTCACGTGACTCTGCTCGAAACCGCGCACGGCGGGCACTGCGCATTTCTGGCCCACGCCAATGGCTATGATGGACGCTGGGCCGAGCGGCAAATCATCCGCTTTTTTCAGCATCATGGGATGGCCTGAGTGCAGGCCGACTATTCCGTCGAACTGGGCGCCGATGACCCCGCACTCGAACTGCCCTGGAGGTCCGAGGATGGTGCGTTGCGCTATTTTGATCTCCGCAGCCAGCCTGAACTGGTGCTAAACATTGCTGAGGCACAAAATAATCCCGAGCTAAGCACGTTTCTCACGCGCATGAATGCCGCTGATTTTCCCCTGCAAACGGCCAAATGCGACACATGGTTTAGCGACGACATTACGCCCGAAGAAGAAATTTTTGGCGCGACCTGCAAATTTGCCAGTTATGTCGATCTGGTTTTTGTCGCCGCCAGTTCCCGAATTTCGTTCGAACGGCATGAGTGGTCGTGCCGGACTGTGTGTGAACTGCTGCAGCGCGTCCCGGAAATGAGCGGCAGTGTGGAGTTTGTCATACGCCGCTGTTATTACCGTGAAAAGGAAGCTACTGATACAGGCGAAGAACACACCAGCGGATTCTGCGTTACAACCTACGTGACAGGATTTGGAGATACCGAAGAAGAAGCACGCAAGTACTGGGCCATTGCGCTTACCCTGCTGCAAAACGCACTCATACAGGCGTGCCACAGGAGCTAAGGCGGGAAAAACTTAATTTCCTTCGATCAGATTTCTCAGCAGTCGCTTCCCTTCCGGCCAGTCTCCCAGACCAGCTGAGATGTGGCCAGCGGCGCCGATGTCTTCAAACCGGCTGCCCCACTGATGAGCAAATTCGCGCCCGCGCTCCATCGTAAGGTAAGGATCGTCGCTGCTGGCCACAACAATGGAAGGGAACGGCAATCTACCACGGGGTACGGGAGCAAAATTTTTGATTTCCTCGGGAAAGGCCGGGCGTTCCGCATCTGCTGGCGCGGCCAGCAATGCGCCTTTGATTTTATTGAGAAGCTCCGGCGGCGCGCCGTTTGCCCAGTGGGCCAAAGCGATGCATCCCAGGCTATGCGCGGCAAAAACGATTGGCGCCTGGGCCCTCGCCACCTCCGTGGAAATTCCCTCAATCCAGTCGGAAAGCCGTGGCGTGTTCCAGTCTTTTTGCTGTACTCGGTGAAACGCAGGTTCCGCCTGCTCCCATATCGTCTGCCAGTGCTGTGGACCGGAATCTTGCCAACCGGGCAGAACCAGCACGCTTGCGGCCTGTTTAGTCCTGGGCGCGGCAAAGCGATTGGCATATTCAAATGCCTCCCGCAATGCAGGCGAACGGAGATTTTCTCGGATGTGGGCCAGGCGCTGTTCCAGCGCACTCAAAGCCCGTTCCAGATTTTCTGTGTTGGTCAAAGCAACATCACGCCACATGGAGTAAGGACTGGCGGCTGTGCGAGTGGTCTCAAAAAGTCCTCGGCTGCCAAGGTTGTGCAGTTCCGGATCTCCGCCGAATTCATCCAGCAGCACGCCCGCCATTGCGGTTGAAACCATCTGCGGCAAATGGCTGATCCAGCCGCAAATGCGGTCATGACGCTCGGCGCTCACCACTACAATGCGCAGTCCCGCCTGCTGCAGCAGATCCAGAAAGTCCTTGTTCTTTCCCTGCTCCAGGTCCTGCGGCACTCGAGGGACAACGAACCAGACTTTATTGCGAAGCATGGCTGCTTCCGCATACTCGATTCCGCTGTGCTCTTTGCCCGCCATGGGATGGCCGGCAAGAAAACGCCGTGACACCTGATCTCCGAATACCGAGTACGCACGGTCCAGAATCTCCCGTTTCGTGCTGCCCACATCGGTAATTAACGCGTCCGGATCCGCAACAGGCCCAATGCGCTCGATCAGGTCGATAATCGCGCCGACCGGCGTGGCCAAAAGAATCAGATCGCTTCCCTGCACGGAAGCAGCAGGATCTTCGATGGCATGATCAATCACACCCATCGCCAGCGCCCGATCCAGGACTGCCCGCCGGTCACAGCCGATAATGCGGCCGTTGAATCCCGCTTCCTTTGCCGCCAGGGCAAACGAGCCGCCAATCAGTCCGGTACCGATAATCGTAATTTGTTTAAAAGACATTGCCCGATCAGAAGGTTCTCAGTGGGAGCACGGCGCAATACCGCGCTCCCATGAATTTGAAAGACAGGTGAATCGCAGCGTCAATACGTGCGAACAACACGCTGCTCATCGCAGCAGCTACGCCATTTTTCTTCCGACAACCGGAGCAATCAGGCGAAGTTCGCCCATGAGTTTGTCAAACTGCTCCGGATAAAGAGACTGCGCTCCATCGGAAAACGCCTTGTCAGGGCAGTTGTGGACCTCAATCAGCAGCCCATCAGCGCCTGCGGCGACCGCGGCGCGTCCCATGGGAGGCACTTTGTCGCGGCGTCCTGTTCCGTGCGAAGGATCACCGAGGATAGGAAGATGAGAAAGCTTCTTCACGATGGGAATAGCGGAGATATCCATGGTGTTCCGGGTGTACGTTTCAAAGGTGCGTATGCCTCGTTCACAAAGCATCACCTCGTAATTGCCGCCCGCCATCAGATATTCAGCGGAGAGCAGAAGCTCCTCAATGGTGGCCGCGATGCCGCGCTTGAGCAGCACCGGTTTGCGGATCTTGCCCATTTCGCGCAGCAGATTGAAGTTCTGCATGTTACGCGCGCCCAGCTGAAAGACATCGACGTACGGCAGCATAAGCTGGATTTGTGAAATCTCCATGACCTCGCTGATGACCATCAGGCCAAATTTGTCCGCCGCTTCCCGCATCAGCTTGAGGCCATCTTCACCCATTCCCTGAAATGAATAGGGTGAGGAGCGCGGTTTAAAGGCGCCGCCGCGCAGAAACTTTGCCCCGGCGCGCGAAACCGATTCCGCGATCGAGAAGATCTGCTCGCGTGTCTCAACCGAGCAGGGCCCGGCCATGACGACAACTTCGTCGCCGCCAACGGTCACGCCGTTGGGAAATTTGATAATAGTGCCCTCGGGGCGAAATCCGCGGGCCGCCAGCTTGTACTGCGAGGTGATACGATGCACCTCGCCCACTCCGGGCAGTATTTCAATCTCGGTGATATCGAATTCTGGCCGTATTCCGACGGCCCCCAAAACAGTCTGGCGCGCTCCCGTGGACCGGTGGACTTCAAAGCCCAGATTAATCAGCCGTTCCATGACGTGCTGAATCTGTTCTTCAGTGGCAAATTCCTGCATCGCTACAATCATGTTTAGTTTTTCACTTCCGTATCGGATTTCACGCCGCCTGCGGCGGCTGTCTCAATTTTCTGAATATTGCGCATTACATCAAGAATGCGTTCATAGACGCGCTGCAGTTCCTTGTCCGGCAGCGGGCCATGATTGACTTTGCACACATTCTCAAAAATAACCTTTTCCCGGTCTGGCTCATAAACCGGAAGGGCGGAACTACGCTTTAACTTGCCAATCTCAACGGCGCAAACCGCGCGTTCGTTCAGCAACTCCACCAGCCGACCATCCAGTACATCTATTTTTTTTCGCCAGTCCGTGATGTCCATTCTGCTTGCTTTCTTCCCTGCCCGGGCAGATTTGTATTCAGTGTATGGCCTCGGCCACGGTTCCATTCTTCAGCGAGCTAATCATCTCCGCCACTGCCTGCGGCTCACGGCCGGGATTCTGTTCAATGGTCTGCACAATTGCGCTGCCCACTACGGCGGCATCGGCAAATTTCGCAACCTGGGAAAATTGCCCGGCATTGGAAACGCCAAATCCCACGGCAACGGGCAATTTGGTGTATTTGCGAATACGGCGCACAAGATCGCTGGCATCCACCGCCAGTTGCTTCTGCGTGCCCGTTACTCCTGTGCGTGAAACTGCATAAACAAAACCGCTCGAAGCCTGGGCGATCATTTTCAGGCGCTGATCGGTACTGGTGGGCGCGGCCAGAAAAATTGTAGCCAGCTTGTGGTCCGCCATCCTGCGGCGATACTCGTCCGCTTCTTCCACCGTAAGATCGGTAATCAAAGCGCCATCCACGCCGGCATCTGCCGCCTCTTTGCAAAAGCGCTCCAGGCCAAACCGCAGAATGGGATTCAGATAAGAAAAAATCACCAGACCTGCATTTGATTCGCTGCGTATTTCCCGCGCGAGTTGCAGCACATCCGCAAGCGAAGTATGGTTGCGCAGCGCGCGTTCGCTGGCACGCTGAATCACAGGTCCGTCGGCTACAGGATCACTGAAGGGAACACCCAGTTCGATTACGTCAGCGCCGGCTGAAATCGCAGCAAGAACCACCGCACGCGTAACAGCGATGCTGGGATCGCCACAAGTCACATAGGCAACCAGGCCGGGCTTGCGATGGAAAGCCAGTCGGCTCATCGGGTGCACCCTTGCGTTAATTTTATGACTTCATTCATCATGCTTTCGCTGTTTTCCTGGAATCCCGATCACCCAATTTTCAGGTTCTCCCTGAGAATTCCTATGTCCTTGTCTCCGCGCCCGGAGATGTTCACGATGATCATCTCTGACTTCTTCATGCGCGGCGCGCGCTTAATGCATTCAGCAACGGCGTGTGAAGATTCCAGTGCGGGAATAATCCCTTCAAGACGCGAGAGCATAGTTAGTGCATCCAGTGTCTCCTGGTCGGAAGCTGCCGTGTACTCCGCGCGCTTTGAGTCGAAGAGCTGCGCATGTTCCGGCCCCAGCATGGGGTAATCCAGTCCGGCGGAGATGGAATGGGTCAGCGCCACCTGGCCATCACTATCCTGCAGAACGTATGAATAAGAGCCCTGCAGCACGCCTGGCAAACCGCCGCGAGAGCGTGCCGCGTGCTCGCCCAGCTCATCTCCCCGGCCTCCGGCCTCAACCCCAATCAGCTTCACGCGCTTATCGCCGAGAAACTGATAGAAGACGCCAATGGCATTCGATCCGCCGCCCACGCAGGCAATGATCGCCGCGGGCAGCTTCCCTTCCGCTTTAAGAATCTGGGCACGCGCTTCCCTGCCAATCACGGAATGAAAGTCGCGAACCATAGTGGGATAAGGATGTGCGCCCAAAACGCTTCCCAGCAAATAATGCGTGGTGCGGACGTTGGTGACCCAGTCACGCATGGCCTCATTGATCGCGTCTTTCAGTGTTTTCGATCCGGAATCCACGCCGCACACTTCAGCGCCCAGGAGTCTCATGCGGAAGACATTCAGTTCCTGGCGGCGCATGTCCTCTGTTCCCATGTAAATCACGCATTGCATGCCGAACAGAGCACACACCGTGGCGGTGGCAACGCCATGCTGGCCCGCGCCGGTCTCCGCGATGATGCGGTGTTTGCCCATGCGCCGCGCCAGAAGCGCCTGCCCCAGGCAGTTGTTGATTTTGTGCGCTCCGGTGTGCAGCAGGTCTTCACGCTTGAGATAGATTTTGGCGCCGCCCAACTCTTTGGTCAGGCGCTTGGCAAAAAATAAAGGCGTGGGGCGTCCGGCATATTCCTGGAGTAGTTGGTTGAATTCCGCACGGAACTTTTTGTCCCGCCGGACTTTTGCATACTCCTTCTCCAGCTCTTCCAGAGCTGCCATGAGCGTCTCCGGAACATAGCGACCGCCATACGGACCAAACCGTCCGTCCACGGAACGCATCTTTCCTGCTGCACTTGCCGTCATGCCTGATCCGCCTTCCGCACCGCGGTGATAAATGCCTTCAGCTTCTCGTGGTCTTTTTGCCCCGGCTCTTTTTCCACCCCAGTCACCGCATCCACGCCATACGGTGAAAATGTGCTGATTGCCTGTGCCACATTACCGGTATTGAGGCCGCCGGCAATAATGAACCGCGAGTCAAGGCCGTGGAGCTTAGGCCGGACACTCTCCCAGTCAAAGGCCTTGCCGCTTCCGGAACCGGAATCGAGCAGAATGGAATCAGCGCACCCGTGGCTTCCGCAAAATTCATCGAGCTGGTGATTGAAATTATTGCTGATCTGGATCGTCTTGATCACTTCGACTTCGTCGCGCAGCGTAAAAATAAGCTCCGGAGTTTCATCTCCGTGCAACTGGACCGCAGTGAGTCCAGCCTGTTGCACGGTCCTCAGGATTTTCGGCCCGGATTCATTCACAAACACGCCTACACGATCCACCGTGTCCGGCAATTGCTCGGTAATTTTTTGCGCCTGCTCCGGAGTTACGCGGCGTTTACTTGGAGCAAAAATAAAGCCCAGCGCGTCAGCGCCTGCTTCCACGGCGGCCAGCGCGTCTTCAAGAGAAGTGGTCCCGCAAATTTTGATCCATGTCCGCATAAGTTTCAGGGGTTTACGTCCGTAAAAATTACTGGACCGTGCCGCGCCAGTTGGCGGCAGAGGACGCATAAGGAGGACAGGGACCAGCATCCTGCAAAAGCTGCTGCAGTTTCTGTCCTGGATCTTCAGCCCGCATGAGCACTTCGCCCATCAAAAATGCCTGATACCCGGAAGCGTACAGTTCGCGTATCTCCGTGCCGCTGTCAATGCCGCTTTCGGCCACCCGCAGAACATTATTAGGAATTCTCGGGGCAAGCTCGAAGGAGGTATCCAGGTTCACTTTAAAAGTTTTCAGATCGCGATTATTCACGCCAATAATGTCCGCGCCGCCATCGAGAGCCCGTTTTAGCTCAATCTCGTCGTGGACTTCGCACAGGACGTCCAGTTCCAGTTCGCGGGCGCGCGTGAGCAGCCGGGAAAAATTATCGTCGTTGAGTGCCGCAAGAATCAGCAGCACCGCATCTGCCTGATAAGCCCTGGCTTCCAGAAGCTGGAATTCATCCACAATAAAATCCTTGCGCAGACAGGGCACGCTCGTGGCCAGCGAAGCAGACATAAGATTATCCAGCGATCCCTGAAAAAACTCCTCTTCCGTAAGCACCGAAAGTGCGGAAGCGCCTCCACGGGACAACTGATCGGCCAGGGTAGTCACGGAAAATGCTTTGCGAATCAGGCCTTTGGACGGTGATGCTTTTTTCAGTTCTCCGATGACCGCGGGACCAAGCTGTGACATTGCGGTCAGGCGCTTGCGAAAGCCGCGCACCGAATGGCTTGCCGCCATCTCATGAAGCAGGCGCATGTCGGCCTTCTGCTTCGCGTTCGCGACACGCTGGTGCGTGACCTCGAGAATGTCGTCCAAAACGAACATAGAAAACAGAGCTTAAGTATATTTGATTTTCCGACCAAATAAAGACAGGAAAAGAATTAATTCAACGAACCATCATCCGTGACTGGACCGCAATTCAGCAGGGTGTCAGATCGATTGCGGCACGCCGCGTGGTTTTACATTTTTGCGGATAAAAGCCACGATATCATCCATCGGGGTGCCAGGGTTGAATATCCCGGCAACACCGGCTTTTTTCAGGGCCTCAAAATCCTGCTCCGGAATAATGCCGCCGACCAGCAGGATCACATCGTCCATTTTGTTCTGGCGAAGCAGGTCCGTGACGCGTGGAACAATGGCGTTGTGGGCGCCCGAAAGAATGGAAAGCCCGATTACATCCACGTCTTCCTGCAGAGAGGAATTCACAATCATTTCCGGCGTCTGACGAAGGCCGGTGTAAATGACCTCCATGCCGGCATCGCGCAGCGCGCGGGCTATGACTTTGGCGCCACGATCATGGCCATCCAGGCCGGGCTTGGCCACAAGCACACGGATTTTACGCTCATTCATCATGGGACAGAAGATTCTACCAGAACTGAAGACCAGGCATGACACCAAAGGCTTGCCACGCGCGGCAAAAGCGCTATCGCCTTGTTTTTTTCCGTGCTTTTTTGCGGCTTGCGGATTTCTTACTCGGCTTAGGCGCGCTTTCTTCCAGTGTAGCCGTATCCAGGCTGCGCCACAGATACCATGACGCCACACTGCACCAGGGATGCCAGCTTTGCGCAATCTTCTCGACCTGTTTCGGGGAAGGCAGCGTACGCTTGCGGTAAGCGCGCTTGATGGCGGAGCGCACGCCCAGGTCGCCCACCGGCAGCACATTCGGACGGCGCAGAGCAAACATCAGGAACATGTGCGCCGTCCACACGCCAATTCCCTTGATGTCGGTCAGCACGGCAATCACTTCTTCGTCCGCCATTTTGGGCAGGCGGTCAAAATCGAGTTTGCCTTCGAGAGCATGGTCGGCCAGATCGCGAATGTAACCGATCTTTTGCTGCGAGAGTCCGCAACGGCGCATCTCTCCCACCGTAAGATTGCGAATCGCTTCCGGCGTGACCGCGCCTCCGGCCGCTGCTTCAAACCGCTCATAGATGGTGCGGGCCGCTTTGCCGCTCAACTGCTGAAACACAATGGCACGGGCGAGGGCCTCAAACGTTGGTTCGCGATAGGCCATGCGAAACGGCCCCACACGGGCAATAATGGAAGCAAGCACTGGATCACAGCCTTGCAGGTGAGTCAGGGCCTTTTTCATGGAAACTGATTCTAATCCAATCCCAGCTTCGCAGGCTTTTCCTGCCCTTGCTCGGTCGGGCCTGCTCAAAATGGTCTGGCGCCGCATCGGCGATGGCATGGCCCGTGATGGACTTATCCGTACTCTGGCGCAAATAGCGAACGCGCTCTTCCGTATTATCGTTGAGCTGACACCGGAGCGCCGAAAAGCGCGCTACGGCGACCTGGACTTTGACCTCGATCATTCCGTGGACACCACGCGGGCCAACGTCAGCTTTCGCACACAGCTTGCGGCCACGCTCGCCGGACATCCCTATTTTGCTACCGAGCCGTGGCTGTTCGAGCAGATCATGCAGGCCCTGCCGGCGGATTTACGGGAGTTCACCTTCGTGGATTTGGGATCTGGCAAGGGCCGCGTGCTGCTGATGGCTTCCGCTTATCCCTTCCGCAGAATCGCAGGAGTTGAGTTCCTGCCCAGCCTGCATCAATCGGCTTTACAGAATATTGCGAAGTATACAAGTGAAGAGCAGCAGTGCCGGAAAATCGAATCACATTGCATGGATGCCCGCGACTTCCCGTTGCCCGCTGGGCCGCTGGTGGTTTATATGTTCAACTCTTTTCCGGAACCTGTCTTCGCCGCCATTTTGGAAAATCTGCGCCGTTCAATTTCGGAAAAGCCGCGTCCGCTGTATGTTGCTTATCGGTATCTTGAGTTTGAGCCCTTGCTGGCCCAGTGTGACTGGCTCGAAAAGACTGCCGGTACAGAGCACTGGGCCGTGTATAAAAACAATTGTTCTATCCAGTGAAGCTGGCTTGGCCCCAAGCCTTCCCTGATCAGGCAATATCATGCTCATGCAGCGCGATATATGATGATTTTATTTTTTAATTGAGATTTTTAAAGTATGGTTCACGCGAAATCCGCAAGTAATCTCTGGCTGGAGCATCTTTCGCCGGCAGCAACGCCCTCTCTGCGGCTGTTCTGCATTCCATATGCCGGAGGCAGTGCAAACATATACCGGGCCTGGCAAAAATGGTTTCCCAGTCAGATCGACCTTTGCCTTGTACATTTGCCAGGGCGGGGAAGGCGCATCAATGAGCCGCCATTGAACCGTCTCGCTCCGCTGGCTATGGCGATCACTGATTGCATCAGCGAGCGAAGCAGTGTGCCCTATGCTCTGTATGGGCACAGTATGGGCGCCGCCATTAGTTTTGAAGTCTGCCGGGGACTCTTTCGCAGAAAAGGCCCACGACCCCGGCATTTACTGGTGTCAGGCCGCCGGGCTCCCCAATGCCCGCGCAATGAGCCGGTAACATTCAATCTTCCGCATGACGAATTTATTGAGCAACTCAGAAATCTCAACGGCACTCCCAGGGAAGTTCTCGAGCATCCCGAGCTGATGGAAATCTTCATCAAAGTGCTCAGGGCCGACTTCGAAACAGTCGAGACCTATGAATACCAGGGCCAAGAGCCGCTCTCCTGCCCAATCACAGTTTATGGAGGGCTCCAGGATGAGGATGTTTCGGTGGAGGATTGCCATGCCTGGAAGCAACAAACATCTGCTGAGTGCAGAGTAAAACTATTCCAGGGAGATCATTTCTTTATTCGTGATCCCGAGCCAGAATTCATGAATGCATTTAAAAACGATGTTCTGAGCATCCCTGTACCACTTTCAAAGTAAACCAGGTTCGTGCGGCCCGGAAAGGCGTTGTAGCAGTGACACGGGCATCGCGTCTTGTCAGGGTTGTGCCACCCGGGCCCTCCCGCAAATCTCCGCGAGATGGCCCGGGCATTAGTTCTGTTTTCGGCCAGGCTTCAGTTTCCCTGTTCGTGTTTATCTTCGTCTGTTGTCGAAAGGCCCGTAAAGCCGGTGGCGGCAATCCAGGGGCCGGGTTGGGGAAGCGGAGCGCCGTTGAAGGCCGCCGCCCGAATTAAGACGATGGGAGCGAAGCATGGGCTGGATACGCTAATGTGCGCCTCAATTTCGGCGTTACCATCGCTCGATAGTGGGACTGCATCGGTAGTGGCAACCACGACACCGCCCGCGCCGCCGCAGACCAGACTGGCGCTGATGCCGGTGACCGGTCCCGCAGTCCCGAGTTGCGGCAGGATCAAAGCCTTCAGTTCGATGTGCAGCCGGCCCTCACCATTCAGACTGGCTGAACCGTGACGGACTGTCCAGGGGGCGCCGCCGCTCTGCACTCCGGCGATGATCGTGTGTGGGTTTGAGCCAATGATGCTCGAATGAAATGAGGCGTCCTGCGCCATCATGCTGGATATAAATAGTGCGCACATCGTCGTGCCAAGGAGGGCTACTTTAACACAGACTTTCTTAATCATTCGTGAACCTATTCCTTTTCTTCAGACAAGTTTGACTTTTTGATTTTGACGGCCCATTTTCTCGATTTGCCAGACCGCCCCATCCGGAATGACTGTGCGACGAAATTGGCGAGCAGTTGCGACTCGCCGTTTACATACACCGCACCAGCAAATAAAACCCGCACAGGGAGAAAAAATTCCCGGCACTCTGATTTTTGGAAATTCGTGCAAATCAATCAATGAATTGCACGATTGGGCAACTCAGGATGGTAATTGTTGCGTCTAAAGCGTCTCCCTCGCCCAAATCAGGAAAGCACCACGCCATGTTGGCAATTTGATCGTGATCTGGAATGAGACTTAATTTTTCGTGCAATGCTGTGCTCCTGTTACATCGCTCCCCGCGACGAATGCGTCTTCCCGTATTTGGCGAGTTCCAGTTTGGCGATTGCCTCGGTGTGCACTTCGTCAGGGCCGTCGGCCAGGCGCAGTGTGCGGACACCGGCCCATGCGCCGGCAAGGAAGGTATCCTGGCTCACGCCGGCTCCGCCGTGCGCCTGGATGGCGCGGTCGAGAACGCGCAGCGTCACATTGGGCGCAATCACTTTGATCATTGCGATTTCCGCGCGAGCTTCTTTGTTGCCGCTTGTGTCCATCATGTGCGCGGCTTTCAGCGTGAGCAGGCGCGCCTGTTCAATCTCCATGCGGGAATGCGCGATATCAGCGCGCAGAGTTCCCTGCTCGGCCAACGGCTTGCCAAAGGCTACGCGGCTTTGCACGCGTTTGCACATAAGCTCCAGGGCGCGCTCGGCCAGGCCGATGCACCTCATGCAGTGGTGAATGCGCCCCGGGCCTAGCCTTCCCTGTGCAATTTCAAATCCCCGGCCTTCCCCCAGCAGCATGTTCGAGACGGGAACACGAACATTGGTATACGTGACCTCGCCATGCCCGTGAGGCGCGTGGTCGTAGCCGAAAACCGTGAGCATGCGCTCGATTTTTACGCCGGGAGCATCCATCGGCGCCAGAATCATGGACTGCTGTTTGTGCTTCGGCGCGGAGGGATCGGTTTTGCCCATAAAGATGGCGATTTTGCAGCGCGGATCACCCGCGCCGGAAGACCACCACTTTCTGCCGTTGATGACGTAGTGGCTGCCGTCGTGAACGATACTGGACTCAATATTGGTCGCATCAGACGAGGCCACAGCCGGTTCGGTCATGGCAAAACAGGAGCGAATCTCACCCGCCAGCAGCGGCTTGAGCCATTGCTCCTTTTGCTCCGGTGTGCCGTAACGCGCCAGCACCTCCATGTTGCCGGTGTCAGGCGCGGAGCAGTTGAAGACCTCCGGAGCCATGGTGCTGCGTCCCATGATCTCGCACAGCGGCGCATACTCAAGATTGGTAAGCCCGGCTCCGCCTTCATCATGAGGCAGAAAGAGGTTCCACAGCCCGGCGGCGCGAGCTTTGGGCTTGAGTTCTTCAATAATGCGCGTGGGCTTCCAGCGGTCGCGCTCAATTTCATCATAAAAGCGCTGTTCGTTGGGATAGATATGCTCGTCCATGAAGGCCGTGAGGCGCTTCTGGAGGTCCTGAGTTTTGGGCGAAAATTCAAATGCCATAGAAGACCTCAGCTTTCCTCAAAAAATCCACTCCCGCTTTACCTTGGGGGACTGGGTGAATCAGAACCTTCCCACCAGCGTGGCCCCGCCATCCACGACAATGGTTTGCCCGGTCATGTAAGAGCCACCGCCACCGGCCAGCAGTACGGCAACTTCGGCTACCTCGGCGGGCTGTCCCAGATGGCGGACGGGCTGTTTGCTCACGATGTTGTCCCTGAGCTTTTCGTCTTTCCAGTAGTACTCGCTCAGCACGGTCTGGATCAGCCCGGGCGCAATGGCATTCACGCGCACACCCTTGGGGCCAAGCTCAAGCGCATAGGACTGCGTCATCATGATCATGGCCGCCTTGGTCATGCTGTAGAGCAGTCCATGGAACTGCGGACGCAGCCCGGAGATCGAGGCGATATTAATGATAGAGCCGGAGCCGCGCTGGCACATTCCCGGAGCCACGGCATTGATCAGCCGGAAAGTGCTCTTCAGGTTGACTTCAACCATCTTGTCAAACTCTCCATCTTTCATTTCAATGGCAGGGCCCTGCGCGACGTTGGTAGCGGCGTTGTTGACCAGAATATCGATGCGGCCAAACTCACGCGTGGTGAAATCGAGGAGTTGCTGAATCTGTTCGGGCTTGCCCACGTGACAGGCCAGAGGCTTCACGTCCGGCCCGATTTCGCGGGCCACCGGATCGAGTGTCTCCTGTTTGCGTCCGCAGATTACGACCTTTGCGCCCTCGCGAACGAAAGCTTCTGCAATGGCCCGGCCGATTCCCCGGCTGGCTCCGGTAACGATGGCTACTTTATCTTTAAGCAGACTCATGTGTGTCTCACCTTTGAATTGCGGGATTATACAGAGGATGAAAATTGCGCTCCATCTTTGGTAGAGTTGGGCGTTATCAATAAATTTTGAGGTGCATGAATCATGAACCGTTCACTCTCGCAAACCACTCTTGCCGGCCTGGGCCTGCTGGTCTTCTGCACCGTGAACAGCTGGTCCCAGCAACCTGCTCCTGCTCCCGCGCCCGCTCCTGCTACACCACCAGCCGCCGGCGCACACTTTGACCGGCTGGCCGCGGCGAAGAGCATCTTTATCAAAAATGCCGGCGGGGACGAGATTGCGTTCAACGTAATCACTCGCGGGTTTGAGGGCTGGGGCCGGTACATTCTGGTGGACTCTGCCGAAAAGGCCGACATTGTGATGGAGGTCTTCGGCCCGGTCGGCGAAAAAAAGAAGGACGACGATGACTCCAGCAAAAACACCGTGCATGCAGGAGGCCGGCAATCCGAACCATCCACTTCGCAGCCTCCTTCCGAGATCATCAAAGCCGTCGTCTACGACAAAAACCACCGGCCTATGTGGTTTGGGTCGGAAGAGCCAAAATTCGCCGTACGCCAGAAAGCAACTCAGACCAATCTGGTACAGGCGGCAGAGCGGCTCTTCGCCCGCTTTCATGACCGGGTAGAACCTCCGGCCAAGCCGTAAATCGCAGGCCAGTATATACCCTGAATGAGCATTCATTCAGCCGGCCTTCTTGTGCTAGACTGCGTGGTCGCCGTCGTGCCGCAATTACACCACGCTGTGATTGAAGGCAGTTCATGATTCCGGCGACAGCACTTCTCAAGGAGCCGCCTGATGGACCTGAACCTTACCGCTGACGAATTGAAGTTCCGCGACCAACTGCGAGCATGGCTCAAGGCCAATGCTCCCAAAGACTGGGATGAATTTCGTGAAGAGTCGATGGAAAAGCGGTTCGACTATCTCCGCCGCTGGCAGCGCAAACTTTTTGAGGGCGGATGGGCGGGGATCTCCTGGCCCAAAGCTTACGGCGGTCGCGGCGCCAGCCTGATGGAGCAGGTCATCTTCTGGCAGGAGATGGCGCTGGCCGACGCTCCGCCCATGGCCAACGTGCTGGGCCTGGGACTGATTGGTCCAACCATTATTGCTTTTGGCACGGAGGCGCAAAAGAAGCGCTTTCTTCCCAAAATCCTGAGCGCGGAAGAAATCTGGTGCCAGGGCTTTTCCGAACCGGACGCCGGCTCCGACCTTGCCAACCTGCGCTGCGAAGGACGGCTGGATGGCGATCATTATGTCGTCAACGGGCAAAAAGTCTGGAACAGCTACGGCTGGGCGGCGGACTGGTGCGAACTCGTAGTGCGTACCGATCCCTCGGTAGCCAAACACAAGGGCATCACCATGCTGCTGGTGGACATGAAGTCCAAAGGCGTGGAAGTTCGTCCCCTGCGGCAGATGACCGGCGAGACCGAGTTCAACGAAATATTTTTCCATGATGTGCGTGTTCCGGTGGAGAACGTGGTGGGCAAGGTGAATGAAGGCTGGTCTGCCGCCATCGGCACGCTCATGCACGAGCGCGGCACCTTCGGCGCTGGACTGCAGATCATCTATCAGCGCAACATGAACCGGCTGATCGAACTTTCACGCAAGATGCAGCGCAATGGCCGTCCGGCGGCGGAAGACCCTGTGGTCCGGCAGAAGCTGGCGCAGTGCTATGCGGAAATCGAGATCATGCGCATGAACCAGATGCGCGCTTTCAGCCGCATCAATGCCACGGGCGTGCCCGGTCCCGAAGGCTCGATCCAGAAAATTTTCTGGAGCGAGCTGAACCAGCGCTTCCAGCAGGTGGCGCAGGAAGTGCTCGGATCGTACGGACAACTGGAAGCGGGCGACGACCACGCCATCGATAAAGGCGCATGGTCCTATGGATATCTGCGCACCCGCGGCAACACCATTGAGGCCGGTACGTCAGAAATTCAGCGCAACATCATTGGACATTTTGTACTGGGCCTGCCCAAGAGTTATTGATCCGGAGCTATTGAGCAGCAGATTGAATCGGAAAATAAAACCAACAGCCAAAAGCCAATAGCTAACGGCCAAAGGCTAAGAGCTAAATGCTTAAGCACTGGAATACTGGAGCTAACCATGCAATTCGGACTAAGCGAAAGCCAGCAGATTCTCAAAGACAACGCGCGGAAATTCTTTGCGAACGAGTGCCCCATCACTGAAGTCCGCCGGTTGATGGAGACCGA
The DNA here is from genome assembly GCA_035695325.1 of Candidatus Angelobacter sp. Classification (GTDB taxonomy): domain Bacteria; phylum Acidobacteriota; class Terriglobia; order Terriglobales; family Acidobacteriaceae; genus Angelobacter. The sequence continues at coordinate 23,726 of DASSEH010000261.1, forward strand.
GACGGCATACGACGCCACTCTGTGGCGCAAAATGGCGGAGCAGGGATTTACCGGCATTATTTTCCCCGAAGAATACGGCGGACTGGGCCTCGGAGTAGTGGAACTGGCGCTGCTCATGGAAGAAGCCGGCTTCGCTCTGCTGCCTGGGCCATTCTTTTCGACCGTCGCCATGGCCGGCTCGCTGATCGATTTTTGCGGCACGGACGAGCAAAAGAAAAAATATCTCACTCCCATCTGCAATGGCGAGGCTCGCTCTACCGTGGCCCTGCTGGAAGCCAGCGCCAGCTGGGACCCGGTAGACGCTCAGATCACCGGAGGCAACGGCAAACTGAACGGGACCAAGCTGTTTGTGCCCGATGCGGCCGGTGCGGACTCCATTGTGGTGGTCGGGCGTGACGGCATTTTCGTCGTTGAGGCCAAAGCCCCCGGCGTCACCATCAGCCCGATGTCCAGCATGGACCTGACGCGCAAATTGTATTCGGTGCAATTCAGCAACACTCCAGCAGAGAAGCTGGGCGGCAATGCTTCCGCTCTGCCCCAGGCCCGGCAGATCGCCACAGTGGCACTGGTAGCGGAAATGGTGGGAGGCATGCAGCGCACACTGGACATCACCGTGCAGTACGCGAAGACCCGCAAGCAGTTTGGCAATCCCATCGGCATGTTCCAGGCGGTGCAACACCAGTGTGCGGACATGTATCTGGAAACAGAGAGTTCGCGCTCGGCGGCCTACTATGCGGCCTGGGCTTTGCAGGAAAAATCTCCCGACGCTGCCTCGGCGGTTTCGATTGCCAAGATTTATGCGAGTGATGCCTGCCGCACGGTAGGCAATCGCGGCATACAGATCCACGGCGGCATGGGCTTTACCTGGGAAAACGATTTACATTTGTATTACCGGCGGGCCAAGGCCTCGGAAACCATGTTTGGAGATGCGAGCTATCATCGCGAACGGCTCGCCCGCCTGGTGATTGATGCAGGCACGGCAGTATCGCAAAGCGCCAAGAGCGCGTGAAGTTGAGAATTTAGCGTTTTAACCACAAAGGGCACGAAGGGACACAAAGGTTTGATTGTCATGGATATTCCTTCGTGTTACTTCGTGTCCTTTGTGGTTCAACAAATTTTTTAATTGGCAGAGCCAAAGGACAAATCATCCATGAGCGATCTTGTTCAACTGAGCAAAGATAATGACATTGCAATCATCACCATCAATAATCCTCCGGTAAACGCATTGAGTCCTGGAGTGCCGGAAGGAATCGGCGCGGCCATCGAGCAGATTGATAAGGACAGCAGCGTGAAGGCCGCTGTGGTGATCGGCGGCGGGCGCACGTTTATTGCCGGCGCGGACATCCGCGAGTTCGGCAAGATGACCTCCGGAGAGAACAAGCGCGGCGTGGGGCTGCTGCCTTTGCTGCTGCGCATTGAAGACTGCAGCAAGCCGGTGGTGATGGCCATCCACGGCACCGCGTTTGGCGGTGGCCTGGAAGTGGCGATGGCCGGGCATTATCGCGTGGCGGTTCCCGGTGCGCAGGTCGGCCAACCGGAAGTAAAGCTGGGCCTGATTCCCGGCGCGGCTGGAACGCAGCGTCTGCCCCGGCTGGCAGGCGTAGCCAAAGCGCTCGAGATGTGTACCGATGGCAATCCGGTCAAAGCTGCCGAAGCGCTCAAATTGGGAATTGTTGACCGCCTGATTGAAGGTGACCTGCTGGCTGGCGCGGTAGCGTTTGCGCGCGAGATTGCCAACAAGCCTGCTCCCAAAACGCGGGAGCGCAATGCAAAGCTGGGCACGCCGGAAGAGAATGCTCCTGTTTTTGCCGCGGCCCGCGACAATGCGCGCAAGAAGCAGCGCGGTTTGATCGCACCGATTGCCGCGATTGACGCCATTGAGGCCGCCACCAAACAGCCGTTCGAACAGGGCTGCGAGACAGAGCGGAAGCTGTTTACCGAATGTTTGTTCTCCGATCAGTCAAAAGCTCTGATCCATGTTTTCTTCGGTGAGCGTGAAGTAGCGAAAATTCCGGACGTCCCGAAAGAAACCCCGGTGCTTCCCGTAAACAGTGCAGCCGTGGTGGGCGCGGGAACCATGGGCGGCGGCATCGCCATGGTGTTTGCCAATGCCGGAATTCCGGTTCTGCTCAAGGAAGCCGATCAGGCGGCGCTGGATCGTGGTCTGGCCACCATCCAGAAGAACTATGCCAACTCTGTAAAGCGCGGACGCTTCACCCAGCAATACATGGATGAGCGCCTCAAGCTGATCACACCCACGCTGAGCTATAACGACTTTGCCAATGTGGACATGGTGGTGGAAGCCGTGTTCGAAGGCATGGCGCTCAAAAAGGAGGTCTATGGCGAACTGGACCGCGTGTGCAAACCGGGTGCGATTCTGGCCAGCAATACTTCCACGCTGAACATCGATGAGATTGCATCCGCCACCTCGCGGCCGCAGGCAGTCATCGGCACGCATTTCTTCAGTCCGGCCAACGTGATGCGCTTGCTGGAGATCGTCCGTGGCAAAGCGACCGGCAAAGACGTAATTGCCACCTGCATGGCTCTTTCCAAAAAGCTGGGCAAAACGGGCGTGTTGGTAGGCAATTGCCGCGGCTTTGTGGGCAACCGCATGTTTGGGCCGTATCGCCGTGAAGCGCAATTCCTGGTGGAAGAGGGCGCCAGCATTGAAGCCGTGGACAAGGCGCTCTATGACTATGGTATGGCCATGGGACCGCTGGCGACCGGCGATCTCGCCGGGCTGGACGTGGGCTGGCGCATTCGCAAAGAGTATCGTCATCTCGAAAAGCCAGGCGTGCGGCAGCCGATCGCCGAAGACAGCCTGTGCGAGCTCGGTCGCTACGGACAAAAAACCAGCGCCGGCTGGTATAAGTATGACGCCGAGCGCCGCGCCATTCCCGATCCCGAGGTCACGCAACTGGTACGCAAATGGGCCGCTGAAGGTGGAATCCAGCAGCGCCAGATCTCCACGCAGGAAATTGTGGACCGCTGTATCTACGCACTGGTCAATGAGGGAGCGCGCATTCTGGAAGAGGGCTACGCCCTGCGCGCCGTGGACATCGACATCATCTACCTCACCGGCTATGGCTTCCCTGCCTATCGCGGCGGGCCAATGTGGTATGCCGATACCGTGGGCCTCAAAAAGGTCTATGAGCGAGTTTGCGAATTTCATCGGCAGCACGGCGAATGGTGGGAGCCCGCTCCCCTGCTGAAGCAACTGGCGGAAGAAGGCAAAGGCTTTGCCGATTTTGACAAGAAGCAGAGTGCAGCCGCATGAGAGAAGCCGTTATTGTAGCCAGCTCGCGAACCGCCCTTGCCAAATCCTTTCGCGGATCGTTCAACATCACGCGTCCGGATGAACTCGCCGCGCATTGCATTCAGGATGTGCTGCGCAAGACTCCGCAACTCGATCCCAAAGAGATTGAGGACGTCATACTGGGCTGCGGCCAGCCGCATGGTCCCCAGGGCCACAACATCGCGCGCATCTCGGCCATGCTGGCCGGCCTTTCCACAGCGGTGGCCGGCGTCACCATCAATCGCTTTTGCTCTTCCGGATTGAACTCCATTGCCATGGCGGCGCACCAGATTATCCATGAAGGAGCCGACGCGGCGATGGGCGGCGGCGTGGAAAGTATCAGCATGGCGCAGCGCGACAGCAGCCCCAATCCGGTGTTGCAGGAAAAAATGCCGGGGCTGTACATGGTGATGGGCGATACGGCTGAAGTCGTCGCCAAGCGCTACAAAATCAGCCGTCAGGCGCAGGATGAATACTCGCTTCTAAGCCAGCAGCGAACCGCGCGGGCGCAGCAGGAGGGATTTTTCCAGGGCGAGATCGCTCCCATGCGCACGACGAAAGCCCTGCTCGATAAAAAGACCGGCGAAGCCATCGGCAAAGAAGAAGTCAACGCGGATAAAGACGAGTGCAACCGTCCGGACACCACGCTCGAAGGCCTGCTGGCTCTGAAGCCGCATTTTGATCAGACCAGCGGCCAGGGAAGCGTGACGGCGGGAAATTCATCGCAACTCTCGGATGGCGCTTCGGTCACGCTGCTGATGTCCCGCGAGCGCGCCGACCGGCTGGGCATTCCTTACAAGCTCATTTTTCGCGGCTTCCAGATCGCCGGGTGCGATCCGGATGAAATGGGCATCGGCCCGGTCTTCGCCGTTCCCAAGCTGCTGAAGCGGACCGGCCTGAAGATGGATGATATTGACGTGTGGGAGCTGAATGAAGCCTTTGCCGTCCAGGTGATTTATTGCCGTGACCGGCTGGGCATTAATCCCGAGAAACTCAACGTCAACGGAGGCTCCATCGCGATTGGTCATCCCTTTGGCATGACCGGTTCGCGCATGGTTGGCACCCTGGCCAATGAAATGGCGCGTCGCAAAGCCCGCTACGGCGTGGTGACCATGTGCGTAGGCGGCGGACAGGGAGCAGCCGGTCTCTTCGAACGCGCGAATTAACCAGGATTTACTGTAACCAATCCGGAATCATGTGGCACAGGCACTCCTGCCTGTGCCTTTCTTTTGGAAAATGCTTTTGCCACGGCAGGACACAGCTCTCCTGTTTCTGAGAAAATGCCAGCGGCAGACTCATGGACAGTCCTTCAACCAACACACCCGGAAAATCCATACTCGATATTCTTTTTGGCCGTCCGCTGGCGAACTTTGAAGACCGCGGGGAAAGTGTCGGCACCGCCAAAGGCATTCCCATCTTTGGGCTGGATGCGCTCAGCTCCGCCGCATATGGTCCCGAAGCAGCCCTCACCATTCTGATTCCTCTCGGACTGGCCGGCATCGCATACATTGTTCCCATCAGCGTCAGCATTATTGTGCTGCTGACCATCGTTTACATCTCCTATCGCCAGACGATTGAGGCCTATCCGCAGGGCGGCGGGTCATACACCGTGGCCACCGAGAACCTTGGGGTGCATGCGGGCCTGCTGGCCGCGGCCGCGCTGATGATCGATTACATTCTGTGCGTTGCCGTGGGAATTTCGGCAGGCGTGGGCGCGCTGGTTTCCGCCGTTCCGAGTCTGCAACCGCATACGCTTACGCTCTGTTTGGGCATCCTGCTGCTGCTCACTTTGATCAATTTGCGCGGCGTGCGCGAGGCAGGAGCCGTATTCATGGCGCCCACTTATTTGTTCGTGGGCTGCCTGCTGGTGATTATTTTGCTTGGCATTTATAAATCCATCCTCCATCACGGGCACCCTGTTTCCGCAGTGGCGCTGCCTCCCTCTCCACCGGCGATTGCCGCGCTGAGCGTCTGGCTGCTGCTCAAAGCATTTGCCAGCGGCTGCACTGCCATGACGGGCGTGGAAGCAGTCAGCAATGGCGTGGGAGCTTTTCGCGAGCCACGCAGCAAAACCGCGCAGAAGACGCTGACCGTCATTATTCTTCTGCTGATCGTTATGCTCGCCGGCATCGCCGGGCTGATACACGCCTTTGGCATTACCGCTACTCCTCCAGGAGAACCCGGATACCAGAGCACGCTCTCGCTGCTCACGCTCGCCGTCTCGGGACGCAACTGGTTTTACTACGTAACCATCGGCTCCATACTGGCGGTTTTGGCGCTCTCCGCGAATACCGCCTTTGCCGATTTTCCCCGGCTTTGCAAAGCGATTGCCGCGCGGCGCTATTTGCCCTCGCCCTTCACCGAAAAAGGGCGGCGCCTGGTTTACTCCTGGGGCGTGTGGGTACTGTTCTCGCTGGCCGGCTTGTTGCTGATTATCTTTCGCGGCGTAACTGACCGGCTGATTCCGCTGTTCGCCGTCGGCGCGTTTCTGGCTTTTACGCTCTCGCAGGCGGGCATGGTGGTCCACTGGAAGAAGCATCCCGGTCCGCATGCCCGCACCCACATGCTCGTCAATGGATTCGGAGCCATCGCCACCGGCATTACCGTGTGCGTGGTGCTGGCAGCCAAGTTCATGGAAGGCGCATGGATTGTCGTATTGCTCATGCCGGCTCTGATCGCGGTGATGCTTGCAGTGAAGCGGCACTACCGGCGGGTTACGCGGGAAATTGCCCGCCATGCTCCGCTGCGGCTGGAAGCCCTCAATCCGCCTATCGTGGTAGTGCCGGTGGAAGCCTGGAACCGGGTCACCGAGAAGGCGCTGCGCTATGCCCTGTCACTCTCCAAAGATATTCGGGCCGTACACATCGACTGTGGCGAGGAAACCATCGACCTGCGCCAGAACTGGAACCGTTTCGTGGAGCAGCCCATTCTCGAGGCCGGGTTGCAGCCCCCCGAACTCGTGATACTCGAGTCGCCGTACCGCTCCATCGTCACGCCGATTCTCAATCATGTGCTGCAGCTCGAAAAGGACAATCCCGGGCGGATCATCTCCATCATCATTCCCGAACTGGTTGAGAACCGCTGGTATTACTATCTGCTGCATAACCAGCGCGCAGCCGCGCTCAAGGGACTGCTCTATTTCAAAGGCGACCGGCGCATTGTAGTTGCCAATGTTCCGTGGTATCTCGACAATGAGGACCGCGAACCCTGCTGACAACGGCTGCATATCTTCATCAGATTCCGTGAAGAAGACCGTGCACCATCACTCCCAGAGCAGCGCCCGCCAGCAGCAGCCACAAAGAATTAATGCGGAAGCGCAACAGGATGATAAGAGAACCGGCGGCAAGAATCGCGGTGAGGATATCCGTGATAGAAGCCCGTCCTAACTGCCATGTGACGGCGGCCATCAATGCGAGCGATGCCGCGTTCACGCCGTCAAGGAATGTGGACGCAATTCTGGATTCACGGATTCGCGGCACCAGAGGCCCACTAGCCGCCACCAGCAAAAACGCGGGCAGAAAAATTCCGATTGTGGCTGCCACCGCTCCCCGGAATCCGCCAAGTATGTAGCCAATAAAGGTGGCTGTGGTGAATACCGGGCCGGGCGTAACCTGGCCAATGGCGATGGCGTCCACCAGTTGCGAATCCGTGAGCCATGCGCGGTGGACCACCAGATCCGCCCGCAAAAAGGCAAGCAGTACGTAACCGCCGCCAAACACCACCGCTCCGGCTTTGAGAAAAACCAGAAATAACGGACCGAGAGTGAATGGAGCCGCAACGGTTGCGCTGCCGGCAGTAATCAGTCGCGCGGACGTCTGCGGCGAGTACGCGAACGGAGCCAGACACGACGACGCAACACTTTCCCGTCCGCGAATTCCCTCTTTCAGAATCACCGTCATCACACCGGCCACTCCGAGTAGCAGCAGCGGATGCACTCCATAAAAAGCCATTGCCACGGCGCCGAGCGCAACCGCAACCAAAAGCGGCGTTTTGAGGGCGGTGCGACCGAGACTCCACAGCGCCTGCACAACTACCGCGATAACCACCGGTTTTACTCCGTAGAGCACCCATGAAATCGCCGGCAGACGACCAAAATGCACATAAGCCCAGGCCAGCCCGGCGACCATCAGCGCCGCCGGCAGAATGAAACAGACGCCAGCTATGAGAAGTCCGGCCCAACCGGCGCACAGGTAGCCGATGTGAATCGCCAGCTCGCTGGTGGAGGGGCCAGGAATCAGATTGCTGGCGCCCAGCAGATCGAGAAATTTTTCCCGCGAGAGCCATCCGCGCCGCTGGACAAGTTCCTGCTCCATCATGGCCACATGGGCCGCCGGACCGCCGAAAGCCGTAGCGCCCATGCGCAGAAAAAAAACCGCCAGCTCGCGCAACGGCACCGAATTGTCAGCGGCAGATTTGCTGCTTTTTGCAAAAATCATACAGGCCTGTCCCAATCGGGGTGCTTCAGCGTAGCACGACCAGGCAGTCGGGATGGGCAATCAGCAAAGTTAAGACACCCAGTTCAGGCACATCATGCGTCTGAACCTGCGGAAGAGCCAGACATCTGCAAATTTTTTTGAATTTTGTGAACTTACCTGCGCTCACTTGTGCAGATTCGTGCCCGGTATTTGTTATAATCAACCTCGGCAAGCAGAAAAGCCTCACTGCTCCCACCAAGTTTTTGTAATCACCTGGCCAGGTAGCTCAGTCGGTAGAGCGCAGCCCTGAAAAGGCTGGCGTCGGCGGTTCGATTCCGTCCCTGGCCACCATCTAAACTCCTTAAAAATTGTCGATTTATTGGCATGTTTTTTGGAGTTGTACCGAGCTTTTGGCGTCGATCCCGCAGATTCCTCATCGAGCTTCTTGCTGATATTTATCGGTTTTTCCGCTACGTTGAAAGTTCCCATAACTGCCGTTCCGGGAACTTCCCTAAAATTATCCTGCGAAGCCTGCGGGCTGCTACCATATCTCCGCAGTGAACCCTGTTGTTCGTTTTCTCGCATCCGGAGATTCATTCTACGCGGGCACGGCACTGCTCGCCGTAACCCTCATTGCTTCGGAATGTTTACACCTCGCGTGGGTACGGCGAACCAGAAACCTCGCTGCATTGCTGGCGCTGATGATGATTGTGCTCGCTTGCCCGCCGTTTCCCTGGAGCACTGAAGCACTGTTTCTGGCGATCTTTACTCTGTGGTTTGTCGCATCCAGTAAGGCTCAACTGGGTGCAAAATTTCCTAAACTGCACTTATTAGCAGCTGTGGTTTTGATTTCCCAAGTGGTCTGGCTTTCCGCCGAGGAGTTTTCGCATCGCGCATTGCCAGTCGTGACCGGTATGCCCGCAGATCAGGTGCTTGTCATTGGTGACTCGCTGTCTTCCGGCATTGATTCTCGGATTAAGTCGTGGCCTTTGCTTATGCAGGAATCTACCGGGATAAAAGTTCACAACCTTGCCCTCGCCGGCGCAATGACGGCAGAAGCCAAAATCATGGCGGAACGAATAACTCCGAACGATCACGTTGTGGTGATCGAAATTGGCGGTAACGATCTTCTGAGTGGAATCCCCGCAGGCACGTTTGGAAACAATCTTGAAGCCATTTTGTCGAAAGTGTCCGCACCTGGACGCACGCTGGTCATGTTTGAATTGCCGGCGGTCCTGCCCCAGTGCACAAAGTATGGACAGATTCAGCGGCGTCTGGCGAAACAATACGGCGTTTTTATGATTCCGAAGCGCTTTCTCATCGGGATCATCGGCGGACCCGGCGCCACTACGGATGGCCTGCATCTTTCCGACTCCGGTGCACACCAGATGGCGATGCTCGTAACTCGTGTCCTCGCGCCTGTTCTCAGGCGCTCACCGCCGCACGCGCAAGTCAACTGTTCGGAAGAATTAGAAATGTTCGCGCCCGCAATGTTATCTTGTTAATTCACTTTGAGGACTGAAACATGCTGACCATGCAGGGCAAGAACGTAGTGATATTTGGTGTTGCCAATAAGCGCAGTATCGCCTGGGCCATCGCCCAGAGCCTGAGCCAGGCGGACGCCAAACTGGCCATTACCTACCAGAACGAGCGCCTAAAGAAGGAAGCCTACGATCTCATCACCACCCTTCCCGGCGCGGAGGCATTTCAGTGCGACGTCTCCAGTGACGATGAAATCGCGCAGCTCTTCACCCGGCTCGGGGAGCGCTATGGCCGCCTCGATTCCGTGGTCCACTCCGTGGCTTACGCGCCGGCCGAAGACATGAAAGGCGACTTCCTCAATACCTCGCGCGAAGGCTTTCGCGTTGCGCATGACATCAGCGTGTATTCGCTCATCGCCATCACTCGCGGCGCCGCGCCTCTCATGACGGAAGGCGGCAGCGTGGTCACGCTCAGCTACTTCGGCGCGGAAAAGGTCGTGCCCGGCTACAACATCATGGGCGTGGCCAAGGCATCGCTCGAAGCCTCGGTTCGCTACCTGGCCAACAGCGTGGGGCCGTCCAAAATTCGCGTGAACGCCATCTCCGCTGGCCCCATCAAAACCCTGGCCGCACGCGGCGTGGGCGATTTGGGCCTGATGCTTAAAAACCACGCCGAACACGCGCCGCTCAAACGTAATGTGGAGGTAAAAGAGGTAGGCGATACCGCGCTCTTCCTCTGCTCCGATTTGGGCAGCGGCATCACCGGAGAAACGCTCTACGTGGACTGTGGCTACAACATCATGGGCTCCTGATGGCAAAAGCCCAAATTTTTTCCATTTACATTCTGATGGACCTTGCCATTGTGGCCGGCGTGGTGTGGTGCGCCTTTCATCACATGCCGGTGACCCGGTATCTGCTTCCAGCAAGCGCACTCTTCGTGCTCAGTGGAATCTGGCTGGTGGTGATGACGATACGGAACACGCCGCATTCATAGCATCACTATCGTCTGGCGGGACTACTTTGTAACAGGCAAATTCGCCGGCTGTCTCCACCCAGACTTTCAATCGCGATCTCCACGTCCCGTTCCCGCGCGAAACGCTCAAACTTTTCTCCCCATTCGATCAGGAGAATACTATTTGCATCCATCAAATCATCCAGTGCCAGCGTATCCAGCTCGCGCGGCGTGTCAATGCGGTAAAGGTCGATGTGATACAGCGTCACGCTCGGCCCGCGGTATTCGTGAATCAGAGTGAAAGTCGGGCTGGTTACGTCATCGGCCGGGGCTGCCGCGAATCCTTCGGCAATGCCTTTGACCAGTGTGGTCTTCCCTGCGCCCAGGTCGCCGCGCAGCAGCACGATGCTTCCTGGCCTGAGTTCGGCAGCCAGGCTGCGGCCCAGTTCTATGGTCTCTCCGGCGGAATGGGTTTCAAAAGTCTTCATCGCTGCAAATAAATAAATTTGTCCGCTGGTTCCTGCTGGCCCAGCAAAAGCCCTTCACTGATGTTGTGAATCATGTCCGTGGCCAGCATGGAGTACTCTCCGCAAAGATCAGCCGCGGCGTCTCCGGCCAGTCCATGCAGGTAGACAGCCGATGCGACAAGCAATCCGGTTTTGCCTTCCCGTCGCGGCGCGATCGTCGCCGCGATCATTCCGGAAAGAACATCTCCTGAGCCGCCTTTCGCCATCCCCGGATTGCCGCTCATGTTGATCCAGACTTCACCGCCGGGAATAGCAGTAACCGTATGATGGCCCTTGAGCACAACTATGGTATTGGTTTGGTTCGCCAACTCACGTGCTATGCGGATACGGCCCATGGCATCGCTCTCCACCGGAGCACCGTTCAGGCGGGACATCTCACCCGGATGCGGTGTAAGAACCAGGCACCCTTCGCCACGCAACTCATGCGTATGACCGGCAAAAGCGTTCAGACCATCGGCATCCAGTACAACAGAAGTTTCCCTTAGAACCGGCAGCAACTGGCGCACCATCTGCGCTGTTTCCGGATTGCTCGACAGCCCCGGCCCAAGCACGACCGCACGCTTGCCCTTTGCCAGTTGCTCCAGCCGGTTCATGGCTGTGAGCGCGAGGGAGCCATCGGCAGTTTCCGGCAGGGGCTCGGTCATCAATTCAGGCACAAACGAAGCAATCGTTGGCAAAATAGATTTAGGACACGCCACGGTAACCAGTCCCGCACCGGTCCGCAGTGCGGCGATGCCCGCCATGGCGGCAGCGCCGGCCTTCCCTGCCGAGCCGCCAATCACCAAAACGTGGCCAAAGTCGCCTTTGTGCGCAGCCGGATCGCGAGGGGGAAAAGCCAGGTTAAGCTCCGCCCCAGTGGTGACCATGGTATTCAGCTTTCCCAGTTCAGTCACCAGTTCCTCGGGAGAGCCGATGGGTGCTACAGCCATGGGCCCGGCTGTGAGGTCGCCAAATACGTGGATGGGTTTGGGAGCGGTGAAGGTAATCACCGCATCCGCATCCGCTTCAACCGCCACTTCCTGCTCCTGCAAAGGAAGATAGCTGTCGGCATAAGCGCCGGAAGGCAGGTCCACGGCCAGTACCGGCGCGCTGCCTTGGTTGATCATCTCAACCGCCGTGCGTCCCACGCCCCTCAGTGGCGGCTTGAACCCGGTACCCACGATTGCATCCACGATCAAGTCGGACTGCAGCGCCTGCTGGGCCTCCCTGGTACAAAATTCTTCGTCATGGCTGATCCACAGCGGCGCCAGAGAGAGTTTTTGGAACATCTCGGCGGCATCGCCGCGCAATTCCTCCGCGCCCGCCGCCAGCACGAGCACGGAAACCTGCTTGCCCAGCTCATGCAGCTTTCGTGCAGCCACAAAACCATCGCCGCCATTGTTCCCCTTGCCGCAAACCACACAGACAGAAGCAAATTCAAAGTGCTTCACCGCGAACTCGGCGACGGCCGCGCCGGCATTTTCCATGAGCACGAGCGAGGGCACGCCATAACGCTCGGTAGTGGCGAGATCAATGGCGCGCATTTCTTCTGCGGTAACAATTTTCATTTCTATGCCGATACCGTCTGGGCGGCCAAAGCTTCCAGCTTTCCTAACTGCACCGGTTCGCCCATCACAATCAGAAAGTCCCCGGCATGAATGGCATCGTTGGCCCGGGGATTGAAGCGCGTCTCACCACCGGCGCGGCGGATGGCCAGCACCATGATGCCAAACTGGTGATGAATCCCCGAACTCCCCACGGTCGCCTCCGCCAGTGGAGAGTGCGCGTTCACCCTGATCTCTTCGATAAGCATTTCCAGCGCTCCCGAATTCGCGGTGGCGATATCGAGAAAATCCAGCACGTTGGGCCGCAGAAAAGTCTGGGCAATACGATGTCCAGCGGCGGCATACGGGGAGATCACAATGTCCGCACCTGCGGTCTTCAGGTGCTTCTCTGCCGCGCGCTCGCTGGCTCGGGCGATAATCTTTAGTCCGGGATTCATGCTGCGCGCCGTGAGCACGATATAGATATTGGTCGCGTCCGTGGTGGTCGCCGCTACCAGACCTCTGGCCTTCTCGATCCCGGCATCGCGGAGGACCTTTTCACTGGCTGCATCTCCTGCCAGAGTCAGCCAGCCAGGTTCCAGTTCTGCAATCAGCTTTTCCTGGCTGTCGACGATCACAAACGGGCACGGCTTGTGCGCCAGCTCGCTGGCCACGCTGGTGCCCACCCGGCCCGCGCCGCAGATGATGTAATGGCCTTTGAGACTGGCGATTTCGCGCTGCATTTTGCGTTTTCCAAACAATCGGACCAGCTCAAACTCCAGCAAAGCCTGAGTGAGTGATCCGATCATCAAAAATACCATGATCACGCCCGCAACAATCAGACCAATGTTGAATACTCGTCCGGCATAGGAAAGTTGATGCACCTCCTGGTAGCCAATGGTGCTCAGGGTAATGACGACCATGTAGAAGCTGTCAAACCAGCTCCAGTGCTCAATAAAGTGAAAACCGGCGGTGCCAGCGGCGGTAAGCAGCAGCAGCGCGCCAGAAAGAATCATCAATGTGCGGAATTTTCGCAAGGGACAGAAGCACTCCGGTTCGAGCTGATTCTAAAACAAAAGCCCTCCAGCGCGTGGAGGGCTTCAGCGAACCTTCTATTGTCAGGCAGTGGTCTGGCCTTTTTGCACGCGGCTGTGGCTCCTGCCATATGCCATGTAAATAACCATTCCAATCACCAGCCATACCGCCAAACGTATCCACGTCAGCGTCGCCAGACTCATCATCATGGCCAGTGAGATCAAAATACCCAGGATGGGAACAACCGGGACCCACGGTGTCTTAAAAGGCCGTGGAAGATCGGGATTGCGCTTCCGTAAAACCCACACACCGGCACACACGATCACGAACGCCAGCAGGGTGCCAATGGAAACCATTTCATCCAGCACGTTGATGGGAAGCGATGCCGCAAGAACAGCTACAAAGAAACCCACCGTGAGCGATGAAATCCACGGCGTGCGGAAACGCACATGAATCGAACTAAAAAGCCGGGGCAGCAGTCCGTCTTTGGACATCGAGAAAAACACGCGGGACTGTCCCAGCAGCATCACCACGATCGTGCTGCTCAATCCCATCAGCGCGCCGATCTTTACCAGCAGGCTGCCCCAGCGCACTCCTGTACTGTCGATGCCCACCGCCAGCGGGTCGCGCACTCCCAGAAACCTGTAATTCACCAGGCCGGTCAGCACCGCCGCCACCACAATGTACAAAATAGTGCAGATCACCAGTGAGCCGAGAATGCCAATCGGCATGTCCTTCTCCGGGTTCTTTGCTTCCTGGGCCGCCGTGGAGACCGCATCAAATCCGATATAAGCAAAAAAGATAATTCCCGCGGCACGCAGAATACCCGACCACCCAAATTCTCCAAAACTTCCGGTATTCGGTGGGATAAAAGGGTGCCAGTTGGCCTTCGGCAGTTCGGGATGCCCCGTAAGATAATGCGCTCCAATAGCGATGAATATAATCAGCACACAAACTTTTACAATCACGATTGCTGAATTGAAGTTGGCCGATTCTTTGATGCCAATCACCAGAATCACTGTGGTGATCACAATCGCCAGGAACCCCAGCAGATTAAAGGTCCCATGAGTGTGCGGCAAAGTCGACGGATCAATACCCGCGGCCTTCAGCTTCGGCAAGACCAGCTTCACCGGCTCCCAGTGTTCGTGATAATAAATAAATTCGTCCCAGTGAGTGCCTGCGAGAGAAGCAGGCAACTTGATCCCAAAATCGCCTAACAGGCTGATTAAATAGCCGCTCCATCCGGAAGCAACCGTCGCGGCGCCGAAAGCGTATTCGAGGACGAGGTCCCAGCCGATGATCCAGGCAAATATTTCGCCCAGAGTGGCGTAACCATACGTGTATGCCGAACCAGCCACCGGAATCATGGAGGCAAATTCCGCATAGCAGAGGCCGGCAAACACACATCCAAAGGCCGCGAAAATAAAGGAAAGAATGATGGAAGGGCCAGCGTGCTCCGCGGTCGCCGTTCCTGTAATCACAAAAATTCCCGTGCCGATAATGGCCCCTATGCCCAGGGTAATAAGGTTGGTTGGCCCCAGGGCCCGTCTGAGCGAATGCTCGCCAGTCTCGTGAGCTTCATTCAGGATGGTATTGAGCGGTTTGGTCGCCAGTAAATTGGCCATTCAGTTTCCTCGTTCACACGGTCAGTGTTTTGTTTAGCGTGCCATTCTAAAACAAAAACCCTCCGCTTTTTGCGGAGGGCCGTAAAATCTACGTGTTTTTGCCTTAAAGCCCTTCGCCTATAGCGAAGGGCTCAGGGAAACGCATCCAGTTACTTAGCAACCGCGCGCGATGCGGCCTGCTGCACCTTGCTGTGATGACGGCCATAGCCAAAATAAATGATCATTCCAATCACCAGCCAGACCACAAGCCGTATCCACGTATCCCGGGGCAGCGAAGCCATCAGATACAAAGAAACGACAATGCCCATGATCGGAGTAAAGGGTACCCAGGGTGCTTTGAAAGGGCGTTTCAGTTCAGGCCGTTTCTTTCTTAAGATCCAGATCCCCACGCAGACGATCACAAAGGCCAGTAGAGTGCCGATGCTCACCAGTTCACCCAGCACGCCAATGGGAATCAAAGCGGCAAAGAACGCACAGAACAGGCCAACAATAATGGTGGATTTCCACGGAGTGCGAAATTTGGGGTGAACTTCTCCAGCCCACTTCCAAAGCAAGCCATCTTTCGACATGGAATAAAACACACGCGATTGCCCCAGCAACATCACCAGCATCACGGTGCTCAGACCGGCAATAGCTCCGGAATTTACCAGCAGCCCGCCCCACCATACGCCAGTTTGCGACATTGCCAGTGAAACCGGGGCCGCCACATTCAATTGCGTATAGTGCGTCACGCCGGTGAGCAGGAATGACACAACAATATAAAGGATCGTGCAGATCGCCAGCGACCCCATGATTCCAACTGGCATGTCCTTTTGCGGGTTTTTGGCCTCCTGCGCGGCGGTCGAGACAGCATCGAACCCGATATAGGCGAAGAACACAACCGCGGCTCCGCGGGCGATGCCTGACCATCCATAGATTCCATACTGGCCAAGATTCGGCGGAATAAAAGGCGTCCAGTTGGTTTTCGCCTGTCCGTAATGCTGCAAAACGTAATGGCCCGCAATCGCGATAAAGACCAGCACGGCTGCCAGCTTCACAAAAACAATGGCGCTGTTGAAATTTGCCGATTCTTTTATGCCGATCACCAAAATTGTGGTGACCATCAGAATGCCAAGAAAAGCGATTACATTGAAAACAGCCGTGACGTGCGGCAGAGAATGCCAGTCAATATTGGCATCCGTCAGTGTTTTCTGAACAGTAACCAATTGCACCCAGTGTTTGTTATAGAAAACCATTTGAGTGCCGGGAACGTCGGTGATCTGTGGAGGAATATTGATGCCAAACGACTGAGCAAAAGCCACGATAGTCCCGGACCAGCCCGAAGCCACGGTCGCGGCTCCAAAGGCATACTCCAGTATCAGGTCCCACCCGATAATCCACGCAAAGATCTCACCCAGGGTCGCATATCCGTAGGTGTAAGCTGAGCCGGCAATGGGTATCAGTGAAGCGAACTCCGCATAGCACAACCCTGCGAACGCGCAGCCGATTCCGGCCAGAATAAACGAAAGCACCACGGCCGGTCCGGCATTCGCCGCCGCGGCATGGCCGGTGAGCACGAAAATACCCGCGCCGATAATCGCGCCGATTCCAAGCGTAATGAGATTGACCGGGCCCAGAGCGCGTTTGAGGCTGTGTTCGCCTGTGTCACTGGCTTCGGCGAGAAGCATATCGAGCGGTTTGGTAGCCAACAAATTGGCCATACGGAAAGTTCTCCTTTTGCTTACTCAGATTGAGTTATCCCTGCGTTACCGCGGCAGATCGCCGCGACCAGACAAAATACACCGGAATCCCCAGTAGAACGATGATCAGGCCCGGCCAAGTATATTGCGGCTTATAGCGCAATAATACGACATCAATGAACAACGCCATCACAATATAAATGGCGGGCAGCACGGGATAGCCAAAAGCCCGGTAAGGGCGTTCCGCCTGGGGCTGCGTGCGCCGCAGCACGAACAGGCCTGCGATGGTCAGTATGTAGAAGACCAGAACAGCGAAGATGATGTAATCCAGCAGCTGCCCGTAAGTGCCGGAAAGGCAGAGAACGCAGGTCCATATACCCTGCACGATCAAGGCGTTTTTAGGTGTGTGGTAAGTCGGATGCACCACACCCGTGGACTTGAAGAACAGGCCGTCTCGGGCCATTGCATAATAGACGCGAGCGCCCGCGAGGATCAGCCCGTTGCAGCAGCCAAACGTGGAAATCAGAATGGCGGCGGCCATCAGCGCGGCGCCTTTCCCGCCAAACATCTGCAGCATGGCTGCGGTTCCCACGCGGTCTTCCGGCTTTACCGAAGCGACCTCGGGATGGTCTGTAGCGTATTTGATTCCACGCGCAATGACCGTAGTGCCATGCGGATCGCCATCGAACGGCAGATGCATCAGGTAAGTGAAGTTTGCGGCGATGTACAGAAGAATAACTACGCCGGTACCCAGTGCGAGGGAGAGTGGCAGATTGCGCCTGGGATTCTTTACCTCGCCGGCGGTAAACGTGACGTTGTTCCACGCGTCAGCGGAAAACAGCGAGCCCACCTGGGCCACCGCCAATATCGTGAGCACACCTACAAACGGACCGGCGGCAGTGCCGCTGGCGGAGTGCGGAAAATCCATCCGCCAGAAATTTGAGAAGTTTGCCGAAATCGCGCTGACGTTGCGCGCAATAAACATTCCGGCAATTACCAAAGCCGCCAGGGCCGAAACCTTGGCAATGGTGAAAAGATTTTGTATGGCCGCGCCAAGCTTCAGGCCGAAAATGTTGAGCAGGGTGAGAAACACCACGACGACGATGCCACTGAGGTTCTGCGTGTTCAGCCCCATGTCCATATTGCCCAGAGCCAGGCCGAACGGCTTCCAAACACCTACGTGTACTGGTCCTAGTATCCATTTATCGGCGGAAATTCCGGGGAAGAAGTATCCCAGATACTTGCCAAAGGCCACGCCCACGGCGGCGATGGTCCCGGTCTGGATCACCATAAAAAGTGTCCAGCCATAAAGAAAACCCCACAGCGGGCCGAGGGATTCGCGCAGGTAAACATACTGTCCGCCGGCTTTGGGCATCATGGCAGCCAGTTCACCATAAGAGAGTGCGCCGACAATGGTCATAAAGCCCGTAACCAGCCAGGCGCCGATCAGCAGTCCGGGCGAATTGACCTCGCGCGCGATTTCCGCCGAAACAAGGAAGATGCCGGAACCGATCATGGAGCCCATGACCAGAGTGGTGGCGCTGGTTAACCCAAGGCCTTTAACCAGTTCAGGACTGCCGCTTCTCTCACCGGCAGCAGCTTGCGCTTTAGGGGTGGTTGACATGGTTCTGTATGTTTTACCCCAAAATGCGAATAAAGTCCTCTACAGCTTTTGCCGGAGAACCTAAAAGATCCGTGATGACGGCCACTGAGTCCGCGCCAGCTTCGATAACGTCACGGCAGTTCCCTCGGGTAATCCCCCCAATCGCCACCAGAGGTTTGCTGGTAAGACGCCGCGCCTGGCGCACTCCATCCAGTCCGATTACAGGATCAGGATTGGCCTTGGCCGTAGTCGCAAAGACCGGTCCAACAGCCAGATAGTCCGCTGGCAGCGTGACGGCCTCGCGAAGCTGTTCGGGATTATGAGTGGAAAGGCCGATCCAGAACTGTTTGCCTGTCTCTGTAAATATGCGGTGAGCGGCCTGCGGAGAGAGATCATCCTGTCCCAAATGGACTCCGTCCGCTTCGGCGGCCAGACAAATATCCGTGCGGTCATTGATGATGAGCCTGGCCCGGTCTCGCGTGACCCTCCGCAGCTCGCGTGCGCAGCTCAGCATACGGCGAACGTTTTGCGACTTGTCGCGATATTGAATCAGCGTCGCTCCGGCCCGGATCAGCTCTTCCGCGAAGCACAGCACCGGTTCCACAGAACCAGTGCTGAACTGAGCTGCATCAATGATGGGATAAAGGCGCGGAAGCTGGATTCCCGAACTCAACCCGGCAGTCCGGCTTTCTGCGACCGCTCTTCCTGCATCCGGGCAAAAAACCGCTCCATGAACTTGGTGTCGAGGTGACCGGCTTTGAATTCTTCGTCATCCAGAATCTGGCGATGCAGCGGAATCGTTGTATAGATCCCTTCCACAATGAACATCTCGAGAGCCCGCTTCATGCGCATGATGGCCTCGGCTCGGTCCTTGCCGTGAGTAATCAGCTTGGCGATGAGCGAATCGTAGTAAGGAGGAATCACGCCTTCCGCGTAAGCCGCCGTGTCCACGCGGATACCCAGCCCGCCGGGAACGTGGAAAGTCTTGATTTTGCCTGCAGAGGGCGTGAACTTTTCCGGATGCTCCGCATTGATACGGCACTCAATGGAGTGTCCACGGATGCCCTTGCGGTCCATTACGGGGATTATGTCGCTCAGGTGGGCGCCTGCGGCAATCATGATCTGCGATTTAACCAGATCGATCCCTGTCACCATCTCCGTGACCGGATGCTCCACCTGAATGCGGGTATTCATTTCGATGAAGTGGAGACTGCCATCTTCGTCCATCAGGAACTCGACTGTGCCTGCATTGTGATAGCCGATTTCCGAGAGGCAGCTTTCCAGCTTCCTGCCGATCTGCTGCCGCATTTCCTCGGTCACGCGAGTCGAAGGCGACTCTTCCAGCAGTTTCTGATGGCGGCGCTGGATGCTGCACTCGCGCTCACCCAGGCTGATGACCTTGCCGTAACTGTCCCCCAGAATCTGGAATTCAATGTGGCGGGGCCGTTCGATGAACTTCTCCATGTAGAGATTGCCGTTGCCAAAAGCAGCGGCTGCCTCCGCCTGTGCGGAATTGTAGAGGTTCTCAATCTCGGATTCCGCGCGGATCACCCTCATGCCGCGTCCGCCGCCACCCGCCGAGGCTTTCACAATCACGGGATAGCCAATATTCCGCGCCCACTCTTTGGCCTCTTCCGCACTGGTGATCACACCCTCGGAGCCGGGAAGAATGGGGACCTGCGCCTTCTTCATTGCCTGCCGGGCCTTCTCTTTTTCGCCCATCAGCCGGATTACCTCCGGCAACGGTCCGATAAATTTAAGGCCGGAAGCTTCACAGACCTCGGCAAAGTTGGCATTTTCGCTCAGCAACCCGTACCCTGGATGAATAGCGTCCACGTTCGTGATTTCAGCCGCGCTGATCACGGAGGGTATATTCAGGTAGCTTTCGCCGGAACGAGGCGGCCCAATGCAGATGGCTTCGTCGGCAAAGCGAACGTGCAGCGAGTTGCGGTCAGCTTCGCTGTACACGGCAACGGTTTTAATGCCCAGCTCTTTGCAGGCACAAATGACCCGCAGTGCAATTTCACCACGGTTTGCTATAAGGATCTTATTGAACATTCGGATGCGGCTTCAAAAGTCGGTGGTCCAGTAAATCACGCCCGCGGGCGTATCAAAAATAAAGGCTGACCGTATTCCACCGGCTGACCGTTCGTGACCAGTTTTTTTACAATCTCGCCTGCGCTATCGGACTCAATTTCATTCATGAGCTTCATGGCTTCAATAATGCACAGTACCTGGCCTGCTTCCACGGTGTCTCCCACCTTCACAAAAGGCGGAGCACCGGGGCCAGGAGCCTCATAATAAGTCCCCACAATGGGCGATTTCACCTCATGTAACTGCTCCTGAGGCGCAGGTGCGCTCGCCGCTGCGGGTGCGGCAGCTGGCGCCGGCGCTGCTACCGGAGCCGGTGCTGAATTGGTGACCACGGGCAGATGCACCGGGTAATGGACAGGTTCCGCGTGCCCCAGGGCACGTTTAATCCTGACCTTTACGTCGCCGCGCTCCAGTTCGAATTCGGAAATATCTTTTTCGATTAAAAACTCAACAAGCTCTTTCAGCTCTTTTTGATTCATGAATGTTTTCAGCTCTCCGACTTACAGCTCGGCCAGGTCTTTTGAGACGGGTGTAAGGACCTCACACCCTGACTCAGTGACCAGGACCATGTCTTCTATTCGAACTCCGCCTTCATCAGGCAGGTAAACTCCGGGTTCTATGGTGATGATCATGCCCGGAACAAGCTTTTGCGTCTGCCCCTTTGCCATCCGGGGAGACTCATGTATTTCAATTCCTACTCCATGTCCCGTCGAGTGCGTAAAATAAGGCCCAAAGCCTGCTTTACGGATTACTTCACGCCCTGCTTTGTCCACGGCGCCAGCCTCTGCTCCGGGTTTTACGGCTGCGATGGAAGCCAGCTGCGCTTCCCGCACGGTTTCGTACATACGCCTGCGTTTCGCGGAGACTGGTCCCACGTGAACAGTGCGAGTCATATCAGAACAGTAACCGGCGAGTATAACACCGTAATCCAGGATTATAAATCCGCTGTCCGGAATGCCATGGGACGAAGCCCGGCCATGAGGCAGCGCCGAGCGCGGTCCAGAGGCAACAATCGTGTCGAAAGACATTTTTTCCGCGCCCGCATGCCGCGCACGCTTCTCCAGCTCTCCCGCGACTGCGGTCTCCGATATTCCTGGACGAATGGCAGCAATCACGCCGGCGAATAAACCAGAAGCAAGTACCGCTGCCGCTCGCATCTGCTCAATCTCATCTGAATCTTTCACTTCGCGCAGACGCTCTATGATTCCACCCGCGGGTTTGAGCCGGACTTTGCCGCGCAACTGCCGGCTTAGCTCCTGATAGGTTGCGAAAGTAAGGTACCCTGACTCAAAGCCTAAACGATAAACTCCAGCCAGCTGCGCTCGAAGTGCTGCTGCCATCCAGGCGGGCTTTTTCGAGATAGTGACTTTTCCCGCCTGCACCTCTGCGGCAGCCTGCTGAGTGTATCGTCCGTCGGTAAAGAGCGTGACCCGAGGTGTTTTTCCCCCGGCCACAATCAGCATGGCCCCGGAGCTGCCGGTAAAACCACACAGATATCTGATGTTCGGCAGGTGTGTGACCAGGAGAGCGTCCACACCATACTGCCGAAGTTCCGCCGCAAGTTTTTGCTGCCGGAGCGTATAGTTCATTGCTTTCAATTGTGACGTGTGTACTCGGTATCGTCCAGTCAATCACGTACAGGACTGTAACCGTTGCGCTGCAATGAAGCGGACACAACAAGGCCCCGGCACTGGCAGCCGGGGCCTGTATCCAATCTAGGTCTCCAGGATTCTTGGAGTGATGAAGAAGATCAGCTCGTTGGTTGAAGTGGAAACTGCGCGGTGCTTAAACAGATTGCCTAAAACCGGGATATCGCCCAGCAGCGGAACCTGATCCACGGTAATCGTGTTCTGAGTCACAATCACGCCGCCCACCACAACCGTACCTCCGTCACTCACCAGCACCTGGGTGGTGGCCTGAGCAGTATTCAGACTAGGGTTAACTCCAGCCTGGAATTTGCCGTTGATCGAGGTGCTTTCCACGTCGATATCCAGAAAGATCGTGTGCTCTGCGGTAATTTGCGGGGTCACGGTGAGGCGAAGGACCACGTCAAGATATGTGACCGTGGGAGGTCCGCCCAACTGCGCGGGCGTGACAATAGGAATTTTCTGCCCCTGCTTGATCACCGCTTTAACGTTGTTAAAGGTGATGATTCGCGGGCGAGAAAGTATCTTGGCCAGGCCACGGTTTTCCGCCAAACTCAGAATAAAATCCAGGCGGAACAAACCATTGTTGTGCAGCAGCGAAAGACCAGCATTGCCACTTGCAGGCAGATTTGAGAACAGTGGAATCGCGCCTGCAGCAGCCTGATCAAAAATCAATGCTGGATTGGAACCGTGGTCAATAATTGGGCTGGGATTGCCTGGTAGCCCGGCTACAGCATTGTTTCTGTCGCCCCACCCGACGCCGAGCTGCGTGCCAATGTCTCTGGCAAAGCTTCGGCTGGCGGAGACCACACGGGCCTCAATTTCCACCTCCGGAGTCTTGCGATCCAGCAGGGGAAGAAGCGCGTCAATCTTGGGGATGACGCTGGGTATATCTTCGATAATCAAAGCATTGCTGCGATCATCCGACACCACATCGCCGCGGGGCGAGAGGAATTTCTTAATGATCGGCACTACGTCCTTCGAGTGTCCATAGCTCAGATATCGCGTCACGGTCTGCTTGGGCACGGCCAGAGCCTGGGCATCCTGCTGAGCGTGGCGGGATTCCGCCTCGGCGCGAAGCGTATCTATCGTCGCAATCCGGAGCACATTGCCCTGCAGCACGCAGTCCAGACCATTATTGGACAGCACAATGGCCAGAGCCTGATCCCACGGTACGTCGTCCAGAACAATGGTAAGGCTGCCATGAACTGCCTGGTCCAGCACTATATTGAGTCCGCTAAACTCATGAATGGCGCGGAAGAAATCTTTCAGGTCAACGTCCTTCGCATTGATGGAGAAGGGTTCACCCGTATAGCGCCCGGTATTGCATCCGGAAATTTGGTTCGCCGGAGCAACGGCTGGCTGGGCCTGCTGTTGCTGCTGCAGCAAGGCCGCGTTCACCATGGCCGGGCTGGCTGCCAGACTTGCACTCGATGGAAATGGCGGTGTATTTGCCGCAGGAGAAGAAGAGGTTGTCGTTTCGGGAGCAGCAAAGTGCGCAGCTGCTATTTCTGCGCGAACCTGCTCGGAGCTTTTCGGCAACTCGGCCGGTTTTTCCGCCTGGGCAGCTGTGAACTTTGGTTCGGTGATCACATATGCCGGGGCCATTTTAGTTTCAGCAGACTTAGTCTCGACAGACCTGGCTTCCGCGGATTTAACTTCGGCAGCTTTATCCGGCAGCGGTTGAATATCAGCCTTTTCCGACATGGAAGTGGCAGGTACGGGCTGTTGCGAGGCCAGCTGCGCTTTCTGTTCCCGCTGAACGTTTACCGGCAATTTGGGATTTGCGATGACCGGGTCTTTGAGTTTGACCACGAGCTTGTTTGCACCCGGCACCACTTCAAAGTCCCGCGCCGAAAGCAGATCAAGCACCACACGTGTGGACGGCGGCGTATTTTGGTAGCGGGCAACACGAATATCTTTTACGCTGCTGCCGTTCACCGCAATCTCGCGCTTCATTCCATCGAGTATCGAGTTGGGAATGTCCACGACCAGGCGGTCAGGCGAGCCCAGCTTCATGGTGGATGCAGCAATCGGACCATTCGCGGTGATTTCCACGTCAAGTCCGTCTTTGCCCCGGACAATGGCGACATTACGGATATGGCTGGGGCCGGAGATCTTCGCGGCAAGCGCGGACGATGCAACATTGCCTGAAGGCAAAAGTTTCTTCGGCTCAGCGGACTTTGTATCTGCCAACTGCGCTGTCGCTGGACTGGAAGCGCCCACTACTCTTAATTCGACGCCATGGTCAACGTCGGCGACCTTCACCTGGGCGCCCGGCGCGAGATTCAGCTCTACCCGAGCCACCTCGGCGCCACTGGCATAACGATATCCAACCACCCGCCAGGAGAGCACGCCCGGTACGGAAACGCTGTGTAACTGAGTATCCGGATGGGCGAGAGAAACTCCTGCCAGGTCAACCAGAATCAGGCTGTCCGTTGGTCGATACTCGGTGTGAGTAAAGTTCCCGCTTGCCTGGATAGTAACTACTCCGGCGTTATCGCGGGTATCCACCCGAACTCCGGACAACAGTGAAGCGGAAGTGGCTGACGCAGTGCTCGTCATGGCAGCCAGCAATATTGTTCCCAGCAGTTGCTTTAGCCTTCTCATCTTTGTCTCCCCACGCTGCGGAAATCATTTCCGCACTTTACGCGGCATAAAAGCTGCGCCGCTCAAAAAATTAGCTTTCCCGTCACCTGACGGCTATACTACTTCCCTGGTTCGGCCCAAACTGCTCCAAACTGTTCTGCTTTAGTTACTGTTTCAATACCTGACCACCCGGCCTAAGAAGCCGGAGTAAGCCTCTTTACCACCTCATGGCTCGATTCATGTCCTAACTTATCGGTAACGGACTCGCGGAAAATCACCGAATCCATCGTAATCCTGACCACACTGCCATTGAATACCTGGTCGTTCTCCCGCAGAAAATAAGTGCGCGGACCATTGGCGACCAGCGCAATCATTTTTCCATCCCGGTCCTTGATGGTAGCCTGAAGGACGATCTGCGGAATGAACAGGCACTTCTTGCCGGAGGAGCAGGGTGGCAGTACAGGACCCGTTCCACCCTCCTGAGTCCTGATCACGCTCACGAAAGGGTCTCTTCGCCCGTGGGCGCCTTCCGGCGGCGTCGCCGCGGCGCTGGCCGGGTTGTTGCCGGAAGCGCTTTTGTTCACGGGCTTTACCGTGGGTTTTGGCGTTTGGACTACAGTCGATTTTGTGACACTGGTTTTTGCACCACTTGTCGCAGGGCTGCTTTTCTTCGGGCTGGCAGGCTGCTTTGCCGATTGGTTCACCACCACCACAGGTACTTTAGACGGACCAGAAGCCTTTACCGGTGGCGCGGCAGCGGGAGCCGTTTTCGCAGGACCGCTTTTGCTCACAGTCACTGCTGGCCCTTTCGTGCCGGCAGGGGCAGAGTTTCCGGCAGCCGGTTTCTTTGTATTGTCCGAGCTGCCGCTCTTCTTTGCCGCACCGTTTGTATTCGTCTGCTGGCTGGCCGGGCTTATATTCTGCTGCCCGGCGGCCATTGCCGCCATAGCGGTTGCCAGTATTGCAATTTGAATCAGCTTTGACTTCATCATCCTGGTTTCCTCTGCTTGCTGCTTCAGCCTCTATTTCTTTGGCCCGGCAGCGGGCGGCGTTGCTGACGCCTGCTGGTCATGGCTGAAGAATGTCGTTGCGGTACAACTGGCGACCACCGTTTCCTGAGGGGCAAAGGTGTAGGTACCCCTGACCTTTGCCGACCCGGTATTTTTTGGGTTCGCCATCTGCATGTTCGTGATATTGACGATGCGTTCCAGATGGTTAACGCGGCCGAAGAAATTCAGAACCGAGTAATACGGCCCGTCAATATCGATCGCGAACGGCACTTCACCATAAAACTCATGATTTGATCCCGGAAGCGCCGTGTAACGGCGTATCTCAATTCCGGCGCTCGACGCCGTGTCGTGCAGCATCTTGATAAAGCGGTCAGCATCTTTTTCTTCAGGCACGATCTTCTTTTCCAGCTCGATTTGCTCCTGAAGATGCGCGATCTGACTGTCCATATCCGCCAGCTTGGGAATATAAGTCCGCAGCTGGTCATTCTCGGATTTCTTGGCCGCGATTTTCGCTTCCAGAGATTTGTTTTCGTCCACCTTGGGTTTCAGGACCATCCAATACACGAAGCCTCCGAGAAATCCTGCCACCACCAGCATGA
Organism: Candidatus Angelobacter sp.; assembly: GCA_035695325.1. Taxonomy (GTDB): domain Bacteria; phylum Acidobacteriota; class Terriglobia; order Terriglobales; family Acidobacteriaceae; genus Angelobacter. The sequence continues at coordinate 49,799 of DASSEH010000261.1, forward strand.
TTCCAAATCGTGTAAATGCCGACATTTCATTAAATTTCATAACAATCCCGTCCGCAGCCTTTATGCTGTTTTCTTTTCTTCCTTGCTTTCGAGCTTGCCGATCTCGCAGATCAGTTCAAACTTAAAGACCTGGAGGGTTCTCGCGGAGCTGTCCTGCGAGGTCTCCTTGATATCCACCGATTTGAACGCACCAGTCTTACGCAGATTCGCCATGAGGTCCGCCACGGCGTTGGGCGAGAGTGCGGTGCCGGTGAAATCAATACTCCGGCCATCATTGGTCATGGTCTCCAGCCATATCGCGTCCGTGCCATTGACCGTATCAGCCACCAGATTCAACAGATCGACCGGGCCCTTTTGAGCGTCCTTCAGCTCGTCAATCACTTTCACGCGCCGTTCGAACGCTTCTTTCTTCCGCTTGCTCTCTTCGTATTTTTGTTTAACGCCGGCCAGTTTCTGGTTTTCCTGCAACTGGACCTGAAGGTCTTTCTGCAGTTTGTCACCCTCTTTTTCGAGCATCAGATACCAGACAAATAATCCGCCGCCCACCAGGGCCACGGCAATGAGCCCGAGAATGACGGAGGGCAGTCCTTCGCCACTGGAAACGGCAGCAGGCGTCTGCCTGCGACCACCGCTGCCGCGGCGCGATTTAGGAGTTCCAAGCAGGTTAATGCGAATCATAGGTCTTCAAAGCTCCTCAGGGCCAGTCCCACGGCGACCGCGAGTTGTCCCGGATTCTGATCGATAATCTCGTTCTCCGCCGCATCCACGGAGGGCAGAATCCGCTGGAAGGGATTCAGCACGTCCACCTGCAGGGAGAACTCCTGGCGCAGCGCCTCCACCAGCCCCGGTACTCTTGACGAACCGCCGGCAAGGTAAATGCGCTCAATGTGCTCTCCCGGCGCGGTGGCGCGGAAGAAATCGAAAGTCTTCTGAATTTCGAGCACGATAATTTCCGTCACCTGATGGAGGATTGGAAGCTTCGCGTCTTCGCTCACCGTGCCGACCTTGTGGCCGAGCTTGAGGTTCTCCGCGTCTTCGAAACTCAGATCCAGTTCCTTCTGCAAAGAGTCGGTGTACTGGTTCCCGCCCACGCTTACGTCGCGCGTAAACAGCGGCGTGGAGCCCTTCACGATGTTGATATTCATCACGCTGGCGCCCAGGTTCAGCAGGGCCACGGTGGAATCGGGGGCTGGCTGATAGTTGTACTCGTAGCAATTCTGGAGCGCGAAGGCGTCAATATCCACCACGGCCGGGGTTTTCCCCGCGAGAGACAGCACGTTGGTGTAGTTCAGAATTTTGTCTTTCTTCACCGCCACCAAAAGCACATCCATTTGCTGGCCGGTGTCCTCGGGATTGAGGATGTCGAAATCCACATTCACGTCGGTAATATCGAACGGGATGTGCTGGGCCGCTTCGGTGTTGATGCTTTCCGCCAGTTCGGCCTCGCTCATGGACTGCACGCTGATCTTTTTCACGATCACCGAATGGCCGCTGACCGAAGTGGCCACGGAACGGCTCTTGATTCCACGCTCGCTGAAAATTTTGCTGATCGCGCTGGAGACACTGCCCGAATCGACGATCATGGAATCGACCACAATGTCGCTGGCCAGGGGTTCGACCCCCAGATGCGAAACCTGAATTTCGCCGCGCCCGCGCTTCAGTTCAATTGCCTTGATAGAACTGGAACCAATGTCCAGTCCGACAATCGACTTTGCTGAACCTAATCCAAACATACTGTCCGCCTTCTTCGCCTGAATTTCCCGTTCTCGTTCCGGCCCCTACCTGCCTGCAACTACTCTGGCAGCTTTAGGTTTTTTCCTGGCGCCGCCCATATTCATCGCGCTTTTTTGTTCCATCCACTGGTCCAAAATTGTTTTTTTGAATTTCCAGCGATTACCCAGCTTGAATGCAGGAATCTTTTCCTCAGTAACGTACTTGTAAAGCGTATCGGGACTTATCCCCAGATACTGAGACGCCTGACGAATGTTCATTACCTCACGTGAATCTGCGCCCATAAAATGTAGCCCTTTCCACAGTCGGGTTCTCGGCCTCACCGGAGGCCTGTGGAGGAGTTTCCTTGTTTTCTTCTCGGGGGGAAAACTTCAGGTTCGAAGCGAGTTATATCCAGGTTAATACCGGTGGGTCAAGTGAGAACTTCTGGTTTCGTCCCGCTTTTCCCGTATGTTTTCGGCATAAAGCCTGTTTTGAGGGCTGGTTATATCAAAATCATGAGTAGAAGTTCGGCTAACCCACAAGTTATGGTGGTGTTGATGCACACGGTTCACTATTTTTACTGAGTAGTTACTAAGGACCTCCAGATATCGTCCGTTATTTGTCGTAGTCCCTGGCCCTCTGGTGGACATGGGTAACCGGCGTTTACTTTACAGGTACTTAAGTGGAAAAATCAGGGCCAAAACGAAAGCGGCGTGTGGCACAGATCGCTGTGCCACACGCCCTGAAATGTGTGCAATACCAATGCGCGGCTACTGAATGTCGAAGTGTTCGGGATGCAGCAACGGATCGGATTTGACCAGCACGGTATGGCGGGCCACCTCTTCCAGTTCCTGCAGCCAGCGTCCGCTGTTGGTCTTCAGCGCCTTGGCCACTTCGGGATTCACACGCAGTATTACATCGTGCTCGAAGTGCCGGCTCATTTTGCGCATCTCCACGTAAATTTCGTTGCACACGGTGGTCACAGACTTGATCATGCCCGTGGCCACGCATGTGGGACACGGCTGGCCCAGCGTGCGCTCCAGCGACTGCTTGACTCGCTTGCGCGTAATCGCCACCAGACCAAAATCGTTGAACTGCAGCACCTTGGAGGGAGCACGGTCGGCCTTGAGAGCTTCCTCCAGCGCCTGCATAACCCGTTGGCGGTTCTTGCGCTCGTCCATGTCGATAAAGTCGATCACGATGATGCCGCCCAGGTCGCGCAGGCGAATCTGGCGCACGATTTCCTTCACCGCATCGATGTTGGTTTTGACAATCGTATCTTCCAGACGCGAGGTTTTGCCCACGAACTTGCCGGTGTTGATATCGATGGCAACCAGGGCTTCCGTCTGATTGATGACAATGTAACCGCCACTCTTGAGCCAGACTTTCGACTTCAGCGCCTTGTTGACCTCATCCGTAATGTTGAACTGCTCGAACAGCGGCGTGTCCTTGGTGTACAGCTTGACGCGCTTCACCATCGAGGGCTGAAAATGGCTGACGAAGCGCAGAATGCGCTCGTATTCCTGCTCCGTGTCCGACCAGATGGAGGTAAAGGTGGCAGTCACCTGATCACGCAGAATTCGCTCGACCAGATTCAGATCGTGGTAGAGAAGCGCAGGGGCCTTCGAACTCTCCGCGCGGTTGCGAATTTCGTTCCACATATTGATCAGAAAACGGATATCGGCCCGAAGCTCGTCTTCGCTGGCTCCGGCGGCAGCGGTACGCACGATGAAACCGCCGTGGGAATCGCCGCGCTCGCTGAGCACAATGCGCTTAAGGCGCTGGCGCTCTTCATCCGAGGCGATCTTCCGCGAGACGCCGGTGTGGTGCACCGTGGGCATGTAAACCAGGTACCTGCCAGGCAGTGCGATGTGGCTGGTGATCCGCGCGCCTTTTCTGGCGATAGGCTCCTTGGCGATTTGCACCAGGATTTCCTGACCTTCCTTCAAAAGATCGCTGATCACAGGCTGCTGGCGCGTGGCTAATTGCCGCGGACGGCCTCTCATGCGGCGGCCAGGCCGGCGGCCACCCTGACGGTCACCCCGGCGGTCCGTACGCTGCTGGAAGCCGGCAGTGCCCGTCCCGGCACGGTGCTCCGCGCGCAGATCCTCACCTCCAGCTTCTTCCATTTTGCCGAGTTCGTCTTCGTCCTCTTCGCCTTCCAGCTCTTCGCCTGCGGCCTCGATTTCTTCCGCTTCGTCCATGTCGTCCGTCAGGCCTTCGGCTTCGTAATCTCCGGTAGCGCGTTCGTTGACGTGAGCATCGCGCACAGCCTCGACGATTTCATCTCCCATGGGCACAAGCTGGTCGCCCTGAGGATTCAGTACCTCTTCTTCCAGCTCTTCGTCGTCAGAAAGGTCCATGTGCTCGATGAAGCCGGGCAGGTCGCTTTCGTCTTCCTCGATCTCTTCTTCTTCCAGCAGCCCTGCTCCAGGTGCATAGAGACTGCGCGGATCAGAGGAAGGTGTGGCATGAGCGGCGTGCTGTGATTCATCCAGCGAAGCATCTGCGCCATTGACGCTGTGCTCGTGATATTCAGCTTCGGCATCTTCAGGATCGGAAGCGCCGGCATGGAATGGCACATTCGTTGCCGTAAACGACTCGGTTAGCTCCGCAGCCGCTGGCGGCATGATCTCCGTTTCTTCTTCAGCTTCTTCGAGCGGTGTGAAATGCTCAGCGCGAGCCGGTTCATGCTCCACGGACGCTTGAGCAGTATCGATCAGCGCGCCAAAGACTTCCTGGGATGTCTCGGCTTCCGGCTGAGCCTGCCGCGTTGCTGGCGCGGCGACATGCTCTTCCTGCCGATACTTGGCAAGGGATTCTCCCGGCAGGACGACGGAACCAGCCGAAAATTGCGAGGAGTCAATCGAATATTCCGTGGATGGCCGGGGACGGGGCGCAGACGGAACAGCCGCCGCTGATTGCGACGTCGAGTGCGACTGATCCCCGGAAGTCGAATGCGACTGCCCCATGGAAGTCGAGTGCGTCCGGTACTTGGAAATAGACTCGCCTGGCAGAACTATTGCCTGAAAATCAGCAGGCTCTTCCGCGCGCGCCGGTTCAGGTCGTTCTACGCGCTCATGACGCTGACGTTCCGGACGTTCCTGCCGTTCGGGGCGCTCCGGGCGTTCCAGTTGCTCGGGATGCGATTCCATCGCGGGTTCCGGGGCACGCTGCTCGCGCTCCGCTCGCTCAGAAAAATTCCGCCCGCCACGGCGGCGACGGCGGCCACGCCATTTGCGCGCGCCCTCACCTTCCGCTTCCTGATGGCTGCCGGCCGGCTCCGCAGTTTCTGCGCCTTCCACTTCATCTTCCGGGGAGGACGGCAGAGGCGCAGCGCTTTCGCGGGCTTCCATCGTCGCTGGATGTTCTTCTCCGCGCGGCGCAGAGTGGCGCGGCGGACGCCCCTGATCCAGAACATCGACTTCTTCGTCTTCTTCCAGAAGAAAGTCGGTGACGTAGAGAAACGCGTCGCGCTCCAGCCCGATATCAACGAAGGCCGACTGCATGCCGGGCAGCACGCGGGTTACTCTTCCTTTGTAAATGGAACCGGCGAGAGTGTATTCGTTCTCGCGTTCGAAATATATTTCAGCTAACTGATCTTCTTCGGTGATCGCGACCTTGGTTTCGTGCGGGGTCGAGGACACAAATAGTTCTTTTGACATTCATTCTCTCCGGCCTGGACTCGTGCCAGGCATACCGGCCGGGAGATGGAGAGGAAATCAATGCGTCGTGTGGGCCACGGCCGCAATATGCACCAGTGCTGGGATTATTTCTGTACAGGAAATACACGACGGCCCTCCCGAACGATTCCCGATTCAGGAATCTCGTCCGGCATGAAGCCGCTGCAATCTTCTGACAACTGTGAAGAATCTTTGCACCTTGGAATTTTCAGGTTTGTGGCCGCTCCGCGGGGCCGTTACCCGCCCGAAAAATCGTCTTCTGGTTCCTCTCCGGCTCTTCCAATTATGGCCGGGCTGCCCTCTTTATGACGTAAGGACATAACGTTTAATTTTGTTGAAAACTGCTGGTCCGGGGCCTTTGCCCGGCTTAGTTCACGAAACGGCGCATTCGGACATTCATCACTATCCCCAGCGCCAAAAACATAAACAGCAACGATGAGCCACCGTAGCTCATCAGCGGTAATGGAATCCCGGTGACGGGCATAAAGCCTACCACCATGCCAGCATTGACCAGGATGTGGAAAAACAAAACTGCAACCACACCCATCACCAGGAAGCCGCCTGCGCGATCAGGCGCAGTCTGAGCATTCTGGATCAAACGCGTCAACACCATGAAGTATAGCAGCAGAAGACCAACCGCGCCTACAAAGCCATGCTCTTCCGCCCAGGCAGCAAAAATAAAATCGGTATGCGGCTCCGGCAGAAAATTGCCCTGAGTTTGCGATCCGCCCCGGATACCGCGTCCCCAGATACCGCCGTGGCCTACGGCGATTTTCGATTGTTCCAGCTGATACCCGCTCTTCTGCGAATCGGCTTCCGGATGCATAAAAGCCGTGAGCCGGTCTTTCTGATACTGCTTGATCAGATGCACTCGGGGCCCAAAATGCCAGAGCAATGGCATGAGCACGCCAGCCAGAACCAGAATCCCGGCGGCATGGCGAAATTTGATCCCTCCCAGAAACAGGCCCATGACCGCTACCGGTAAATAGGTCAACGCGGTTCCGAGGTCCGGCTGTTTCAGAACCAGAAGCATGGGCACGAGCACGATCAATCCTGCTTTAACCACGTCAGAGAGAGTGGTCTCCCGGTCAGGATTGAGAGTGAAATACCGGGCAAGCATGAGAATCAGAACCAGCTTGACCCACTCGGAAGGCTGAAAATGCTGTCCGCCAGGGAGCTGAATCCAGCGTTTGGCGCCCAGATACTTCTTACCAAAGAAGGCCACCGCCAGCAACGCGGCCACGGCAGCAACGTATATCAAGTGAGAGCGCTCCAGCAGGAGCTGGTAATTCACCAGGCTAATGACAAACATCAGGCCAAGTCCGGCCACAATCCAGTAAATCTGCCGGACATGAGATCCGGCAAATTTCGTGCCATAGGTGGTGCTGTAAATTTCAATTACGCCCAGAGTGCAAATCAACAGCACAAATCCCAGAAGGACCCAGTCAAAATCACGAAAAGAGAGAAAGCGGCGCATTAATTTTTGCCCGGACCCACGATATTCGATTTTTTGGGGATTGCAGCCGAGGGCGTTCTCATCGCAAGAAGGACCGTTCCGGCATGAAGATGATCTTCAGCGACCTCCCGGCCGGAATCGTCCTGGCTCATCTCGTCGCCATTCCACAAGGCTGCAACCGGAACCGAATCGGGTGTGTTCTTGTCGCTGAAGAGAGTGGGGTTACTGCGAATGCGGCGCTGCTTCTCGACATATGTTTTGATGACCTGGGTGGCAACGCGCCCGGCCAGAGCGCTGTTTAACCCATGCTCCAGCAGCACCGCGACCACGATCTCCGGGTTGCGCCGCGGAGATACGCCGACAAACCAGACATTGTCGTTGAAAGAGCTGCCCAGCTTGCCCTTACCCTCGCGAAACGCGTGGCTCACCACCTGAGCCGTCCCGGTTTTGCCGGCAATATCCACGCCCTGTATGTGTGCGCTGCTGGCCGTTCCACCCGGTTCCAGTACACCCACCATGGCATTAGTGATGGTGATCCAGCTTTGCGGATTGAGCGGTACCCGAACCGCGTCAGACGAATCGGAACCGGCGGTTTTCTTATCCTGCTCCGGCAACTGGTCATTCGCCACCAGATGCGGCCGCTGCAGCAGGCCACCCATGGCCATGCCTCCAATGGCCCGCGCCAGTTGCATTGGCGAAGCGGCTACCGCGCCCTGCCCGATGGCCACGGAAATAGTCTCACCCGCATACCATTTCTGGCGGAAGTTCCTGATCTTCCACTCCTCGGAGGGCATGGTACCGCTGACCTCGTTGGGCAGGTCAATTCCCGTCTTGCTTCCCAGGCCAAAAGCAGTGGCCCATTTGGCGATTTTGGTAATTCCCAAACGGTCCGCGAGCGTGTAAAAGAACGTATCGCAGGATTGCGTGATGGCCTTCGATATGTCCGTAGCGCCATGCTTGCCGTGGCAGGCATAACGGTGGCCGTAGAATGTCGCGCCGCCGCCGCAGAAAACATGCAGGTTCTGCGCGGCGCCTTCCTGCAAACCAGCCACGGACATGATGATTTTGAAGGTCGATCCGGGCGCCAGCTGCGCCTGAATCGCTTTGTTCAACAGAGGATGAGCCGGGTCCGTGACCAGCCGGTTCCATTCATTGCGGGAGACGCGAACGGCAAAATCGTTGGGATCAAAAACCGGACGGCTGGCCATGGCCAGAATTTCACCGGTACGCGTATCCATCGCGACGACAGCCCCGTTATAGCCTTCCAGCGCCGTCTCCGCGGCTTTTTGTACGTCCAGATCAATCGTAAGATGCAGCGGCTTACCCACGGTCGGCGGCTGCTGATCGAGAGGCCTGACTTCCCTGCCCTTGCTGTCCACGATGACCCGGCGCGAACCGTTCGTGCCGGTCAGAAAATCGTTGTACTGCTCCTCCAGTCCGGACTGGCCCACGATATCGCCAGGGGTATAGAGTTCATACTTCGGGGAGTGCAGCATCTCCTCGCTGACTTCACCAACATAGCCAATCACGTGCGCCATGAAGCCATTGCGCGGATACAAACGGCGATACGCCATGATGGTTTCCAGTTCGGGAAACTCATCTCGGTGCGATTCAATGAAGGCCCGCTCGTCCGGGGTGATGTCCTCCTTGATGATGATGGGGCGGAAATTGGGTTCGTGGGCCAGCTGATATTTGCGGACTTTGTCGCGGATTTCAGTGGCGGAAATATGCAGGCCCGCCGCAATGCCCGCCGCATCAGCATTCAGGTCACGGCCCTGGTCGCGCATCAGCAGCGCGGAAAATGAGGGATAGTTGTCGACGATGAGCTGGCCGTCCCGGTCATAAATCTTCCCGCGCGGCGCGAGGATGGGCACGCTGCGAATGCGGTTCTGTTCGGCGCGCACGGAGTACTCGTCGTTGTTCGAGATCTGCAGCCGCCACAGCCCGAACGCCAGCAGCAGAAACACGATCAGCACCACATACTGAACAACGGTAAATTTGAAGGACTGAATTTTTTCGTTGCGACCGAACATAAGATCTGATGCCTGTTTCCGGCAAGACGGTACAGACGAATTTGCAGGAAAACCCTGCCTTAGATTACCGCATTTCCATAAATTACTGCATAGAAGAAAAGCCCCAATCGGCAAATTGCCGGGTTAAGCAACAAATGGCGCAAAACCCTGTTTGTTTCGCTGACTTCCGGCAGCCAGCTCCCCGCATGTATTAAGATTCCACCGCAGCTCTTTAGACCGCTCAAAAGACCGCTCAAAGTGAGGGGAATTTATCCATGAATCATCGCTGGTTCAGAACAGTCCTTTTAAGTTCTATCGCCACAGGCGCACTTATCTTTGCCATCACAGGAACGCGCGCGCAGGGCGGCAGCCAGACTTCGGCTGAGGTCAGGACCGCGGAGCAAGCCTTCAGGAATATTCAGGTACTAAAAGGGATACCCGCGGACCAGATCATTCCCTCCATGCAATTTATGAGCAATTCGCTGGGCGTGGAGTGCGCTTTTTGCCATGATGAGACGGCCTTTGAAAAGGACGGCAATGAGGCCAAAGCCACCGCCCGCACCATGATCCGGATGCAGATGGCCATCAATAAGGACCACTTCGACGGTCACCCCCAGATCACCTGCTACTCGTGCCATCGCGGCGCGCATGAACCCGTGGGAGTACCGATCATTACCGATGAAGAGCGAAAACACACCGAAGCCAAAACAGGAACTGCGCTGCCCACCGCGGACCAGATTCTCGACAAGTACATACAGGCATCCGGCGGAGCAGAGGCGCTCAAAAAGATCACCAGCCGCTCTTCCAAAGGCGCAATTAACTTTGGCGAACGGAAAGTTCCGCTCGAAGTCTTCGCCAAAGCGCCTGGCCAGCGCGTCTCCATCGTGCACACTCCCAACGGCGACAGCATCACCGCTTATGACGGCCATTCCGGCTGGCTGGGTAGTCCCGGCGGCAATCCGCCACGCGACATGAGTGCGGCAGAAGCCGAAGCCGCGCAATTCGACGCCGATTTCTATCTTCCGCTGGACCTGAAGAAAATGTTTGATCAGCTTCGTGTGCGCGCCGCCGATAAAATCGGCGACCATGAGGTGATTCTGGTTATTGGGATGAAGCAGGGGCGCCCGCCGCTCCGGCTCTTTTTCGATCAGCAGTCAGGACTTCTGGTGCGCAGCGTGCGCTATGCCGAAACACCACTGGGCCGCAATCCCACGCAGCTTGATTATGCTGATTATCGTGAGCAAAACGGAATAAAGCTGCCATTCCGGTGGACGCTGGCGCGCCCCCTGGGCCGTTTCACCATCCAGATCGACCAGATGCAGCAGAACGTGCCGATAGACGATTCTAAGTTTGCTAAACCAGCGGCCCAGTCGAAGGTGGACCCGCAGAAATAACCAATCTGTTAGCTGCGTACTTTCAGCCGGTCCATAAGGGTAAACAGCACGATGGCGAGAAAGCCGTTGGAAAAGGCGGTCAGCAGAATGTGTCCCCAGTTCCAGGAATCGCGAACATTCACGAGCGCGAGATTGATGGTGTAGTAGACAAACTGGTGGACGAACCAGAAGCCAAAAGTCATGAGAAATCGTGACCCGGGGTTCTCCACGTCGAACCGGACGCCAATGGAAGAAGCGAAGTACCCGATGATGGTTTTCGAAATTCCATTCAGGCCGATGGGGTGATGGGTCAGAGCGTCCTGCAGAGTTCCTATTACCGCGCCAGTAATCATGCCCGGAACAGGACGCCGGCGGGCCACGGCAAAAAATATCGTCACCAGCAGCGGCAGATCGAAAACCGGAGTCAGCTTAAGTTTCAGCGGCAGGTACGCCTGGACGAGGATCGCCAGCAGCGGAACGGCAATGGAAACCGCAATGCTAAACCGCTGTACGTCAAGCTCTTCGCGCGAGGAGGCAACGGCGCCATTCATTGGGGCGGCTTTTCTCCCGTCGGCGTATCAGTAGACTGCGTGGCGCCAGGTCTGGGTTGGGGACTAACACGCTTTACTGGTGGCTTGTTGCCCTGGCCGGGAGTGCTCTCCACTGCGCCAGCCGATTTCCTCGGCACTTCGGTCTTTTTTTGCAGTGGGGACGCAGGCGGCGTTTGCTGGCCGGTGGCAACCGAGTTTGGCTGACCAGAATTTGCCTGAGCTGGATTTGCCTGACCGGCTTCTTTGTCCTTGTCCGGTGGTTTTGTGATACTGGGCAGCCTTTGTGCCAGTACGTCGGCCGCACGGATAGAAGGCGATCCTTCAGCCACAGACGGGCTATGCTCGGCCATCTGCGTGATTACCAGCACATCTTCCAGTTGATCAAGCTTTGCCGCCGGCCGGATTCCGATTCTGAGAAAGGGTTCGCTGTCATGATCGGCCGCCGCGTTCATCACCGTCCCTACAGGCAGCCCCCGAGGATAGATACTGTCGCCACCGCTGGTGACTACGGGTTCTCCCGAGTGCACGTTTTCGTCGGACATGATGTCGGTAATCTGCAACTCGCCCTGCTCATTCCCCCGCAGCACACCCTGCAGCCGTGATTTTTCCAGCACCACGCCGGCCCCGCTGTCCCGGTCGTTGATCAGCAGCACTTGCGAACTTCGCGGAAAAACATCTTTGACCTTGCCGACGATACCGTCCGGCGTAATCACTGCCATATCGCGCTTGATTCCGTCATGGGAACCGCGATCAATGTAGATGATGCGAGAACGCTCGCTGCCGCTTGAGCCGATCACCTGGGCGGCAACAGTTTTGGAAATAACACGCTGCCTAAAATCGAGAAGCACTTCCAAACGGTGCGTCTGCTCTACTTCCGCCCGAAGCTGCGCCTGGTCCAGTTTCATGCGGTCAAGCTGCTCTTTCAGCTCGCGATTTTCCCGGCGCGCGCCGTGAAGATCAATATAGTTCCCCCAGGCGCCGCGAAAAAAGCGGCCCGTGCCGGTAAGAAGCTTCTCCACCGGAGTAATAGCGCTCATCGTCCACACGCGTATGAGGCGGGTCCCGCCGGAGCCTGCCTGAACGGGACTCTCCGTCCGCTTGACCTGCGTGGCCAGAGCGATGATCTGAACAAAAAGCACCGCCATGAGGATCAGCGGGTCTTTGTAACGAACAAAAAAACTTTCCATGATGCTGCTTCAGGCTGGGCCGGCCTGTCCTGGGTCTCTACTCAATTGAAATCTTGCGCAGAAGCTTAAAATCGCTCAGCATTTTGCCGGTGCCCAGCACCACGCTGGCCAGCGGATCATCGGCAATGGAAACAGGCAGGCCGGTTTCCTCGCGAATGCGCTTGTCGAGATTTTTGAGCAGTGCGCCGCCGCCGGTAAGCACAATGCCACGGTCGCTGATGTCCGCACTCAGCTCGGGTGGCGTGCGCTCAAGCGCCACGCGCACCGCATTCATGATGGTGCTGATGCACTCGCTCAGCGATTCGCGGATTTCGCTGTCATCGATCGTGATGGTCTTGGGCACGCCTTCAATCAGGTTGCGCCCCTTGATTTCCATGGTAAGCGGTTTGTCCAGCGGATATGCGGAGCCGATCTCAAGCTTGATTTGTTCGGCAGTGCGCTCGCCAATGAGCAGGTTGTACTTGCGCTTGAGGTAATTCATGACGGCTTCATCCATCTGATTACCGGCCATGCGCACGGAGCGTGAATAAACAATGCCGCTCAGCGAGATCACGGCGATGTCCGTGGTGCCGCCGCCGATGTCCACGACCATGTTGCCGCTTGGTTCGGTGATGGGAAGTCCGGCTCCAATCGCCGCCACCATGGCCTGCTCCACCAGATGCACTTCGCTGGCTTTGGCGCGATAAGCCGAATCCATAACCGCTCGTTTCTCCACCTGCGTGATTTCCGAAGGCACGCCGATGACGATCCGCGGATGCACCAGCATCTTGCGATTGTGCGCCTTCTGAATGAAGTAATTCAGCATCTTCTCGGTGATCTTGAAATCAGCGATCACTCCGTCTTTCATGGGCTTGATGGCGACAATATTGCCGGGCGTGCGTCCCAGCATCTCTTTCGCCTCTTTGCCCACGGCCTCGACTTCCCCGGTGTTTTTATTGATGGCAACAATGGACGGCTCATTCACCACAATGCCTTTGCCCTTGGCATATACCAGCGTGTTGGCTGTACCCAGATCGATGGCCAGATCACTGGAGAACATGCTGAAGAGTGAACGCATATTATGAATGCGCGAATTTTCCGACTTAAAACCGTTTCCAGACATACTGCTTTCCGCCTTTATATTTGCCTTTTACGCCGTAATGCACCGGAGTGCCGGATGGAAAACCACTAAAGCCATTATGCGGCAACCATCCGATTTAAGCCGCATCCATGGCCATTATTTATACATTTATACTTTGGAGCAAAAATCAGCCTGGAACAATACGAGATTCTACTGGATTACAACTTCCTGGGTCCTGGTATTGACGCCGCCTTTTCTGTTTTGCGCCGTGATCGTGAGCACGTTAACCCCCGTGGGCAACGGCGGGGTAAAGTGGCGAAAACTGCCATCGGGCCCAATCGAGGCCACTTCCTGCCCGTTTACCATGACGCGGGCATTGGGTTCGGTGTGTCCGCGAATCTCAATCAGGTGACCATGCTGGACCAGCGGATCCAATTCCAGCGTAATATTTACCTTGTCCTCGCCTTTAGGAATCACGGTAAACCGGTTTTTCTCGCTGGCCACCGACTCTTTGCCATTATTTCCGACCGACTGTACCTGCCAGTAATAGGCGCCTTCCGGCAGCCCATTGAGCTGGATTTGAGTAGAATCCACCACCTGGTTAATCACCAGAGACGAAAAATACGGGTTTTTTGAAATCTGCACCCGGTAATGCTCTACGCCATCGACCGGGGCCCACGAAAAATCCACCGGCTTTCCCTTGCTGCCCACAAATACCGGCTGCATATTGGGCGGATCAATCAATGATGGAGGAGTGATTTCCCGGGTCCTGGTCATGAGCGGGGCGTTATTGGTAAAAGCAACTTTTTCATAGTTGGTAAGCTTTACCGACTCGCCATTGCGGACGACTTCGCCCGCGCCCTTTTTGAGCAGAATTTCGTGCTGATCGTTCCTGGGGTCATTCAGTACTTCAGCCGTGGTCTCCGAAGCCAGCGTAGCGGTAGCGCCAGCGACCGTGACCTGTGATTTCGATCCCTGGCTTATGTTGGCAGTGGCCAGATCCACGGTTCCCGTGGTTACTTGGACGGCAACACTGGTTTGCTGGGCGGAGTTGACCGAGTTGTCCTGGACCACAATCAGCGAATCCGGCTTAATGGTGTAATTCGTGCCATCAAAAAGGACGATTTTCGCAATGCCCTCCGACGACGTTTGCACCACGTCCCCTTTTTCCAGAGTAACGTTGTAGTCAGCGGTGATCCATGTGTTTGTACTGATCTTCTTGACTCGCACGCTGCCATCAATATTGGTAAAGTGCGCCTGCTGCGGACCGGTTTCCACGCCCACATTCCTGCCCGGGTCCGTACCTACGCCAATTTTGGCCAGCATCCTCTCAAGCGACACCTCGCCCTCGCGGAGCCAGCGGCTGGTGGTTGCGGGGAATGCCAGATACATAAGCAATAACATCAGTGCCAGCACGCCAAAAACAGACAAAATGACGCTGCGATACGTGATGGTGACGTAGGAAATGGAGAAGGCGAGTTTTTTCTTTTGTGCCACTGCCCTTAGGCGCAGGAATTTAGAGTTTCCGGAAATTTAAAGATAACACAAACGCCACTACACAAAATCGCCCCGGGAAGCGGCGATTCAGGGCTTTTGCACGATATTTTGCCCTCAAACTCCTGCCTTCAGGATAGCTTACCCTGGCCTGTGGCTTACAAAGGGTTACATTGCTGGTTCCGGGCGCACAAAAGGGATTGTCCTGTTAGTGCCGGGGCATTGTCCTGGCGCCGGAACGATTGGCGGTAGAGGGCGGCTTGCGTGTAGAATTTTGGTTTATCTTATGTCGATACAAACTCATACCTCTGCCGTCCTTGAGAGTTTTCTTTCGAGGATCGAAACCCGCACTGCCAATGTCGGAATCATTGGCCTTGGCTACGTTGGGCTTCCCCTTGCGCTGCTCTTCAATGAAGAGCGTTTCCATGTCACTGGGTTCGATATTGACGCCGACAAAGTTACGGCCCTGAACGAGGGCCGCTCTTACATTTACCGCATTCCGCAAACGGAAATCTCGGCTGCGCGGGCCAGTGGCTTTTCCGCCACCCACGATTACAGCCGCCTGTCGGCCATGGACGCAATCATCATTTGCGTGCCTACCCCGCTGAACGAATATCGCGAGCCCGACCTGAGCTACATTCAGGCGACCGGAGAAGCAATTGCGCCCTGGCTGCGCGCCGGACAACTGGTGATTCTCGAGAGCACAACCTATCCTGGCACCACCGAAGAGGTCCTCACGCCCATCCTCGAGTCTCGCAATTCCGCCGGACTGAAAGCAGCGCGTGGCGAAGAGCCCGATGGAAACACCTTCCTGGTGGCGTTCTCGCCGGAGCGCGAAGATCCGGGTAATGATACGGTCGCACGCCGGGACATCCCCAAAGTAATTGGCGGGCTGAACCCCGCCGCTTCAAAAATCGCCGGGGCGCTCTACAACTCCATTTTCAACCGTGTGGTGCCCGTCTCCAGTCCGGCGGCGGCGGAGATGACCAAGCTGCTGGAAAACATTTACCGCTGCGTCAACATCGCGCTGGTCAATGAACTCAAACTGCTCAGTCTGCGCATGGGCATCGACATTTGGGAGGTAATCCAGGCCGCGTCCACCAAGCCCTTTGGATTCCATCCCTTCTATCCCGGCCCTGGCCTGGGCGGACATTGCATTCCCGTGGACCCCTTCTATCTTTCCTGGAAAGCCAAAGAGTGGGACTTCCACACGCGTTTCATCGAACTGGCGGGCGAAATCAATACCGCCATGCCTTACCACGTCGTCACTTCCGTGGCTGCGGCCCTGAACCGCCACAAAAAAGCCCTGAACGGCTCCAAAGTGCTGGTGCTGGGCCTGGCTTACAAGCGCGACATTGATGATCTGCGCGAATCGCCCTCGCTTACCATCATCGAGGAACTGCAGAAGCAGGGCGCCGAGGTTTCCTACAACGATCCTTATTTCCCCAAAGTCGGCCGGGGGCGCAAATACAACCTGCACATGACCTGCGTTCCGCTGGAAAATCTTGGGCAGTATGACTGCGTGCTGATTGTGACCGACCACTCGGATTACAACTACCAGATGATTGTGGACCAGGCACAGCTGGTTGTGGATACAAGGAACGCGACCCGCGGCATTCAATCAGACAAAATTGTGCCCTGCTGAGCTGGTCCTCTGATCAGCAAAGCTGAATTTCGACAAGGGAATCTGCTCATTTTCCTGCAAAAGCAGAGCAGATTCCCTTTTCCATTTATTTCGTTCCGGAAATCGGCGCCCCGGTTTTCACGTCCCCAGGCTGTCCTTCTGCGTCAAACACGGAAACTGTTCCGTATTTGCTGACGGCTTCGCGAACTTCCTTACCGTCGCCGACAATCACAATCTGCAGGTGATCGAGATCAATGTATTTCTTTGCCGTGCGCTGTATTGTATCCACATCGACTTTTGCTACTTCATCCGCATAACGGTCCCAGTAATCGGCAGGCAGACCGTAATATTTCACCGTCAGCCAGGCATTGATGATCTCTACCGGGCTCTGCAGTGACAGCGCGAAGCGGGAGATGATCGACCGCTTTGCTTCTTCAAGCTCCGCTGAAGGCACTTTTTCATCACGCAGACGCCTGAATTCATACATAAGCTCGTGCAGTGAACCGTCGGTTACAGCGTTTCGGACTTCTGTATTGGCGATAAGCGTGCCAGGATAAATATCGCTGGAAACCCGGCTGTAGGCGCCATAGGTGTATCCCTTGTCTTCACGCAGATTGGCAAAGAGCCGCGCTGCCGAACCTCCACCAAGAATACGGTTCACCAGGGAAAGCGCAACATAATCCTGATCGGAGCGGCGGACTGCGAGCCCGCCAGCAAGAATATTGCTCTGCACGGAACCCGGACGGTCCACCAGGTACACATGGGCGGCGGACGGAGGCGATAACTCCGCCATCTTCATTGCGGAAACTTCACTGTTTTTCCAGGGGCCAAAATATTTACTGGCCAGTGCCGTTGCCTGCTGCATCGTTACATCACCGGCGAAGGCCAGAATGGCATTGCCGGGCAGATAGTACTTGTCATGAAATCCCTTGAGCGCTTCCGGCGTCACCTTCTGGATCGCATCATTCGTTGTGGATTGAATGGATGCCGGAAAACTGCCATAAACCGCGTGGTTGAAACGCTCGCGTGCCAGGAACCCTGGATTGGAACGCATCTGCAGCAGGCGCGTCTTCTCCGTACGTTTGAATCTCTCCAATTCTGCCGATGGGAAGCCGGCGTTCAGCACTACGTCACTCATCAGATCCAGGAACTTGTCCGCTGACTCGCTCAGTCCGGAAGCCTGGATAGTCGTGAGATTGGAGCCAAAGCCGGCGTCGGCAGCGAACGTTGCGCCCAGATCGTCCAGCTCGGAAGCAATTTGCGCACTGGACCGTTTGGCAGTGCCTTCGCGCAACATGTCCGCGGTGAAGGAAGCCAGCCCCGGCAGGTCCGCGGGGTCCGACAGCGCGCCCGATTGAATCCATAACACGCAGCTCACGGTTGGCAGCTTGTGCTGTTCCAGAACCAGAACAGTCAGGCCATTCGGTAGCGTGACTTCTTTGGGGTGCGGCAGTTTAACCTTGAGAATCTCCTGGCTCACCGGCACACGGTTCAATCGCTGAACTTTTCCCGGTAACGGCTTGTCATCCCCTTGCGGCTGCTGCGCGGAGACTAATGCCGCACTCAAGAGCGTAATCAGAATGAATATGAATGATTTTTTTTGCATGGCGTCTCCTTTTACAGTCCCGGCTTGCTGCCGGACGCACGCGGTGTGGTGATGACCACTGCGCGATTTTCAGGCACAAGATATTTTTGCGCGGCTGCTTTGACCTGGCTGGCCGTGACGGCAGCAATTTTTTCATATGCCGTGTTGATCAGGCCGGGATCGTTGAAATACACGGTGAGCAGCCCAATGCGATTGGCCAGACCCAGCGCACTGGAGCGCCCCTGAATGTCTGCCCGCAACAACTGCACACGCGCTTTTTCCAGCTCCTGGGGCGTGATTCCGTCCTTCTTCACCGCGTCAAACTCGTCATAGATGGCGGATTCCAGGTCTTCGAGCCTGGCCCCCGGACGCGGCAACGCAACCACGCGGAACAGGCTGGGGCCGCGGCGGTCCTGAACTCCGGCAAACACATTGAAAGCCAGCTGCTTTTGCCGGACCAGGTGCTCATACAGCCGGGAACTTCTTCCACCGGAAAGAATGTTGCTCAACACCTGAAGCGTGTAAAAATCCTGCGTATTCCCCACCGGCCCCAGATAAGCAGCCTGGATTTGCGGCAACCGAGCCAGGGTATCTTCCATGGTGGAGCGCCGCTCTTTGGTGTGCGGCGGCTCAGTCATATCCACGGCAGGCGGGGCGGACTGGCGCGGGATGTCGCCGAAATATTTTTTAACTTTGCCCAGGGCTTCCTTTGTATCGAGGTCACCCGCCAGGACCAGCACTGCGTTATTAGGCGCGTAGTAGACACGAAAGAATTCCTTCACATCGTCGATGCTGGCCGCATTGAGGTCTTCCATGGAACCGATCACGGAGTGATGATAAGGAAACGCATCGTACACCATGGATTCCAGAGCTTCTCCGGATTTTCCATACGGCTGATTATCGACCCGCAGGCGGCGCTCTTCCTGCACGGCGTTACGCTGATTATCCAGATTGGCCTGGGTAATGTTCAGCGCTTTCATGCGGTCGGATTCCAGAAACAGCGCCATATCGAGCTGATTGCGCGGCAGCTCTTCAAAATAATTGGTGCGGTCGTTGTTGGTAGTACCGTTCATCGTGCCGCCGTAGTTTTGCACCAGCAGCATATGCTCGCCCTTGCCCACATTGGCCGAACCTTCAAACATCATGTGCTCGAAAAGGTGAGCAAAGCCGGTGCGCCCCTGCTTCTCATTGCGGGATCCGGTGTTGTATGTAACGGAAACGGCCACGACCGGCGCTGTGTTGTCCGGCACAATAATGACTCTCAGCCCGTTCTCCAGCGTGGTATCGGTGAACTGAATTTTAGGGAGCCTGGTTTGCGCGGATGTAAAAGAAGCAAAGATCAGCAGCAGTGCGCAAATCAGCGGTAATTTTTTTCTGCTATTTATTTTTCTGCTATGCAAAGGCCACCTCGAGAAAGTCGTTTAAAAGGCGCCGGGAAGGCAATTTCCGGAACGGGAGATTGTGCCACAGATTGGCGGAGAGGCAAAGTCTTTAGTGTGAAATAAGAAAGCCGCCTCCTGAAGAATCGTTCTTCCAGGAGGCGGCTCTCAATTGCCTTGCTACTGCCAATTTTCTTCTACAGCGAACTCATGTTCCCCAGGAACTCCTGGTTAGACCGTGTCTTGCCCAGTTTGTCGATCAGCAGTTCCATGGCTTCGACGGGCGAGAGCGGGTTGAGCACGCGGCGCAGCACCCAGATGCGGGTGAGATCTTCCTTGGGTATGATCAGCTCTTCCTTACGCGTTCCGGAGCGCTGAATATCGATGGCCGGGAAGACGCGCTTGTCGGAAAGCTTGCGGTCAAGAATGACTTCCATGTTGCCGGTACCTTTGAATTCTTCAAAGATCACGTCATCCATACGGGATCCGGTTTCGATCAGCGCGGTGGCGACAATGGTGAGCGATCCGCCTTCCTCGATATTGCGCGCCGCGCCGAAAAATCTCTTGGGGCGCTGCAGGGCGTTGGAATCCACGCCGCCGGAGAGCACCTTGCCCGAAGGCGGAACAATGGTGTTGTAGGCACGCGCCAGACGCGTGATGGAATCGAGCAGAATCACCACATCGCGCTTGTGCTCCACCAGGCGCTTGGCTTTTTCGATCACCATTTCCGCAACCTGTACGTGGCGCGCCGCGGGCTCGTCGAAGGTCGAAGAGATCACTTCGCCCTTTACCGAGCGCTGCATGTCGGTGACTTCTTCCGGACGCTCGTCAATCAGCAGAACGATCAGCACCACTTCCGGATGATTGGTGGTGATGGAATTGGCGATGTTCTGCAGGATCATCGTTTTGCCGGCGCGGGGAGGTGAAACGATCAGTCCGCGCTGTCCTTTACCAATCGGCGTCAGCAAATCCATGACGCGTGCGGTGAAATTGTCCTTGGCCGTCTCCATCTTGATCCGCTCCTGCGGATAAAGCGGCGTGAGATTGTCGAAGAGGATCTTGTTGCGCGCCTCTTCCGGCGACTCGAAGTTGACGGCCTCAATCTTGACCAGCGCGAAATATTTTTCGCCCTCATGCGGCGGCCTCACCTGGCCGCTGATAGTGTCACCCGTTTTCAGGTCGAACTTGCGGATCTGCGAAGGCGAGACGTAAATGTCGTCAGGACCAGGAAGATAGTTGTAGTCCGGCGACCGCAGAAATCCATAGCCATCGGGCAGGATTTCCAGCACTCCTTCGGCAAAGATATGCCCTTCCTTCTCGCTCTGGGCCTGCAGGATCTTGAAGATCAGGTCCTGCTTGCGCAGGCCGCTCGCGCCAGGAAGATCGAGCGTCCGGGCAATCTTTGTAAGTTCAGTTATGTTTTTTTCTTTTAGTTCCGCAATCGTCATATTCACCTACGGGATTTTTTCTGATTTTCTTGAATGGATTTTTAAAAAGAGGGCCTGGGCCACGATACAAAGGTGGGATTTTTTCGTCCTGGATTCTCCCGAGGACCCGCCAGTCCGGTTCTGATCTGGTCTGGCGGGACGGGGAAACCTGTTCTAGGCTGCCTTGCGCTGCGGCTCGACGGAGGCTTCCGGAGTATCTGAGATCACAGCCTCAGTCTCGTCTGCCCTTCCTACCCGCACCAAAACATCATTCATGGTGTCCTGAATCCGGGTGGTCGGACGGTGAAACTTTCGCGTGGCCTTGGAAATGACCTGGCACAAAAGATAACGGTTATTGATGGGATTTAGTGCGTCATATATCAAATTTGAACGCATGCTACTTCTCCTTATGATTTAAGATTTTATGGCAATACAAAGTCTTAACCAGCCGCTCTTGACGCCTGAACATTTCGGGCGTTTTGGGTTGTATGGGATTTACCAGAGACCCTGCGTGTTGGTTAGACGCAAACGCCAGCTTTTAAGTTGTTCAAAAATCGTTATTTTTGTGCTAACCGTTACTTAAGAGCCGGTGTCTTGACCGTACAGCCTTGTTTTCACGCTCGGACGTTCTACGGTATATGGCTTAAGCGAAGGCGTCAAGATATTTTTTCACCCCTCGCGTCTCACCTTGCTTAATAACAGATCTCTGTCTCTGTAATTCCCTCAAAAATAAGCTATAAAAGTCACTGCAGGATAATCCAGCAATCCGGAAATTTAAGGACTTTTCATGACCGACCCGCGTTATCCGATTGGCCGGTTTACTCCCGGCCCCAGTCCCACGCCCGAATCCCGGGCACAGCACATTGAACGAATTGCCTCAGTGCCTTCCCTCATGCGGCAGGCGGTGAGCGGCCTCAACCAGGAACAGCTCAACACCCCTTATCGCGAGGGCGGCTGGAGCGTCCGGCAGCTTGTCCATCACGTGCCGGACAGTCACATGAACGCTTATGTCCGCTTCAAACTGGCTCTTACCGAAGAGTCTCCGACAATCAAGCCCTATAAAGAAGGCTCCTGGGCAAAGCTCAAAGACTCGGAGCTCACCCCTATCGAGGTCTCGCTCAACATTCTCGATGCTGTCCACGCCCGCTGGACCATTCTCCTTAAGTCATTACAATCAAACGACTTCCAGCGCCCGTACGTTCACCCGGAAAGCGGAACCAATACTCTGGACCATCTGCTTTCCATTTATTCCTGGCATGGACACCATCATGTCGCCCATATCACCTCACTGCGAGAACGCATGAAGTGGTAAGACTTGCAGCCCCGGCCTGTCCGCTAACGAATCTTAATGTTGACCAGATAAGGGCTGCTGAACTCGGTCATGTCCCCGGCGTGTTTCCCGGTCACGGGCAGCAACCGAGCTGAAAGCGGTTTGTGCCATTTCACTGCCAGGCTGGCTAAGTCGGTAAGAATGTTTTCAAGCTCGCGCTCTGAGATATCGCCTGGCAGTGGAATGGCGTCCAGCCCTGTGCTGCAAACCGAGGAGTAGGACATGATCGCGTCTCTGCCGATGGCGCCTGATTCCCAGCGTTTGGCCAGCACGCTGTCTTCCAGTACCGGCAGCATCAGGCCGCTGTATCCCGCTTGCTTTACCGGAACCCGCCGCACCGCCGACGTAATCGCAAATGCCGCCGACAAACTTCCGGGTGCCCCAATTTGATTCTGCAGCAGAGACTCCATGGCTGCGCCAATGGAAATATCCTTGAGCGGAACTGGAGTTAGATCAAGTCCTTCATACGTCCAGCCGCTTTGTGCTGCAATGCCCTGGGCAATCGCCTCGGCTTTTTTCGCTTCCTGGCTGAGCGCGGCCGTCAGCCGCTCACTCGCGGCGGCAAAATTTTGGTCTTTGTGTGCCGAACCGAAAACCTCCTGCACGATATTGGCTGATTCCAGTCCCACGGCAAATGTATGCCCCGCTCCTGGCGTGTGCGAAACAGGAAAGAACGGCGCCACTGCCGGTGGAAAAGCTGCGGCAGCAAAACGAAAATTGCCTTCACTGTGCGGAGTGCTCGCCGCAAGCTGCTGTATCACCCCTGCTGCCGCGTGGATTCCGTTCCAGTGAATGCCGGAATCGTCCGCGACCACCACAAATCCGTTGATCGTCTCGGTCGCGGCAATGATTTTGGCCAGCAGCTCCGCCTCGGCCGGATCATCGGAATCGCGCATCATCGCGCCGCCGATGTCCATGGCCAGACCTTCCTTTTGAGCAAGCTGGTCGTATTCGCGAAAGAAGCTCAGCGCCTGTGCGGTAGTGAGTCCTTTCACAATCTCTGGAAAAGGCTGCGTAGTGATACGCAGGGTCTCGACTTCATATCCATCTTTTTCGAAAGCCGACTTCGCGGCGTGCAGCATCTTTAGCGCATCTTCCACCTGCGCGCGATACTGCGTCCGCTCCAGATGCACAAATACGGTAATCGTCCGCACTTTGGGACGAGCGCCGAAGCAAGGCTGAGAACTCAGCAACAGCGCCAGGGCAGCCAGGGCCATGCTCGTGATATTCGGAAAGAGTCTCTTCACTTTTAACCTCGCTCCGGCCCGCAGGTTTTACTGATCATCTCCCGCACTTCCCGCGACACGTCACTGAATTCCAAACCATAGCGAAAGCCGTCGCTGTATCGCACCACCGCTTTCACTCTTGCCTCCCTGGCACACTCGGGAAACGTCAACTCGAGGGTCACCGGAGAGTTTTTCCGCAGAGGACAGGGAATATACGCCTCAATGCCGCCGTGGCTCAGATTGTTGGCCCGGCCAAAGGCATCGCTCGCCTTTCCGTCCGCCAGAGTGAAGGTCACCCGCAGACGTACGTCAATCCGAGTGCGGGTCGCGCGCCGCAGCTCGGACTCTTCTCTCGATTCGCCGGCAGCACTCTGTTTGGTATCTTCTTCCATGTCATTCCTGTTCCATGCCATTCAAACTCTCAGTGAGCATGGACGGGCGGAAGCTGCTTCTCCATGTGCACGATCATGATCTTCCACATATCGATTTCGAGCTGAAACTGGTGCTTCAGCGGAGACTGCGTTGTGTCCACAAACGCAAGATTGATCTCCATCTGCTGCACCAGATTCTTCATACGGGCAATATCGGCCCGCAGCGCTTCCGTCTGTTGCTCATTCATGCCTAAGGACGACGATGTTACGGCTGGTGATGGAGCGGACGGAGCATTCTGCGCCCTGAGTCCCGTAACGGCGAAGCAGAGCGCGAAAAACAAGATTGCTGCCCTGAATGTCATCAGTTCCCTCCTGAATTTCAGTGCGAAGCTTTGACAGTAATATTGTCCTTGAATATCTCTCCGCCCTTCATCACAAAACCAACGTTCTCCAGCGCACGCACGTCCTGCAACGGATCGGCGGTTACGGCAATAATATCGGCATACTTCCCTGCCTCAATCGTACCCACGTCTTTGGACCGCCCGATCAGATCGGCGGCGCTGCTGGTGGCGGCGCGAATGGCCTGGGCCGGAGTCATGCCGTACTTGACCATATAAAAGAACTGTTTGGCGTTGTCACCGTGAGGATACACGCCAGCATCGGTGCCAAAGGCCATTTTCGCCCCGGCTTTGAATGCCTTGGCAAAATTTTCGCGCTGCAGCCGGCCAATCGCCTTTTCCTTGTCCACATTCTCCTGGGGCAGTCCGAACTCGACCGCTTTGGTGAGGATGTAATCGTCGTTATAGATGTCCATGACCAGGTACGTACCATGCTCTTTGGCCAAACGGATGCCTTCGTCATCAATCAGACTGGCGTGCTCTATTGAATCGATTCCGGCAAGGATGGCGTTTTTGATTCCCTGGGTACCGTGAGCGTGGGCGGCAATCTTGCGTCCTGCCATGTGGGCTTCTTCGGCGGCCGCCTTCAGTTCTTCAAAGGTGTACGACGGCGCTCCCGGATTGTCGCCCTTGGAGAGCACTCCGCCCGTGGCCAGTATCTTGATCACGTCCACGCCGTACTTCACCTGCGCCCGCACCACGTGGCGAATCTGGTCCACGCCATCGGCAACCTGAAAATCGCGCTCCTCCGGGAACATCGACACACGCGTCTGCGGCGAGTAGTTATTGAGATCGCCATGCCCGCCGGTAATCGTGATTCCCGGACCGCTGGCCACAATGCGCGGCCCCGGACTCATGCCTTCATTGATGAAATTGCGCAGATCCACGGCCAGAAAAGGCTTTGAACCCACGTCGCGCACGGTGGTGAAGCCCGCTTCCAGCGTTTTGCGTGCGTGTATCACCGCGGCAAAGGCGTGCGAAAAAGGCGTGTCTTTAAAGCTGTAGATTTCGTCGTAGCGGTCGGCGCGCGACCCCATATGCGTGTGGCAGTCGATCAGTCCCGGTAAAACCGTAGCGCGGGAAAGATCAATCACGCTGGCGCCGGCAGGAATCGTCACCTGCCCCGCCGAGGCAACGCTCTGAATGCGAGCTCCTTCCACGACAATAATGACGTTCTCACGCACGTTATCCGTGGTAGCATCAAAAATCCGCCCGGCGCGAATGTAAATGACCGTCCCCGGCTTCGCTCCCTTTTGGGCCAGAGACAGGGATGATAAAACCGGGAAGAACATCGCGAGCAGCATTGCAAACAGGAAACTACGCTTCATAAACGCTCCTTGTTATGAACAAGCTAAAGAGTATAAATGCGGCGTTTGCATTGCGTGCTTTTGCGTGTCGCGGAAAGATTGTTTTTCGCGCCGATTCCGGATTTTCAGACCACGCGAAACGGCCGGGCAAACTGCAGCCAGATACGGCAGCGGCCAGCTTCCCGAGGATGAGCAATGGCGGCAATGGTAGCACCCTCCACCAATTGCCCTCCGAAGATGACGCTCACGTTGGCGTTCAGCCCGATCGGCGGGCTCACCATGATGGCTCCCCAGCAATCGCCCACGGGAATCAGCACGCTTTCCTCCTGAAATGGAATGCCACTGGCGGATTCACCGCGCAGAGCGACCGTGGTGCCGCTTTGGGAAATACATATCTCGCCGCTGGCGCTGGCAACAGGTATGCGCGATTCCCAGTCTTCCGGAGGAAAATGAATGCCCCAGAAATTTTCCGGACGCTGCAGTTCAATTCCGTATTCGTTTTGCCCTGGGTTGGCCCAGACCACCTTTGCCGCCTGCCACCGGAAGGCCTCCAGCAGCGAGACCCGAACCTCCATCCTCGTCTCCAGCGGAACGCTGGAGCGGATTTTGGCGCCATGGCGGTTGACCACCACCGTTTGCGCGTGGCCGCTCACCCGAGCACCGTCACTCGTTTGTCCAGCAACCGACAATGGCAGGGAAACCAGTACGCGAGAACTTCGGCGCGCGCACTCATGGCTCCTGGGATGAGTCATTCGCCTGAACTCCGGAATTGCTTTGGAATGCAGGACTGAGTGTACAGCCGTCCGGCATTTCCATACCGGCAGAATCGGCGCTTGTCCGCGCCCAAAGGGGAATGTCCTATGGTCACACTGGACCAAACTTTGGCAGAACTACACTGACGGCGCAATATTAAGGCCAGGCGGGTCTTATGGCCCTGGACTCCTAAACCCAATACGTCCGGTCCAGCGTCCGGTACTGAATGGCCTCGGCAATGTGCTTGCTTTCGATTTGCGGGCTGCCTTCCAGATCGGCAATGGTCCGTGACACCTTCAGGATGCGGTCGTGCGCGCGGGCGCTCAGGCCCTGCTGCTGCATGGCCCGCTCCAGCAGGCGCTCGCTGTCGCTCGAAAGTTCGCAGTAATTGCGAATCTGCCGCTCGCCCATCTGCGCGTTGGAGTAGATACGCTCCCCCGCGGCGGCAAAGCGGTTGAGCTGCACTTCACGCGCGCGGATCACTCGTTCGCGAATTTGGGCCGAGCTTTCAGCCTTGCTGTCACTGCCTCGCAGCTCTTTATAGTCCACCGCCGGAACGTCAATGTGGATGTCGATGCGGTCCATCAGTGGCCCGGATATCTTCGATACATAGCGCTGGATCATCGGCTGCGTGCAGTGGCATTCGCGCGCCGAGCCGTGATATCCGCAGGGGCAGGGGTTCATGGCCGCCGCCAGCATGAAACGCGCCGGAAAGGTCAGTGACATGGATGCACGGGCAATACAGACATTGCCGTCTTCCAGCGGTTGGCGCATCACCTCCAGCACGTTGCGGGGAAACTCCGGCAGCTCGTCTAAGAAGAGCACACCGTTATGCGCCAGCGAAACCTCACCTGGACGCGGAATCATACCGCCGCCGATGAGTCCGGCATCAGAAATCGTGTGGTGCGGCGAACGAAATGGCCGCGCACTCACCAGGCCACTGGTGGCGTCCAGCACGCCAGCCACGCTGTGTATCTTGGTAGTCTCAAGCGCTTCTTCGAAGGCCAGCGGAGGCAGAATGCCGGGAATTCGTTTGGCCAGCATGGTCTTGCCCGAGCCTGGCGGGCCAATCATCAGAATGTTGTGTCCGCCGGAGCAGGCGATCTCCAAAGCACGCTTGGCCGTGAATTGCCCGCGTACGTCTTTGAAGTCGGCCACTCCCGTGTGGCCGGTGTGCAATATCTGGCTGGTGTCCACCTTGAGGGGAGCCACTCCGTTGCCGGTGTTGAGCAGGTTCACCACATCGATGAGCGACTTCACCGGATACACATTCACTCCGCTCACCACCGCCGCCTCGCGGGCGTTGACCTCAGGGACAATCAGGTTGGGAATTTTGCGCGATCGGGCCTCAATCGCGATGGGCAGAGCGCCGCGTACACCACGAACGCCGCCATCCAGGGAAAGCTCACCCACCATCACAAACTCCGGCAGCTCTTTCTTCACCAAACCACCGTATGCGCCCACAATGCCCATCGCCATCGGCAAATCGAACCCGGAGCCTTCTTTGCGAATATCGGCAGGAGCCAGATTGATGGTGATGGTGGTCGGCGGAATATCGTAGCCGCAGTTGCGCAGCGCTGCGCGGATACGCTGCCGGCTCTCGCGCACCGCCGCATCGGGCAGGCCTACGGTTTGAAAATTGTCATCGGCCTGTTTGACCGGGCTTACATCGACTTCAACTTCAATAATGCTGGCGTCAATGCCATAGACTGCGGCGCTTTGGGTTTTAAACAGCATGGCAGCGGAATCGCGCCGATTGTAACAGAGATGCGCCCTTCATCCATCCTCACCCGGTACCAGCGATGCCTGGTGCCTAACTCGCTTCCACCACTCTTTACTCGTTGAAACCAGCCAACGCTCAAATTACCATCTCCTCGAATTTCTTTTGGACAACAGGAAAACATGAGCCGCCGCCGTGAGCCCAGAGTTGAAATGAACATGGATGTGACGGTCTGGGGTATGGACCGTTATGGCAAACCTTTTGTACAACACGCGCGCACCCTCAACGCAACTCGTGGCGGCGCACGTCTGCTGGGAATTGACTGTGTCGCCCAGGGCGAGACCGTAGGCATTCAGCACGCCGGCGAAAAATCCCGCTTCCGCGTGGTATGGGTGGGGCGCGTGGATTCCCCACGCGCGGGACAGGTGGGTGTCCAGTGCCTGGAAGACAAGACCATCTTCGTGCAGGAACGCCCCGTGCGCGGAATTGAATTTAACCTCGAAAAAATCGGCAGTTTGGCCAGCGCGCTCGAAGCAGCGCGCCGTATGCATCCCGCAAAAAAAGACGCTTTGCCCAGCCGCAGAAAATATCCGCGCTATCACTGCACCGGCGGAGTTGAGATTCGCCGCCCGGAGGACGAACACTCGGTCCGAGGCAACGTAAGCGATCTCTGCCTGACTGGCTGTTACGTGGAAACCGTCTCCACCCTTGCCGTGGGAACGAACGTACTTTTCGAGCTTAGCCTGCAGGATCTGGTCGTGCGAGGACGCGCCGTGGTTCGGACATCGCACCATGCGGTCGGCATGGGCCTGGCCTTCCAGCATGTGTCACCGGAAGGCCAGCAGCATCTCGAATTTTTGATAGCCTCGCTGGCCGGCAACAAGGTCCTGCGCGCCGAACAAAAATTTCAGCCCAGTGAATCGCCCGTCCTGCTTCCACAACGGCCTGCGGTGCAACCGGCGGCGCCATCCATACCGAGCCCGAAAACATCCGCTTCACCTGAGCCGGTAATCACTGCTTCAACGCCGGTTACTGCTCCCGCATCAACTGCAACTACATTCCCTGAGTCGGCAAAAGCCGCTCAGGCCGTGTCGTCCCGGATGATGCTTGTCCTCGCTGAACTCAGCGAGATTGAAGAGTGCCTGCTTCACGAGAAAGTCGATGCCCGTCTGGTAGAGCAATTCCATGACGCGCTGGAGCACGTCCACCAGACTGCATGGAACGTGCAGCGCTTCCTCGACCTGGATTCCAGCGGCAGCGATCCCTTTACCGTGATGCCGCAGATGGAAGCCGAACGCGTACGAATGCTCTCCAGCCTCGCACGCAACGTCACCGCGGATATCGATTCTTACGGCATCGACAACTTTGGTCAGAACATCCTTCATCTCGGCGACACTTTGGGACAACTGGAGCGCCGCTTATCACGACGGATGAACACTCTGAAGATCCAGCGCATGGCCGCCGGCTCAGTCAATTAGAAAAATTCAACTGAAATAAAAAGCACAGGCACTCCTGCCTGTGCTTTTTGCTTTATAAAGAAAAAACCGCGCGCACTCAGCGTGCACGCGGGGTAATGGGTTCGTGATTGCTCAGCGCCGCTCGATTGCCATGGCCACCGAATTTCCGCCACCCAGGCAGAGTGCCGCGATTCCGCGCCGCGCGTTGCGGCGAATCAGTTCATAGAGCAGCGTCACCAGCACGCGGGTGCCGCTGGCGCCAATGGGATGCCCCAGGGCAACCGCGCCACCGTTCACATTCACTTTGCCGGGATCAAGCCCCAGTTCCTTAATCACGGCGACGGATTGCACCGAGAACGCCTCATTGATCTCATAAAGATCAACATCTTCCGGCTTCCATCCGGTCTTCGCCCAGATCTTACGGATGCCATCCACCGGTGCCATCATCACCCACTGCGGCTCTGTACCGCTGGTGGCCTGCGCGACAATGTGCGCCATCGGCTCAGCACCCAGTTCCTTCGCTTTGCGCAGTGACGTGACCACCGTGGCAGCCGCGCCGTCATTCATCGTAGAGGCATTGCCCGCCGTCACCGTGCCATCTTTCTTAAATACCGGCTTAAGGTTGCGCAGCGCCTCGGCTGAAGTGTCCTCGCGCGGCCCTTCGTCTTTGTCGAACAGCGTGGCGGCTTCGCCTTTTTTCTTTGCCGGAATCTCTACCGGAACAATCTGGCTCTTGAAGCGGCATTCTTTCCAGGCAGCCACGGCCTTGCGATGCGAATTAGCCGCATACTCATCCTGCTGCTCACGCGTCACGCCGTACTTCTCCGCCACGTTCTCACCCGTCAGGCCCATGTGATAGTTGTTGTAAACGTCCCAAAGGCCGTCATTGACCACCGAATCAATCATCTGCGCATTGCCCAGCCGGTATCCTTTACGCGCCTGAGGAAGCAGATACGGAGCATTGGTCATGGACTCCATTCCGCCGGCCACAACGATCTCCGCATTGCCCGTCTGAATGGCCTGCGCCGCCAGCGCCACTGCTTTCAGACCCGATCCGCAAACCTTGTTGATCGTCATGGCGCCGACCGCCGGCGCAAGACCGCCATTGAGAGCGGCCTGTCGAGCGGGGTTTTGCCCGAGTCCGGCGGAAACCACCAGCCCCATGATGCACTCATCCACCTGCTCAGGTTTCAGATTGGCCCGCTTTACCGCCTCTCGCACCGCAATCGCGCCCAGCTGAGGCGCGGAAAAATCCCCCAGCCCGCCCTGAAATTTTCCAATCGGCGTGCGCACGCCACTGATGATGACTACGTCCTCCATGACGATCTCCTTAAATCTCCTGTAAGTTGCAAACCCTTTATTATAAGATGTCGCAGCAGCCCCAACGATCCTATGCTCAACGACTCTATGGAAAACATACCGCACCAGGCTTTCGATTCAGCCCCCGCGCAGGCCTCACAACCTTCGCCTTCCGAACAAACACTGCTGGCGCCGGTCTGGCACACGATTGTGCTGGTCACGGCTCTGCTGGCCAACTCCTTTCTTTCCGCGAAACTCATGTCCACCGCGGTTGGACATGGCGCTGGGGCGATTTCCCCCAACGGACAAGCGGCTGGATACGCGGTCAATATCGGTTTGGAATTTCTTATTCTTCTCTTCGTTTGGTTCGGATTAAGACTTCGCGGCATGAAGATCAGAGACCTGATTGGCGGGCGCTGGAACACTCCCGAGGACTTTTTGCTGGATGTGGGCATCGCAGTCGGCTTTCTCGTTGCGTCATGGCTGATTCTGGCGGGGCTTTCCTTTGCCCTGGGTCTGGCCAAAACGTCGCAAATCGAAGAAACAAAAAAAATGGCTGGGATCATCGCCCCCAGAGGTTGGGTTCCGCTCGTGAGTTTTTTCGCTCTGAGCACGGCAGCGGGATTTATCGAAGAAATTGTTTTTCGCGGATACCTGCAGCGTCAGTTCACGGCGTTGACCAAAAACACATCCATTGGACTGGTCATCTCCGCTCTCTGTTTCGGCCTTTCACACGGATATGAAGGCATTCGCCGCATGGTGCTGATTGCGGTCTTCGGATGCATGTTTGGCCTGCTCGCGCATTTCCGGAAAAACCTGCGTCCAGGAATGATGGCCCACGCCGCTTTCGACTCTCTGCAGGGGTTATTGCTCTACTTCATCGCCCGAAAAGGACTGACTTCCATGCACTGAGGCGGGCGAGTGAACGCTGCAATCAAAAGTGACATCAATTTTTTTCTTGACTTCGATTTTCAATAACTCTATACATTCATCAATTGCGGTTTTTCAAGAATCGCATTCCATGAAAATGGAAAAAGGGAGAATAGAACAATGGCAACCAAGAAAAAAGGTGGAGCAAAGAAAAAGGGCGGAGCAAAGAAAAAGAAGTAACAGCCCTTCACACTGCACAACAAGGGGACGCGAAAGCGTCCCCTTAACTTTTGTGCGCAGGCACAGACGCGCCGCGCAAAACAACTTCATTTTGCTTCCCTGCACGCTGCCTCTAGAATCAAAGCTGGATTCGCATCAATGAACACATCGCTGCTTTTACTCGCCGCACTGGGCGCCGCATTCGGGGCTTTGATTACCTGGCTGACGTTTCGCTCGGCTTCGGCGGTTTTACGTTCGAGTCTCGGCGCCATGCAAAAAGATCTGGGTGACGCCCGCGCCGAGGCGTCCCGCCTGGCCAAACAAAACTCAGAGCTGAATTCCAGCATGGCCGCATTGCAGGCCACTCTGGCCCATGAGCGCAAAGCGAGCGAGGAAAAACAGGAGCTGCTGCATCAGGCAACGGAAAAACTCAGCGAGGCTTTTCGCGCCTTGTCCGCCGACGCCCTCAAGAGCAACAACCAGGCTTTTTTGGATCTGGCGAAGACCAGTCTGGAAAAATTCCAGAGCCAGGCCCGCGGCGATCTGGAACAACGTCAAAAGGCGGTTGAGACTTTGGTCGCGCCCATCGAAGAATCATTAAAGAAAGTTGACGACCAGATCCAGCAGATCGAAAACACGCGCCGCCAGGCATACGGCGAACTCACCGCCCAGGTTCGCTCGCTGATCTCCACGCAGGATAAGCTCCAGACCGAGACGGGAAATCTGGTCAAAGCCCTGCGCGCGCCCACCGTACGTGGACGCTGGGGAGAAATTCAGCTGCGGCGTGTGGTTGAGATCGCCGGCATGCTCCCTTACTGCGATTTCATCGAACAGGAAACCGTTACCACCAGCAGCGGACGCCTCCGTCCTGATCTGATCATCAAACTACCCGGGGGAAAGAACGTAGTAGTTGACGCCAAAGCTCCCATGCTCGCCTACCTGGAAGCAACCCAATCCGCGGATGACGATGTTCGCCGGCAGCGCCTGACCGAACATGCGGCCCAGGTCCGCACGCACATCAACCAACTCAGTTCCAAAGCCTACTGGGAACAGTTTGATGCCAGCCCGGAATTTGTGGTGATGTTCCTGCCGGGCGAAACTTTTTTCAGCGCCGCTCTCGAACAGGATCCAGGACTGATTGAG
Organism: Candidatus Angelobacter sp.; assembly: GCA_035695325.1. Taxonomy (GTDB): domain Bacteria; phylum Acidobacteriota; class Terriglobia; order Terriglobales; family Acidobacteriaceae; genus Angelobacter. The sequence goes on from DASSEH010000261.1 coordinate 82,436, forward strand.
CATGGCGTGGAACACCAGGTCATACCCGCTTCACCCACTACGCTCATTGCCCTGCTCAAAGCCATTGCTTACGGATGGAACCAGGAAAAGCTCGCGCGCAGCGCACAGCAGATCAGCGCTTTGGGAAAAGAGCTGCATGACCGCCTGCGCAGCATGGGCCAGCATATTGAACAGATGGGCCGAGGGCTCGACCGGGCGGTAGAGTCATACAACAAGGCCGTTGGATCGCTGGAGAGCCGCGTTATGGTATCGGCACGCAAACTTGCCGAACTGGGCCCAAGCGTGACAGAAGAGATCGGCGAACTTGAACCCATCGAAACCACCACCCGCAATCTCACCCTGGAGTTTGACGATCCTGAAGCCGCAAGGACTGCCAACGGCGCAAAGCCGGACGTGCAATCTGAATTGTCCATGAAAAAGAGTGCTGCGGGACTCAACGAGTAAAGCTTTTGCTGCGGCGGCTATTCGCCTGCGTTTGCCGCATTCACCCCGGCTTTTTTGGCCGCCGGCAAAAACACATTCTGCTCCGTGGCCGGGCACAGCCGGCGATAATCGCACCAGCGGCAGTGCTGTCCCGGAGCCGGAGTGAAATCTCCCGCGGCAATCCCCTCCGCAGCCTGTTCAATCCGAGTGCGTGCGGTATCCAGTTGTTTCTCTGTACGCTGCGTAAGAACTGCAGTATTGTCCTGCACGTTAACCAGCATCAGCTCTCTTGGCTCATACCCCAGCTGGCGGACACCCATGGCATAAATGGAAAGCTGCAGGCTCTCGTCGGCGAACTTCTGGTCCCGGGGAAATCCGGTTTTGTAGTCGACCACGCGGACGGCCTTTCCCTCCAGCCGGTCCATGCGGTCCATGCGCCCTACAATTTCCAGCACTCCCAGCTTGAAGCTGAATTTGTGCTCAACCGCCAGAATTTCAGGGGGAGTCGCGGGGGAGGCCGCAATCAAAACCCTCAATTGCGCCTCACCCTGATCTTCATACATCCTCTTCTGCACCGGATCTTCAATCACCGCTTTGGCAAACTGGGTGCGAAACACCCGGACCACGTCTTCGGCTGTAAGCGCCTGCTCACGCGGCGCGGGATCGTAATATTGCCGAAGAGCGGTATGGATGGCATTGCCAAAGTGCAGAGCAGCTGCTGCTCTGCCGGGGAGCCTCCAGTCCCGCTCCAGTTTGAACTTCATCGGACACGCCGAATAACTCTGCACCGCATTGGCGCTCAGTGCCGCATCGGTTTTGAACGCCGGTGGCAGCAGCATCCATGAAGAAACAACCGACACTTCCGATGGCGCAGCCGCAAACGGCGCCTGTTGAATCTCCCGGCTCGCTACTGCGTCTTTCAGGCCAGGATCCAGCATGAGAGGGCGCAGATAGCCGGAAGGCGTTTTGTCACGGCCGCGCCCCGGACGTGAGCCAATGGCCAGCCGGTCGCGCGCGCGCGTGATCGCCACATAGAACAGGCGGCGCTCTTCCTGATCGTGAATCTCTTTTCCATCTCCAGCCGCAATTGAGCTGCGCAGGGCCGGTGGGAACTCAAACAGAGGTTCTTTGTAGATGGTGGGAAAGGACTGGGAAGTCACGCGCATCAGCCATACGTGTGAAAACTCAAGCCCCTTGGCCGCATGCACCGTCATGAGCTGCACCGCGTCAGGATATTCGCGCTCCAGCTCTTCAATTTGCTCTTCGGCAAACAGGGGAATGATTCCACCTGCCTGCCGGTAGAGTTCCAGATAGGCGAGAAAATCGGACAGTGATGTGCCTTTGAAAAACGGCTTTCGCTCCCAGTTCCCGGCAAAACGCAGCATGGCCTGTATCACCGGATCGTCCTCAGGTAAGTGGAACTCCCGGACCAGATCACTCAGAGCGTCAGCGGCGGACTGTTCCTTCCGCATTGGCTCGCGCCCCCGCCGGACCGCAGCCAGCACTTTAGCACCAGCCTCGAGTGTGCCCAGCACGCTTTTGAAAGTCGAGTTCTGCCCGGCCGCGGAAAGTTTTTGCCGCAGCTCAGGGCCGGCAATGCCAAACTGGGGCCGAGCGCAGACACGGAAAAGGCTCTCCGAATCATTCTCATTCTCTGTGGCTCGGGCAATGGCCAGCAGATCTCGGGCCAGCGCGGTTTCCAGTACGTCCATTCCCCGCACGATGAAGGGAATCCCGCGCCCCGCCAGCTCTTCCATTACTTTTTCGCGATGCGCGTGCTGGCGATACAGCACGGCCATGCCGGAGCGTTCCGGCAACGGCAGTAGCTGTCTTAGTTTTTGAATCTCTTCCGCGACCACCGCGGCTTCCGCGTCATGCGTTTTGCTAATCACCAGATCCACCGGCTCATCAAAAACGAAACGCCCGCTCTGCTGGTCCCGCAAATCGCGCCCTGACTGCAGCGGTACCCGCTCAAACCTGACGGCATCACCCAGCGACGGTACCGGCGGGTTCTCGCGAATCACGGCATACGCCACCTTCAGAATGTTTCCGCGCGAGCGCTGGTTTTCGTCGAGTACCACGCCCTGTGTCCGGGTAAAGCGCTTTTGAAATTCTTCGAATGCGGCGCTGGACGCTCCGCGAAAGCGATAAATGGCCTGATCGGGATCTCCCACGGCAAAAATGTTCTGTGTTTCCCCGCCCAGCAGCTCGGCCAGGATGATGTTGCTGGAATTGCAGTCCTGGAATTCATCGATCAGAATGAAGCGGGCCTTCAGCCGTTCCTGCTCCAGCAGCTCCGATTTCGCCTGCAGTAAACGGACGGCCCCACTGATCTGCATGCCAAAGGTGCCCAGGCCCTCCTGCACGAGCAGATGCATGGACCTCGAATAGACGCGGGCAATCTCCTGCCAGCGATGCAGTATCTCTTCCTTACCTAATTTTTCAATATCTTTGGCTTTACAGTTGCGCGGGACCGGGCCGCCGGGCTGCAGCGAATTCACATATTCCTGAAACTGCTCCGGCGTAATCAGCTCCTCATGGCAGCGATCAAAAAAGTCCCGCAGATCGCCCAGGAACTGTCCCAAGTCCGACGGCCTGATGAACCGCTTAAGCCCAAGCTGTTCCACCCGCTGCCGGAGAAAAACGTAAACGTCCTCAGGCGGCAGGACGAAAAAACCGGAGCCATGGCGCTGCAGGATGCTGTGGCAGTATGCATTAAAAGTCCCGGCCCAGATCGGCGCCTTGCGGCGCAGGCGTTTTTCTACCCGCTCCTTCAGTTCGGCGGCTGCATTCTCGGTGAAGGTGATGGCCAGAATCTCTTCCGCCCGGGCGTGCTCCTGCTCTACCAGCCGGGCAATGCGCTCGACCAGCACCGTCGTCTTACCCGTGCCGGCGCCGGCCAGCACCAGCATGGGGCCATCTACATGCTCAATGGCCAGCTTCTGCCTCGGATTGGGAAGAAATTTTTCTGCCACGAATACCTGCTCTCGCATTATGCGAAAATAAGGCGAACGGGGCAAGCGTTACCGGCAACTTCTTCCAGGAGGCAGTGTTGAATCTCTGCTGAAAAGAAGAAAGTGGGCGTCGTTATAGGGGCGACGCCCACGTTGGGGGTACTGCGTATGTTGTTATCGTGTAAGACTAAAAAGTCCCCAAAAAAGTTCCGAAAGCTCGATAAATTTACATAACTAAACAAAACTCCTCTAAAAACCAAAAACGGCCCCTCAGGGAAGAGGGGCCGTCAACAAGGAGAGAGGAGATAAAGCGCTTACAACATTTGTGAAATCAGAGTACGTACCTGCATGCGGGCCTGATGCAATCCTCGTCTGGACTCTTCTTCCGTCACGCCAAGCAAAGATGAAATTTTACTGTGCTGATATCCTTCCACATCATGAAGCAGAAAAATCAGCTTCTCTGTCGCGGGTAATTGCAGCACCGCCTGTTCCAGATGAATGCGTTTGATATTGCCATAAACACTCTCGGTTGCAGGAAAAACGGTGCAGTTGAGGGTGAGTGTTCCTATTGGCATAAGCTCGCGGACTTCTTTCAGAAACGCGCGATCAACCTGTTCGCTGGCCGGCTGTTCCGAGGCTGCGAATGCGCGCAAAAAAGTATTGGCGCTAAGCTGTTCGGCTGTAAGTTCATTGCCGGTCATCCAAAAAGCGAGGGAATAAATGCGGTGGCAGTTCTCCTTGTAAACCGAGTCATACTGGAGTTGAGCCGAAGCCGCAGGAGCAGCGACAAAGCCGCTAAGAGTTCCCTGAAAGATGCTAGCCATGATGTTTCCTCATTTCTGAGCCTGACCTTTCCCGCGGTCAGGCCGCATCGTTCACGGCCTTCACTAAAGCAATCCTTTGCCCATAAGAACGCATCAGTCTATGGAATTTTGCATAGAAATATTAAGTGTTTTATTTTCAGTAGTTAACAGGGATGTGAGATCGCTGTAGCCCCAGCACTTGTCTAATTGGGATTAAGTAAAGGAAACAGCGGTTGGAATTTTGGTTCCACTTTTGAGAATCAAAATCCTTCTAAATTACATGCTTGGGCAATTTTTACCAGGCAAAACCTTCAGCGAACCACCAACACTTCACGTATGTGGTCGCGACCGAGAAAAAATTTGATGGAGGCAAAGTCCCTGAACAGATTTTCCACGTGGCGGGTATTGAAGACGCGCTTCAGGCGAAAGTTCGGTCCCTGTATCAGTTCAAGGGTGTCATTCTGCCGGATATTGTAGCGGAAGTAAGGAGCGTCTGGCCCAGCATCCCTGGTATGAAAAAGCGCCAGAATGGCTCCACCCGGCTTGAGCATTTTGTGGATTCTCTCCACAATCGGCTTCACCACCGGCTCGGGAAGATAGCCGGCTATGTCCCAGAAGAGGATCGCATCCAACTGGCCTTCCGTATAGGCGAAATTCTCTGCAAAGAACGCATCCAGATCAAAATGCTCTGCCCCGTCCGCCTGACGGACCATGTAACTCTTCTCCTCGAAAGCCCGCAGTAAATCTTCGTTATAGACGCGAGCGCCGCGCTCTGTGAGACATGAAATATTGACGGGAGAAGTTTGGCCGAGATCAAGAACACACAGCTTATCTGCTCCGTCCATGCGTCGCATAAACTCCAGCAGGCCAGCCGAGTGGCGCATTACGGGCGGAGCCTGGCCCGGAGCGGTTGCGCTCGCTGCCTGGCTTGCTCCCTCTCCCCGGAACCACCGCATCATGCTGTGTCCAACCGAACTCATTTCTACACTTTACTTTATTTTTGTTCCGCAAATGCAGGCTGTGTCGTCACCGTAACGCTGGACGCCCCCCCCACATGGGCATTGATGGCCTTGCGGGCTTCTATCCGCGTTTCCTTGGGAATATCGATTGCGCCCTTAAAAAACGCGCCGTCTTCGATCACAATGCGCAGCGTGGAAACATCTCCCATCAGCGTGGAGGATTTTTTTAATTCGACTCGTTCTCCCGCCTGCACGTTGCCTTCGACCTTCCCGTGCAGCACCAGTTCCCTGGCCACGATGTTGGCGCGAATGCGGCCATTCGGGCCGATTACCAGACTGTGCTCCCGTAATTCGATAGTACCTTCCACCTCGCCATCGACATAGAGATCTTCACTGCCGGAAAGGTGGCCCTTGATCAGTACCGATTTGCCAATATGCGCAACGTCGGCACGAAAGGGATCGGATTTTATATTTTCTTTGACCGGAACTGCAGGCGCTGGAACAGGTGACGATGTCAGCGACGGTTGTGCTGGGGTGGTGGAAGCAGGCTTCTCATCAGGACGTGATTTCCACATTGTAGTTGGCTCCAGATTTGGATACGAAGAAGGCTGCAGAAAATATACTGGAGAGCCACTTTATCTTCAATAAGGTTTTCTAAAAATTACTTAAAGCAATAATTTCAATAACCAGTCGCCTGCACAGACCTGGCATCTTTGTTCTCACCTGTGGCCGACGATTGGTCGCAATCGCTGTGTTTATCTATTTCGACGACAAACAACAGTCCATTAACGCCAATGTTATGTTTTGCTTACGTTGACTTAAGCTGCTTCGCCAGCCAATAAGCCATTTGGCCTTATATTTGCAATTCAGTTAACAATCGGCCACCCCGGACAGGGTCGCGCAGGAACAGGAGCTGCATACCAGGGGAACAGCGGTTCCGGTTCAATGCGGCCTTTAAGCCAATGGGACTGCCTTTCCGAGCGGGCCGAAGCAAAGGCGGCTTTTTGCCGCCTTTTTTCACACGAATCCTGAGTACCTGCTTGTTGAATCACTAAGGAATGAATAGATATCGAGCAGGATTTAACCGGCAAAACCCTTAAAAATTACGGAAATTCATATTAAAATGCAACTAGCTGCTGTTCTTTTGTGCTCTAACAGAGCAGATTTATGTCATCCAGAATTTTTTTGCGCAGCATCGCTGGGGTGATCTCTCTGGGATTGCTGGCAGTGTCGCTGCCGGTTTATGGACAGAACGCTGCTTCACCACCCCCTGCCGACATCACTAATTTGGTCCGCGATACCATTAACAATGAACTGAAAGCGATCGACAGCGATCACACTCGCTGGATGTACCGCCTGCACCGCGAGGATGAAAAGGGCAGCATCGATCGCGAGGTCGTCGAAACCACCGAAGGAAATCTCTCAAAGACCCTTCTTTTCAACGGCCAGCCTCTGAATACCGAGCAGCGGGAAAAAGACAAGCAGCGCATGCATGAACTGGTAAATGATCCGGAAGCACGCATCCGCCGCGAAAAGCGGGAAAAAGCCGACGCGGAGAAAGCCCGCCAGCTTCTGAAAGGCATTCCGGATGCCTTCATCTTTACTTATGACGGCATGGAAGATGAAATGATCCGGGTAGCCTACCGGCCCAACCCTCACTACGATCCGCCTTCGCGGGAAATGACCGTATATCACGCGATGAGCGGCACCCTCCTGGTCCATCCTTCGCTCAAACGGCTCGTCCGCCTGGAAGGCAGACTTTTTGAAGACGTAAATTTTGGCTGGGGGCTGCTCGGGCATCTGGACAAAGGAGGCTCCTTCAAGGTGGTGCAGAAGGACGTCGGACAGGGACACTGGGAAAGCGTGCTGGTGGATCTGAATATTCGTGGACGCGCGGTCATCTTCAAGACGATCGCGGTCCATCAGAAGCAGGTCTTTTCCGGCTTCCGGCGAGTGCCGGACGACATTACCCTCAACAAAGCTCTTGAGATCCTTGAAAGGCCTGAGAGTTCCATTGTGAGTGAAGAGACCCAGGAACACTTCGTCACAGCCGAGAAACAATCGCCGGTAAAAAGCAGCCACTAATTCCCGTTTTCAAAAACTCGGAACCGCTGCTCCAGTTCCCACTGTTGCCGGGCTTTTTCACTGGATTTCAAAAAGCTGTCACACGCCGGTGAAGGCCGCTCTGAGCCGGGCATATCTTTCGCACACGCGGCAGCAACTTTTGAAAAAGCGTCCCGTTCATGCCACAGGCTCTTTCCCGGCAAAAAGCTGTGCTCCAGACTGGCTCGGACCATCTGCTTCAGGTCCCTGTAGGTGAATCCATAACTCTGCACCGCGCGAAGGTATTCGTGAGTGAGATCGATGCGCGACACTCCTTCATCATCGGTGGAGAGGGCGACTGGAACGCCATATTTACGGTAGGTCTGCAGCGGGTGCTCCCTGCCGGCTATGCCCAGGATGACGTCGTTGCTCGTAAGATTGATCTCCACCAGCACATGGCTCTTCGCCATCTCCTTCAGCAGTTCGTAAGGACGGTCTTCATACATCACATCCACGCCGTGGCCAATGCGCTCCGCATGGGCCTCTTCCACCGCCTGCCGGATATGGCAGCAAAGGCCGGCTGGTGGGACCAGTCCAGGAGCAAGTTCGCCAGCATGCAGGCTGATGTGAACGGACGGATACAATCCATGCAGAAACCCGACCATGCGCATGTGCAGCGCATAATCTGCCATGGACGTGTAGCCGTCTTCAGCCTGCACAAAGTTCAGTCCGGCAAAGCGAGGATCGTCCGATGCCAGTTCAAACCACAGCAGCGTCTGAGCAAATACCAGTTCTTTGGCGCTGCCCCGCGATACCTGGCAGATATAACGGGTCTGTACTTTGCAGGCAGGAGCCTCACCGGCCTCTCCGCAGTGCTCCATCTGGCGGCGAGTGCTCTCCATGCGATCGAGAGATGCGCGGGCCATCTCGATATCGTCGCGCAGCCCGTGGGCCAGCAAATCGTCGCGAAGTTTTTTGAAGTCATCGTTCCACGGGACGTCTTTGCTGATAGTCCATACGCGGCTTGATGCCGGCGTAATCATCAGCTCCAGGTATTGCTCATTCTGAGCGGCCGCACGGGTAGCGACTTCATCCACCCATTCTCCAGAGTGATTGGGGCTCGTCCCGCTAAATTTCCCGAACGTATCAAAAAAATGGTCGTGCCCGGTCACACCGGGGCTGGGCACAAAGCCGCGCATGGAAAAGGAGTCCACCAGCGCGTCATAAAGATGCTGATTTTTGAAGACCAGCGTCGCTGCAACTTTCCCTTCTCCGCAGACCGGCTGCGGCGGTACACCTTCCGACATCGACAGCGGCCTGACAAACGAATTGGCAACCGGGTCCACGCACAAATTGTCCTCAGCCGCCGCGCGGATAAACGACTCTGCATAGGCAGCGCCGCTCAGATGCATGTGCAGGTCCGCACCCTTGGGCATACGCAGCAAAAATGCATGCAGGGCCAGCGGATCACTGCGCATCGCGTCCAGTTTTTGTTCCATGCGCAGCTCGACGGAGGCCGCGTCCGCGCTGGTTCCCCCGCTGGTTTGTGCCCAGTCGAATGAAGCAAAAATCAAAAACAGAGCAATGAATACCGTGCGTCCAGCTTCGTGAATACAGCGCATAAGTACGTTTTTCCCGTTAAAAGTTTTTGGACCGGAACGGCAGTATACGGCATTTGCTGGCGAAGCGAATGCCTGCCTCGGGAAATGTAATACTGCGTAGTCTGTTTCCAGCGGGTTCAGACAGGGCAACTACCGGGCAAAACAGCATTTCTCATTTTTGCTTTAATTAGTAAATTTTTGAATTCCTCACAAAACGAATTCGAATAGTTACCACCTTCCCCCAGCATCCCTTTATCGCTGTATTTCTCTGTGCATACTGGAATCAGAATGAATATTTACCATGTAAACCATTGTTAATAAAAGATTTAAAAAAATGAATATATCTACATTTTCGGCTTTAGCTATAGATGCCCACTATGCAATTCTGAAATTCAGCTGTTCAAGCCTTTGCGAAAAGTCTTCGATGTTACTAAGGTCATCTTGTTGCAAGTTTGCGAGTTAAATAAAGTCTCATTTTTTAGTAAGGACGAATTATGCGTAATCTTTGGCGCAGGAAGAGGGCCTTGCACGTATGGCCCCTTGCAATTCTTGTGCTCATCGGGGTGGCAGCGCGCGGTCAGGACGAGGACACGAAGCCTGTCCCTATTCTGACCGGATCTACTTCTTACTTCACCCGCGTTTCGTCTGGACAGACCCAGAATGCCCCACTCGTAAGTCCGCTCCTTCTGATGCCCTTGGGCGATAAGTGGCTCATCGAGGCCAAGGGAAATTTTTCTGACACGGTGGTTAAGAGCAGCCAGACCGACTACACCGGCACACTCCTGTATGGCCTGAACTATGCTCAGGTTGACTATATTGCCAATCGCTTTGTGACCGTGACCGGGGGAAGATTTATTACACCCTTTGGCATATTTGGTGAAAGACTGGCGCCGGACTGGATTCGAGCCCTTCAGTCGGCTCCCCTGAGCCGGGCCACCACCAGCGGTTCCGCTCTGGGTGGAATGCTGCGCGGAGGTTTTTCTGCGGACGCAAAGAACAAAGTAGATATTAATTACGCTGTTTATTTTTCCACCTGCAATACCAATCACCTTTTAGCTACGGACCGAACAACAGGCGGGCGTATCAACTTCTTTTTTCCTGGACCACGGGTAGAAATCGGGACGTCCTTTCAGCAGCTTTTGCAGGGTGACCGTTCGCATGCTGCCGGGCTTCATGGCGAATGGCAGCCCAATTCCTTTCCACTCACACTGCGCTCTGAGTTCGTGCGTACTTCCGGACTCAAGGGCAGCGCATACTGGATTGAATCCGTATATCGCCTCAGCCAGGTTCCACACCTGCATAAGCTGGAACTTGTGGGGCGCGGGCAGCAGTTTTATGCCAATGCCAAACTCACCCCGGCTGCGGCCACCCTTCTGGGACTTCCCGGAACCAGTACCAATCAGGGAGATTTTGGCCTGAATTATTACCTGCGCAATGACGTGCGGGCTTCCGCTAGTTTTGGCAAACAGTTTGCCGCCGGCGGCAACAACGCCAACATCTGGATGATTGGCATAACGTATCGTTTTCTGGTGCCTCTGGGATCCAAGGGAGGCGCTTTGTGATGAGAACGATTGCCGGAAAAATCTATCTGCTTCTGGCTTTTTTCTTTCTTCTGGTGGCTACGGCGGCATTCGCCACCAGCGGCAACCAAAACAATAAAGATAATAAGGTTTTACCCGGCAGTGCGGCCTCCGCGAACCACAATGCGGACGACAGTACCATGCGTCTGGAAGGTGAAAAACGGTTTCATTCCAACTGCAGCCGATGCCATGCCAATCCAGTAAAGTTTCCTCCGCGCATGATGGCAACTGTGATTCGTCACATGCGCGTGCGCGCAACACTTACCGATGACGACGAACGACTCATTCTCCATTACATGACACAATGAACACACATAAGTTTTCCCAACACCATACTCGTATATTTCGCATCATTACCGCACTGGCAGGGCTACTTCTTCTGTCAGTGCCAGCTCTCAGCCAGTCACCTCGGGTGATTGAGGTCCTGGCCGATGCAAACAGTCATTTTAAAATCCCCGGCCAGAACCGGGCGGAAATTTCAGTAAAGGCAGGCGAGCCTCTCCTGCTTCGCATTGAAGCCCATAAAGGCAAGAGCTGGAATCGTGATGGAGCCGTCCATGGCTTCACACTTCTTCGTGCCAAAGACCATGTCCGGGTTCCCGGCTGGGACTTTGAACTCCAGGAGGGTGTACAGGAATTCAGTATCAATGCACCCTCAGCACCCGGCAAATACGAAGTGGTATGCACCGTCATCTGCAGTGGAGATCACGAAGGCATGCGCATGAAATTCGAGGTTTTACCGTAACCTTTTCCCCCGTAGTCACTGAAGAAAGGATGTCATGAAGTACACAACGTTTGTATTGTTTCTGTCATTGTTGGTTCCTTGCGCGTTTGGCAAGGACAAAGACCCTGTAATACTCAATTTCCAGGGGGAAATCTCGGACAGCCAGTGTGCCTTCAACGTTCACTCCCTCGACCGCACCCACGATGCAATGATCGGGAAAGGCGATTTCGGCAATGATTCCAAAAGCTGCACCCGGCAGTGCGTTAAAAAAATGGGCGGCCTTTACGTACTGATTGTGAAAGATCAGGTTTACCGGCTTGATGATCAGATCCAGCCCGAGCAGTTTGCCGGAAAAAAAGTGAAGGTTTCCGGAACCATGCTGGATGCAAAGACGCAAACGCTTCACGTACTCTCCATAGAGGCACTTCGCTGAACTTTTTGCATGCAATGCTGACCCTCACATTGCATGGGCTCCCAGCCGGGCAGGAAAATAAAGCAACCAGCTTTGCTTTATTTTCTGCCCAAGTCGCCCCTAGCCCTCTTACTCCCTATATGAGTCCTCATGACTGCCCCCAATTGTCCGCCTGTAAAGCCATATCCAGCAACTCTCCCTTTCACAATCCGTAGTCTCACCTGCCATGAATTCTAAATTCGGTAAGTATTGGGTTAAGGCGCAACCCCCTGCCCTCTTAGCGTTTGCTCCGATAAAACCTGGCCAGTCAATCACTTAAAACCCATATCTATTGACCCAACGGCAAACAATCAGTGGCATGTAGTTTGCAATACAACATCCTTGCGGCCACCGTTTCTGAATGAAAGGAGTAAGTCCAGTGCAAATCAATCGCAGATGGGGTGACCATTTCCAGGTTAAAGGGGTACAGCATGAAACGTGGAACACACAAATTTCTTTTTCTCATGGCAATGTGTCTGTTAACAGGCATATTGCTGGGACAGGTTCTTAAAGGCTCAATTTCCGGGACCGTTATAGATCCTCAGGGCGCGGTCGTTCCCGCGGCCCAGGTAAAAGCCACCAACACCGACACCGGCGCCGTATATACAACCACCTCGGACAACGCCGGCCTCTTCCGTTTCAATCTCATACCGTCAGGCAGCTATAAAGTTGAGATCTCTTCTCCCGGCTTTAGTGGCACTCTAGAAAATGGCGTGGCTGTTGCGGCAGGTGTGGACAGCAGTCTCGGCTCCGTCAAACTCTCCGTGGGGCAGGCAAGCACCACGGTGGAGGTAAGCGCGGAGGCTCCGCTGATTGAAACAACACAGTCCCAGGTCACCAATACCGTCTCCGGCACTGCTCTGCATACATTTGCCGGCATACAGGAAAACGAGGGACTGGATAATATCGCCACTTCTATTCCAGGCGTTACTGCTGCCCGGGATAATGGATTTTCCAACACCAACGGCGGCACGGGCTTTGTGGTCAATGGCATCCGCGGCCGCAACAATGACCAGCAGATTGATGGCCTCAATAACAACGACAACAGCGTAGGCGGGCCTTCTCTGTTTTTGGGAGACGCGGAATTTGTCCAGCAGTACGTGCTCATTACCAACCAGTTTGGACCGGAATACGGACGCAACGCGGGATCGGTAGTAAACGTGATTACAAAATCCGGCACCAACAACTGGCATGGCAGCATCTACGGCAGCGAGAACAACACCAACATGAACTCGCTCACCAACATTCAAAAGCAGTTCCTGAATCTCAACGGCATTCCCCGCGCCAATGATGAGTTTGGCGGCTTCACCATCGGGGGCCCCGTGGTCAAAAACAAACTATTTATATTTGGCGGGTTTGACCAGGAGATCATCTCCCAAAAAACGGCGTACGCAAATGGACTTTTTACGCCCACACCTGCCGGGCTGACGCAGCTTTCCGCATGCTTCCCCGGAAGCGCCTCCATTGCCGCCCTGACCAGCTTTGGGCCTTATGCCTTTTCCACCGGAAATCCGCAGCCTACGAGTACCACTACTCTCAAAAATGTATCCGGCTGCGGAATGGTGCCCTTTGCCGGCGTGGGCCGGACTCTCTCCACACCCTCGCATATCTTCGACTGGATCGCACGGACGGACCTGCAGTTAGGCCACGATACGGTGGTTTTTCGTTATCTCTTTCAGCGAAACAATCTTTTCAATCTCGATGATGGGCTGAATGACGCGGCCTCGGGTTTTCCCATCAACGAGCCGGACCTCAATCAGAGCGTTCTGGGCAGTTGGACCCACAACATAACTTCGCACATGGTCAATGAAGCCCGCGGCGGCTTCACCCGGCTGAATGTGGAATTTGGCGGCAACAGTCTGGGCACGGTACCCACCACTGCCGGCATCAGCACGGCGCTGGCGCGCACCACCTTTAACGTCGATCCCACCCTCATGTCCATTGGCCCGGCAACAAATATTCCTCAGGGCCGCATCGTAAACACCTGGCAGGCGCAGGACAACTGGAGTTATGTTCTGGGTAAACACCAGCTCAAAGCCGGCGTGAACTATACATTTCAACGCTCGCCTAATACTTTCCTGCCGATCCTTAACGGCACCTTCCGTTTTGACGACTTCAGCACATTTGCCGCTAACACACCCAACCGCGTGCAGGTTGCCAATGGAAATCCGGGACTTGATTTTCGCGAGCACGACACCTTTCTCTATATTGGCGACGACTGGAAAGCCACACAGTCTCTCACCCTGAATCTGGGCGTGACATGGTCCTATTACGGACAGCCGGCCAATCTGTTCAACACCAACGATGTACAGAATGAAACCGGACCGAACCCGCTGTTTAATCCAGCTCTTCCCTTGTCGGTGCGTGCCTTTCCCACTCTGCCTTCCATTAAGACCAGCATTGGGCCAAGCGCGGGATTTGCCTGGGCGCCGCAAGGGGGCGGCTTCCTGACCGGCGGTGGAAAGACGGTGATTCGCGGAGGTTATCGCCTGCTCTACGATCCTCCTTTCTACAACATCTACCTCAACATTGCCACCTCGGCGCCGCAGGTGTTTCTGCAGTCCATTCGGGGGGCCGCCGCAAACGCAATTCCCATGCCGGCAACGCCTACCGGAACGAACGTGCGGGCCGCACTCTCGCCGTTCCTCACTCCAGGAACGCTCGATCCGCGCACTCAGAACGAAACCACGGTCACTCCTGATTTTGGCCCGGACCGCGTACACACCTGGACATTAGGCATTGAACGCCAGACCTCGAAGAACTCAGCCATCGAAGCCCGGTATGTGGGAAACCATGGGACCGCGCTGTTCCAGTCGATTGACGGCAATCCCTTCATTGCCGATCTGGCCACGGCGTTTCCCAGTATGACGGCGGGACTTACTCCGTGTCCGGCGGCCCAGGCCGTGGTGCCGCAGGCGATTGGCCGCGTCAACTGCAATGAGGGTATCGTCCGCGAGCGCACGAACGGTGGCTATTCGAATTACAACGGCGTCCAGGTCGAGTTCCGCGCCAATAACCTGTTCAAACAGCTCACACTGCGCACGGGCTACACCTTTAGCAGAACGTATGACAATGTGAGTGAAATCTTCAGCACCGGTGGCGGCGGCAATACCTCCGCCTGGGCCGCAAACCCACTGGATCCGAAGAATGGCGAATACGCCTTCTCCGGAATTGATATTCCGCATCAGTGGTCTATTGTGTTCACGGAGGAGCTGCCATTCTTTAAAGACCAGCACGGCCTAATGGGCCATCTGCTGGGAGGGTGGGGGTTCTCCGGCAACTATCTTCTGGCGTCCGGCCAGCGTTATACGCCGGTACAATCGGCGCTTGAAGCAGTCGCCACGCAGCCTCTGGACCTGTATGACGTCGGCTTCATCGGCGCATTCGTGGGCACCGACACGGCCCGGCCCTTCGTCGGTAATCTCAGCGCTCCTTCCACCAGCGTGGGAATTTTTGCTGCCGACTTTTGCGGAGCCATTGCAGCCAATCCGGCCACCGATCCCGCATGCCAGGCGGGGGTCCCGGGAAACACTCTGTTAAGCCTGAACGCTCTGAACAACGTGAATGGCGAGCAGGTGGTAACGGTGAATAAAAACAGCGTCCGCTTCATTGTGAACGGCGCCACAGCCGCGGGTGTCTTTGGAACGCCGTTCGGCGCTCGCCGCAATCTGGTACAGGACGCAATTACCAACACCGCCAATGCCTCGATCTTCAAGCGGTTCCGGTTCACGGAGCGGGTCTCGGCGGAGTTCCATGCCAGCGCGACCAATGTCTTCAATCATTCGAATTTCCAGAGTATAGATCCGACAATTGAAGACGCAGGAATACGTTCAGCCTTCACCGGATTCGGCGATCCCAGTGTTACCAATACCGTGATTGGCAATGCTCTGGGCCAGCGGATCATCCGGGTAGGCGCAACCGTGAGGTTCTGACTCTTACAGAAGAAAGCCCTCAGCCTCGCCGGGTAGTTGTGCACCTGGCGAGGCATTTTTATTTGCCAACGCCAAAGGAGTTGTGCCTGGCCCTGACTCAGGCTTTCAGAGTCTGTTTGCGTACAGTGAGCTTTTCAATCAGATCAGCTTTGATGCTGAAACCCCGCCCAGGCTGGTCCGGAACTTTGATGAAGCCCTGCGGAGAGACTTCCACCGCCGGGTCGATAATGTCCTCTTTCCAGTAGCGCTTTGAGGCGGAGACATCTCCAGGCAGGGTGAAGTTTTTAAGCGTGGAAATCGCAATATTGTGCGAGCGGCCAATGCCGGATTCCAGCATCCCTCCGCACCACACGGGAATGCCGGAGGCCTGAGCAGCGTCGTGCACCGCAATAGCTTCCGTGAGTCCTCCAACCCTGCCCACCTTGATATTGATGATCCGGCATGAACCCAGCTCCATGGCAGCCTGCGCGTCGCGCCGCTGGTGAATGGCCTCATCCAGGCAAAGACTGGTCCTGATCTGTTTCTGCAACTGAGCGTGGAAATAAAAATCGTCATGCCAGAGCGGCTGCTCGATCATCAACAGATTGAAACGGTCAAACTGTTTGAGATGCTCGATCTGATCCAGCGTGTAAGCAGAGTTGGCGTCACAGCTCAGCACAATGGATGGCCAGCGGCCGCGAATCTTTTCAAATATCTCGAGGTCCCATCCTGGCTTGCATTTCACCTTGATGCGGCGATATCCGGCAGCCAGCTCCGTTTCGATTTTTTCCAGCAATTGCTCGTGCGAATTTTGGATTCCAATGGAGACACCGCAGGCAATCTCGGTCTGTGATCCCCCCAGCAGACGCCACAACGGAATCTGCCGCTGCTGAGCCTCTGCGTCCCACATTGCATTTTCCAGCGCGGCTTTGGCCATGCGGTGACCGCGAATCTTCCCCAGCAGCCGCGGCGCTTCACCAGGCTGATTTACTGTCTTCCCCACAAGTGCAGGCGCTAGATATTTCTCGGTGGCGTACCACGCCGTATCAATCGACTCTTCGCTGTAGAAAGGATCTTCGCCGGCCACGCATTCGCCCCAGCCTTCGGGACCATCCGTATGCAGTGTGACCAGCAGAATGCGGCGCTCCGTGGTGCGTCCGAAGCTGGTCTCAAAGAAATGGACCAGGGGCATACGGATTTCGCGCAGAGTAATGGCTTCAATTCTCATGTGTGCTCACGCCTGGCAGCGCCGGATCCTCTTGCCAGCGGCCCATAAGAAATTCGCCGTTGCCCTGTGCGTCGCACTGGTAACCAAGCACGGAAAAACCCAGGCCAAAAGCGACCAGGAACTCTTCCCGGTTCCGCTTCTGCACTTCTGCCGCTCTGGGGCGGTCAGCAGCCGAAGCCTTCCACGCATAAATCTGCGCGGGCACGCCGATCTTTCTCACTACCGGGAATTCAGGAGCGTGTCCATGGTCCAGCAATTCTGTCACCCGTTCGGACTTCAGCCACCACTCCGCGACCAAACGGTCGGTTGGCAATCCGCCCTGCAGCGGCGAAGAGGAATCGCCATAGTGGTTCACGCTGTAACGGCTGGCAATGGCGCCGAGCCGGGCAAGATTCAAATGAGAATTCTTGATCTCCAGAGGATCGAAGGTCCATTCGATCAAATCAAAACCGTGTTCGATGGCATCATCGCGCTGGGCCAGCTTAAGACGCCGACCCAGTCCGCGATTGCGAAAGCTCTCACGCACGGCCAGCATGTGCGAGTGCAGATAGCTATGGCCTTCGCGGCTGCCAGGAATTGAAAAAGCAAACCCGACCAATTCTTCGCCGGCAAACGCACCAATGATCTGGCCACCGATTTTCTTGCCCACTACGAATATCCGCAGCGGCACCAGATCGGCATCGTCAAAGGCCCAAACTTCCTTTTGCAGCGCCACGCAGGCCCGGTACTCCGCAATTCCTTCGCAGTGGCGAATCACAATGTTTTCCGATGGTCCGGCGTTCACGGCTGCTTCCCCTCCAGATTCTTGGCTTGCTGCCACAGAGCTTCCATTTGTTCGAGAGTGGCATCCTCCAGACTGGTTCCCTGTTTCTGCAGCTGCTCCTCCAGCCAGCCAAAGCGGCGGCGGAATTTTCGGTTGGTCCGGCGCAGCGCCGATTCCGGATCCACGGAGAGATGCCGGGCAAGATTGACCAGGACAAAAAACAGATCTCCCATTTCGTCTTCCAGCAGCGATTGCATTTCGTCCGGAATCCGCGCATCGTTCTTCTCAGACTTCAACGCATCACTGGGAAGCCCGGCAATATGCTCCTGCAGCTCGCGCGTCTCTTCCGCCAGCTTTTCAAACAGCCCCTGAACCTCTGGCCAGTCGAAGCCGGTGCGTGCCGCTTTGGAGCTGATCTTGTGGGCTTCCTGCAGCGCCGGCATTTTGGACGACACGCCGCCGAGCAGGCTCTGCGGCGCATGTCCGCGCTGTTTCTTCTCTTCCGCCTTGAGCGCCTCCCAGTTTTTGAGCACCTGGTCGGCATTTTCGGCCTTCACGTCGCCAAAGACATGCGGATGGCGGCTGATGAGTTTGTGACTAAGCGCGTCCAGCACGTCGTCAATCGAAAAGTGGCCTTCTTCTTTAGCCATTTCGGCATAAAAAAGCACCTGCAAAAGCAGGTCGCCCAGTTCGCTGGTAAGTTCCGGCCAGTCACGATTCTCGATGGCCTCGAGCACTTCGTAAGTTTCTTCCAGCGTGTATCGTTTTATGGTGTCGAAAGTCTGCTCACGGTCCCACGGACAGCCGCCAGGAGCGCGCAGACGGGCCATGATTCCTGCCGCTTTTTCAAATTTCTCGCCAGTGGACACACCAGTAATGTATCACCGTGAGGGTCGGGAGAAGTCCCGCCGCGCACAAGCGAATCTCAACAGTAAAAACAAGCTCCAGGGCGCGAGCCAAACAATTTGCATTGCAAAAAAAAATTCTGTGCCGTTTCATTAGAGTAAGTTGCCGATGCAGGCTGCAAATCGTGAATGCCCGCCGCTCGCCGGACGCCACTTTGACGTTCTGATCATTGGCGGAGGAATCAACGGCGTGGCCATTGCGCGGGAATGTGTCCGCTGCGGAAAGAGCGTGCTGCTGGTGGAGCAGCATGACTTTGCTTCCGGCACCACCAGCCGCTCCACCCGCATTATTCATGGCGGGCTGCGCTATCTGGAGCACGGCGAGATTGACCTTGTCCGTGAATCGCTGCGCGAACGCGAACGCCTGCTGGCCGAGTCGCCGCATTTAGTGCATCCGCTGCAGTTTCTGCTGGCTTTGCCGAAGGAGCCGTTCTCCCTTCTGCGCAGCACCCTGGCCATCCGGGCCGGGCTATGGCTTTATCGTCACTGGGCGGGGCGCGACCACACCAGGCTGACCAGCCGCGAGTTTGAACAACTGCTCGATTCCGAACGGCCTCTGCGTGTTTTTGCCTATGAAGACGCACAGTGCGAATTTCCCGAGCGGATCACAGCCGAATGGCTGACGGAAGCCACTGATGGCGGCGCTGTGGCGCGCAATCACACACGCGCGCTCGAGATCCTGCGCGACAAAAAGGCAGGCCGGGTGACCGGCGCACGGCTTCAGTGCCAAATTTCCGGCGAAGAATATGCGATCTCCGCCAGCTGGATTGTGAATGCATCGGGTCCCTGGGCTGATGCCATCGTGCGTGAATCGCATATTCCCGCTGCACAGATGATTGGCGGCCTTCGCGGTTCGCATCTGGTACTGCCACGGTTTTCTGGTATGCCTGATCAGGCGATTTACACAGAAGCCATCGATAGCCGCCCCATCTTTGTGATTCCCTGGAATGAGCAGGTGCTGGTGGGCACATCTGAGGTCGCCGACGGAAATAATCCTTCCAACCCGCAACCGTCAGGCGATGAAATCGAGTATCTTTTCCAGAGCTTCACACATCTGTTTCCGCATACGGGCCTAACTCAGGCCGACATACGCTACAGCTTCGCCGGAATTCGTCCTCTGCCCTATACGCCAAAACAAGAAGCCGCTGCCATTACCCGCAGGCACATCATCCATGATCACCGCTCTGAGGGCGCGGTGGGAATGCTATCGATCATCGGCGGCAAGTTGACCACGGCAGCCAGCCTGGCAAGAGAGGTTGCAGAAAAACTCGGGCTGCAGCCCTCGCAGCCGGTGAGCGGCTTTATTCCGGGCTCACCAGCGAATGGCCTTGAATCCACGCTCCATCAATGGTCACTTCTGGTAGCGAGTAAAGCCGGAATTTCGGTCGCCTCTGCTGAGGCAATTGCGGAATGGCATGGCCGCCGCGCACTGGCAATCGCCTGCTCAGCAGAGCATGACGAACGCTGGCGCGCCCCTCTCTGCAGCCATACCAACCACATTGTGGCGGAGGCTGTGGAAGCGGTGCGTTACGAACACGCCGTGACTCTGGGAGACATTCTGCTGCGCCGGGTCCCGATTGCGCTGGGAGCGTGCTGGTCAGAAGCATGCAGCCAGGAGGCGGCGCAAAAGATCGGCGCCGCTCTGGGTTGGGAAGATTGGCTCATTCATCGGGAACTTGAAGAGTTTGAGCAGGAGCGTGAACGCTTCCTGCATCCTAATTCCGGCGCAAAGTTTCCACGAGAAGCTTAGTATCGTCGGAGATGATTCCGTCCACGCCCATCGCAGCTGCCCGCAGCATCTGCCTCGGTTGGTTGACCGTCCAGGTAATCACGGTTTTGCCCGCATCGTGAAGGTTCTTTACCAGCCGATGCGACAGCAGGCGATAGTGAGGAATCACGTAGCTGACCGGCAGCAGCTTCCAGCGAAGCATCTGCCAGCGCGTCTGGCAGATGATGCCCAGCGGCAGCGAGCCATCGAGCTGGTGCAGGCCGCGCACAACACTCGGCAGAAATGAAGACACGCAGCAGCCTCCTTGCGGAGATAGTTGTTTCAGCGTGGCGGCAATTTCGCGTTCAGCGCCGCGAACTTTGATTTCAATATTGAGAAAAGCATTCTGTGCGTAACGTTCGAGGACTTCATTTAGGCAAGGTATTCGCTCTTCCTCGGACAGGCATTTGGCGCGAAGCTGGTACAGCGTGTGCCGTCTCACGGAAAGCCGGCGAAATTTAGGATCGTGGCAAAGAACGGATTGGTCGTCGCTGGTGCGGCGTATATCGAATTCAAAACCGTCAGCGCCGTGGTGGAGGGCAGTATCGAGCGCGGCAATCGTGTTTTCCGGAGCGTACAGACGGGCCCCGCGATGCCCCAGCAGAAGAATTCGCCGGGGCTGAGAGCGGCTAGTCGATCTCAAAGTCACGGAGCCTGGGACCTTCGTCCGGAGTCTCTTTGGCTTTTTTTACCGCTTCCTGGAATTTCTTTTCCAGCAGGTCGGACTTGTTCTTTTCGGCATCCACCGCCTGACGGAAAATGGACTCCTTGCGGCCTTCCTGCTCGCGCATGGCTTTGGCCGCAGCTTCAAAGTCGCTGAAAGTCCTGGGCTTCACCGGAGCGACATGGGAAATAACGGCGCGGGTCACCACGTCAATTTTCAGCATTGCCCCGCAGCAGGGACATGTGGTTTCAAACGATCCGGACGGCTGCTTTGCCATAAAAGGATTGTATGCCACATGCGCAGGCAGAACCAGTGGATACAGAAAAAAGCGCTAGTTCTAAATCTCACTCAGCGCCTGAAGGCGCTCTACCCACTGACGGAAATGAGCGCATTCCTGGAGCATCCGGGCAATCCCGACAGATTGTGCCGCCAGCGTACCTTCCAGCACTTTGTTGTACCCTGGGTAGATACCCAGAACTCGTTTCGAAGGCGCAGTATCAGGATGATCGTTGATGTCCTCCGGAGAAACAAAGCTTTGCCGTATCTCCTCAAATGATTGCCGGAGATGTGGCTGCCTGATACCGTCAGCAAAAGCTGCTGGATCGCTGAACAGCAATCCCTCGTATTCATGCAACTGCAGATACGGAAGAAAACGGACATCTGGGCGAAGATCTGATATTTGTGCGGTTATATCAGTTTTTATTGCCTGTTCAATACGAATGACTTTTTCTATATTTCGCAGGTTCTGCTGCAAAGGAGTGCCGGGGAAGCCCGCCCCCAGTCCATAAAAATCGAGCATGGTAGAACAATAAATCGTTCGATCCTGCTTAAGCAGCGCAAGAACGTCTTTCTTTACGCGAGCATAATTGACTTTGCCGCCTTTGTGGCCTGGGGTTCCAAGGACGACGGGCCTAAGATACACTCCGCTGGACCACAAAACAGGAGCGAGAACTTTATCTAAAAACGACTCTTCTGCTTGGCCCTCGGCCACCACAAAAAGGCGAGGCACTATCGCCCATCTCCGCCAGTGTATCCGTTCATGACGCTTGTGGATTGCGGGGTTTCTTCATTCCGTGGCCTGCCACCAAGTATATTTTTTTGCCACAGTTCCCCCAGAGAGTATTCCTTAAGCCACTCGGACAAATTATCACTATCCAGCCGCCGAAATATTGACTGTCCCTGCGAGCGTTCAACAACGATCACGTCTTCCGGAGCAAACTCATTCAGCAAAAGCGCCGATTGTGTCGAGACGATCACCTGCCTGACAATCTGGTCTCCAATTTGATTTGCAGCTTGCTTAAAGAGATTGGCCAAAAGAACCAAAGCGTAAGGATGCAATCCGAGTTCTGGCTCGTCAAAGAGCACGGTGGGAGGCGGAGAAGGCTGAAGGAGCGCCGTGGCAAGACAGATAAAACGAAGAGTACCATCCGACAATTGGCTGGCCCGAAAAGGGTAGTCTGATTCTTTCTGCAGCCATTCCAGTTGAATCAGCTCCGGATTTGTTGATACCGGACGCAGCTTGAAATCATCAAAAAATGGAGCTGCCAGGCGCACTACATCACGAATTTTGTCATATTCGACCGGATTTGTCTGGCGGATACGAAATAAGAAGGCCGCCAGATTCTCCGCATTGGGTCTGAGTATTTCGTTGTCATTGATCGCACCCTGACGACGCACGCCGGCGGTCGAACTGGTGTCATGGAAGTGATAGACGACCCAACCAGACACAGCATTAAACACATAATATGGGACGCCATGTTTCGCCATGAGACCGGAATCATCTTTGTGATTCTTCAGCCTGGCTTCAGAGTGGCCTGACCCCAATGACCTTCGTTTCATGAGCTGGACATAGTTAGTCGCTTCATCAGCAAAGATCAAACGATTGTCATCTGTTGGCACAAGCTCGAACTCATATCCATTGATTCCGAAATACAGCTTACCGACAAGCCGTTTCGTTATCTTAGGCCCCATGTAAAGGCATGCATCCGCTCCACCCTCGGTAGCAATAGTGAGTTGAAGACGCTGCTCAATCAATTCCCGCAAAAGGCGGAAAAACCCCACAAAATTACTCTTGCCTGCTCCATTAGCCCCAATCAACACATTTAGAGACCGGAAATTAAACTCTTCCAGCTTCTGAATGGACTTAAATCCCTCAATCGTGAGCTTCCTGATTGGATCGCCCATAATCAACATCACCCAAAATCAGGCACTGTTTGCCTGGTTCCTCGCTCAATAATTTAGCATGGTCTTTCCACTATTGCGTTTACCTGTTAATGCTAGACTTTTAACGGAATCAATATGAGCACAGACAGCCACTTTGCGGATATTCCCACCGCGATCGAAGAGATTCGCGCCGGCAGAATGATTGTTGTTGTAGATGACGAAGACCGTGAAAATGAAGGCGATCTCACCATGGCCGCCGAAAAGATCACGCCGGAAGCCATCAACTTCATGGCCAAATATGGCCGCGGACTGATCTGCCTGGCCATGACCCCGGAGCGTCTCGATTATCTGCGCATCGGTCCCATGACCCGCGAGAACACCTCGCCTTTCGGCACCGCTTTTTACGAGAGCATCGAGGCACGCGATGGCGTCACCACGGGAATCTCCGCTCATGATCGTGCCCGCACGATTCAGGTAGCCATTGATCCTGTAAGCCGCGCCTCCGATCTGGTGCGGCCTGGGCACGTTTTCCCTCTCTGCGCCCGTAAAGGCGGCGTACTGGTGCGCGCGGGACAAACTGAAGCCTCTGTGGACCTCACACGCATGGCCGGGCTGATTCCCGCTGGAGTGATCTGCGAGATCATGAATGAAGATGGCACCATGGCCCGCGTCCCTGACCTGACCGAGTTCTGCCGCGTCCACAATCTGAAAATGGTCACGGTTGCCGAGCTGATTCGCTATCGCATGCAAAACGAGAGATACGTGGCGCGCGTGGGCGAGGCCATGCTACCCACGCGCCATGGGGAATTTCGCATGATCGCGTTTGAAAGCCAGATTGACCAGCAGTCGCACATTGCCCTGGTGAAAGGCGACGTGGAGCACGCGAAAAAGCCCGTGCTCGTCCGCATGCACGCGCACTGCCTGGCCGGCGACGTTTTCGGCGGCGCCCTCTGCGGCTGCCAAACGGTGCTGGATGGTTCGCTTGAGATGATCGCCCGTGAAGGCATGGGCGCGCTAATCTACCTGCACCAGACATCCAAGGGATTCAGCGTGGACGGCGAAAAACGCCTGGTCTTTCATCGGGAAGCCCCGGAATCGATCGTGGCCATGCATCAGCAGAAAACCCAGCGCGATATCGGAGTGGGCGCGCAAATACTCTCGGACCTGAGCATCCACTCGATTCGTTTGCTCACAAACCACCCCAAACGCGTGGCCGCGCTGGAAGGCTTTGGTATCAGTATTACCGAGCAGATACCGGTATCCAACGTGAACAAAGCAACCGGCTGACAGTGAGAAATGAACGAAGAGCAGTAAGGGCAGCGAAGCTGCGCCCGGGCAGTAATCGACCACCATCACTCAATCAAGCTTAGTTGGGCTTCTTCGGAACCATCTGCTCATCCTGGATCACGAATTGTGCGGAGCATGTTCCCGATCCGCAAATCACGGGAATTAAGCCGCCGATCTGGCGTCGTGTAATCAGGCCCAGCGTGCCACATTCCGGACAGGAGAGCACCGCCCAGTAAGGGTCACCTGCATCTCCGATTTCGCCTGCGTTGTCCAGAACAAAGATCGTCCCCGGCTCCATCTGTTCGGGAATCCATTCGGTCAGAATATTGATTTCCGCCACCATGATCCTCCTCCGAAGCGCGGTTTCATATCAGCGAAGGAAATGTTTGAAACATTTCCAGCCTTAATTGTCTGCATACTCAAGGACACCGAGGGGTACTGTCAAGGAAAATTGTCGACTTCGTCAGACTGTTTTCTTAAATTCCGCCACCAACAAAATGTACGATCTCCAGCCTGTCTCCATCTTTGAGAGTTGTCTCCGCCCAGGCCACCCGGGAAATAATTTGCAGATTCAGTTCAACCGCCACACGATCCGACTTCATATCCAGGTGTTCCACCAGGGCAGCCAGCGTCATGCCGCCGGAAAACTCGCGGGATTCGCCATTAATAAGCAGGTTCATGATTTTATGACCCGAAGATCGTGCCCGGTCATGTCTTTGGGTTGGGGGAACCCCAGCATTCCCAGAACCGTGGGCGAGATGTCTCGCAGTGATCCATCGGGCCGCAGGGTGAATTTGGGTGCGTCCTCGCTTACCACAATGAACGGAACGGGATTGGTAGTGTGTGCCGTATGCGGGCCGCCGGTGGCCGGATCAATCATCATCTCGGCATTACCGTGATCGGCAGTAATCAGCATGGCGCCCCCGCGCTGGCGAACGGCATTGTAAATCTCGCCCAGGCAGGCATCCACGGTCTCCACGCCTTTGATGGTCGGTGGAATTTTACCGGAGTGACCTACCATGTCAGCGTTCGCGAAGTTCACAATCACCACCTCAAACGCGGAATCGCCCGTGGCTTTAACCACGGTTTCGGCAATGCCCTGGGCAGACATTTCCGGCTTGAGATCGTAGGTAGCGACTTTGGGTGACGGCACCAGAATGCGGTCTTCTCCGGGAAATGGGGTTTCCACGCCGCCGTTGAAGAAGTAGGTCACATGCGCGTACTTCTCTGTCTCCGCCACGCGCAGATTACGCAGTTGATGCTCGGCCATTACGTTGGCCAGAAGATTTTTGAGCGAATCCGGCGGGACCACGCAGGGCAGCGTGAACTGGCGGTCATACCGCGTCATGCAAACATACTTGAGATTTTTGGGCACGCGATCGCGCGGGATCGTCGCATCCAGAGCCTCGGCATCGGGCAGGTCGCGACCGCCCTGCGCCGTCAGTCCGCTCTCCCGCGTCAGGCAGCGCGTGATCTGGCGCGCGCGGTCGGCGCGGAAATTGAAGTTGATGACCGTATCATCATCGCGGACCACGCCTGTGGGCAGTCCGCGATTGTCCACGCAGACAAACGGCACTATAAATTCATCGGTGACGTCGCGATTGTAAGAATCCTTCACGCCCTGCACCGGATCGATATAGGTCCCGCCTTCGCCCCTGCCCTGCACCATGGCATCAAAGGCCTTCAGTTCGCGGTCCCATTTTTTGTCGCGGTCCATGGCGTAATAGCGCCCGCTGACGGATGCGATTTTGCCCGTGCCTAACTCACGCATCTTTTGCTGAAGCTGCAGCAGATAATTCGCGCCGTTGGTAGGCAGCGTGTCGCGCCCATCCATGAAGCAATGTACAAAGGTGCGGTCCACACCGTTCTGCTTTGCCATCCGCAGCAACGCATAAAGGTGGTTCAAATGCGAATGCACGCCACCATCGGACACCAGCCCGCAGATATGGAGCTGCCGCCCGCCACTACGGGCATTCTTGATCCCTTCCAGCAGCACAGAATTGGAAAAAAAGTCACCGTTTTGGATCATCTGATCGATTTTGGTGATGTCCATGGAGACAACGCGCCCGGCGCCAATATTCAGATGCCCGACTTCGCTGTTGCCCATCTGCCCGTCCGGCAGGCCCACATAATGCCCGCTGGTATGAATCAGCGTGTTGGGAAATTCCCGGAGCAACCGGTCATAGTTAGGCTTGCGCGCCAGCGAGATGGCGTTGGCATTGGACGGCGGCGCATAGCCCCAGCCATCAAGGATGATAAGTACGAGTGGACGGTTCATGGTCAAAGAGGGATTGTAAATCAGCTACAGATTTTGGTTTTTGCCACCAACTGCCGAATAACTTTTCACCACGGAGGACACTGAGAGACACAGAGGGCTATCTAAAACGGCAATCTTTGCAGCCGCAGATGATTTCGCAGCCTGCTAAAAATTATTTATTGTTTCAGATTTACCAATCCGACGGCATCGCCGCCGTTAGGATCAATGGCGTGCACCCATATATTACTGAAGGCTTCCTTCAGTTCCGGATACTGGGCCACCAGGGCATTGGCCAGGCTGCGAGCGTCGGCTACGGAGGCGTTGTAGTCGGTGTTGCCGGGCGATGAGTATTTCACGGTCAAATCGAAAGTCTTCTCGGTGCGATATACGCTCATATCGGTGATTTTGTAGGTCTTTCCGTTGGCGGAATAATTCACCGCATTGCCGCTAATGGGAACGTCACTGGGCTGTGCGCTGGTGGATTCCTGCGTGATTTTGGAAAGCAGTTTGGTGTCCATGAAGGTCACCGGCGCCATCAGCTCCCAGGAAGTCACGTAATAAAACCAGGCGTTGTGGGCCTGGCCCCGGGATTTAAAATCGCGGGCGCGGGCAAGATACCAAAGACCGTCATGGCCGAGCGCGGACTCGGGACGCACGTAAAATCCGGCCAGCTTCCAGCCACTGGCTTCCTGAAAAATCGTGGTCAGGGCGTAGGGGCCTTTGCTCCCGCGCAAATCCTGAATCACAATGCCGTATTTTCCCGCCGTCAGACCGGGAATATCGAATTCAGCGCTGTTGCCGGTTGCCCCGTTCGCGCCAAATACGCCGCAGTAAAATCTTCCGTCCGCACTGGGGGTAGCGCCGGTATCGAGCAAAAAGCTGATCCGCACTTCATGGTTCGCGCCGGCAAAGGCGGCCTTGTTGTCTTTGACGGCTGCCGCAATGCCATCAAAGGCAGCCTGCGCCGCCGGTGCAAGGTTGGCGCGAATGGCATCGAGGTCGCCAAAAGTGGCCTGCTCAAAGGTTTTTTGGGCCACGGACTCCATGGCACCGCGAATCTGGCCGGGAATTTCATCGCCGCTTTGGCAGGATTGCGCCCGCACGGAGATCGCAAACGCTGTAATTGCATACGCTGCAACAATCTTCAGAACATGCTGTTTCATTCGTAATGACTCCGGTTGCGGGGCCGCTCTGGTTTGTTTGGATGCGGCGCGGGAATTGCCGGTTAGCCGCGCCTTCCGCGGCCCTGGCATGCAGGCCGAAAAAACAGGGGCGCGGGTCATTTTACAATCTTTTACTTAAGCCGGACAAATTAAGCAAAATACAATCGCAGCAGCGTTCTTGGCTTAGGAGTAAAATCAAATCTACAGCTTCTTGACTGGTTAGAATCCCATGTCGCGTCTTTGTTCTACTTTTTGCGGTTTTACCTTTTGCGGAATGCTTCTTGCCCTGACGATTGCGGCCAGCGGCCAGCTGGCGCAGCAATCGCCATCTTCTGCGCTGCCCCATAAAGTTAAAAAACTGCGGCTTGTGCGCGGAGACCAGCCCTCCACACCCGGCGGAGAATTCGGTCCACCTGCTCCGGAAGTGCCCAAACCCAAAACTCCCGAGCAGATGGACCCGGTGCAGCCACGCGTGAGTTTTCGCGACGGATTGCTTACGGTAGAGGCGCCCAACTGCACTCTGGGCAGCATTCTCAATGTCATTCACAACAAGACCGGCATTCAGTTTGATGGTCTGCCTGTTCCGGGAACATCGGACCGTGTGGCCGTGCGCACCGGCCCAGGGCCCGTGGATGAAGTGATTGCGGAGCTGCTGCGCGGGTCACGCATTGATTACCTGATTGTTGGGCGGGAAGACAGTCCCGGCACGGTCCAGAGAGTGATTCTCAATCCGCATCCAGGCCCTCCAGGGGTGCCCCTGCCGCCAGTAACGAATACGCCCGCAGTAGCGTCCCAGTCAACGGATGAACCCGATCCAGATCTGCAGGCCCAGCCTGCCGGCCAGCCAGGAACGCAGCCCGGAGCCACTGGGCAGGTACGAACGCAGCAACAGATGCTGGATGAACTGGTTCGCCAGCGGGAGTTGCGCAGCCGGGGAATACAGCCGCAGCCGGCAAACTCAAAACCTGATCCACCGCAACTATAATTTTGAGCACGACAGCAAGCCTCTTTGGCGCACTGCTGGCGTGTTTGCGATCAGGAGAGGGCAATCGTCATTAAGGACGATTGCCGCCAGCAAAAGCCTTAATGCGTGAGGCCGAAGTAGCAATGACCGCGGTCGCGGCAGCGTTCCGTGCCTGGCGCTGATGACCAAAAGCACGCAAAATGCCGATGATGACCACATATCCGCAGGCTATGCCAAAGGCAAGTGAGGAGGCAATCGTGGCGAGGACAATTGAGGAAACGAAGAATGTTCTCATCAGTTCAGTCTCTTAAGATGGCGGATGTGAGTAGCTGGTTTCTCCGCCTGTATGCAACAGATTCTCCTTCAAAAATCATTGCTGCGCTTATTACGAGTGTGCGCGGACGCTTCCTGGCCTTTGGTCACGCCGCCATGCCATGCCCCTAAAAAAAACCCGCACTGGGCCGTCTTTGTTGCTGTTTTCGAATGTACCCTATGCAGGCTGCATTGACGCAATCCGGTATTGACTACTAAGATACGGATGTAAAATTGCGCCTTATCTTTGCGGACTTCACTGTACGAGTGCCCGCCGGGAATGAAGGTTTGCGGCAGGTATCCGGGTCACCCCTTCCATGGCCATTGACAGAATCACGGTGCGCGGCGCGCGCCAGCATAATCTGAAAAACATATCCGTCGAGATTCCGCGCAACACCTTTACCGTGATTACCGGACTCAGTGGATCGGGCAAATCTTCGCTTGCTTTCGACACGATTTACGCCGAAGGACAGCGCCGCTACGTGGAAACACTCTCTGCTTATGCGCGCCAGTTCCTTGATCAGATGGAACGGCCGGACGTGGACTCCATTGACGGCCTGAGCCCTGCAATCGCCATTGAACAAAAGACTACCTCACGCAGCCCTCGCTCCACCGTAGGGACAATCACCGAGATTTACGACTATTTACGCCTGCTGTATTCGTCCGTGGGGGTGCCGCATTGTCCGCAGTGCGGCAAGCCCATTAGCCGGCAGTCGGCAGAACAGATTGTCCAGAGGGTGATGCAGCTCAAAGCCGAAGACCGGGTCATGATCATGGCCCCGATCGTCCGCGGCCGCAAAGGCGAATTCAAGGCTGAACTGGCCAAGCTGGTGCAGCAGGGATATGTGCGGGCGCGCATTGATGGCGAGATCCGCCATCTGGATGAAGAACTCGGCGACTTACAGCTCGACAAGCGCAGAAACCACACCATTGAAGTTGTGGTGGACCGTCTCCTGATCAAACCGGGAATCGAAAAACGGCTGGAGCAGTCCGTGGCCACGGCCATGAAGCTGGGCGCGGGTCTGGTACAGGTGGCAATCGTGGGGGGAGAAGAACACCTTTATTCTTCGCGCATGGCCTGCCCGGACTGCGGCATCAATATTCCCGCGCTCGAACCGCGCTCGTTCTCTTTCAACAGCGTCTATGGGGCGTGCCCGGAGTGCAATGGTCTGGGCAGCAAATACGATTTTGATCCGGCCAAGGTCATTGTGGACTGGTCAAGGCCCCTGACCGACGGCGCTCTTGGCCCAGGGGCCGGCTCCACGTATTTGCAGCGCATGCTCGACATTGCTGCCGCAGCCTGGAAGATCGACCTCTCAACGCCATTCGAGAAGTTTCCCGCGCGCATACAAAATTTGTTGCTGTACGGCCCCTCGGAAAAAGAAGCGCCGCGAGTTGGCTTTCACGGTGTACTGGCTTTTCTGCGGCACAACCTTGAAGAATCGACATCAGAGAATTACCGCGAGTGGCTGCTGAACTACATGTCGGCCACGGCCTGTTCTCTCTGCCATGGCCGGAGGCTGCGCGCCGAAAGCCTGGGTGTGAAGGTGAATGGCTTCTCCATCGCCGAATTCACCGCTCTTCCGATAGCGCGCGCCCTTGAAGCCGCCGGCAGGATTCAGCTGAACGAGCGCGAAAAAATCATCGCCGGACGCGTGCTGCATGAAATCAGCGAGCGCCTGCAGTTTCTGCATGCCGTTGGGCTGGGCTATATGTCACTGGACCGGTCGGCGGCCACGCTTTCCGGCGGCGAGGGCCAGCGTATCCGCCTGGCCACGCAGATTGGCTCGCGATTGCGCGGCGTGCTCTACGTGCTGGATGAGCCCTCCATTGGGCTGCATCACCGCGACAATAGCCGCCTGCTGCAGGCCCTTGAAGCCCTGCGTGATCTGGGCAATACCGTGCTCGTGGTCGAACATGATGAAGAGACCATCCGCCGCGCCGATTACGTGATCGATCTCGGCCCGGGAGCAGGCCTGCATGGCGGCGAGGTGGTGGCTTCCGGAACGCCGCAGGAAATCATAAAACAGCCGGGGTCTCTGACTGGCCAGTACATTGCCGGCACAAAGACCATCGCGGCGCGATTTGAGCCCCGTCCGGCCAATGGCAAGGCAATTACCGTGCTCGGCGCGGAAGAAAACAATCTGCGCGGCATCGACGTGGGCTTTCCGCTCGGCGTAATCACCGTGGTGACAGGTGTTTCCGGCTCCGGCAAATCAACGCTGGTGAACGACATTCTCTACAAAGCGCTGGCGCAGCAGCTCTACCGTTCCCGCGAAGCGCCTGGAGCACACAAATCGATCACCGGCGCGGAGCACATCGACAAAGTCATACGCATTGACCAGTCGCCGATTGGGCGCACACCGCGCTCCAACCCCGCCACCTACACCGGAGTATTCACCCATATCCGCGACCTTTATGCCATGCTCCCGGAATCGCGCGAACGCGGGTACAAAGCCGGGCGTTTTTCCTTCAACATCTCCGGCGGCCGCTGCGAGCACTGCCAGGGCGAGGGCGAGCGCCGTATCGAGATGAACTTTCTGCCCGATGTTTATGTTCTCTGCGAGGTGTGCGGAGGCAAGCGCTACAACCATGAAACCCTGTCAGTAAAGTTCAAAGGCCACTCCATTGCGGATTTGCTGGAAACAGCAGTCTCCGACGCGCTGCCCATTCTGGAAGACATACCGCAGGTGCGGCAGAAGCTGCAGACGCTCGAAGACGTGGGATTGGGATATATCAAACTGGGTCAGTCGGCGGTGACTCTCTCCGGCGGCGAAGCCCAGCGCATGAAGCTGGCCAGAGAGCTGTCCAAAAGGCAGACCGGACGAACCCTCTACCTGCTCGACGAACCCACCACCGGCCTGCACTTTGAAGACGTAAGCAAGCTGTTGGAAGTGATTCACCGTCTTACCGACCTGGGCAATTCCGTAATCATCATTGAGCATAATCTGGACGTAATCCGCAATGCTGACTGGATCATCGATCTTGGCCCCGAAGGCGGCGAGGATGGTGGACGGGTCATCGCACAGGGCACTCCCCGCCAGGTGGCAAAAGTTAAAAAATCATGGACGGGACAGGCGCTGACGGAATACTTTACCCGGCTCGGTACGGCAAGTCTCTCAGAAACTGGACAATAAAACTTAATTGAGCAGCACGAACACTTGTGCTCCAGACTGCCGAAATAACGAAAAACGTACAACAATTGTCAGATATTCGTTTGTGTATGGAAAACAACATTCTGTAAATTGTTGAAAATAAAAGGCCGAGAAGCAAGGCGTCTGAATTTTTCCGTTTTTCGTAACAAGTTATTATTTTTGCTTGACTTTGGAATGAGTCGGGTATCTTGAGTTCACCCTTTCCTTTTACCTGGGCACAACAACAAAAGGGCAGAGCCTTACTGCCCTTTTGTTTTTTTAAAATCTCACTTGCGAATGGTCCTCACTACTCCTGTACTATGAGTGCAGGTTCGGCCCAAAAACAAGTGACTTTCACTGATCCATTACCCCGCGATCCATCATCACTTCAGGATCCACCGCTCGTCCCGGACGCTTATGGCCGACTCGCCCCTGTTCCCGAGAACCCGGCGAAGGAAAATCCAGTCTGGCACCTTTCGGACGTAATTGGAATCGCATTTTTTGCCTTTATTGCGATCGTTCTTTCTGAGGTGTTCGTAGCGCAGATCGTCCATCTGCTCCCGCACTTCCGCCATACGCCGCTCCTGCAACTTGAGAATAAGGCTGCAGTACTGGTTCCAGCGCAGCTTGCGGCCTACGCACTGGTTCTGGTTTTTATAGTTGTGCTGCTGCAGCATAAATACGGCATAAGTTTTGGCATAAATATGCTGAAGTCGATTCGCTGGAATGCGCCCTCCACCAACTCAAGCATGGCCTTTCTTGCCGGGGGGGGCGGTCTGGCGCTGGTATCTCTGGTCCTTGAAAGACTGCTGAACAAATGGACTCCGAAGTCCCTGCCCATGGAGCAACTGTTCGACAGCACGACCTCGGCATACCTGATCGCGGCCACGGGAATTCTGGCAGCTCCATTCATGGAAGAACTTGTATTTCGCGGATTTTTGTACCCGGCGCTGGCGCGCTGGACGGGCCGTGTGGTCTCCATCGTGGTCACCGGAGCGCTGTTTGCCGCCATCCATCAGCAACAACTGGCCCACGCCTGGGCGCCGCTGCTGATCCTGTTTGTAGTGGGAGTCACGCTCACGACCGTTCGCGCGCTGACAGGGTCCCTCGCCGCGTCAGTGCTCGTACACATGGGGTACAACACTGCCATTTTCACTCTTATGTTTATCGGGACACACGGGTTCCATGACTTTCGGCCACGGTAGCTGGATTCAAGCTTTTGAAACCTGATAATTTGGAAGCCATGAATTCCGGCTTCGCACGCGAACAACTCCTGAACCTGCTGGCGGAAAACTCCTTTCGTCTCGGCGATTTCACCCTTGCCTCCGGGCTGAAAAGCGACTATTACATCGATTGCCGCACCACCACGCTCCATGCGGAGGGCGCATACCTGACGGGCCGGGTCTTTCTGGATTTATTTCGCGAACAAGGCTGGAACCCCTATGCGATTGGCGGGCTGACCATGGGAGCGGACCCAATTGTGGTCGCCACATCGCTGCTGAGCTCTCAGGATTCTCCGCGAAAACTGGTCCACGGGTTTCTGGTGCGCAAAGCAGAAAAAACGCACGGGATGGGCCGCCGCATTGAAGGGTTTCAGGAGAAAGGCGCGAAGGTGGTGATTGTGGATGACGTCTGCACCAGCGGAGGTTCCACCATCCAGGCCATTGAAGCCGCGCGGGAATTCGGATTCGAAGTCATCGGCGCGGCCTGTCTGGTTGAGCGCGAAGAGGCTGGCGGACGAGGGGCCGTGGAGAAGGCCGCCGCACCCGCGCCCTTCATCTCAGTTTTCAAATCGCGAGAGGTCAAAGCCGCGCATTTGAAGCTGAAAGCGGCAAGCAGTGTCTTTGCCTATTCCGGTTCATGTGAGGTTTGCGGACAACCCGCATCCAGCAGCTCGCCCCGGCTGCGCTGCGCTGTACATAGCGCGTGATGCGCCCCAGCTCTTTCGAAGACATACTCGCGACTCGTTTTCGGGCCGCCCATTTACAATCAATTGGGAAAAATTTCGCATGATCAAGACCCTTGAATGGACAGACTCCGGAGTTCGCTTTATTGACCAGACCAGGCTCCCGGTAGAGGAAATCTACCAGACCTGCCGCACATATCAGGAAGTGGCAACCGCCATTCGAGACATGATTGTGCGCGGCGCGCCGGCCATTGGCGTGGCCGCGGCCATGGGCATTGCGCTGGGCGTGCAGCAGTCATCCGCGAAGGACGCTGCCAGTCTGCGCGACGAGTTCAGCGAAATCGCCAGTGTGATCGGCGCGACCCGGCCTACGGCGGTCAACCTGTTTTGGGCCATTCGCCGCATGACGGACAAATTTGACTCTCTGGCCGAGCGCAGCATCGCAGAAATTAAAGCCGCTTTAGTCCGCGAAGCCCAGGAGATGTACGTGGAAGACATTGCCGCCAATGAAGCCATGGGCCGGCATGGCGCCACTCTGATGCCCTCTTCCGGCGGCGTGCTGACGCACTGCAACGCCGGCGGTCTGGCCACCTGCGGCTACGGTACGGCTCTGGGCGTGGTCCGCTCGGCCATATCTTCGGGAAAGCAGATCCACGTTTACGCCGACGAGACGCGCCCTTTCCTGCAGGGCGCACGGCTCACCGCATGGGAGCTGATGAAAGATGGCATTCCCACTACGGTAATTGCCGACAACATGGCCGGCGCCATGATGAAGCAGGGAAAAATCAAAGCCGTGGTTGTGGGAGCGGACCGCATAGCAGCCAATGGCGACGTCGCCAACAAAATTGGCACTTACACCGTGGCGGTGCTGGCCAAAGAGCACGCAATTCCCTTCTATGTTGCGGCGCCCTGGTCCACGGTGGACATGAACACGCCGCACGGCGATCAGATTCCCATTGAGCAGCGCTCGCCCAAAGAGGTAACGCACCATGCCGGGAAACAAGTTGCGCCGGATGGCGTGCTGGTGGAAAATCCAGCCTTCGACGTGACCCCTTCAAAATACATTGCCGCGATCATCACCGAACGCGGTATCGCCCGCGCGCCCTACGGAGATTCGCTGCGCGAACTGGCCCCTTTGGCTAAGGCATCTGTCTGACTATGCGAAAAAATAGACTGAAGAAAATACTGTTCAGCCTGATTGTGGCTGTGCTCGGCTGCTCTGCCCTGCCCGCACAGGCTCCTCTGTCTCCGGCTCCGGTGAACGACAGTACGCGAAAAGCATTACTCGATGCGCGCGAAGCCGTTTGGCGGGCGAAGTTCCTGGAAGATCCATCGCTCATTCCTCCGGAAGCCATCGGCATTGTGGAGTGGACTGACGAGTGGAAACATCGCGATGATGTGATTGCAGGCGCAAAGACCGCGGTTGCAAATGGCCTTAAGATTACACGTCTTGAGTTCCCTAAAACGGAGATACAGCTCTTTGGCGATACCGCCATCCTGTACTCGACCTATATTTACGAAGCGGAATTCAGCGGGCGGAGTACGGGCCTCGAAGCAGGCCGCGCGACGGAAATATTTGTTTTGCGCAATGGAAAATGGCTCAATGCCGGCTGGCACATTGACTCCGGGACCCATTTGGCTCCGCGCGAAGGATTGAAAAAAACACTGCTGGATCTGCGGGAATCCATCTGGCGTGCGTACTTCCGCGACGACTCCGCATTTCTCACGCAGAACCTGCGCCCGGAGATCATCGTGGTGAACAATGATCAAAGTGCCATCCGGCAGCGCGAAGATCTTTTAATTCAGGCCAGACTGCTGGCTGACCAGGGAATTAAGCTCACAAGCCTGGAGTTCCCGCACACAGAAATCCGCATTTACGAGCAGACGGCAGTTCTTTTTTCCGACTTTCGCTACGAGACGGAAACGGGAAGCACGCGCTCGGCGCCGGTTTCAGGACATACAACGGAGATATTTATTTATCGCGACGGGAAGTGGTTCGAAACAGGCTGGCACTTTGGCACCGTCCATCCGTGACGGCCACTTTCTCGCTGCGCGCGATTTCCGACTCCGCTGCCTTTCTTAAAGACAGCGGAGTAAATAATCACTTCTGCATCGCTCTCAATCCTGAGCAGCAGGCGTGATTTCAAAAATCCGGTTGCGATTTTGTCCGCATATTTTCGGCCTGTGTGCGATCTAAGAAATTCCGATCTGAAAGACAGATCATTGCAGTGACCGGGTTGCGGGGTAGCCAATTTACAGAACATCTCTTACAATCCAGGTACATACGGAGAACAGATGAAAGCAATCATAATGGCCTCAGGATTGCTCCTGATGGCCTGTTTCATGGGTTGTGGTGGCAGCAACAACAACGGATCAGTAAGCTCAACAACACAGCTTGTGTACGCAACAGGGCAGGGAGCGAACAACGTATCTGGCTTCACTTCCAATACGTCAGGCGTGCTTCGTCCGTTATCAACGGCCATGTTCCCAACAGGCAACGCGCCGAGTTCAGTGGTGGTGCATTTTTCAAAACAATTCGCCTATGTCGCGGATTCCGGGGATAACGACGTAAGACTTTTCAGCGTGGATCCCAAGACCGGCCTGTTTACACCTTTAGGATCGCCCCTGTCGCCCATACCCGTCGGCACAAAGCCAATTGCGATGCTGTTGAATGGGACCAGCAGCGTGCTTTTCGTGCTCAATCAGGGTTCGGCCAGCATTTCGGCCTTCACGCTGGATCCCAATACCGGAGCGCTGACGGCTGTTCCTGGATCGCCCTTTCCGGCACCGGCGAATGCAACCGGTATGGCTTTGGCCAGGAACCAAAACTTTTTGTACGTGATTGCTCCGGGATCACCCAATGCCACCATCACCGGCTACAGCGCATCTCCCGCCGGCATTTTGAACCAGTTTGTGTCGCCTAACGGCCCGTTTACCGCAGGCCAGGCGGCAGGAGGCATTGCTGTGGATCCCACGGGACGATTTCTCTACGCCTCGGACCCGGCCAGCAACAATATTCTGGGCTTTAGCGTTCAGGCTGCCACGGGCGCACTGGCCCCGGTGAGCGGATCGCCCTTTGCCGCCGGGACCATGCCAGTTTCGCTGACCATTGATGGGTCAAGCACTCTGCTGTTCGCGGCCAATCAGGGATCAAACAATATTTCTGCTTTCACCATTACTTCCAGTTCAGGGGTGCTGAACACGGTGAACGGATCGCCCTTTGCCGCTGGAACAGCGCCGGTCTATCTTACCGTGGATTCAAACAGCACTGCCCTGTATGTGGCCAATCAGGGATCGAGTAACATTTCGGCTTTTGGGCTGAATTCAGGCGGGGCGCTGACCCCGGTTGTTGGTTCTCCCTTTTCCGTCGGGGCTGCGCCTTCGTGGATTTTCACTGTTCACTAAAAACCAGTTTGTGGAATTGATTCATCAGAAAGTAATTAAAACGGCAACTTTTGAGGAGTGCTCATAATGCGCAAAGCCAGCAGGATATTGGGTCTTGTGATCTGCATTTTTTGTATTTGTTTCAGCGCCGCGGCACAGAAGAACCAGCTTTCGGCGGATTTTGGAGTCAAGCTGACCCCCAGTGTGGGTACCGCCAACACTTTCAATGGCACGACCAGCACATCCAATGCGTTCGCATTTGAACTGAACTTTGCGCACCAGATTCACAGCCTGCCCTTCGCCTCGCTCCAGATTGAGCTTCCTTACATTTTCACCTCACAAACGGATCTCAAAAATCTCAATCTGTTTACGGCATCGGGATACAGCGCCCAGTTTCTTACTCCGTCTCTCAAACTTCAGGCCAATCCCAACGGAAAGATTAGTCCGTGGATTTCCGCTGGCGCCGGTTTTGCGCGCCTGAAATCGGCTAACACGACACTGGGCGGCACAACCATTCCGCAAAACAGCACGATCAAGCCCGCCTATCAGGGCGGCGGCGGTGTGGATTTTAAGCTCCACAAACTTACCTTCAGAGTGGAAGGGCGCGAACTTTATGCCGGACCTCCCAACCTGAATGTTTCCTCCATCAGGGTGCACCATAACATTATGGTGGCTGCCGGACTGGTGCTCAATTTCTGATGACAAGGTCATT
Organism: Candidatus Angelobacter sp.; assembly: GCA_035695325.1. Lineage (GTDB taxonomy): Bacteria > Acidobacteriota > Terriglobia > Terriglobales > Acidobacteriaceae > Angelobacter. The sequence goes on from DASSEH010000261.1 coordinate 120,495, forward strand.
TCAATCTCGTCACGGCGCTCCTTCTGAAAACAGCGCGGGGGCGAAGCATAGAGGAGTTCGCATGAGAGCGGGTATTTTTGCCGCAGCCGTGGCCCTGGCTGCGCTGGCTGCAGGCTGTGGTGGCGGCGCTACCGCGGGTGCTCCCGGCGCAAAGGGCACGTCGGTTTATGTGCTTGGACCGGGAACGAATGAGGTGCTTACCTTCAATGAGAACACCTCCGGAGCACTGGTGCCGATTCAGGGTTCATCTTCGGCGCCCACGGGGTCGGTTCCGGTTTCCATGGCCGTACATCCTTCGGGAAAAATTATCTTTATCGCCAATAATGCAGACGGAACCATCACTATTCTGGCCCGCAATACCGGCAATGGCGTGCTCACTATCCCGCCGCTGCCTACAGGCACACTGAATCAACCTCCGCCGATCATGGCAGGCACCAATCCTGTCGCGATGTCGATTACTCCCAACGGCAGCTTTCTTTATGTGCTGAATCAGGGATCGAAGGATATTTCGGCGTTTTCCGTGGATGTAGTCAACAACACCCTGAATGGAATCGCCACGGTCGCGACCGGTCTTACCAATCCTCAGTTCATGGCCATATCTCCGGACTCGAAGACGCTGTACGTTTCCAGTCAAACGACCGGCAATATCGCGTCCTACGCCATTGGGACGGATGGAAAGCTTTCCGCAGCCGCAGTTTCGAGCGTAGGGGGATCGCCAGGCTTTATGGTCGTCGATCCTCAGGTGAGGTTTCTTTATTTTACCAATCCGGCAACGAATTCGATCCGTATATTTTCTCTTTCGGGCGGCGCAATCACCACTGAAATCAGCGGCTCCCCCTTCCCCACGGGCGCCAACCCGAGTTCTCTGGCCATCAATGCATCGGCATCATTTCTGTTATGCACCAATTTCGGGGCAAATAACGTTTCCGCTTTCAGTATTTCGCCTTCCGGCGCCCTGACCCCGGTTTCCGGATCTCCCTTTACTACCGGGGTGAACCCCTCGTTTGTGGTGATCGACAAAACCAACACCTTTGTGTACGTTGCCGACCAGGGATCGAACGATGTGGCCGCATTTGCTCTCAATGGCACACAGTTGCGCAGCCTGGTAGGCGCACCCTTCGGGGTGGGAACGGCGCCGACGTGGATTTCGACAGCGCCATAGCACTGCCCCTGTATCCACCTCACCGGCTCTTGATCCTGGGAATTGCCCCAGGATGCATCTTAAAAGCAATTCTGCGATAGTTATTGCACAGAAATATTTTGTGGGGGTTTGACCCCCAGGAAAACGTCTCTTACACTGAACTTTACGGAACGTTCGGGCAGAGAGTTATCTGCCCGCCTTCCACACAGGCAAACGAAATGACAGCGAAGCCCGCCAACGTAGAAAACACAGAAGAAAAAACCACCGCTGAAGCCCCGGAAAGCGCGGCGACCGCAACCGAAGTAACCCCCAACACCGAGGCGCACATGCCTGCGCGCGGAGAGATGAATGAAGCGTGCCGCCGCGAGGTAGTCGTGGAAATTCCGGCAGACGTGACCGCCAAATCGATGGACAATCTGGTCCACCGGTATTCGCAGGTCGCACGCGTGCCTGGATTCCGCAAGGGCAAGGTCCCCTCCGGCGTCATCCGCAAACGCTTTGCCGAGGACATCAAAGGCGAACTGATTGAGTCGCTGGTGCCGCAGTATTTCCGCAAGGCAGTGGAGAAGCAGGGCTACATGCCGGTATCGCAGCCGATCGTGCGCGATCTGGAAATGGAAGACGGACAGCCCATTCGCTTTAAAGCTGAATTCGAGGTACTGCCGCAAATCGAACTGGGCGAGTACCGAGGCATCAAAGCAGAGCACCCCTCCATCCATGTGACTGACGAGGAAGTGGAGAACGAACTGAAGCAGCTGCAGGAACGGCATGGCAGCTATGATCCAGTGGACGAGGACCGTCCTTTGCAGGATTGCGACTTTGCTCAGGTGTCATTCCAGGCAGTGCCTAAGGAGAGCGAGCCAGTCGAGGGAGAGGCAGCAGTCGAGATCAAACCGCAGCCCATCCAGATGGACGAGGTGCTGGTTGAGATCGGCGGCGCCAATACCGTAAATGAGTTTTCCACCAACCTGCGCGGAACCAAAGCAGGTGAGGAGCGGGCTTTCGACGTTGCCTATCCCGCGGATTTTTACGATGCCCGGCTGGCCGGTAAAACTCTGCACTACACCGTGAAGATCAATGCCATCAAGAAAAAGACGGTGCCGGAGCTGAATGATGAGTTTGTCCGCGAGATCAGCAAAGACTTTCAAACCATCGACGAACTAAGGCGGCGAATCCGTGAAGGCATGGAAACCGAGCGCACGCACAAAGCCGAGCATGAGGCCAAGGAAAAACTAATTACCGAACTAGTGGAAAAGCATGATTTCCCCGTGCCCTGGGCTCTGGTAGAAAGACAAGTAGATGTTCGTCTGGAGCGAGGACTCAGAATGCTTGCGTCTCAGGGTATGAGCACCGAAGCCATGCGGCGGATGGACCTGGGCCGTCTGCGTGCGGCGCAGCGCGACCTGGCCGAAAAAGAGGTCAAGTCGAATCTGCTCCTCACCAGGATTGCCGAAGTCGAAGGCATCGAGATAACGGAAGAAGAGCTGGAGCAGGAAGTCCAGATTATGGCACGGCAAATGGACCAACCGCCCGACGCTGTGAGGACCAAACTGGCGGAAGAGGGCGCCATCGACAGAATTCGCAACCGCATGCGCAGCGATAAAGCACTTGATTTTCTGTACAACCAGCCCGCCTGATTTGCGGAACAGGCGCGGCGTTGTACCAGACACAGGAAAGCAGGAAAGGAAGATCCGATATGGCCCTTGTACCGATGGTGGTGGAGCAGACCAGCCGCGGCGAACGCGCATACGACATTTTTTCCCGGCTCTTGCGGGACAACATCATTTTTATCGGCACTCCCATTGACGACAGCATTGCCAACCTGGTAATTGCACAGCTGCTGTTTCTGGAAGCGGAAGACCCTGAAAAGGACATTCAGCTTTACATCAACTCGCCCGGCGGCTCGATTACGGCAGGCATGGCGATTTACGACACCATGCAGTTCGTTCGTCCGGATGTGATGACCATTTGCTGCGGCCAGGCAGCCAGCATGGGTTCCATGCTGCTCTGCGCCGGCGCCCCCGGCAAGCGTTTTGCCCTGCCCACTTCAAGGATCCTGATTCATCAGCCCCTGATCATGGGCGGTGGCATCAGCGGACAGGCGACAGACATCGACATTCAGGCGCGGGAAATCCTGCGCATGAGAGAGATTCTGAACAAGCTATACGTCAAGCATACCGGGCAAAAGATAGAAAAAGTGGAAAAAGATGTAGAACGTGACTTTATAATGAATGCAGAGCAAGCCAGGGAATATGGCATCATTGACGACATTATCTACAAACATAAGTAGGTAACTACCCCGCAGCCGGATTGGTTGCGGGTGGGTCCTGCCGGACCCGATATGAAGGAGCTGCCGTGAAGCCGAGGTCGCCTGAAGAAACTCTTCGCTGTTCGTTTTGCCAGAAATCACAGGACGCTGTTGCCAAACTGATTTCTTCTCCCAGTGATTACCCCCGGGCTTACATCTGCGATGAGTGCATCGCAGTCTGCAACTCCATTCTGGAGGACGACCGCACCGAGTCTCGCGCCTCCGCCGCTCCCAACCATCTGCCCAAGCCGCAGGAAGTGAAAACCTTCCTCGACGAGTACGTGATCGGCCAGGAGCAGACCAAGAAAAAGCTGTCAGTCGCCGTCTATAACCATTACAAACGCATCCACATGAACCGTGCCCGCACCGGCGATGTGGAGCTGACGAAATCGAATATTCTGCTGATCGGCCCCACGGGCACTGGCAAGACGCTGCTGGCGCAAACGCTGGCCCGTATGCTGGACGTTCCCTTCGCTATTGTCGATGCCACGACTCTCACGGAAGCCGGCTATGTCGGTGAGGATGTCGAGAACATTGTGCTGAAGCTTCTTCAAGCGGCCGATGGCGACGTGGGCCGCGCGCAGACCGGCATCATCTATATCGACGAGATTGACAAGATCGGACGCAAGGACGAGAACCCGTCCATCACGCGCGACGTGAGCGGTGAAGGAGTGCAGCAGGCGCTGCTGAAGATTCTGGAAGGGACCATTGCCAATGTCCCACCGCAGGGCGGGCGCAAACATCCGCACCAGGAATTCACGCCGGTGGATACCACCAACATCCTGTTCATCTGCGGCGGGGCCTTTGTAGGCATTGAAAAGATCATTGGCCGGCGCATTGGAAAAAAGTCGATGGGCTTCCGCACCAGCGAGCAGAAAGAAAAGGAATTCACCGAAGCCAGCAAGCGCGATACCGAATTACTGCAGAAAGCCGAGCCGCAGGACCTGGTCCGCTTCGGCCTGATTCCTGAATTCGTTGGCCGCCTGCCCGTGGTGGGCATCCTCAACGATCTGGATGAGGCCGCGCTGATTGAGATTTTGACCCGGCCGCGCAACGCCATCATCAAGCAATACCAGCGCATGTTTGAGTTTGAGACGGTGAAGCTGCGCTTCTCCGATGGCTCCCTGCAGGCCATTGCCCGCGAAGCCATGCAGCGTAAAGTTGGCGCCCGCGGACTGCGCATGATTCTGGAAGATCTCATGCTGGATCTCATGTACCACCTGCCCAGCCAAAAGCGGGTCAAGGATTTTGAGGTAACCAAAGAAATGGTTGAGCGCCGGGACATCTCGCTGCCCATGGAAAAAGCAGGCTGAATCGCGCACTGATTCTCTCTGCAAGTATCCGGAGCCGGAGGGCCTTCTATGCTGCAATGATTGGTTTTATCAATGCCAGTCATTGCATCACCATGGAGGTAAGATATATACAAATGTACTCTCCCCAAAAGTGCCCGTTGTGCGTGATATTCTAGGCATTAGTAAGTCGTCATATTTGCGCCAATCGGGCGCTTAGAAAGCCGGTTCCGTGACTTCAAGCAAAGAAAAATTTGAGACTCGCAAGCTTCCGATGATGCCCATACGCGATGTGGTCATCTTTCCCTATATGATGACCCCGTTCATTGTGGGCCGCGAATCGAGTGTACGCGCCCTCGAAGAAGCCCTGGGTTCGGATCGCAAGATTTTTCTGGCCACTCAGCACGATGCCAGCGTGGATGAACCCAAGCCCCATGAGATTTATCAGGTGGGCACGGTCGCCAACATCGTACAGAATCTGAAGCTTCCTGATGGAAACATCAAGGTGCTGGTGGAGGGCGTGGAGCGGGGCAAAATCCTTCAGCTCGCCAGCAATGATGGCTATTTCGAAGCCACCATCCGCACAGTGAAGTACACGGCTGAGACTACGCCCATTGTGGAAAGCGCCATGCAGCGGGTGCAGGGCCTGTTTGATCAGTATGTAAAGCTCTGCCAGTCACTCAATCTGGAGCCCATCGTCATCACCGGCATGAGCGATCCGGCCAAGCTGAGCGACACCATAGCGCAGAACCTGCAGCTTTCCATTGAAGAAAAACAGGAGCTGCTCGAAATCTTCGATCCCGTGGACCGGCTCACCCGCATCGCCGACGTTCTGGATATTGAAATCGAAAAGCTGAACATGGACCGCACCATCCAAACGCGCGTGAAGCGACAGATGGAGCGTGCCCAGAAAGAGTACTACCTCAACGAGAAGATCAAGGCCATTCAGAAGGAGCTGGGCCGCGGCGAGAAGAGCGAGTTCGACGAACTCAAAAAGAAGATCGACGCCGCAGGTATGCCCAAAGAGGTGCATGAAAAAGCCATCCAGGAACTGAAAAAGCTGGAAGCCATGCCCCCGATGTCGGCGGAGTCCACCGTTTCTCGCAACTATCTCGACTGGCTGCTGGCTGTGCCGTGGAAGAAAAAATCCAAGGAAATCCGTAACATCGAGCACGCCGAAAAAATTCTGAACGAAGACCATTACGGACTGGAGAAGATCAAGGAGCGCATTCTTGAATTTCTCGCTGTTCGCCAGCTGGTGAAGAACCCCAAAGGATCGATTCTTTGTTTTGTAGGCCCTCCGGGAGTGGGAAAGACCTCGCTGGGAATGTCCATTGCAAAAGCCACCGGCAGAAAGTTTGTTCGCCTCTCGCTGGGTGGCGTGCGGGATGAAGCCGAGATTCGCGGACATCGCCGCACATACATTGGCGCTTTGCCGGGTCAGATCATCCAGATGATGAAGAAAGCGGGCACCAGAAATCCCGTGTTCATGCTGGACGAGATCGACAAGATGGCTTCCGATTTTCGCGGCGATCCATCGGCCGCACTGCTCGAAGTCCTCGATCCCGAGCAGAACTGGATGTTCCAGGATCATTATCTCGATGTGGAATACGATCTCTCGCAGGTGTTCTTTGTGGCCACATCGAACGTGCTGCACAGCATTCCTCCTGCTCTCCAGGACCGCATGGAGGTGCTGCGACTCCATGGTTACACGGAACTCGAGAAGATGGAGATCGCAAAGCAGTTCCTGGTGCGCAAACAGCGCGAAGCTGCCGGCGTTACCGATAAAAACGTTGAATTCACCGATGGTGCGATTGCCGAGATTATCCGCTCTTACACGCGGGAAGCTGGCGTGCGCAACCTGGAGCGCGAGATCGGCAACGTCTGCCGCAAGGTAGCGCGCAAAGTGGTGAAGGAAGGCCAGGAGTTCCACGTCACGCTGACTGCGGAGAATGTTGGCGATTATCTCGGAGTAACCAAGTTCCGCGACAGCCTGGCGCATGAGAAGAGCGAAGTGGGGCTGGTCACGGGCCTGGCATGGACCGAGGTCGGCGGGTCCATTCTGAGCACGGAAGTCGCGATTGTTGATGGCAAAGGCAAGCTCACTCTTACCGGCAAGCTGGGTGACGTAATGCAGGAGTCGGCACAGGCCGCTATGTCTTACGTGCGCTCCCGCGCGGCCCGTTTGGGTGTGCCCCGCGATTTCTACCGCAACGTTGACATCCATATTCACGTGCCTGAAGGCGCCATTCCCAAGGATGGGCCTTCTGCAGGCATCACCATGGCCACGGCCATTTCCAGCGCACTCAGCAAGATCCCTGTGCGCCGGGACATCGCCATGACCGGTGAAATCACCCTGCGCGGCAAGGTGCTGCCGATCGGCGGGCTGAAAGAAAAGCTTCTTGCGGCGCTGCGAGCGGGCATCACTGAAGCCATTATTCCCAAAGAAAATGAAAAAGACCTGCCGGAAGTCCCGGAAAACATTCGCGGCCAGATGAAGGTACATCTTGTTGAAAACATGGACCAGGTCTTAAAGATTGCCCTGGAAGGCCCGCTGCCCGAAATCAGCGAAGAATCCGTGCAGCCGCTTACCGTTCCTGAGAGTATCTCTCACGAGAGATATCTGTAAGCCTTCGACAAAGCCAATCTGCACAAACCCGCCTGCACGGCGGGTTTGTTTTTTGGGGTGAATGTGTTTAGACCATTTTCGGAATCGATTGGGATGGATAGCCACAATGCTGAAACCAGGCCAGAGCATTGTCCTGGGTAATAGAAGCCAAAGCCTGAGTGATGGCTTGCTCCAGGGTTTCCAAAGTACGAGCCTTGATGGCGCGCAGG
>DASSEH010000262.1:0-1592 GCA_035695325.1 Candidatus Angelobacter sp.
CTCAGGTAGGCACCTGTGTCGCCTGCGAAGCGACCAATGTGCGCGTGGCGACGGCCACGGCAGAGTGCGCCTGTCAAGTCTGTGAGCACTGTGCTGAGCTGTTCATGGACGACGGCGCCTGCGGCGTCTGTGGCGCTGCGTTGAGTGAAGACAACCTGGAGGAGGACGACGCCTAAGCCGGGCATTGCAGGGTCATTCAGTTTTCCAAGGGAATACCAATGAGGGCCAGTGCGAGGTCTGGTTGAGCCGCGAAGCGGCGGCACGCGGCCGCAATGTTGGTGTAACCTGCCGCTCTCAACAGTCCAATAGCGGTATTGCGCAGTGCGGCCATCACTTGAGGAATGCTCCCACAGCGGACCTGCGACCGGTCCTCATCGAAGGTCACATCCCGCACCCAATGCGAGCGGTTCTCAATCTGCCACTGCCCACGCACCAACGCCAACAGCTGCGATGGCGTGGCCCGCTCAGCCCCGAGACTGCTCACCCCATAGACCACTTCGGAGCGTTCCTCACCCGTCTTTTTCCTGATCACCTGGCGCTCCAGCTGGAAGACCTGGGCCAACCCTGGCCATGGATGGATGCCTGCCAGGGCGGTACTGGCGGTCAGCGTCCGCTGTTCGATGCGGCCATGGCCCAGATCCACGGTGCTGGCCGTCTCTTGCACATCGCCCCAGGGCGGCTGCGCAAAGACCAAGGCGATGTCCGTGTGGAGCTGTGGTTGGTTCTCTTTGACGATCATGACATAATCGCCCCCCTTGTCCACGATCGTCTGCGCCACATGGCGTTGGGTCAGCAGCGCGTCCATCGTCATCACACGGCCTTCCAGGACCAACTGGTGCAAGAGGGTCTCGACGGCCGTGATCTCATTGGTTTTGTCGTCCACGGCGTGTTGCGCCAGCGTCACGCCCACGTGGTGTGCCAGCGCCGATAAGAGGTGCATCCCTGGCGCCCCTTGCTTTTTGGAGCCCCGCAGAGTTTTCCCATCGAGGGCCACCGCCGCCGCAGGCGTCTCAGCGGCTGTGGGCAGACTCTCAACGACACTATTGGCCCACGCTCCCACGTACGCTTCGAACTCGTCCCGATTGAGGTGCCGAAAGATCGTATGGAGCGTGGCCGCACACGGCGTATCGTGGGTGAAGCCGAGCGCCTGAGCGATCCGTGTGCCATAATTCCGTCCCCATTCGGCGATGGCACTATAGCTGCGAGCGCCACACAACATCGCACAACACGCCAGAGCCAATATGGCGCTTAACGCATGACGTTTGCCACGCGACTGACGAAAGTCGGGAATGGCCGCGAAGACGTCGATCAGCGGACGTGGATGTGCTACCATGAGGTGTCACCTTCGGAGAGGGTTGTGACGCAGGTGGGGGATGCCGGGCCAGCAAAGCCTCACCGAGAACATAACCCTTTATCTCTTCTTGGAGCCCGTTAGGCAACCCCTATCCGAAAACTGAATGACCCTGGTCGAAAAACCTGTGAACGAGCAACAAACAATCATCGCCTACTTCTCAATGGACGCCGAGCACTCCCTGCGCGAGGCGGCGGCGGACATCCCGACGGAGGTGTGCGAGCGATACGAATCTCTATCA
>DASSEH010000263.1:0-2323 GCA_035695325.1 Candidatus Angelobacter sp.
CGATTCTCTGCTCGAAAAGGAAATGCCGGATCGCGCTTCACTCGCGATCCGGCATTTAGTCGATGTGCAGTTAGCAGCAGCAAAGACTGAATTGTGCGTTACCGTCGTTTTCTTTGAGCTTTGACGCGCTTTCGCGCTCCAAAGTCTTTACGGCATGTCCGTTTGGATGATCAATTGATTCACCCAAAGGATTTAGCCGTCGACCTGTGCTGACGCGGCTGTCTTCGAATCTCGATTTCTCGATTCTCGAATCACGGCGCGAAGCGCTTCTCCTTAGAAAGGAGGTGATCCAGCCGCAGGTTCCCCTACGGCTACCTTGTTACGACTTCATCCCAGTTACTGCTCATAGCGTAGGCGGCTGTGCCCCTTGCGGGTTGACGCGCCGGCTTCGGCTACAAGCAACTTCCATGATGTGACGGGCGGTGTGTACAAGGCCCGGGAACGTATTCACGGCGCCGTAGCTGATGCGCCATTACTAGCGATTCCGGCTTCATGGAGTCGAGTTGCAGACTCCAATCCGAACTGGGCCCAGTTTTAGTGATTTCCTCCACCTCGCGGTCTCGGATCGTTCTGTACTGGGCATTGTAGTACGTGTGCAGCCCTGGCCGTAAGGGCCATACTGACTTGACGTCGTCCCCACCTTCCTCCCCGTTAGAGCGGGGCAGTCTGAACAGAGTGCTCGAGCCTCACGGCTCGGTGGCAACAGTTCACAGGGGTTGCGCTCGTTGCGGGACTTAACCCAACATCTCACGACACGAGCTGACGACAGCCATGCAGCACCTGTGCAAATTGTCCCTTTCGGGACTCGCTGGCTTTCACCAACTTAGAGATGCATGTCAAGGCCTGGTAAGGTTCTTCGCGTTGCATCGAATTGAGCCACATACTCCACCGCTTGTGCGGGCCCCCGTCAATTTCTTTGAGTTTTAATCTTGCGACCGTACTCCCCAGGCGGCACGTTTAACGCGTTAGCTCCGGCGCAGAAGGGGTCGAATCCTCCCACACCAAACGTGCACCGTTTACTGCCAGGACTACCGGGGTATCTAATCCCGTTTGCTCCCCTGGCCTTCGTGCCTCAGCGTCAGGAACTGTCCAGAGACCCGCCTTCGCCACTGGTCTTCCTTACGATATCTACGCATTTCACCGCTACACCGTAAATTCCAGTCTCCTCTCCAGTCCTCAAGCACGGCAGTATCGAATGCAGTTTCGGAGTTAAGCTCCGAGATTTCACACCCGACTTACCGCGCCGCCTACGCACCCTTTACGCCCAATGAATCCGAACAACGCTTGAGACCTCTGTATTACCGCGGCTGCTGGCACAGAGTTAGCCGTCTCTTCCTCTTCGGGTACTATCAATGCACACGCAGTTAACGTATGCACCTTGTTCCCCAATGACAGGAGTTTACAATCCGAAGACCTTCATCCTCCACGCGGCGTCGCTCGATCAGGGTTTCCCCCATTGTCAAAAATTCTCGACTGCTGCCACCCGTAGGTGTCTGGGCCGTGTCTCAGTCCCAGTGTGGCTGGTCGTCCTCTCAGACCAGCTACCCGTCAATGCCTTGGTGGGCCGTTACCTCACCAACTAGCTGATAGGCCGCGGGCTCCTCAAAAAGCGTCAGGTTGCCCCGACTTTGATTTTGAATGGATGTCCACTCTAATCACATGCGGTATTAATTCGGCTTTCGCCGAGCTATCCCCCACTTTAAGACAGATTGCCCACGTGTTAAGCACCCGTTCGCCGCTAGACTTCCCTCGGTATTGCTACCAAAGGAAATCTCGCTCGACTTGCATGTCTTATCCACGCCGCCAGCGTTCGTTCTGAGCCAGAATCAAACTCTCCGTTAAAAACGATTCAGTTCCCGTGAGGGAAACCGAAAGCTTGAAGATCTGACTTTCATTACCTGAACTGAACCACCGGCTTGTGGCCGGTCTCTCAAATCCAGGGTTTGTCCGATCTAAATCTTTGATTTCAAAGAAGATCGACAGATAACGCACAATTCAATGTTTGCTGACTTTCTCCATCGACGGATTTCCAATCGAAATCCGCGACCACACTGTCAAAGATCATCCTTCGCGTACACGACAAAGCCCAACCTCAACAATCATCGACCGCAGAGAAGTGGCTTGCCGGGCCAGAGAAGAACACCGACTCCGCTGATGGAACCGGTCCCGCCTTTTCGCGGGATGCGTAGAATAGCAGACTCGCAGCGCGAGTCAAAGGAAAATTCGGAAATCTTCGATATTTTAAGGCCTGTCGCACTTCCTCTTCGGACAGTTCATAACGACCGCCGACGCGGAACCAAATATAAGTGTTTTGAGGAACCAA
>DASSEH010000264.1:0-2155 GCA_035695325.1 Candidatus Angelobacter sp.
GCTTCATGTTGTTGCTCCTCGGGTGTGGACCCTAGGTATTTTACCCTTTTTGCTCAGGTCTCCGATGAGGGTACCGCGGCGCCGCTTGCGGGAAAGGACATTTCTTTCGGGTTGCATTAACGATCCGGTAGCGTACGCGCGGCCTCGAAACTCCAAGTACGGCGACAGCGCAAGGGGGACTCTCGCAACGCACAATCCTGACTGCGCCGCAAAAAGATTGACCTGACTGCGGAATTGACGTGCGGTCATTTATCAATCGCGCCCGGTCGCAAGGTGGTAGTCTTTCAGAGCCAAAGTTCCTGGTACAGGCCCTGACAACCACTAGGAGCCTGTCCAGTTAGCTCTGGGAAGGCGGTTTTATCCTAATGATAGCGGCTCATGCGGCCCTCGCCAGCTTGACGAGGTTGTGAGCGGTGCAGATCAGGGCCCATTCGGCCTTCACTTTGTCGATGCCGCGCAGCAGGAATTGCCTGAACCCTCTTGCCTGTTTGATCTGTCCGAACACGGGTTCGACGATCTGCTTACGCAAGCGGTAGCGACTTCGGTAGCCGGCGCGCTTGAGCTTGGTGCTCATCCTGGCGATCAGCGAGCCGGCACTTGAAGCCTTTTTCGCGGTGGCGGACTTGGTGCCGTGCTTCTGCCTTCCGGTGGCGATGTAGCCCTCGATGCGCCGCCGCTTGATCGTGCGAAGATTGGCGTCGGAGCAGTAGCCGGCGTCGGCCGACACTTCGTCGGGATTGGTCCCCAAATTGGCCCTGATCCCGTCGAGCAACGGCGCCAGTTGCGCCTGATCGCTGGATGAACTGGTCAGCGTCTGCGCCACGATGATCTGATGGGCACCATCGACCGCGGCCTGTGCGTTGTAGCCTTGGATGTAACCGTCCTTGGTCTTTAGTATGCGGCTCTCCGGGTCGGTGAAATTGCGTTGCGCCTTGCCGTCGGGCTCCGTTTTCGTCGGCGTCTTGCCGCACTTCTTGCCGCCTTCGGCGACGCGACGCTCCTCGGCTTCGGCCCACGCCTTGCGCTCCACCTCGGCTGCGGCCTTGGCTTCGGCCTCCAGCGCGGCCTTGGCCTCGCGTATCTTCTCAAGCCGCTTCTGCTTGTCGGCCACCCAATCGGGCATCTCGTCGCCGCGCTGGTCGCCGTAGCGCTTGTCCTCCTCCGCATCGGCAGCCTCGGCGGCCTTGAGCCAGCGATCGACCTCCGCTTCAAGCTCCGCTTCCCGCTTCTTCATCCGATCGTAGCTCATCGCCTTGTGCTTGGACGCGTTCGCCTTGATCTTGGTGCCGTCGAGCGCCACGTGCCCGAGCTTCACCAACCCGGCCTTCTCAGCGAGCTTCAACACCTGCACGAACAGGTCGGCCAGCGCCTTAAGGTGCCGCCGGCGGAACTCCGAGATCGTGCGGAAGTCCGGCGGGTCGCCGGCCACGATCATCATGAAATCCGCCCGCTCCACCGTCGCCCTGGCGATCCGCCGCGACGAGTAGATGCCGCTCGCATAGCCGTGCAGAAGCAGCGCCGTCATCATCCGCGGATCAAACGGCGGCTGACCCAGCCCGCTCCGGTAGCTGCCTAGGATCGCCGATAGATCAAGGCTTTCCTTGACCAGCGACACGATCAACCGCGAAACGTGGTCCTGCGGCACATAGTCCTGCACGCTCGGCGGCAGAAGCTGGGCCTCGTCGATCTTCCAGGGGCGAAATTCCTTGCTCATGGCTACGCAAGGAATCAGACTCGCACCCTCTTGACCAGTCACTACTCAGACAGGCTCCTAGCCTTGGATGCTCCGTCCGTCCGGCGTCGCAATCAGGGTGTCGCGAATCTCGTCATTTTCCGGATCGAGGAAATTCGCGCAATACTCGTCGACATCGCCGACGAACGAGCCGCACTCCTGGCGATGCAGGATCAGATCCCGCAAATGACAGCCGGGCCGGGCCACCTCGGGCGAAACGCCGAACATGTCGATGTAGCGCTGATTGCAGATCACAAGGCGCGCCGAAGCGTCGAACAGCAACAGGCCCTGGGTCATGTTGTTGATGGCGGTGTCGAGATGCCCGCTCTTCTCGGAGAGCAGCCGCTGCGCGGCCTCATGCTGGCGCTTCAACCGGCGCACGATCAGGAAGAGCATGGCGATGACGACGACGACAGCGAGCAG
>DASSEH010000265.1:0-2809 GCA_035695325.1 Candidatus Angelobacter sp.
AGCGCAATCCACAGAAGCAGCTGTGGAGCTATCAAGTGAACTTAGATAATCGGGTGCGCAGTGATCATCCGTTACGACGAATTAACGAGACACTGGATCTAGATTTCGTGCGCCGGGAGGTCGCGAAATGTTACGGTACCAAAGGCAACGTTTCAGAAGATCCAGTGGTGATCATGAAGATGATGTTGTTGCTGTTTTTGGACAACGTGCGTAGCGAAAGAGAGCTGATGCGAATCATCCCGGAAAGGCTCGATTATATGTGGTTCCTGGGTTACGGCTTGGATGACACGATTCCCAATCACAGCGTCTTGAGCAAAGCTCGCAAGCGCTGGGGCCAAGAGGTCTTCGTTGCAGTCTTTAGCCAAATCGTGGCCCAGTGCGTCAGAGCAGGTTTGGTGGCGGGCACGAAGATTCATGCCGACAGTAGCTTAGTTGATGCCAACGCCTCATTGAACTCGGTTCGTGAGTTGGACGCTGGGACTCTTGCGCAGATCCAACGAACGTGCCGCGAAGAAACTGAAAAGCTCGACGAAACAGACGCCCATAAGGACGAGAAGAATGACGATCAAGACCCAGATCTGCCCCCACCAGGTCCGCGGACGGAAATCAATAAGAAGTATCAAAGCAGCACCGACCCAGAAGCCACCCTGGTACGTCAGCATGGATTCAAAACTCGGCCCCGGTACAAAAACCACCGGGCGGTCGATGACGTCCACGGAGTCATTACGGCGGTGAGGACTACGACCGGGAGGATCAATGAGTCGCATGAACTGACGGAGCTGATTGATCAGCATCAAACCAATACCAAGATTGCCGCTAAGACGATCGTCGCCGACTGCAAGTATGGCACAATCGAGAACTACATCGCCTGCCAGGAGCGAAAGCTTCGCACGCACATGGCCGATCTACTGGCCAGTAGCCCTGGCAGTGGCCGTCGCGACGGGATCTACCCCGAGTCGATGTTTTGCTACCAACCAGAAAGCGACACCTTCTTGTGCCCGGCCGGCCAACTGCTGAAGCCAAGGCGCCTGCACTCGGTGCGCCTGAGTTGGGAATACGTCACCAAGCGAGGCGTCTGTTTGAGTTGTCGGCTGCGGGAGTTCTGTACGCGTTCGAAGACTGGCCGCAGCATAAAGCGGCATCGCAATCAAAACCTCCTGGATCGAGCGCGTCGACAAGCTAATACCAAAAGAGCCAAGCTTGATCGGAAACGCCGACAACATCTGATGGAACGTAGTTTTGCTGATGCTGCTAACCGACATGGCTTCAAGCGCGCTCGTTGGCGAGGACTCCTCAGGCAGTCGATCCAAGATCTGCTAATCGCGACAGTTCAAAACCTTCGAAAACTGATCGGAGCCATTCAAAACGCCCCGGAAAGTGGTTGGACACCTCTGATCCAAACTCTCTCCTGGCTATGCGCCAAGCTCAGCGCGCTTTTGACACCTGATCCGCTGCGCCAGGGCCTTTTAGCATCAATCTAACCTGCTGCACTTTGCGGTTCCGTAACTCGCACCTGCAGCCATTCGGGCAACACGCCGACCAGATGAGACCCTACGGCTCGATTCCCTTCGCGATCGAGACCAGCCAAGGTGCGGCCGTGGAACAACTGTTGGAAGCCGGCATGCACGTCTATCCATTGAACCCCAAGAGCGCTCAGGCCTACCGGGAACGCAAGGCTCCCAGCGGTGTCAAAGACGATCAGCTCGATGCCTGGAGTTTCGCCGACGCCTTGCGTGTCGATGGTCAAAACTGGAAGCCGCTGCGCCCGGAGGGTTCTGTGATCAAAGAGCTCCGCTTATTGTGTCGCGATGAGGTAGGGCTCATTGAACAGCGGACGGCCTTTATCAATCAACTGCGTCATGCCTTGGCAGAGTATTATCCGACGGCCTTGGAAGCCTTCGAAGACTGGGGCGCGATGTCGGCTTGGATGTTTTTACAGCGCTTCCCGACGCCCCATATTTTGGAGAAGGCCGGCAAACGTCAGTGGGAAAAGTTCCTGCATAGCCGCAGGCTTTGGCGTACCAAAAGTGGCCCACAGCGAATGGAATTATTCTCCAAAGCCACCGAGTTCTGTGGCAGCGAACCGACCGCTAAAGCCAAAAGCATGCTCGCCTTGAGCTTGGTTAAAATGCTTTTTGCTCTGGAGAATCAGCTCTCGGAATACCGCAAACAGATCGAAGAACTGTTCGAGTCTCATCCCGATCACGACCTGTTCGGTTCCCTACCTGGTGCCGGCCCCAAGCTTGCTCCGCGCTTGTTAGGCGAGATCGGCGATGATCGAGAAGGCTTCGACGGTGATGCGCAAAACCTCCAATGCTTCGCCGGTACCGCGCCCGTGACAAAGCGTTCCGGAAAACATCGCGAGTGCCATCAACGCTGGGCTTGCAATAAACACCTGCGTTACGCCGTGCATCTGTTTTCCCAACACACTATTACTCGCTGCGCCTGGGCCGAGATCTACTACAAAGCCCATCGTGCTAAAGACCACTCCCACGCCACAGCGCTACGTTGCCTGGGACAGCGCTGGCTCAAAATCCTCCATAAAATGTGGATGGATCGCACACCGTACAACGCGGAGTTACACCACCTTAATCAAGTCAAACACGGTTCCTGGGTCTTCCAACTCAAAACAGTTAACTGCAAATAATTTGCATAACAAATCCCTTGAAAACCCATAGAACGTCTTCCCTTGTGTAGCCCCTGTTAGAGACTTCCACTCTTTACTCCTTGTCGATCTCCCGGCGCACTAGCGCAAGTTTCCGTTCCATTGCTACTGGGAGCCCGGTTTCGCCAACTTTGCCGAAATTTT
>DASSEH010000266.1:0-92701 GCA_035695325.1 Candidatus Angelobacter sp.
CCATCAAGGCTCGTACTTTGGAAACCCTGGAGCAAGCCATCACTCAGGCTTTGGCTTCTATTACCCAGGACAATGCTCTTGCCTGGTTTCAGCATTGTGGCTATCCATCCCAATCGATTCCGAAAATGGTCTAAACAGTGCAGGCAGGCGCAGGGGTTAGCGCATGGATCGGCGCACAAGTCTGCGAATTGCAGGTTCCTGCATGACAAGATGTGATCCACCCACGACAGCGAAGACTCTTTGACCTTCTCTGACATGGCGCACGATGAGATTAACCATATACTGGTCACGATACAAGTTCAGCTGACGTGCCATCTCATTCAAATAGTTTTCTGACTTTGTCGGATCGAACCATGACAAACTTGCCTCCTTGTAACTCCCGTGGTTAGGAAAGTTGCGCGCATAGATCATTGCAAGCTCTTCGCTGGTGCCAGGAGGCACGTTGAGCCCCGGTGTACCCGCGAAAATTGGCAGGACTCTGCGCAACTCGTCTTCGAGAGGTTGTTCCGGATGGTTCCTGGTCTGTTGTGCAACAAGACGCAGCACAAAGAATAGTTTGACTTGTTCTGACGAAAACCGTTTTAGCAGAAAGGCGACCTCTTCAGCCCGGGATTGGTCGACGCTGGTTACGGGAATGTGATCTCGATTTGCGAGGAATCGGATTAAACCCGGCTCTCCGGATTTTCTAATTGCTTCGTCGCGTGAGGCCTCAATTGGAGGATCTCCGCCCTCGTTAAATGCAATATCAGGACGAAATTCGGCCCACAGTTTCTCTATCTCGGCAAGTTGCGGATCGTCCGGCTTATAGGTGTGGGCTGCGCCATAGTATAGAAGATTCGCCTTGTGTGAGTTGATTCTGAGTACATACGGCCATTTGGGGGAGAGGTGCGAGTATTGCTTCCAGGTCATGAGTTTGACATTGTCACATTGCGAAAAAGTAACCGAAGTAAGCAGACAACAGAGGGCTAAGCCATTAACAAATTTCATGAAAGCACCCCGAGAGAAATATATAGTATTGGCCCATCACTCAGCATTTGTATGCTCCTGTATTCGACCTGATGCGCCAAGACTCGCCGGGAGCACTGGAATACTACTAAGAACGCGGCGGGGACGAGAAGTTGCGCGTGAAACATCTTGCCTTTCCAGCTATTTCCATGGAGTATGCCTGAAGCGGAATAAATTCATAAACCAGAGGTGTCTAAAATGGCAGCCGATCCCGAATCCTTCATGACTCTTGCCGCATCCATTCTTCTCGCGAATCAGCCGCACACGCCGGATACCGAAGCCCATCGGGGAAGAATCAGAATCGCCGTAGAGACGGCGCACCAGATCCACGCTGAAGTCAAAAGAGTCCTGCAGAACGCCGAAGCCGCAGCCAGCCGAATCAAAGATACGCAACAACAACGATAAGGCAACAGAGATTCAATGGTAGTCTTCAGCGATCCCACTTAAGTGAAAACCGTTTACAGCTGTCACCTTGAGCGGAGCGCCGCGATGGCATTTCCCAATGCGGTAATATCCAGCGCGGAGTCGAAAGGTCCCGAGGATGCGTGTCGCTCCATGCCGATTCAGGGCGTTTTCTAATGGCCGTGTGCACGTCGTGATAACGAACGGCACAATTCAGCAATCATCAATGTGTACAAAGCCCAGCGATTCGCGTGCAACCACCGCCTGGGCTTTTGATATATGCTTACGGAAGAAACGGTCTTTTTTCTGAGAGTTCAGGATAGTTGTTATGGATATTTCAGGCAAAACACGTTTAACTCAGCCTCTGATCCGGGAAAACGGAATTCATCGCGCCGCCACGTGGGACGAAGCTCTCGACCGCGTTGTCCAGGGTTTTCAGCGGCAGGTAAAGCAGCACGGTCCGAACACCTTCGGCATGTTCAGCTGCTCGAAGACCACCAACGAGCTGAACTACACTGCGCAAAAGTTTGTGCGCTCGGTGATTGGGACCAACAACATCGATAGCTGCAACCGTACTTGACACGCTCCCAGCGTCGTCGGTCTGGCGACGGTATTCGGAGCGGGTGGCGGAACCAGTTCGTACGGTGAAATCGAAGATGCCAATGTGGTCCTGCTGTGGGGATCGAATGCGCGCGAAACGCACCCCATCTTCTTTCATCATCTTTTGAAGGGCGTGCGCAACGGCGCACGGCTGTATGTGATCGATCCGCGGCGGACCAGCTCCGCGCAGTGGGCGCATCGCTGGGCGCCGCTCGAGGTGGGGTCGGACATTTCTCTGGCCAACGCCATGGCCCGCGAAATCATCGCCGCCGGCCTGGTCAACCACAGCTTTATCGAGCATGCCACCAGTGGCTTCGAGGCGTACAAAGCGCAGGTGCAGCGGTACACGCTGGAGCGCGCCGAGCGGGAGACGGGCGTGCCCGGCGAGCTGATTCGCGAGATTGCCCATGCGTATGCGAAAGCAGAGCGGGCGCAGATTTGCTGGACTCTGGGCATCACCGAGCACCACAACGCGGTGGACAACGTGCTGGCGCTCATCAACCTCGCGCTGCTCGCCGGACACGTGGGCCGCTACGGCAGCGGCGTAAATCCGCTGCGGGGACAAAACAATGTCCAGGGCGGCGGCGATATGGGCGCTATCCCAGACCGCCTGCCCGGCTTCCAGCACGTGGAGAACAACGAGCTGCGAGCAAAATTCGAGCGTGCCTGGGGTGCGGCGATTCCGCCCAAACGCGGCTGGCACCTGAGCCACATGTTCAATGCCATGGAGCGGGGCGACCTCACCGCGCTTTATGTGCTGGGTGAAAACCCGGCGGATTCCGAAGCCGACCGCCATCGCTGCCTGAAGCTGCTGCGCGGCCTCGAGTTCATGGTGGTGCAGGACATGTATTACACCAAGACGGCTGAATTCGCCCACGTGGTGTTGCCTGCCGCCGCTGGCTGGTGCGAGAGCGAGGGTACGGTCACTTCCAGCGAGCGCCGTGTGCAGCGGGTGCGCCGCGCCGTGCCGCCGCCCGATGGCGTGAGTGACGATACGGAGATCATCTTCGAGCTGGCGCGCCGCATGGGCCATGACTGGGGCCGTCCGGAGGCGGAGCGCATATGGAACGAGCTGCGGACACTCAGCCCCATGCACGCCGGCATGAGCTACCAGCGGCTTGAAGAGATGGGCGGAATCCAGTGGCCGTGCTATGACGAATCGCATCCCGGCGAACTGTATCTGCATGGCCGCCTGTGGCATGAGCCGCTGATCGGGCCGCGCGCGCCGTTTAGTCCGGTAGAGTTCGAACCGGCGCTGGACGTGCTGGACGAAAATTTCCCCATCCGGCTGACCACCGGGCGGCGACTGGATTCCTACAACACCAACGTGCAGAGCGGGCGGTATGCTTCGCCTCTGCGCCAGCCCGAGACCCTGGATATTTCTCCAGCGGACGGCGCGCATTACGATCTGCATGAAGGAGAAAAGGTGAAGGTGAGTTCCCGCCGGGGATCGGTGATTGCTCCGGTGCGCTTCGATAGGGGACTGCGTCCGGGGCTGGCCTTTCTCACGGTACACTTTCACGAACAGGTGCCGACCAACGATCTCACGCTCGATGCCTTTGATCCCAAATCGGGAACCGCCGAGTTCAAGGCCACGGCGATTCGCATTGAAAAAGTAACGCAGACTGCAGGAGAGTGATTTGGACATTCATCTCACCGGCGCGCAACCCACTCCCGACGAGGTCGTGGCTATTGATGCTGAACTGGGGCAGGCTTCTTTAGCGAATGGAGCCGACCGTCCGCAGCGGCATCAGCTTCTTCCCGTGCTGCACGCCCTGCAATCGCGCATTGGCTGGATCAGTCCAGGAGCGGTGAATCACACCGCGCAGCGAATGGACCTTCCTCCGGCGGAAATTTATGGTGTGGCGTCGTTTTATGGCATGTTCTCGCTGAAACCTCGTCCAGCGGTGGTGGCCCACGTCTGTGATGACATTGCCTGCCTCGCCCGTGGCGCTGAAACCCTATGCCATGAACTGGAGCAGAAGCCGGGACCGTCAGGCCTTCCGTGCGGCGAAGGCCGTGCACTATGGCAGCGCAGCGCGTGTCTCGGCTTGTGTGAGCGTGCTCCTGCCGCAATGGTCACATTTTCGGGAAACAAGCCGCAGGAGTGCGTAGTCGCTCCGGCGACTGCGGATGCCATTGGCAAAACCATCGATGACGCTATCGCAGGAAATCTGCCAGTCCATCCGGATGTGCTCCAACCCGAACTTTCCGTTCCCCAGGCAGGCTCGCCAAAGTTGCATCTGCTGCGGCGAGTGGGGACTGGTCACACCCTGGCCGACTACCAGCGAGATCTCGGTTATCAAGCTCTAAGCAAAGCCCTCGATCTGGGGCCGGAAGGCGTGATTCGCGAGGTGGCCGAGGCAAAGCTTTTGGGGCGCGGCGGTGCGGCGTTTCCGGCGGCGAAGAAGTGGGAGGCGCTGCACACGCAGCGTCATGTCCTGAAGCAGGATTCACGGCGCAGGCATTACCTGATCTGCAATGCCGATGAGTCCGAGCCAGGAACTTTCAAAGACCGCATTCTGCTGGAAGGCGATCCTTTTGCCGTGATCGAAGGCATGACCATTGCCGCGCTGGCCACGGGCGCCGAGCGCGGCTACATTTATTTGCGCGGCGAGTATCCGCTGGCGGCAGAGCATTTGACCAATGCCATTCGCGAAGCGCGCGCGGTGGGCTTGCTGGGCAAAGATATTCTGGGCCGCGGACTGCGCTTCGATATTGAATTGCGGCGCGGCGCGGGCGCTTACATCTGCGGCGAAGAGACCGCGCTGTTCAACTCCATCGAGGGCTATCGCGGCGAGCCGCGCAACAAGCCGCCCTTCCCCACGCAATCCGGACTCTTCCACCAGCCCACGGTGGTGAACAACGTGGAAACCCTGGTCAACGTTCCTCTGATTATCCGCGAGGGCGGTGCGGCGTATGCCCGCGTGGGCACGGCGAATTCCACCGGATACAGATTGTTCTGCCTGTCCGGTCATGTGGCGCGTCCGGGCGTTTATGAAGTTCCCATGGGTGTGACCCTGCGCAGCCTGATCGAACTGGCCGGAGGCGTGGCCGGCAATGGCCGGTTGCAGGCGGTGCTGCTGGGCGGCGCCGCAGGCGCATTTATCTCGCCCAAAGAGTTGGACACGCCGCTCACCTTTGAAGATACGCGGGCCATTGGCGCAACTTTGGGTTCCGGCGTGGTCATGCTGTTCGATGACAGCGTGGATCTGAAAAAGATACTGCTGCGCATCGCGGAATTCTTTCGCCACGAAACCTGCGGACAGTGTGTCCCCTGCCGCGTGGGCGTGGTTCGCCAGGAAGAGGCGCTGCAGCGCCTGGCCGCGAGCCAGACACTGGGAAGCGCGACCGATGAAATCGCATTGCTGCGGCAGATGGGGCAGGCCATGCGCGATGCCTCCATCTGCGGACTGGGCCAGACCGCATCAAGCGCCATTGAATCCGCGCTGGCCCGCTGGAGCTTGTTTGCATGAATCCTCTCGCTGCAGAAACCCCGAAGACCGCTGAACCCATGGAAGCGCCGTCACCGCTGGTTCCCCTGCCGCGTGGGCCGCTGCCGCAGGCCCCGCCAGCGCGTGAAGCGCGGCAGATTGAAATCACCATCGATGGCCAAACCGTTTCCGTGCCGGAAGGCTCCACCATTCTGGACGCAGCGCGCCGCATGGGGATCGATACCCCTACGCTGTGTTTTCTCGAAAGCCTTACGCCGGTGAATGTTTGCCGGGTGTGCGTGGTGGAACTCGAGGGCGCACGCACTCTGGTTCCCTCATGCTCGCGCAAAGTTGAACCGGGAATGTCGGTCAGGACGGATTCCGAGCGCGTGCGCCTGAGCCGCCGCACGGTGCTCGAGTTTCTGGCTTCCTCGGTGGATGTCTCGACCGCGCCCGCGTTTCCGGAATATATGCAGCGGTATGGCGCGCGTCCGGACCGTTTTGGTCTGCAAAAAGCCACGGTGGCGCAGCCGGTAAAAATCGATAACGATCTCTACGTGCGCGATTACTCCAAATGCATTCTCTGCTACAAGTGCGTGGAAGCCTGCGGCGTGGACGCGCAGAATACCTTTGCCATCGCGGTGGCCGGGCGCGGTTTTTCCGCCCATATTGCCACGGAGTTCGATGTCCCGCTGCCGGACTCGGCCTGCGTTTACTGCGGCAACTGCATTGGCGTGTGTCCCACGGGCGCGCTGATGTTCAAAAGTGAATACGACATGCGCCAGGCAGGCACATGGGACGAGGCGCGGCAGACGCAGACCACCACCATCTGTCCGTATTGCGGCGTGGGCTGCAACCTCACCCTGCACGAGCAGGAAGGCAAGATCGTCCGCGTGACCTCGCCGCTGGACCACTCGGTGACGCACGGCAATCTCTGCATCAAAGGCCGCTTTGGCTGGCAATTTGTTCAAATCGAACCGGCAGAGCAACCGCCGGAGAAATAGTGCAGTTGTTCATCATGCAGCCATCCACGGGGCGACGAAGTCTCATCCCATTGAGCATGGAAACAATGCAGTCTGGTTTCACCAGGCAGGCTCGCCGGCGCTGGCAGGAACTCGCGGAAGAGCTTCAGGTAGACGTGGCTGAACTCAATCTGCGTCATGGCAAAGTTTCTTTTTTACAGCCAGCGGAGACGGAGATTCGCGTGTCTAACCCCAGCTCGGGAGTGGAGCTTGCGCTTACGGCGGATTTCGCGCAGCGCCTTGTCCGCTACGATTACGTGGCGGACGCCGCCGAGCCCGCAGGCATTCCCGAAGGTGGAATACTCTCTATGCGCGAACGAAACGACGGCAGCGTGGAATTCTATTCAGCCGACGAGCGGCTCACGCCTGAAGAAACGCGCAGCGTGCTGCTGGAACCGCTTTTCTCTCCGCCCATGGCGGCGTAAGAAGGTGGCGTAGAAAGCAGCAGTCAGCAATCAGTGAGGCGGATTGCTCGTCTATCATTCAGAGGGAATTGGAATAGAATTTCAATTTCTATGCTGACGCCTGTTGCCGACAATCCATTTGCCGTTCTCACCTTAATCGCCGCGCCTGCGGTATTTACCAATGCTTCTTCCGTGCTGGCGCTCGGCACCAGCAACCGCCTGGCCCGCGCCGTGGACCGGACGCGCCAGCTGGCAAAAGAACTTCATCATGATCCGCCTGACCATGATCTGCCGAATGAAGACTACGTGAAGATGTGGGGACGCCAGATTGACCGTCTGCAGGTCCGTGCCAGTCTTTTGGTGCGGGCCCTGAGTTTTTTCTATACCGCCATTGGCGCGTTCGCCGGCGCCAGTCTGGTGTCGATCATTGCCGCCAGCCTTGCCGGATCGAGTTATAAACTTCCCTTTGCCGCGGTCGCGGCTGTCAGCGTTATCGCCGGAACTCTTGGCTTTATCGGGCTGGTGATGGGCTGCTCATTGCTGGTTCGGGAGACGCGGCTGGCGCTGATCTCACTTTCAGAAGAAGCTAAAGCGGCCAAGACCTGGGTGAAAAGAGCTGGGTGAAATAAGAGGCAATAACATACTTGACTAACCAATGATTGCTTTATGAAAAATCAAAAAGCCCCAAACGATGGCACTCATTCTCGGTAGCAGAAACGATCTCGGAAACAATTCTTAGCATTTCCCTCAGCGTCACATATACTGGCTTTCCTTCTACGACTTCGACTTTGCCAAACGCTATGCCAATGGCAACTTGGACGCGGTGCTTCCACTTCATTCCAAGCTGTGTTCGTGCGTATACCACCTCGTCTTCTATGCTATTGCTAACCCCGTCAATGATTTCGATAGGATGGGTAATGAGGCTGGCAGTCTCGATCAGCGGAATGTTGACTCCAGTTTGCCCAGCAATGGGAAGTATTAGCCGATGTTTCGATGTGTTACACAGCTCATTAATAGCCCAGAGCAGATCATTCCCTCCATTGTACGGCTCGAACGAGCTAAAGAGCGTCTTAATCTCATCGGGGAGTTCCTTGCATGCAACGCTGTTTATACGGCTTTTGATATCAGCTTTGGTCTTGCAGAAAGGGAAATGGACGTCCCCAACATTAGTCGCATTACAAAGGCGGCCAACCTCCACGGCGGCCAAGTCGAGTGCATGGCGCAAGTTCTCGATGGCATAGACTGTGTGGCGTGTGAGAACGGGCGGAATTTTTTTAGCAAGTCTGAATTTGTGGAGTTCGTGAATACCATCCGGCTCCGGCTCAATGACAAGACCGTATGGTGTATTTTTGAAAAAGTTACGTGCCTTTCGCTCGAATTTGGCAATATCTTTCTTAGCCCAGTCGATGCGGGTTTTGGCGTCTATGAATCTGTTTCTCATAGTAAGATCATGGGCTAGTGGCTGGCTGGTCGCACACTCAATCCTGGTTATGGTTAAAGCGCTTCAGTGGCCAAGTATGTCCTCCGGTTTGAACTGCACGCTTAGCCCATCAGCCAGCCCATCCCGTGTGGTCTTTTAGCCTATAGCAGCATCATCCTCACAGGCGAAACAAGTCATTGGGTGGGCTTCACAAGTTTCGTGCTTGCCTTCTCTGCACCAACGTGTTGGAGTAGTCAGACAGTCTGATGCACCCCAACAAATCTGTCTATCTGTGTGCAGGCGAATGCGGCGTATCATCGACTTACATGGGCGCACATCGTTCCGATATATCTCGTCATAGATGTTAGCGTTGTTGATGAAACGGCTACGATATAATTCCGCATGCTTAAGCGCTTGACTGAAATATTTTTCATCTAAACTCATAGGGTCACTTGTCCTCTTTCATGTGATTGCGTTCGTTGACTCGTGGCTGTTACTTTCTTCGTAGAAAATCAGACTTCATGATTTTAGTTTCAGGACTAAGTAGTTTACTTCGCCCATTGTCTCTCTGAGATCGTGCGTCAATTGCTTAAATTTATCTGCATCGAAAATATTTCTGTCGAATATTGCACGCTGATCTAATGGGGCTATCTTTGAGTCCATCATGGATTCTGTATTAAGCCCAGCATATTCCGGATTGTTTGACAATATCTCTCCGAGATACGAGAACTGCTTGCCGAGTTTGGAGCACTCAAGCTGTAGTTCTTTCAGTTTGAGCTGCGCTGTTTTCAGATCTCTTAATGCCTTTCCCATTACCGCATCCTGCTCATTAATTGTCATACTTTTTATATCTCCGTATTTCAATTAAAACACGCCTGTCAATATGGTTGCTACTCTAACCGTTATAGTTAAATTTTATTCACGAGGTTGTACTCCCTTTGCTTTGCAAAACTCTTCCAGTCTGTCTTTAGGAAAATGTGAATGTATTTGAGGCATTGTAAGAAGAGAATTAAATGAACCCCTGATCGGTAAATCAGGGTTACGCATCTCGCGCTTACGATACTGATTCTGTTCCCATGCAAGATGATCGGCAGCTTGTAATGCTCCGAATTTTAGTTTTGCTTCAGTCTTGGGAATTATCGGGCGGCCTTCTTCACGCATGACATGAAGAAATTTTCCTTGCCCGAAATCTCCATCTTCAAAAATACATTCCAATTCTTTTATCCCATGGTCTTCAGCCCATTTGCTAGCCTTAGCAATGCATACTCTAGCGGCCAAAGCATAAGGTGGAAAAATATTACGTATAGCATATCTGCGGTCTACGTCGTTGTAATCTGACATGCTTACAATGCAGGAAATGCTTAGCACTGGATATACTTGCTGGCAAGCGATGAGTTCTCCCAAAAACTGTTCGGCTTCTGGATTACCCTGCTCCCACTTTTTAAACTCTGCACGTTTTGGTATAGCCATGAAATCAGTCGCGTGAAACCCGCGAGTAATTCCATAGCGTTTTAATGTCGCATCCCAAGCGTGCTCAAATACTTTCCATTGGATAATGCTTGCCACATACCCAGCTACTACGACGAATGGTGAATCGGCCTCGTGCCCGCTTGCATCAAAATAAGCGTCAAACATGGCGAACCATGTATTGTATGGATATCCAGCTCCTGAAAATGTCCACGCCAACCTCTATATATTATGCAGTTATCACGCCGTGGGTATTGGTTAGTCAAATATATTATTGCCAAATAAGAATTTGGTGAAATAAGCTACGTGCCTGCCGCTTCACCGAAGCTGGCGTCAAAGACCGGCACCGGCTCGGAAAAACCTTTTAGCATCACCGGCGTTAGCGGCTTGAGACGGGCTTCAGGACCAGACTCATCCACAACTGCCTGGGAAACCAGCACCTGGCCAGGCTGTGCGGCGGAGCAGAGCCGCGCAGCCAAATTGACCGTGGCTCCAATGGCTGTATAGTCCTTGCGCGCCGCACTGCCAATGGAGCCGACTACCACGGCGCCGGCATGAATCCCGATGCCCACCATGGTTCCAGGCTGCCGTTGAAAGCGCTCCTGCAGCGTGGCTGTGATTTCATTCGCTGCCTGGATGGCTCGCTGGCAGCGGCCCGGCCCGGAGAACCATGCGATCACCGCATCGCCCACAAATTTATCGATGTCGCCCGCATGTTTCTTGATGATTTCAGCCTCAATGCCCAGTACCTGGTTCAGCAAGGCAATTACGGTTTCAGGATCGCGGGTCTCGGCAAAGTTGCTGAATTTGCGCACATCGGAAAACAGGATTGCCAGAGAGGTACGGCTGCTGGCGGAGTTGTCCGCGGTATCGCGCTGAATATGGTCGAACGTTGCCTGGGAGAGAAACGCTGACATGGCCAGCCGCTCTTTCAATTCCTGGACCATGCGCACAAAGGAGCGCCCCAGAACGCCGATCTCGTCTTTGGCCGCCATGCGCTTCGGATTTTGCTGCAGCAGCGTTCCAGCCGCTTCCAGTTTGTCCTGGGTAACGAACTCCGCCACGGTGGCCAGTCTCGCCAGCGGACGGGCGATGGGGCGGGCAACAATCACGCCCAGAGCCAGCCCCACCACCAGAGCCAGAGTGGCAAGCACAAGTAGGTTGTACTCCAGGCGGCGGAAAGGGGCGAATTTCTCCTCCAGCGGCTGGACCAGCGCTACATGCATCTCCAGCGGATTGGAAACAATGTCGTCCTTATCTTCAATGTTCGCATTCAGGATGCTGTAGTCGTCATCGCTTCTGAAAAAGGGCGGACCGCTGCTGCTGTTTTTCACCGCGGTCTCGAGCAGCCCGCTCAGCGCCGGATCGCTCACGCCCAGCAGATGCGGCTTGCCGCCAGCCATGTGCCACAAAAAGCTGTCCTGTCCGGTATGTTGCTTGATGTGCCGGGCGAATGCGCTGGAGACTTCAAACCCAACGATCAGCGTTCCCAAATCGCGCCCATTGGCGTCCACAATGGGCGATTGCACCAGCTCAAAGAAACGATCGTGCGGTGACTCCCAGTTGGTGACCTCACTGGCCTGCTCATGGTTGGTCAGGCGAGGGAAGCGCCATTTGTCGGTTTCACTGCAGGGTCTCTGCGCCGTCACCGCCGCCAGCGGAACCCCGTCCGGCAGGACCACGGCAATCAGATCAAAAGCATCTTCGGGATGGACTGGATTCTTCTTGCCTGAGAGTATCTCGCCGGCCCGGCGGCAGGCCTGCTGGCGATGCTGCGTGGTCAGCAGATCGACCATGTAGTCGGATTCCGCAATGGCTTCCACTTCCACTACATGCTCATGCAGGTGCTCGCCTTCACTGGCGACGAAGGCGGCTCGCGCCGACTCCAGCTCGTGCAGAACGTCATGGTTGATTTGCCGCCGGGCCGAAACCGCAACCGACGCCAGCATCAGCACCGTGAGCACGGTGACTACGCCGGCCACAACCATAACCAGCTTGCTGCGAATACTCAGGTCGTTAAATTGCCGAAGAAATTGACGGAGAAAACGGCGAAGCACCAGCAGCACCCCTCAATAACATGCTTACTGTACCCTGGTTTCGCACGCGCATCCCCATTTATCCCGAGGCCGCCGGGTCCTGGATTCGGCCTTTCCACTCGCCGCCGCGTCCGGACCAGAACTTACCGGCGGAGTGGAGCGTGGCGCCCATATAGAAGAGCGCGGCCAGGGGCAGCGTCAGCGCCCACAAAGGATTGAGCCGGTAAAACCGCACCATCGGCAGGTACGCGGCAACCATCAGAAGCATGGCCGCTCCGGCCGTGAGCCGGACCGTGAGGTGCGAATTCAGCAAAAGCAATGGCGGCGCTAGGTAGGTGATGGCCAGTCCGAGAATGCAGCCCAGCAGCATCCCGGCGGAATGGCCGAGCTGGTTGAAAGCCGTGCGAGAGATCATGCGCCCGATTTCGTCAAAGGTGCCATAACGCCGCACGCTCGCCGAGGATGTGGTCAGTCCCAGCCAGAGCCGTCCGCCGGCGGCTTTCACTCGTTTGGCCAGAGCGCAGTCGTCGATGATTTCATTGCGAATCGCGGAGATGCCTCCGGCCCGCTCCAGGCATTCCGGACGCAGCAGAATGCATCCGCCGGCCGCGCCCGCGGTGTTGCGCCGCTGGTTCGAAATCCAGCGCGGCGGATACAGCATGAAAAAGAAAAACACGAATGCCGGAATCAGAAATTTTTCCGCCACCGCCGAGCAGTGCAACTTCACCATGAATGAGACCAGATCAAA
Source organism: Candidatus Angelobacter sp. (assembly GCA_035695325.1). Taxonomy (GTDB): domain Bacteria; phylum Acidobacteriota; class Terriglobia; order Terriglobales; family Acidobacteriaceae; genus Angelobacter. The sequence continues at coordinate 12,539 of DASSEH010000266.1, forward strand.
CGGGCCGGACCTGGCAAGGGAAACCAGCGTTGCCAGGCTCTCCGGCGCGTGAACAATGTCGGCATCCGTGAGCAGCAGAAAATCAGGTGCGACGGCTCGGGCCGCTTCCACTCCCTGCTGCACCGCCCAGAGCTTTCCCGACCATCCTGGCGGCAGCGGCTGGCCTGCGATGATGGTGAGCGCTTCTTCTTTTCCGGCCTGCACGGCGGCAGTCCGCGCTGTTTGGGCAGTCCCGTCGGCGCTGCCATCGTCCACCAGAAAAACCTGCACTGCCTGAATGCCAGTCTGCTTCAGCAGAGAGCTGATGCACTCGCCCACAACCGCTGCTTCATTGCGCGCGGGAACCACCACGGCTACGCGGTCAGGATGATGATCGGCCACAGGTGCGGCAGTGGCGCTGTCCGCCAGCCAAAATGTGCCTCGGGCAAACAGCAGCGAGCACCAGATCAGCAGGCTCAGCAGCGCGATGGTTGTCAGCATGGAAAGAGGTTAAAAGTCCAGAAAAGTTTTAGGGCCTCCACGCACATGCAGCCACAGCCGCTGTGCACAGAAGACCCTAAATCATACCAACACCATTTAGTTCACTGCTGTTGCTGGAACACACCCACCGCCGGATCATTGTTGTCTATTTCAATGAACACGACTTTCGCGCCGCCGGCGGCATACAAGACGAGGTTCAAAGTGTTGTTGGCGGTTTTGAGCGTGCCGGTGCCCCGGCCATTCGCGTTCATGCTGTACGTTCCGCTCAGCGCCAGACCCAAATTCAGCGTGCCGGAGTTGTTGAGGTCGAGCGTGCCGGTGAGGTGCCCGTTTCCATCGGCGGTGAACTGGGCCGCGGCATCAAATTCAGTCTGATTATTCAGGTCCACTCCGCTCAGGTTGAGTCCATAAATCCCGCTAATCGTGGCGTTGCTGGTGGCTCCGGCAGGCTGAGCCACCGCCACGCCCGTGGCAATCGCATCTAGTTCAAGGATTTGCAGACCGCCAGTCGAAGGATAAATCGCGAAGTTGGCCGTCCCAATACCGCTGTTCGTAGTGAGGGTTCCGCGCCCATTGGAGGCTATGGAGTATGTTCCCGTTACCGCGAGGTTCGTGTTCACGATTCCACTGCGGTTGGCATCTTCCGTGCCGGTGATGTTGCCCGCGCCGTCACTGGTGATGACCGCGCCAGCCACAAAAGGACCTCCACCAATCGCCCCTGTCAGGGTCAAAACGAATGGGCCGGATGCCGACGCATTGGAAAACGGCCCCTGCTGCCGGAATGCATCTCCGGAAAGCACGGGTGACGCATCGGTGGAGATGAGCTTGATATGGTTAGCATCCACCACGTAGAAAGCAAAGTTAAATGTGCCCAAACCGGTGGAAATCGAAACCGTGCCACGTCCCGTGGAAGGATTGCTCATCGCGCCCGCCGCCGGAGTTACCACCAGATTGGTGCTGACGGTGCCGTTATCGTTTACATCCTGAACTCCGCTGGTGATGTTGCCCGATGTGTCCGTGGTGATTGTGCCTGCTGTCCCCAGTGACAGTCCGCTGCCATCGACGCCGGAAAGATTGAAGGCCAGGGATCCGGCCAGTGCGGTGTTCGAGAAAGCACTCGAATTTTGGAGATCGATCGTGCCGCTCGCGGTGGCGGCATTATCAAAGCGCACTACCAGCCCGGACTGGCTGGAAAGCAGCACAAAATCCAGAACAATGTTGTTCAGCCCTGAACCCGCGGCGGGAATCAGCGTGGCCGTCGTGCGTCCGTCCGGGCGGACGGTGTATGTGCCGGTAATGCCAACATTGGTGAGGACCACTGCGGTTCCAGGGCTGTTGATGTCCTCCACTCCGCCGGTGATCGTGCCGTTTCCGTTGGCCTGAAGACTGCCGGCCAGGGCAAAGAAGCCTCCGGAGTTGGTGCCGGTAACGGCAAAGGCATAGGTGCCGCTCAGGTTCGCATTGTTGAAATTGCCTTTGGGCGGCGGTGCGATCTGATTTCCTCCGCCGCAGCCTGTAATCAAGGCCACACTGGCGAGAAAAAGGACCCACCGAAAAAATGTTTTATAGGAATACATATTTATGCTCCGTTTTGATCTGATCCAAAGATTAGCTTTTCTGCACACATGCTCAGGGTTAAGAAATGCGAAGAGTGCAGCTCGGCTTCCACACAAAATGGCCAACAAGATTTTTAACCCGGAGAGATCGGAGTTGTTGCGGATGAGAGCAGATGAATCATCAGTGCTGAACTGTACTGCTTAGCGGAACCACAGCGACCACACCGTGTCCACGCTGGCGTGCGTGACCGACGAGGCAAACAGCCGGCGGCGCGCCAGCCATGCGCGTCCGTAAAAGATGCCGGCAATGGTGGCCAGCAGAATGTATCGCCAGTTGAAGGCGGCGCGCTTGTTGAAATGCGAGAGTCCAAACAGCAGAGATGCCGCCAGCAGCGCGCCCCTGCGTCCCAGCCGGCGCTCCAGAATATTTTGCAGCAGCCCGCGGAAGAACAGCTCTTCCGGCATAGCGACAAACACAAAAGTAAAAATCCACGAAGCCACGGCCATCAGTGGATTGGGCAAAATCGGGTGAAAGTGCAGAAAGCCCAGCAAAAGCCCGGCTGGAATCACGATGGGGGCATAGAAGAGAAATTCCCGAAAGCCAAATTTGAAATCAGAAGTGTTCGGGACCAGATCATAGCCAATGCCCTCCACGGGCTTCACGACCAGGTAGCAATAGAGCGCCAGGTCGGTGAGCATCAGCTTGGGAAATCCGCCGAGTCCGGGCGGCCAAATAGTGCTCCGGGACCCAAAAGGCCAGGCCGGCCCGAGCAGCCCCAGATCAATAATGATCCCCAGCCCCGCGAGCACCAGAAAATCCGCCCAGTTACCCACGCCAGGGAAATAATGCAGCAGCGCCGCCGCGGCCACCGCAAGAGCGCCAATGGCCAAAGCCACGCCCCAGCGAAACTCTCCGCGCGGAACCGCCAGAATCATATAGGGGACGACCAGCAGTGCCGGTGCGAGGTGCCGTGACAGCGGAAATTTCAGCCAGCCCCTCACTGCCTTGGCTGCGCCAAAGCCAAAGAACCACCAGGGCGCGAAGATCAGGGCAAAGCTGGTAAACAACGATACCGGGTGTTCGCGAAGGGGCTTTAAAGCAAACAGGCGTGCGATCAGATAGAAAACGGCCAGTAAAACGAGATAGAGAATGCCGGCCCAGAGCAGCCTGCGCTTCTCCGGTTGGCCGGGCTCTGGCGTGACCGGGTGCGAATCGGAAATCAGAGTGTCTGTGGGCATCTCGGGAAAACTCGCTTGCCGCCACGGATCAAAGCGCACGAACTTCTATATAATTTATAGTAGTTTCCTGTTGTTAGAACTTTTCCGGAGTATTCCTCACAATGATCAGATTTTTGCAGGGCGGCAATCGCGCCGTAAAGCTGGTTCTGAGCGCATTCCTTCTGGTGGTGTGCTTTTCCATGGTGGCTTACCTCATCCCCGGGATTACTACGGGCGGCGCCGATCTCCGTGATGCCGGCGTGGTCGCCACGGTTGGCGGCGAGGAGATCCGCACGGCTGATCTGAATAAACTGGTGAGCCAGATTCAGCAGCAGCAGAAATTTCCTGACAGTTTAAGGCCGCTGCTCGTGCCCCGGGCCCTGCAGCAGCTGACCGAGGCGGCGGAGATACGCTATGAAGCCCAGCGTCTGGGCCTTTCCGCCACCGATGAGGAAGTCAAGGACGAACTGCACAACCCGCCTTACAAAAACCTGTTTTTCCCCGAGGGGAAATGGGTAGGCCAGCAAAAGTACGAGGAGATGCTCAGCCAGGGCGGCCTCACCGTTCATGATTTCGAGCAGGAACTGCGGACGCAGGTAGTGGCGCGTAAGCTGTTTGGGGCCGTCGCCGCCGGGGCCACGGTAAGCCCCGCCGAGATCGAGAAGCTTTACAAAGAGCAGAACACCCGGGTGAAGTTTGATTACGCGGTCCTCAAACAGGAGGACCTCAAGAAAACCATCAAATTCAGTGATGCCGAACTGAAAGCGTATTTCGATTCCAATAAGTCCGGCTATCTCAACAGCATTCCGGAAAAACGCCAGCTCCGTTACTTTGTGATCAGCGATAAAGATGTGCAGAGCAAGGCTTCCGTCACGCCGGCCGAGGTGCAGCAGGAATACAACGCGCACCAGGACAGGTATCGCGTGCCTGATGAGATCAAGACGCGCCATATCCTGGTAAAAACTCCCTCTGCGGGTCCGGATGGCAAGGTGGACCAAAAGGCAGTGGATGCCGCGCGCGCCAAAGCCGAGGGACTGCTGAAACAGGTCCGCTCGGGCGCTGATTTTGCCGAACTGGCAAAGAAAAACTCCGATGATCCGGGCAGCGCCGCGCAGGGTGGTGAACTGGGCTGGTTTAAAAAAGGCACTCTGGTTCCTGAATACGAAAAAGCCGCCTATGGACAGGAAAAGGGCCAGATCAGCGGTCTGGTGCAGACCACCTACGGCTTCCATATCATTCAAACCGAAGACAAGCATGTGGCGGGAGTGAAGCCGTTTGCCGAAGTCAGGGACAGCATTGAAACTGGTCTCAAACAGCAAAAAACCGGCGAAGTTCTCAATCAGATGGTAAGTGATGCGCAGAACATCGCCAAAGATCAGGGTCTCGAAAAAGCAGCAGCCAAATACAACGCTTCCGTAGTGAACAGCAATCCCATATCGAGGCGCGATACGCTGCCCGGAATCGGCGCCGCGCCGGAAGTGACCGCGGGAATTTTCAGTGGCAATGAAAAATCCGGCCCCCAGGTGACGCGTTTTGCCCAGGGCTATGTGATTTTTCAGGTCACGAAAATCGAGCCTGCGCGCACGCCATCTCTGGATGAGGTCCGCGAGAAAGTGAGCAACGATTTCAAAACTTCCCGCTCGGCCGTATTGCTGCAGCAGAGGCTCCAGGAAATGGCGGACCGTGCTCATGCCGAGCATGATCTGCACAAAGCGGCCAAAGAAGCCGGGGCCACGGTGAAGACCAGCGATCTGGTGGGGCCCAATGATTCGTCGGTGCCCGATATCGGCTCCATGACGGGCCAGGCCCGTGTGGCCTTCACCATGAAGCCGGGCGAGATCAGCGGCCCGCTCTCCGGAGCAGGCGATGGTTTTGTTGTGGCCATTGTCGATCGCCAGGAAGCGAACACCGGTGACGAGAAGTACGCGAAAGAGAAAGACCGTCTTCGCGAGCAGATTGTGGGCCAGAAACGGCAGCAGGCACTGGAACTTTTCGTGGCCAATCTGAAAACGCGTCTTGAAAAAGAAGGTAAAGAGAAAACCAACAAAGCCGCGATGGATCTGCTGACCCGGGGACGCGGTTAGTCCCCTTTTCTGTACAAATTATGTTGCTGGACCGCTCTGCCGGAATTTTGCTCCATCCCACTTCGTTGCCGTCCCAGGGCGGCATCGGAGATCTGGGGGCAGAGGCTTATGCATTCGTCTCTTTCCTGGCCCAGGCGCGGCTGAGTTTATGGCAGGTGCTGCCGCTCTCGCCGCCGGGCCTGGGAAACTCGCCCTATTCCGCCATTTCCGCTTTTGCCGGTAATCCCCTGCTCATCAGTCTGGATCGCCTCGCGGAGCGCGCATGGATCGCTCCCGACCGCCTCTCCCGGCCGCCTGCTTTCCGTGACCGCATTGATTTTGACGAGGTCAGCGCTTTCAAGCTGCCTCTGCTGCGGGAAGCGGCCCAGAATTTTCTTGAAGCCCACAACGGCGACCGCCGGCGCTTTGAAGTTTTCAAAAATGAAAACGCTTCCTGGCTGGAGGATTTTGTTCTTTTCAGCGTGATGCGCCAGATACACCATGGCGCTACCTGGTCTTCCTGGCCTGGGGAGCTGGCGCGCCGGGATCCGGAAGGGCTGCGGCGCTTCGGAGTGGAATACCAGCGCGAACTGGAGCGGGAGCGGGCCATCCAGTTTGCCTTTTTCGAGCAATGGAATGCCCTGCGGCAGTTTTGCGCGCATCGGGGAGTCAGGATCGTGGGCGATGCCGCGATCTTTGTGAATTATGACAGCGCCGACGTCTGGTGCCATCCCGATCTCTTTTATCTGGATGAAAATCTTCAACCCACGGTAGTGGCCGGTGTCCCTCCGGATGCCTTTAGCGCCACCGGCCAGCGCTGGGGCAATCCGCTGTATCGCTGGGACGCCTGTAAGGCCCGCGGATACGACTGGTGGGTGCAGCGGGTCTCCTCGCTGCTGCGTGCCTGTGATTTCGTCCGGCTCGATCACTTCCGAGGCTTTGAAAGTTACTGGGAGATTCCCGCTTCCGAACCAACGGCGGTCCACGGCCGCTGGGTGCCCGGCCCCAAAGATGATCTCTTTAACGTGCTGCGCGCCCGTCTCGGAGATTTTCCGCTCATTGCTGAAGATCTGGGGATGATCACGCCGGATGTCCATGCGCTTCGCCAGCGCCTGGGAATACCCGGAATGAAGGTGCTGCAGTTCGGTTTTGGCGATCCCGGAGCGCATGTCTACCTGCCGCATAACTTCGAACCCAACTGCGTGGTCTATACCGGGACCCATGATAATGACACTACGCCAGGCTGGTGGACGTCCGGAGCAACGCCGGAGGAGCGCCGCGCCGCCGTGGCTTATATGGGTGAAGCCGCTGATGGAATGCACTGGGCCTTCATTCGTGCAGCGTTCAGCTCGATTGCCAGAATGGCCATGGTCCCCCTGCAGGATTTTCTCGGCCTTGGCAGCGATGCCCGAATGAACATTCCCTCGCGAAGCGATGGCAACTGGGGATGGCGTTTTTCTCCGGGCGCACTCACCGATGCTCTGGCCGGCAAGCTGGCCCTGCTCTCCACCGTCAGTGACCGGGGCCCGGACTTTTCAGCCGCTGACCAGCAGCGCGACCGGGAAATGAGAGAAGACTTCGCGGCATAAGAGTGTGCGCTGCGGCGTGACTTTTAATTTTTCTCCGGTAAACACATTTTCCATGAATTCAGCCGCGCGTGCGGGGACCGGCAATTCAGTGCTCTCCCACATGTCCCGCAGGGGAAAGCGCATTTCTCCGCCGGCCAACCCGTAACTTAGGCGCGGCACCGCCGTAATGGCAATCTGATTGTTGTGTTCCCGCGCAAACGCCATCACATGTTCCCGGCGGAGGCCGCTGGCAAACAGAGGACTGTACTGCCCGGAATGAAATAGTCCGCGCCGGTCCCGGCGGCAGCGCAGTGCCTGGATAGTGGTCCACAGCTTGATTCTTCCATCCTGATAACTCTGCATCAGCTCTTCGCAGAACTGCCGGAGATTGCCCGCTTCGGCTCGGCGATCGAGTTCGCTCAGCAGCCGCTGCCGCACTCCGTAATCCACCGGGCGGCGATTGTCAGGGTCTACCAGGCTCAGGTCCCAGAGTTCGCTTCCCTGGTAGAGATCGGGATCTCCCGGCGAGGTAATCATCAGCAGCCGCTGGGCCAGAGAATTAACCGCCCCAAAAAAACCAATCACCGGCACAAAGGTCTGAATCTGGTCGAGAAAGGCATTGGGGTGATTGCGCGTTCCTGGAGCGAGCACTTTCTCCACAAAGTCCCGCAGGGCTTCCAGATAAACCGGGTCGTTATTGATCCAGCTCAAATTCATCTTGGCTTCATGCACGGCCTTATACATGTATTGCTGGATTCGCTCCACGTACTGCTTGCGTCCCGCTTCGCTGGCAAAGTCCTGCGGCCACGAACCGACCAGGGTTTGATACAGGAAATATTCTTCGTTCAGATCGGGAACGGTGCGCCCATCGGCCAGCATGCGCTTGCGGGTGCGATTGGCCCTGCGCCACCGGAATACCTGTGAGGCCCACTGCTTCGGCATCTCCGAGAGCACGTCCAGCCGCGCCCGCACGTCCTCACTGCGCTTGGTATCGTGCGTGGAAGTGGCCAGCATGGAAAACGGCCATCGCTGCGCGCGCTTGAGATTGCCGGCATGGAATTCGTCCACGCTGATGCCAAACTGCTTCGGCGATCCGCCCACTTCGTTCACAGCGATAAAGCGGTTGTAAACATAGCAGGCCGTGTCTTCAAGCCCCTTGGCCATCACCGGCCCCGTGAGCTGCTGGAACTTGAGTGTGAAATAGAGCTTTTTGCGGTACAGCTCCGACTGGTCTTCGGATTCTTTGTGTTTGAGCAGCAGAATGTCGCGCAGAAAATCGAAGCTGGCCGGCGCTTTGTCGGGATTGCGGCGCTTGGCATGGACAATCGCGTCGTTGATACAGGCGTGATCGCGCTCCGTGGTCTGCCCACGCTCGTCGATATAGGTGCGATACACGGGAAAACACGCGATGGTCTCGCGAATCACGTCGCGCAGCGCCTTGCGCGTAAAGTCGCGGGCATAGCGGTCGGTGACGGATATTTCATCCAGCATGTGGGCCAGAACGTTCACTTCGCTCGAGAGCGAAGAGTGCATGATCAGCTTCTTGCTGTTGTAGATCACCGTTTCCACGTCCACGGACATGCCGGTGAAGCGCTGGTAGAGATTGGTGAAGGCTTTTTCGCTGCGGCGATCAATGAAGATGCCGTTCACCAGCGCGGTGAATTCATATCCGGAAGTGCCATCCACCGGCCACTCGTCTGGAAGATCTTCGCCCGGCTCGAGAATTTTTTCCACCACGCTGTAGAGCGGAGCATGCTGATTCATCCAGTCATGCTGGCCGAATACCTGCTGTACTTCCTCTTCGATTCCGTTTTCCGCCAACGGCGACTGGGGTAGGGCGCCGCAGCACTGGCTGGCGGCATAGAGCATCTGCAGGCGCACCAGATATTGTCTGGGATTGAGCAGTCCGTCGCAGTGATCAATGCGCAGCCCCTGTACCATGTCTTCCGCCAGCAGGGTCCGCAGCAGCCGGTGCGTGGCGGCGAAGACACGCGGATTTTCCATGCGCAGTCCGATCAGCTCGTTGATGTCGAAGAACCGGCGATAGTTGATCTCCTCGCCGGAGACGCGCCAGTGCGCCAGGCGGTACACCTGCTCTTCCAGCAGGCGGTGAAGAGTGTCAAAGCTTTCCGGGATGCCCGGCCTCCCATTGCACAGCTCTACCGCTTTGCTGACGATCTGCTGTATCTCATGATCATCGTGAATAATCTGCTGCAGTCTGGCCGTGAGATATGGGATCGCCTGGCGGCGCTGCCGCACCTGTTCGCCATCCGTGGTGCTGTGGCAGGGAAGGCTCCGCAGCCCGGAGAGCATATTGCGCAGCTCCTGGGGCAGCCCTTCAGAAAGAATCGGATCGAAGATCAGCGGAATGGTGCGTGGATCGAGCGGCAGCTTTTTATCGAAATACTCGATGTGAAATCCCTGCTCGTCCGCCATCAGCCGGATACGCCCGGCCTCGAGCTCCGCTCCATACTGATCGCCCAGGACCGGCAGCAGCAGCTTGTTGTGCAGCTCCGGTTTGAGCGGGTCCCAGTCAATATCGAAAAACTCGGCGAACTCCGAGGTGCGGCCGTTGGCCAGAACGTCATTCCACCAGGGGTTTGTCCCCAGGCCGATCGCCATGTGGTTGGGAACAAAGTCCAGCACCAGGCCCATACCGTAATGTTTCAGTTCGCGAACAAAGTCCTGGAACTCTTCATCCGTGCCAACCTCCGGATTCAGGGCGTTGTGGTCGGTAATGTCATAGCCATGCGCGCTGCCCTCCCGCGCCTTGAGCACCGGCGAAGAATACACATGGGAGACGCCCAGCGCATGCAGATATCCGGCAAGCTGCCGCGCGTCGCGAAAGCGAAAGCCGGAATGGAACTGAATCCGGTAGGTCGAAAGCGGACGTGCGCTTCGCTTGTGTGCCGCCAGCCGGTCCAGGCATTCGGAGATGCCACTCGATTCCGTGGTAAGTATTGCGGGATTGGATCGCATGAATAATTAGAGGAACACCAACCGGTAAGTTAGATGCGAGGTTCCGGGTTGCTGCCGTCTTTACTAACCCGCGGGAAAAGCCGAAAATAGCAACTTAAAGCAAGGAGCACTTCACGCATGGTAGTCACAGGCGAACTAATCCGTATGATGAATTATGTGGACGATATTGCCGCCACACTGCGCCGCATTCAAGTCGGCATCTCAACCATGACAGAGGACGAGCGCAAGCGGCTCGCCGATTACATGCGCCATTCCGAACCTAATTACGAGCGCATTATGGGGGCCCTTGAAGCCAGCTAAACAGCTGCCAGTCAAAACGAGGCCAGCTAAAGAGGAACCATCTGTAAGCGAGAGCGCGCCCGCAATTCTCACCATTGCCGTAATCGGTGCCGGTGCCGAGGGGCGCGCGATTGCATCCGCGCTGGCCCAGGCCGGTTACCGCACCATTCTTGAAGACATACTGCCCGGCAGTCTGCGCCAGGCCCAGGCCGCTATCCGCCAGCACCTGGATACAGTGGCGGCAAAGGACGGCGCGGGCCGGGAATCGGCCGACGCTGCGTTTGCCCGCATTGAATACGCCCTCACGGTGGAGCAGGCCGCGCGGGAAGCCGATCTGGTGATTGAGTGCGTGCCGGACGAACTGGAGTCCAAGCTGGAGATATTCACTCTCCTCGACAAGGTGTGCCGTCCGCACACCATGCTGGCCTCGACCACATCTACGCTGAGTGTCAGTGATGTAGCGTCCGTGACCTACCGGGCGGAAAGGTGCGTCGGATTGCAGTTTTCCCCAAACTGCCTGGCCATTGTCCGCGGATCACTCACCAGCGATGAAACCATGAATTCCTTGGTGGAAATGGGACGAAAAATTGGTGTGAGAACGGAGCAGCGCACGGATGCCGAAGCGTCCGTCTGAAATGCTCTATAAAAGCAAAAAGCGCGACTGATTCAGTCGCGCTTTTTTGTTGAGTTGAAGTTCTGTTTACAAGCTGCCTGCCTGGCGTGTGCCCATGTTGCGATTGGGATCGAGCATGCCGTCTGCGCCGCTGGTCAGCGAGATAAATTGAGGATCGTTCTTGATGGACGCGAATACTGAATCCACGCGGGCTTCCATCATCTCTTTGCTGCGGACCGCCTGATTGCGCTCGTAAGTGAAGAAGTGGCGCTTCAGCAGCTCCAGGGCTCTGTCTTTCTGCCCGGCTTCGGCGTAGATAGCGGCCAGATTGTACGAGGCCGAAAGCAGCCCGTCATTGTCGCGGGCAATTTTCAGCGCTTCTTCCTTATGTCCGGCGGCCGCGCGGAACACGGCGCAGAACACCACGTTATAAGGATCTTTGGGCTCCAGCTTGATCGCCTCCTGCGCATACTGATCGGCTTTGGCGTTGTCGCCCTCCGAGTTCCAGTAAACTGCCAGGTTGCGGTAGGTCAGTGCCAGCGGAAACTCCTGTACCGATTGCTCCATCATGGCCAGGCCCTTTTTGAACTGGCCTTCGTGAATGGTCATCTTGCCCATGCCATGCAGGGCCACGGCGCGCGAGAGTGGATCGGCCTGCATGTTGAGAATGGCGCGGAACTCCAGCCGCGCATGGATCCAGTCGCCAATGTGATGACGATAAAGCTCACCCAGATAACGCAGCGGAACCGGATCGCCAGGATCCAGGCGATGCGCCTCGGAATACAGCCGCTCGGCTTCGCTGTAGTGAACGGCATTCTCCGCGCGGAGACCGGCCTTCATAATGTTCTCAACGCGGGCGCTCAACGCGGGATCAAAGCTGGGGCCGTCCTGCACCTCGGCTACATCATTTACTCCCAGCTTTTTAAGTTCTTTGGCTGCATCTTTGGCCTTGCCGGGGAACATGCACTTCTGGTCGTAGACCGAGCGATACTCGGCGATTGCGCCCTGGGCATCGCCGCCTTTGGCTTTGCTCTTGGCGCTGTCCATCTTCTCTTTGAGGGCCGATTCGCGCTTCTTGATCTCGCCGTTTACCAGCTTTTCTACGTCTTCCACCTTCAAAAAGCCGTTGGTGTTTTCCAGTTTGCCCACCGGGGAGCCATCCGCCGTGGCCAGCACCACGACCGGCGCCTTGCTTTGCGCCAGATATTTCTGTCCCATTGGACTGTGAAAATCGACAATGCCCATGCTCACGCACTGCGAGGCATAGCTCGAAAGCGTGCGGGAAAAGCGCAGACTCGATTTCTCCAGCTCCTGCTGTGACGCTGGCAGCCAGTAGATGGTAAGCCCTTCTTTGCCGGCCGCATCCGCTGCGCTGATGACCTTCCACGGCACGGGATAGGTCTGAGTCGGTGTACCACCGCCACCACTGATGCCGCCAGTGCCGCCGCCTCCGCCACCTCCGCAAGTGGCCCACGTGGGTACCACGGCTATGGTAAAAATCAGGAGCAGAGAGAGCAGGCGCGCAAAATACGTTTTCATGGGCCAACATTATAGAACAGCAGCTACCTTGCCAGCCAGTCACGCCAGGAGATGGTAGTGTCTGAAAAGTGCGTTGAGGGGCTTTTGCTGTTTTTATGCAGACGCTGAATCCGACTTGTATATCATGCTTAGCTTGCAGTCTGGATTTCTTGGTGCGTGCTCAAAATGGGCAGGCTGTATAACTCCATCTGGAGACTTACCTTCTTCGTGCGCCCGAATGGGGCCGTTACAGCAAACGCATCTAAAATGCTCGGAAAGAGATTTGTCAAGCCGTCTAATCGCCAACGCTACATCAATATCAATAACGCAATCGGTAGATTTAGCCATTGTGGAAACGATTATACGCCCGTCAATGAACTTTTCAGACACTACCCCTGGAGATAAAAACTTTGCGAACCACAACGGATTTTTTGATTGCGGCCTTCGATTTTTCTGCGCCCACGTTTCGCCAACTCTCATTAGAATTGATCTGACATGGACAACAAAGCAGTTGCCAGCATCTTCTATGAAACCGCCGACCTCATGGAGGTCCGGGGTGACGACTCCTTCCGCATACGCTCCTACCGCCGCGCCGCCGAGGCGCTGGAAGGGCTTACGGAGCCTCTGGCGGATCTATGCCACGATGAAAAAGCGCTGCTGGCCATTCCCGGAATCGGCAAGGCCATGGCCGGACATATTCGCGACGTCTGCACCACCGGCAAGCTCTCCCTGCACGAAGAGTTGCTGACGCAGTTTCGCCCATCGATGCTGGAGCTGCTGAAGATCCAGGGACTGGGGCCCAAAACCATTGCACTCATCTGGGACGCGTTTCAGGTGTGCGATCCCGAGGGCGTGGAGAAACTGGCCCGTGAAGGGAAACTCCGCACTCTGCCCCGCCTGAGCGAAAAGTCGGAACAGAAGATCATCAAAGCCATTGAAAACTATCGCCAGTTGAGCGGACGTTTTCTTCTCGATACGGCCGATGAAATTGCGCGCAAAATGGCCGCGCTACTCAAAGATTTGCCCGGAGTGGAGAAAGTTACGCCCGCCGGATCGCTGCGCCGTGGCCGCGAAACCGTGGGTGACCTCGATTTACTGGTCACCGGCCACTGCTGCGCCAGCGAAGACCAGCGCAACCGGGTGATTGAAGAAATCCTGAACTTTCCCGGCATTCTCGAGGTACTGGCGAAGGGCGAGAACAAAGTCAGCTTCCGGCTGCGCAGCGGATTACAAGTGGACGTGCGCCTGCTTCCGCCGGACTCCTTCGGCGCGGCGCTGCAGTATTTTACCGGATCGAAGAACCACAACGTCTCACTGCGCCAGCGTGCGCTCCGCCAGGGCTACACCCTGAACGAATACGGCCTGGCGCGCGTGGACGATAACCAGCACGTGGCGGGCAAAACCGAAGAGGAGATTTACAACAAGCTGGGCCTCAGGTTCATTCCTCCGGAGCTGCGTGAAAACAACGGAGAAATTGAAGCCGCCGAAGCAGGCACACTGCCCGAGTTGATCACGGAAGCCGATCTGCAGGGTGACGTCCACATGCATACCGTGGAGACCGACGGCAAGTGCACCATTGAAGAAATGGCGCTGGCCGCGCGCGACCGCGGATACAAGTACATGGCCATCACCGATCACTCGAAGAATCTGGCCTTCGCCAATGGGCTGGACGACAAGCGCGCCGTCGAGCACATCAAGCGCATCCGCGCCGCCGCGAAAGAGATGGACGGCATCACCATATTCGCCGGAATTGAAGTGGACATTCTCGCCGATGGCGAACTCGATCTCTCCGACTCCGTGCTCGAGCAGATGGACGTGGTGATTGCCAGCGTGCACTCGCATTTTCAGCAGGAGCCGGCGCAGATGACTGACCGTTTGCTGCGCGCCATTGGCAATCCCAACACATCGCTCCTCGGCCATCCCACGGGACGCTTATTGCTGCGGCGCGAAGGCTTCACCTTCGACTGCGATCAGGTGTTCTCCGCCGCCGTGAAGGCCGGAGTGGCGCTGGAGCACAATGCCTATCCGGACCGCCTTGATCTGCGCGACCAGCATCTCCGTTTGGCGAAATCGAAGGGCGCGAAATTCGTCATTAATACTGATTCGCACCATACCTCGCACATGGAGAAGATTCGCTACGGCATTCTGCAGTTGCGCCGCGCATGGCTGACGAAAAATGATGTGTTGAACACGCTGCCGGTGGCGGAGTTCGCCAAAGTGGTCCGCCGTGGCCGGCCCGTGCTGGCGAAGATAAAGCAATAAAAGCCAGCAGCTCTGGTTTGTTTTGCATCCCACTGGAGTATGCTTCTGTCGGAGCGTGTTATGCCAGACGAATCAAAGCCTGCAACCAATGTTCCACCCTCCCCTGAGCCAAACTTCGGGCAGTCGCATATGGGGGACGAATTTGATCGTGCAAAATTCACGGTGCCGCCACTGCGTGCCCTGCTGATTGGCCTTGGAATCGTAGCTCTGGTGGCGGTAATCTTCGCCATTTACGACTGGCCAACGCCGAATACCAAAGGCTTCATCACCAAAGTAGCCGTTGCCCCGCAGGATGAGAATGTGCTGGTCGCAGTGCAGCTGGAATTTCAAAACCTTATTAAGGACAAGCTGTGGATCAAGGGAATCAAGGCCGAGATTGAGACCGCTGACGGCAAAAAATACAGCGATACCTCGGCGCCCGCCGTGGACATGGACCGCTATTTAAAAGGTTTTCCCGTGCTGACGGAAGCTCAGGGCGAGCCGCTGCATGAGGACCTGAAAATCGCGCCGGGAAACACCAAAACCTGGATGACCATCTATGCTTTTCCCGTGAACAAAGAAGCCTTTGACGCACGCAAATCGCTGACCGTAACCATTTCCTTTGCCGATCAGCGTGCTCTGGTTTTGAAGGAATAAGCTACTCGACAGAGGTCGTGGCTGCGGGAGTGGAAGCAGGCTTTTCCGCGGTGCGTGGCGTTTCGGGAATGGAATCGCGTACCGGCGGGTGGAGCAAAGCGTAATCGTTTTTGAAAGGTAAATGGAAGGTGTGAGCGATCTCCGGCCAGAACTCCCGGAAGACGTTCCATCCTGTATCGGTGGCCAGGCTCACGCCAGCGCGGCTGGCAACCGAACCGAATCCGCGCTCATTATCCGGATGATAAAGATTGCTCAGGGCCTTGGAACTGGCCGTGCCGAACCATTCCGAATAATTGAACATCAGATTACCGGAGTCGCTGTGGGCCACAAAAACGTGGGTCAGAGCATGGCCCAGCCGCGCATGTACGCTGCCGTGCCCCATCCGGTAATAGCGCGGGTCCTGATGAAAAAGTGAGGGATAAAGAAAAGTGTTGAAAAAGTCGTCCGCCACATTGTCCGTCAGAGCTGCGGCATAGCGTCTGCCATAGCCGGCAGCTCCCTGGCCAAAAGCGCGATCATCGTCGTCCCTCTGTGCCCAGCCCGCGTCCCATGCCGATCCCATAAAATTCACCGGCTCGAATGTGTCCCGAATGAAGAGATGAAACTTCTCACCCGAGCTCAGTGAGCACGGCTTCGTGCCCGCTGGCCGGTGCTGCGGAGTATGCACGGTCTTGATCTCGACCTTGTTGGAAACGCTGCCGATCAGCTTGCTGAATGGTCCGTTGTAGTCGTCCAGATCGAAGGTGGAAGCAGGTTTAGCGCATGGCACGACCGCAGGCGTAATCGCGGCCGCGGACGTTGTACTGGAGGGGGAAATCTCTAAGCCTGATGGCGGCGCCTGGGAGAAAGCGAGAGCGGAACAAAGGAGGCTGCCCGCAAGCACGAGTTGTTTCTGAAGCCGTGCCATACTTTGACCTTCGATAATAACTCTAAATCGCCCACCACGCGAAGCGTGAGATTACTGGAGTACGTGTGCTCAGCACTTGTACAAACCCGCGAGAGTGGCAGAAGTTTCCCGGCAAACATCTCTTGATCCTCTGCCCCGGGGGCTGGCAAAGCCCCACGACTTTGGTAATGCCTGCAAATCCGGCAGTATAATCAAGGTTTCTATGTTGACTGACTGGACTCGCAAGGAAATATCTTCCATTTTCCATAAACCTTTGCTCGATCTGCTGATGCAGGCGCAGCAGGTGCATCGTGAATTTCACGCTGCCAATCAGGTGCAGATGTGCCGTCTGCTTTCGATCAAGACCGGCGGCTGTCCCGAGGACTGCGGATATTGTCCGCAAAGCGCGCATTACACCACCGGCATCCAGCGCCAGCAGCTCATGGACAAAGACGAAGTCGCCGCCTCGGCCCGCACGGCCAAAGCCGAGGGCGCAACCCGCTTCTGCATGGGCGCGGCCTGGAGACAGGCGCCGCGCGGCGCGGAATTCGAGTCGGTGCTTGAATCCGTTCGAGCGGTCGCCTCGCTGGGCATGGAGGTCTGCTGCACCCTGGGCATGCTCACGGAAGAGCAGGCAGTCCAGCTCAAGCAGGCTGGCGTCACGGCTTACAACCACAATCTCGATTCGTCTCCCGAGTTTTACGGCGACATCATCAGCACGCGCACCTATCAGGAGCGGCTGGATACCATCGCCGCCGTGCGCAAAGCGGGAATCACGGTATGCTGCGGCGGAATCCTGGGCATGGGCGAATCGGATGATGACCGCATCGGCCTGCTGCATCAGCTGGCCAGCCTGCGGCCGCAACCGGAAAGTGTTCCCATCAACATGCTGGTGCGTGCCGAAGGCACGCCGCTCGAAAAGCAGAACGATCTCGATCCCCTGATCATGGTGCGTACGATTGCCACCGCCAGAATCATCATGCCCAAAGCCATGGTCCGCCTGGCTGCCGGGCGCAAACAGATGTCGCGGGAGGCGGTATTGCTCTGCTTTATGGCCGGCGCCAATTCCATCTTTTATGGAGAGAAGCTGCTGACCACGCCCAATCCTGCCGCGGACGAAGATACCAGCCTGCTGCACGATCTGGGCCTGACTCCCATGCAACTCGCGGTACATGCCGAATAGCGGTCTTCCACGGCGGATGGAGCTTCGCCTGGCGGACCTGGAGCGGCAGCACGGTCTGCGCGCCCTCGGCCGCCATGCGGGAGTGGACTTTTCGTCCAATGATTATCTGGGTCTGGCCGCCGATCCCCGCCTGCGCCAGGCCCTGCTGCAAGGGGTGGAGGAGTGCAAACAGGCCGGTTCCACCGGCTCGCGTTTGCTCAGCGGTGATCATCCGATGTGGAGCGAACTCGAAGCAGAGTTCGCGCAATTTGCGGGGACGGAAGCCGCGCTTTTCTTCAATTCAGGCTATGCCGCTAATACCGGCTTGCTGAGCGCGTTGCCCGGTCCGGAAGACGTGGTCTTTTCCGATGCGCTGAACCACGCCAGCATCATCGATGGGCTGCGCCTTTCGCGTGCGCGCAAAATTGTTTATCCCCACCGCGATCTGAGCTTTCTGGAAGAAGGCCTGGCTCGCCATGCTGGCGCTTCCGGCGCGCGGATCATCGTGACCGAAAGCATTTTCAGCATGGATGGCGACCGCGCTCCGCTGCCGGAGATTTTTTCTCTTGCCGAACGCTATGGCGCCGAGGTGATCGTGGATGAAGCCCACGCCACGGGAACCTGCGGCCCCCAGGGCCGCGGGCTGCTCGCCGAAGCCGGACTGGAGCAGCGTGCTCTGGCCATTGTCCACACCTGCGGTAAAGCCCTGGCCAGCATGGGAGCTTTTGTATGCGGCGGCGCGGTGCTGAAACAATTTCTCATCAATCATGCCCGCAGCTTTATTTTCAGCACGGCCATGCCTGCCTATGTCGCTTTTCAAATCAGAGCGGCCCTGCGCCTGGCCATGGGCATGGAGACGGAACGGAAATATCTGGCGGAAATTGCGGAAGAGCTGCGGAGCCGCCTGCGCGCCGCGGGCTTCCATTCCGGCCCGAGCAGTTCACACATTGTTCCGGTCATCATTGGTGGTAACGAAGAATCACTGCGTTTGGCGGGTGTACTGCAACAGCTTGGGTTAGGTGTACGCGCGGTCAGAGCGCCCAGCGTTCCTGTGGGAACGGAGCGTTTGCGTCTTTCTCTGACCACGCGGATTACCCGAAACGATATTGAATCTCTCACAGCCGCTCTTGCCGCTGAACTCTGTATCATGGGTGGCCATGACTAAAGGCTTCTTCATTACCGGCACTGATACGAATGTGGGCAAGACCGTGCTCTCTGCCCTGTTGTGCGCCGCCCTGCCGGCACGCTACTGGAAGCCCATTCAGACCGGAGCCAGTGAAGGCACGGACCGCCGTCAGGTGATTGATTGGGCTGGTCTTGCCGAAAAACAGACACACCCTGAAGCCTGCATTTTCGATGATCCCGTATCGCCACATCTTGCGGCGCAGCGCGCCGGTACCGAAATTTCGCTCGAAAGTATTCATCTGCCGATAAGCGACAGCGATCTGCCGTTGGTGGTGGAAGGAGCCGGTGGCGCAATGGTTCCAGTGAACGGCAAAGAACTCATGCTCGACCTCATGCGCGTGCTGGGTCTTCCCGTTCTTCTGGCGGCGCGCAGCACGCTGGGCACGATTAATCACACGCTGCTCTCCGTGAAGGCTATGCGAGACGCCGGTTTGTCCGTGCGCGGCGTGGTGCTGCTTGGCCCTGAAAATTCAGACAACCGGCGCGCCATCGAGCATTATGGAAATATTCCGGTGGTTGGCCACGTTCCTTTATTGCCTGAAATCCATCGCAAGGCGTTGCGTGCTGTGTTTGCCGAACACTTTGATGGAGACGCGCTGCGGTGAATCCGGCATTGCAAATCTGGCATCCGTTTACGCAGTCCCATGTCGATCCCGCGCCACTGCGCGCGGTCAGCGCCAAAGGTGTCTATCTGCAAACGGAAGATGGCCGCCAAATCATCGATGCCATTTCTTCCTGGTGGGTCAACCTTCACGGGCATTGCCATCCGCGCATCATGGCGGCGATTGCCGCTCAGGCGAATGTGCTTGACCAGGTATTGCTTGCCGGATTTTCGCACCCTCCGGTCGAGATGCTCACGGCGAAATTGCGCAGGATTGTTCCGCCAGCGCTTTCGCATATCTTTTATTCTGATAACGGCTCCACGGCGGTGGAAGTCGCCCTTAAGCTGGCAGTGCAGTACTGGCGGAATTGCGGCCATCCGGAAAAATGCGGAATTGTGGCTCTGGAGCATGCCTACCACGGAGACACGGCAGGTGCGATGTCGGTGAGCGCAGATTCCGGCTTTACCGATGCCTTTGCGAACATGCGCTTTCCGGTGGAGCGGGTGCATTCGGCTTACTGTCTGCGCTGTCCAGTGGGCAAGGTGCGCTCTGAATGCCAGATTGATTGCCTGCAATCCCTCAAGCGGCTCCTCAAAGAAAAAAGCTGCCATCTGGCGGCGGTGATCGTCGAACCGCTGTTGCAGGGGGCGGGCGGCATGATTGTGCATCCTGCTGAGTTTTTGCAGGGCGTGCGGGCGTTATGCTCCGAATACAACGTATTGCTGATTGCCGATGAAGTGCTCACCGGCTTTGGCCGCTGCGGAAAGATGTTCGCCTGTGATGTCGCCGGAGTGACGCCGGATTTTATGTGTCTTTCCAAAGGCATCACCGGCGGCGTGCTGCCCTTGGGCGCGACGCTGTGCGGAGATGAAATCTATCGCCAGTTCTCGGGCGAAGGGCGCGCATTCTTTCATGGCCACTCGTACACGGGAAATCCGCTGGCCTGCGCCGCCGCGGTGGCCAACCTGGAGATATTCGAGAGCGAGGATGTCTTCGCCCGCATACAGTCGATTGCCCGCCAGCATGAACAGCGCCTCGAGCGTTTGCGCGAGCATCCTCGTGTGGCGGAGGTACGCCACATTGGCAGTATCGGTGCGCTGGAGCTCAAAGCAAATGACCCTGGGTATTTCTCCAGCCTCAAGCCGCGGCTTTATCGCTTCTTTTTAGAGCAGGGAGTGCTTCTGCGGCCTTTGGGCAATGTGATTTACGTGCTGCCGCCGTATGCCATCACAGCCACGGAACTGGATCGGGTCTATGACGTGATCGAGCGGGCGTTGGCCGAAGTGCCTGATTGATTCTGCTTTTTTCGCCATGACGGTGGACAAGCGGCCCGGGGAGTCGTATAAAAAGTAGTCCTCAAGGAGCTGATGATGCCGCGTCATTTCCGTCTTCTTGTATTTCTGGCCTGTGTTCTGGCGATTGCGGGCGCTCTGGCGCAAAAACGGGCGATCACCGAAAAAGATATCTTTCAATTCAACTGGATTGGCGACCCTCAGGTTTCTCCTGATGGCTCGCGCGTGGCCTTCGTGCGGGTAACCGTCAATGAAAAGAAAGATGGCTACGATACCTCGATTTGGTCGGTAGGCATCAACGGCGGTGAGCCGCCACGCCGTATGACGGACGGTACGCGTGATTCCACGCCGCGCTGGTCGCCGGATGGTAAATGGCTGCTGTTCGTGCGCGCTCCGGAAAATCCAGCAGCAGGAAGCGGTGGAGCAGCCGCTGCGAGCAGCCGCCCATCAGGGCCTCAGCTCTACATGCTTCCCTTGGCTGGTGGCGAATCGTGGAAGGTCACGGAGCTGCCGCGCGGAGTTGGCGCTCCGATATGGTCACCGGATAGCAAATGGATTGCCTTTATCAGTGACACCTCGGCCGAAGATCTGGCCAAACAGCGCAAGGCCAGCGCCAAAGCAGAACAGAAAGAAGACAAGCCAGCGCCGGACACCGCCGCGGCTACGCCCATGCCCGATCACGAAAGCGATGTGCGCGTGATTACGCGCTCGGTATATCGGGCAAACGGCGCAGGCTATCTCGACTTCAAACACATACAGCACATTTGGTTAGTGGCCGCGCCACAAAGCTCGGAAGAGTCAGTAACTCCCAAACAGCTCACCACCGGCAAATATCAGGAAGAAAATATCCTGTGGTCGAAGGACGGCAGCCAAATCTACTTCACCACCACTCATGTGGACGATCCTTCGTATGAATTGACGCACGCCGATGTCTACTCGGTCCCCGTGGCTGGCGGCGAGACGCAGAAAATTCTCTCGCTCAATCTTCAGCCAGGAGAAATATCGCTCAGTCCCGATGGCAAGCGGCTCGCCTTCTGTGCAGAGGTGAATGAGCCGGTGTATTCCTATACCCAGCCCGATCTCTGGGTGGTGGACCTTGCGCCCGGCGCGAAGCCGCGCAATCTTACTGAGAAATACGACTTCGACATGTGCAGTGGCGTGGGCGGAGACCAGTCTGCGCCGCGAGCCAACGGGGCAGACCACGTGGTCTGGACGGCAGACGGCGCGGGGCTGATCGCCACGACCGCCAGAGAAGGCAAAGCCAATCTGGTGCGCGTGGATATTGCCACGGAAAAAATCACCGAGGTCACACACGGCAATCAGGCGGTGGCGCGCTTCCGGCCTGCGGGAGATGCGTCTAAATTTGTCGCCGTTATTTCCACGCCGACCAGCATAGGTGATCTGTTTCTGGTGGAGCACGCCGGTGCGGAGCCTCGACAGCTCACCCATATCAACGACAAGCTCTTCTCGCAGCTCAACCTCACGGCTCCGGAAGAGATCTGGTACACCAGCTTTGACGGCAAGCGCATACATGCCTGGATTCAGAAGCCGCCGGACTTTGACCCTGCAAAAAAATATCCGCTGATTCTGAATATTCACGGCGGTCCGCATACCGCGTATGGCTTTGTGTTCGACCATGAATTTCAGTGGATGGCGGCCAAAGGCTATGTGGTGCTCTATCCTAACCCGCGCGGCAGCACGTCTTACGGCCAGGATTTTGGCAACATCATTCAGTACCACTATCCCGGCGACGACTTCAAAGACCTCATGGCCGGCGTGGACGAGGTGATCAAACGCGGATATATAGACACTAAAAAGCTGGGAGTCACCGGCGGAAGCGGCGGCGGTCTGCTCACCAACTGGGTGATTGGACACACCGACCGTTTTGCCGCCGCCGTAGCCCAGCGCGACATCGCCAGCTGGGCGGCGTGGTGGTATTCGGCGGACTTCACGCTGTTTCACGAAAGCTGGTTTAAAGCGCCGCCATTCAAAGACCCGAAAGACTTCGTGGATCGCTCGCCCATCACTTACATCGAAAACGTCCACACGCCGCTGATGCTGATTTTGGGTGAGGCCGACTATCGCACGCCGCCCGGCGCAGGCGGAGAAGAAATGTTCCGCGCGCTTAAGTTCCTGAAGCGCCCGGCCATTATGGTGCGCTTTCCCGGCGAGTCGCACGAACTCTCGCGTTCCGGACAGCCGTGGCACCGCGTAGAGCGCCTGCAGCACATTGTTGGCTGGTTCGATAAGTACCTGCAGGGCAAGAGCAAGCCAGAGTATGATGACGTGGCCGGACAGGAGATCAGCATCAGGACTGACGACGAATAACATGCACGGAGAAAAACAAAAATCATGCTGCAAAAATTCATTATGGGTTTGTCTCTGATGGCGGCGCTGGGCTCCACTTCTCAGACCGCCGCTGCCGAAGCAAAAGCCGCGCGGGCAACGATTGTCTATGACGACGCAGCCACCGAAGTCGGCTCTCTCGGCAAGGATGCCAGCCAGCTCTGGATCACCACCGCCGATCTAAAACGCGCCACGCACTTTGCCGTGAAACCAGAGGGCGTGTGCCGTGACGAGCTTTGCTTCCCGCTGCCCAAAGCGCGCAAGAGCGAGTTTCTGCGCGAGGAAGCAGGCGCGGAAGTCTTCAATCTTTCGGCTTTTGCCCAGCTGGTGCATCAGCCCGTGGCGCATGATGAAGCGCTGGGAGTGTGGTATTTTGGCCTGCGCTCCGATCAGCGCCGGGGGCTGGCCTCGCTCAGGGCGCCCGATTTCACCCTGCCGGACATGCAGGGCAAAATGCACTCGCTCTCCGACTTTCGCGGTAAAAAAGTCTTTCTTGTGGCCTGGGCCTCGTGGTGAGGGTGCCGCTTGGATTTGCCAGGCTGGCAAACTATCTACGAGCAACTGAAAGACAGGAATTTTGAGATCGTCTCCGTCGCCCAGGATACCAACGGCGTGCAGGACGCGGGCAAGTGGATCACCGCCGCTCATCCTGCCTACACCGCGCTGATTGACGAGAAGCATCTGGTCTCAAAGCTGTACAACATGGTGAATGTCCCCACCGGCGTATGGATTGACGAGCAGGGAAGAGTCGTCCGGCCAAATGAAGTTGCGTTTGTCGATGACCGCTTTAAAAACTTCACGGGTCTCGATGCAGCGCCCTATCTCGACGCGCTGAAAGACTGGGCGGAGAAGGGCAGCAAGAGCACCTACGTGATGAGCGAAGACAAGCTGCGCGAGAAGCTGGCGGTGAATGATCCGGACGCGCTGCAGGCTTCCGCCGAGTTTGCTCTGGGCGAGCATCTTTATAAATCCGGTCATCTGCCGGAGGCTGTTCCGCATTTCAAGGAAGCTCAGAGACTCAATCCGAAAAGCTGGAGTTACAAGCGCCAGGCGTATGCCATCTCCAGCGAGCATGACTACGGAACAACCTTTATTCAGGAAGTCGAGAAGTCGGGAGGCAGCAAAGTGTACTACGCGCCGCCCGATCTTCCGGATGCAAAGCCGGATAAAAAATAGCAACTGGCTGCCGCTGATTTTTCGGAATCAGCGGCGGCTTACCTGCTCTCGGACCTGCTCCGACACGTTGCCACCGCAGATGACCACCACCACGGTTTTGCCGGCATAGCGGTCCGCTGTTTGGAGAAATGCCGCCAAAGCCGTACCTGCAGCGCCCTCCATCAGCCAGTCCTGGGATTCCTGCACCATCCGCATGGCGTCGAGGATTTCGTCCTCCGAAACCAGAACCGAATGGTCAATCACATCGCGGCATACGTCCAGAGTGATGGAGCCGCTTTCAAGGCCCCCGGCTGTGCTCTCGGAAACGGTAGGTTCTTCCGCGACTTCAAGAATGCGGCCTGCCTTGATCGACTCATACAGCACGGGCGAATTCTTCGGCCAGCAGGCAACAACCTCGGTTCGCGGTGATGCCCACTTCAAATACGCGCCGATGCCGCCAATCAGTCCGCCACCGCCCACGGCGACAAAAACCGCGTCTATTTTCGGTGACTGCCGCAGCAATTCCACGGCGATGGTTCCCTGGCCGGTCATGACATCGGCGTCATTGTAGGGCGAGATAAATACCTTTCTGGATTGCGTGGCGGCGGCGCGGGCCGCAAGCTCGGCATCCAGATGGCCGTTACCCGCGCGGCAAACGCGCGCGCCATAACTCTCGATCTTTTTTACTTTGGCCGGGGGGACATGCGAGGAGATGTAGATATCTGCCTTCGCACCCAGCGTTGCCGCCGCGCTGGCTACACCCATGCCATGATTTCCAGTCGAAGCCGCGGTGATGCCGGCGTCGCGCTGCGCGGCGGTAAGTGAGAACAGCTTATTGGCAGCGCCGCGCAGCTTGAAGGAGCCGGTGTGCTGAAGGTCCTCGCGTTTCAACAACACCCGGGCCGAAAGTGCGGGAAAGAGATCGGACGCGTCTTCGAGCGGAGTCTCGAGAATGGAAGCACGAATGCGCTGGTGCGCATCCAGCACGCGCCCGCCCCATTTGGCGCAATCGATTCCTTGTGTGGCCCAGATATTCATAAATTTGCAAGGGAACCTGACGCAACGTTATATCGTACAAATAAGCAGGGAGTATATGATCGCATTTCTTCTGTGGTGCATTTTGCTGATACTGTGCTGGCCGCTGGCGCTGCTGGCTCTGGTGCTGTATCCGCTGATCTGGCTGCTCCTGCTGCCCTTCCGGATTGTCGGTATTGCCGTGGGTGGAGTGCTGGAACTGGTCAGGGCGATTATCTTTTTGCCTGCCCGCGTGCTGCGCGGCCCAAAACGCGCCTGAACGAACGGGTCTCACAATCCAGGAAATGAAACGAGGAAAGCGCCGGTGGATGAATTCGATCTTTTTTCCTGATAGCGTGACTGGTTCCACGCGCAAATTCAATTCTTCCTGATATACTGTTTTTGCGTCCTTACACAGCAACAGAAAGTCAGCGGACGCAGTGCAGTCAACGGGTTATCCGCTAACCCGATGAAAAAACAAGCTGGGGACGTAGTTCAGTTGGTTAGAACGCTGCCCTGTCACGGCAGAGGCCGCGGGTTCGAGTCCCGTCGTCCCCGCCATCTTTTCAATAACTTAGAGATGGCTCTCATTGTGACGTAGGTTCGGAAAGGTTCGATTGCCCTTTAGGGTGCCTTTCCTGGACTCACGACATTATTGCTATTTCCTGCCACGATCTTCTTCACGATTTTTGCTTTAGGCATCTCGCTTTGCGGGAGTGATGGCCTGTGTATAAGGGTCAAGCGAGATATTGCTGTTTGCGTGCCGCAGCAGTTCCTGGACTGTCTTTACATCTTCGCCGTTAGCCTTGAGTAGCGTTGAATACGTGTGGCGGAAGATATGCCACGAAATATGCTTTACGATCCCCGCTCCTTTCCTTGCCGGGCGTATTATGCGCTTCATCAGGTTTAGCGGTACGGCAATTTGCCGTATATTCGTTTGATTTGTACGTCTACCTGCCGTACACTAAGAATCGAGACGCGGGGTAAGGAATTATGGCACACGCATTAAAAGCGAAGCGACCAGCGAGAAAGCAGGAGCGACTCGAAGCCAGAGTCACTCCGGATCTCAAGGAATTAATCGAGCGCGCGGCAAATCTGCGGGGCACCACACTGACAGATTTTGTGGTCGCAAGCGCACAGCGTGCTGCCACGGAGACAATCAAAGACTTTGAGATGTTGCGCCTTCGTGATGAAGCGCGCGAGGTTTTTGTTCATGCCATCATGAACCCGCCTGCACCCAATAAAGCGTTACTGGCTGCAGCACAGAGGTACAAAGCGCACAAGAGGTCTTGATTGTCAGATCAGGGACGCAAACTCAGGTTCACATTTGAGCCGCTTGGGCCACAGCATGACCGCGCGGTATTTTCGTGTGGAGTGGAAGCACTCGACTCTTACCTGCGCAAGCAGGCAAGTCAGGATGTCAGGAAACATGCAGCAGCGGTCTTCATCATGACACCGGACGGTAAGACAGTTGCAGGGTTTTATTCCTTGTCGCAATATTCAGTGGACCTGGATGTCGTTCCTCCTGAGATTGCCAGGAAGCTTCCGAAATACCCAGAGATTCCGGCTACATTGCTGGGGCGTCTCGCCGTCAGTACAGCTTTTCGCGGGCAGGGTGCAGGCGAACTTTTGCTGATGGACGCTCTTAGCCGTTGCTACAACGGGAGTAAACAGTTGGCATCTGCGGCGGTCATTGTCGATGCCAAAGATGAGTCGGCGGCGAGGTTTTATACGAGGTATGGTTTCATTGCGCTACCCAAAATAGAACGCCGCCTGTTCCTGCCCATGGGAACGATCGCGAGTCTCTTTCCAGAAAAGTGAGCGCGTTGCACAGCCGAAGTGAGCACTGTAGAGAAGTTCGAATCCCGTCGAACCTGCCATATCTTTCAATAAGATATTGGCATACCAGCAAAATCCAGCCAGCGACAACTTCTCCGCATATAGCAAGTATGTCGAAAAATGACCAGGTGGATTGGCTCTCCATGCTGCCGAACCATCTGGCTAAATGGACCTGTCCGCCCGTACAGTGCCTGTCTTCTGCCCATTGCCAGGATTAGGGGACAATTCGTAATCTTTTACCAAAGCTGAAATCCTGCCATGCTTTCATCATGGCTCACTTCCCCCAATCCAATACGAAAGTACGCGCACCCCGGGTCAGCATTCAGGGTGAAGAATCGGTGAAAGTCAACCTTGGCAGTATGCAGGTATCCGCTCGGCTGCGCCGTCTTTCGGTGACCGGAGGGCTGGCCGAGTTTGACAAGAACATCGGCCCGGTACCACTGGCCGAACTGGCCTTCAGTACCCCCGCTGGCCCTTTCAGCGGACTGGTGGAATTTCTCCAGCCGCCACACAAAGACAACCCGTTGATGCGCCCTTTTCGCTTTGTCGCGCTTGATGAAGAGCATTATGGGCGGCTGAAGACGGTTTTGCGAAAGCTCTTTTCGCGTTAGTTTTCCAGGGCGGACGATTACTCGGGACCGTCTGCCCCGGATTTTTCATCGA
The DNA here is from genome assembly GCA_035695325.1 of Candidatus Angelobacter sp. Taxonomy (GTDB): domain Bacteria; phylum Acidobacteriota; class Terriglobia; order Terriglobales; family Acidobacteriaceae; genus Angelobacter. Next base: position 39,855 of record DASSEH010000266.1, read on the forward strand.
TTAATTCCTCAATCGAATGGACCAAAATTTTCCCCACTGAACTTAGCTCCTGGCGCGCCGCCCGTGCCAGTTTGCAAAGGACTTCGTCGCCTTCGGGTGTGATCTCCAGCACCACCTGGCGGCGGTCCGAGCGGGAGCGGGAGCGGCGGACCAGGTTGCGCTGTTCGCAGCGGTCCAAAAGCTCCACCATGCTGTTGTGGTTCACCTGCATTCTCTCCGCGATCACGCCCACGGTCGCGGTCTTGCCTTCCGGCAGGCCTTTGATGGCCAGAAGTACCTGATGCTGCTGCGGATTCAGCCCCTCCGCCCGCACCTCGTCCTCCATGTGCCGGAGAAATTTGCGAATCTGGTAGCGAAATTCTGCCAGCGCATTATATTCAGCTTGCTGTAGTGGCCGGGCCGGGCGTTTCATGTTTGCCGCATTGTCTCCATATTGATTCTGATTTGCCGCTTCAGGCAGCACCATGCAATCAAGACAACCCTGTGCTGAACGTACTTTTGCGGATTAAGATGCCAGAGACAAACTCAGCAGAGCAGATGCACGGTAGCTGAAGGCAAGCGCCTTGCCAGCGGAGTTGCAGCGAAATCGAAGACACAGGCGAGGGAAGCTCTGGCAGCAAGCGTTACCCGCAGCGCGACAATGCTCATGGCTGCCAGCAGCAGGATATAGAGCGCGGCCTCCATGCGGAAGACGGCGTCTTCAGGATCAACCTGCGGAGCAATCAGAATCGCCGCCACCACCAGCAGAATGCCCAGTGCCAGCGCCGATCGAAGCCCGGAAATCACGCCTGGAAGCTGCACGGCAAAGAGCCTACCACAAGGCCCGTTCCGCCGGCAGTTCCAGGCTGAATCAGTCGCATAGGACAAAAGAAAGCAGTTTAGCTGGCGGCTTTGGCGGCTGCCTTTTCCGTGCGGGCCTTGATGTACGCTTCCATCCGTTTGATCCGCTCTTTGCCTTTGGCCGATTTGGTGACGACCTTTTCGATATTCACGGCAAAGTTGGCGTCGAAAAAGTCCTTACGAAACTGAGGAAGGAAGTTTTTGAATTTCACGTAAAGGAACCACGGCTCACCGTTGGTTTGAAAAAATACGTCTTCACTGATGGCGCCGCTCAGCACGAAGGTGCAGGCCATCTCCCAAAAAGACAGCGCCTGGCGGCCCCAGGCGTTGCGCTCCGTCCCTGATTCAAAGAACAGTCCGCTGAATTCCTCGTAATTGCGAGGCCAGAACTCGCTGGCCATAAACCTGCGGGCATTGCGCAAACACGGTTCCTGGCGCAGTTCATAGAGATGCAGCAAAATCTTTGCTTCTTCGGCCGGGTTGCTCTTTTTAGCCATTGATCGCTCCTCGATTGATTACGCCACGGCCACCGGTGTGGGCAGCGGGCGGGAATATTCGCACTTCACTTTCGGCGCTTCTTCCTCGGCTTTGGCTTTCTTGCCGCGTTTCTTTGGCTTCTCGTCTTCTTCCTCGGCCGATTTGCGCGTGCTGTTCGGACACGTGAGCACGCTGCCCGATTTCAAATGTTTTTCCACCAGATACGGACTGCCGCACTCCGGGCACGGCTCTGCCACCGGCTTCCACGCCGAGGTAAATTCGCACTTGGGATAATTGGCGCAGCCGTAAAAAGTGTTGCCGCGACGGCGGGCTTTCTTCTCGACTATTTCGCCCTCTTTGCACTGCGGACACTTTACTCCGATGAAGTTCTGCTTGATGTACTTGCAGTCGGGATATCCGCTGCAGGAAATGAATTCACCGTATCGCCCGTGCCGCAATACCAGATTGCGGCTGCACTGCGGGCAGGTTTCTTCAAGGGCCACGTCCGGAACGCGCTTGCCCTGGTCGAGCCGCCGCGTGGTCTTGCAGTCCGGATAGCCGGTACAGGCCATGAACTGGCCAAAGCGTCCCCGCTTCAGCACCATCACGCGTCCGCAGTTGTCGCAATACTCTTCCTGTGAAGTCTCCGGCATCTCCGCTGTATCGAATTCGGGCAGATTGACGGGATTTTCCTTGGTAAACGTGCAGCTCGCCGGATCATCTTTTTTATAGGCGCTGCAGGCGTAGAACGAACCGTGCTTGCCCCACTTGAGCACCAGCGGAGAGCCGCAGCGTTCGCACTTTTCGTCCGTCGGCTTCTCCATCCGCTTCACATTTTCCATGTGCTCTTCGGCGTAATGGAGGTCCTTCTCGAATTTTTTGTAGAAGTCGCCGAGGGCCTGCGTCCACTTTTCCTTGCCCTCTTCGATCTCGTCCAGCTCTTCTTCGAGACGCGCCGTGTATGCGGGGTCGAAAATTTCGGCAAAGTTCGCCACCAGCAGGTCGGTAACGACCAGGCCGGTCTCCGTGGGAGTGAATTTGCCGCCCAGCTTCTGGACGTACTGCCGCTCCTGAATGGTGGAGAGAATCGTGGCGTAAGTGGATGGCCGCCCGATGCCGCGCTCTTCCAGTTCTTTCACCAGTGACGCTTCGTTGAATCGCGGAGGCGGTTCGGTGAAGTGCTGCTCCGGCTTCAGCTCTTTGAGCGTGAGCGCCTGGCCGATTTCGAGCGGTGGCAGCTTGTGTTTGAGCGCCTCGTCTTCTTCGTCACGGCCTTCCTTCGACTCTTCGTACACCTTCAGGAAGCCTTCAAATTTCAGCACCGAACCGGTCACGCGGAAGGTAAACGATTCGCTGGCGGCCTTCGCTTCAATGTCCACGCTGGTCTGGTCAAAGACCGCCGGGTTCATCTGCGAAGCGACAAAACGCTGCCAGATCAGTTTGTAAACTTTGTATTCGTCTTCCTGCAGGTAAGGCTTGATCTGGTCAGGATGGCGGGACACCGACGACGGGCGTATGGCTTCGTGCGCCTCCTGGGCCGCCTTTTTGGATTTGTAATAGTTCGGCGTTTCCGGCAGAAAATTCTTGCCGTAGGCAGCCTCGATCTCCTGGCGGACCTCGGCCAGCGCGTCATTGGACACGCGCACGGAGTCCGTACGCATATACGTAATCAGACCGACAGAGCCTTCGTCGCCGAGTTCCACGCCTTCATAGAGGCGCTGGGCGATCATCATGGCGCGCTTCACGCTGAAGCGCAGCTTGCGCGAGGCGTCCTGCTGGAGCTTGCTGGTGGTAAAGGGCGGCGCAGGGCTGCGGCGGCGCTCCTTCTTTTCTATGTCGCGGACCGACCAGCGGGCGGTTTCGAGCGCAGCCCGGATCTTTTCCGCGTCTTCTCCATTGGTAATTTCGGTTTTCTCGCCGCCACGCCCGATAAAGCGGGCATCAAACGCCGGCGGTTTCGGGCCGGACAAGGCAGCATCAATCGTCCAGTATTCCTGGGTGACGAACGCTTTGATCTCGCGCTCGCGCTCCACGATCAGGCGCAGGGCCACGGTCTGCACACGTCCGGCAGAAAGCCCGCGGCGGACTTTGTCCCACAGCAGCGGTGACACCTGATAGCCCACGATCCGGTCGAGCACGCGGCGCGTCTGCTGCGCGTCCACCAGGTTCCGGTCAATCTCCCGCGGATGCTGGAATGCTTCCTGCACGGCTTTTTTCGTGATCTCGTTGAAAGTCACGCGGTGCATGGGAGTGCCGCCGCCCTTTTTCTTTTTTCCTGCGCCATCGCCCAGTTCTTCCGCCAGATGCCAGGCAATGGCCTCGCCTTCGCGGTCAGGGTCAGGCGCCAGATAGATGGCGACCGCGTCTTTCGCCAGCTTCTTCAGTTTGGCGATGACCTTTTCCTTGCCGGGGATCACGGTGTACTCAGTGTCGAAATTGCCTTCGATGTCCACACCGAGCTTGCTCTTGGGCAGATCTTTGATGTGCCCAAGCGAGGCTTCGACTTCAAAGTCCTTGCCCAGGTACTTATTGATGGTTTTCGCCTTGGCTGGCGATTCGACGATGACGAGAGATTTAGGCAACGTTTATCTTTCCCGGTTTTGTGAATTTGAAGCTAACACGGAATGGCACATGGGGACAAACCAATCAGCCACTAAGGGCTTTTGGCCATTGGCTTTTGGCATCCTGCTGTTGATGAACTCTTTTGATTCAGTTGCCATCTGTACGTGCCACTTTCTCCTTAGGTGCTGATTCAAGTGTTGCAAGCAATGATGCGAGCATTTTTCGCACTCTTGTTAATTCTCCCGCAAATGATCTGTGTTCATCCACAGGCAAATAACCCAGGTCATGCGAGAGCAGCAGATGATAATCCAGTTCACTTGCTGATCCCATGGCTATCCTGACAAAACGTGCGAACTCTGGAGTGGTTTGTCGACCGCAACCCTCGGCGAGGTTGGCTCCCACGGACATCGCAGATCTTCGCATCTGAGAAGTTAGGCCATAAAACTCTTCCCTGGGAAAATTGCGGCTGCACCGATAAAGATCCAGGGTCAATTTGTGCGCCTTTTCCCAAACCTCCAAATCCCGATAATTCCTCATCATCACCTCGCCAAAGCCAAAAGCGAATAGCCAATAGCCGGTTTTCAAAAACTCCTCACAAACCTCTTTCCCGCCATTTGGCGTATCTTTCCGTTCAGCTCCAGCTCAAACAGCGCGGCAAAAATTTCCGAAGACGAAAGCTGAGTCTCGAGCTTTTCCACGATTTCATCAATATGGGTGGACTCGTCCTGCTTCAGGACGGCAAGGACTTTTTTCTCTCGCGGTGAAATCTCCTCGTCGAACAGGCTGCCAGTCTTTGGCTTCTCATCCGATGCGACCGGGCCGCGTTCGGATTCAAGCTGTTCCCGCACCTCGGCCGGCAGCTCCTCCCAAATATCTTCCCAGGTTGCCGTGAGTTTGGCGCCCTGTTTGATCAGAGTGTTGGGGCCCCACGAGTTGCGCGAGGTCACGTTTCCCGGCACGGCAAACAGCTCGCGGCTCTGCTCCAGCGCGCAGCGTGCGGTGATGCGTGTCCCGCTGTACTCTCCCGCTTCCACCACCAGCACACCCAGGGAAAGCCCGCTGATAATGCGGTTGCGAATGGGAAAATTCTGCGGCGCGGCAAACGTGCCCAGCGGAAACTCGGAGATCAGAGCGCCACCGGAACTCACAATTTCTTCCGCGATCTTTTTGTTTTCGCGTGGATAAATTACATCCACGCCCGTCCCAAAGACAGCCACGGTTTTGCCTTTAGCTTTCACGGCGCCCTTGTGGCCAAACGTGTCCACACCCCGCGCCATGCCGCTGAAGATCACCAGCCCGCGCGCCGCCAGATCACACGCCAGCCGCTCCGACATGCCCATGCCATAAGGAGTGGGATGGCGCGTGCCCACCACCGCAATGCCCGGCCGCGCCAGCGCTCCGGTGTCTCCACGGACATGCAGCACCAGCGGCGGATCGTAAATTTCATTCAGCCGAGTGGGCCACGCCGGATGATCACGCGAAAGAATCTGCGTACCGGCTGCCGAGGCTTTCGCCATCTCCTCGTGCGCCCGCTCCAGCGATTTTCCCAAAGCGATATGCTGGGCCGATTGCGCCTGCAGGTTCAGCCCTTCCAGCTCGGTGAGCGAAGCGTGAAAAATGTCTTCGACCGAGGGAAACTTCTCAGCCAGCCTGCGGCCACGAGTTGGCCCCAGCCCCGGCGTGAGCGACAGCGCCAGCCAGTATAAGGATTGCGTGATTTGCAGACTTGTTCCAGACATGCATGATCCGCCGAGCTGTGGATGTAAACTTCGCGGACTCTACACGGATTTCGGGAGGAGTGTCAAATTGAGTGTTGGCTGCCTGAAACCAGGTAAGACACGATGACATTCATGAAGAGCTTTGTACGGCTGCGGTTGCAAACCGCTTTCTTACTGCTAAACCTGCTGTAATCAGAAACAACAGAATCCAGCCTAGCCAGGCCATAAAAGCAATGAGCTGCGCAGGCAACAATAAACCATACAAGATCCACCCGCCGTCTTGATGGGGCAATAATGCGAAGACCGCGAACATGCAGGCACAAGCCAGATGCATTCTTGCCGGGATGCTTCGCCAAAAAGAATTCCTGCGCTCAAGCCATCTGCCTAAAAGCCACCATTGCAATCCGGTCATCAACAGCATCAGCAAATCCATGGAGATCAGGCGTTGGAGAAACGGCAGGCGCCAAACCATTGCAAGGAATAACGGGCGAAGCAGAGGGCACTCCGCGAAGGAGAGATCGTGCTTGTACCAGCCTGCGGACAACAAAATCGGCAGGTTCAACGCATAAACACCACGAATCTGTGCTGAAGGCCAGTAATCAACAAATATGCCTTGTTCTTCTGGTCGTTCAGAAAACCACGAACTCGCGAGCCGGTCCTGCAAAACATTCCTTCGATCCAATTCAGGATATTGTGAGTAAAAGGCAGAATTATCCCAGGTCTCTGCTTCTTCCCTGATCATCAGAAGCGCAGTAGCTGACACATTGAACACGACCAGCCATAAGGCCCACCGTCTCATTCAAGCTTCGACACCGCACTTGCCTTGAAGGTTCCATACCGCGAGGTTTGAATATGGATTGTTACAATGCGATCATGCGCCGCCTGAAGATTTCCGCCATCAGTTTTCTCAACACCGCGCCTCTCATGTGGGACTTTGAAAATGGGGCCTCGGCTGCTGAGTTAAAAGAGAGCTTTGACGTCAGCTACACCATACCCTCACGCTGCGCGGAAGAACTGAAGGCCGGGAGCGCCGATATCGGAATCATCCCGGTGGCGGCCTATACTACCATTCCTGATCTGGTGGTGATTCCCGACGTCGCCATTGCGGCCAAAGATGCGGTGCGCTCGATTCTGCTGATCAGCAAGGTGCCGCTCGACAAAATCCGCAGCGTGGCCACAGACAATTCTTCGCGCACCTCGGCTGCCCTCACGGAAGTTTTTTTGCGCAAGTTCGTAGGCGTGGAGCCGGGGTTCACGCCCCAGCAGCCCGATGTACAGGAAATGCTGCGCTGGCATGATGCGTGCCTGCTGATCGGCGACCCGGCGCTCCAGGCTGCCACGGTGGGCCGTTATGTTTACGATCTGGCCGAGCAGTGGCATCGCTGGACGGGGTATCCGTTTGTATTTGCCTTCTGGACGGTGCGTCAGGCGGCGCTGCAGGAGTATTCCGGCAAGCTCGGTCTGGCGGAGATTTTCCAGCAATCGCGCGACCACGGTTTGCTGCACGTGGATGAGATCGCCGCCGACTGGGCTCCGCGCCTGGGACTGGAAAGGTCTCTGGTCCACGAATATCTGAGCCACAATATCGATTATTTTCTCGATAACGAAAGCCTGCAGGGACTTAGACTGTTCTTTCGCTATGCCGCGGAATTGAACGTCCTGCCACCCGCGCCCGAGATCAGGTTTGTTCAGCAACCTTCGGCGGCCACACGCCTTTGAATCGGCATCACAACACCCATGCTGAATCGCGCATATAGATCGGCAGTGGTATTTATGAAAAGGAAGAGTCTGCGCTGCATGAATGCTGTCTCTCCGGCTCAAGTGCTGACTGCCGAATGCTGAATGCGATAAAATAATCTCTTCATGTCCCTTACCAAAGCACAAGCCCTGGATATGTTCCGCTCGGACGATCTGATCGGCATCGGCATGGAAGCCGATGCGGTACGGCGCAGGTTTCATCCGGAAGGCGTGGCCACGTACATCATCGATCGCAACATCAATTACACGAATTTTTGTACCGAGTATTGCACCTTTTGCGCCTTTTATGCCCCGGTGAAGGGTCCCGGACGCGCCAAAGGTTACGTCCTCGAGATGGACACCATTTACGAGAAAATCCGCGAGACGGTGGAACTGGGCGGCACGGGCGTGCTCATGCAGGGTGGCCTGCATCCTGATCTGAAGATCGAGTGGTATGAGGAGATGCTGCGCGGAATTCGGCAGCGCTTTCCTCAGGTGCATCTGCATTGCTTCTCGGCTTCCGAGATCATTCACTTCGCTGATGTTAGTGGCCTGAGCATTGAAGATACGATTATCCGCCTGCGCGAAGCAGGCCTCGATTCCATCCCTGGCGGCGGGGCTGAGATTCTGGATGACGAAGTCCGCCACAAGATTGCCCGGCTGAAATGCCTCACCGAAGACTGGCTGAACGTCCATCGCACGGCCCACAAACTGGGTATGCGCACCACGGCCACCATGATGTTTGGCGTGGGGGAGACTCCCGAGCACCGCATCAACCATCTCCAGCGGCTTTATGACCTGCAGGAAGAGACGGGCGGCTTTACCGCGTTTATTCCGTGGAGCTTTCAGCCGAAGAATACCGCTCTCGGTGGCCGGCAGTGGGATGAAGCCACCGCCGTCGAATATCTAAAAGTTCTGGCGATTTCGCGGCTGTATCTTTCCAACTTCCGCAATGTGCAGGCGAGCTGGGTGACCCAGGGCCTGAAGGTTTGCCAGCTGGGTCTGCGTTTCGGCGGCAATGATGTTGGCTCGGTCATGCTGGAAGAGAACGTGGTCCGCTCGGCCGGAGTGGCCAACTGCACCACGGAAGAAGAGCTGCGCCGCATGATCCGCGACGCCGGGTTCCGTCCGGCCCAGCGAGACACGCTGTATCGCCAGTACTTCCTGAACTAAAAATATTTCGCAAGCCAGCGAGACCTCCCGCGGACTTTCGCCATCTCAGTCATGTTGAAACCGCGGGAATCTCACCTGCAAAATACGCGGGTTTGAGATTCCAGAGTCACTGCGGAATCAAGTACAATCAAGTGACTTTCTCTCGAGGAGTGTCTTCACCTGCCCGTGCTCGCTTCCATTGCATTCTCTCTCCTTGCCTTTTCGCAAAAAGGGCTGTGGCATGATCTGCGCGAGCAGCTTGGCAATGAGACGTTCAAGGGGCTTTACTCGCCGAACGGCTTCGACCTCATGCTGCTGATTCCGTATTTCGTGGTCATGACAATTCTGGCGGCGTATGGTCTGCACCGTTACGCGCTGGTGTACATGTATTACCGGAACCGCAAAAACCACCGCTCGGAATCACCGGAAAAATTTGCAGAGCTGCCGCGCGTCACCATCCAGCTGCCGATTTTTAACGAGCAATACGTGGTGGACCGCCTGGTGGAATCCATTTGCAAGCTCGATTATCCCAAAGACAAGCTCGACATACAGTTGCTGGATGATTCCACCGACGAAACCGTGCAGGTGGCGGCGGCAGTGGCGGAGCGTTATGCCTCGCTGGGTCATCCCATTGTGCACATTCACCGCACCAACCGTTCGGGATTCAAGGCCGGCGCCCTGCAGAACGGTATGGAGACGTCCAAAGGCGAATTCATCGCCATTTTCGATGCCGACTTTACTCCGCCGGAAGACTGGCTGCTGCGCGTGGTACACCACTTCAGCGATGCCAAAATCGGCATGGTGCAGACGCGCTGGACCCATCTGAACCGCAATTATTCTTTCCTTACGGAAGTAGAAGCCATCTTGCTCGATGGCCACTTCATTCTGGAACACGGCGGACGCGCCCGGAGCGGTGTGTTTTTCAACTTCAACGGCACTGCGGGCATGTGGCGGCGCAAGGCAATCGAGGAAGCCGGCGGCTGGCAGCACGATACGCTGACCGAGGACACCGATCTCTCCTACCGCGCGCAACTTAAAGGATGGAAGTTTGCCTATCTGCAGGACATCGAGTGCCCGGCGGAGCTGCCTATCGAGATGACGGCCTTCAAGACGCAGCAGGCGCGCTGGGCCAAAGGGCTGGTCCAAACCGGCAAAAAGATTTTGCCGGTGGTCTTCCGCAGCGATGTGCCGTGGCGGGTGAAGCTTGAGGCCTGGTATCATCTGAGCGCCAATCTGAGCTATCCGCTGATGATCGTGCTCTCCACCCTGCTGCTGCCGGCCATGATCATTCGCTCCTTTGGCGGATGGTTTCAGATGCTGCTGATCGATCTGCCGCTGTTCATGGCTTCCACGTTTTCCATCTCCAGTTTTTATCTGGTGTCGCAAAAAGAGCTGATGCCGCGAAGGTGGCCGCGAACCTTTCTTTATCTGCCGTTCCTGATGGCCATGGGCATCGGGCTGACGCTCACCAACACCAAAGCGGTACTAGAGGCGCTGTTCGGAATCAAGTCTCCCTTCAATCGCACTCCCAAATACCGCGTGCAGTCGAAAACGGACAAAGCCATGGCGCAGAAATACCGCAAGCGTTTGGGGCTGGTGCCCTGGCTGGAACTGCTGGTGGGCAGCTATTTCGCGCTAATGTGCATTTATGCTGTGTACAGCAGAAATTACTGGACCATTCCATTTCTCATGCTGTTTGTAATCGGGTACTGGTACACTGGATTAATGTCACTGCTGCAGGGCAGGTTCGAGCGCACGAGCTCCAGCCAGGAACCCCATACTAAGCCATTTCCCGTAGGTGTATAGCCGAAAGTCAGGGAGTGGTTAAGGCGTTTTCCGGTAACCCGGACCAGCTGGGTTTGGTATGCTATCCCGATGAAGTATCTGTTCGTGCTGCTGGTACTGTCGCTGGTCGCCATTCTGGCGGCTGCGGGCGCCATGTGGCTGCGTTTCCGGCTGCACCTGTACCGCTCCAACAAGGCGCTCAAAAATGCGCTGGGAGAGATTCGGTCAGACCAGGAATCAGTCAAACAGAATTTGTAAGCCTCACTCGGAAGGATTATCTAAAGGAATTACGCCATGCAGTCTTCGACCCTTGTGCCAACTCGCGAGATCAGTATTGCCCACAGTCCGGATTCGGACGACGCATTCATGTTTTATGGTCTGGCGACCAGCAAGATCCGCGTCCCCGGACTCAAATTTACCCATACGCTCACCGACATTGAGACCCTGAACCGCAAGGCCATGGAAGGCTTTTATGACGTCAGCGCCATCTCCTTTCATGCCTATCCCTGGGTCCAGGACAAATATGCGCTCATGTCCTGCGGCGGCAGCGTGGGCGAGAAATACGGCCCCATGGTGATTGCGCCGCGCGCTATGAGCCTCGAAGAGCTGAAGCGCGTCAGGGTGGCCGTGCCGGGAACTCTGACTACGGCGTATCTGGCGCTGAAACTTTTCGCGCCGAAGCTGGAAACCGTGGTCGTTCCCTTCGACAAAATTATTCCTGAAGTGCTGGAAGGGAAACACGAAGCCGGATTGATCATCCACGAAGGCCAGCTCACGTATGAACGCTCCGGGCTGCATAAAATTCTCGACCTGGGAAAATGGTGGCATGAACTGACCGGGCTGCCTCTGCCGCTGGGCGGAAACGCCATTCGTCGCGACCTGGGCCCCGAACTCATCGGCGCCATATCGCGCGCGCTGCGGGACAGCATTCAGTACGCGCTCGATCATCGCGAGGAAGCCCTGGCCTACGCCATGCAGTTTGCCCGCGATCTCGATACTCCCCAGGCGGACAAGTTCGTAGGCATGTACGTAAACGAACGCACTCTTGATTACGGCGCTGACGGCAAAGAAGCGGTTGCACGCCTTCTGGATATGGGACACAAAGCCGGCATCATTCCGCACAAACCGGAAGTTGAGTTTGTGTAGGTAACAGGCCGCGTTCTCGAAGATTTCAGATCTTTTCACACAAAAAATGGGGCAGAGTGTTCGCACGCAGAACCGAAAGCGTGCGTGACTCTGCCCCATGCTGATTGGTAATTAACCCTGCTTCACTGAAGTCGCCATTCTCGGAATCACTGCCTTCAGCAGCGCCACAAACGAACTCCTCACCCGTTCGCCGGTTTCGAGAACTTCCTGGTGATTCAATGGCTGGTCGAGAATGCCAGCGGCCATGTTGGTCACGCAGGAAATGGCGAGGACTTTCATGCCGCAGTGGCGGGCCACAATCGTCTCCGGCACGGTGGACATGCCGACCAGGTCCGCCCCAATGGTGCGCAAAAAGCGAATTTCCGCCGGCGTCTCATAGCTGGGGCCATGGACCGCGGCATAAATGCCGTCACTGATCTTTATGCCTAGCCGCCGGCCTTCTTCCAGTGTCAAATCGCGCAGGTCCGCCGCATAGGCGCGGGTCATGTCGGGAAAGCGCTCGCCGAACCGCGTGTCATTCGCTCCCATGAGAGGATTGCTGCCCATCAGGTTGATGTGGTCCCTGATCACTACCAGGCCGCCTTGTTCCATCTGCAAATTGATTCCGCCCGCAGCGTTGGTGAGCAGCACTCCACGTATTCCCCAGCGCGAGAATACGCGGATGGGGAACGTGATGCGATCCATGGAGTAGCCTTCGTAATAATGCATACGGCCCTGCATGGCGGCCACGGCAATATCGCCCACTTTTCCAATGACCAGTTTGCCGGCATGTCCCACGGCCGTGGAAACGGGAAAATGAGGAATCTCAGAATAGGGGATTACCGTGCGCTCGCTCAGTTCATCGGCAAAGCCGCCCAGACCGGAGCCCAGCACCAGGGCAAGCTCGGGCTGAAGCGAGGTCTTTTGCCGCAGAAAAGCCACGGCTTCGCCGGCACGGGAAAAATCATCCTGCTGGGATAAAGCGGGAGAGATCGTCATAAAACTCCGGAAACCTGCATGTTAATTGTGAAAACTTTTGCAACCACGAACGTGAAACCACAAAGGACACGAAGTAACACGAAGGAGAACAAATGCGCAGAGCTTATAAAAGTATTTGTATTGTTTTTGTATTCCTTTGTGTACCTTCGTGTCCTCTGTGGTTTCATGCCCTTCGTCCTCAGGCCACCAGCAGGCCAACAATGGCAGCCGAAACCAGGTTGGCCATGGTCCCGGCCAGCATGGCGCGGAAACCCAGTCTGGCCAGGTCGTTTCTCCGCTCCGGGGCCAGAGCACTGATGCCGCCAATCTGAATGCCGATAGAGCTGAGATTGGCAAAACCGCACAGCGCGAACGTGGAAATCATCACCGAGCGCGGATCCAGCAAATGTTGCTGTGCCTGATTGCCCAGCAAGGTGTAGGCATACAGTTCATTGATCACCATGCGGCTGCCCAGCAGATTGCCCACCGCCGCCGAATCGTGCCACGGCACGCCGATCAGCCAGGCAATGGGTTTGAAAATGGTGCCCAGCACCGTGGCCAAACTGGCAGGGAACCAGTCCAGGTGGCCGTGTACCCATCCCATAGTGCCGTCCACGGCAGCAACCAGAGCGATAAATGAGATCAGCATGATGGCCACGTTGAAAGCCAGCTTGCCTCCGTCAATCGTGCCACGCGCGATGGAACCGAGCAGGTTCTCATTTTTGGTGGCTTCGTCGTGCGGCATCTCCACGTGACCGGCGGTTTTGGGTTTTTCAGTTTCCGGCACCAGCAATTTGGACATCAGAATGGTTCCCGGCGCGGTCATGATTACGGCGCTGAGCAGGTGCTCAGCCTTGATCCCATAGAGGATGTAAGCCGCCATGATGCCGCCGGAGACGTGGGCCATGCCCGCGGTCATGATGGTCATCAGCTCCGATTGCGTGCACTCGGGAAGAAAGGGCCGAATGGTGAGCGGCGCCTCCGTTTGCCCCATAAAGATGGAAGCGGCTACGTTCAGTGACTCAGCTCCGCTCACGCCCATTACCCGCGTCATCACCCAGGCAAATCCGCGAATGATCAGCTGCATTATGCCCAGGTAGTACATGAGGGCAAAGAATGCCGAAATAAAGATGATCGTGGGCAGTACCTGGAAGGCAAAGAAGAAACCCATAGAGCCAGTAGAACCGGAGGGCAATGCCAGGTTACCAAATACGAATTTGGCTCCATCCAGCGAGTAGCCCAGAAAGTGGGTCACGGCGCCGCCTGCCACAGCCATGACTTTGATGCCCAGGGGGAAGCGAATTACCAGCACGGCAAACAAAAATTGCAGCCCCAGCCCCCACAGCACGGTCTTGAGGCGGATAGCGCGACGGTTGGTGGAAAAAACGTACGCCAGCGAAAGCAAAACAAGAATGCCCAGAACTCCCGAAAATCGATACATTACTCTCCTGTCAGGCGCAAATGCGCCTCAAAATGCGAGGTTGATCGTGCTGGTTACTGTACGCGCAGGTATTGTACACAGAGGCGTGAATTTTTCTTCAGAGCTCCAGGCAATACGCAGTTATTACAAAGGTGAAAGCTCACGCAGACTGGTTACGACTTCAATCACTTTGGCTGCGGCGTAATCAATTTCAGCCTCTGTATTGAAGCGGCCAATGCCGAAGCGGATGGCGCATTGCGCGTCATCGTCGCTCAGGCCGAGCGCCTTGAGCACATGCGAGGGATCAATCTTGTCGGAAGTGCAGGCCGCGCCGCTGGATACGGCAATGTCTTTCAGTCCGACCATCAGTGATTCTCCTTCGGTGTGGCGGAAACTTACGTTGAGATTTCCTGGCAGGCGGCGCTCCATGGTGCCGTTAATCACGACGTCGTCCAAAGCCGCCGTGAGCTTGTCCTTAAGGCGGTTGCGCAACCCGGCTGTGCGCACGCTCTCATCCGCCATTTCTTCCTGGGCCACGGCGCAGGCCTTGCCGAACCCCACAATACCAGGGACATTGAGCGTGCCCGAACGCATGCCACGCTCATGTCCGCCGCCGTCAATCAGGGCAGAAAGCCGCACCTGAGGATCTTTGCAGCGGACATACAGCGCCCCGCAGCCTTTGGGGCCATACAGTTTGTGCGCGGTGAGCGAAACCAGATCCAAATGCATTGCATCCACACTCAGCGGGACCTTGCCCAGTGCTTGTACTGCGTCCGAGTGGAAGAGCACGCCGCGCTCGCGGCACAGCCTGCCAATTTCTTCCAGTGGCTGAAGCGTGCCCACTTCATTGTTTGCCCCCATAATGCTGACCAGGATCGTCCTGCTGGTGAAGGCGTTCTTTAGCTGCTGCAAATCAATAAGCCCGTCTGGACGGACCGGAAGATAGGTTACTTTCCAGCCGAGTTTTTCGAGATGCTTACAGCTATCGAGCACGGCCTTGTGTTCGATGGCGGAAGTGATGATGTGATCGCCCTTGTCGCGATACATCTCGGCCACGCCCTTGATGGCCAGATTGTCGCTTTCCGTCGCGCCGCTGGTAAACACAATCTCACTCGAAGAAGCGCCGATCAGAGCGGCAATCTGCTGGCGCGCGGCCTCAACGGCGCTGAGCGCTTCCCAGCCGAACTGGTGGCTTCTGCTGGCGGCATTGCCGAACTTACTGGTGAAATAGGGCAGCATCGCCTCCAGCACACGGGGATCCAACGGAGTGCTGGCGTGGTTATCCAGATAGATGGGAAGTTGAATTTCGCTGGAATATGGGGCAGTCCCATTGCCATTCATCGGCGCAATCCTCAGATTTAAAGCTTAGCAAATCATGAGCGTCCTGAAGCCGGTTACCAGGGGATACGCCGGATTGTTTCCGGCCCTGTGCGATTTATGCTGCCCCATAATGTTAACAGCGCCCAAGCTTCTGATGATATCTCTCCTGCTCTGCGGGCTGAGTTGCGCGTATGCGGGTGATGACTCCGCGGACCGCGGTAACCTGAGCAAAGGCGAACAGGTGAATAACCAGGAGACCGCATACAGAATTCAGGCCGGTCTGGATGGCGAGATCTATCCGGTTTTCGCGAACTACGCCTCTCTGCAAAAGCAGGCCGAGCGGGGCTTTGGCATGGTTTCCGTGACGGTCTCAAATCCCGGCAGGGCGGCTCTGCATCAGCGCATCGCGGTGAAGATCGCCGGCTGGAGCGATCAGGAGATACAGATTGCCGACGTTGTCGCTGGCTCTACCCGGACTTTTATTTTTGCTCCGGCGTTTCTACCCCGTTTTTATGAAAACCATGAGATTGTGGCCGCGACCGTGCAAATCTCGGTTACGGACCTTGCCGGACACAGCCTCTATGAAACCACCGCGCCGGTGAGGCTGCGGTCGGCGGAGGACATGTACTGGGGCAGCGATTTCAAATACGCGCCCTTCATCGCCTCATGGGTGACCCCGCATGACGCGAAAGTGGAAGCCGTTCTGACCCAGGCCAAAAAATATACGGTCGACCATCGTCTGCCTGGATATGAATCGTGGAAAGACGCTGGCCAGCAGGAGCAGGAGACCTGGCGCGAAGCGGCGGCGATTTATACCGCTGTGAAGCGCATGGGAATGTCGTACGTAAAGAGTTCGGCGACGCTGGGCGATCACCAGAGCGTGAGCGAGCGCGTGAGAATGCCGGGCTCCAGCCTCAGCCGGAGCAGCGCAAACTGCATCGACGCTGCCGTGATGTACGCTTCGCTTTTCGAAAATCTGGGTATGGAGTCGAGCGTGGTGCTGGTCCCCGGACATGCCTATGCCGGCGTGAAAGTGGCGGCAGGGTCCTCCAAAATACTCCTGATTGACGTGGCGTTGACCGGCAGGAGCACGTTTGAGCATGCCGTGGCTTCAGCAGAAGCGGGCGTGGCCAAACTGCGGCCTAACGCAATCACCCGTATTGCCGTTTCTCAGGCGCGTTCTGCCGGCATTTATCCCATGCCGCAATAAAAGCCTAATCAATACGAGCAATCCAGCCCGGTTCCGGATCATCTCTAGTTTTTTTTAATTCAAAACTAAAATGCCCGTGCGACGTGCAAGAAACACTTGACAATGAATACAACAGGCATAAAATACCCGCAATTCATGGAAGTCGCCGATATGAGGGCGGCTTGATTTGAATATGAACCCAGGTAATAGTCCATTTGCCACGAAACCAGCTTCTCAGGGCAACGGCGTTCAAAAGCCCTGTAAGCACCCACGTGTGCGCGTAGTTGCCCGCGAAGAAGATGCTGAATTTGTCGAATGCCAGGAGTGCGGGGAAGTTTTCGAATCCAGCGAATTCCGGGACATGGCTATTGAAGAAAATATCCAGCCTAACGAAAGTTAAAAAACTCTCCTGAATGGCTGTGACCTTTGTAACAAAGGCGGGCTTTTCGTGGTTGCTGACCCCCCTGTATTCCTGATACCTTAAAGTCTCCCCTGGAAAACTCTAATGAATCAACTTGCTTTTGTTGTCGACGATTCCATGCTCATCCGGCATGCGGTATGCCGTTTCTTTGAAGAGCGTGATTTTGCCGTGGAATCCGCGACCAGTGGGGCGGAAGCGCTGGAAATGCTGGGGCATCTTTCCCCGGCCGTCATCATTACCGACTTGAAAATGCCCAAAATGGATGGCTATGAATTCATGGCCGCGCTTAAGGCCCGGCCTGACACGGCCCACATTCCTATAGTCGTCCTCTCCAGCAATCAGACGCCGGAAAACCGGCTGCTCAAAACCGCTAAACATATTATTTTCAAGGACATAGATATCGAAGTGCAGCTTCAGCGGGTACTCGATAGTCTGTTTCCCGAGCGGGCGGCTGAGCTAGCGGAGAGCAAGCGACGCCTCGGCTGAGAATTCCGCGTCGGCAAACTTTCCCGCAAGATATTTGGGCCACGCCGCAGCGGCGATCATGGCTGCGTTGTCGGTAGAGAGTTTCCGTGAAGGGAAAAAAACGGGCAGACCTTCCTGGGCGGCTTCGCGCTCGAAAGTCCGGCGCAGTTCACTGTTCGCGGCCACCCCACCGGTCACAAACAGAGTGCGTACATGGCGCTCCCGCGCTGCCCGCAGGGTCTTGGCCACCAAATCTTCCACCACGGCCCGCTGGAAAGACGCGACCAGATCGAGAGTCTTTGGGTCGCAGAGCGGAAGAACGTCCTCCCCGCGCGGCCTTTCTATTCCGCTAAGCGCCTGCTGCCGCGCGGCAATGGAGTCGCGCATGTGCTCCAGTTCCACATAGCGCAGCACGGCGGTCTTGATGCCGCTGAAGGAAAAATCATAGGCCGTCTGCTGTCCAACGGGCACGCCGCGATTGGGATGCTTGATCTGCGCCATGCCAAAGCGGACGGCATCCGGATTGCCCTGGGGCGCGAGCGCATCGATCACCGGGCCGCCGGGATAGCCGAGCGCCAGCAGCTTGGCGACCTTGTCGAAGGCCTCGCCTGCGGCGTCATCGCGCGTGCGGCCAATGTTTTCATAGCGCCAGCCATGCGCGCTCTCCTCGGCCAGAAACAAATGCGTATGTCCGCCGGAGACAACCAGAGCCAGCACTGGAAACTCAGTTTGAAATTTTCCGCGCTGCTTTTCCTGGAGCAGCACCGCATGGATGTGGCCTTCCAGATGATTGACCGTGATCAGCGGCTTGCCGAGGGCATAAGCCAGCGCCTTGGCAAAGCTGATCCCCACCAGCAGAGCGCCGGCCAGTCCCGGTCCCTGGGTCACGGCAAGAGCGTCAATCGATTCATACGACTGGCCTGCGTCCGCCAGCGCCTGCCTGACTACGGGAACAATGGCGCGCAGATGCTCGCGTGAGGCCAGCTCCGGCACCACGCCGCCATATGGCTGATGAGTGGCAATTTGGGAAGAGACCACGCTGGAAAGCATTTGCTCTCCTCCGCCTACCACGGCTGCGGCGGTTTCATCGCAGGAGGTCTCAATTCCCAGAATACAAGGCACAGGCATACATCTATAGTATTCAGTTTTGCGGAGAGCGGGCTTCCAAATCTGCGTTTTCCTGCCACGGAAGGGAAGTCGCGCTCGGATTTGGATTTATCTCTCTCTGCGTTCGTCGCTGGCGATCACGCCGTCTTTGATATGGATGACGCGCCAGGCGTGTTCGGCAACATCTGGTTCGTGCGTGACCAGCACAATGGTGTTGCCCTTTTTGTGCAGATCTTCGAAAAGCGCCATGATCTCCTGGCCGGTTTGTGAGTCCAGGTTTCCCGTGGGTTCGTCGGCAAGAATGATGCTGGGATTATTGACCAGGGCGCGCGCAATGGCCACGCGCTGGCGCTGACCGCCGGAGAGTTCATTGGGTTTGTGGTTCATGCGCTGCTCCAGGTCCACGGAGCGGAGCGCATTCTTGGCGCGTTCGATTCTTTCTTCCGCCGGGGTGCCGCTGTAAATCAGGGGCAGCTCAACGTTGTGCAGCGCGGTAGCGCGCGCCAGCAGATTGAACGTCTGGAAGACGAAGCCGATTTCCCGGTTGCGGATGCGCGCCAGTTCGTCGTCGTCCAGCTCGCTGACCAGGTTGTGATTGAGCCAGTAATGGCCTTTGGTCGGCGTATCCAGGCAGCCGATCAGGTTCATCAGCGTGGATTTACCCGAGCCGGAAGGCCCCATGATGGCAACATATTCGCCTTTGTTGATGTTCAGGCGAACGCCGCGCAGCGCGTGCACCTGCTCGGCGCCCATCTCATAGGTCTTCCAGAGATCTTCGGTGCAGATCATGGAACTGGTGGGAGGGCCTGTCCGGATTGCGTTCTCTGTTACGTCGGCGACTTGCGTGGCCATGAAGTTCTCCTGCGGTCATTACTTAGACGCTAAAAAACGGGCTCTGTCTACGAAAAATCGGGCTTACGACTCGGTTTTAGCGGCCACCGAGTTGTCGATTTTCACGCTGGCGCCGTTGCGCAGCGTGCGCAGCACTTTGTAACTGCCCGTAATGATCTCATCGGTATCCTTGAGACCATCCTTAACTTCGATCTCGCTGGTGCCCGTCAGGCCGGTCCTGACAGTCTGAAATTCGGCCTTTTTGTTGCGGATTACAAATACGCCCTGCAGTTCTTCTTTCTCTTTCTTAACCGGAGCAGCGGCAACAGCGGCCTTTTTGGGACCTTTGTTGTTCTGGGCCTCAAGATCGGATTTCTCGCGCACCACCAGCGCCTGAATGGGGATGGTCAACACCTGATGTGCCGCGCCGGTAGTGATTTTCGCGGTGGTGGAGAGTCCTGGCCGGACCGTCAGCGGCGGATCCTTGAGTGTGATGACTACCTTGAAATCCTTGGCTTCCTGGCTGCTGGACGTGCTTTGCGTGGTGGCCAGTCCGGTGGAGCGCACAATCGCATTGTCGCCGATTTCGGTGACTTCGCCATGGAAGGTCTTGCCTGGCAGGGCGTCGATGGTCACTTCCGCGGCCTGGCCGAGGGCGACATTCACGATGTCGGTTTCATCCACGTGGACCTCGGCAGTGATTACAGACATGTCAGCCACGGTCATCAAAGTGCTGCCGGGAGAGTTTTGTATGCCCATGACCACGGTCTCACCTTCGTGGACGGGAACATAAGTCACAACTCCGTCAAAGGGAGCGGCGTAAGTGGACTTGCTGAGTACATCGCTGGCGTGGGTGAGGTTGGCTTTGGCCTGGCCGATGTGACCGTGGGAGGAATCGAGAGTAGCTTTGGCCTGGGCCACACGCGCCTGGTCCTGCGCAACCACGGCTGCCGAAATCTCGGCGGCGGCCTTTTTGGCGTCGTAGTCCGACCGGGCGATCAAGTCCGCTTTATAGAGATTTTCCGCGCGCTGAAAGTCGATCTTCTTGGCGGCTGCATCCGCGCTGCTGCTGTTGAGCTGCGCCTGCGCCGTTTTAAGGGCCGCCTCGGCTGCGACGGCGTCCGTCTCATTGCTGGAGAGAGTGGCGCGCATGGCCGCCACGTCAGCAGACGGCTGCACGTTTTCCAGCTGGGCCAGCATCTGCCCTCTTTTAACTTTTTGGCCTTCGGTGACAAACAGCCGGGTGATCCGGCCCATGGCGTTTGCGCCTACGTTCACAAAGGTTTTAGGCTTGATTTCCCCGGAGGCGGTGACCTGGGAAACAACGTCTTCGCGGAGGACCTTGCCGGTCTGAACGGCAATCACATTTTTCTGCGTGTTTACGGTAAAGCCGACAATGGCTCCGCCCAGCAAGACAACAACGCCGACGATAATGGCAATTTTTTTTCCGCTCATGCAACCTCTTCCATGGCCCGCCTGGCCTGTACACATTCTTATTACGCCGTACGGGCGGAAAAGTTCCCTTACAGGAGGGGGTGTACAAGGTAAAAAAAAATCCAGAGACGGCAAGCTTTCTTCACATGGATTATATCCGGGTTGAATGCGTGAAACCAGCTATTCTGCAGGACAATCATCTCAAAACCAGCCAGAGGCAAAAACGGCACTAAAACGGCGCAGGAAAAGCAGAGACAAACGTTCCTGAAACAAGTGCTCTGCCGCCTTGCTTTCCGGCACACAGGACACTTAAAATTAAGCTACCTGCATTCGGCTCGCAAGGAGATTTCGGTGACTTCTTATTCTCGTTCTTTTAATTTTCTCGCCATTTTTGCCACAATCGTTTTTGCGGGTACTTTGCTGGTCGCTCAGACACCTGCGGCCCAGACACCTGCCGCGGGCACTGACAATCAGCAGTTCTCGCAGGACCCGCTCAAACGCCAGCGCACTACCAAGCAGGATGAGGGTGCAAAGAGAGAAAAGCTGGGCGGTGTTTACAAAAAGTGGCTCGATGAGACGGTGCGCTGGATCATTACCGATGAGGAAGTGTCGGTGTTCAAAAAGCTCGCTACCAACGCAGAGCGCGACCAGTTCATTGAGGATTTCTGGCGGCGCCGCGATCCCACGCCGGACACCGAGGAAAACGAATTTAAGGAAGAGTACTTCCGCCGCGTAGCCTATGCCAATGAACGTTTTGCCGCCGGCATTCCCGGCTGGAAGACCGATCGCGGCCGCATCTACATTGTTTTTGGCAAACCGGACAGTATTGACGCTCACCCCGCTGGCGGCCCTTATCAGCGTACGGCGGAAGAAGGCGGCGGCGAGACGCAAACCTATCCATTTGAAGTCTGGCGGTATCGTTACATTGACGGTATTGGCCAGGAAGTGGAAATGGAGTTTGTGGACCGCTGCAGTTGCGGCGAATACCGGTATACCATCGACCGGTCGGAAAAGGACGCCCTGCTCAACGTGCCCAACGCCGGACTTACCGATCAGGAATCTCTCGGGCTGTCCAACAAAGCCGACCGCTTCCGCAACTTTGAAAGGCTGGGAACCGGCTTCTTCAACCAAAATAACGACACCAAGCAGTTTGACCGGCTGGAGACTTTCGCCAAGGTCAATCGCGCGCCCGAGGTCAAATTCAGGGAGCTCACGGAAGAGGTCGTTACCAGCAAGATCCGTTACAACCTGCTGCATTTTGATGTACGCGTGGATTTCGTAAAGGTCACGGCGGACACCGCTCTGGTGCCGATCACCATCCAGATGCCGCTGCGCGATATGACGTTTATCAACAAGGACGGCGTGCAGCGCGGATCCATCAATATCCTTGCCCGACTGTCGAAAGTCACGGGCCAGATTGTGCAGACCTTCGAAGATACAGTGCACGTGGACCTTCCCGCGGAGCTGCTGGATAAGGAACTCAACACCTCGCGCCTGTACTGGAAGGCCCTGCCCATGCGTCCAGGACTGTACAAGCTCTATGTTGCGCTGAAAGACGTGAATGGAGACAAGATCGGGGTCTTCAGCCGGAGCTACCGAGTGCCTGATTACAGTGATGACAAGCTGACCACCTCTACCCTGATCCTCGCCGACAAAATGGAGCCGGTGCCGTCGCGCGAAGTAGGGACGGGCTCTTGTGTGATTGGCGCTACCAAGGTTTGTCCTCGCGTGGCGCCCTCTGACGGGCAGCCATCCAGCTTTGGCCGCAACCAGAACCTGAACTTCTGGATGCAGGTCTATAACCTGACCGTGGACGAAAAAACGAAGAAACCTTCGGCCACCGTGGAGTATCAGGTGGTGAATACCACGAGTAATCAGCCGGTGGTGGATTTCACGGAATCGACGCAGCAGATGGGCAACATCAGCGACCAGTTGACCCTCGAAAAGAGCCTGCCGTTGAGCAAACTTGATCCAGGCAGTTATCAGGTCACCATTAAAATCCATGATCTGATTTCGAACCAGGTAACGACTTCGACTGCGGAGAAGTTCCGGGTGCAGTAACGAACGGCCGTGGCCTGTTCTGGTCATGCAGCAGGCCACTATGAACGCATGATTTGCCGAGAGGACCGTCGCCATCCATGGAATTTGGGGTGACGATCCGGCTATGGATTTTGGGATATCGCTGCCGGGAGATCGGTGGTAGACTTTGATGATCTCCCGGGTCCATGGGCAGTTCTGGTGGCAAGACCCTTTGAAAAAAAACCTTGCCACTGGGCAAAATTGTCCAGGCTTCCGTATCCAGGTGACGGTCGAGCACACCCGATTGGGTCAAGACAGACAACGGGCAGTTTGCGATACGGCGGGGACTCCACAGCGAAAAGGCAGGTGGATATGGCCCGAAAACTCGGATTTGTGTTGGCAGTGCTTTTGGCCGGCTTTCCGGCGTGGGGCGCAGCTACCGGGGGTATTGCCGGGTACGTGAAGAATACGGCTGGTGAACCCCAGATGGGCGCCATGGTTGAGGTCTTCACTTCAATTCTCAGGCCTGGAGCCACGGTGTTCACGGACTCCCGCGGCTTTTACTCCGCCGAGAACCTGCCTGCCGGAACCTATCAGGTCAAGGTTACCTCTGCTCTTTTTCTGCCTTCCCTGCGGGAAGATGTCAGCCTGCGTTCCGGCGCGCACGTGTTAGTCAACCTGACGCTGAACACGCTGGCCGATGCCTTTCGCCTGCTGCCTCCTCGCCGCAACGCATCCACTGATGCCGACGACTGGCACTGGACCCTGCGCTCCACTGCCAACCGGCCCATTCTCCGCATTTTCGATGGCACGCCGGACGCAGTCTCCAGCGCAGAAAAAGGGGATGATCGCACGGTCAGGGCCCGCGTGGCATTTATTGCCGGGGCCGATGGAGACGGCTTTGGCAGTTCCGGAGAAGTGACCACCGCGTTTGCGCTGGAAAAATCGCTGTTCTCCACCGGAACGCTCTCTTTGAAAGGCGACATTGCTTCAGCCAGCGGTGTGCCTGCGGGCGTTCTGCATGCTGCTTACACACGCGAACTGGGCAACAGTCATCCCTCCGTGACCATTACCTGGCGCCATTTCGCTTCGCCGGGTACCACGGTGCAAAACTCGCCTTATGACGCAATTGCCGTTACGACTTCCGACAGTATGTCCCTGGCCGGCTTTGTGGACCTGGATTACGGCGCAGATCTCGAATCACTCGACTTTACCAGGCGTGTAATCGCGCTTCGTCCGTTTGGCTCCGCGAAAGTGCATCTCTCGCCGAACATGGTGGTGGAATATCGCTATGCTACATCCGAGCCGGATACTCGCGCCGCCAAGGGCTATGACAGTGCCCCTGCCGACCTGAGTGAATCCGCGCCCCGGCTGGCCCTTGCCGGAGGCGAACCCCGCGTTGAAGACGCGCGGCACCAGGAAGTTTCCATCTCCCGCCATATGGGCAACACGAATATTCAGGTTGCGTACTACGCCGATGTACTGCGCAACGCCGTGCTTACCGGCGCGGGAGATCCATCAGGCTATTCGAGCGACGTTCTGCCGGACGTTTATTCAGGCACTTTTTCCTATTCCTATAACGGCCTCAGCACCACCGGCTCCCGTGTGGTGTTGCAGCAGAAAATCAGTGACGATCTTACCGCTACCGCCGATTACTCAACCGGTGGCGTGATCAGCGCACGGAGTTCTTCAGCCGCGTGGCAGGACCTGCCACAGCTCCTTACCACCGACCGCCAGCACTCGGTGGGAGCAAAGTTCAATGGCTGTATTCCCGCTACCAAAACGCGCTGGGTAGCCTCTTACCGCTGGAGCAGCGGCAATGCACTCTCGCAGGTGGACGCATTCAATGCCTCGCCCGGACAAATGGATCCGTACTTCAGTGTCTTTATTCGCCAGCCTATTCCCGGACTTTCACTGATCCCGGGGAAGATGGAAGCGGTGATTGATCTGCGCAACCTGCTGGCCCAGGGATATCTACCCATTCTGGGGCAGGACGGTCACACCGTCTACCTTGTTCAATCGGCCCGCACTCTGCGCGGCGGCCTGGCGTTTACCTTCTAAAAAAATCTGTATTAAAAATCCGCCTGCTCGTGTTACTTCACGCCGTGGCGCACACTCTTTTCCGGTGAGCTATCATCTAAATCTGCCATGAGTGTGAAACAAATTGCTGAGTGGGCCATGGATACTGCCGCACAACGCGGCGCCGGATACGGCGATGTCCGCATTGTGGATGACCGTCACCGGTCGCTGGCCACCAAGAACGGAAAAACAGGCCACGCGGCCAGTTCGGAATCGCTGGGAATCGGCGTGCGCGTTTTGGTAAACGACTCCTGGGGATTTGCTTCCACCGATGATCTCTCACGCGAGTCAGTGGAGCGGACCGCAGCGCAGGCGGTGCAGATTGCGCGGGCGTCGGCCACAGTAAAGGAGCATCCGGTGCGGCTGGCGCCGGAGCCGGCGGTGAAGGCCGAATGGGCTACGCCGTGCATCATCGATCCGTTTACTACATCCATTGAGCAAAATCTCGATCTGCTGGTCAGTATTGATCGTGAGCTGCTGGCGGTGAAGGGCGTGACCCTGGCCGAGAGCAATATGAATCTGGGCCGCTATGAGCAATGGTTTTATTCGACCGAGGGCGCCGATATCCACCAGACAAGAGTGATTACCGGCGCCGGCTTTGCCGCGTACTCTTTCCAGGGGACGGAGATTCAGAAGCGCTCGTATCCCAACTCCTTTGGCGGTCAGTATCAGACGAAAGGTTATGAGCTGATCGATGAACTCAAGCTGGTGGAGAACGCGCGCCGCATTGGCGAGCAGGCGGTGGCGCTGCATTCGGCGGAGCAGTGTCCGCAGGGAAAGCGGACGCTGGTCCTCGATTCAGCGCAGCTCGGATTGCAGATTCACGAATCCATTGGTCATCCGATTGAACTGGACCGCGTGCTGGGTATGGAAGCCAATTTTGCCGGCACTTCTTTTTTGACTCTGGAGAAGCTGCGCACACTGCGCTACGGCAGTGACCTGGTGAACGTTGTGGCCGATGCCACGGAAGCCCACGGTCCCGGCCTGGGCACGTTTGCTTATGACGACGAGGGCGTGAAAGCGCAGTGCACGCCAATCATCACCAATGGTTTGTTTACCGGATACATCTCATCGCGCGAGACGGCGGAGTCCATCGGCGAGAACCGCTCGAACGGCACCATGCGTGCCGAAGGCTGGAACCGCATTCCGCTGATTCGCATGACGAATATCAGCATTTTGCCGGGAGAAAAACCGCTTACCTTCGATCAACTCGTTTCCGGGACTGACGATGGCATCTACATGCAGACAAACCGCTCGTGGTCGATTGACGACAAGCGTTACAACTTCCAGTTTGGCTGCGAAATTGGCTGGGAAATCAAGGGCGGCAAGCTGGGCAGGATGTTCAGGAATCCATCGTATTCGGGCATCACCACCGAGTTTTGGAACTCAATGGACGCTATTTGCTCGCGCGACCAGTGGACTCTCTGGGGCACGCCCAACTGCGGCAAAGGGCAGCCCATGCAAACCATGGGCACCGGCCACGGCGCCTCGCCGGCGCGCTTTCGCGAAGTAAAAATTGGAACCGCGTACAAGGGGAACTAGCACTCAGCAATCAGCAGTCAGTACTCAGCTCCGCAAACACACCATGTAGCCGCGGATATCGTGGATAAAACGCAGATTTAAGGCAGGGAAGCTTTCATGCTGGATCAGAACAAAGCAGAATCCATTTTCAAAACCATTCAGAAGTTTGCATCCGCGCCCGAGGTGGAGGTGATTTTCTCTTCCACCAACTACTCTCTGACTCGCTTTGCCAACAATACGATCCACCAGAACGTTTCTGAACTGAATGAAGTGGCTTCCATCCGCGTGGCCTTTGAGGGCCGGACGGCCCGCGCCACCACCAACCGTTTTGATCATGCGAGCCTGAAGCGCGCGGTGCAGTCGGCGGAGAGCATAGCCAAAGTACAGGAATCCGATCCTGACCGGCTGCCGATGGCCAAAGCCGGGGAAGCGCAGGGTGCCACGGCGCCATCACGCTGGTTTGAGCAGACGGCGCGCATCTCTCCGGCGGAGCGGGCGCAGGCCGTGGGGAAGATCGTCAGCATTGCGAAAAAGCACGGTTTGACCACCGCTGGAATCTACTCCAGCTCTGATGCGGCGGAGGCAATTTTTAATTCGAACGGGTTGAATGCCTTTCACCAGCAAACCGCGGCCGAAGTTTCCATCACCATGCTGGCGGAAGATTCTTCCGGATGGCAAAAAGCCAACTCTCCGAATGTGAGCAATCTGGACCCCGCACGGCTCGCGGAAATCGCGGTGCAAAAGGCCCGCAATTCGAAGAGTCCCCAGGAGCTTGCGCCGGGCAAATACACCGTGGTGCTGGAGCCGGCGGCTGTGCTGGATCTGGTTGGCTTTATGTTCTGGGACTTTGGTGGTCTGGCCATTCTCGATCAGCGCTCGTTTTTGAACAATCGTATTGGCACAAAGTTGTTCGGCGAGAACATTACGATCATGGATGATGTCGCTCATCCGCTGCAGACGGGAGCGCCATTTGATGGCGAAGGAGTGCGCCGCCAAAAAATCAGTTTGGTGGAAAACGGCGTGATCAAAAATCTGGTTTATGCGCGGAACTCGGCGGCGAAGATGCGCCAATCGCAATACGCCGATAAAGTGGGAGCTATTGCTCCCACCGGGCATGGCTTCCCACTACCGAATGAGATTGGTGAAGCGCCCGGCAACATTGTTTTTCTAACGCCGGGTAATGAGCAAAGCGTAGAGCAGATGATTTCAGGTACGGAGCGCGGAGTACTGATCACACGGCTTTGGTACATCCGTGAAGTCGATCCTTATGAAAAAATTCTTACCGGCATGACTCGTGATGGCACCTTTTTGATCGAGGATGGAAAGGCCGGGCCGGGAATCCGCAACTTCCGTTTCAATCAGAGCCTGATTGAGCTGCTGAACAGCGTTGAAGCCATGAGCCACGCCGTCCGCTCCAGTGGCGAAGAGGCGTTCGACATGGTGGTTCCAGCGATGAAGGTACGCGATTTCAACTTTACAGAAGTTACGAAATTTTAATGTGCCAGCTATTGAGTTTCGCCAGGTTGTCTTATTGTTTCAAACTATATTCCCCGAAGTGAAGCTGCCGAGAATACCAAAGTAACTTGGGTGAAAAAAGCCATGGGTGTATAACCCTAGCACGAGGTGACAGGTGACAACAGTTGCAAGTACAAGAGCGTCTGTAAGATTTCCCCTTAAACTTCCGGTAACTGTTCGCACAGCCGACTCGCGCGAGCATTTTGCCGAAACGCAGGATATCTCCTCAGGCGGTGTTTTGTTTTATATGAACACTGCGCTGGCCCCGGAAACAGCAATTCATTTTCGCATCGTGATGCCTTCGGGTGTTTTGGGAACTGAAACTGATGTTCTGGTCAACTGCATTGGCCGCGTGATTCGCTGTCAGGAAACGATTCGTGGAAAGAAAGCGGTAGCGGTAGTGATCGACGAGTACTGTTTTGAGCGTGTGTACTGCCACGCTGGGTAACCCTGTATCTGTCGCCATGTACTCCCCCGGCGGCACTCATGCTTGTTAAAATTGAAGTGTGGAAAAGCCGTTTAAACCGGTGGTGATCTATGACGGTTCCTGCGGAATCTGTGCCGGTAATCTGAAATGGCTGCATCGCCTCGACTGGCTCAAAAAATTTGACGCCATGCCCTATCAGGCGTCCGAGCTGCTCCGTTTTTTCCCGTTTCTGAAGCTGGAAGACTGCGAAAAGGCCATGTATCTGGTCTTTCCCGGCGGCCGGACTTACTCCGGCGCAGACGCCTTTCGCGAAATCTTTCTGCGCATGCCCCTGATGTTTCTCGCTGGCGCCATGATGGCGGTCCCGCCGCTTCCCTGGCTGCTGCGCCGGCTCTATCCGGTTTTGGCCCGCAATCGTTACCGCATCGGCGGCAAATGCGAGATCCATCGATAGCCACGCCTAATCTCGCGATGCTCCAAAACACAGAAGCAAATTTCGCATATAATTGACTGGTTGCGCGCCGGAGAGATGGCCGAGTGGCTGAAGGCGCACGCTTGGAAAGCGTGTTTAGGGGAAACTCTAACGTGGGTTCGAATCCCACTCTCTCCGCCAGCCCTTTTAATTTCAACAACATAGCCGTTTGGTGTCCACCCTGGTGTCCATCCGCGCAAGATTTGCGCGAATTTTTCTTTGGACGGACAATCACGGCGATGTTGCAGCTCAAACCGCTTACTGCGTCACGCACCCGCGTCAACGTTGTAAAGAAAGTCAAAGTCGACGGGCAATGGAAGTTCTGCCCTGTAATCATCGAGAGCAGCGGG
Source organism: Candidatus Angelobacter sp. (assembly GCA_035695325.1). Taxonomy (GTDB): domain Bacteria; phylum Acidobacteriota; class Terriglobia; order Terriglobales; family Acidobacteriaceae; genus Angelobacter. The sequence continues at coordinate 68,799 of DASSEH010000266.1, forward strand.
AAACTCAAGGATCGGGTTCGCACTAACGGCAACACCGAGGTCCATCCCGAAGGCGTCTATTACATTGAATGGCGGGAGAGCGGGCATCGGCGGCGACAAGCGGTTCCAAATCGTAACGAGGTGCTGGAACAGGCCCGCCTGAAGGCCTGGGAACTTGAGACCGCGAAAGCGGGAACACCGACCTCCTTCGCACGTACCCCAGCGCCGCAACCTGACCTTCCAGCAGCCGTTAATGCGGACAAGATCACGAGAGCAGCCGGCACAATCCTCCAGGGAATAGAAACCTATCTGCAGGGTGTGATCGGCGCAGCGGTTCAATCGCAACTTGCCGCGCTCGGCGTAACCAGCAGTATGCCCGTGCTCTCTTTTCCTCCTGCACTAACCAGCGTATCGCCGGAGACTGACCGCCTACCCGCGACGACAGAACCGCCGGTTGAATCGAGGCCCCCACAACAAACTAAAGGTAAGAAATTGATTGCCGAGGCAGTCGAATCTTTTTTGAAAGAGATTGAACCGCCGCGACGCGAACCGAAGACGTATAGTCAATACCGTTTGGCGCTGAACACCTTTCGCGATACCTGCAAAAAGGAATACTTGCAGGACCTTGATCGCCACGCCTGCCTTGCTTTTATGGATCATCTGTATTCCGTTGATAACGAAGCCCGCACGGTAGCCAACCGGATGAGCGTAGTCGAACAATTTTTGCGGCGGAATGGCATCGTCGGGCTGCTCGAAAAGGGAGATAAGCCGAAGTATGTTGAGGGGCTGCGCGAAATGTATCAGCCCGAAGATCTGAAAGCACTGTTCAAAGCTTCCACGCCCGACGAGAAGGTTCTCTACATGTTCTTTTTGTTTACCGGAGAGAGAGATAAGGAGGTTCGATACACGTCGTGGAGCGATATCGATTTCGTTCGCAAACGCGTGCGGGTTACGGAGAAAAGACGCCTTGGTTTCAAACCCAAGGACAAGGAAGAACGCGAGATTCCGGTGCCATCACAACTCCTGGAGGTGCTCAAACAGTACAGGGAGCGACAAACCGGCCCCAATCCGCATGATCTGGTATTCCCTACGAACCAGGGAAGACCGGACAAAAACTTTGAAAGCAAGATTAAGAAAATTGTAAACCGCGCAGGTCTCAACTGCGGTCATTGCGTGTCCAAATTTGGGAACAGCTGCGCTGAAGGCCCGTATTGTGGCAAATGGTTCCTGCACAAATTCCGGCACACCTTTGCCACAGCCAGTCTTGAAAGTGGTGTTAGCATCCGTCGTCTTCAGGCATGGCTTGGGCATAGTGACCTCGAATCCACCATGATTTACCTGAAGTTTGTCCAGCGCAAAGACATCCAGGAGGTACTCGATAAGAGCGAGATGGCCGAATTGGCAGTTGAATCACTGGGTTTGGCGGACACCCCTGAGCAGACGCGGTCGCTTCCGCCCATTCAAGTGTGATGCGACTGCCGCATGAGGGCAACTCACGCCTGGATGCGACTCGTGCGTAATACTTGCACGCCCGCGATGGAAGCTTTCGCGTGCAGTCTCGTATCAGGCCGCATGTGCTCCAGTTGACCGAGTTCCCTTGGGATACCTCGCCCTTAGCCAAGCCGCTAGTTCGTGGGGATCAAAGCGTATTGCGCCACCCACCTTGAAACTTGGAATTAACCCCGCGGCAGCCAGGCCGTAGATATGTTGTTTTGTGACCTCAAGCAGTTTCGCGACTTCGGCAACTTTAAGAGCAGAGGACCTTTTTTCTATCTGTTCGATAATTGTCATTGTTCTCATCTTGTCCAGTCCGATTTAGCTTCGGACCAGGATTCACATAGTCTTGATACTGCTGATCCGAACTTCTGTCAAAATCCCGAATTTTGGCCCGAATTTGACCGAGTTTTGATTTGGGCTTAGGTTCTTCCAGCGCGGACAGGTATTGTGAGGCCTCCTGTTAGCGTCAGGAGACAAGTGTGTTTACATCGGTTGAAGACGTAAAAACCGGGTTATTTCGGACGGGATACATCACAGACGAGGTTACGACTACGGTTGTTTACCTTGCCGGCAAACTCAACAAACCAATTTTGCTCGAAGGCCCTCCAGGCAGCGGCAAGACAGAACTCGCCTACGCCATTGCCAAAGCAACCAATGCGGAAGTCGAACGACTGCAATGTTTTGAAGGGATCAACGAAGAGAAGGCCATCGGCAAATTCGATGAGTCCCTGCAGAGGCTTGCGGTAGAGCTGCGCTCCAGATCAGGGCAGATGGATTGGGAGGCGGTCAAGGAGGAGTTGCACAGCCTGAAGTTCTTCAGTGCCGGTCCGCTATTGAAGGCGCTCCAATACAAAAAGCCATGCGTACTCCTGATCGACGAGCTCGACAAGGTTTCCCAGGCTTTTGAGGCTATGTTGTTGGAACTGCTAAGTGTTTGGCGGTTGAGCGTCCCCAAGCTGGGGGTGATCAAGGCCGAAACCATTCCTTTCGTCGTACTTACCTCGAACGAGGAACGCAGAATTGGGGACCCTCTGCGGCGGCGCAGTTTTTATCTGCGCGTGGAACATCCCACGCCGGAGCGGGAGGCCAGGATCCTGCAATTACGAATTCCGCAGCGAAGCCCGAAATTTCACCGGGGCATGGCGGGGCTGGCGCAGGCCCTGCGCGGCTGGAGCCTGGAAAAGCCACCATCGATTTCAGAAATGCTTGATCTGGCACAGGCCCTCGAAGCCCTGGGGAAAGACCAGATCACAGCCGAAATGCGAGACATCCTGCTGCCACTGCTGGCGAAGACGGAGGCAGACCGCAAGAAACTCATGCTCCGGGACGGCTTCGCAAGCCTGGTCTACGACGCCGGCCAATATAGCGCGGAGGTGGTTAAGTGATGAAAGCTGCTGGAGTGATTCTGGTTCTGTTGCTGAGCCTGCCCTGTGCGGCGCAATCGTGTCCGCAATCCCGACAGCAGGCCGAGTATTACGCGGCGGCCTACGCAAAGCATTATGGCCTTCCGGTGGAATTCGTACGCGCAGTAATCGGTGAAGGGTGCGGTTGGGCTGATGCAACTGATGCCGGGGACCGCGGTACGGCTGGGAGTCGGAAACAGATGCGACATAAAGCAAAACATCTCAGGCGGAGTGCGCTATCTGGCATGGCTCAACGGCAGATTTCATGGAGATTTACGGCTGGTAGCAGCGGCCTATTACGCAGGGGAGCATACCGTTGACCAGAGGGGCCTCGCTTACTCCAATCGCGATGTAATTAATTACGTGGCCAGCGTTCGCTCAGGTACGGAGCGACAAAAACAGGTTCGAAGCGCGGGAAGCTGCGCTTCCGGAGGGAGAGAAGGTAAATGACGCGGCAGTTGTTTTTATGGATTTCAACATTTATGTGGCTGGGGACTTGCTGTGGCGCGGCACAGGTTGACGATGCCAGAGCGAATCCGGAGGTCAGGAATGTAATCATCGAGGAAGGCACGGTCACAACGGTCTACCTCAGTCCCGGGTACACGACATCGGTCCGGCTTCCGGAAGAGGTCAGCTCGGTTGTAGTCGGCAATCCACTCACTTTTAAGGCAGAGCATTCGGAATCAGAGGCGCGTCTGGGTTTCCTGAAACCGATCACCCTGAAACCAGCGGAGAGCAATGCCTTGATTACAACCAGGACCGGCCAGGAGATCAGCCTGCACCTGATTAGCCGTGGCCAGGCCGCAAAGCAGGCGCGGGTCGATTTTCTACTCGAATACAGGCGGCCACAGAGCCTCCTGATTGGTCCAGCTGCGGGCCAGAACTTTTTTGTGGCTGAAACGAAACCCATTTCAGCAGTCGCGCGGTCGGACACGCCGCGTCAGGCCGGCCAGAACGTGAGACCTGATCCGGTTGCTGATGTTCTCAAGCATCAACAGGCCGTTGCATCTCCGCTTTGGGCAGGAGCCACTCTTCAGCTCAACGTCGGAGAATCCGTGGAACGGGACCATCAGACCATTCTCGGTTTTTCCGTTCTCAACAATTCCAAACGGACGATCGAGGTGTTGACGCCCCAGATCGCACTGAGCGGCAGAGCTGGCAGTGGCAAGGGCAACGAGATCAAGGCGGAACCGATCGGCATCGTCGATTACCGGATGACAAGTAAGCGCCTGGAGCCGGGAGAGCGGGCCGATGGAGTTGTGATCTTTGAGCGGCCAACATTCAAAGAATCAGCGGAAAAGCTTGAATTACAAGTGGCTGAGTCGGGACAGGTGGACCATCCCGTGAGAGTAGCGGTTCCCTTTGTCGCGACCAGTACAGGAGGACCCCAATGACCCCCAATGGGAAATGGCATTGTGCCGGATTTTCTGGCCGAAACAAAACAACTGGAGCAGGTCAAGGCCGGCATTACAGCTCCAGCGAGCAATGGCAACGGAAAGCCGTACGTCCCGAAGACTGACAAGCAGGCGACCATCAGGGAACGTTTGAGTGTGTGGGTCATGGGAGGCATCGTCGGCGTGTTGTTAATTCTGTTCGTTGCCAGCAGGATTTCCCCACGACCCCACAACGCTCAGTCCGGTTCTCCGTTCGATGGAAATAAGAATGCGGCGCAAGCGAGTCAGCCTGCACCGGTTAACGGTTCCAGCATTCTGCCGATTACCGATGCCGGGCGTCCTCAGACGGATACGAATGATAAAAGCAATCTGGCAGGAGAGGATATTGCCCGCACCGCCAAACAACGATCACAGACTTCAACGCAACCGTCAATGGCGTCGAATTTGGGCGGGATAGCGCCATTCAACAACCAATAGCAGCCTTGGGAAGCGGCGCCGTTCCAGCCTAACGCCCCGCAAGAGGCTTTGGAACAGCCAACCGGGGTCGCGGAAACTCGAAACGAACGTGATGGTTTGGATAAGCCGTCGCTGGTGTTTGTGAGGAACACTGCAACAGCCTCGAGCGGCTCAAAAACGCAGGACAGCAGTGCAGACATTGATTTCGGTGTCGGATTGCCGCCGGGCACACGACTGCGGGCGAGGCTGGAATCGGCGGTTAGCACGGCGGTATCAACGCCGGTGATAGCCGTCGTCGAGTACAACTACGAGCGACATGGCGAAATCGTGGTTCCCGCCGGAGCCAGGGTCTTCGGGTATTTGGAAGCAGCGGACGCGTCCGGTTATGTGGGTGTGCGTTTTGAGTCGGTGCTGATGCCGGATGGCTCTTCGGTAAATCTGGATGCCGCGGCGACCGACATGAGGCTGCGACCGTTGCGTGGAAAGGTCGAAGGCAGGCACAGGGGTAAGAATATTCTGGTGCGCTCGGCATCGGGAATCGGCGAGGTTGCAGCCACTTTGGCAGGCAGGAGCAGCATTAATCAGCCGTTGAGCGAAGGAGATATGCTGCGAGAGCGGGTCAGCAACAACATTGCCCAGGCATCCGATGAAGAGGTGAATAAACTGACGGTCACGGAACATCTTGTGGTCTCCGTAGCTGCAAATACGGAAATTTATGTCGTTCTTCGCAAACCTGCCAAAACAGAGCCACAGGCGAAAGCCGATCCATCTGCAGCATCATCGGTCCCATCGAACGCCAGGCAGAATGCCGATCAGTTGCGCCAACTGCTGCAATTGCAGAGGGAGTTGAATCAGGAGGCAGCCGCAGGCAGTTCCAATCAATAAGATCAACTGTTGATAGATTCGGTCTTCAGAACGGCCCCACAGGTGGGGCCGTTTCCTTTGGAGCGGAATGGTTCGCGGAATGCAGATTTCCCCGGTCAAGCTAATGCCCGTCCTTGTGACTGGTGAAGATGCCTACCAGTTCACAAGTCGCAACGATCCCGGCCATCAAAGTCCTGGGAGTCTGCCGTCCTTGTGATTGTGGTGAAGGTGCTTCCCAGTTCACAAGTCACCCACGGTTTCGGCCACCAGGTTGTGGGGAGCTTGCCCGTCCTTGTGACTGTGGTAAAGATGCTTCCCGATTCGCAAGTCACAGCGGTCCCGGCCATCAAAGTCCTGGGATCCTGCCTGTCCTTGTGATTGTGGCGAAGATGCTTCCCAGTTCACAAGTCACCTACGGTCCCGGCTACCAAGCCGTGTGAGCCTGCCCATCCTTGTGACTGTAGTAAAGATGCTTCCCAATTCGCAAATCACAACGGTCCCGGCTACCACGCCATGGGACCTGCCGCCTTGTGATTGTGGTAAAGATGCTTCCCAATTCTCAAGTCACAACGATCCTGCCAAAAAGCAGATAACGGGCGGGTCTGGTCAGATTATTTTTGCATCTTCAGTGCCGTTGATTCTGCGCCGAAGTATTGCGCGCACTCCAGGTGATTCACGACGCCCCGCAAACTTTCACGGAAAAATATTGCAATAAAACTCGTGTATGAACGGTGAGAAAAGTTGCCCGAGTTTTCATCTGGCCCTATTTTCACACTCACAACACGGCGCAAAGAAGCGATGCCGGTTGTAAGGAGTCGGCGTTCAATGAAATTTATCAACCTAAATACCCGAAGAAAGAGGGTGCTGGCGGTGCTTCTTTTTGGCCTTCTCTTCCTCCAGGTTGCCATGCCTGTCGCTTACGGGCAGAACCTGGGCGGGCAGCCCGCCTTCAAGCAGGCCGTACAGGGGCAGACGGCTGCGCAGCCGGAAGGAACTTTCCTCAACCTTGTGAACTGGATCGGCAATGTCATTTGTCCGGTGGGCGCGGCGCTGGCTGTGGTGATGGCCATTGTCAGCTATACGCATGGTCGGGGAGTGGCCCGCTGGCTGGTCGCCGCCGCAGGTCTGCTGCTGGTATCAGGATTGACGCGCCTGATCGAGTTCTGGATTTCACAGGGAACGGGAGGAATTCAGTAAGCGCCGCTGCCGCGGAACGCCCAGGAGAAGCCATGACGGCACCACAAATTCTTTCCGACCTGCTGGCGCTGCTTCTGGATCTGGCCGTGCCGGCGGCGATGTGCACGATGGTACTGGCGGGATTGGCGCTCCGTTCGGAAAGCGGCATCAACTTCGAGTCCGGCGGGCGCTTCCAGCGCTGGATGATCTGGTCGGTGATCTTTCTTACCGTGCCGCAGCTGTTGTCATGGTTTGCGGCCCAGGGCATCCACATGCCGAACCAGGGTGGAGGCATCACGAGTTCCTGGATGAATTCAATTGATGGGAGCTTCAGGAGCTTTGTCGCCGATATTGTCCTCGGCAAGCTGGTGCCTGTATTCGCTTCGTTCTTTGTTCTGAAAGCCACTCTCGATTCGACGCAGGGACACAGCCCACTCGGTTCGATCGTAACGGCGATCTTCCTGCTGGCAGCGTCGGGTACGGTGCAGATGATGCAGGGATTCAACAGCGGGTCGCAATTTGCGACAACCGACATGCTGGCCTCGCTGTGGAACTACCTCGCTGGAACCATTTTGCCGGAAGCAGCGGGATTGGCCGTGGTGGGAGCGATCATCCAGTTTGCGCGGCATCGTCCGGTAATGCCACTGGTCTTTGCTGCGCTTGGGTTTCTGAGCGTTTCGTCACTCTCGAAGCTGATACGGGCAATGGTCGGATGATCCACAGCTCTAAGCAAAACCGGCGGACTTTGGGTGATGGAGAACTCAGGAGGTAATTCGCGATGCTCGAAAAACGGACTGCTGCACCTGACCAACTGGGCAGCGAACGTGATCATGCCGACGATAGCCGGCTTGTTCGCGGCGGCGGCGATCTATCGCTTCAGCAAGGCCCAGCCATATTCGCATCTGTCCTGGGCGGCACTGGCGGCCCTGATGTGCTCGGGATTGTTGCGAGTGCTCGAAGTGTTTGCTTTGCAGGCCGGAGCCAACGATCCGGACCGCTACTGGGTTTCGGTGCTGACACTGACCAACTGGGTTGGGAATGTCATGCTGCCGCTTTACGGAACGATCCAGGTGGTGATGGCCGTGGTGCATTACGCGGGACTGCTGGAGCGGGTAACGATCGGCGAGGCGTGGGTCCGCAATTTTGTGTCGGCCATGATGTGCTTCGGACTGTCAGGGATACTGCGGCTGGCAGAGTTTTGGATCGCGAATGGAACCGCGGGAGTGAGGTGAGATATGGCGCTTGAAGTGACCCCGGTCAACCGGAACCTGCATACGAGAGTGACCTTTATGGCGCTCGAGTTCGAAGACCTGTTTGTGGTGCTGGGGCTCGCGGCGCTGATGAACGTGGTAAGCCGCTTTGTCAGCGGGGGAACGGGAGCGGTCCTGCAGTACGGTGTGCCGCTCGGAGTCGTGCCGTTGCTGATCGCCTTCAAGTATGGAAAGCCCAGAGGCTATCTGCGGGACCTGTTGCTCTGGCATACAAAGCCGCGAGCGTATTGCGCTCTGGCGCGGGACAAACAGGTAAGAGTGAGCTACTTCGAGGAGGAGAAGTAAATGCCCGAGACAATCGAACAGCACGAAAAATCGCTCGATGATCCGTCCGTATGCGAGTTGTTGCCTGTGCGGGACTACCTCGACGGAGTCATGGTACGCACCAACGGCGCATTCGTGGCTGGATACGAAGTGCGGGGCGTCAATGCTTATTTTGCGAGCGATGAGGGTCGCGAGCGCAACAAGCTGATGATGGATGCGCTTCTCCGCTCCATTCCCGAACAGAGCATGCGAATGCAGATTCGCTATGAAGTTCGAGAGGACCTCGGAGACCTGTTGCCCAGCTATATGGAACAGAACCGCCTGGTGGATGAGTCCGCAGCCGTCCATTTGCTCGATGCAACGCGCCTCGAATCATGGGGCAGTAAGACTGAGCACGGATATTACGTGCGACCGCTGCTTCATATCTACTTCATCTGGGACCCGAGAGTACACCATCGTGTCATGGGCAAACCCGACAGGCGGCCCATGAACCTCGGCCTTTCGGCGCTTTCGCTTTCCACAAAACATGCGATCCAGAGATCACGCGAGCAGCACGAGCGGCTGGCCGCGGAGTTTGAAAGCCTGCTGGTTGGGATCGAGACGACGCTCGAGGCGGCCAACCTGGGAGCACGGCGGCTGGACGACCAGGAGCTTTTTCTTGAAGCCAAGCTAGCGATGAATCCACTGGATCCACATCGCAAGCCGCATATAGCTGGGGAAAACTTCCTTGAATACCGAAGTGCCCGTGAGCAACTGGCGGACGTGAGCATCCTGAATGAGACAGAGTCTTATATCAATATCGGCGGGTTGCTCTATTCCGTGGTGAGTTTGAAGGAGCTGCCCGATGCGACGTTCCCCGGAATTCTGCGCGAACTTGCAGCCATCGATTTTCCCATCGTGGTGAATGCCCAGATCATGCTGCCAGACCAGGCCAAAGTACTTAAAGGATACAAGAGCCGGCTTAAGAAGATGCAGGCGGCGCAGCGTGATACCCACGGTGGCTTCAAGACCAATGTTGAAGCCCAGGTTGCCGAATCGCAGCTCTTTCGCATGCAGCAGGAAATCATTGCGTCATCGCTTAAGACGGCAAAGCTTAGCCTCACCATCGTCACACGAACATCGAAGATCGCGAATACACGCGGAGAATACGAGGAAGCCGAGCAGCTTATCACCAACCGCCGGCAGCAGTTGCTCTACGCCATCTCGCGGATGAACGGCGCGAAGGCCGTTCCAGAGACTATCGCCAAACGGCGGCTCTACGTGAGCTCTCTTCCCGGGATGGCCGAGACAGACCGGAGAGAGCATGACCTGCTGACAACCAATGCCGCGGACCTTGTGCCGATCGAGACGCCCTGGCCGGGCACGCCTGCGTCTCCACTCTTTCTGATGGAAACACCGTACCGGCAGCTCATTCCATTCTCTCCGTTCGATCCTGGCTTAAGCGACGCGAACATGCTGATCATGGGCACCAGTGGAAGCGGCAAAACTCTTCTTATCCAGATGCTCTTGTCGATGTCGGCACGGGTCGATCCTCTGGTTTCGATCATTGAGCGCGGAGACTCGTATCAGCCGCTGGTCGAGTTGATGGGCGGGCAGATGATCTCGATGTCGCTCGATTCGGACCAGACCATCAATGCCTGGGACCTGCCCCGGGGAGAACGCGAACCCAGCAAGGATCAGGTGGCATTCCTGAGAAACCTTACGCGGCACATGATGGGCGAAGGCCGGGCGGAAGATACCGATTTGCTCGATAGCCTTCTGACAGAAGCCATTCTGCGAACCTACAAGCGCGCCGCCATCCGGCCATCTAATCCCATTCCCACGTTCAGCGACCTGCGCGACGAACTGGCGCAATGGCGTGACGAAGAAAAGAACCAGCGCGTCATGGACTAGGCGCATCTGGCCGCGATCAAGCTCAGGAGCTGGACAGGAGAGCGGGGACCTTACTCAAAACTCCTCGATCGTCCCACCACAATCTCACTCGAAAGCTCCTGGTTATTTTTTAACGTCGAGAAGCTGGCTGACGACCCACGCCTTGAAGGCGCGATGAGTCTGGTGATCGCCCGCGCCATGTCGCTGCGGGCCTCGGGAAAGACCGGTCGCCCGGCCATCGTCATCATGGACGAGTTCTGGTTCATTCTGGACTCGCCCGTGCTCGCTCCCGAGGCGGTGCAGTTGTTTCGTACGGCCCGCAAGCGCGGTGTGATGGTCTGCGGCATCTCGCAGACGGTGGAAGATTACGTGGGGACCAAAGAGAAACCACGGCCACACGGACCGGGAATTCTCAAGAATGCCAGCACCAAAATCATTGGCCGGCAGCCTGGAGACACCAGCCCTCTGCGAGACCACCTGTACCTGAGCGATACGGCGATCAACACGATCAAGCAGTTCAGCGCACCGCGCAAGGGGAGCTCTGCCGACGCCCTGATCGTGATCGGCGAAAAGGACGGGACAACGCACACCATCCGCCTGGCGCCCACGCCGCTTGAGTACTGGATCATGACCACCTATGCGCGCGAGAGGCACTACCGTGCGTGGTGGCTGCGCGAGCACAAAGATATTCCATTGCTCGAAGCCTGGGAGTTGCTGGCAGAAAAGTTCCCGCAGGGTCTTGCGGGCATTAAACCTCTGCCGGAAGAGATGTCTGGCGAGGTCGGTAGAGGAGGACAGAAATGAAGAAGAAGATTTGGACGAGCAGAATCTGGACGAAAAGGGTCGCAGCTTGCCTGGTGGTACTGGCCGTTCTGATGTTTCCGATGACTGCCCACGCCGGAGTCGGGGACATTATTCAGTTGCTTACCACCATTACCAGCACCCTCAAGGGTGATATCGGACAGGTGCTTGGTGGAATTCAGAAGGTAGGTAGTCTCAGGCAGAATCTTCAGCAACAGATAGCCTGGCCACTGAGCGCCATCAGTCAGGCAAGAAGTTTCGTGTCCCAGGTGCGATCGCAATATTCAAGCCTTGCCGGACAAATCCATTTGCTTGAGGTTTCAAGCGCAACGCTCGTGAACCCGCGGCAACTGGAGTCGCTGGTGCGCGGCGGGAATTCGTCCGGCATTGGACAGATTCAGCCGGCCTATTGGAAGGTCTACGGCACGATGCCATCGGCAACCGATGCCAACGGCACGCAACGGAACCTGATGGATCTCGATGATGCCATGGCCATGGGGTCGCTGAAGGCGACGATGATCTCCGATCAGGCGAGTGAACAGATGCTGAGCGTTGCCGATTCGCTCGAACAGCAATCCGCCGGAACAGCGCCCGGAACCGCTCCCATGGTGACCGCACAGGCGCAGGTGGCGAACCTCGAAAACCAGGCATTTTTACAGCACATGCTGGCCGCCGAGTTGCGGCAGGAAGCGACCCGGCTTGCACACGATAACGCACTGATAAAGGAGAGCGCGGCGGCAAACAAGATCCTGCGCGACCATATGCGGCAGGTTTTAAGCCGGTAGGGACAAAGATAAGCAAGACAAGGAGAACAAAGAAGTGAGGTCCGAGATGTCAAAACGAACGAGAATGAACAGATTTCTGAAGCTGTGCTGGAGGGCTTTTGGAGGCCGCCTGATTCTGGTCCTGGCCCTGATCGGGATACTGGTCCTTGTTCCAGCAGGGGCGAATGGACAGTTCGGGCTTGATCCCTGCTGCGCCATTATCTCAGCCGGGCTGCAGTCAGTTTCCGGGCTGCTCAAGAGCGTGGTGGCAAAACCGCTTGCACAGATCCAGCAGATCGAGCAGCAGGGTGCGAGCTTTGAGCAGCAGGTTGTGTATCCCACCCGTGCGATTACGAATGCGCGTGGTCTGGCCGGACAACTGCAAGGCCAGTTCCGGCAGATGACACGCATTTACCAGCTGCCCACCGGCAGCGCGACATTGCCCACGCCGCAACAGCTGGAACAAGCGCTGCTTTCCCACAGTCCACAGACGACAAGCCAGGTTAGCGCGAGGTACACAGCCGTTTATGGCGGAGTGATGTCGGACCAGGACGCGCCCCAGCCGGTGCGCGACATGGTCGATGCCACCGATGCCGAGGCCCAATCAGCGCTCAAGAAGGCCATCGAGATCGATGCTCTGGCCGATGTAGAGCTGGCTGCCGCCGACCAGATCAATCAGCAGATTCAGAGTGCTGCGCCGGGCAGCGCACCGATTCTCGAAGCGCAGGCGGCGGCATGGAATGTGCGCGCCAATGCATACACGCAATCCGCTATGGCGGAACTCATGCGAGTGCGTTCGATGGATCTGGCTAATTCGAGCGCGCACGTGAAATTGAGCGCGGCCAGCAACAGCACCCTTCGTAACACCACGGACCGTATCCTGGGACAAACGAAATAGAGGCAACGACGTGTTTTATTTTGAGACTTTATTCAATCAGGGAGCCGCCGGAATTGAGGGCAGTTCCATACTGGCCACGGTCACCGGAGTTGCCTATGCAATTCTTCTGGCGGGTTTCCTGCTCGGTCTGTACCAGGCAGCCATGCGCGGCGGCGACCTGCAATCACTCGGAGTGACCGCGATCAGGTACATCGTCATCGCTGTCATCCTCGCCAACTGGACTACGGTTTTTCGCGGGGTCAATACCTCCTTCACCCAGGTAGCCCACGCTATCTATTCGAGTTCGAGCGCTGGCGATGTCTTCCTCAGCTGGCTGAAGCAGCTGCAGCAGCAGTTCGAGGCCGATGGCACGACGACGTTTTTGCACGCAATTACCAACAGCGGGTCGGCCCTGATCACAATGGTTCTGGTTCTGATTGCCTACATCATCTATGTAGTCGCGATCGTTGTATTTGGGTTCTTTTACACCCTGTATGGCTGCCTGCTGTATGCCCTGGGGCCGCTGGTGCTCGCCTTTATGTCTATGCCTGGAGTCGGGCCGCTGGCGAAAACATTTGCCACCAATGTTTTTATCTGGAACGGTTGGGGGCTGCTGTATGCGATCTTTGCCGCGCTGATTACCGCCATCCAGGTAAATCGGGTGAACGATCTGTTTACCTTCCTGGGGTTCTTTCGGGGAAGCGTCGATTCTCTGGAACTTGGGGTTATCAGCATCTTTTACGCTTTGGCGTTGCTGGTCATTCCATTCATCGCCAAACAAATCATCTCGGGTGATGTCGGTTCGTCTGCTTATTCTCTGGTTCGTACCGCCGCCGTTGCCATTGGCGCTGCCGTATCGGCGGGAGCAGGTTTCGCGGCAGGCTCCGGCGCCGGATCCGGCGCCGGAAGCGCGGCTACCAGCAGCGCGGGAGGTGGCAGCAGCGCCGGAATGAGCGTCGCCACCACTTCCGCGAATGCGCCACCGCAACCGAGCGTGGCCCAAAGCATTCGCGGTGGCATTTCGAGCGCCTTGAACGGTGAGCCGCCGCGTCCGAGCCAGTCCTCAGACTCCGGATCAGGCGGTTCAGCAGCAACGAAGTCATCTTCTGGCAGTGGAAACAGGGCTGGAGGACAGAGTTCCTCTCCGCAGAATAGCGGGTTCCGTCCGGCGGGCGTGACACAGCAACTGGCTTATCAGGCCGGTAGGGTGGCGGGATCCGCATTCAAAGGCGGCGGGTCGCAGGCGAGTAGTCAGGAGAGCAATACAAACGGAAAGGAGTTATGACAGCGATGCCTTTGTGGAGAGGGCCTGTTTATGAACCGCGAGACTCATCCTTTCGTCCGTGGAGTATTACCACGCTGGTGGCATTCCTCTTCGGACGAATGATCGGAAGACTGTTTCGCAAAAGGGGGAACCAATGAACTTATTTAAAAAATCACAATCCGCGACAGCGAAAGAGACGCTGGAAGCGAAAGAAAAAGATCAATCAACGCAGCCAGAGAAGCTCCGCTACACGCGCTATTACCAGCACGATGGAGCTCTGCAGGCGTATGCCAATCGCGCCATGGTGCTGGCTTTTCTGTGCGTTCCCACGACACTGGCTGCTGTTGGGCTGGCGGCGTATGTGAGGCTGCAGCCGCCAACAGTCATCCGCGTAAACGCGAACGGCGAGGCTTCGACATTGGGCCAGTCCCCGTCCACGGTGAATGCGTCTGTCCAGATCGCGCAGGGCGCCGGCGCGGCCCCGAGCGAGTTCGAGAAGCAGAGCTTTATGCGTGTGTTTCTGGATCGCTACCTGAACTTTTCCCCCGACAGCGTGAACCGCAACTGGGCCGATGCTCTCAACATGATGACCTCGAATCTGCGTCGCGCCACGCTGAATGCCATGGAAAAGGACAACACCGTGGGCAAGATCGGAGACGAACAGATCACCTCCGTCTTTCAATTTCATTCAGTCGATGCGACGAAGGACGATCCTCTGAGCTTCACGATTTATGGAACCAAGGAGGTCCATCGCGTCAGCGATCACAAAGAGACAACCGCAAAACTGGTGGGGAAAATCCATATCCGCCTGATCACCGAACGGCGTTCGGTCGAGAACCCAAGCGGCCTTTTGATCGCCGAATACGGCGAGGAACTGATTGAGGGTGGACCGCACGATGCAGTTGCTCAGGGAGTTTCCTTCGGAGGATCGGAGCAGTGAAACGCCGGTCTTCATCGACGCCAGCGCAGAGATTGTTTGGCAGCAATCCCTTGTTTCGAAACGATCCTTTGTTTCGCAACGATCCAGCGACGCGGAGGACAGAGCGCGCCATCCTGCGTCCCATCGGACTCAAAGCCTTTGGGGTATCCGATGAAGATCCATTGTTTGTCTTTAAGTACTACCGGGATACGGTGTCTGGCCCACCCTCGTCGGGCGAGAGAGTGATGTTCATCTCGTCGAAGGAGTTAGAGGAGCTCTCCGGCAAACCGCGCTCGGGCATCGTGGACGTAAATGCTCTTTCCATGCTGGTGTTGCTTGACGAGTTTCTGGAAGAAGAAGGCGCTGACATGGATGAGGAGCTAAGCAGAGAAATCGCAAGACAACGACAGAGATAAGGAGCGCGAGATGGAAGCGACGAAATCAACACCGGAGGCCCCGAACACGACTCCGTCAGCACAAACCACGCGCCCGGCAGTAAGCCGTCGTCGCCGGGAGATGACCAGCGCCAGTGTGCGGTACTTTTTGCCCAAACCCGGAAGCTCGCTGGATAAGCCGGAATTGGGCAGGGAACTAACGAACGAAGGCGAGTCACTGGTCGAGGCCTTTCGCAACGGCCAGTTCATGTACACGCTGGTCGCGTGGAAGGCGGTGCCTGAATTAGCAGAGGACGGTCCGAGGATCATCAAGCAGGCGATGGATCGAAGCTGAAGTCGTCCTGCGGTCGAGTTGGCACAAGTTTTTCAAAAGCGGCCCATCAAGACTGGCCTCTTTGGAAGACCCCGCACAGATTCATGTGGGGAGAAGTGCTGATCCGGCTCTCGAAGCAGAGTGTCTGGTCGGAAACCAAAAGAACGGGGACCGGGCAGGAAGCAGAGAGAGTTTTGCGGACAGCAAAAAAATCTCCTTGTTTCTGCCGGTTACCCGACAAATACAAGGAGAAATCAAAAGTCATGCAGAAGAATACCACCGTTTCGAACAAAAGCAACGTAGTAGTCTTTGACATCGACCCGCAAGGCATCGTGACGCAACAGCTTACGGACAACGATGCCGGGACGACGCTTGAGAACATCCTTCTCGAATCGCTCTATCCCGGAGTCAAGCTGGCCATCGCGAATGTGCCCACCGGTTTTCTCGATGGATTTGAGGAATCCGCGGTCGCCAACGCCCTGGTCAATATCCACTGCAACAATGTTGTCTATCGTCTGATTGGCGCCAGCGGCTCGGCCAAGGATGGTAAGTTCTATCTGGTCGATTCCGATCATGCGCAAGCCATTGCGGAGCGCTTCCAGCACTGGCCCGAAGCAGCCATCGTCTATTTTGGTATTTTGGTTTCACCCTGCCGGGTGATGCTGGATGAGCCGGACCTGACGGTGATGGTTGTCGAGGACCATCAGCTGGGAACCAACGACTGCCGTGGCTGGATCAGGCGTTCGTTGTTTAACCAACTTCAGCTGCCCGACCGCTGCCTCTATCAGTTCCGCATGGCCTTTGAAGACATGCAAGCCAAGGGGTCCTTCAAAGTCATGGGAGATGATGTGGCCGATATGGTGGGTGCTGACATCATTCTGCCAACCAGTTCCATTAAGCCTGAACTGAAACTCCCGAAGTCTCTCAAATCGCTCTTCCAAAAAGAGGGAAAGAGGTTCCGGGGGCGCGTAGTTTTGGGAATTCGCGATGTGTCGGAACCACGCACGTATGGTTCAAGTTACCAGCTCATCGAGAATGCTCCTGACGATTCGATCCAGCTTGAGGTCCTTTCAGAAGCACAGTCTGAGGTCCGCAGGTTTGCCGATTCGCTCGAAAGCGGGGATTACACGCAGCTGCTCGAAATCCTGTGTCTCGAAGACATAGACGCTATCCAGGAGCGCTCGGAAACGAGGACCGTCGAAGCGGCTTTGCTGGCCGATCAGAACGGGGCCGTCGGGATAGCGCGATTTCCCTGGATCAACAATCAACTCAATAAAACTCTGGCGCGCTGGGCGTTCCGGACCGCAACAGGAGGAGGCATTCGTCTGCCTGGGTTCGCCCTGGCCGACGATGGCTACCTCATCGCCGGCAAAGACCGATACTTCTGGGGTTCCGACTGGATTCCCAAAGACCAGGCCATTGTGGCGCTTGACTCCCGGAGCGGTCTTTGTGTCCGTTATCCCATCCGCAGCATTGACGATCTTCTGCCTCTCCAGCACATGGGGGCGGCGGAGCTCTTCATGGCACTCTGCCAGCACCTCGAACAACAGGGCTGTGGGAATTCGGGCGCAATCGCCGAACAGATCGCCAGTGACCAATTGTGGCTGGAGGGTGCATACGTTCTCCACTCGGCCACGGCCAAGAAGAACGGCGGCGACTTCGACTTCGATGGAATTTGTGTGGTCGAACAGAGCCGCTTTCCGCGTTTTGTCCAATATTGCGCCGGCAGGAAGGCCCAGGCGGTCCACGAAGAAAAGAACAAAGTGAAAGCCCGGACCTCGTGGTTCAACCTTCCCGTTGTGGCAATGAAGGCGCGTGGCAATCAGATTGGCCGGATCACCGATCTGAAAACATCCTGTCTTGCGGCGGGTGAAAACGATCTCGCCCGCGAACTGGTACCCGAACTCCAGAAGGCGCTCGATTCCCTTAAATGGAATGTGCAGCCCGACCGGGAACGGATCAACCACATCAGCAAGCAGGTGCGACACGCACCCTGGCTTGATTACAAATGGGTAACGCAGCTCTCGCAGTTGCCCCGTCATCTCCCGGTCGTGGCCACGGACCGCATCGGGACCATCTACAACAACGTCCGCAAGGACCTGCCGGACATCACCGAAGGCAAGGCGCCCATATCGGAATTCAAAATGCTGGTCGCGGGAGAAGAAGTCAAACGCACCATGTATGACGAATGCCGGCATGTGAACAGCGTCTATGCAGCGGTGGTGGGACGGTCGTCTGAGCGGCAGGAAAGGTTAAGTGCGGAATGCGACCGCGCGGCAGCCGAGTTGGAAGAAGCCAAACTCGATGCCAATCGGACGTTGCGCAACAAAAAATATGCGGCACTGAAAGATGCCGTCGCCGCCCGCCGACTGGGTGATGAACGCCGGAAGAAAGAGATGAAGGCCATCAACACCTGGGTGCGTCTGTGGGCTGCCGGCAAGGAGGACAACCGGATGGGCTGGGTACAGGCCATGCTGACCGTGGTCTGCGAAGGCCAGGGTTCGGGTGGCATCCTCCTGCACGCTTTTCCCCAGGAATTCGTCGATCGTGTGGCGGAAATCAACGGGAGTAGAGCGCCGCGTGTGGTTGTGCCGGAACTCGCCGGGTACGCAAGCAAATTGGACCCGGATGGCCGCGCCTTCCTCATTGAACCAATCGAGGGCGGAACCAGGGAGATATTCCTGTTCCGCTCAAACAAAAACGGGGAGATCTTTCTTGGGACGATGGACTAGCCCTGCGAATTTTCAACCCAATCACCGTGTGCGGAGCCGGGCGTACCGCCTGGCTCCGCACTACTAAAGGAGTTATGAAACGCACTCTGTCTTTGTTCTTGTTGCCACTGCTGTCCGTCTTTTTCTCGGACATCACCTTTGCCCAGTTGTCGGCAGCACAGCTCGCAGTCGTTGCTCAACCGCCCGTGCGCCCAGAGGTTGTCCACATCGCAACCGCCCTCAATCACCTGACGGTGCTTGAGTTCGGCGAGCCGGTGACGCAGGCCGCGGCCGGCAGCTCCGCCTTCACGATTGAATGGCGCGATAACAAGGTCCTGATTAAACCCCTGAATCCGGGCGTCTCTACCGATCTGTTTGTGTGGACCGCGTCGCGGCGTTTTACCTATGAGCTTGATCCTCCGGGAGAAGTGAAGAGCATGAGTTTCGCCATTGATAATCCATCCGCCGAGCCTAATCCGGCTCCGGTAACTCCGATTCTGATAACGAAAGAGGAACAGATGACCCACGTCGCCGACGTGGTCCTGACGCGGGCACTGCTGGGAGCCGATCGGATCGACAGCAGCCATATCAGGAATGATCAGGGCCGTATCATCGTGCGAATTGAGAATGTATTTCAATCGAGCAACAGCGTTTATGTCCGCTACTCGATTCAAAATCTGACCGGCCGGACGTATCGTGTGGTTGACCCAACGGCTTTCGAGATTGAGCCTCCGGATAACACCTTGTCACTTTCCTCTTTACGGCGCACGCAACTCGATGACCGTACGGCGAAGAAACTGGGAGCGCGGAAACGCACACCGCTCGTCCTTGCCATCGCTGATACCGCGACCGAAGATCTTCGCCCCGGTGAGGAAACAACGGGCGTCATTGTGCTGCGGAAGCAGTTCTCTGCGCCTGCAGTCCTCAATCTCGTGTTCCCTGACGCGGGAGGCCGTCATGTCTCAGCCACGTTCGTCTATTGATCCTGTGCCCGCCGTCTCCGAGGAAGAGATGACCGGGTACCTCGAAGAATATTGTGCGCGGGATGCGCCACCCAGTCCGCTCCAGCGGCTGCGGGAATGGTTACGCGATCCGTTTGAGTCCGAGCAACAGCTTGAGGCCGGCGACAACACGGAGGAGCGATACAGGCCTCACCCGCTCCTGCTGACTCTCTCGATCTTCGCGCTGGTTGCGGTAGCAAACTTTCTTTATTTCAGTTTCAGGGGGCATTGATTCCGGGCAAAGCGGGAATCAATGAACGATTCAGGAGATTTTCTACATTTATGGATTATCGTGACAATTACGAAAGCAATCATGACCGTGCCCGCGATCGCAATGACTGGATCGTACTTTTATTAATGGGCATTCTGCTCGTTTGTGTGGGGTCGGCCTGCCTGGTCTTCATGCTCCATCTGCGACCAGAACAATTGATCGAGTTCTCTATCTATTTTGGCTGTGTGATCGGCTCTGTTTACTACTCCTTTCGCTACTGGCGGCAGTATAAGGAGAAATCAAAGGCAACCCCGCCGCGCTTCCACATGCATGTTTCCTGCGATCAGCATGAGGAAAACATTCAGAAGTCGTTTGCGCAAAAGTCCGTGCTCGCCGGCTACAGCGTCCTTACCAAACGAACGGTTTCCTGGTCCGATGAGGTCCGTAGCCTGCAGTCGATCCTCATCGGCAAGTCGGGGTTCGGCAAGACCACGTTCATGCGGAACCTTGCCGTCCAGGACGCCCGGCGCGTCTTCGAGATCGACGGGCGGAAACGGCGCATGCCCATGGTCATCTTCGACGGGAAAGGCGACCGTAAATTCATGGACCGGCTCATCGAGGATTTCGCCGCCATCGGCCGCCTGCAGGACGTGCGCCTGCTCGATCCTTCGCGGCCTGAATTGTCGGTCAGGTATAACCCGCTGTATCTGGCTGACGAAGATGATGACTATGAGGAATATGTAAATTTCATCCTGGCATCATTTGGTCTCAAGGCGGATTTCTTCAGAGATCACCAGGCTACGTACTTCAACGATCTGGTGCGTGTGCTCACCTATACCGGAAAGGTCCATAACATCCGTGACGTGCTGATCATTGCTCAGGACCCCATCGTAATGCAGGAGCAGGTCGCGGTCGCCATCCACCGCGCCGAAAACGAGCCCGGCATCACCACCCAGCAAAGACTGAACCTGCAAATGTCGATTCGTAACCTCTGGCAGTCGCTCCAGGACAGCGAGCGGATCAGCAAAATCCAGGGCCTGTTAAACCCGCTCATGACCTTTTTGCAGGAGAAGCTATCGCTCATCACCGGCCCCTACGATCAGCTGGTTACTCTCTCCGACGTCTTCGAGCAGGACCTCATTCTGCTGGTTCCGCTGAACGGCAATACCAATGAGCGGGCACTCTCCGCGCTGGGCCGCATCCTGCTCAGGAACCTGCAATTGATGGTGGGCCAGCGCTACGAAAGGGCGGCGCGCATGCGCCAGGGGTTGCCCCCGGTCAGCGTCATTCTGGATGAGTTTTCGACCTTTGCGTATCCCAACTTTACGCGCATCCTCGAAACAGCGCGGGACAGCAAAGTGTTGTTTACGTTCTCATTGCAGTCGATCACCGCGCTCGATACCGTTAGTCCCGGGTTCCGCGAGCGTCTTACTGCCGCACCCAGCACGATCATGCTGATGCAGAGCTGGGACGAAGCCTCGACCGAGTACTTCCAGAAGTCGGCCCCGAGCATCCAGGTCGACCAACTGACTGTGAACCTCGAAGAGAGGGGCATGCTTTGGAAAAAATATGAACGCACAGGCAAGGCGACTGCCCGGATCGTCGAGGAGCCTCTGGTCCCACAATCGCAAGTCGGCTTTCCCCCCGCGGACAGATGCACATGCTAATGGCCGATCCCCGAGGCAAGCCGCGCTATGTCCGCCTTCATGTGCCGCAGCCCTCGACGGCGAGTCTTGCCTGCTTTCAGCCCATGGTCTATCCGCCTGCGCCTGCCTCCAACTGGCGCGCGCAAGGCGCAAACCTGCGCTTCAAGGACCTGGACTTTTTGCGGAAGTTCCCGCGAATCAGCGGGCGGAGGGGCGTGTAAAATGACCAGACTCTTTTGCAGTATAGTTCTTGCTTTCTCGTTACTCACGTCAGTTGCCTTTACCGGACAAGTCCCGGCCTCGCGCTATGATCCCGGCGCGCAGTCACGCGGGCAGCATCAGAATCCTTTCGATTTTTCGAAGCTGTTTAAATCGACAACCACCGACTATGGCAGGTGCATCGAGGATTGGCGGCGTATCGCCATCGAGAGCAGCATCTATGAGTTCAGTTTCTGGGTCAATGGCGTGACTATGGTTGCTCTGCTCGGTTGCTTTTGTTGGATACTGCGGCTGAAAGGTGAGCGCAGGCAGCTGATCTTCAGCACCGCGCAAGTCACCGCCAAGTACCAGAATCAGCTGACCACAGGCCACGAGAATTATCAGCGTTTGCATGCGGTGTACCGCCAGCACCTGGAAGAACTGGATCGGGAAAAAGAACCGAAGCTGGCGCTAAAAGCACCCCAATTTAGGAGCAAAAATGCGGGCGATCAGCGAGAGACTGCTGGAGATGTGAAAGACGTGTCGGTCGCCGTCGTGACCGCTTCGCCCGACTATACTTCAGCCGCGAATCCATCGGCCATCAGCGACGCCGTATTCCAGAGCCTGCGCCAGCAGATCACCACGCTGACGCAACAGCTGGAGCAGGAGCGGCAAAAGAACCGAAAACTTCGCGGAGAATAAACAGTCCGCGACAGCCAGAGAGGAGAACACATATGGCAGACGAAGAATCCCAAAAAAATGCCGCGGCAGGACTTGCGGAGCAGATGATGCGGGTGCTGAAGCACTTCGCTCCAGGCGGTCCAATGGGGCCGATAGAGGACTTCAACGAGTATGAGAAACTCCGCGAATCCCTGCCGCCTCTTGAGCGCGAACTGAACCTGCGTGTCACCGAACTTATCCAGCTTGTCGAATACTATGGCCGCAGGGGAAGCGCCGTCGGCCGCGACGTTACCGACGCCATGAAAGCCGCGGCCAGTCTTCCGGTCGAAGAGCGGATCACGTGCATTCGTGAGATGAATCAGGGACTGATGAAGCGGCTGGGCGATGCTGGTCAAAACTCTCAATTTCGGATGTAACTGGTGGGCGCGGTTCGGCCAGAATGCCGCCGATCCCCATCGCTATACCCGCCATGCCGCCTATTACAACTCGACCGGAATCCGCTGCGGCAACAAAATCCGGCGTCACTGGATCGTGCCAGGAATGATACGGTTCAATGGCGTCGGAGACTTCAATCCCCATCTGCCTTTGCGCTCTCTGGGGCACACGTTTTTGACCTCGGACGTGGACTTTCTCTTCGGCGGAAACCGGCTCTTGCTCAAGCGCAGGATGCCGGATTTCGCCATGCCCGATTGGCATCTTGTGGTCGTCTCTCAGTCGATCCATGGACGTATAAACTTTCTATCCCCCGCATGGAAGTCGCGACACGCAACCGTCATTTCCGCCAGTCAGTTGCGTCAAACCCAGGAAGCAATGCTGCTCATGAAACCCGGGGACTGGGTCGAAACGGCCTGTGGTTTCTGGCATCTGACACTGTCTGAAAACTCCCGTCCGGGAGCGGAATTAATCCTGGCTGGAGGACAGGCTCCAGCCTGAAGATTTGTTCCAATGAGATACGCTAAAGGCACAGTTTCGGTCAGCGAACTCCGTGATATTCCACTGCTGTTGCACGTCCGAAATTCGAAATTTATCAGCCACAGCCAGCTCTTTGAGCTGATGAAACTGGCGTCCACCGAATACTCACGTGAGAGCTTTGCCTGGCGGGTGCAACGACTGGTAGCGAGTAACTACCTTTCCCGTTGCCTGGGCGATTTTGGCAACGGAATGATTGTATATCGGATCACCCACCGGGGCCTCGTACAGCTCGAAAGCCACTGTCACTATGCCACGGTCCTGAACTCCCTTACCCAGCACCTGCCCCATCCTTCCCACGCCTGGCATGCGCTCGAGCTGAACTCTGTGCGTCTCGCTCTCGCTCGCGCCAATGTTCTGCTGTCCTGGAAGTCCGACATCGAAACGGCTTCGGCCAATACCATTTCCACTAATCCCCTCGAAAAGGACTATGACGCGATCGTCAATGTTTGGAACGAAGATTGTGCGGCCGCCTTTGGGCTGGAGTATGAGCGCAGCATCAAGAGCTCACAGCGGTACGACCGAATCCGGCGCGTGCTGGAGGAGGAAAGCAAGCTGAATTGCATCCTTTATCTGGGGGCAGGTGAGGAAATTACGTGGCATCTTGCCAGACAGCTTTCCGGTATTTCCAAACGTCTGGCTTTTGCTTCCAGCAGAGCGTTTCAGGAAAGCCTTCTCGACACCATGGTTATCCTTGATCCAGGCCAGCCGCGGGTTCCATTTCGCAGCCAGTTGCATGGTGTCTTTTAGGATTTTTGTAGGATCGCAGAGGAGATGACATCTGCCACATTGATTTCAAAGGCATTTACGGGAATCTTTCTCAGGGATGCTGGGCAATTAGACCATTTCTAGTAACGATAGGGATAATAATGTAAGCGGGAATCAGGGTGGAGTGGGATAGGATGGTTGTGCTCTGGAAGTTTTCCTGCAACCCGACGATGGCCCGAGCGTATTCCGACGATTTGCGCCGCAAGATA
>DASSEH010000267.1:0-1916 GCA_035695325.1 Candidatus Angelobacter sp.
GTTCTGCCGCAGCTGCCAAGGCTGAGACATAACGCTGCCGATAGAAAAGCGATGAGCGTGACCTGACCACGCGTCGCGTGCGATAGCGGGCATAGAAGTTCCCTTCTGGTTACATAGTCGCCTAAAAGTGCATTATTTACACTAAGTACCGATATGATACTGGTGTGACCACGGCTCGATGATTGTTGGCGTCAACGCTTGAGCGGACGCCGGCCGGCCGATTGGAAAGCCCGCAACATAGAGAAAAGAAGGAAACTATGAGTACGCAAACCTGGTTCATCACCGGCGCATCAAGCGGCCTCGGCGCCTCGGTCGCGAATGCGGCGTTGCGCGCCGGCCACCGTGTCGCTGTTACCGCGCGGGACAAAGTTCGTCTCGAGAAGCTGACCGAAGCCCATCCCGACGCCGTGCTTCCCCTGTCAATGGATCTGACCAAACCATCCGAGATCAAGGCTGCGATCACCACCGCCGAGAAATGGCATGGCGGTATCGATGTGCTCGTGAACAACGCCGCGCTTGGCTATCTCGCAGCCATTGAGGAAGGAGAGGAGCAGAATATCCGGACGCTGTTCGACACGAATGTGTTCGGCGTCGCGAGCACAATCCGGGCAGTTCTGCCTGGTATGCGCGCCCGGGCAAGCGGGACGATCATCAACGTGTCGTCCCTTAACGGTGTCGTCTCCATGCCCGCGCTCGGCTATTACAGCGCGTCAAAACACGCGCTCGAAGGTTTGACCGAAGCCTTGTCTCAAGAGGTCGCTCCGCTGGGCATCAAGGTGCTGTCTATCCAGCCAGGCGGCTTCCGCACCGGTATCGTCGAACGCAATCTGCGAAGCCCGAAGATCGACGCCTATGACCCTACCGCGCACGCGGTCATGGGAATGCTGTTGAATGACAAGGACGGCGTTTACGCGCCGGGTGATCCGGATCGCATGGCGGAAATACTCGTCAACTTGGTGAAGTCGGGCGACATGCCCCCGCGGCTCAGCATGGGCGCCGACAGTTGGGGTGCCATCACGGCGAAGCTGGACGAGCGGCGAGCTGAATATGAGCAGTGGAAAGATCTGTCCCACAGCACCTATTTCGCATGACGGATTGAAAGCAGTACCCGGTCGGTCTCGCCTCTGCTCATTCCGGAATCAGGTGTTGCCGACCGGTGACTCGTCTTGCGTGTACGACGGCTGGCCCTTTGCAAGTCGTGCCCCAAAAACACCGAAGGGTTCATCCTCGTCGTTCTGAAACCGAACCATGCCGCTCGTCGAAAGCCTTCTGCGCGGCTCGCAGGGCCTCGGCATGCTCCATGGTCCACGCATTCAAGGCCGCGAAGGGTTTATCGAGCGATCGGCCGAGCGGGGTCACCATATATTCGACGCCAGGCGGCGCGGTGTCGATGAGCCTGCGCTCCAGGATGCCGTTTCGCTCCAGCCGGCGCAGGGCTTGTGTGAGAGTCTTTTGCGCAATGCCATCGATCCGTCGGCGCACTTCGTTGAAGCGCAATGTGCCTCCGGCAGCGCAGATAGCGCCCAGGACGAGGATGCTCCACCGGTCAGCGATCTGGTCGAGGAGCAGCCGGTCGAATTCGCTGCCGTCGTGATCCAACCCACAACTCATCGTTCGTCCTCATAGGTTTCGTCCGGGTTACATAGTGGCATTAAAGTGCCATATTTACACTAAGGACCAATCTGATACTAGTCGAACCGAATAGCCGAAACCCAGCCTTGTGACCAATAGCGCGACGATTGCTGGCCGGCTTGCCCGCCACAACGGTTTTCCAAGGAGCCGATTTTTCATGAGTAAGATTGGTGTTGGTATTATTGGTGCGAGCCCATTGCGCCCTGGTTGGGCGGTAGCCGCACATCTTCCTGCGCTGGCCAGCTTGCCGGACTATGAGTTGCGCGCTGTCGCCACCTCTAGCG
>DASSEH010000268.1:0-1520 GCA_035695325.1 Candidatus Angelobacter sp.
CCATGCGTGACCGAGCCGCTGCCTGGGGTCCAGATGCCTTATGTTCCCCCAGAGACACAACTGCTGAGAAGGGTAGATGGCAACCAAGGCAACTCCCAAGAATTAAGATACCAGCGATTCACGTTTTGAGTTACCCTTTCCGAGCTTTGGTTTTGGCACGCTTGCCGAAGTTTTCGGGAGGGCATGATGAACGAACTGAAGGAACCGCACATTGCCACCATCAAGGACGCGGCCCAGAAATTGACAGGGGCCAAGAGAAGGGCGTTTCAAGCCCGCGTAGCGTTGTCCTACTGCAACGGCAGTGCTCGGCGAGCAGAAGCCGTGTTTGGCTGGTCCCGCAGGACGGTGATCCTGGGACGGCACGAACTGCGGACCGGCATCACCTGTGTGAACAATACTGCCGCCCGCGGCAATCGCACAAGCGAAGAGAAATGGCCGCAGTTGGCCGAAGATATGCGGTCCCTGGCGGAACCCCCCAGCCAAGTCGATCCCAAGTTTCAATCCCCCTTTTGGTCCACACGGATGACGGCGAAGGCCATGCGACAGGCGTTGATCGACAAGAAAAGCTGGCAACACGGCCAATTGCCTTGTGAAAACACCATTGGCAATATCCTCAACCGCCTGGGATACCGGTTGCGACGCGTGCAAAAGGCCAAGCCGGTCAAGCGTGTGCGCGACACCGAGGCGATTTTCGCCCATGTCCACTGGGAGAATCAGGCCTCGGACGCACGAGCAGATTCCTTGCGGATTTCCATGGATACGAAGGCCAAACTGAACGTAGGAGCGTTTTCCCGCGGTGGGAAATCGCGCGGCAGCGAGGCCATCCAAGCATGGGATCATGACATGCGGCCCACGCAGAAGCTGGTTCCCTGCGGTATCCTGGAGGTGCTCGGTGGCCTGCTGACCATCATCTTCGGCACCTCGCGGGACACGAGTGACTTTCTCGCGGATTGCCTCCAACAGTGGTGGAATCTGAGCAAGAATCATTAGCGGCACATGCGCCCACTGGTGATCGACCTGGACAACGGCCCACAGAATGCAAGTTTGCGGACACAGTTCATGCACAGGATGGTGGAGTGTGCTGACCGCAATGCTTTGGAAGTCGTGTTGGTCTCTTATCCTCCGTACCATAGCAAGTATAACCCCATCGAACGCTGCGGGGGGATCCTGGAAGCACCCTGGAATGGGACCGTACTGGAGACCGTCGACACCGTCTTGCACTGGGCTCGCACCATGACCTGGAAAGCCGTTCGCCCCGTCGTTCAATTGCTCGACAAAGTGTATGCAAACGGCGTTCGCGTTGCCAAGAAGGCTTTTCGAAAGATCGAGGAGCGTCTCGAACGTCATGTATCCCTCCCCACGTATGGCGTCCGAATTCAACCGCAGGGTGGCTAAATCGGTACATTATTTCCTGGGAGTTGCCTTAGGCATGACAACGGAACCTCCCCAGCTCCTTGATCGCTTCGGCTATTGCTCCATCGCCCACGGCCTGATGATCGAGGGCCTGTAGAAGCTGGCAG
>DASSEH010000269.1:0-3191 GCA_035695325.1 Candidatus Angelobacter sp.
CTCGCGGCTCATCGAGCGCGGCGTCGACTCTCGTGGACGCACCGTGGCGGAATTGGAGGCTGCCTATATCGCAAGCATGCGTTCGTGTGACGAGTCGATGCTCATGCTCGGCAATTGGCTTCCGGCGCTCGGCGTCCGCCCGCTCGGCTCGGGCGATTTGCTCGGAATTGTGGCTGATACCGGGCAACTCAAGAGCGCGGCGCTCCTAACCGATCTTTCGCTACTGGCGGTGATTGAGAACCGTAAGTGATTGAAGATCAGAGGAGGGGTTAGAAAGGTCTCCCCTACAGCAGTGGTTTTTGCGAGAGGTTATCGAGAAGATCTCCTTTTGCGGTAATGCGTGGCGGGGATTGAGGGGGCAATTGGAGACCGAGGTGGGCGAGCAAGAGGCGATGGTCTTTTTCGGGCTGGGTGTAGCGAGGAAAGACGAGCCAGCGACCGTCAGTGGTCGGGAAATAGGCATCAAGGATCTGGATGGCCGCGAACTTTTCAAGCACGGCGCGTGGGGTAAGTCCCGGGGCATATTGACGCAGACGATGGTGCAGAGTGACGTGCAGGCAATAGGCAAGGAAGGCGACGAAGATGTGGGCTTCGATACGATTTTCGAGTTGATGGAAGATGGGGCGGATGGCTAAGTCGCCCTTGAGATTTTTGAAGGCCTCTTCAATTTGGGTCAACAGCGTGTAAAGGCGCCAGAGCAGGGCGGGGTCTTTTTCGCAAAGGTTGCTGCGCAGCAAATAACGGCCTTCGCGACGGCGGATATCGCGGAGCTTTTTGCGGTTAAGGCCGAAGCCAAAGCGGGCGGATTCTTTAGATTTTGACTCGGCTTCGGGCAATTCGAAATCAATCAACCTCCAAGCGGCGCGATAGTGGCCACGGGCTTCGCCCAGCTTGAGCAGGAGATCCTTAACAGAAAGCTTCATGGTTTGAAGTTGCTTAAGGCGTTTCCAAAGCTTTTTAAGTTGCCGACGACGCATGGCGCGTTCTTTGCAGACTCGATCCCGGCTCTGAGCCAGCACGTAGAGCTCGCCGTCCTGGGGCAAAAGTTTGACCTCCACTCCTTGGCGCACCGCTTCCCAAGGCCGTTCGGCAAGCTCCTTTTCCAAATGTCCCAAGCGCCCTTTGGGAGTTCCCACCAGATAATAGACCGGCGGCTGGCTCTTTCGCATCTCAGAGAGAACCTCCTCGGTGGGAATCCCACGGTCCATTATCCAGATGCGTTGGGCTTTGCCGTATTGGTCTTCGATTTTCTTGAGAAAAGCACCTAATGTGGTCTTATCCGCCGTGTTGCCGGCAAGAACCTCATATGCCAGGGGAAAACCCTCCGGGGTAACGATAAGGGCAATGACCACCTGTACGCAGTCCGCGCGTTTGTCGCGCGAGTAGCCGAAACGGCGCTTGCCATCTTGCTCCTCGGGCGGATCGCTTTCAAAATACGTGCTCGTCAAATCATAAAGGAGCACATCGAACTTTACTCCGAAAAGATCCTGCCAGCGCCCACTTAAATGATCGAAGAGCGCCTGTTTATGTGCCAACAGCAAGTCCAGACAGCGATAAAGGGTATCCTTGGCTCCCAAGGAATCGTCCTCGCCTAGCAGATCGCCCATCGCGCTATGGGCATACCAATGTCGATGCAAATGCCACTCACTGCCAGGGGCAATAAGTCGGTTGGCGCTGAGCAACTGGAGAACATGTTCCCAGTCGGTGCCCTCCCGGCTTACGCCCAAGCGCTCTTGCCAAAACTCCCGCAAGCCTAACTCTTCCCACAACTGGCTAAAGAGCCAGCACGCTCCCCATTGCCGCGGACGCTTGAGCACGAACTCTGAAAGCCGGACTTGAACGGATTGGGCGACTCCAAGGGGAACTTCCCGATCCGAGGCAAACAACGCTAACCTCTCTTGCCGACCGTGATCTTCATCGAAAACCTCAATTGAGCGGATCCATGCCTCGCGCTGGCTATCGTTAATCTCGCCCAGATAAACTACCGGACGCTGCACCACCCGCCCCCCAGCGCACCGCCGGTTCTCCATGATGCTCCAGTAGCGATGCTCCTTGCCGTCCTTGATCCGCCGATTGCACTTCAAATACATGACGGCTCCTCATCCTAGTCACAAAAACAACCTTGGGAAGAGAGTAGGTCTCCCCTACACGCCTTCCTGAGATCAGGCCCCTGTATTTATGGGCTTCCGCGGGCCAAGAGCCCTCAAAAAATGATGAAAATCGCCGCCAGTAGCGAAAGTTGGGCTATATACTCTATCCTTTGCCATTCTGGGCTCTCTATCAGAGTAACCACCTCTGCCCAAACAAATTCCCGAATTCACCACGAGAAAGGACCACTGACCCCAGACGTTGCCGTACTGCGACGGCAACCCGAGCCCCTTCAGCAAATTTGGAGCGAGGGACACGCGATAGTTCGGCAGGAAGATGACTTTTATGCCCATCGGCTGCGGACCTGGCCGGAGACGTTACTCCTCTTGGGGATTGCCGCCGAGGCTCAGAACCATTTCGACCACCTCTCGCCTGGCGGCATCGACGCAGTCCGGGTCGCGGCCGCGCACAACCAGGCTGGTGCCGAAGTTGCCGTCCTTCTCCCAGGGATAGGAACCCAGGTCGCAATCCGGATGGCGGTTCTGGATGTCTTCCAGCCCCATGGCGATGACGCCTTCCGGCAGATTGCAGCGCACGCTGTGCGACACCACGGGGCGGCCGCCTTCCAAGGTCGACTTCACATGGTCGAACATCGACTGCATGACCCTCGGAATGCCGGCCATAACGAAGACGTTGCCCATGCGGAAGCCCGGAGCCCGGGAGACCGGGTTAACGATCAGGGTCGAGCCTTCTGGCGCCGTGGCCATTCGCAGCCGGGCCGCGTTGAGTTGGCCCGGCCGGTCCTTGTACCATTCCTTGAGGAGGGCATGGGCCTCGGGATGGAGCGTCCAAGGTACTCCGAAAGCCTGCGCCACGCATTCCAGGGTGATGTCGTCGTGCGTCGGGCCGATGCCGCCGGTGGTGAAGACGTAGTCGAACTTGGCGCGCAGCTCGTTTAGGGTCGCAACGATGGTGTTAGCTACGTCAGGAATTATGCGCGCTTCGCACAGGGTCACGCCCACATCGCTCAGGCCCTTGGCAATATGGTTGAGGTTTAAGTCCTGGGTACGGCCTGACAAGATTTCGTTGCCGATGATGAGGAC
>DASSEH010000270.1:0-2465 GCA_035695325.1 Candidatus Angelobacter sp.
CTGCTCGCCCAGTTTGATGGCCCAGTAGCTGGAGCTGCGGAAGTGGATGCCGGCGTGAATGCCGTGGCCGGAGGTGATGTTGAAGGCCAGCTTGTTCAGCTCGCCGTTGATGGTGATGGAGTCTCTGTCCGCGCCGGTGTAGGGCACGAGCGAGAGACCGTCGTCACTGGCCTGCATGATGTCGCTGCCCGCCGCCAAAAGGATCGGACGGAGAGGAGCGTTGCCGTCGAAGAAGAACTTCAGCGCGGTGATGCAGGCGCCGCCGACGGTGCCGTGACCGGTGGGATAGCAGGGGTGCGCCGGAGCGCCTTCGGGGAAGGCAATCGGGAGCAGGAAGGAGCCGAACTTCTGCTTGATGATCTGCACAATCTGGGATTTGAGCACGTCCTTGTGCAGCACCTTTGCCGCCTGGGGCATGGGTGAGACATTGGCGAGGTTGGCGTGCACGAGGCCGCCGAACTCTTCCGGACGCATGCGCAGATTGACGATCCACTTGTGGAACCAGGCAGCTTTGAGTGCGCGGGTGGCAAATTCCGAGACGGTTCCCAGAGCATCGGGTCCGCCCAGGGTGCCGAAGCCGTGCTGGGTCTTGGAGCCAATGTAGGGATTACCCGGGGCCGCCGGGGCATTGATGCCCAGCAGGACCAGTGCGGCGGTGAAGTATGCCTGATGGAGTGCATCCACGTGGGTGTAGGCAGCCAGTCCGCGGCCGTCACGGATAAAGCGGAACTGCGGATCAAATTGCAATGAGCCGGTCGGAACACCACCGTTTTCCACGTTCTCGAACTCCGCTACGCTGGTCATGAACTCCTGACCCGGGAGGAAGTTCTGGTACATCTGGCTGAGAGGCTGAGCGCCGAAGAAGGTGGGCTGCAGCATGAACTGCGAGACGAAGGGGCCTGCCAGGTTGCCGCCGCCCGTGCCGTCGGCGGTCTTAAAGAAGCCGCGGAACAGGTTCTGGGTGGTGATTACGTTGGGAAATTCCTGAGTGGCCGCGCCTTGTTGATTGGCAGAGCCCGTGTTGTCGTTACCCTTGATGAAGGACAGGCTGTTCAGCTCTTCCACAGCCTCTTTGGCATGGTGATTGTTGGCATACTGAGTGAACGGTGTGTCACGCAGCAGAACTGCCCAGTAGTGCTCAACCTGCTCGGCCGCGGTCTGTGAGCTGGCGGTGGTGGGCGAAGGAGGAATGCTGGTGGCGTGGGAATCCAGGCCTTCCAGATCCAGTGCGAAAGCCGCCATGGGGCCATTGAGGGTCTGGGTGAAGCCCAGTCCGCCAGGGTGTCCGACAATGATGTTCTCAAAATCCGTAAAATTGCCGGTGGAGAGGGCCTTGACAAAAGTGGCCCAGGCATTCTGGTTCACAACCTCAAGGCTGTCGTGAGGCAGGGCTTTGCTCCACAGACCGCTGTGGTCGGTGAAGGACCTGTCGCCGTTGTCGGGCTGGACCCCGATGTCGATGTTTGCCGCATTGGCCGTGCTGATGCGGTAGTTGAAGCTGGCAGCGGCGCGGGTCTGATCGTTGTAAGGGATGGTGGACGCTTCGGCGCTGGACTCTTTTCCACCGAGCAGAGGCTCGATGGGAGCGACAGCCGCTGCCAGGGCCACTGCGGTCAGGCCGCCGGCCTTGCCCAGAAAGGACCGCCGGGTCGAGCCGCTCGGTTTCTGGTCAGCGTGTTTTTTGTCTTGAACGCCCTCTCCGTGCTGAGAAAGCGTCTCTTCAGAATCTGCGCTGTTCCTTTTTTTACGTGACATTTACCTCTCCTCGCTAAATTGGCCTTAAATGTTTGGGTCGTTCCTGCTCCAGCAGCACGCTTGGAAAAATACGTTTCATGCTCCAGTCCAAATCTTGAAGTCTCCTGGACACAAAGTTCAAAACGTGTCTTGCTTGCAGTCCATTGCGGCGCAAATTCCCGAGACTGGCTAAGTTCTCAAAAACTGCGCTCTGGAAAGCATCCAGCGGCTTGCCTTCAACAGGTATTAAGGTCGTGAGCACATTAGCAGAGTAAAACGCGTAACAATGTTCACCAGTAAACAGAAAATGTAAAAAGTTACAAGTTTTTTAACTGCTTGAAATAGTTTGAAACTATTTATGGTGAATTCCTGCGCTCCAGTTTAGGGGCAGGTTTTCTCGAAGGTGGAGGGAAAAACAACAGCCAAACGAAAAAAGCGGACCCATTTTGGGCCCGCCTTTTCAGTGACTTGGAATGCTGCGGCTTACGCCACCGCATTCTGGTTATTACTGGTTGGAGATGGGTTGAACCGAACCATCGACCTTGGTGATGTTGATGGTGAACGGCTCGGCGTAGCCCTTCGCCCTGTCTGCGAGCACGCTGAGACCGACCTGCTCGCCCAGTTTGATGGCCCAGTAGCTGGAGCTGCGGAAGTGGATGCCGGCGTGAATGCCGTGGCCGGAGGTGATGTTGAAGGCCAGCTTGTTCAGCTCGCCGTTGATGGTGATGGAG
>DASSEH010000271.1:0-1511 GCA_035695325.1 Candidatus Angelobacter sp.
CTCGAATTAAAGACCTTGACTTTTTTGTCCGGCTAAGAGAAGACCGAGCGGGGCTGATTAACATCTAGGGAGACTCTGAATAAGGTCTCCCTTTCCACAGGAATATAGAGTAAGTTGCGCCAGATGAGATCGACGAACAAACAACAAAGGACTCTGGCAACGATGAATGGTTTTGAGCGGTACACAAAAAAGACACGGCGACAGATATTTCTGGAAGAAATGGAAGGGGTGGTGCCGTGGCGCGAGTTGTGCGCACTGGTTGAGCCTCATTATCCCAAGCCGGGGAATGGGCGCCCGCCGGTGGGAGTGGAACGGATGCTGCGGATTTATTTTCTGCAGCAGTGGTTCAACCTGTCGGACCCGGCCGTGGAAGAGGCGCTGTACGACTCGGCGGTGATGCGGCAGTTCGTGGGCATTGATTTGGGCCATGAACCGGTGCCCGACGAAACCACGGCTTGTAAGTTTCGTCACTTGCTGGAGGAACATCAACTTGGGGAACAGATCCTGGGCACCGTGAACCTGCACTTGCAAGCCCAGGGAGTGCGCATCACCACGGGCACGATCGTGGACGCGACCATCCTGCACGCGCCCTCGTCGACGAAGAACCGGGAGCAGCAACGCGATCCGGAGATGCACCAGACCAGGAAAGGCAATGCCTGGTATTTCGGCATGAAGGCCCATGTGGGAGTGGATAGTAAGACCAGGATCATCCACACCGCGGTGGCTACGGCGGCGAACGTTGCCGATTCTGCGGTGCTTTCCGATCTGCTGCATGGGGAAGAAACCCGGGTTTGGGGTGATCAGGCTTATAAGGGACAAAGCCATGTAATTAAGGAGTGCGCACCTGGCGCGCAAGACCACACTCATCGTCGCTACCGGTACAAGAATGAGATTGACGAACTCGAGCGGGCGAAGAACCGAACCAAATCGAGCGTGCGTTCCAGGGTGGAGCATGTGTTTCAGGTGATGAAGCTGCAATTCGGATTTGTGAAGCTGCGCTACCGCGGACTGAAGAAGAACGCGCACCGGCTGTTTGTCACTTGCGCGTTGGTCAATCTGTTTCTCAGTCGGCGGAAACTGCTGCTGACCGCCAGCGCATAGACGGCAGGCACGCCCCTGTTTGCCTTGAGGTTGGTGATGGCCAAGGCGAAAAACCCGAGGGGAATGCCTTCATCAGAAGTCCTCGAGACTTGCAACACGCTCCATCGCTTGACCAGGAACTTACTTATTCAGATATTCCCTAGGACAAAGTTGACGACAGCGTTTTCATCATGATTCACTGTAACCCTCTTCTCCCAGGTTTTGGGTTCCGAGAATATAGGGCGCCGAATCTTGCGCTCGGTCAGAACGTCGAAAGCAGCTTCGTCCCGCTCGAGCTTCCAGCCTTCATGCCAGGCCACGATCTGGTATTGGCCAGGCGGTACATCGGTCAGTTCGAATTTTCCATTTTCGTCGGTTACGGTGTAATAGGGATGGGAAACCACCATGAGCTCCGCATTCATCCAGGCGTG
>DASSEH010000272.1:0-1147 GCA_035695325.1 Candidatus Angelobacter sp.
GCATATCGTGGGGGTGCTTAACGCCTCCACTTCTCCACCGAAGGAGCGATATGCCGTGTCCAAAGATAACATCATCAAGCTGATTCAGCCAGGAAACGTCGACGATCAACTCACCGAAATTTTGCGCAATGGGGCGCGTGCGCTGTTGGCGCAAGCGGTCGAGGCCGAGGTCGCGGACTTTCTTGGCAAACATGCCGATTTGAAGACAGCGGACGGTCACCAGCGCGTCGTGCGCCACGGTCATCTGCCGAAACGCGAGGTGATGACCGGTATCGGTCCGGTCGCCGTCCGCCAGCCGCGTGTACGCGATCGCGAGGCGGACGCTGCCGACCCCGACCGCATCCGGTTCTCTCCGTCGATCCTGCCGCCCTACATGCGCCGCTCGAAATCGATCGAGACGCTGCTTCCGATCCTTTACCTGAAGGGTATCTCTACCGGCGACTTCTCCGAGGCTCTGGCAGCGCTGCTCGGCAAGGATGCTGCCGGGTTGTCGGCATCCGCCATCGGCCGCCTGAAGGACGGTTGGTTTGACGAACACACCGCGTGGCAGAGGCGCGATCTGTCGGCAAAGCGCTACGTCTACATCTGGGCCGATGGCATCCATCTCCAGGCACGCCTTGAAGACGAAAAGCAGTGCATCCTGGTGCTGATTGGCGCGACGCCGGAAGGCCGCAAGGAACTGGTCGGCTTCACCGATGGCGCCCGCGAGAGCGCGCAAGACTGGCGCGATCTGCTGCTCGACCTGAAGCGGCGCGGGCTCGACGTGCCGCCGCAGCTCGCCATCGCCGATGGCGCACTCGGGTTCTGGAAGGCCGCCGGCGAGGTCTGGCCGAAAACGCGTGAGCAGCGCTGCTGGGTGCACAAGACCGCAAACGTGATCGCCAA
The DNA here is from genome assembly GCA_035695325.1 of Candidatus Angelobacter sp. Lineage (GTDB taxonomy): Bacteria > Acidobacteriota > Terriglobia > Terriglobales > Acidobacteriaceae > Angelobacter. The sequence continues at coordinate 886 of DASSEH010000272.1, forward strand.
GTTGCCGAAGAGCCAGCAGCCGAAGGCCAAACGCGCGTTGCAGGAGATCTGGATGGCCGAAACCAAGGCCGCCGCCGAGCTGGCGTTCGACGCCTTCGTCGAGAGCTACACGCCCAAATATGAGAAGGCGGCCGACTGCCTGGGCAAGGATCGGGACACGCTACTGGCGTTCTACGACTTCCCCGCCGAGCACTGGAAGCACCTGCGGACGACCAATCCCATTGAAAGCACCTTCGCTACCGTGCGCCACCGCACCATCCGA
>DASSEH010000274.1:0-2039 GCA_035695325.1 Candidatus Angelobacter sp.
ACCAAGCGGCGACCAGCTAATTCCTGACATCGAATTTGCGGAAAAGCTTAGCATCACTCGCCGGACGCTAGGTAATTTCGATCGCGAGGGGTGCCCTTACGTAATAATCGGGGGGTGCAAGTACCGGCCTTTGAATGAAGGGCTGAACTGGATCGCCTCGCGCATCCAGCGCCGCAACCCGCGCCGGGGCCGCTCGCGCAAGACCGAAACTCAAACCGAGGCATGACCGCCCGCAAAGGCGCGGGCACCGAGTCGGCGGCGACCGACCTCGAGGCCCAGAAGAACGTAGGCAATCAGAACGCCCGTTCTAAGCCTCAACCTCAAAATCCGCAAGCCAGTGGTGGATCCCGTCCAGGGTAATCGGGTGAAACGGTTCGTGACAAAAGGCTGAAGTGCTGAATCTGTTGTCCTCCACTGAGTCGCAGGTGGAGGACGATGATGGATACCGAGGGGACAGCATTTGCAGCGGTCGCGGAGACGACGAGTTTCCTTCACTATTTCAGCGGGTTGCCGGATCATCGTCAGGCCAGCAAAGTGGATTATCCGCTGCCGGAGGTGCTGCTCCTGATTCTTCTGGCGGTTCTTGCGGGGGCGGAGGCATTCACCGACATCGCGCGATTTGGCGAGCGGAAGATCGAACTGCTGCGGCGATTTCGGCCCTATGTAAACGGCACGCCCTCGCACGATCATCTCGGCGATATTTTTGCCACGCTTGACGCCCGCGCCTTCCAGCTTTGCTTCGTGGCCTGGGTGGCGGCGCTGACGAACACACCCGCCGAGGTGATCTCGATCGATGGCAAGACGTCGCGGCGCTCGTATCAGACCAAGGGCTCGAAAGAGGCGATCCACATCGTCTCTGCCTTCGCCGCGCGGCAACGCATCGTGCTGGGCCAGGTAAAGGTGAACGAGAAGTCGAACGAGATCGTCGCCATCCCGGCGCTGCTCGACATGATGTCGATCGAGGGTGCGGTCGTGACGATCGATGCGATGGGCTGCCAGCGTAACATCGCCGCGAAAATTATCGAGAAAAAGGCCGATTACATTGTCGCGCTGAAGGGCAATCAGGGAACCCTGCGCGAGGATGTCGAGGTTTTCGCCAATGAGCAGAAAGCCTTGAAATACAGGGATGCCACGATCAGCACGCACGAAACGGTCGATGCGGATCACGGCCGTATCGAGACCCGAAACTATACGGTAATCCACGATGTTGAATGGCTGCAGGCGATCCACCAATGGCCGGGCCTGAACGCGGTTGTCGTGGTCGAGAGCCGGCGCGAGATCAACGGCAAGATCTCCGACGAGACACGCTTCTACATCACCTCGCTGGCGATGCCAGCCACCGCGGTCGGCCCCATGATCCGCGCGCACTGGGCCATCGAGAACTCCTTGCACTGGGTCATGGACATGGTCTTTCGCGACGATGAATGCCGCGTCAGAACCGACAACGCCCCAGCTAATTTCGCAACTTGCCGGCATATCGCCTACAATCTCACCCGCAACGCTCCGGGCAAAGATTCCATCCGCCTCCGGCGCAAAACCGCAGGCTGGGACGACGAGTATCTCGCAAGCCTCATCGCCGCGTGATTAAATTCACCCGATTCCCCTGGCATTGCGTACAGGTAATATGGCCGTAACAGAGGTTCGATGTGATAATCCGCTGCCGGGGATGAGCGGTTCAATTCCGCCGGAAGATGCTTTTCTCGTCGCTTTGCAACTCCGCGATGTTCCCAATTGCAAATATTGGGAGGATAGCCGACAAGCGCCAGTGTGCGACTTGCGGGCTGGCGAGAGTTTTTTCGCTGATCTGAAACGAGAACCCAGGAGTCTCCTCGACAAGCCCTATCACACTCTGGCTTTTTATCTGCCGCGTTCGGCGTTGGATGCTATCGCTGACGAGGCCGACGCGCCGCGAATTCGCGATCTGAGCTATAAGCCCGGCGCGGGTGTCAACGATGCCACGATTTCCAGCCTCGCGCGCTTGATGCTGCCCGCCCTCCGCGATCCCGACCAAACTAACCGGTTGTTTGTCGACCACGTCC
>DASSEH010000275.1:0-2816 GCA_035695325.1 Candidatus Angelobacter sp.
GCCGCCGTTCGAATGACCGACCAGCGTAAGATGGGCATAGTCAGCGTTCGGCTTCAGTTTCCTCAACGCTTCGAGCACCAACAGGATATTGGCTTCGCCCTTCTGATAGACGGCGAGCCGGCCGACATAGGGCAGGCCGACCCTGGTCACCAAGGGCGGGTCGGTCGGAAGGTCCTGCTGGATGCTGGCGACCAGATAGCCCCTCGCCGCGAACACGTTGGCGAGGAACGAATACTCGGTGTTCCTGACGGTGTTGCCGTTGCTGATGATGGCGACCGGAAGCTTCCAGAAGCCGTCATTGGCCTTCATCTCGTAATCCCAGCGCACCGCGAGATCGACGGCGACGGGACGCTGTCGCGCGTTGTCGTAGAGGTTCAGCGTCTCATGCCGAATGCCCCATTTGCTGACGGCATAATAGGCGCAGCCGGAGATGGCGCAGAGGCACGCCAGCACGGCCAATCCCCGTCTCATCGTTCCCGTCCCGAACACTTTGCTTCAACTGATGGTGTTGAAACGCGGAAGCAATGCGGATGGTGCTACGGCAGCAGCATTAAATTTTGCCTCTTCGTGGAATCGAGTGGGTGATTTTGGCCTAGTTTCGAGGCTCTGTCTTCTTCGGTCCAATCCTTCTGTTCGATCGGCACCATCCTTCCGTCCCGACCTGCACGCGCGATATGCCGACGCGCGCAGCGGCGGTCAAGGATGGCCCGCCTTCGGGCCACCGCTTCAGCGGCGCGAAGCGTCCTTGACGGCTGCGAGCACGACGGCATGATCGAGCGTGTCGGGGGACCCGATCCGCCAGGGGCCGTTATAGTTCCGGCAACATGCAGGTGAGGACTTTGAGGCGGAAGTATTCCTCGTTTTTGAGGCCGTAAGCACGCCGCTGGATGACGCGAATCTTGTTGTTGAGGCCCTCGACAAAGCCGAGTGATACCTTGTTCTCAGGCCGGCAATAGGCGGCGATGCCGTCCCAATGGCGTTCGATCATGGCTGCAAACTTCTCATAAGGCTTGAGCCGCTGCCACTTCAGGCCTGATCGCCAATTCTCGAAGAAGCGCCGTGCCCAAGCTTCGCGCTCGTAGTCCCAAAGCTGGCCGAAGCTCTCCTTGAGCAGATAGGCGGTGTTGAGCCGCTTGTTGGCGGCGAGCAAAGTCTTCAATGCTTTCTTGCCGTCGAGCGTGAGGTTCTCCCGCCGCGAGAGCAAAGTGTATTTCTGGCCTTTGATATAGCGTCGGTCGCGGCCCGCAAGCCGCGCATATTCGCTCTTGCGGACGGTATCGAGCGCCTCGCCGAGATGACGCATGACGTGGAACTTGTCGAATAAAATCGCGGCTTTCGGCGCATGCGCACCCGTCGCCACCCGAAACGGCTTCCACATGTCCATCACAGCAAGGCGAATACGCGCGCTCTTCTTCTTGCCAAGCCAGGCGTAGAACTGCGCCATGCTGGCTTCCGATCGGTCCTCGCCGCCAAACCAGATCGGTCGACGCCGCAGAAGATCGCTGACCACGATCCGATAGGTATGACCCTTGCGGATCGCAATCTCGTCGATCCCGATGGCCAGGGGACCCGGCGTGCCTGCGCGTGCGAGCTGCGCCTTCATGTATTGCATCTCCAGCGCCTTGACGGTGTGCCAATCAAGCGCCAATTCCTTCGCAACATCCGAGATCGACGCCTGTCGGCAACGGCGGCCGACAAAATACGCAAAGCGCTTGGTGTAGAACGGGTTGTTTGCCAGAAAGTCGAGCCGTTCCTGTTTCACCTTGCCGCAGCTACGGCAATCAATGCGCCGCACCTCCAGTTCAAGCAATATTCGCATGTCCCCGCAGGACAGGTCACGCACCTGCCGGATTTTGCGGTCGTACCACCCGATCTGGACGCGGCCACAGCATCCACACGACGTTTTTTTGACCGCCGTTTCAAAGTGACGATGCGAACCTTCGGATCGCCGAAAACTCCGCGCACTACCGGCTCCGCGCGAAAGCCCTCAAATGAATACGTATCCCAAAGCCGCCGAAGACGTTTCGATATCCTTGCCATCTAGCATTTGTGCCAGATTTTGAACCCGGCAAAAATGCAAAAGATCCCTGAAATACCTCGCTTTACGACCTTTCAAGCCCTCAAATTTACCCACTCGATTCCACGAAGACCCTAAAAAAAAGGGAGAGGACCAAATGTGGATAATGACGAACAACAGCTACCTGTCGATCGTAAGCAAGGATTGTGGCCCGGCTGAACTGCTAGTCAGGGCTCGGCGTGATGGGGATATCGAGAAGGTATTCCCAAATGCCAAGGTAACCCGGCAAACCGACAGTGATTATCTATATCGGGCGGTTGTGCCACGCAATGTGGTCAAACAGGCCTTGGCCGCAATGATCGAGCTTATCGATTACCCAAACTTCAAGGATAGTGTTGAGGACAGCTCATTGCATGCTGCCTATGTCAGTGTCTGGTGTGCAATGGCAGGACTACAGCATCCGCCGCCGGAGATAGAGCGAGCGACCCACGCAAGGTCAGCACTAACTTCGAAAAACACGGGATAGCGCCTAGGCGGAAAGCTTGGTTGGCGAGAGAGCCTACCTTTAGGCTTGCGTTAATCTTCCATCAACCGTTTCGGAACAGCATCAGGTTTCGGGGTCGGGGACGACAGCTGAATGCCTTGTTGGGGAGCCGACATGCCAGCCTATATCCACGATAACGATGCCGAACTACCGTTCATAACCTGCTCAAGCTGTGCGCGCCTGCCGATGTACGTCAAGGAAGTCGCGCCGCATTGGAGCATGGCGAAGATCGACTTCATCTATGAATGCTCCAAC
>DASSEH010000276.1:0-1739 GCA_035695325.1 Candidatus Angelobacter sp.
GCGCCTGCGGGAAATCGCGGTCAGGCTCCTGCTTGGCGGCATGGACGAAGTCGAGGAACTTGATCGCATCCTGAATAAAAAAAAGCCTCCTCGCTGTTTGCGGTGGGTTGGGTAACGCATAGGTAGATTTGCTTCAGCGCGGGGTCTGCATCGCCGGGACGCTGGTCACTGGGTGCGCCGCTGGCGAAGAAAGGTCCGGCACCGCAATGGCACCGGACCTGATCACCGTGCGCGGTCATCGCCGTCCCCGGCTGTACCGCACGAGCACGATACACCGGGGACATCATCGTGCGTTAAGTATCCCGGGGGTTCGGGGGCAGCGCCCCCCGAATGTGCTGCTGACCGCGGCCACGCCGCTCGGGGTGCTGCAATGCGTGACACTGACCTGTTTCGGATGGCGCTGGGCGTCGAGCCGCCGTGGGTGGTGAGGGAGAGCAAGTTCGACGCCGCTGCCAAGCGGCTGGACGTCCACCTCGACTTCGCCCGGGGCAGCCGGTTCGCCTGTCCGGAATGCGGCGTTGCGGGCTGTCCGGCCTACGACAGCGAAGAGAAGACCTGGCGGCACCTGAACTTTTTCCAGCACCAAGCCTACCTGCATGCGCGAGTGCCGCGGGTCACCTGCAAGGGTTGTGGGATCAAGCAGGTATCGGTTCCTTGGGCGCGGCCGGACAGCGGCTTTACGCTGCTGTTCGAGGCGTTGGTCATGGCCATGGTGCAAGCGATGCCGGTGGCCGTTGTCGCGCGGATGATCGACGAGTGGGACACCAGGTTGTGGCGGGTCATCCACCACTACGTCGAGGCGGCTCGCGACCGCGCCGATCATTCCGACGTCACCAGTCTGGCGTTCGACGAGACGGCTTCGCGGCGTGGCCACAACTATGTCAGCCTGTTCGTCGATCTCGTCCGCCGCCGCGTTCTGTTCGTCGCCGAGGGCAAGGATGCCGGCACGGTCGATGCCTTCGCCAAGGACTTGGTGGCCCATGGCGGAACTCCCGAGGCCATCGCCGAGGTATGCATCGACATGAGCCCGGCCTTCATCGTCGGCACTGCCGAAAGCCTGCCCAACGCCCAGATCACCTTCGACAAATTCCACGTCGTCAAGCTCATCAACGAAGCCGTCGACGCGGTTCGCCGGGCCGAACAGAAGAGCCACGTCGAACTGAAGAAGAGCCGCTACCTCTGGCTCAAGAACCCGTGCAACCTGTCGCAGCGCCAGCGCGCCCAGTTGGACAACCTCTCCGCCGCGAACCTCAAGACCGGGCGGGCATACCGCATCCGCCTCGCCTTCCAGGAGCTCTACGTCCAGCCCACCAAGAACGCCGAGGCGTTCCTCAAGAAATGGTACTGGTGGGCCACCCACAGCCGCCTGCCGCCGATGATCGCCGCGGCACGCATGGTCAAACGCCACTGGAGCGGCATTCTCCGCTGGTTCCACACCAAGATCGCCAACGGCATTATCGAGGCCATCAACAGCCTCGTCCAAGCCGCCAAAGCCAAAGCTCGTGGCTACCGCTCCACCCGCAACCTCAAGGCGATCATCTATCTAATCGCTGGCAAGTTCGAACTCGCGTTACCCACATGAGTCAGCGAAGAGCCTAAATTGAGCTATTTAGCAGAAGACCCAAATTACATACCGTCCACGCGATCCAATAATTTGACAGTCACTGGTGAACCTGTCGGCAAAGTTAGCAATGTTCTCTCCCCTCCCCAAGTTAATGACGAAACAGCGCATATCGACG
>DASSEH010000277.1:0-2109 GCA_035695325.1 Candidatus Angelobacter sp.
GTCGAATTGCTTGAAGCCGGGCGGATATTTCAGGTCGCCGAACAGCGATGCGCCGTGTCGCCAAACTAGGCTCGCCCTTTTTTCCTGCGCTTCGGCGCGGCTCGTCCAGGCGGATAATGAAAGCCGCCGGGCGGCAAGCGCGAGTAGGGCGGATGTGAGCATGGATCGGCGATTCATCTGATGCCGCCAATGAAGCTTCCAACTCCGTGGAGCGTCGGACATTCGCGCGCCGAGAAGACGGGGTGGCAGGGACCGAAGCAGCCGACGCCGAGGTTCTCAAATGGCCGCGTAGTCCTTTCCGCGTAATCATTGTCTCGCAATAACAGGGCCAACGTCAATTGTCGGAGCCAAGCCGGCGGCGCCTAATGTGGCTCACTTATATGAAGCCAACGCGAAGTTTTGAAATGGCACCGCAGTACGGAGCGGCCTCTTCGGAAAATCGGTCGACGGCCATTCGGCCCTTAGCCGCAGACCAGATCTACATTCGCTGCGGTGGATCATTTCGAGGGGGTGAAGCAGACGTCGCGCGGGCAGCGTCGATCTGTCGAGATTGTTGAGGGTTTCGGATACCGGCCGATTGCGACGATGCGGCTTGCACCGGTGGCGGCGTCCGAAAGCCTAGGACGAAACTAACGAGCACGGAGCTGCCACAAACTCCCAGGCGGTGCCACAAAGACGGCTCAGGCGGCGAGTGGCTTGATCTCCACAGCGTAGCCAAGGTCGGTCAACCGTTTGACCAGGCGGTTTTTTTGCTGGTCAGTGGAACGGCGATCGAAGTGATTGCAGCCGAGGTCCTGATACATCGTCCCGTCCTTGAGCATGTGGTAGATGGCGGTAAGGATGGAGGCGGCGACGGCCATGATCGCCTTCTTGGGGCCACGCCGAACTTTTATGCGGTAGAATTGGGCTTGCAGGTAGCTGTTTTTCTTTTTTACCGCCGCCCAGGCGCACTGCACCAGCGTGGTTTTGAGCCAAGGAGCGCCCTTGCGCAGGCGATTGGATCGACGCTTGCCGGCACTCTCATCGTTGCCCGGACATACGCCAGCCCACGAGATGAGATGTGCGTCCGAAGGAAATCGGCTCATGTCGATTCCGATCTCGGAGATAATGACGTGAGCGCTGAGGTTCTTGATGCCCGGGATCGACATGATGAGGTCGACTGCGGTGCGAAAGGGCCCAAGGTTCGCCTCCACTTGCGCGTCGAGCGTGGCCATAGCAGCATCGAGAGCGTCGATCTGATTGAGATGAAGGCGCAGCAGGAAGCGATGGTGTTTCGTCACACGGCCGCGAAGGGCCTCGCGGAACTCCTCATGTGACGCCTTCACTCGCGGATCAGCAAGGCTGGCCAGTTTGGTGGGATTCGTTTCACCGGCAATCAGTGCCTCCATCATTGCGCGGCCGCTCTTGCCCATCAAGTCGGTGAGAACTGAGTCCAATTTGATGTTGGCGTCTTCGAGTGTCTTTTGCACCCGGAGAACGTGGCTCGACTGCTCACGAACCAATTGTTTGCGCGTGCGCAGCAGGTTGCGCATCTCCTGGGTCTGCGTGTCCGGCACGAAGCTCGCCCGGATCAGACCGTGCGCCAACAGCTCGGCCAGCCACATCGCATCGTTGACGTCGGTCTTGCGGCCCGGCACGTTCTTTACATGCGCAGCGTTCGCCAACACCAACTCAAACTCCCCATCATCCAAGATGTGCCACACCGGCTTCCAGTAGACGCCGGTCGCCTCCATTGCCACATGCGTGCACTCGTTTGCCGCCAACCACTCCGACAAACGTAGAAGGTCCGCCGTGGTCGTCTGAAAGGTGCGAACTTCGGTCGTGACCTGGCCATCGGATACAAGGCGCAGGCAGGCCACCACCGTCTCTTTGTGAACGTCGAGACCGCAACATCGTCGATGCAACAATTCCATCTCCTCCTCCTCCTGGGTTGCGTCATCGGCGTAGGGCCCCGTAAAAAAGAACTCTAGGAAGCGTGCTCCGGGGCCGATGACGGCCCGTGGCGACAGTCTGAGGTGCTCCAGGAACCCCGGGTCCAACTTCAGATCGGGCTTAATCGCACCAAGGGAATACCGACCTCGGTGCCGACGACGCCGCAGAGTAGCAAAA
>DASSEH010000278.1:0-1650 GCA_035695325.1 Candidatus Angelobacter sp.
CGCGGCCACGGGCCACGTTTCGGCTAGGGGGCCTCTCTCGACGTGTTGGCTCTGCCGCATAACATCCGACGCTCCAGACGCCGTTGGGATCTGTGGGGTGATGCGCTTCGCGGCGGGGTTATCGGAGATGGTCATGGTCATCGCCTTCCAAGCCTTCCAAGTCCATAAAACGCGCCGCCCAGCGTAGCCCACACCCTCATCCGTGGCCTGTTCACAGTTGGACAGGCAATGCTCCTCACGCTGATGCGACCTCGTGGAGTCTGGTGCGACCGATGGAGACGTCGGGAGACCGAATACCGGCATCTTGCTCGAGCAACGCGCCCACAACTCGCAGCTCCTCGATCTTCTTGCGGAGGATAATCGGCTCAATGTTTATGCGGGTGAACGCGAAGTGCGCCCACCAGGTGCGCCCACCATCGACCGCTGTGCGAGAACCGCTCCTATCGTAGGCAGTTATATTCTGGGGCGATGAATGGCACCCTGACGATCGGCGACTTCGCTCGCGCGACGCACCTCAGCGTCAAGGCGCTCCGCTATTACCACAGCGTGGGAGTGCTTAAGCCCGCCGCCGTCGATCCCGCGACGGGGTATCGGCGCTATCGGACCGACCAAATTGCCGTCGCGCAAATCATCCGGCGCTTTCGCAACCTCGACATGCCGATCGAGGATATTCAATCCATTCTCGCCGCCCCGGACGTTGCCATCCGCAGCCGGGTCATCGCGACGCATTTGAGCCGGCTTGAGGAGTTGCTCGAACGGACGCAACGGGCCACGGCTTCGCTGCGCGATCTCCTCCAAGCGCAGGCTGCGCCACCGCTAACTGACCTAGCCCACGTCAGCGTGCCGGCGGCTTCTGCGGCGGCGATCACCGAAACGATCTACATCCGGGACGCCGAGGCTTGGTATCAAGGCGCTCTCGCTGAGCTCCACACCTCGCTCGACCGCCAAGGCGTTCGGGCTTCGGGTCCGGCCGGCGGAATCTATTCAAACGACATCTTCACCGAGGAAAACGGCGAAGCAACGGTCTTTCTTCCCTGCAATGGCGGCTTTCGCTCAACCGGACGGATCGCGCAGTTGGTCGTGCCAGCCATCGAGTTGGCGATCACTACACACGCCGGACCGCACGCCGGCATTGACCGTGCCTACGGCGCGCTAGCCGCCTACGTGGCCGACCATGCCCTCAGCATAGAAGGGCCGATCCGCGAAATCTATCTTGTTGACGGTCATACCACGGCTGATTCGTCACAGTGGCGAACGCAGATCGGCTGGCCGATCTTCCGCACCGCCGAATGATGGCTCGTTAAACCTGACGAGCGATATTCGGCCCCTCCGATGGCGTCCTGCCGCTATCTCGGCCGTTCCATAAAGTGGCCGCGCGGAAAGAGCCTTGACTCTCCCGTTACAGGAGGCTTGACGATCTGCCTGGGCCGAGAAAACGCCCCGAAAAGGAGAGCCATGACCTCAACGACCAACACCGAAAAGGACAAGGCAGCGATCGTCTCTATCGTCAAGGAGATGAGTGAATCGATGACAGGGGCGCAGAGCACCAAGCACTGGGCCAACGATGCCCTGTGGTTCGAGACCCCTCCGATTGCGTCGCGAGGGCTGGAACCCGCCGTCGAGATGTTTGACAAGGTGTTCGGCAGTTTT
>DASSEH010000279.1:0-5921 GCA_035695325.1 Candidatus Angelobacter sp.
GCCGGCGTAGAAATCCAGCGCATCTCCATTACGTTCCGCCTGAAGCGCATTACGCGTGGAAACGCGGCTATTGACTTCATTCCTTTTGAATTGGATAAAACGAGGAGAACTGAGAAGCAAAATCCGGCGAATGTGCCAGAAAATGGCTGGTTTCCAAAGGACAGCCTCAAGCACTCCACGTGCAGCGGATGGCGTGATCACCTCGTATGAAACCCTCTCTGTTTTTAGTTCCGGGCGAGTGTAGCAGGCTAATGCCCCTCGAACCCGGACCCTGTACTTTCCCGCGACATCCATGACCAGCCTCCTGGGAGCTCGTTATAACTTTGAAGTTCTATAGATTCATGAAGTTCGTACGTCCTGAATGGAATTCATCTGCCGGGTTTGCAAAAGCCCTGCTCGACCAGCGTTTTAATTCTCTGCTGTGTCGCTGGGTCGTGCCATCGAAGCAACGCAAGAATCCCACCGGGATTCGATTTCGATATCAGGTGGTAGCAACGTTGGCCAGGCGCTTGGCATTCATGATTGTTTGTTTGTCGATAATTAGACGAAGGCATTGTCGATACCTTCGTATTAGGCGACGTCTTCAGTGAATGACCAACTTGCGTCCGGAGTTCAATCGATTTGCAAGCCGCGCCGAGGCCGCGATCGTGACCGCGCGCCAATCTCGGCGCGCAGATCCGTCCTGGCTATCCATTAATTCCGACTCGTCGAGCCAGTCCACTGCCGAAAGCTCGGCCTGCTCTGGACCGAGCAATTCCTTCACCGCGCTGATGAACGCCAAGAACTCGCGCTTCGCCACCTGCATCTGTTCCTTGAAAATTGAATTCGAAAATGATTCTTTCGTGTTCATTGGATTCTCCCTTGTTCATCTATGCCGGGCACCAGGAGTGGGGCCTTCATCTCGCAAGATGCACCAGGTTTCTGATGACTCAAATGGCGTGCACAAGTGCGATCACACCAGAGGCGTAGACACGAAACAATCAGACGATGGTATCGCCAATACCTTAGTATCGGTCGGCAGGAGTGATGCGATCTGTCCGTTTCTTCTCTTTAAGCTTCGTCCGCATTGAGGTTTACTGTACTTTTGTCGATCCAGCACTGGAGAACCGATACTAAAGTACAATGGACATGCACCTACGAGGTGGCCCATCCTTCTCTGGAATGGATGCGGGGAGCCACTGCCGAAGCGTTAGGTGAGGCGACTATGAGAAAAATCTTGGCGCCCATCTCTTTGGCTGGGTCGCAACTCGGCCCAACACGTCATGTCTGCGCGTTTTTCAATAGCGATGAAGAAGAGTATCGCGTGTTATTGCCGTTCATTAAGGATGGGTTCGAGCGTGGAGACAAGGCGATTCACGTCGTTCATCCGAATCAACAGCATGACCATCTGAAACGATTAGCTGGAATAGGAATTGACCCGACCGCTGTCCAACGAAACGGCCAATTCGAGCTTCGGAGCAACACTGAAACCTACCTTCAAGACGGTCGGTTCGATCAGGATCGCATGCTGCAGTCGTTCGAGCAGATGGCGAGCGGCAATGCCGAGGGAGGATTTCCCCTGAGTCGCATTGTCTGCCGCATGGACTGGGTACCTGACGGTCAGTCGCACATCGACGATCTGATTGAATTTGAAGCGAGGGTCAATGATGTGTGGTGCCGCCACGATGATGCGGTCATCTGCACCTACCACCTTTCAACATTTAGCGGAGACGCTGTGATTGACATCATGCGCACGCATCCGCTGGTCATCATCGGCGGCATTCTCCAGCACAATCCGTTCTTCGTGCCGCCCGGGGAGTTCCTGCATGAAATACGCGCACGGCGGGCAGGGCAGCCTGCGCGGCCCGCGACGGCAGGCTGACCGTGAAAGTGCAACTCGAACATCCCGCCAACGAGATCAAGCGCCTTCGACGTTACATGAATGATCTGGTCAGCCTCCTCGCTCTTCCTGCTATGTGGGGTGGCAGTAAACCCGGTGACATCGTCCATACATTGCTCGACTCACTCCTTCGCATACTCGACCTGGACTTCGTGTATGTGAGCTTGACAAACCTGGTCAACGCGGCGCCCTCCGAGACGGTCAGGGTCGCTCAGTCGCAAGGACAGATGTTCCGACCGCGAGAGCTCTGCACGTTCCTCAATCGCTGGTTGGGAGATGACCCACAAAAACGTTATCTCCAGGAACGCAGTCACATCGGAGACGAAGAGGTTTCACTCGTGTCCTGGCCTCTCGGGGTTCAGTGTGAAATCGGCGTAATCGTAGCGGGGTCTCGTCGAGTAGATTTCCCGCGGGATACCGAGGCACTTCTTCTGAGCATAGCGGCTAACCAGGCGTTGACCGGGCTACAACACGCACGATTGTTGAGCGAACAGAAGCGCGTTGCCGACGAACTCGATCAACGCGTCGCGCAACGGACCGCAGAACTTGCTGCAGCCAACGAAGTGCTGAGAAAGGAAGTCGTCGAACGCAGACGCGCGGAGGAAGCCCTGGCGGCGAGTGAGCACAATCTACGCTTGATCGTCGACAGCATTCCCGGCTTGGTGTCACTCTTGACGCCGGCTGGTGAAGTAGAACTCGTCAATCCTCAACTCGTGGAGTACTGCGGCAGGACATTAGAGGAATTGAGGCTCTGGGGGACAAGCGACACCGTTCATGTTGAGGATCTTCCTCGCGTCGTCGAGCTCTTTGCACAATCGATCACGTCAGGTAATCCATACGACTTCGAAACGCGCCTCCGCCGTTTCGATGGCGTATATCGCTGGTTTCAGGTGCGCGGGCTGCCCGTTCGAGATGCAAATGGGCGCATCCTTCGCTGGTGCTCTCTGCTCACCGATATCGACGAGCGGAAGCGCGCAGAAGACGCACTCAAGCGCAGTGAAGCGTTTCTAGCCGAAGGCCAACGTCTCAGCCGAATCGGTACTTTGTCCTGGCGCGTGGAAACAGACGAAATCACGTGGTCGGAGGAACTCTATCGCATTTTTGGGTTTGAACGGGATGTGCCTGTGACGCTTGACTTGATCGGTACCCGAGTCTATCCAGAAGACATCCCAATGATGAACGACATGGTCGAAAGGGCGCGGGGCGCAGCCGGGGATTTTGAGTACGAACACCGGTTGCTAATGCCTGATTATTCGGTCAAGTACCTGCACTTGATCGCGCACGGGATTCGCGACAATGACGGACGACTGGAATATATCGGCGCGGTTCAGGATGTGACGCAGCGTCAAATTTCGGAAGAGGCACTTGCCAAGGCCAGATCGGAGCTTGCATACGTCGCCAGAGTTACGAGCCTCGCTATGTTAACGGCGTCAATCGCGCACGAAGTGAACCAGCCACTCTCAGGTATTGTCACTAACGCCAGCACCTGTCTGCGGATGCTGACATTGGATCCACCGAACGTCGACGGTGCGCGTGAAACGGCCCGGCGAACGATTCGCGATGGCAACCGTGCGTCGGATGTGATCACGCGATTGCGCGCACTCTTCAGCAAGAAAGACACCATCGCTGAGCGCGTGGATCTGAATGACGCTACGAGAGAGGTGATTGCTCTGTCATTGAGTGAGCTTCAAAGAGGCCGGGTTATTTTGAGCTATGAGCTTGCCGACGACCTCCCGCTTGTCACAGGTGACCGAATCCAGCTTCAGCAGGTAATCCTGAACCTCCTCTGGAATGGTTCGGATGCGATGAACACCGTCCATGATCGCCCCAGGAAGTTGCTCATCAGGACCGAACGAGATGAAGGCGATCGGGCGCTCCTTAGCGTGAAAGATGCGGGGATCGGTTTCGATCCTCAATCCATGGACAAACTATTCCAAGCCTTCTACACGACTAAAAATGACGGGATGGGCATTGGCTTGTCGGTTTCTCGCTCGATTGTAGAACAACATCAGGGCCGTTTATGGGCAACGCTAAATGATGGTCCAGGAGCAACATTTTCATTTTCTATTCCTTGCTCAGCCAATACCTAAGAGCAATAGACTCTTTACCTGGTCTGCCGCATTCTTGTGTTATGGACTCCTGTCAAGAAAAGATCGCTGGCCAATATCCACTTGTGGCAGTAGTGGATGATGATGAATCCGTGCGCGAGTCATTGCCTGACTTGTTGCGGGAGTTCGGATTTGCGACGCACCCCTTCTCATCTGCGAAAGAGTTCCTCACTTCCGATAGCCTGGTACAGACTAAATGTCTCATCCTCGACATCTCCATGCCGGGCATGACTGGATTTGATCTCCAGCGAGAATTGAAGCTTCGCGGACACAGCATTCCGATTATCTTCATCAGTGCTCATAAGGACGAAGTGGTCCGCAAGCGAGCGTTCCAGGAGGGAGCGGTCGAATTCTTGTTCAAGCCATTCAGCGACACGGCCCTGCTTCAGGCGCTGAATACTGCACTTCCGAGTGAAGTGAGCGATCGGCGATTCTCATGCACTTGGGAATATACTATGACGTTAGCACGCGCTTTTGGCGATCAATTGGAGTCACCCCCGATGACGACAACCCCCGTCGTATTCATTGTTGATGACGACATCTCCGTGCGTGAGTCGCTGCAGTTGCTAATTCAATGCGAAGGCTGGCATCCGGAGACATTCGCATCCGCACAAGAGTTCCTCGATCGCCCACGAAGCCTTGTTCCAAGCTGTTTAGTCCTTGACGTTTCTCTTCCAGGCCTCAATGGTCTCGACTTACAGAAGCGTGTCGCCGTCGAGCGGCCGGATATGCCGATCATCTTCATCACGGGATACGGCGATGTGCCTACAACGGTCCAAGCCATGAAGGCAGGGGCTGTGGAGTTCTTGACGAAGCCATTCAGTGACGACGTACTCTTGAGTGCCATCCGGCACGCAATCGAACGTAGCCGGGTTGCACTTGGTTACGAGGCGGAGATGCAAGCGCTCCGGAACTGTTATGCGTCACTCACACATCGTGAGCGGCAGGTTATGACGCTGGTGGTTTCCGGCCTGTTGAATAAACAGGTCGGTGGGGAACTCGGCATAAGCGAGATCACGGTAAAGGCACACTGCGGCAAAGTGATGCAGAAGATGAAGGCCGGCTCCCTCGCTGAGTTGGTGAACATGGCCGCGAGGCTCCGACTCTCAGGCGTGTCGAAAGCTTGATACTCCAAGCGTGATTCAAATCCTTTAGAAACAGAGACGCTGTTCATTTTGAAGCGGCGCATTGCCCTTGAAAAGGGAGCGGTGCCGGGACCTGTCGATATCGTCGATTACAACGGAAGCTCCATCGAATATACGCAGTTCCAGCTCACCGCCGCCGAGGACTTCATTTACACCATCGACCAGAAACTGGGCGTGACTTAGTTCCAAGGACCCGAACGGCAACACGCTTACATTTCCCGCCAATGGCATCATCCATCGAACGGCAAGAGCATTCTCTTGCTCAAGATGTGCAGAATCCTATTACGCAGATTACCGATCCCAGCGACGCGGCGGCTCAATTGCGTGGTCACTCCGCTCTCATCGATAAAAACCAAATCCTCGTGGCTACAGCACGGACCGCTTTCTGCAGCTTTGCCGTTTCTCCGGGGTGTGCCTTGGAACGCCCCACGTTGCAGCTGAGTATGGCGTAAACGTGCCATTCCGTTGAAACAAAGCTTCAACTTTCATCAACATTTGACAACATTGCAAGTTTCCTTCCGTGCGGGCAGCATTAAAGTAAGTTATTTATTCTATTGCTGCTTCAGTAGTTCTTTCCTTCGATGAAGAACTGCCTCCGGAGCATCAGGCCGGGAGTTCGAATCTCTCCGGGCGCCCCTCATTCTGTCACTTAGGGAAACTCTGATTAAGAACATTTGGATAGCAGAGGGGATCAACCTGGTAGAGTGAAGTTGCAGGAGCTTACCCGAAGATGAAGCAGAGGACCCTGGCGATGACAACTGGATTCGAGCGGTACGGAAAGAAGACGAA
>DASSEH010000280.1:0-2676 GCA_035695325.1 Candidatus Angelobacter sp.
GGAGACTTCACCCGTCGCTTTGAGGAGACCGATATCCTCAATCTGATGGAAATCACTAACACGGTGCGGCAACGGGTTTGGAGACAACAGCCGAGGGGCTTTTTGAGAGAGGCCTTTATCGACACGGACGGCACGATTGCGCCGACTCTCGGGGAGTGCAAAGGCGGCATGGCCCTTTCCTACAAAGGGATTTGGGGCTATGCACCACTTGCTGTCTCCTTGGCGAACACCAACGAAGTGCTCTATCTGGTCAACCGTCCCGGCAACGTAGTGAGCCACGAGGGGTGCGTGCCATGGATCGATCGGGCTATCAAATTGGTAGCACCGCATGCCGGGCAAATCACCCTGCGTGGGGACACTGACTTTACCTTGACCGGAGAATTGGACCGGTGGGATGGCCAAGGGGTCAAATTCATTTTCGGAATGGATGCCCATGCGAAGGTGGTGAACCTGGCTGAAGCATTGCCCCAAGAGGCGTGGAAGCCCCTTGAGCGGCTCCCGCGCTACGAGATTGCTACGGCTGCGCGACGCAAGCCCGAGCGAGTCAAGGAAAGCATTGTGCGCTTCAAAGGCTATGAGAACAAGGTGTTGGTGGGCGAGGATATTGCCGAGATGGAGTATCAGCCCCGCAAATGCTCTCGGCCCTATCGACTGATCATCGTGCGCAAGAACATCAGCGTGCAAAAGGGCGAGCAGGTTCTCTTCGATGAGATCCGTTACTTTTTCTATATTACCAACCGCACCGACTACGCCGCGGAGCAAATCGTCAGTCTTGCCAACGGACGCTGCAATCAGGAGAACGTAATCGAGCAGCTCAAAAATGGAGTCAACGCCATGCGCATGCCGGTGGACGACTTGCTGAGCAACTGGGCCTATATGGTGATGAGCTCCTTGGCCTGGAATCTGAAGGCATGGTTCGGGTTGCTCTTACCCAATAGTCAACGAGGCATAGAATTGATCAAGATGGAGTTCCGGCGCTTTTTGCACGCAATCGTTTTGCTGCCCGCCCAGATCGTGCGCACGGGCAGACGCGTCATCTACCGCATCATGGGCTATAACGGCTGGCTCAAGGATCTCTTCTCGGCCTGGGAGCACCTGCGTTGGCTCCGTGCCACTTAGCAGAAGGGAAAAACAATCGAGATCCACATCCCAACTCGTTTCAACAATAGGTGAACTATGTCCCTATACCGCCAAAACGCGCTACTCGATGCCAACCCGAAACCAAAATGGCGACAAAATGACTCGCTGCGCGCTCCCATAGCAAACCTCTGCGAACCGATGCCCAAAAAATTCTGCACACGCGGAGCTCACCGTCTTCCGAGCCGGTCTCTCGCTTATTTTAGGACTAGTGCAGCGTAACAGATGAACAAGCTACACGTTTATTCGTTTGGCAGGCGTAGAATAAGTCCATTTGATAGGAGTGGCGGTTTTGTTGTAGTGACGGATGTAACGAAGGATTTTTCTTCGGAGATCAGCGACGGAGGAAAAGATGCCTCGACCGATGACATGCCTTTGAATTTTGGCGAACCAGATTTCGACTTGATTAAGCCAGGAAGAGTAGGTGGGTGTAAAATGAATGCGGACCTGAGGATGATTGGCCAGAAAGTCGTCGACGAGTTTGGTTTTATGGGCCGAGAGATTATCAGCGATGACGTGGATCTCGCGTCCGACGGGCTGGGACGCCACTACACGGTGAAGAAAATCGACAAACTCGGTGCTGGTATGGCGTTGAGCGGTCTTGCCAAGGATTTCTCCACTTCGGGTATCAAGGGCAGCGTAAAGGGAAAGGGTTCCGTGGCGGTAATACTCAAAACCATGAGCCTCGGCCCTGCCTGGAGAAAGAGGCAGAACAGGATCCAGACGGTCCAAGGCTTGGATAGCAGTCTTTTCGTCTACGCAAAAGACGGCGGCATGATCAGGAGGGTTGAGATAAAGGCCGATAATGTCGGCGGCCTTCTTCTCGAAGTCGGGATCGTCACTAAGCATGTAACGGCGCAGCCGGTGAGGCTGAAGGCCGTGGCGAGTCCAAATCCGCGAAACGGCCATGTGATTGGTGCCGAGCTGGGTGGCCAATCGACGGCTGCTCCATTGGGTGGTTCCATCCTGAGGGCCACGACGCGTCCATTCCAAAATTCGCGCCTCCAGCTTTGCTGCCTCAGGCCGGACTTTGCGACCCTGATGACGGGCTATCAGTCCAGCCAGACGACTTGCCAGAAAACGCTCTCTCCACCGCTGAACATAAGAGGAACTACAATTAAGCATGCCGGCGACCGCACGCACTCCAAGGCCTGAGCCCAGCGCGAGAATCACTTGGGCGCGCCTGGCGTCCTCCGCCCGAATCGTTCGGGATCGAACGCGCCGGCTCAGTTCTCTGCGTTCAGGCGGACTAATCACTACTCGTTTGCTCTTCACTCATTGACCCTGACACATTTCGTATCTCATATCAATGTTACATCGCACTAGGTGCCTGCCGGGATGCCCCTATAGAATAGTAGGGTGGCTTCTGGACACGCGCGGATCGCATTCGAAACGATCCACGCATGTTCTAAGAATTATGAACCGGCAAACTAACCAATTATGAAACTCAAAAGCACACTACTTGGCATCGCATGTGCGATCGTCACACCCGTGATCTTCGCCCAAACCGAAACCACCACGACAACCACGACCACAACA
>DASSEH010000281.1:0-2108 GCA_035695325.1 Candidatus Angelobacter sp.
CGCTGCAAACGCAGCGAGGGATAGCGTTCACAATCCTTACAAGTTCCCGATTCGGCCCGTATATATGCGCAGGCATTTGCACATGCGACATCTGAGTCGGACAAAATCTCTCTACTAAGTACCTGAATTCCAGGTGAAAAATATACACTACATCAGTTTTGTACCTTCAGAAGCGCTGGGTTGATGGCCTTGAGGATCATTTCTTGGCGTCGGGTCAGTGTTACCACACGCGAGAGTCTGTGCACCTGCTTAGAATCTTGCAAATAAACTTTGTACATCGTGCTCAGTTCGTCGAGCGCCTCTTCTGGAGATATGCCCGTGGATTTTAGGCGGTATTTGAGCAAGGCCAGCAGGAGATAGGCCAGATAACAGATAAACACGTGGGCGATGACTCGCTGCGAAAGCCAGTGTCGGATCGGTTGCAGTTTGACGACGCCTTTCAGAGTACGAAACGCTTTCTCGACCAGATCCTTGTCAAAGTAAAGGCGCACCAGTTGGTCTCTCGGCAGCGGCTGTGTCGAAAAGATGCAGGAGTAGCCATCAAACTCCTCGACTTGATCTAAGGTGCGGCCCCGCACTTGACCATTTTTGTCGAAGTACCTCGCGAGCCCGGTTTTGATCGCTTTACCCGCCCGCAGCAATTGTTGCGCCTGAACAATCTCCTCCCGGCGCGAGTCACGTAAATCCACTTGCTGGCGAGCATTAAAGCAGAGGTATAGCGTGCCCTGGACGTGTTTGATGGCATACGAGTGGGCGGTGACATAGAAGGTGGTCTTGTTTAATTGCACCCGGTTGGCCAAGGGCAGACGCGACGCCTGCTTGTGCAGCAGGGGGCGCCAAAAGTTTTGTACCGGTCTGCTGAGCGGGACCCCGCAAATGGTATTCCACTTCAGAGCCCGCATATCCGCCAAATTCTTGCCGGAAGTGATGCCGCGGTCGTAAATAAGGGTGCCCGATTTCAGGTCGTAACGCCGAAAGGTGGTGATCAAATCTTGTAGTGTCCTGGCATCCGCAATGTTGCCGTCGAAGGTCTTATGAAACACTGGGATGCCTTCGTCCTGGGTGACCCCCAGTCCGATCTGAATCAGTGGCCGGCCATGGACTCCCTCCTTGTCGCGCCCGAGCTTGCCCATCTCGCAGTGCTTGCCATACAAATAGGTGTTGGTAACGTCATAGATGACGCCGGAGTTTTCTAGCCGGTAGTGGTCTTGAACGGAGCGAAAGATCGCCCGCTGCAATCCCTGAGCATCCGACTGTTCCAGGAAATCCATCCCACTGAGCAGCCGGCTCTCGGTCAGATCCTGCAAACCCAAGAGCAGGTTAAGATCGGTTCGTGCAAACCATCCCTCCATGCGGTTGACACTTTTATAGTCAAGGCAGTGGGCATACGTCATGCTCAGAATTTCTCTGGCATAGGGGCCGAGATGGCTGTCCAGATGGATTTCCTTGGCTAGATAATGCAAGACCAACAGTGGTCCATAAAGTTTAACCTCCGCGACCTCGACGTCGGACAGGGAAGTTGAGAGCACCGTGCGGCCATCGGCTTGCTTACCGACATAGCGAATGAAACGCTGGACAACCTTGCCTTCGACACGCCGATTCTCAACTTCGGCGAGGTAGGTTTTATCGCCCTTTTTAATCTTACGAATAAAGCTCATGTAGTGTCTACTATAGACACTACACAACAAAATACAACCACTTTCTTAGAGAACCGGAAGGTGTTCTAGAGCCCTGTAAAATCAGCGTAGATCTACATTCAGGCCAATTCAGGGAAACTGTAGTGAATAATTCTTAACTGGAGGTCAGGTAATATATATGTGTGCTGCACGCGCAAACACCGTTCCTGTTCTCCAAAGTATTCGCGCTGGGTCGAAGCGAGGATCGTATTCGGGCCATTTCCATTAAGAATGGTCTCGTTTGTGGTCGGCTGAAGTTTTGGCTAACGACAGGCCCATATGCGAGATACATTTCGGGGTACGAAAGTTCTTCGCTTTCTCTGGCACGACCAAGACGGACGTTGTCCCGTATGCTGTGAGAAAACCACCCGCGTCACCGGCTGGCGCCTGCATTATCGCGTCTCCCTGGCGATGGGTGGCTCGAAAGGGGCT
>DASSEH010000282.1:0-1405 GCA_035695325.1 Candidatus Angelobacter sp.
CCAGGATGATGGCAACGAGCGCGACGTATATTGGATTACGCACATAACGGTAGAGACCGGTCACCACGAGATTCCGGGGCGGCGCGATGGGCGCGGGGGTGCCGAGACCCTGCAGCGCGAAACGCGCAAATGCGTCAACGAGCCCAGGCACGCCTGCGAGAATCATTATCGCGCCGATGCCGCGCGTCAGCTCCAGACCAAGGAACGGCGGCCGGAGTTGCCAACCCGTGATCGACCATGGAACGAGCCCCGCCAGCGTACATGGGGCGACCACGAAGAAAACCGCCGAGCCCAGGACGGCAATGGTTCGTTGCACGGCGGTTCCCGACACTCGCTGCGAGCTCATTTCATGGTTTCCCGTCGTCATCCGGGTGCCGACACGCTCGCCATGTTATCCCAAAAGCGGAAACCGCGCACGACTAAAGCCAGAATGCCACGGCGGCAACGAGGCACAGGGCTGAGAAGTAGTTCCGAGCGAGTTTGTCGTAGCGCGTTGCGATGCGCCTGAAGTCCTTGAGCCTGCAGTAGCAGCGCTCGATGACGTTGCGATCCTTATAGGCTTGCTTGTCGTGACGTATGCGTTTCTTCCGATTTGACCGGCCTGGGATCACCGGTTTGATGCCGTCCTTGCGCAGAGACTTGCGGAACGAGTTGCTGTCATAAGCCTTGTCACCGAGCAACTCGGCGATGCCGTCGAGCAGACTGACACATGCCGGCCCGACTGTGCAGTCGGCGGTGTTGCCAGGCGTGAGGATCAAGACCCACGGGCGGCACAGCTTATCGACAAGGCCGTGAATCTTGCTGTTGCGCCCGCCCTTGGTGATGCCAATCGCCTGTTCCGACGCCCCCCTTTTCCGCCGCCAGCGCAGCGATGCGCTTTGACATGCGTGCTGTCGAGAGCCATTCGTTCCGGCGGTTCAGCAGGTTCGGCCGCCGCCTCGAAGATGCTCTGCCAAATTCCCTGCGCACTCCAGCGGTTGAAGCGATTGTAGACCGTCTTGGCCGGCCCATATTCCGGCGGACAATCGACCCATCGACATCCGCTCTTGAGCACATGCATGATCCCGCTCAAAATGCGCCGATTGTTCTTCGGCTTCACGCCACGGCGATTGCTTGGAATAAACGGCTCAATCCTCGCCCATTGCCCGTCGCTAAACCAAAACAAGTTCGCCCGCATCTGTTGGCCCCCCGATTCGGTTGACCAACCCGTTGAATCTCAACATGGTCAATTGGGTCTTAACCCTAGGGGTGAACAGCGTTGTTTCCCGACGTCAGGACCGGCGGCGGGTCAGATCCACTCTTTATTTATGACTATTTGCAGCCGCTCTCTTTACGAACACTTAATCTGCGGTACCGGGCAGCGTCGTACATCTTCCTGACCATTCGATAGCTCTCGTCGCGCTAT
>DASSEH010000283.1:0-1295 GCA_035695325.1 Candidatus Angelobacter sp.
ACATCTTGATCAGATGCAGGATGCGCCGATCAACAACTCGGCGCGCTACCGATTTTAGCAGATCGGAGTGCGGAATGCTTCCGAAGTAGTCCGCGAGGTCGGCATCGACGACTTCCTGGTGGCCCTGGTCCAGCAGTGCTCTCACCTCGACCACCGCCTGTTGGGCGTTGCGCCCGGGACGGTAGGCGTACTGCTCTGGTGGAAGGTCGGCTTGCCGAGTAGGTGAGGATGTTGCCACCCTCACCCCTCGCAGACCCGGATGTGCAGATTTCCCGCTTCCGGTTCTTCATGGAAGAGCTTCGCTCGCGGCTGTGTACCGATGGACGATCCGGGCTGCTGGCAGTGGGTGACGCGTGAGGAGATCATTCAGTCGATCCCAGTGGAGCCGACGCCGACGATCCCGACGCGACAGCCATTTCTTCCAGATCCTGACGACCTGATAGGCGTACCAGCGCAATCGTTTGATGTTGCCCGAGATGCCGTAGTAGGCATAGTGGCCCCGCATCATCATCGTCAGATGGGCGTGCTGGTCCCGGATGGTTTGATGCCGGTTGGACCGACACCAATCTGTAACCGCCGCCAGCGCGCGGGCGTAACGGCTCTTGGCCGTTACTTGCCGCACCACATTCTTGCCTGCCCGCGACTTGCCCCACGCGTGGGTAAAGCCGAGGAAGGTGAACGAGGTACTATCCGTCTCCGGATGGTTAGTCCCATTTGGCCTGTTGTCGCGGAAATCAACGAAGCGCGTCTTGTCGAGATGGAGTGTGAGTCCATACCGTGCAAGTCGCTTACCCAGAACGCCGAGGACCCGCTTGGCATCGAGGGAATCCTCGAACGCCATTACGGCATCGTCAGCGAATCTGACAAGCGTACATCTCCCCTTGAGACGTGGCCGCACTTCCAGCTCGAACCATTCATCCAGCACGTGGTGCAGAAAAATGTTCGAGAGGCAAGGTGAGATCACGCCGCCCTGGGGGGAGCCTTCGGTCGCGTGGCGCAGGAGGCCATCTTCCAGGACTCCTGCTTTCAGCCACTTATCAATCATCCGTCGGATAACACCATCCGTGACTCGCCGGTCAAGAAAGTCTCGAAGGTGGGAGTGCGAGATCGAATCGAAATATTTCACGATGTCGATATCTAACACCCAGCGCAGTCTCTGGCTCATGATGGCAGTACGCAGAGCCTGTAATGCTTGATGAGCCGCGCGCCCGGGCCGGAAACCGTATGAGCAGGGAAGGAAGTCCTGCTCATACACCGCCTCCAGCACCATGACGATTGCTCTTTGCGCCACCTTG
>DASSEH010000284.1:0-83471 GCA_035695325.1 Candidatus Angelobacter sp.
ACACGGCTTCTACATTCTGAAATCGATCCAGACCATCGTTAAAGAAATCGAGAATACCAACCGGGTTGTTCGCTGTCACGGAAGCCAGGGGTTGTCCTGCTCCACGGCTCGCGGCCTGAACTCCAGGATCGGTTTGCGCAAACGCTGTCGCGGCCATCAACATCATTGCCGCTGCGATTGTTATGAGGGGTAGTTTTCGAGATACCATTTTCGAGAGTTTCCTCCAAATATCTGTATTGGAATTTTTCGGCAGATCGCTTTTGCTGCGCCGTACTCAGACCAGTGCAAAATGTCTGCGAAAAAAATACGGGGAATGAAGTGAGAAACTTGCAGGTTCATGTCGTCCTTTGTGTGAACACTTGCAGGGAATAAAAACTTGCAATATTAAAATCTAATTAATGTTTACAGGGGTTCCGTCGTTTAACCCCTGCTCTCATAATTTTCAAAAAAACATTAACTTATTAAAAATTACTTGTGACTGCCGAAAGTACACGACCGAATGAATCAGCATTTATCCGTCGAATTAGCCAAAGCTCATTCCTATTCGTGTAAGTATCTGCTACTATGGTTCGGCAGCGTGGAAGTGTAAGTATTTTCATGTATGCTAGGAAGCCCCCACCTGAAATCCGTGAAATAGAAAAATCCTATAGGTAATTTTTTAATTATTTCCAGAGAGCCTGATTGTGCTAAGGTTCCGTCTATCAATGGGGGACTTGAAAATGGAAGTTCATCAGTTGCGTTATTTTTGCGCTGTAGTCCGGGCCGGCAGCTTCACCCGCGCCGCGGAGCAACTGGGCATCGCCCAGCCTTCGCTTTCCCAACAGATTCGGGCACTTGAAAAACAAATTGGAACGCCATTATTTGAACGCCTGGGCCGGTCAGTCCGGCTCACTCCTCACGGCGAAGCCCTGCGGCAGCCAGCAATGGAGATCCTGCAGCAGATTGCAGCAGTAAAATCCTCACTCGCCAACATGCATGAAGGCATACGCGGCAAACTGCGCATTGGCGTAGTGCCGACCATCATGCCCTATCTTGTTGCTCCCAAAATTGGCGAATTTATTAAGCATTTTCCCGAAGTGGACCTGCAGTTCGTGGAGGAGTTGACGCCCGGACTGCTGGAAGGACTCCAGGTAGGCGACATTGACGTGGCAGTCACGGGACTGCCCGTACGCAACCCGGATGTGGTTTGCTGTGAACTCCTGCGCGAACCCCTGTTCCTGCTGGTTTCACAGGACCACGATCTGGCCCGCAAATCCTCGGTGGCGCTGAGCGATTTAAAAAACGAGCGTTTTCTTCTGCTCAAAGAAGGCCATTGCCTGCGGAATGATGTACTCGTGGCCTGCACCCGCGCGCGCGCCGAACTAAACGCGGTGTTCGAGACCAACCATCTGGAAAGTATTTTTCAGCTGGTACGGGCCTCGTTTGGCCTCACGCTGGTGCCCGCCATGGCGGCATCACTGGCCCACGGATGCACTCTGGTTCCGCTGAGCGAGCCGAACTGCCGCAGAATTGGCTATCTGCGCGCCCGGAGACATGCCGTGAGCAGGCCCATGCGCGAATTCATCACGTGGCTGCGCACGCTTACGGTGAACGAAAACAGCAAGAGCACGCCAGCCTGCGCTTAAATCGGCATCATAAGCTGAACGCCATAAAACTAACCCGTGGCACAATCGTGTCGCGGGTTTATTTTTCATTGCGAGAGTCATCGTACGGCCCGTGCGAATGCGCGGTTCGGTTTAAAATAAAACCGTGGCCCTGTAGCTCAGATGGATAGAGCGACGGTTTCCTAAACCGCAGGTCGCAGGTTCGACTCCTGCCAGGGTCACCATCGCTCTCCTCCAAACGCCCTGTATTTCCGCGCTCGTTACTTCCCTGCCTTCTCAATCTTCGCCCAGGCATCCTTGAGCGCCACGGTTCGGTTGTACACAATCTTTTGCGGGGTGGAATCCTTGTCCACGCAAAAATATCCGACGCGCTCAAACTGATAGCGCGTTCCCGGCATGGCGTTGGCCAGGGACGGCTCGAGTTTGGCCTGGGCCACTACCTCCAACGAATGGGGGTTGAGATTGGCAGTGAACTCCTGCCCTGGCTCGGTTTCGTCGGGATTGGGTTTGTTGAACAGAGGCTCGTAAAGGCGCACTTCCGCGTCAATGGCGTGTGCCGCCGAAACCCAGTGAATGGTGGCTTTCACCTTGCGCTTGTCCGGCGCGTCGCCGCCTCGGGTTGCGGGATCGTAGGTGCAATGAACTTCGACCACCTCGCCCTGTTCGTTCTTCACCACGCTGGTACAGGTGATGAAATATCCGTAGCGCAGGCGCACCTCGCGTCCGGGTGTAAGGCGGAAGTATTTGGGTGGCGGCGTCTCGCGAAAATCTTCGGCTTCAATATAGAGAACTTTGGAAAACGGTACTTTGCGCGTACCGGCGGCAGCGTCTTCGGGGTTGATGACCGCATCCATCTCCTCGACCTGGCCCTCGGGATAGTTATCGATCACTACGCGCAGCGGACGCAGCACGACCATTACGCGGGGTGCGCGCTTGTTGAGGTCTTCGCGCACAAAGTGCTCCAGCATGGCCAGATCGACAACGCCGTTGGTGCGCGAGACTCCGGCGGTGGCCACGAAGTTGCGAATGGATTCCGGCGTGTAGCCGCGCCGCCTCATGCCGCCGAGCGTGGGCATGCGCGGATCGTCCCAGCCGGTGACGTGGCGATCCTCCACCAGCTGGCGCAGCTTGCGCTTGCTCATGATGGTGTGAGTAATGCTGAGGCGGTCAAATTCAGTCTGCTGCGAGGGGAAAATGCCGAGCTGCTCGATATACCAGCGGTAGATCGGCTGATGGTCGGCAAACTCCAGCGAGCACATGGAGTGTGTGACTTCCTCAATGGAGTCCGACTGGCCGTGCGCCCAGTCGTATGTGGGATAGATGCACCACTTGCTGCCGGTGCGGTGATGCTCGGCATGAAGAATGCGGTACATGATGGGATCGCGCAGGTTGAGATTGGGCGAAGCCATGTCGATTTTGGCGCGCAGCGTTCTTGAACCATCCGGGAACTCGCCTTTGCGCATGCGGTCGAATAGGTCGAGACTTTCCTCCACCGGACGATTACGAAACGGGCTGTCCTTTCCCGGCTGAGTGAGCGTGCCGCGATGCTCGCGGACCTGGTCGGCGTTCAGGTCATCCACGTAAGCCTTGCCAGCGCGGATGAGTTTGACGGCCCATTCATACAATTGGTCGAAGTAATCGGAAGCAAAACACAGGCGGTCCCATTCGAAGCCGAGCCAGCGGACGTCTTCCTGAATGGCGTCGACGTATTCCTGCTCTTCTTTTTCGGGATTGGTGTCATCAAAGCGCAGGTTGGTGCGGCCGCCAAATTCGTCGGCCAGGCCGAAATCGAGGCAGATGGCCTTGGCGTGGCCAATATGAAGGTAGCCGTTCGGCTCGGGAGGAAAGCGTGTTTGCACATGCTTGTATTTGCCGGACTTCAGGTCCGCGGCAATGATGTCGCGCAG
The DNA here is from genome assembly GCA_035695325.1 of Candidatus Angelobacter sp. Classification (GTDB taxonomy): domain Bacteria; phylum Acidobacteriota; class Terriglobia; order Terriglobales; family Acidobacteriaceae; genus Angelobacter. The sequence continues at coordinate 3,512 of DASSEH010000284.1, forward strand.
AAAATTGGATGGGCTTGCCGGGACAGAGGCCGTCTTGTCGGCTTCATCCACCAGATTGGGTTTGCTCATGCTTTCCATTTTATTCCGCCTCTCCGTTCTGATCTTTCTGCTCCAGAAGCTGCTTGAGCCAGAGCTTCTTTTCCGGCGATTTGGGTTTGCCCAGCAGAGTGAGAGCGTGGCGCAGGCGGGCGCGGGAAATATCGCGGCCCAGGATTTCCATGGCGTCGAACAGCGGCACGGAAGCGGTTTGCCCGCTGATCGCCACATAGAACGGCACTAAAAGATCGCGCAGCTTGATGTCCATTCTTGTTGCGAGGTCGCGGAACATGGCTTCAATCCGCTCCCGCTGCCAGTCGAGTCCCTCGATGCGCGTGAGGGCCACTTCCAGGGCCACGGCGATGGTTTCGGCGTCCAGCTTTCCCTGCACCAGGCTGTCGGCGCTGATTTCGAGAATTCCCGAGACGAACGGAAGCGTCAGCGAACCAAGATCACTGAGCACCGATACACGCTTCTGCACCAGCGGCACGAGCTTCATCAGATAGTCTTCATTGAGCGCCCACTCGCGTACACGGTCGGCGAATGCCTTGTGGTCAAGGTCTTCGCGCAGCCAGCGTGCATTGAGCCACTGCAGTTTCTGCAGATCGAATACCGGCCCGCCGAGAGAGATTCGGTCCAAAGTGAATTGCTCGGCCATCTTTGCCAGGGAAAATTTCTCTTCCCCATCGGGCATGGACCACGCCATGAGGCCCAGATAATTCAGCAGGCCTTCCGGCAGGTATCCCATGCGCCGATAAAACAAAATGCTGGTGGGATTTTTGCGTTTGCTGAGTTTGCTCTTGTCCGGATTGCGCAGCAGCGGAAGATGGCACAGCGCCGGCATCTCCCAGCCAAAGTACTTATACAGGAGCTGGTGCTTGGGAGCGGAGTTGATCCACTCTTCACCGCGCAGGATGTGGGTGATCTCCATCAGGTGGTCATCGACCACATTGGCCAGATGGTAGGTGGGCATTCCGTCCTGCTTGAGCAGGACCTGCATATCCACCTGGTCCCAGTTGATCTCAATTTTGCCGCGCAGCAGATCATGGAGCACGCAGACGCCATGTCTCGGCACCTTCATCCGCACCACATACGGCTCTCCGGCAGAGATGCGCGAGCTTATCTCCGCATCAGAAAGGTCAAGACAGAGACCGTCATAGCCGGGATTGTGGCCGGCTGCACGCTGCACGCGCCGCATCTCATCCAGACGCTCAGCCGTACAGAAGCAGCGGAAGGCATTTCCCTGCTCCAGCAGCCGGTCCACATGCTGGCGATAAATGGCCGCGCGCTCGCTCTGCCGGTAGGGGCCGTGCGGGCCGCCCACTTCGGGGCCTTCGTCCCAGGTCACGCCCAGCCAGCGGAGGCTGTCGAGGATGGCGGCCTCGGATTGCGCGGTGCTGCGGGCCACGTCAGTATCTTCAATACGCAGGATGAATTTGCCATTGTGCTTTTTGGCAAAGCAATAGTTAAACAACGCCACGTACGCAGTGCCCACATGAGGATCACCAGTGGGCGAAGGAGCTACTCGAGTTCGAATCACAGGGGTAGACACAAGTTATCTATTTTACGGCAACGGCCTGCTTTGTTTTGCCGTGCAGCGCGAAGCAGCAGCAGTTCTGTTGAGAATTGTGAATGATCCATCGACTTCCGCTTCCTGAATGACTCTGGTTGCATCTTATGAGTAGCCAACACAGGAGACTCAGGAGGAAATATTTATGAGAACGATGGTAACGATGTGTCTGGCATGCGTATTAGCACTGGGAAGTGCTGGGAGCGCCCTGGCGCAGGCATCCGATTCGAACCAGCGAATGCAGCAGCGCATTATCAAAGAAGTCAGGCATGAACTGGTGATGATGCCGCAGCTCAGCATCTTTGACAATCTGGCGTACAAGGTCGATGGCAGCACCGTGACCCTGCTGGGACAGGTACGCAATGCCTTTCTGAAGGACGAAGCTGTAAAAGCGGTCAAGAATATTGAGGGCGTGGAGCGCGTCAACAATCAGATTGAGGTGCTGCCCGTTTCGTTCAATGACGACCGCATACGTCGGGAGGTGGCGCGGGCGATTTTAAACGATCCGCGGCTGTTCCCCTATTCCATTCAGTCACTGCCGCCCATCCATATCATCGTGAAGAATGGTCAGGTGTCTCTGGAAGGAGTGGTGCGCGATCAGGCAGACAAAGATACTGCCGGGATTCGTGCGAATGGTGTCCCGGGAGTTTTCGCGGTACAGAACAATCTGAAGGTGGAAACTTCGTCCCAGCAGGAGAAGAAGTAATGCCGAACAGCAAACAGACGGAGGAGCAATCCTCCGTTTTGTCTTTAAATTATCAGGCGGCGCTGGATTTTCCGCCTTCGCTTGAAAGAACCGTGACCGGCTGCGGCGCGGAGATGATCATGCGCAGGCCGCAAATGCAGCAGTCAATCCGGCCAGCCTGCTCCACGACGGAGGTGACGGTTCGAATTCGGCGGCCACACTGCGCGCACTCGATATCGACTATTTGTATCAAAAAAAATCCTGTGAATGAATCCGGTATCTAAAGACTACCACTCTGTAAACCAGATTCACAGGACTTTTATGCCATTAACGCACCACAGAATTTCTTAATTCCTGCACAATTTCGGCCGCCGCGCTCCGGGCCATATCGCCCTTGCCGGGAGGAAATGAAATGGCTCCCACGCGGGCATGGCCGCCGCCGCCATAGCGCTCGCAGATTTTTGCCAGGTTCACCATGTTTTCCGCTTTCGTCCACGGATTGGAACCCACGGCCACTTTGACGCGAAAGGCGCTGCTGCTCAGACCGACGCTGTAGATCGAATCAGGAAACAAATAATACGGAACGAACTTGTTGTAGCCTTCGAGATCCAAATCGCTGATATCGAAATAAATGGTTTTGCGTTCGCACCGCGCCCGCTCCTTCAGAATGCCAACGGAGCTCGCATGCCGCTCCATGAGCGGCGGAATCAGCCGGGCGACAAATGGTTCCTGAATCACCTGTGCCAGCGGCTCCTTGACCAGCAGCGGTATCAGCCGGGGAATGAATTCCGGATCGGCGGTGGATTCAATCACCATGGTCAGCTTCATGGCCGGTTCAGCCATTTCCACGGCGGCTTTTGGGCTCGCGAACTGGGCGCCGTCAATGATGTCCGCCCACTCAATCAACTCGGATACCGGCCCGGGATCGAAACCAAACTTTTCTTTGGCCACATGCGCCAGGAATTTGGTGCAGGACCTGTAGTCGGGATCGTAAAATTTTCGGCTTTTATCGCCGCTGGCGTAATGCTCGGCGTCTTCGGGCGTGAGAAACGCGCTCTGATGGTGATCGAACCACCAGCTGATGTTGGGAGAGGGCGAATACTTGAAGTCGACAATGGCATTCTCGTCACCATCAAAATCGGCTTCATTGAACAGCGCGCCGGCGCGATGCACCAGGCCGCTGAACTGAAATTCCGCGTCGCTCCGTATGCGTTCGCGGTAAAAACGGGAAAAAAGCGCCGCCGCCGCGCTCCCATCAAAACATTTGTCGTGGTAAAAAACCCGTACTTTCAAACAGCCTTCCTCCCGCTAACGCAAAGCTAATAGAAATGACATCCCGCCAGCCCTTCTGTCAAGGCGGGGCAGAAGCGGGCAAAGCAACAACAGACAACCAGGCGCCAGGCGAGACAAGCCCGAAGTGTCCCCAAACGCATGAAAAGATTACTTATAGATGGAAAACTGATCTGACGGTTTCTGCAGTTTGATGGTAATGTCGTGCTGCGGCTGATCGATATCGAAATCCTGGCCGTATGTGCGGAAACCCGGAGCGATTACCTGAATGCGGATTTTGCCGCGGGTAATTCCTCCGATGGTGGCCGTACCATCTTCATGGGTCTTCAGCTCAATGCTTTCGTCCTTCTGCTTACCATCCTTGCCAACGGCGTGCAGCACAATTTCGGCATAGCGGACCGGTTTTCCGCCGGCATCACGCACCACAAGGAAATTCAGCGTGGAAGCAGGTTCGGACTTTTTTCCGGCAAATGCAGCCTGGACAATGCACAGCAAGACGACCACGGCGGCGATTTTGGAACGAGGCATAACACGACAATTGTACAGTAATTCACCTGGGTGCCCACTTGCGGCTGGTCCCAAAATGTACGGCAGGCGCAAGGAACAAGCGTGTCGCTGTTCGCAAAGAAGTTCAAATCTTTATCATCCAGCGCATTGCCAATTTTGTAACAAATTGTTACAGCTACACTCGCCCCGCCGGCGAATCGCGTAAATAAAGCTATCCATATCCATCCAGTTTTAAAAGGGTTAGACAACAACAGGATAATTGGAGAGAAGATTGCACTAGCTGTTGTCAGATTCCACTGCCCTGATGGATTTTGAGTGCAGGTCTGGTGCTGAATCACTGGACAAACGCTGGAGATAATATGTCTCTCAAGAACAAAAATGCCGATGCCGGTTTCTCACTGGTAGAGATGGTTGTGGTTGCGGCGGTCATTCTGACCGTGATTGCTGTTTCACTCCCGATTTTTAAGCAGACGATTGATGGGTACCGCCTCGATGCCTCTGGACGAGCCATCACCAGCCTGCTGCAGCAAGCAAGAATACAGGCAGCTCGGACCAACCAGCCGTACTATACGCAAATCGATACATCAACCACTCCCAACCGAGCCTACGTAAATTCGGACAAAAGCCCATTTGCAGAAGGAAAGGGCCAGTCGCTGATTTATCTCGATGGAGACGTTTCCTTCAAGACCAGCGGGTTGCCGGACCACACTCAATTGGACGCTCTGATGAATAACGGAAACACCGGCTCGGTTGGGGTCATCAGCGGCGCCGTTGGCTTCAATGCTCGCGGATTGCCGTGCACACAATCAGGGTCCAATGTCGCCATTTGCATAGAGGCGAGCAACGCGGCGAATTACTTTGAATGGTTTATGCAGAATCAATCGAATGGGGGCTGGGAAGCGGTCACGGTAACTCCCGCGGGACGCGTCAAGGCCTTCCGATTGACATCCACAAATGGGGGCTGTGGATACCCGGCCTGCTGGCAATAATTCAGTCTTCCCCTGTGGACAGCAAGAGGCGATAAACAATGACGATTGCGCGTAAAAGAAAACACGAAAGAAATTCCGGCGGGTTCACCCTGATCGAGCTGATGATAGCCATGGTGGTGCTGACAGCCGGCATACTGGGGGCCATGATCATGGTGATTGTCGGCGTGGACAGAAACGGCGCCAACCGGGTAGACACCACCGCAACCAATGCGGCCCAGGCCGTAATGGAAGAAATCGCCGGATCGCCAGCCAATACGAACCCGACTTTGGCCATCACGGATTGCAAGAATACCAGCCTCAGCATCACTACCGCCGTGGGCGGCGCAGGGCTGACTCCCACGGGAGACATCGATTTCACACAGGCCGCCGTGAATGGCTACCAGATGAATTACACGATTTGCGGGACCAATGGCGTGCAGACAGTCTATGACGTTCGCTGGAAAATTGAGGCAATCGGCACAAAGGGCTTTGGAAAACTGGTTACCGTCTCCGCGCGACAGCCGTTTACAGCACAGGCAAAAGGATTCCTCGGCATTAGGCCCATTACATTGCGCACGGTCATAGGAATGCAGATATAGGAATGTGAGCACATGGGTATGAAAATTAAACGTAAAAATTTGAGTTCCGGATTTTCGCTGATTGAAATGCTGCTGGTAGTGGCCATCTTCTCCTTGATTTTGGGCGCCATTTTCAAGCAGATCGGAACAGCCCAATTTCGCTACAAAACAGAAGAGCAGAAACTGGATTTGACCCAGCAGGCGCGAGAGTTCATCGACCAGTTCACCCGCGATGCCCATCAGTCCGGATATCCCAGCCCCGCCATGTACGGGAACAGATACCCCATAGTGGGAGTCAGCCCGAACACGCATCCCGCGAACTCCAACCTGGAGGCGGTGGGCCTTTGGTTCATTTCCCAGACGGATGTTGCGTTTGAAGGCGATCTGGACGGGCTGGGTCAGGTGCAGGTCGTCCAGTATCACTACGATGACGGAACCGGCTGGACGGGCGCAGGCGCCAATCCCTGTCCCTGCATACGCCGCAGTTCGCTCACAAAAATTGCCGCCAATCCCTGGGGACAAAACGTTCCCGTTTTTTACACAGAGATACAAAACCTGATTCCCGGCCAGAACATCTTTACTGCTTATAACGCCAACGGAACGCCTGTAACGCTGACCGCCGGCAGTTTAAGCACCTCAGGACAGCCGCCAACCGGCGGCCTGCTGCTGGGAAACGACACCACCGGCATTAACGCCACCAACCAGGCGAGTTTGGCGTCTATCAAGACCATCCGCATCAACCTGACACTCCAGGGCGTCACCAATGATCTGGCGACACACCAATCCATTCAGGTCAACATGACAGGCTCGGCACGACTGCCTAACAATTGAGCTTGCGAGAGGAACAACATGGCCACGAAAATAAAAAATACGATTTGCCGCAGGAATGAAAACGGATCAGCACTGCTGGTCGCCTTATTTGCCCTGCTGCTGTTAACGGCCATAGGCATTGGTTTTATGTTTATGGCGGACACCGAGAGTTCCGTCAACAATAACTATCGCGATTCGCAAAAAGCGTACTTTGCGGCCCGCGCCGGACTGGAAAATGTGCGTGTGCTCCTGGCGCCAGGTGGAACTCTGAATGCCCAAGCCCTGGGTCTTAAGATGCCGAGTGCTTCCAGTAACACCGGCATATTTTATGTATTGAATCCGACAGGCACTGAAGCCGTGGATCCAAGCGATACCAACAGCGCCTATCTCGACGATGAACTCTGCCAGGAGCAGTATGGAACGGGCACCGGCGGTTCTTTTGCCACCGCATTCACCACGCCGGCGGCAGGTATCCACTGCGGCCCAAACATCACCAATAGTACGCCAACCACAAGCGCTTTTAAAACCGGCACACCCGGCGTAAGTGATATTCCCAACATCGCTACCTCAAGCGCTTTGCCCTTTAAATGGGTGCGGATCACGAACAAGCAGAACTTCATGGGGCTTCTGGCGGCGGGCGGGACATCAACATCTTTCACGGTCGACGGATCCTCAAACTACGGCTGGACTGTCTGTTACGACGGAACCAATGAGGTGGCCGTTGACCCTAACGCTATCCCTGGCCCTGGCAATGTATGCGAAAAACAACCGACGCGCCTCGAACCGGTTTGGCTGCTCACGGCACTCGCCGTTACGCCGAAAGTGGGCGCTAACCCCGGTTCCAAGCGCATTGTGCAGATGGAACTTGCCAGCCCGCCTCCTGTAATCGTTACTCCCCAGGGCACGGTTTCCACGGAAGCCCCCATTACCTTTCAGGGAAGCAGCACCAGTGTGAACGCCATGGATTATTGCACCTGCAATATTCCTGCCTGCACGACAGACAAAAACGGAATCACTTCCTGCGGCGTCTCTCCCGCGGCCCCTTCCGGCACAACGAGTTGTGACGCAAGCCATCACTCGGTTTTTACGGCAAATACGGTTTCCACCAACGGTCAACCAGTCGCGGTTTCATCCTTCGGAAGTAATTTAAACGGAGCTGCATCGGTACAAAATGTAAGCCCCTGGCCTTACAATGTGGGCAACCTGATTTCCCAGTATCAAGGCCAGGCGGTTAACGCATCCTTTAACTCTTCCTGCTCGGGCACCCCCAATATCACGTCCATACCGCCGGTGTACAGCACTTGCGGCACCCAAACTAATCAGAAGTTCGGCACCTATCCCACCACATTCCCGGATAAACTCCCCAATGGCAGCGCGAACCCCAGCGCCGGCTTGCTCGATCCATCGACGGCCGTACCGCAGGTCACCTATGTCTCAGGATCAGTACAATTGACGGCCGGTGCGAACGGCGCGGGAGTACTGGTTATCGATGGAGATCTCGACGTCCACGGCGGCCTGAATTTCTATGGTCTGATTCTGGTACGCGGCCAGGTCACCTTCACTGGCGGCGGCAGCGATAAGACAAACCTGAATGGCGCGATACTGGCCGGCCAGGATATTACCAATAAGGGCTGCCCACAAGGAAGCACGAACTGCGATACGAGCGACACGATCGGAGGCAGCGTCACCCTGCAATACGACTCCTGCGCTCTGAAGAATGCAAGCCTTATGACCCAGACCCCACCTCATCTGCTGGCGACTCATGAGATCCAATACTGAGCTGTCTTTCCAAAAAACGGTCTGCTTACGGCAGACCGTTTTTTATTTGTGCACCAGGTATCAGCTTTCCAATCATGAAATTTGGCCAGGCAGCTGTATGAATTAGCAGATACCAGATAAAATAAGGCGAAATGTACGAACGCGTATTCTGTTTGTGCATTAGCGTTCCTTATGCCCCAGCTCAATCCTTTCCTGATTACAGTGGCCATGCTGGTTCTGGGCATAACGCTGGGAATCAGTATCATCAGGCGAAGACAGATTCTGGCCGGTTACTCTGTGATCCGGCGAGACATTCTGAAGACATGCAGACTGGTGAATGCGGAGCCTTCCCGAGAGGGCAGCGACGTCGTCCTGAATGGCGTGTATGCCAGTCATCCTGTCCAGATTTGCTTCTCCAATTCTGACAATGCGCCTGCGCTGCGCGTATCCATGGGCATTCCGGCTACATTCCAGTTTTCCATGGTGCCGCGTTCGGCCGCGAACCGCAGGGAAGGCAAGGCCGTTGTACGAATTGAGGACGCGGCGCTCAATCGAGGGTTTGTTCTCAGCAGCGACCAGCCGGCCCAGGCCAGAATGTTTGCCGATAACCGGGAAGTCATTGAGGTTTTGCGGGCCCTTGCCTCGTCGCCGGTGTTCGTAAGTACCTCCCCTGGGTCGATGACCATCAGCGAACTGGAGTTTCCCTCCGCGGGGCCGGCCAATGCCGTGCTTCGTCATCTGGAAAATATGGCCAGGCTCGAGGGGAAATTCCAGGCCATGCCGGGCGCGGGCCAGGTCACGATCACCCCTTATAAAAAACGCAGAGAGCTTACCGCACGCGTTATTGTCGCAGCCGCTCTGGCGATCGGAATTATTGGCGCCCTGCGCATAACTCCGAGCCGCATGGCGCCGAGTATTACTGCAAATTCTTCCGCCTCCGCACCCGCAGGAGTGCTGCCATCCGATGCCAGCGTAATCGCCTCACTGAAGGGCTGGCGGCTGGCAACGGAAGCCGATTTCGACCCCGATCTTTCGTCATGGCTGCACGATAAGGACATTGTTCCGAGCGGAAAAATCGCGGGAGACTTCTCGGGCAAAAACAACGGCCAGGACCGGGCCTATGTTCTGGTGAACGAAAATGGCCTCATGCGAATTGTGATGATCAGCCAGGACAGGACCGTTTCCGACTTTGCTTACCGGCATCTTGCCATTGCGGTCAGGGTACCGGCCTCGACAATGCCCGCCATCGCCTGGCGCGCTCCCATCCTCGGGCCACCGGATGGCGACGGACTGCTCATTGTGGCGGACGCAAAGGACCCTTCGTCCGCATCGGTGCTGGTGTTGAGTTCCGGTAAGGCGATTGAGGCCCTTCCGGAAAACTACAGAAACGTGTCTTTGGGTGATTTTTAACCGAAAGCAGCCGCAAAACCCAAACGGCAATACCACACTGCATTGATCTCTTTTGTGCTTTAGAATTCCAGGGATGCTGAAGCCTCTTGCGGGAATTCGCGTAATCGATTTTGGGCGATTTATCGCCGGCCCTTACTGCGGCATGTTGCTGGCGGACATGGGGGCAGATGTTATCCGCGTGGACCGGCGGCAGGGCAGCGAAGACCGCTATGTGGCCCCGATTACCAGCGGCGGCGAGGGCGGCGGCTTTCTTTCCATCAACCGGAACAAGCGCAGCCTGACTCTGGACACCTCACAACCGGATGCGGCGGAGATCATACGGCGGCTGGTCAAAAGCGCGGATGTGGTAATCGCCAATCTTCCCATCGATGTATTAAAGAAAATGCGGCTCGATTACGATTCACTGCGCGCCATCCGGCCGGACATTATCTTTGCGCGCATCTCCACCTTTGGGCCGGACGGCCCTTATGCCAGCAGAGTCGGCTTTGATACCGTAGCGCAGGCCATGAGCGGAGCCATGAGTCTTACCGGTTTCCCCGGGCCGCCCGTACGCGCTCTGGTTCCTTTTGCAGATTACGGCACCGCGCTGCACACGGCTTTCGGCGTGATGGTCGCCCTCTACCACCGCGCGCAAACCGGTGAAGGGCAAATTGTGGACGGTTCCCTTCTGGCCACGAGCATCGCTTTTACCCAGGGGCTGCTGGCGGAAAAACACGTTCTGGGAGTGGATCGCCATCAGACGGGCAATGCCAGTTTCTATGCCGCTCCCGCTGATACGTACAAGACGAAAGACGGCTGGATTGTGGTCTCGGTTATAGGTCCCGAGATATTTGCCCGCTGGGCCCGGCTCGCTGGACGAGAAGATTTCATCACCGATCCCCGATTCTCCAGCGACCAAAAACGTGCGGACCATCGCGACGAGATCACCGCCGCCATGAATGCCTGGCTCGAGACGCGGACAACAGCGGAAGCGATTGCCGAACTGGAGCGGGCCCGAGTCCCGGCAGGGCCGGTGCTGGAGCTGCAGCAGGTGCTGGATGATCCCCAGGTAAAAGCGCGTGAGTTGCTGCGCTACGTCGACTATCCCGGAGCCGCAAAATCGGTCCCACTGGCCGATACGCCGGTGCGTCTCTCGGGCACACCCGGCGGTATTACTCGCCGGGCGCCCGTGCTGGGCGAACACACACAGGATATCCTCACGGAACTTGGATATACAGAAGCGCAAATCGCCCAATTGCGCAATGCTGGCGCGGTTTGAGCAACGCGAGGCCTGTAAAATACAAGATCGCACAATTCTTGCGACATTTCTGCCGTAAGTGTGATATCCTATGAGGGCGTTAGAAATTGATCTGTTGAGTCTTCTGCAAGTAGCTGCTTTCGTTTGCGCCTGCCGAACCGAGTCGATATTTCTCTTCCAGCGTTAATTTCAGAAAAACAGGAAAAGATTACAAAATGGAACAAGGTACAGTTAAGTGGTTCAACGCCGCCAAAGGTTTTGGCTTTATTGCACGTCAAAATGGAGAGGACATTTTCGTCCACTTCTCAGCAATTCAGTCGGATGGATACCGCTCTCTGCAGGAAGGCCAGGCGGTGGAATTCACTGTGACCAAGGGACAAAAAGGCTGGCAGGCCGAGAACGTTCGCGCTCTCTAAGTCCGGAAGGTTTCACAAAAAAGGGCGGCCACGTGCCGCCTTTTTATTTTGTGGGCGCTATCTAAACCGCACATTTACCGTCTGCCGGAATGGTCAACGCCCTTAGGGATTAAGTGATGAGGCACACGATAACCAAAAAAGCATTTGTCGTTTATACAAGCGCCTTTCTCCTGATCGTTTTTCTCGTCACTTGTGTTCATGGAATACGCAGGGTTGATCCGCAAAGACTTGATCGACTGATAAGCCAAGCCTTACCTGTTGGGACTCATGAGTCCAACGTGATTGCATTTCTGGATTCAAACCATATATCACATTCGGAATACAGTCCGCAGTTAGGGAAGATATTTGCGCATGTCTCCAGGAGCTATGTTGGACTATTTAATGGGTTTATTCATATCGAATTCACATTCGACGGGAACGGGCGATTGATCAAATATGAGCTTCGAGAGCTTTTTGAAACACTTTAAGGTAAAGCAGAGCGTATGGCTGTTTTGGGCACAGAGACGTTGTGCAGCTTTGATGTGCTTCTCTAAGAGAACTGGCTGCGAAATACCGCTTTGATGTGCTCCAGTCTTTCTTCCAGCCTCCTGCTCTCTTCCGCCAACCCGAGTTCACTGGCGAGCGCGACAGCATCCCGAAAGACGTCCTTTATGTCTGCATACAGGCCGCTCAGTCCGGTGCGTGCGTCATACATCTGGTCGTAGTACTTCTCACCCAAAGCTTTTAATTTTCGTAACTGACTGAGATTCAGGTCGCGTTCGGAGCGACTGGCCGGCGTGTCATGCGGACTCGATTTCATGGGCATGGTGGTGACGATGGTACTTCCGTCTGTCAATTGAATGCGGCGGAAGCTGCTGTCGTCAGATGAATTGAGCTGCCGGCCCGGCGGCAGCAGCAAAAAATCGGGATATAGTGGCTCTATCAAGAGAGACGGCCAGTTTCCTTCCACCAGCCACGCAGTGTCGACGGGAAACGCACAGTACTCCGCCTCACAGGCCGCGCGCAACTCCAGCAGCAGGCGAAGAAACTCCATGGCATAGTGCGTCTCGCGAGATTGCTTTTGGAACGCGCCATCACGCTCATGCAGCAGCAACGCTGGCCGCAAGCCAGCGGGCCTGAACTCCAGCTGAAAACCTTCCCATCCGGAAAATGCAATGGCGATGCCATCCCACAAAGAAGATGCAGCCAGCACTTCCCCACCCGTGGCGTCTCGAATGGGATCTCCCCATCGCCACCATTTATCGCGGCTGATATAGTGCAGACGAACCACATTCAGGCCGGCGTCCATGGCAAAACCACGGGCAAACATCACGCCCATTGCAGATTCAACAATCTGCTGCAGCGGCTTTCTCAACTCCCAAAAAACCGCCGTCCGATGACGGGCATTGGCCAGCACCGGCTCCAGCACTTCCAGCGGCAAAACAGGAGTGATCGTCCCAGTCTGGGTATAAAAGCGCACCTCGGCGCCGAGAATCCGGCCATCGTCACTGCGGACAAGCTGCTCTACCGTTCCCTCTCTGCCCGCAGCCAGCTGATGTTCCGGCAGTTCACGGGTGAGACGAACGCTGTCATACTTTCAATCAAAGCATGCTCCCATTGCAGAGATTATCGCAACCTGACATCTGAATTGTCTGTATCGCGGTGCTCAGGTTGTGGTTACAATGAATGCCCTGATTTCCTGCAGCAACCGAAAGCAGGCAGGACACAATACTTTCGAGGATTCATTCCATGAAAATTCGCAATTACCTCCTCGCAATTCTCATCCTTGGCGCATTGATGAACATCTCTGCGCAAACCTCAACGACGGCTCCGGCAAACAGCACTGTGCAGGCCAACCCCAAAGACGTGGACAGCATTGAGCACATCGTGGCCGCTGTTTATGACTGCATTTCCGGACCGGCCGGGGCGCGCAACTGGGACCGATTTCGCTCGCTTTACTACCCTGGAGCGCGGATGATCCCCACCTTCCGCGACAAAGACGGAAATGTCGTTTCCAAAATCTCCACCGTGGATGAATATGCGGAGCGCGCCGGAGCACACTTCGCCAAGGAAGGCTTTTTTGAAAGCGCTGTCGCCAACCGCGTGGAATCGTGGGAGCACATTGCGCACGTGTGGAGCACCTATGAATCACGCCATGCCAAAGGGGAAAAGCCGTTCGCTCGCGGCATTAACAGCTTTCAGCTGATGAACGATGGCACGCGCTGGTGGATCATGAACATATACTGGCAGGGCGAAGAGGCGGGCCATCCTCTTCCGGATAAATATCTGCGATAGGCCGCTGAGCCCAGCCAGAGTTTCCATTACAGCGAGGCAAACCATGAGCGTTTGGCGACTGGTCGCAAGAGTGACCAGCCGCCGAGGCTCACAGGTTTATTTCTTTTCCATTACCAGCAGCGTAAACGTACCCGGCTTCATGGTGCGGCGAGGGCGGGTCTGCCCTTCCGCTGGCGGCTGCTCATCAAACTCCGCAGCAACCAGAAATACGTCGTGCGTTTTGGGGTCGAGCGCCATGGTGCGCGCCGTGCGCTGCGTTTCCGCGTTGCCCACCACGGTGAATTTATCTGCCGAGTCTTCATGCACCACGGTCAGCGTGCCATCTCCATTGGAGCTGAACGCCAGCTCCGTTCCCGCATCAAAACCATTGGCATCCACGCCCTGGCCAATGGGAAGAGTGGTGATTACCTTGCCATCGTCCGCGCTCACCACGGTCATGACTTTGTTTCCGCAGCCGGCAAACAATCTGCGGTGCTTTTGGTCCATGGCCAGTCCGGAAGGCTCGTCGCAACCAGCCATGGGCCAGCTATGGAGCACGGTCGCCTTGCGGGCATCGATCACCTGCAATTCGTTTTTGTCTTCGATATTCACGAAAACCAGGCCTTTACCGTCCTCCGCCGCAAACTCAGGTTTGCCGTCCAGCGGGATATTACCGACAGCATTGCCACTGGCGGCGTCAATCACGGTCGCATTTTTGCTGCGTCCATTGAAGGCAAAAACTCTCTTCGACGCAGCATCGTAAAGAATGGCGTCAGGGTTTTCGCCGCCATCCAGTTTGATCCGCGCGGTTTCTTTCAGCGTTTTCAGATCAAATACAGTAATGGTGTTCTCGCGTCCGTTGCTGGTGAAACCTTTGCCCAGGTCCTGGGCCAAAGCGATCCCGTGGACACCGGGAGTATTGGGAATTTCCGCAACTACGGTTCCCGTCGCCGGATCGACCACCTGCACGCGCGTGCCACGAGAAATAAACAGGCGCTTTCCGGCAGGATCGTACGTGAGATAATCCCAGCCGCCATCACCGCCAATCACGAATTTCTGTTTGAGTTTGTACTGGACCGGCGCAGCGCCCTGCGCCAGTGCCGCTCCTGCAAAAATTAAGGCCATCGCAACAAGAATCGGTTTACGCATATCAAATCTCCTCGTTCCTGATTACAGCGCTCCATTGTAAATGCGGCACGGCGATTGCGGGGGCATCGGCCATCTTTTAACCAGCCTTACATATTGATTATGGTTCGCTTTGCAGCTCAGGTTTCAGTCAGTACTGAAAGGGATTCATGCAATATATCGGACATCTATACCTTTAGGGGGCCCCTCAGCAGGAGTACACTGGTGACAATATCCGACCATGGAACATGCTGTCTCAAGTCGGATCCAGCTTGGGGAGTTTGAACTTAACCTTAAGACGGGTGAGTTGTATTCAGCCGGCTCCCCTCGGAATGGGCGTAAAGTCCTTCTCCAGGAACAGCCCTATAACCTTCTGCTACTTCTGATTGAGAACCAGGGCGAAATCGTAACCCGCCAGGAAATCCGGAGAAAACTGTGGCCCAAGGCCACTGCCGGGGATTTTGACCATGGCATCAACGTGGCCATAACAGCCCTGCGACAAGCACTCAGCGACTCAGCCGAAAAACCACGCTATATCGAGACCATGGGACACGGTTATCGCTTACTGGTCACCACCAACTGGCTGGATGATCCCTCAACACCTCCTGGGATTGAAGCCGGCAATCTCATCAAAGAAAAGCTGTGCGCGGAAGCCAGAGCCCTCGTCGGCAAAAACGTTTCCCACTATCGCGTGCTGGAGGTGATTGGCGGGGGCGGCATGGGGATGGTGTACAAGGCTGAAGATATCAGGCTGGGACGCCGCGTGGCCCTCAAATTTCTCCCGGAAGAGCTGGCCACGGACCCGGTTTCTCTGCAACGGTTCGAGCGCGAAGCCCAAACCGCTTCGGCCATGAACCATCCCAACATTTGTACGATCTACGGAATTGACGAGTATCAGGGCCAGCCCTTCATCGTGATGGAGATGCTGGAAGGAAACACTATCCTCCATCATCTCGCTGCTTCCAATGAGCAGGCGATCCCTCTGCCCCAGCTGCTGGATTATGCGATTCAAATCTGTGATGGCCTGCAGGTCGCTCATGAGAAGAACATCATTCATCGCGACATCAAGCCGGGCAATCTGTTCATCACTAAAAATGGTCCGCTGAAAATCCTCGATTTCGGGCTGGCCAAGCTGGCTGAAACGGAAGAAATCGCCAGAAAAAATCCTGTAAAAACAACAGAGCCAGCCCCGAGTGCGATACACGAGGTTCTGTCCGGAGAACTTTCCGTAACCCACGCCAGCTTCGCCGCGGCCATGGGGACGGTCGGATATATGTCCCCGGAGCAGATTCGCAAAGAAAAGCTGGATTCGCGTACCGATCTGTTTTCCTTTGGCATTGTTCTGTATGAGATGGTCACGCGACAGCGTGCCTTCATCGGTGAAACCGTGGCGGTGGTCCATGATGCCATTCTCAACCGTGGGCCAGCGCCAATCAATGATCTGAACTCCACCATACCGCGCAGGCTGAATGCTGTCATCAGCAAGGCCCTGGAGAAGGACCGCACTCTGCGATACCAGTCTGCATCGGAGATGCGGGCCGATTTGGAGCGCGTCCAGCGGGAGATCAACCCGGTGCGTCGGCGCATTCACAAATGGGTTGCGGCGGCGGCAGTACTCCTGGCTGCAGCTGCTGTGATCTGGGCATATAACAGCTATCGTAACCGTGTAACGCTCTCTGCCAATGATTCCCTGGTTCTTGCCGACATGAGCAATCAAACCAGTGATCCGCTGTTTGATGACGCTTTTTATGACGCATTGCATGTCGCCTTTGAGCAAACACCCTATCTGAACGTTCTGGCCAGTGATAAAGTCCGGGGAACACTCAAACTGCTTAACCTTCCCGAAAATACAAGAGTGACAGCAAACATCGCCCGTGACATTTGCCGTCGCACGGGAAGCAAAATGCTGGTGGCCCCCGCCATAGACGATGTGGGAAACCAGTTCCGCATCGATATGAGCGCGATCGACTGTCGCAGCGCGTATACGATTGCGCAAGTTCGGCTGGATGCTCCCAGCCGGAATGAAATAGTGCATTTTCTGGGTATGGCCTCGGCCCGGCTGCGGCGCAAGCTGGGAGAACCGGCAGATTCCATCACCCAATTCAATACTCCGCTTGAAGAAGCCACGAGTTCATCTCCGGAGGCCCTGCACTTTTTGCGACTGGGCTATCAGCACCATATTGAGGGTAAACTCCACGAGGCTGCTGCCAATTATGAGCATGCCATCGAAGTAGATCCAAACCTGGCGCTGGCCTATGCTTCTCTTGGCGTGATTCATCACGACTATGATGAAACAAGCCAGTCAGCAACCGCTGAAAAACAGGCCTACAATCTGCGCACCCGGCTGTCCTGGCCCACCCGCTTTCAGGTAGAAACGATTTATCACCTCCTCGTTGACGGCGATTTGGAAACACCCTACCCTGTTTTCCAGCAATGGGTACAAACCTTTCCTCGCAATGCCATTGCTCACACCAACTTCGCCTGGGATCTGATGACAATAGGGCAGTACGATAGGGCCCTTGTGGAAGCCCGTACGGGAACACATCTTCTTCCCACACACTCAGCCTTCGTTAACTGGATGGGGGCCAGCATTTATACTGACCGTCCGGCCGAGGCCATGACCGTTTTTGACGAAGCCCTGGCGCACAAATTCGACAGCCCCCAGATACGTGAGTTGCGTGCCACCCTGGCCTTCCTGCAAAAAGACGAGCGAACCCTGCAGGAACAATGGAGCTGGGGCGCAACCCATCCTGGCGGTTACGAACTCCTCTTCGTCCAGGCGAGGATAGAGGCTTACCATGGCCGCTTCCATAACGCTCAGCGCCTGGTGCGGCAGGCCATCGACATGGCTGATAAAGCCGGCGACTCACCTCGAGGCAGCCACTACCTGGGCCAGGAGATTCTGCAGGATATGGCTGCTGGCGATTTGGCCACCGGGAAACAACTGCTGGCAAAGGTCTCCCAAAGGAGCCGGGCTCGCTACATGCGCATGACTTTGGCTCTGGCCCTTGCCTACACTGGGGACCGTGAGCAGGTACAGAAGGTGATTGATACCGCAAACCATGAGCTCCCGCTGGATACGACCGTTCAAAACTACTGCCTTCCCGTGATACGTGCCGCCATTCAACTGGAGCAGCACAATCCGGCCAGCGCAATTGATCTCCTGCGGCCTGCCGAAAAATACGAACTGGCCAAGCCTGCAGCATTCGATGGTCTCTACCCTGCCTATATTCGCGGACAGGCTTATCTGCAAATGGGTAAAGGCCGCCTGGCGGAAGCCGAGTTCAGAAAAATCCTCGATCATCCCGGTTTAGTGGGCACGTATATAACCGGGGCCCTGGCCTACCTTGAACTGGCGCGAGCGCAGAAGATGGCCGGTGACGAATCGGCTGCGCGCGCGTCTTATGCCGACTTTCTGGCCCTCTGGAAAGACGCCGATCCTCGCATTCCCGTTTATCGGCAGGCGAAAGCCGAATACGCCGTGCTGCGCGAAAAATAGCTGCGTAAAAAATAACGGTCGTAGCGACTCAATGTTTTACCGCGCTGCGCACGCCTGAGAAGGCGCGGTCAGCAGGCCTGTATCGGGGAAGCTGAAAGCCCCGTCGACAGCGTCAGAGGTTTGGCCGCGCTGGAACCACTGCAGCAGGGCCTCGCTCTGCGGATGATAAGTAAATCCGTCAATCGGCACCGGATATCCGGCATTGCTGAACAACGCAACCGGATCGCCGGATTCCAGACCATCCTCGCATCCACCATTGCCGTTGGGAAAGGCCCATTCCGGAACAATGTTGGTGCTGAAAGGATTGTTCATCCACTCGGAAATCTCATGGCTGAGCGGCGTAACGTCCGCCACCGTGCCGCCAAAGATGCCGGTATCCAGCCAGCTCGCCCATACAAAGGTCTGCACCTGCACCGTATCGCCCTGCTCGCCGGTATCAAACGCCGTATGAAAACCCAGCGTGCAGCAGTGCTGTATTTGCGCGGCCGGAGCCAGCAGCACATTGGTGGTCAGCGCGATCGGCAGGGCTTCAACCTCGAGGTTTTCCGTTTGGATAATGGTGTTGAGCTGCGAGATAAAAAACGCCGTATCCACAATTGCAAACACCTTGCCGCTCGACACGCGGTACACATTCGCCATTCCGCGCGGCACATCGATCATCACCGGCTTCAGCATCTCCGGCGGACGCAGCAAAGTGTGCCAATCAGCGCCCATGCTGCCGAAAAACTCCGCGCGCTGCACCGCATCCGCAAACTGAGTAACCCCGGTCTGATATGTCGCCGCATGAAAATTCGGCGAGTTCAGCGTCAGGGCCAGGCCGTCGCCAGCCTCGAGCACAATCGGCTCGCCCTTCGCATCCACAAATCCTTCAAAGAACAGCGAGATGGGGATCATCTGCGTCCGAATCCGTGTGGTCTCTCCGCGATTGGGTGCGCCTCCCACCATAGTGAAGGGAAAGGAGCGCCCCTGAGCTACAAATGTTTTCGAAAACGTCGGGACCGACTGCGCTCTTCCCTGCTGAATCGCCACTCGCGCTTTCAGGGAAGTTTTGGCGCCGGTTTCAAAGCGCGGTCCCACTCCCTGGCTGGGAAGGAATTGCTCATTCACATCCACGGGCTGCTGTGCCTGCGGTTGCGGCGCCTGCACCATGGCAAAACCCGCCGGCAGCAACCAGAGCACGACGGCGAGGCGGGTTAAAAATGAGCGCATAAGCAAGGTACTCAATCGTATTGGACAAACACACGCCAAACAAGCCAAAAATGCGGATAGGCGCTATTGGAAAAAGAAGCCGCCACTCTCGCCTGAGTTGCTCCTCGTCTCGCCGATTACCGGGTAATATGCAGCGTGCAGTGAAAACGCACCCAAATCCGCCATTTAGACGCCTCCCGCACCTGGCCGATCGACCAAATCCTGGCCTCCTCGCTGACCTCGGGTGAAAACGCCACATTTACCATGGTCCCCGGATCCACCAGCGGCTGGACCAAAATCGTGGCTATGTGCGCGTCCAGCGGGATCAATAAATTCCGCTCCAGAAAGGGCGCACGCGTGACCGTCAGGCCGCGGACAATCACATCCATTCCCGTAACAGGAATGCAGATACCTTTGTCGGCGGCCCGTGTACCCGCCTTGCCGCGGCCCTGCTCTTCAGCCATTCAACCCCTTCCTTCTATTTCGTGCCAGCCAGCCCTTTTTCGCCCAGAAGATTCTCGCGAACAAACATCACCGTGGCATAGAACTGGAAATCCTGGTTGCGCTTCTTCGCGTATCCGTGCCCTTCATCGTTTGCAATCAGGAACCACGTGGGGACGCCGCTGCTCTTCAGCTTGTCCAGCATCTGGCGTGACTCCGTCCACGGCACCCGCGGATCGTTCTTCCCTACCACCGCAAACACCGGCTTGCGGATCTTGTCTGCATTATTAAGCGGCGCGGTGCGCTCCAGATATTCGTGCATCTTCGGATCGCGCTCGTCGCCATACTCCACCCGCCGCAGATCGCGCCGGTAAGCCTCCGTATGCTCGAGCAGCGTCACCAGGTTCGACGGCCCCACCACCGGCAGCGAACAGCGGATTCTGTCGTTATATTCGTAAGCCACGGCCCACGTCATGTAACCGCCGTAACTTCCGCCCGTGATCATGATCTTGTCCGCATCCAGCGCCGGATTTTTGCCAATCCAGTCCAGCAGCGTGCCAATATCTTTGTGCGTGTGGTCGCGGTTCATGCCATTGTCCAGCTTTAAAAACGTCTTGCCGTATCCCGTCGATCCCCGGACATTGGGAAACACCAGCGCCACGCCCAGTTCATTCAGGTAGTAGTTGTTGCGCCCCAAAAATCCTGGACGGTACTGCCCCTCCGGCCCGCCATGTATGTTCACGATCACCGGACGCTTCCCGGGAAACTTCTTAGCATCCGGCATATAGAGGAAGCCGGAAATCGTCTTGCCATCAAAGCTCTGCCACTTGATCAGCTGCGGCTCGGAGAAGTTCGCCGTGTTCAGCCCGCCGGTTTCACTCGACGTCCAGCGCTCCACCTTGCTTGTGGCCACGTCCAGCGAATAAACATCCGCAGTCGAGCGCGCCGAAGTCACCACGAATCCCAGGTCGTGGCTGTTGCGGTGAAAATTCAGTCCGGCAATCAACCCAGTGGGAATATTGGAAACCGGCCGGTACTTGCGCGTGGCCGTATCCATCAGATACAGCCGGCTGATGCCGTCTTCATTGGTCACAAAGGCCAGCGTCCTGCCATCTTCGCTCAACTCAATCTCATCCACGTCCCAGGGAATGGCGGTGGTCAGATACGTAGGCGTCATCGTGGCCAGATCGAAATAAGCCAGGCGCTGGAACTCTGAATCCCGGTCGGTCGTCGTATAAAAACCGCGCCCGTCTTTGCTGAAAGGCCCGCCGCCGTAAGCCACCTGCTCGCCGCCCTTGGGCGTAAGCATCTTCTTCTCGCCGGTGGCCGTGTCCGCCAGCCACAGATAGCTTTCGTTGGCCGAAATCTCCTGCAGCACCAAAAGCTTTTTGTTGTCCTCCGACCAGCTCGCCACGCCCCAGCCGCCGCCTTCGAGTTGCAGCAGCATTTTGTCGCTTTTCGGGTTGGTTGGGTCCATCACCCATATGTCGGTGTCCTGCCCCGTACGCCGCGTGGAGCTGTAAGCAAAACGGTTGTCATGGTGGGCAAAGCTGGCCCCCGTATTGCGCGACTTGCCGTCCGTCAGCAGCGTCACTTCGCCGCTGGCCACGTCATAGCGATAAATCTGGAACCACTCGCCCCCGCCCACGTCCTTGGAAAAGGTAAAGTAGTCGCCTTTGGGGCCAAAGTGCCCGCCGCCCGTCCGGTCGGGAAAAAACGTGAGCTGCGTGCGATCTCCACCCGGCATCTTCACCCGATGGATCTGCGGCACATCGGCAAAGCGCGTGCCAATCAGCATCTCCCGCTTTACCGGGTCCCAGTCCTGCAGGGTCGCCCCGCGAAACTCGCCATACTGATTGCCCTTTTCCGCAATCCCGGCAGGTATGGCCGGAATATTCTCCACCACCAGGTTGTCCCCCGGACGAATCACCGCCGGTGCCCCAGCCGCCTGCCCCACGGCCTGAACAGCCATCAGACACAACAACGCCAGCCCAACCACCCAGGCCTTATGAAAACCAGCCTTCAAAATGCGAGTGCATCCCATAAATTACCTCCTGAACTTGGCAGGAAGCCTAACGCCCCGCCCATCCGCCGTCAAGCCAGCTGTGGATAATGCTTTGGCCCATACCATCAGCCGCAATCTCCCATACTCATGTAGCACAGCCGCCCCCGGCTGTGTTCCGGGGTTTTGCGCATGATGGCGTGGAGGTGCCCCCGGCTGTAGCGGGGTTTGCCTTTAATATTTGAATTCTTATCTGTGTCATCTGTGCAAATCAGTGGTAAGCCCGTTTTGGAATCCGGGGTACCCCCCTCCCCCAAAATCCGCACTTCCATTGAGAACACAGCACTTACCTTATTTCGACCCAAGCGTGGCCCTTGCGTGGCCCAAGCGCCACCCAACCCGGCTGTTGGACTTTATATTCTTAATCTGCGTCCATCCGCGCAAATCCGCGGTAAGACTTTTGTCGGTCATCCACCCGGTCTGTACCCGCAACCCGCGCGCATGGTATCGCGACTCACAAAAAAGTCAATGGATAAAAAATGTCAACGTGCGACGCAAACTTGACTCGCTGGTTCCATCTCTGTTCATATTGCCGTTTGCAATCAATCGATTCACAATCCAGGAGGGATGAGCAATCATGGCAACTACGATGACGAAGGCAGCTTTGGTCCGGCACATGGCGGAGAATTTAGAGTTAAGCAACAAAACCGCGGGTGAGTTTTTGGATCATCTGGCAGAGATGGCCATAGCTGAAACGAAGAAGAATGGAGTCTTCGTGATTCCCGGCATCGGGCGTTTGGTAAAGGCGGCCCGCAAGGCGCGTATGGGGCGCAACCCGCAAACCGGGGAAGCCATCAAGATCAAAGCGAAAACGGTGGTCAAATTCAGAGTGGCGAAAGCGGCCAAGGATGTGATCGCACCGCCAAAAAAATAGCTCCAGTTCGGGTGCCCCAGCCCTTTCGCGGGATTTTCGAAAGGGTTGGGACCACGATTAGATCCCAAAGATTACTGGCGTTTTTTCTCTCAATATAATTACAAGGTGCCGGGCCAATGCTGGTGAAAATCCAGCCGTCCAATCTGAAGGTTGTGGGTTGGCGTCGTCTAACTCTTAAGACATCCCGGTTATTGTTTTTCTCATTCTTGAAAACCGGCATAAGCCAGGGCAAATCCCAAACCCGCCCTCAAAAATCCAGCTTCACTTCAGATCAGCGCTGATCCGCGCAATCCGCGGTATGGTTTTAACGACTTGATTACAGCGCGCCTGCGCGTGCGGCAATCAGATCGAGGACCTCGCCACTCGCCGGCATACGCTTCGCCGCCTTGGCGGAGAACAGGATGTTGCCATCCACAAGCACATCCAGGCTTCCGGGAACGCCCATCTTTATCTTCGTGATGACGCCGAACTTGCGATCGATCTGCTCTTTCAGGCTCACGGCCTGGCTCCTGATGTCAGATCACATAAAGCAGCGCTTGATTTCAACTTTCATGTTTTCATGCTCCTTTAGCATTCTTAAATTGTATAGGTTTTACTCGCTGCCGGAGAGCACCTTTTTCTGAGCCGGACTATACTGACTCAACGAAGATTAACCATGCATTCTTACTCTCGCACTCTTGCCCAGCGCGATGCTTTTGCCACGCTCCGCTATTCGTTAATTCGGTCGTCAATAATCGCCCTTGGGTTGGTTTTTGGGATTACTTTGATGGATGCGCAGGCCCCGAAAATTGCCAAAGTGGGCCGGGAAGAACTGGCGAGTCACCTGATGACTTATGTCGCGCCAGTTTATCCTTCCCCAGCCTTATCGTCTCAGATACAGGGCGATGTGGTCGCTACTGTAGAGATCGGCCCTGATGGCCTGGTGAGATCCACAAAGGTTGTCAGCGGACCTCCTGAGTTAAGGCACGCTGCGGTAACGGCCCTGAAACAGTGGAGGTATTCACCATTTCACGACGCCACTGGGACAACCGCCGTGACCGGGGATGTTCTTGTCAGTTTCACCATGCGCGGCAAACCGGCTGTACACACTCCGCACGAAGCGTCGGCAAACGGCAGCTATTCCGTCACCGTAACACTTCCATCTCCTGATCACCGAGGGGAGCCTGACGCAGAGGTCGCGAATCGCTTCGATATACCGTGGGAAGCCTGCACGCGTGGCGTGATTGCGCAGGCAACAGACGAAAGTACCGCAAATGCATGCAAAAAAGCTGCCGCTATCGCCGATGAGTTCCCCAAAGACCGGCGTTTCAGAGAACGGAGAATGGCGTACGTATATGCGGCTACGGCCTATGGAAACATCCGTGATTTCGAGACCGCGCTTCAGTATGCAGACAAAGCTGTAGAAACAGCGGCACTCGAGCACGCCGATAACTCCGGTAGCGCGGCGGCGTACTCCATTCGCGCCAAAATACGAGCCTTTTCCGGAGACATGGAAGGCGGCAATAAAGACATATCAGTTGCCGAGGATTTTTGCCGCAATGGTGGCCTGTCCGCTGCGCTTAAGCTCAATCTGGAGTTCCATGCCGAGTTGCTCAAACGTATGAATCGGCCACAGGAGGCAAAAGCCAAACTTGAGGAGGCCGCCAGGTTATAACATTTTATAAACTCACACCACCGCTCTCCACTGCACCCCATCTATCTCCGTCAGCGGAAAATTCAGCTTCTTCCAGCCGTGGAAGCCACCGGCCAGCGGACGCACGCGCAACACTCCCAGCGTTTTCAGTTGTTGTGCCACACGGGCACTGGTTGCTTCGTTGGGTCAGGTACAGTAGAGGACAATGTCCCGGTCTTTGGGCAGCGACTTGGCCCGGCTCGTCACCTCTTCCGGCAGCATACGGATCGCTCCGGGAATCACTCGCGGATCGCTCACCGAATCCAGAGCATGGCGCAGGTCCACGATCACCACTTCTTCCCCGTTCTTCATCATGGCCTGCAGTTCTTCCGGCAGGATTCTGGCGTCGTAAAGCTCGCGAATAAAGTGCCGCTTGCGCATGTATTTGATCCCGGCATTCCCGGCCACGAACACCAGCAGCATCTCCAGCACGGCGGGCGCGGCCGCGGGGACAACGGCAAGCGCGTGGGTTTGCTTGACCGGCACATATCCCAGGGCCAGCAGGCCCACAATCCACAGGAATGAGCCCAGAGTATTCACCAGCAGAAAGCGCTCGCGCTTCATCCGCACCAACCCGGCCACCGCCGGCACCAGATGCGAAACTCCCGGCAGCCATTTGGAAAGCAGCAGGCTGCGCACCGCGCCTTTTTCAAACAGTCCTTTGGACCGCCGCACGCAACTGTCGCGCTCCAGCGATATCCGGCACAAAAACGAGAGCACCCAGTCTCCCTTGACACGTCCCAACTCATACAGCAGCGTGTCGCCGATCATGCACCCCAGCAGCGTGGCCCACATGGCCACGTCAAAGCGTGCGTCGCCGGCAGCCGTAAGCGCCCCCGCGCCCACCAGAAAGGGAGATAGCAGCAGCGGAATGCCCATCCGCTCGAGCAGGCCAATGGTAAAGAGCGCTATATACGGATGGGATGTAAGGAGTTGCAGCAGTGCTTTCACGATGAAAAGTTTAACATTCGCGAACCACCGCCCTGACACATGGGGGGCAGGCACTCACGACTGCGCCGCCTGCGTGATTAGCTTTGCTGGACGGCTGGGCAGCACCGGAAGCGCGTAAAAATTTTGTGAGGCCAACCTGCCCATCATCTGATCTAATCCCATTGCGAGGTGCGACATGCAATTGAAACCCTTCCTGCTGGACATGTGGCTGGACACCTGGGAGCACGACATCGATTTCAACCTGGCCGCAAGCACCGGACCGTCCTGGACACTGAACGAGATTCTGGGCCTCGCCACTGAGGAAGAGCGGGAGCGCTTCCTGAATCACAACCTCATCTACAGCCGCCCGGCAGGGGCCACGGGACTGCGTGCGGCCATCGCCGACATGCAGGGTGTTCCTGTCGACACTGTCCAAATCGTAACCGGCGCATCCGAGGCGCTTCTTGTTCTCATGTGGATGGCCGCGGAGCCAGGAGCCAATGTCATCATCCCGCAGCCGGGCTTCACCACTTTTTCAGCTCTGCCAGAATCTCTTCGGCTCGAGACTCGCTGCTATGCCGTTCGCCGGGAGAACGGCTTCCGTATCGATATCGATGAAATCAAACAACTGGCGGACCGAAATACCAAACTGGTGCTGGTGAACAGCCCCCACAATCCCACGGGCGCCACCGTCAGCGATTCCGAACTGAACAGCCTGCACGAGTTCACCTCATCGCGTGGAATTCAACTTGTCAGCGATGAGGTCTACCACCCCATCTATCACGGACAGGCGACGAAATCGGCGGCCCGTCTGCCCCATGCCACCGTTATCCATGATTTCGCCAAGGCTTTTCCGTTGTCCGGAGTCCGCACCGGATGGATGATCGAGCATGACGCCAGTCGCCGCCAGCGCTACTGGAATGCCCGCGCCTATTTCTCCATTTCCAATACTTCTGCGGGAGAAATGCTGGCGGAGATTGCCATGCGCCATCGGAATACCATCCTCGCGAGAACACAGGAAACCGCAACGCAAAATCTCCGGCAGCTCAATGCCTTCATGGGCGAGCATCGCGAAACGCTGGGCTGGATTCCTCCTCGCGGCGGAATGACCGCTTTCCCCTGGCTGGTCAGTGGCGAAAACAGCCGCGCCTTTTGCCAGGCCGCGGCGGAACAGGGCATCCTGCTCGCCCCCGGGGATTGCTTCGATGCGCCTTCGCACTTCCGCCTGGGCTTCGCAGCCATCACGGAGAAATTTCCCGCCGCGCTGGACCGGCTAGGTGCATTCGTCAGGGCCTGGTCAGCGGCAAATATGATGAGGACGTAAGCATATCTGCCGCCGTGTCGCTCCGCATGATCATTCCACTGTGTTTGCTTTTCGAATGTCGGCAAATGCGTCACGTGGCCTGATGCTGACCTATACTCCCGCCGCACAGGAAAACTGCCAATCGTTTTCTCGAAAGTGATTCGCGTGGACGCTTACCGCACTGATATAACGGCAGCCCTCAAATCCTGCTTCCCTTGCGATCAGCGTTGATCCGCGCCAATCCGCGGGATGGATTTTGACACACCGTGCCAGCCCTGGTAATATCAATGAGCAGACTGCAAGTGACCCACCTGTTTTTCTGGCAGCGTCCCCGTCGTCTAGCCCGGCCTAGGACATCGCCCTTTCACGGCGGTAACACGGGTTCAAATCCCGTCGGGGACGCCAAATTTTTTCAATGACTTACACCGATTCGATCAAAAACTCGCGGTACATCGACGGTACAAGTTGTTTTGGGGGCGAATCATGCTCACGACTTTGCTCTGCGCTGCCCGTTTGGCTGGGGTGAGCGCCTGAGAGTACGTGTCGAGCGTCATCTTTGCCGAAGCGTGGCGCAGGAGTTCCTGAACCACTTTCACATCCTCACCGTTGGCCTTCAGCAAGGTTGAGAAGGTATGGCGGAAAGTGTGCCAGGAAACCTTCTTGTCGATTCCCATGCTCCGGGCCCTGGGTTGGATGTGATAGCGCATTACGGTGCTCAGCCAGAGAGGCTGTTTACCTCTTTTGATTCCAGCCCGCTGGCTATCTGTGGCAAATACCCAATCCGACGCGTTCCGGTACGGTGTTTCCTCATGCCAGGCCATGAGGTCCTGGGCCAGGTAGTCGTCTATTGGGACCGGTTTCTTTGAAACTTCTGTTTTCGTGTTGCCAATCCGCTGATCAACAACGGATCGGGTAATGTTGAGGTAGAGTTTCTCGAAGCTGACGTCCTCCCACTTGAGGCCGGCCAACTCGCCGCGACGCAGACCCAATGCCATGTCGAGGAATACCATTGCCCGCTCCCGAACTCTCAGTGATCCCAGAAGTCGCTGCATCTCTACAACTTCCAAAATGTCAGGAGTTCGTTCGCGCTTGGCTGATACACGAACACCAGAACCCTTGATCGGTCCGGTAATGGGATTCCTGTCTGTGAACTCCCAGCGTATCGCATGATTGAATACGCAGCTCATCGCATCGCGGATCTTTTCTTTGGTACCGCCTGCCAACGGCTTACGTTCGCGAAATCTACAGGTCGCCAGGGTCTCCAGCCACTGCTCTACCGCTACAGTTTTGATGGCTCGCAGATCCATTCTCCCCCATTGCGGGAGTATCCATCGATTCAACACCAGGGTCTTCCTCTGGCGGGTTGAATAGGCCTTCCCGCCATCACCGCAATCAGATAACTCTCGCTGTTTGTAGTGCTCAACGGCGGCTGCCATGGTGATGGAAGTCAGCTCTGTAGGGCCATCGGAGTTAATGTTGAGCCGCAGTCCAGCCAGCAAATCCTGCAGCTTCTTACTGTTTTCGGGATATTCCCTGACGGGGCCAAGGGTCTTCTTACGCTCGCGTATCACACCGTCAGGACAATGTGCTTGCCAGCGAAATTGCCACCGCTCTACCCCATCCTTTCGTTTCACTCTTTGTAAACAGCCATTTTTGTAACGTGCCAGCATTCATTTGCTCCTTGAAGTCTGGCACCGGTCGCATCCCGAATTTACCCTACTGCGTCCCCAGGCGTCTAGCTCGGAGATCAGGAACCGCCAAATACGGCGTCTCCTTCCTGTCAATGGATGAGCGGGAATTGAGCCTTCTCGCGCCAGCCGAAGGAGCGTTCTGCGATGCAAGCCGATGAATGCGGCCGCCTCGGTTACATCGATGAATCGTTCCGCAAGGTCCACGGAAAACATAGTTGGTTCAGGGACTGCTCCTGGCTTTTTAGCTCGACTTTGGGCATCTGAAGCCGCGTGGGGCGGGCGACTCGATTCAACTTCAACGGCAACTTTCATTGTTTGCTCCCTTCGGACTGCCTTGAGCTTCGCTCCACTCGGCCTCCCGGGCCACCACCCAGGCGAACCACCGGTAAGCGAGGATCTTCCGTGATGACTGGTCGCACACCCAATCAACAGAGACATTTAGCCGCTCTGCAACCTGCTCTGGATTGAGCAGAAGATCATTGGCGCCAACATTTGTTCCATTCCTCCCCACCTCACACCCCTCACAGAGAGACAGGCTCTGACTTTGGTTCTAGAACACCTCTTCATCTCGCGCAATTGGCCTGAATATCGGAGTGCTAACGCGAGATGGCAGGGCGTTGTTGCTGGAAATTGTGGAGGCATCGCCTCGGGACGAGAGCGATTTATTCCATAATTTGTTGGACCAATATCCGCCTGGAAATAAAGGAAGATTCCGGTATGAGCATCGAGGGCAGACGCTCGTTAGTTCTTTGGGGAAGCAGGCGAGGAGATGTTATGAAATGTTCCGTCTTCACACACATTGGTGAGCAATTTGCAAAACCCGAACGATGCAAAAGTGATAAAAGGCCGCTTTTTAGTCTGATTTGCAAAACCCGAACGATCCATTGCACGGCATGGGCAGGGCGATCTTAGGTTAGAGTGACACAAATTTAATGCTGTCGCTCCCGCGAAATCTTCTTCGACAGCTCATCGTGGACATCTGGTGTGGAAACCAAGGCAGAAAGCTCTAAAAGTCTGTCCTCCAGGAGTTTATATGCTGGAAGCAGCCAATCCCTCCAGAATCTACCGTCATGGGAGCTATCTTTCGCGAACCATGGCCAGGCATAGGCCCTCAGCATCATCCAGCCATGCATAATTCCCATAGTGCGAGCCAGGTACAGACGGACCTTAATCCCCTGATTGATTAGGCTTTTTGCAACGGCGGCGGCTTGGGGATTTTTGTCTTTCCGGTGGTGAACGCCCACACCCTGGAAGAGTTCAGCATTGTGCCTGAGGTTATGCGCCATTACCAGCGCTTTCAAGATACGATCACGGCGACGGGCGGCGAAATTGGTCATCGTTTTAAGTTCATCTTCCATTCGAATACCTGAAACCTGAATTGCGTCTCCAGGGCATCAAACAAACGCCAGTCAGTTCATGGAACATCGTTGATGTTCATGGCTTTGCAATAAAACATTTCGAATTCCAAAGCACAGGCATGCTCTGTGTTCTCGATACTGAGGGCATCGTATTTGTCGCAGTTAAGCACTTCCCAGGATAGTGCGATTTGTAAAACCCAAACAATGCAAAAGTGATAAAACCCCGTATTTTAGTTCGTTTTGCAAAACGCAAACGATCGCTGCCTGCTTCCGACGAGCATGGATTCGCAAGGCCCTCAACGCCAGAACCCATTGAAAATAAAAGCCTGCTATGGTTCAAACGAACCCTGATAGAGCATTTCCGTTCCCCTAAAATTTTAACCCCTTTGGGACTTTCTTTCGTCCCACTCAATGGTTTCTCCGGCGATCTTCTTAGCGCGAGTTGGGAATTCCATCTAGTCTCCGAATTGTGGTCCGACAGGAAAGTTCGTTTCCGCAACGTCGAGAGGAGAACACATGTCCCTTCTATTCAAGATTTGGAATGCCGTTCGTGAGCACCTTCATCCGCAGCCAATAAAAATTTTGCGGATGCCGGTCAGCATCCCTTTCCACTATACCGACTACAACGGCAATAACGGCGTGTGCTGGCTACAGTTGTATCGATCCAACGACCTGCAGAATTACGTTGCCGTCGCCACAGACTTAACGGGTCGGATAAATTTCGCAGCGAGCGTGACTGACTTCGTCGAGATCATCGCGACTGAGATGGTTACGCGCTTTGATTTGGAGCCGCGGGAGATTGTACTGATCGGACACCAGTACTGGAGAGGAACCAGTTCCGCAGCAGGACCTGGCAATCGTGCGCACACTTTCGATCACGTAAAACTCCACTGGCATGCGCAGGACAACAAATTCGTGGACCCGGTCTGGGCACGAATGTCCCAGCAGTAGGTCGAGGATTTGCTTCAGGGAAGCCTGGAGGACGACATGCTGCAAAAAATACTTGCGATCAATTGGCGAGTGCCCGTAGCCGCCCGCCAGGTGGCATTAGATCCAGCCTGCAGCTGGAAGAACTGAACGTCATTGCTGCAAGGCGAGTAGAGTAATTCGCCTCAAAGGCGGGAGATGAGCCGTGTTTGATTCTGTGGAAAATGTGATGTCGGGACTGTTCCTGACGGGATACATCACCGACGAGGTTACGGCGACGGTGGTCTATCTGGCGGGCAAGCTGCACAAACCCCTGTTGCTCGAAGGACCGCCAGGGAGCGGCAAGACGGAACTTGCGTATGCAGTGGCGAAAGCAACCAACGCCGAAGTAGAGCGCCTGCAATGTTTCCAGGGTATCAACGAAGAGAAAGCCATTGGCAAATTCGATGAGGCCCTGCAGCGTCTTGCGGTGGAGTTGCGCTCAAAATCCGGATCGATGGATTGGGAGCAGGTCAAGCGAGAGCTGCACAGCCAGAACTTTTTTAGTGCCGGGCCACTCTTGAGGGCGCTGCAATACGACAGGCGCTGCGTGCTGTTGATTGACGAGTTGGACAAGGTGGACCAGGCATTTGAAGCCATGCTGCTTGAACTTCTCAGCGTCTGGCAGTTGAGCATCCCCAAACTGGGGCTGGTAAAAGCCGACAATATCCCATTCGTCGTGCTTACGTCCAACGAAGAGCGCCGCATCGGAGACCCATTGCGACGGCGCAGTTTCTATCTCCGAGTGGAACATCCCACTCCAGAACGGGAAGCAACTATCCTGCGACTGCGCACGCCGCAGCAAAGCCCCGAGTTTCATCGCGGAATGGCAGGGTTGGCCAGGGCCCTGCGCGGCTGGAGCCTCGAAAAGCCACCGTCCATCTCGGAGATGCTGGATCTGGCGCAAGCCCTCGAAGCTTTGGACAAGCACGAGATTACCGCCGAGATGCGAGACATCCTTCTGCCCCTTCTCGCCAAGACGGAGGCAGATCGAAAGAAATTGCTTCTCCGGGACGGCTTCGCCAGTCTGGTCTATGACGCCCAGCAACACAGCATTGAGGTAGTCCAGAAATGAAACCGTTGTTCCTGCTTCTGGTTCTCCCGTTACTGCTGTTGGCTCAGTCCTGTTGGCCCCAAGGCTGTTCCGGCATACGGCAGGCAGCCGAATACTACGCAACCGCATATGCAAGGCACTACGGACTTCCAGTGGAATTTGTACGAGCGGTAATCGTGCAGGAGTCTGGCTGGCACTCCTGTGCGGTTTCCGTTAAGGGGGCAGTCGGCCTTATGCAACTCATGCCAGAGACAGCGGTAAGGCTGGGAGTTCGAAACCGCTGTGACATTAAGCAGAACATTTCCGGTGGCGTGCGATATCTCGCATGGCTCAACCAGCGATTTCATGGCGACCTGCGATTGGTCGCGGCAGCCTACTACGCCGGGGAGCACGCAGTTGACCGGAGAGGTCTCAATTATTCCAACCAGGATGTCGTGACATACGTCGCGAGCATTCGTTCAGGAGTGGAACGGGAAAGGCAAATTCGAAGCGCAGAGTCCTGCGCTTCGGGAAGAGGTAGAGGTAAATGAGAGCGAATCTATTGATATGCATTTGCCTGTGGGCAGGTTGGGGCATCGCGCAAGTCACGGATGCCAGGGCCATCCCGCAGGTCAAAGTTCTAACTATCGAGGAAGGGGCGGTCACCACGGTAAATCTGAGTCCTGGGTATACAACCTCGGTTCGGCTTCCGGAAGAGGCATCCTCAATTGTGGTCGGCAATCCGCTTTCTTTTAAGGCGGAACATGCGGAGGCGGAGCCCAGACTAGTCTTCCTGAAGCCCATCACTATGAAACCGGCAGAGAGCAATGTTCTGATCACCACCAGGTCCGGCCAGGAAATCAGCCTTCAGATCGTGAGCGCCGGCGAAGCCGGGCTTCGGACAAAAGTGGATTTTCTTCTGGAATACAGACGTCCCCAGAGTTTATTGAATGGCCAGAAAGAGGGTTCCACTCTCTTCGTGTCGGAAACCAAGCCCATTTCCGCAGCGGTCAGCCCGGACGTTCCTGTGAAGAAAGAAAGAGGCGACCCAATCACTGAAGCCCTGGGCCGTCAAAAGGCAGATGCTTCTCCGCGATGGGAAGGCGGCGCCTTGCAGGTGAGTGTCGGAGAATCGGTCGAATACGATCACCAGACCGTTTTGGCCTTCGCTGTTTATAACGCTTCCAGGCAGACCGTCGAATTGCTTACGCCGCAAATTGTGCTGAGCGGCCGCACGGCGAAAGGCAAGCAGATCAAGGCCGAACCCATCGGGATCGGACAGTACCGGTTGACGAAGAAACGGCTCGAACCTGGAGAACGGGCAGACGGGATCGTGGTGTTTGCGAGACCGACATTTAAGGAATCAAGCGAGAAGCTGGAGCTTCAGATCGCAGAATGCAGAACCTTCAACAACAGGTTGCGTGGCCGCTCAGCGCCATCAATCAGGCTAAGAGCTTCGTGTCCCGGATGCGATCACAGTACACAAGCCTTGTGGGACAGATCCACTCTCTTGAGGTTGCAAGCGCGACTCTCGGGAACCCCAGGCAACTGGAGTCCCTCGTGCGTGGCCGAAGTACGTCCAGCATGGGACAGATTCAGCCCGCGTTCCTTAAGGTCTATGGCGCTACGC
This sequence comes from Candidatus Angelobacter sp., assembly GCA_035695325.1. Classification (GTDB taxonomy): domain Bacteria; phylum Acidobacteriota; class Terriglobia; order Terriglobales; family Acidobacteriaceae; genus Angelobacter. The sequence goes on from DASSEH010000284.1 coordinate 36,802, forward strand.
CATCGGCAACCGATGCGAATGATGCGCAACGGAACCTGATGGATGTCGATGATGCGATGGCCATCGGGACTTTGAAGGCGACGATGATCTCCGATCAGGCGAGTGAACAAATGTTGGGTGTCGCCGACTCTATCGAACTGCAATCCTCCGGAACAGCGCCGGGAGCCGCTCCCATGCTGACAGCGCAGGCTCAGGTGGCCAACCTTCAGAACCAGGCATTTTTGCAGCACATGCTGGCCGCCGAGTTGCGGCAGGAAGCAACGCGGCTCGCTCACGATAACGCTCTGGTGAAGGAGAGCGCCGCGTCAAACAGGATCCTGCGCGACCATATGCGGCAGATATTGGGGCGGCAGTAAGGAAATTCAGGAAGGGCAAGGCAAGGACAACGACAACAAGAAGGTGGGGTTCATTTATGTCAAAACGAACGAGAGTCAATCGATTTCTTAAGCTGTGCTGGAGGGCCTTCGGAGGCCGGTTGGTGCTGGTGCTTACCCTGATCGGGGTTCTGGTTCTCATTCCCACGGGGGCCAACGGGCAGTTTGGGCTTGATCCCTGCTGCGCCATTATCTCGGCCGGATTGCAGTCGATTTCCGGATTGCTCAAGAACGTTGTGGCCAGGCCCCTTTCGCAGATCCAGCAGATCGAGCAGCAGGGGGTGAACTTTGAGCAGCAGATCGTGTATCCGGCGCAGGCCATCACGAATGCCCGCGGTCTGGCTGGACATCTGCAAGGCCAGTTCCGGCAGATGACGCGCATCTACCAGTTGCCCACCGGCAGCGCGACATTGCCAACTCCGCAGCGACTCGAACAGGCGCTGCTTTCCCACAGTCCGCAGGCGGCAGGCCAGGTTAGCGCCAGGTACACGGCCGTCTATGGCGGAGTGATGTCGGACCAGGATGCCCCACAACCGATACGCGACATGGTGGATGCCACTGACGCCGAGGCGCAGGCTGCGCTCAAGAAAGCTATTGCCATCGATGCTCTGGCGGATGTCGAACTTGCCGCAGCCGACCAGATCAACCTGCAGATTCAGAGCGCGGCCCCGGGCAGCGCCCCGATATTGGAAGCCCAGGCTGCGGCCTGGAATGTGCGTGCCAATGCCTATACGCAATCCGCAATGGCTGAGTTGATGCGGGTGCGTTCGATTGATCTCGCTAACTCCAGCGCCCACATGAAATTGAGCGCGACCAGTAACAGCATTCTGCGTGATGCGACCGACCGGATGCTCGGACGGACGAAGTAAGGGGAACCCACGTGTTTTATTTTGAAATATTACTGAATCAGGGGCTCGCCGGGATCGACCGCACGGCGATCATCTCGACCGTCACCGGAATAGCCTATGTCATTTTGTTGATTGGCTTTCTTCTGGGCTTGTACCGGGCCGCCATGCGCGGCGGCGATCTCCAGTCGCTCGGAGTCACGGCGATCAAGTACATCGTGGTCGCGATCATTGTGGCCAACTGGTCGACCGTCTTTCGCGGCGTCACCGGCGGCTCTACCCAGATAGCGCACGCCATCTATTCGAGTTCAAGCGCGGGGGACGTCTTCACGACGTGGCTCGATCAATTGCAGCAGCAGTTTGAGAAAGACGGCACAAGCTCGTTCCTGCACCTGATTGCCAACAATGGATCGGCGCTCATTACCGTGGTGCTGACCTTTGTCGCCTACCTCCTTTATGTCCTGGCCATTGTTGTTTTCGGCTTCTTCTACACCTTGTATGGATGCATCCTTTATGTGCTCGGTCCTCTGGTGGTGGCCCTCTTGCCCATGCCGGGAGTGGGGCCGCTGGCCAAAAATTTTGCCACTAATGTTTTCATCTGGAGCGGCTGGGGCATCCTTTATGCGACCTTTGCCGCGCTGATCAGCGCCATACAGGCCAATCGCGTCAACGACACGTTTACCTTCGCGGGCTTCTTCAGGGGTAGTCTCGACGCCTTTGCACTGGGAATCATCAGCATCTTTTATGCGTTGGCTCTGCTAATCATTCCATTCATAGCAAAAAAGATCGTGAGCGGGGATGTCGGATCGGCTGCGTCTGAGATGGTGCGCGCGGCGGCCATCGCCATCGGTACGGCAGTATCTGCCGGTGCGGGAGCTGCGGCCGGCGCTGGCGCAGGAGGCGGATCGGGCGCGGGAGCAGGTGCGGGCGGCAATACGGCGGCGGGGGCGACTGCGGCAGGAGGTAATACCACAGCCAGCGCAACCACCAGTTCGTCGAATGCGCCGCCACAACCGAGTGTTGCCCAGACCATTCGGGGAGCGATATCGGGCGCCGTCAATGGCGAAGCGCCACGTTCGCCGTCCAATTCCGGGGCTGGAGGTTCAGGATCAAAACAGTCGTCCTCCAACGGCAACGGAAATGGCGGACGGAAGAACGGCTCCAGCGAGTCCGGCTCAGGTGGCTCCGGTCAGGGCGGCGGGGCTGCCTTCCGTCCGGTGGGCGTGACCCAGAACCTTGCCTATCAAGTCGGCAAGATGGCGGGAACCGCGTTCAAAAACATGAGCGATGGCAAACAGCAAAGTAGTGATCAATAAGACACGAAAGGAAAGGAGTCATGAGAGCCATGCAACCGTGGCAGAGAGGGCCAATTTATGAACCGCGCGATTCGAATTTTCGTCCCTGGAGCATCACCACCCTGGTGGCATTCCTGTTCGGACGGATGATCGGCAGGTTGTTTCGCAAAAGGGAGAACCGATGAAATTGAGAAAAGAACCACAACCGGGGAATGACGATGCCAAGCGCGGATCTGCGTCCGAAAAAGACCAATCCCGGCACTACTACCACCAGGACGGAGCGCTTCGGGCATACGCCAACCGCGCCATGGTCCTCGCATTTCTGTGCGTTCCCGCGACGCTCGTGGCGATTGGGCTGGCGGCTTATGTCCGCATGCAACCGCCCACGGTCATCCGGGTCAACGAAACCGGCGAGGCGTCCGTATTGGGCGCGAAAGGTCCTGCGATAACCGTCGCGCAGGAGGCAAATTCGGCGCCGGATGATCTCGAAAAAAAGGCGTTTACCCGCGCCTTTCTCGAACGCTACCTGAATTTTACGCCGGAGAGCGTTAACCGCAATTGGGCCGAAGCCTTGAACATGATGACCTCGAACCTGCGGCGCTCGACCTTAAACGCGATGGAGAAAGACAACACCGTGGGCAAGGTCGAGGACGAACAGATCACCTCTGTCCTTCATCTGCACGAGATTGAGGCGTCCAAAGACGACCCGCTGACTTTCACGGCCTACGGCGTGAAGGACGTTCATCGCGTCAGCGACCACAAAGAAACGACCACCAAACTTGTCGGGAAGTTTCGCGTCCGGCTGATCGGCGAGCGCAGGACGGAACACAACGCGGATGGCCTGTTGATCGCCGAGTTCGAGGAAGACGTGATCGAGAACGAACAGCATGATGCCATCGCGCAGTCGATCGGGCTCGGAGGTTCAAAGTGATTCTGCGCGAGGGCCATATATTTCGCAACGACCGGCAAACCCGGGCCACGGAGCGCGCACTGCTGCGTCCGCTCAAGGGTCATATCGGGAGCGATAGCGATGGGTCTCCTCTGTTTGTCTTCAGGTACTACAGGGACACCAGGGGCGGCCCTCCTTCTTCCGGTGAGCGGACCATGCTGGTCTCTCTTTTGGACTTACAAAGCTTCTCGCGCAGGAAAACCTCGAACACCGCAGACGTCGATGTAGAAGCGCTGTCCATGCTGGTTGATCTCGAAGAGTTTCTCGAAGACGGCGTCGTTGCCCCAATCGGAAAGAAGATCGGCAGCAATACCGGTACGAAGGAAGAAAACGAGGAGGCATGAAAATGTTTCGCAGCGACGAGCAGGCATGCAAGGCATTTCAGGCGGTGCTTCGAACGCTCCACCTGGAGCACCTCTGGACGCCAGAGGGACCGTCCCCGGCTGCATTGCGATACAGAGAATATGACGGAGGGCTGCTGTCTTCCGGCGAACGCATCATGCTGTTGGCGGTCTTCGATTTGTGGGATGGTTCTGGAAACCTTGAGTTTCGCGAACTGATTGATTCCCTGGATGAAACAAGGACATACGTCCTGCTCTCGCTGGTGGCGGCAATAACCAGGGGAGGTGAGGCCGTCGACCAATGGCTGCAAATGCACCAGCCATTACCAAAGAAACGCCCCGCACGCAATGTCGTACCTATCAATGTTGCGGCCAGGAAGGAGAAGGGAAAAAGATGGACACAGTAAAGACAACAACAACCACCGATAGCGCGGCCAGGGACACCCCCGGAAGGAACACGCGGCGGCGTCACTCGGAGATCACGAGCGCCAACGTACGTTTTTTCATGCTCAAGGCCGGCAGTTCCACGGAGAAACCGGAGTTGGGCCGGGAGATGCCGAGCGAGGGCGAGGCTTTGGTAGAGGCATTCAGGACCGGGCAGCCGTTTTTCACATTGATTGCCTGGAAGGCGATACCTGAGCTGGAAAACGGCGGCCCAAAGATCGTAAAGCAAGCCATGATCAAATGACGCGCACCTGAATTGTATTTGGACGAGTTAGCACAAGTTTTTCAAAAGCGGCCCATCAAGCCTGGCCTCTTTGGAAGACCCTGCACAGATTCACTGCAGGGAGAAGTGCTGACCCGGCTCTTGAAGCAGAGTGCCTGGTTAGAAAGCCAAAAGAACGGGAACCAGGCAGGAAGCAGAGAGAGTTTTGCGGACAGCAAAAAAATCTCCTTGTTTCTGCCGGTTACCCGACAAATACAAGGAGACATAAAACACATGCAAAAGTCTACCGCAGTCTCGAACGTAAACAAAGTAGTACTCTTTGACATCGACTCGCAAGGCAACGTGACCGAACAGCTCACGGACAATGCTGCCGAGACGACGCTCAAGAACATTCTTCTTGAAGCCCTCTATCCCGGCATCAAGCTGGCCATTGCCAACGTGCCCACGGGTTTTCTCGATGGTTTTGAGGAATCCGCGGTCGCCAATGCCCTGGTCAGGATCGTCCACAACGACACCGTTTACCGCTTGATCGGCGCCAGCAGTTCGGCCAAGGAAGGTAAGTTCTATCTGGTCGATTCTGATTTCGCCCAAACCATAGCAGAGCGTTTTCAGCACTGGCCCGAAGCCGCCATCGTCTACTTTGGCACTCTGGTTTCACCCTGTCAGGTGATGCTGGATGAGCCCGACTTGACGGTCATGGTAGTTGAGGACCATCAGCTGGGCACCAACGACTGCCGTGGCTGGATCAGGCGTTCCCTGTTCGACAAACTTCAACTTCCCGATCGTTGCCTGTATCAGTTCCGCATGGCCTTTGACGACATGCAAGCCAAGGGTTGCTTTAAGGTCATGGGCGACGACGTTGCCGGCATGGTAGGCGCCGACATCGTTCTGCCAACCAGTTCGATCAAGCCCGAACTGAAGCTTCCGAAGTCTTTGAAGTCTCTCTTCCAAAAAGAGGGCAAGAAGTTTCGGGGCCGTGTAGTGGTGGGTATTCGCGATGTGTCCGCACCTCGTACCTACGGGTCGAGCTACCAGCTCATCGAGAACGCTCCCGACGATTCGATCCAGCTTGAGGTACTCCCGGAAGCACTTACCGAGATCCGCAAGTTTGCCGACTCGCTTGAACAACGCGATTACACGAAGTTGCTGGAAATCCTCTGCCTGGAGGAGTTCGATGCCATCCAGGAGCGCACGGAAACGAGGATCGTCGAGGCAGCTTTGCTGGCCGATCAGGATGGGGCCATCGGCGTGGCCCGATTCCCCTACATTAATAACCAACTTAACAAGACGCTGGCACGCTGGGCGTTTCGGACCGCAACCGGAGGTGGTCTTCGTCTGCCTGGGTTCGCCCTGGCCGATGACGGGTTCCTCATCGCTTACGGGGACGGGTACTTCTGGGGTTCCGATTGGATTCCCAAAGACCGGGCCATTGTGGCGCTTGAATCCCGGAGCGGTCTCTGTGTCCGGTATCCCATTCGCAGTATTGATGATCTTCTGCCTCTCCATCACATGGGGTCGGCGGAACTCTTCACAACACTGTGCGAACAGCTGGAAAAACAAGGCTGCGGGTGTCCGGGCGCAATCGCCGAGCAGATCGCCAGCGATCAACTGTGGCTGGAAGGCGTGTACGTTCTCCATTCGGAGACGGCCAAAAAGAACGGCGGCGATTTCGACTTCGACGGTATTTGCGTCGTTGAAGACAGCCGCTTCCCGCGCTTTGTCAGTCATTGCTCCGGCAGGAAGAGCCAGGCTGTCCACGAGGAAAAGAACAAAGTGAAAGCCAAAACCTCGTGGTGGAACCTTCCCATCGTGGCAATGAAAGCGCGCGGCAATCAGATTGGCCGCATCACCGATTTGAAAACATCCTGCCTTGCGGCGGGTGAAAACGATCTCGCCCGCGAGCTGGTGCCCGAACTCCAGAAGGCGCTGGACTCCCTCAAGTGGAACGTCCAGCCCGACCGGGAACGCATCGACCGCATCGGCAAGCAGATCAGGAACGCGCCCTGGCTCGCTCTCAAGTGGGTTACGCAACTATCCCAGTTGCCCCACCATCTCCCGATAGCAGTGACCGACCGAATCGGGACCATCTACAACCACGTCCGCAAGGAGTTTCCGGACCTCTCGGAAAGCAAAGCGCCCATATCGGAATTCAAAATGCTTGTTGCGGGAGAAGACATTAAACGCACCATGTATGACGAATGCCGGTTTGTGAACAGCGTCTATGCAGCCGTGACGGCCAGGTCCTCCGAACGGCAGGAACGGTTAAGTGCGGATTGCGACCGCGCGGCCGCCGAGTTGGAAGAATCGAAACTCGATGCCAACCGGATGCTGCGCAACAAAAAATATGCGGCATTGAAAGATACTGTCGCGGCACGCCGTGTGGGTGATGAGCGCCGGAAGAAAGAGATGAAGGCCATCAACACCTGGGTACGGTTGTGGGCGGCAGGCAAGCAGGACAACCGTATGGCCTGGGTCCAGGCCATGCTGACCGTGGTCTGCGAAGGCCAGGGCTCAGGAGGCATCCTGCTGAACGCCTTTCCCCAGGAGTTTGTCGACCGCATCGCGGAGATGACCGGGGGCAAGGCGCCGCGTGTCATTGTGCCCGACCTCGCCGGCTATTCCAGTCGCGTGGATGCCGAAGGCCGCGCATTCCTCATTGAACCGCTGAAAGAGGGTGGAACCAGAGAACTCTTTCTGTTCCGCTCCAACAAAAACGGGGAGATATTCCTTGGTTCCATGGCATAGAGCCTCGATGGTGTAAAGGAAACATCAACCCAATCACCTGTGTGGGACCGGACTTCGCGTCCGGTTCCGCACAGCCCAAAGTTAAAGGACCAAAGAGCAAAGGAATCTATGAAGCGCACATCATTATTACTGTTGCCAATACTGCTGTGGACCGGACTAACGTCTCAGGCGAGATCCGAAGAATTCGAAGCACAGCCGGCACCCGTTATCCAGTCCGATGCCGTCCACGTTTCGACAGCCCTCGATCACATCACCGTACTTGAGTTCTCCGAGCCGGTTACCCAGACCGCGGCCGGCAGCTCCGCGTTCACCATCGAGTGGCGGGACAACAAAGTCCTGATCAAACCAACCAGGCCGGGTATGTCCACGGATCTATTTGTGTGGACTGGCTCGCGCCGTTTTACCTATGAGCTGGATCCCCCAGGAGAGGTGAAGAACATGAATTTCGCAGTCGATCATCCCGCAACACCCAGGCCTGTGCCCGAAACCAGCGAAGACGCAATGGCCCGGATCGCCGACATGGCCCTGACTCGCGCCCTGCTGGGGGCCGAACCGGTGACCAGCACTGGCATCAAAGATCAGAACCACCGTGTGATCGTGCGAGTTGAGAGCGTATTTCAGTCGCGCAGCGGCGTATACATCCGCTACGCCATCAAAAACCTGAGTGACCATCCGTACCGTGTGCTGAGGCCTGCCGTACACGAGTTGGCTGCGCCGGATTCGGGCATCTCTCTGGTGGCCATCCGGAAGACCCAGCTTGAGTCTCACAGGGTCAAAAAGCTGCACGTGAAACAGCGCACCCCGCTGGAAGTTTCGAGCGCTGAATCAGCTGCGGAAGACCTTCGTCCGGGTGATGAGACACATGGCGTCATCGTGTTGCGTCAGAGCTTCACGGCCCCAACCGTTCTCGAACTCGCCTTCCCGAGCGCAGGAGATCATCATGTCTCAGCCACGTTCGTCTATTGATCCCCTCAGTCCGCCCACGGTCTCGGACGAAGAGATGATCAGGCGAGTCGAGGAGTATTGCGCACAGGATGCTCCTCCGACTCCCCTCGAATCTCTCCGTGACTTTTTCCGTGATCCTTTTTCGAAGGACGATGAAAACTACCGGCCCAACCCGCTCTGGGTGTCGGTAACGATCTTCTTCCTCATCAGTTGTGCCACGTTCCTGTATTTCAGTTTCCGGAGTTTTTAATATGCAGGATGACCGCAATCATAATAATTCTCGTGAAAGTTCCCATGACGCCAATGCTCCGATCTGGCTCACGCTCCTGGCCTTCGCCCTCGTTGGCGTCGGCATCTACCTTCTCATCAACCGGCTGCATGTGCGGAAAGAGCAGCTGATCGAAATCGCCATCTATCTTGTCTGTTTGGCCGGCGCCATCTATTCGGTCGTGATGTATTGGCAACGGCATAAAGAGAGGGCCAGGAAGACCAGGCCTCGCTCCACCTTGACCATCCGGCATGACCGGCGCCAGCGCAACATAAAAAAGGCGCACGAGCGCGATTCAGTCGTGGCAGGCTATGACGTCACCACGGGAAAGCCTGTGCTCTGGCCCGACGACGTCCGCACCATGGGAGCGAACCTGGTCGGAAGATCCGGCTCCGGCAAGTCCACCTTCATGCGCAACCTGATCATGCAGGACGCCATGCGTGTGGTCCAAATCAATGGCGGATTACGTCACTTGCCGATCATGCTGGTCGATGGAAAAGGCGACCAGGAATTTGCCAACACCATCATGGAAGACATGGCATCCATCGGGCGACTTCAGGATGTCCGGCTGCTTGATCCATCGCGGTCTGACCTCTCGGTTCGCTATAACGCTCTCGAAAAAGGACGTAACGAGTCCTGCGAAGAGCACGTGAACTTCATAATGGAATCGCTGGGACTTGCTCAGGACTTCTTTAAAGGACACCAGGCCACCTACTTCACCGACCTGGTGCGAGTGCTCGATCACAGTAAGAGCGTCTATAACATCTATGACGTGCTGGTCATGGCCTTCGATCCCCGCAACATCAATGAGCAAATCGACAAGGCGATCTACTATGCCGAAAACTCTTCCGGCGTCACCCAGCAGCAGCGGCTTTCGCTCTCCATGTCGATTCATAATCTTCGCGAGTCCCTGCAGGACAATGATCGCGTGCAGAAGATTCAGGGGCTGCTTGACCCGCTCATGGCCTTCCTTGAAGAGGACCTCGCGGTCCTCACCGGATCCTACGATCAGCTTCTGACTCTGACCGATGTATTTGACCAGGACCTGATTCTGATCGTGACGCTGAACGCCAACAGCAATGAACGGGCTGTTCCCGCGCTTGGCCGCATCCTGCTCAAGAACGTGCAACTCCTGGTCGGGAAACGTTACTCCCGCGAAAACAGAATGCTGGGTATGCCGATGGCGAGCATCATCCTCGATGAGTTTGCATCATTTGCCTTTCCAACGTTTCCCCGCATCCTCGAGACGGCGCGTGGCGCCAACGTGTCGGTTGTCTTTTCCCTGCAATCGATAGCACAGCTGGCCAGCGTCAGCCCTGCCTTTCGCGACCACATTGCAGCGACACCCAACACCATCATGCTGATGCAAAGCTGGGACCCGGCCTCCGCGGAGTGCTTCCAGCGCGCCGCTCCCAACGTTTTGGTTGAATCGCTGACTGAAACGGTCGAAGACCGCGGTTGGTTTGGGAAAAAGTATGCTGCCAGCGGCAAAGCGCTCTCCCGTCCGGTCGAGGAGCCTCTGGTTGGAGAAAAGCAAATCGGCTCGCTCCCACGCGGACAGATGCACATGCTCATGGCCGATCCACGTGGTGAGCCGCGTTATTCGCACCTCATTGTTCCGACGCCAAACCGGGCTTTGTCTCCCTGCTTTGTTCCCACAGTCTATCCACCGATTCCAGGTTCCAACTGGCTCGTTCCGAACGGGGCCAATCTGCGTTTCAAGGACTCGGGGCCGGTACGCAGAACAGGCCGCCTCGGTGGAAGGAGGTCCTGATCATGGCGATGCGCACGTATCTTTCGCATTGCAGTTTGCTTCTCGCTCTTGTCCTGATGACGTTGCCGCTTCTGGCCCAGAGTGCTAATCCGCATCCCAGCGGGACGCCGCATCTCGGACGCCAAAACGATCTGATCACAATGGCACAGAATAGCGCCAGGGAGAAAACAACCGACTACGGACGGTGCATCGATGAAGCCCGCCAGATAGCCATCGCGGGCACGCTCAGGAACTACGATTTCCGCCTGAGCGTTGCAGTAATAATCCTGGCCGGCATCTTCGTTATTTGCATCGTGTGGTTAGAGAGAGAACGCCGGCAGATTATCGACAGCACCGGACGGCTGGTCGCCATATACCAGAACCAGTTGGCCACCGGGCAGAAGAGTTACCGCGAATTGCACAAAAAGTTCACGCAATTCATCAGCGAGTTTGAGCGAGAAAAAGAACCGCGGATGCCAACCAGGTTCACGCCCGCCCGCGACGATGCAAAAGACCCTGGCGCAGATGTGAAGTCGAAAACCAGCTCCGCTCCGGCGCAGCCGGTCCCACAAACACCAGATTCGTCCGACGGTGCAAATCAAACGCCGTCGATGGCTGAAACCATGGCAAGCCTTCGCGCCCAGCTCTCTGCTGTAACACAGCAACTGGAACAGGAGCGCGGCAGGAACCGAAAACTACGAGGAGAATAATGAAAGGAAAATCACGCTATGTCTGACGATAAGGCCCCTAAATCCATTCGCACCCAACTCGCCAACGAGGTCGCCCGGATCATTGAACACTTTGGTCCGGACGGCCCGCTCGGCCCCATCGATGACCCGGTCGAGTGGGAGAAACTTAGAGCTGCGCTGCCGCCTCCGCAGCGCGATTTGAACCTGGCACTAACCCAATTTGTGCAACTGGTCGAGTACTGCGGCCAGCACAACATCAAGCTCGGATCTGATGTCGCCGACGCCATGTCGGCGGCGGCCAAACTCCCGATAGAAGAAAGAGCTGTGCGCATCCGGGAGATCAGCCAGGACATCATGAAACGGCTCAGTGATGCTCGTGACCATACTTCATTTCGGATGTAACTGGTGGGCCCGGTTCGGGCAAGACCCGGCCGATCCCCACCGTTACACGCGTCATGCCGCCTACTACAACTCAACAGGCATCCGCTGCGGAAACAAGGTCCGCCGTCATTGGATCGTGCCCGGGCTGGTGCGGTTTAATGGCGCCGGGGACTTCAATCCCCATCTTCCGTCCCGCTCTCTGGGACACACATTCATGACTTCCGATGTTGATTTTTTGTTCGGCGGCAACCGGCTTTTGCTCAAGCGGAGGATGCCAGAGCCCTGCTCTCCCGACTGGTATCTGGTAGTCCTGTCTCAGTCGCTCCATGGCAGGTTTAACTTTGCCGATCCAGCCTGGAAGTCGCCGGAGGCAACGGTGATTGCCTCCAGCCAGTTGCGCCAGTTTCAGGAGGTCATGCTCCTCATGAAGCCCGGCCATTGGGTCCGTTCCGCTTGCGGATTCTGGCAGTTGACACTCTCAAATTATGGCAGGCCCAAGGCCCAATTGACTCTCATGGAAGGACAACTCTCACCCATCTAAGGCGAACTCTCATGCGCTACCCAAAGGGAACAGTTTTGGTGAAAGCTGATCGCGACATCCCGCTGCTTCTGCATGTGCGGAATGCGAAGTTCATCAGCCATCAGCAGCTCTTCGAGCTGATGAAATCCTCTGCCATGGAGTACTCTCGCGATAGCTTTACCTGGCGCGTGCGGCGGCTGGTATCCGACAACTATCTTGAGCGGTTTCAGGGCGAATTCGGTTATGGTTCCGCCGTTTACCGGATTACGCGCCGTGGGCTGATACAGCTCGAAAGCCACAGCCAGTTTGCCACCGTCTTGAACTCAAAGACGTTGCACCTGCCGCATCCTTCCCATGCTCCACATGCACTCGAACTGAATACAGTACGGCTCGCCCTGCTTCAACAGAGTCTTCTGCTTGCCTGGAAGACGGATGTCGAAATTGCCTCGGAGAATACGGTCTCGACCCATCCTCTGGAAAAGGATTACGATGCGATTGTTGACGTTTGGAACCAGGACAATGCGGCCCGCTTTGCCCTCGAATACGAGCGCACGCTCAAAAATCTTCAGCAGTATGATCGGGTGCGACAGGCACTGGAAGCCGAAGACAGCGTAAATTGCATTCTCTACCTGACTTCAGGCGAGGAGATTACCCGGCACTTAAGTCGTGAACTCTCGGGAATTCAAAAACGCCTGGCCTTTGCTACCGCCAAAGCCTTTCGTGAGAGTCTCCTGGACACTCACGTTCTCGTTATCGCTGGCCAACCGCTGGTTCCATTCCGCAGCCTGCTGCACGGCGTGTTCTAGCTCGGAGATGCTGGGCAATTCGTCTCACAGAAATTGGCATAATCCTGTGTTTGCTCCATAGTTTGTGGCACGATCCTCATTGCAAGAATTCTGATTACCTCTGCGGGATAAGACGCTGCCTTAATTCGTTTTTCCCCCGACTTCCGGTTTGCCCGTCAACCGTCCGGAATCGGCTGGAAGCGATATGGAAGCACCTTCCCAGATGCCGACTTCTGGAGAACTGGGCGTAACGCTCCAAAGCGTGGCGTGCTCCACCAGTTGGGCATCACCCTTGGACAACGCGGGTACATGTTGATCGAGATCGTGTCATCCCGGCACGTCCGGGACTAAAATGACAGCGGTCGAGCCGAAAACGGACGGCCGACGTGGAGATCTTCGAAAATGCCATCGGGGGATGCGCAGAGAACTTGGTTTCCGGAAATGATCAGTCGGCTGCGGCGGAATGGCAACAGGGAATGTCGATTCCGGCACTTATCGGGCTGCGGGATGAACTAGATGGGAACCTGCACCGGATTCGAGCTAGCCGGAACATCCAGACGCCAATCATCAGTTGCCGCAGGTGTGGGAAGAAGGCGCATGCAGCGGAACCGCGGGTCAGCGTGCCCGCCTTGATCCTGGCGTTGGCCCGGTTCAAAATCTTGTCCAAGGATCAAACCGGCGGCCTTGAACGAGAATGGGCAGCATACCGCGAACAGCACCGGTTGGACGTCGAAGGAAGAGCCTCGGCGGGGATCCCGGAAAGCTGTCGACATTGAAGATCCCGGACAGGTGCTCGTGATCCAAGAGCAAATCTGCATTGAGATTGCAGTCGCCCAATCACGTTCCACAAGCCGACTTATCGGGACTTAATGTTACCGGGATGGAACGATGCGATGCCCAAACGCGTTAAGATAGCTGCACCGATGAATCAGCGCCGGGCCCAGAGCGCCGTCGACTACACTCTTCCGCTTCCTCTCACCGACTACTATCTCTTGTTGTCGGAGCTGGTAAGAGGCCGTGGAGACATCGTCAACCTTCACCACTTGCGCACGACGGCCAAGTCACTCTCCGACTCGCAGCTTTGGACACGAATCTCGCTGCTTCTCGACCTGTTGCGCGTCTCCGAAGATCGTGGCTTAGACCTTGCCGAAGCTCTCGCGTCGGTTCTAGAGAAGGCTTCAGATCCTTCCGCGATCCCGCGACCTGAGTTCGACGTGGCGCTGCGTCGTGCTTGCAAGGAGGACTCAAGGGATCAGGATATTCTCGTTCGATATGAGCGACGAGTTCTCGATCTCCTGCGGCGCAGCGCCACGGGATGGATCGAAGAACCGGCCACCAAGGCCAAATCGGAGCGATGGGTCGATCCTGAACCGATTGTTCGAGGCTGGCCGAAAGAGATTCTCGAAACGGCCGCTTGGAATCGAATCGAAAGCCCGGTTTCAGGAGTTCAACCTCTCCCGATCGAACGGACCTTTGTCAATCTTACTTTGCGAGAGCTGTCCGGTAGTTCCACGAAGTCCATGGAAGAACTGGAGTTCGATGCGCTGAATGAACTCACCTTTGATCGACACGGTACGGGCTATACGCTGGAGGAAGTATTACTCGATCTCAGGGGCCTAACGGTGATCATGGGACTGCCCGGTGCGGGCAAGTCGACTCTCGTCAAATGGATTGCCAGATATGTCATCACCAACGTGGATTGCCCGTTCGGTATCCCCATCGTGATCCATTTGCGACAGTTTGCCCGTGAGAAAGGCCAAGAGCCATCGCTCACTCTGCTGGAGCACTTCTTCCGTTCCCGCGGAGTCACGGACGCTGTCCAGTTCACGAGGTGGCGAAGTCTGATGGCAAGCTTGCTTGATCCTGCCGACGCCTCATCCGATACCACCGAGACATTTCTTTGGCTCTTCGACGGATGGGACGAAGTCCCACGTGAAATGAGGGACCAGGTTCTTCGCGAAATCAATGTCTTCTCTCGATATCCCGGCATCGTCACAACCAGGTATTCCGCCGACCCGATGAACCTTCCCGCACGGCGCTTTTTTGAACTGCGAGGGTTGAAGTTCGGAGCGGCCCTCGAACTCGTCGATCGCTGGTTGCAGCATACGGGTAGAGGCGAATTTTATGGCGGGATCGAAACCCTCCTGACGGAGAACCCCGAACTTCGCAGGCTTTCACGTAATCCTTTCCTTCTGACGCTTCTCTGCGCGCTCTACAGCCAGCCGGGATCGACGTCTTCGGATCGGATCCCTCGCACGCGAGGAGAGATTTTGAAGCAAACACTGAAGCTCATCTATGCCCAGCACAACGCCGATCCGAAACAGTCCGCACCGTTCCATGCAGATGACATTGAACGAATCAAACGTTTTGCATACTGGCTGGTGAGTGAGGCTCCGAACAGCCCGCGGTTCGTCTTCGATCATTTTGACTTCGAGCAATGTACCGGACTAGTCGGATCGTTCGAATCGCTCCTCGCTCCGTCTCGACTGATCGCGGTCCTCTCGGCTGACCGGAATGATTTTCAATTCATTCACGCGAACTTTCAGGAGCAGTTGGCGGCGCAGCACCTCATCGCCCATCCGGAAAAGATTCCAAGTGCGGCGAATCTTGCCTTCGATGCCTCCTGGAAAGAGATCATCTCCTTTCTTGCTGAATCGGCCGAACCGCACTCAGAGCCTTGGAACGTTCTGTGGCAAAGAGCCCGCGAAGCGAAACGGCTCAGCGACAGATTCGGAATCGTAGCCTCTCGACTGGCCTTATGGGTGGCTGCGACAAAAGCGGAAGACGGCGGTGAAAAGCTGGTCGGCCAGGACCTGCGGGATGTTCTCTGGAAGATCGCTGTTCGACACGCAGCCGAAATCCCCAAACCCCTCATCGACGCCTTCGTTCTGCTCGATGCACAGGATTTCGCACGCCGCATCCTGGATCATCGCATCAGGACCGGGCAAAACAGCTATGTGACCGCTTGGCTGGAGCAAGTATCGATCTTTGATGTCGAGATGTTATTTTCTGATCACGACAAATACCGGCGCGTTCTCGCGCTGCCTGAGGTGGCTGCGTTTTTCCCGGATCTCCCCGAAAGGGTTCACAAGGATGACGCCATCGGAGACGACCCTGATGAGGCTTTGCTCCAGCGGATCAAAGCTGCAGTTCACTCGCGAAACTTGCAAGAGACGATCGAATGCTTCTGGACGGCGGTCGACAATGGTATGTTCGAGGTCGCGTCAGAGACAATCGAACTTTTGGATCGTTTCCCTCCAGACGAGATCGCTGCTCCCCTGCGGGAGATAGCGACCGCGTCGGAGATCGACGAGTTGACACAAGGCGCTGCCGTCCGGGAGTTGTTGCTCACCGGCAACAAGCGGGAGAAGCAGAATCTAATGCTCTACCTCGCGGATCTCGCAAAGGACTCTCGTTCGGCGATGGCGATCCTCGGAAATCTCGACGGCTTGAGGCTCGATCGATATCAAAGGCAGATTGTCGAAGAATTTCTCTTCCTGGCCAGCGACCCTGAAACTAGAATAGCCGCTGCGGAGTTGTTGTCCAGAGGTCGGTCGCGAGGAACGGCAGCGATATTGATGAGAGCCCTTTCGACCGAACAAGATCCTGACGTGCGGAGAACCATTCTCCGCATGCTCGGTGAAATCGCAGACGAGGCGGAGGTCGAGACGCTTTGGGCCTTGAAGGGAGATCACGCTCTCAAGAACGCTTCGGAGTGGAAATTCTGGCTGGATGCCTTCCTCGCCACACTGCAAGAAGTAACGCTGAGGATCGACACGACCGAGGAACCCTCCTTCCGTGTCGAGTTACGACAGCAGGTTCACGCCTGGGAACGAGACATCAAAGATCTCCTCCAACAGAGCCGTGGGGACAAACGGCAGCAGATTCTTCTCGCAATCCTGCGCTTTCCGCAGGTGCTCGGACCCGTGGCATTCGGCGAAATCACCCGTGCCATCGAGGATGTAGGCTCTTCGGATGAGACACGCGACGCCGCCTTCCTCGGACTCAGAAAGATCGGCGGACCGAAAGCTATAGAGTATCTTTCCGCTATTGCTGAAAACAATTCTTCGCATCAACGAAAGGTCCAGGCCTGCGAAGTGCTGGGCGAACTTAGCCCCGAGTCCCTCGCCCGGATCGGTGGTGAGGCTTCGGAGAGGACGATGGCCCGACTGGCGTTCCGACGAGAGATCCTATTTCGCAAACACGCTGTTGTCGACGTAGCTCAGGCGACCGCGGCGGCGACTCGTCGACGGAAGGCTGTACTCCCGCCGGGATGGCCCATCAAAGCGGACGTTGGTGTCTTTCTCGCCTTAAAAGAGGAGTTTGACTCGTTTTGCGTTCTGCTCCGGCGTCGTGGAGGCGTCAACTGGGACTTCTTCGATGATCCGGATCAGGCCTTCACCTATTTTCGTGCCGAATTCAAAACGACGTACATGCAACGGCCGGTATCGATCGTCGCCGTCTGCGCCAGCGAGATGGGACCCACTCGTGCGGGAATCATAGCCTCCTCATTCGGCATACGATGCAAGACACGGTCGGTCGTGGTGATAGGAATCGCCGGCGGCTTCGATGGAGACACGCGTCTCGCCGATGTTTTGGTGCCGAGCGAGGCTTTCTCATACGCCGAAAACACTTCAGTAACAGATGCGAAGGGAACCTGGACACTGGTCCCTGCAGGGAAACACTTCACCGCGGACGCACACCTGTTGAACCAGACAAGACAACTCAGCCATAAATTCCCGGATATGCAGAAGGAATGGGCGATACGCTGCAAGAAACGTCTCGCCCGTGTACTTGGAGAAGACGAACTCGCCGATGCGCTAGGAAAGAATCTGACACGTTCAAAGCCTGTCGTCCTTGCCGAAGATCATCACCTGGCGACCGGACCTACTGTAGGTAAATCGTCCAAATTCGCGAAATGGATTCAATCACACGACCGAAAGGCCGTCGCTATGGAGATGGAGACGTCCGCCGTCTTCGATGCGATCGAAACACACATCCGTCCCCTGAGGCGCCTCGCCATCCGTGGCATCTCCGATTTCGCCGATAAACGAAAGAATCAGGTCGAGAAACAGTATCGTGGCAAGTTCAGGAAGGTGAGTCATCTCAACGCGTGCGACTACTTCCTGACACTGATGGAAGTCGGCGTCTTCAACGAACCTCCTGCTCCAAACGGCTAATTCTTCACGGGTTGTTGTTTCGGCCTTACTACAGATGAACGATTCATTCTCCCTATGCTGACTCGTATGTCGCGGCAAGAATGCTGCGACGGCTTTTGGCTGCAAGATCTTGGTCGACCGCGGCCCGGCAAGTTCCATCACCTTACTTCCGCCTTCTGCTCTTTCCTTCACCGACGGTTCCTCCCGCTTTTCTGCGCCGCCGAATTCGTCCTGAGAAACGCCCAAGGGGGGAGGAATCCCTCTGGATCTGGTCCTGTGTTCCGCCAGTGTGAAATTGTAACCTCAATTTTCTTCAACCAAACACGCTCCGGGTTATTGACACGCTGGAAACAGGCCCCGCCCGTCGCTCTTCCAGTTTCATTTAGATGGCGCTGCCTGCTCCACTTTCACCGCCGAATCAACCACCGAAAGCGAGAGCTGAATCTTTTTGTCTCCGGAAAAAACAAATGTAAGGATCTTCGTCCCCGAGATCGTCGTCACCGGTCTCAGATCCACAACTACCGACTCCCCTTTCGGCGCCACGTCGTACGCGAGGCTCTTCTCTTGATACCGAACATCCGAGAGAGTGTGGAGATCCGGTCCGAATGCCGGAATCGTGATCGATGCCTGCCCTTTCGTAACCGCATTAAGCTGTGGTGCCGACGGGCTAATCTGCGCCGGAATTGTCACCAGGAATAATTCATGGGCGTCGTCGGTCAGCACCATCTGCTTCAATCCCTTGAGAGCGCTGTTCGCCACATTCAGGATGGCCCCCGAATCGCCTTGCGGATCCAACCTGGCTGTCGTGGGTAGGAGCGGTTTCAGGCCCATCAGCCCCGTTCCCGTCAGGGCGATCTGCAGATTGTTGTCATCCTGAAACACTACCGTCGCTGCTCCTACCACGGGCGTCACGTGAAACGTTGCCTCGTCTAAATCCTTGCCATCTTCGAAGGCCCGACCCCAGAGTAGCCGCTTCACAGTGATGTGCCGGGAATTCTGCAAAAGCCCGGTCGGTACCAGGAACGAGAGCTTGTCTCCCGCCGTGCTCAAGTACGGCAGATTGCGCAAGCCAAATACCTGGTTCCCAATCACCGCCACCAAGTTCCTGAGCTCTGTGCTCTCGCCCCCTGGAACGCATAATGCTTCTTTTGGCAAAGACACAGTTATCGTCAGTTTGGTTAGCCCCGCCCCAGCCGGGTTGGTCTCAATCTCGCCGATCCGCAGGCATTCGGCTACTTTCAAGCCTTCCGCCACTCTTGGATCCACGATCTCCGTCGACTCCCCGCTGCGATCCACCAGATATCCATTGTGTGTAGCTAACTGAATGGCCGGCAGTACGAACCGTATGCCCGATGGATCCTGCACCGTGCCGTTCGTACCCGGTACGAAAGCCAGCGTGCCCACTTTTGCGAACGTCCCGTCCAGAAAGGCTCCACCCTGTGAGCCCACAGCCGTCACTAACGTCCCATCTGCATTATCTTCGTACGACGCCGATCCCACGACCGGATTCAACTCGAAGCGCGGAATGTCGAACCACTGCTCACTCGTCACGTGCGTTCCTGGAATCTCGCCCAGCACGATGCCCCGCTTGGTGTCGTATTTCCTCCACGCCGTCGTCACCCGCACGCGCCCATAACTCGGCACATTCGCATGATCGGCAAACGCCAATTGAACGAAACAATTGCGCATCCCCGTCGTGACAACCTTTTGCCCCAGCACGGGACGGATCTGCCATCCGAACCGCGTCACCACCGAATCGCTCGCTGGAAACTGTAGCGCAACAGTATCCTGATCCTGCACCACGAAATATGACTTGTGTCCCCACAACGCGCTGACGCCTAGGTTGATGACCTGCGTCGCGACAGCCCCGCCGATGGATACCGATTTATCCGTTATGGATGCCACGTTATATGTTTTGTCGCGCGGCAAGATCGCCGTCACAATCGGTGCTTCGTGTGCCTGAGGATCTGCCGCGCTGACTTCCAGAATGATCTCCGCCACTGCTTCCGTGTTCTGCTTTTTTGGAGCGATCGTGATCGGTACGCCGATCGTCGCCCGCGGTCGCACACGCTGCTCGATCGATCCCCCCCGCATCACGCGCAAATAGTGGTCGCTCAGCGCCCCCTCCAACAGCAGCTCGAACCCTGTAATCTCGCACGTGAGCTCCAACTGCTCATTCAAAATCGCGGATGCGCCGGGCGAAAAGGGGGAAGGCAGGGCTAGAGTGCTCGGGGTAATAGTCGGCGGCGTCGGATTGCTGGCCGCCTGTGTCGTCACCATCTGCAGGCTAGGCCCTGTAGTTTGCGTCTGATTGTTGCTCGTCGTGGTGAGCTGGGTGCTGGGACCGGTTACTTGCACATTATTGTTTCCGGTTACCGTGCTCTGATTCTGAAAGCTGTTAGTCCCACCCACCGTCGATTGCACGCTGAAAGCGGCACCGGTCGCCGTCACGGTATTGTTATTGCCAGTACCTCCATTGGTAGCTTGGTTGTTAGTTCCATTGCTGTTCGACGTCACCGTGTTACCGGAGTTCTGTTGGTTGTTGGTTCCCAACGATGACGTGTTCAACGCATTCCCGGAATTGGTCGTCGTTGTGATCCCCGGCGTAGGCGGCGTCCCAAGATTCAACGCGAATGCCGATTGGGAAAGTGTCGCTCCCTGGAGTGTTCCTACTTGGCCATTGATGGCGGCTCCATTGATTACCTGGATCGCCGCAAGTTGTGCCCGAGCGGAGTTCAGTGCCTGCTGCAGCGCCTGGTCATCGTAAATCTTTATGCCGCCCACCAGAATTCCGTTGCCGCTTGCATCCTGGTTGGCTGACGCTCCAGTCACTTTCCTTGTTCCCATCGGCAGGGTATAGCGGTACCGCAAGTTACCCATCAGATGGACTTCCACTTCGCTGCCGAGCGCGCCTACCGGTACCACCGCTACAATGGAGCTGTCGCTCCAAGCCTCAACTACCGCCTCTTTGCCACCGATCCAGACGCTGTTGTCACCTTTGGTTGCTCCGAAGCCGGATCCCGTAATCGTGATCATTCCCGATGCCGCCGCCGGCCCACTCGGCCTCGCCAATGTAATTTGCGCAGGGCAAGGAGCCCCGCAGGCCACAACCAATGCAAACATGACCAGCAGAAATCGTTTGACTGTCTTCATTACCATGCTCCTCAGACCGCCGAGTCCATCAGGAAAACCGTGGCATCCAGAGGATCCGGGTCGCCTGTAACCGAAATGACATTGCCGTTCGCCGCGCCAATTCCCCGCGTCAGGAATGCCGTCGCCGCTGCGGCGCGTTGATTGAAATTTCCGCCGGGCGGCGTGTTCCGCATAACTAATTGCACGCCAGTTGGCTGGAGGAACGACAGGTTATTGACAAGTTGAAGTGTTCCTTGAATGGTGGTCATACGCAATAGAACGCAAGTGGCATCCGTTTCCCTTTCGCAGCCGAGAAATTTTTACTTGATCATTGGCAATCTGGAAACGGTCCGGATTTCGAGGAAATCAAATTAATGAATTTCAATCTCCCCGAAGCCGACTTCGGGACAACGTAGTCGAAGTCCACCGGGAACGCAACATCCGATTAGCCCGTCATCCAAGAGCGGGCCGCAACCGATCTCGCCGATCTCGGTACCCTAGCCGACTTACCGTTACAAATATTCGCCAACAGGTGCAAGTCAAGATTCTTGAGAACCGAGGCAAGACACCGGTATTGCTACAGAAGACAGCCACAATCCAGAATTTCTGAGATGTCGCTCACCGGGCCATGGTTGAAGGTGAAACCACGGAACGGCGGTACTGGTTCAGGAGCCAATTTGAAGAAAAGTAGCACGCGCTAATTTATGCACGAGCGTCGTCTGCCTGTGCAGTTCAATCGAAAGAGCGGGCCACGTTGTAACGTGCCCCGCGCTCTCACGCTCTACAGGCTCAATTGTTGCTACCTGCAGCAGTACGGCACGCCGCCGACGATCAGCGCGATAAGGCAGCAGGGATCGCTGCTGCGCACCAGCGCTGCTACGGTGCTGCGCTCGCGCCAGGCGCGGTGGGTGATCGCTTCGACGCGCGGCTCGCGGCTGCAAATACGCCGCACACCACATCCGGCCGATTCCAGCTCGAAGCCTTCGAACTCGCCAGAACCGTTGTAGATGAGGGCGACCACTTTGCCCGCGATCTCCTCGCCTTCGTGGCCTTTCCCCGGCCTAGAGCCTTGCCAGTTGCCATCGCCGGTAGCCCCAACCGCACCCGCGTTGCCGCCCATGCCATCCACCCGCCATCCGATCTGCTCAATGTACCGGCGCAGCACCGGATACCAGCGGCTCTGTACCGGCGTTCCCTTGAGAATCCACTTCAGGATGGAGAGGTATTTCTCCTCGTCGGCCAGCAGCGCCTGCTTGGTGCTCACCGGAATCGTCACGCGGAAGATGCCGGTAATGCGCCGCCACGCCAGAAACTCGCGCTTGGTCACTGACGTTGTAACGGCTGGCGCGCCCTGCTTTGGTGCTCGCGGAATGTTCCCCTGCGGTTTGTCCCCGATCACTTGGCTGGTGATCTGCCGGACCACCACGGCGAACTCCTGTCCTTTGTGAATGCCTGCGGGCAGTTCCACGGTCATCAGCCCCACGAACGCCGCACCCGCGCCCTGCGGAATCGGGATGTAGGCCACCTCGCCAGTCTGGCAGCGGATGGTCTGCGCATCCACCTGCGTGAGCCGGTGGGTGGTGTACATTTTGTCTGCCCATTTCAGGATCTGCGCCGCACTCGATTCCGGTAGGTAAATCGTGGCCGTGGTTCCGTGCGGAATGTTGCCCCATTCGATCATGACTTCGTCCGGACGACCGTCGGCTTTGAGCACGAGCGCCGAGGGCTTCACTTCGAATGGCTGTGGCGCCAGGCGCGATCCCGGAATGCCAGGATTGGGCACGTTAACGAAAGCTAGGTTGCGCTGCGCCAGTTTGTCGTTATTGGACGGATCGGCATTGCTGGGGATGGTCAAGCCCGGGAACGAAATCTCCGCAATCAGGCACTGGTGTGCGCTCTTGATGAGCTGCTGGATGGAAACCAGGGATCCCATGTTCTGGTACGGGCCGTCCGGCAGGTTCGCCGGATTGCCGCCGATCAGTCGTGCCGGATAGATGGCCGCGCCCGCGCCCGGCTGGTTGATATCGAGCCAGGCGCCGTAGTAAGTCTCCACCAATCCGCCCAGCGGATCGTGCATAATGTCCGCGCGATTCGGATGGTCCTTCTGCTGGCTCATCGAAAAGGTGGTGGCATCGATGCGCGGCGAAGCGAAGAACGGTATGGTCATGATCTCGTCGCCCTCCACTCCGAAAACCGCGATGGGATCGCCGTCGGGATTAATTTGCGTGCGATACAGCGTGTTGGGGTTGTACGTGGCGTTGGTTTGCTGCGCCGCCCACATGCGGAAGAACAGCCGCACGTCGCTGATGTCCTGGTTCAGGTCCTGGAAGCGCACGCGCGCCAGCGCGAAGTTGAACACGTTGCTCGTTCCGTTGGTGGGCGCCAACGTAAGCGTCGCCGGCTGTTCGAGCTGCGGCAGCGCGTCGAACGCCGGACCGAGCGCGGCTTTATCCGTATTCAAATTGCTTATTACATTCGTGATAAACGTGGTCGCAAGCGTTACCGGGTCGCCGCTGGGTGCGATTTTTTCGGCGAACATCTTGGTGGTGCCGTCCGCCACCATTTGGAACACGCGAATATCGACGCTCAGATACCACGGATAGCCGTGAGCTTGGTCACCATGCAGGATGTAAGGATTCGGCGTGTTCAGCAGCAACACCTGCGCGCTGGCGGTCAGCGCGGGCGATCCGCCACCCGGGGTAAGTTTGGCGTGCAGCGTCACAGTCGTCGGCGCGCCGGAGAAAGTGCTGTCGTCCGGAAAGCTGAACTTGTATGGGAAAGTGAAGCGCTGCGGTTGGTTGGCGGGCAGCGAGAAATCCTCGGCCAGTACAGGCCCTTCGAACACGACCGAGAAATTGCCTACCGGGTTCGGAATATTCGGTTTCACCGGCGGCGCCGAAGCATTGGCCGCCGTCAGCCCGCCCAATGCCTGCGCGCTGAAGCCTTCCACCACCACGTAGCAAGCATCGTCGAAAACGGCCGGCGATCCCAGCAGATTCAGAATGCTGTCCACTTCGCCCTGCCCAACCGTGCTCCGGTCCACGATGAAGAAGATGTCCTGAGTCCCTATGGTGACGGTCATCGAGGTTGAGGGGATGCCGTTGGCGACGACTTCGAGCTTGTAGGAGCCCGACTGCGTTCCCAACGGTACGTTCACGCTGCACGTGTGCGGCGTAGCGCCGGTCGCCACGCCCATGGTCGAGAAGTTGGAAGTCGGCAGGAAACTCACGTTGCCGGATCCATCCGTGAGCTGCACCAGCGGAAAATTCGTGGCTGCCTGCCGGTCGTCGCCGTAGCTGTTTGCCTGCGACAATCCGTTGAGCTGCGTGCCGGTGAGGATGTAGGTGTGACCCACGATCAGGGTGGACGGGAAACTCGAAATAGTGGGCCGCCATGCATTCTGTGGCGTGTTCTCGGTGCTATCGGGCGTGTAGATGTCTATGGTGTTTTCCTGGCTGCTGAAGAGCACCTGGCCATTCGGCAGCGGCAGCAGTGCCGCCTCCCACGTGTCATTGCTGTTATCTGGAGGCTGGTTGGGAAGCGTCGGCATGGTGCCGGGACTGGCGGGATTGAAGGTGGCGGGATCGAAGCGGAAAAAGTTTGTGGGGTTCGACCAGTAACTGGTTCCGCTGCTGAAGGTTTCGGCGCGGGTCTTGCCGGCTACGCAAAGGACCTGGCCGCCTGGCAACATACAAGCTGCTCCATCGATTACGGTTTGCAAACCTGCCGGCGCCAGCGTATTGCCGGTATCCTTAGGCATGTCCGGCCCGTTCGACCATGCCGAAGCAACCGGCTGCGTCGGATCGAAAATGGCGGTGTGGCCAGTACCTCCGATGGCCAGCACCTTGCCGGTATTCAACAATAGGGCCGGGCCGATCTCGCTTACGTTCGCGCCCTTGATGCTTTGCACGACCAGGTTCTGCGGAGTGTTTCCCGCGGCTACCCAAAGATCCTGGGTGGGATCGTAGCGCTGGGTGTTGTTCGGATCGGCTACGTCCACGGTCAGCACCGAGCCATCCGGCAGCAAAGTCCAGCTTTCCTCGCTGCTGGAGTCGGCCTTGGAGTCCGCGCCCGCGGGATTGAAGCCGCGCCCGGCGTGGATCCACAAATCGGCGGACGGATCCCAAATGGCGGTTTGGGTGTCGTTGATGCTGCCGAACAGCACGCGGCCATCGGCCAACACGCAGGACGGCGCATCGCCGATGATGAAATCGAAAGCCGGACTGGGCTTGTTCATCTTCGACCACGAATTGGTATTGGGGTCGAAAATCTCTCCCAGCGCGCACTGGTCCTGCAGGAACGCGTCCGAGTATTCCCCGCCCACCGCAAAGACGCGGCCATCCATCAGGACGCCGCTGGCGAAGAATTCACGCGCATTTGCCATCGCGAAAGGACCGGTCCAATTACTGCTCTTATAAGTGCTGTCGGTATTCGGCTTGAGCCGCCACCAGTTGATCCCGCCTCCGGTGATCTCGTTGGAGCTGTTATAGTTCTGCCCCGCATCATGCACTAGGACGATGCCGTCAGTCAGCAGAATCATCGTGTCCGCGGCCACGCCGGACGGTGCGCTAAACGAATCCCAATTGCCAGCCATTTTATGCCTCCTTTTTAACTGCAGATGAAGCCATCGCCCAACCTCAGCTGAAAACATCGGGAACCAGTTTATGCAGAGCAGTGATGGTTCCCGGATCGACGGTTAGTTGGACAAACGGGAAGCGTGCTGCCCTGGTTTGGCAAAATACGCTGAAGCCCCACCTGAACCTAGGTCTGAAGCATACGGAGATCTTCAATGAATGATCCATTTACTGACTCCGCCGTGCGAACAGGTTCCGCGCCGGGATTGACTGAAGGAGTACGTCCCGTCTCTGCATTGTGACGTGGCTCCTTCCGGTACATGGTGGCTTTGCACAGGCCGGTGAACACATCGTCCAGCACGGTTGACGTAGTAATCCTTTGAGTCGCAAGTTGTCGTTGGGCCCAGCGGGGCAGCGTGAAATGAATCCTGTTTTTGGTTCGGGGTCGTTGTTTGTGGCTGAAGTAAGGATGGGATGTACAGAATCAGGAGCAGTAGCAGGGCCGAAATTCGCTTCATGACGACTCCTTGCAAGTCATTTTGCCTGCGTTGTCAAGTGTTGCGAAAACAATACAACTGGAACGAGCAGCATGCAAGGGTTTTGTTGTGTTTGAGATTCTCAGGGAAAGGGTGCGGGGCGAGCCTGAGTTCGATCAATCAACCCGCCTCTTTGGTTTCTGGCGAGTCTGCTGTTTTTGCCAGGAGGACAGGAAGTCTTCTGTGGATTTGCCGGCGCGGCAATCTTCTTCCAGCACAGCGCCCTACTACTCAATCCCCGGTAATCGGGAAGTGATTCGCTGATGCCTCAATGAAAGTCGTGCGACTGCACGTCTGCTGCGCTTATTAAAGTGGCCCAATTCTCTGCGCCCTGAGATGCACAATACTGTCCAATTGCTTTATGGGGCAGCATTGTCTTGTGGGTAGAGGCTGTTTTGAAGGCCGATGATTTTGGACCACTAGAATCCCAAAAGGAGAGGTTGCCAAATGTCTGACACACCAGCCAAGCCAATCAGCAATGTCAAGGGCGAGGACAAGGAAATGCTCGTCTCAATCGTGAAGGA
Source organism: Candidatus Angelobacter sp. (assembly GCA_035695325.1). Classification (GTDB taxonomy): domain Bacteria; phylum Acidobacteriota; class Terriglobia; order Terriglobales; family Acidobacteriaceae; genus Angelobacter. The sequence goes on from DASSEH010000284.1 coordinate 63,284, forward strand.
AATGACCGAATCCATGACCGGAGCCCAAAGCACTCGGCACTGGGCCCCGTTCACGACTACATCCGTCTCGAGAATGTTTATCTTGCAAGACTGGAAACTGAACGTTCCGTTTCGATGCCTTGCCAGGAGACGCCATCAACGACGTGGTCCTGGAACCGCTTATGAACCGTATCGCAGCCATGGTCCGCGAAACCGACCTGACTCCGTATGTCGATCTCCATCTTCCAGCACCATGGACCGAGGACATGATCGGCAGCGTGGCTGGTCGCGAGCACAAAATCCGTGAAATGGCTTCGCGCGTCGGAGCCGTGATTCTCGGCGGCGCTGCGCCGATCTGGGCTTACCTTGCCGGGCTTCGGTGCGCCCTGCTGGCCAATACCAATGCACGCATTTTCTTTTTTGATCCCAAACAACAGGAGCGTCTGGTCGAGATCCCGGCCCGGCATCAAGCGGGCGAGTTTCCTCCTGGACTGGTTGAACTTGAGTGGAACGTACAACCAGCATTGGCGGAACTGCGCCTCAAACTGATCAGTACCGATAAGTTTCTTCCTCCATCAGCGGCCCAGGCCCTTGCAAACGCTCCCTGGTACGGAGCGATTCCCAAGTGCGACTCGATAGGACTGTATGGCCCCGGCCCCACCTGGCTCTATGCAACCTATGCGCGATGGCTCATGAATTCCGGTGTTCGCCGCCTCAGTTCGTGGGATGCTCGCCAGAGAACACACATCACCATTTGGGAATAATCAAAGCCCACTCATTTCGGCGAACTGACGAACCAACCGGCAAGTTCTCTGACAGCTCTGGAGTGGGGACTTCTGCGCTGTTTCAATCGCACCTCTGCGACGCTGACAGCCAACCGGCTTTATGGATGATGCTGTTTCGAGGGAATAACAGTAACTGTTTCAATCGCACCTCTGCGACGCTGACACCAACCGGAGGAATTGGAAAGTGAAGAAAATTGGAATTGGCCTTTTAGTTTCAATCGCACCTCTGCGAAGCTGACAGCCAACCAGTTGTTGGCGAGTCAGTCCTTCTTTCGGGCCAAGTCGTTTCAATCGCACCTCTGCGAAGCTGACAGCCAACCTTTGCTTTTGAAGCACAATGGGTTGTTGTTGCATACCTTCGTTTCAATCGCACCTCTGCGAAGCTGACAGCCAACCGGACAGTATGTTCGTCGGTGATTGTGGAATCATCCGCCGTACGTTTCAATCGCACCTCTGCGAAGCTGACAGCCAACCTATAGGACAGGCGATTACAAACAAGCTGAAGAGTCATGTTTCAATCGCACCTCTGCGAAGCTGACAGCCAACCTGAAACAATTTCGGATTTCATTTCAGATCGTTCGGAAATGTTTCAATCGCACCTCTGCGAAGCTGACAGCCAACCATGGTAGTTTTTGTCCCACTTTTGGTGGCACAAGTTTCAATCGCACCTCTGCGAAGCTGACAGCCAACCAACTGTCTTCCTACCGGGATTATCCCAGAGAGGTTGCGGAGTTTCAATCGCACCTCTGCGAAGCTGACAGCCAACCCAGCATTGAACTACCGGCGCTTCCACGTCCTACACTTGTTTCAATCGCACCTCTGCGAAGCTGACAGCCAACCGGATTAACTCAACTAGCAACCCCGGCTCAAAATGTTTCAATCGCACCTCTGCGAAGCTGACAGCCAACCAAATGCCGAAGAGAACACACAGACCCAGTTTGATCTAAACGTTTCAATCGCACCTCTGCGAAGCTGACAGCCAACCAATTGTGTCATCAACTACTTGCCAATTCAAGCTGTTGAGAGTGAATAGTCTTAACTCCTTCCACTGCCGTGCTTTGCGCGCCCGGGCGTGCTGAGCTGCGCAAACCGAGGCTGCCGAGCGCGTCCAATCCAACCCCATAGCAAGGCTCCATTCCCCTTAAGCTCCTTCGATTCAGGAACATACTTCGATTTCATCCCTTCGCAAACCTCTTACGCCTCTTCCCAAAGATGGCGCTTCGCGAAAACGCCACCGTCTGGATCGTGTAAATGATTGACTTTAAAAGTCGGCATTTCCGGCTCGCCTCATATGTCTTCGCAAACCTCTGCGAAATGCCACATGGTCGGCGGCTTGCGACAAATTTTCGATTTTGCGCCGACTGCCCAATCTGCGGCAACAGATTCACATTGAATCACTTAACCCCAAAACCAATGCTTGGTCAATTCTTCGCAAACCGCGCCGCCTTTTACCAGGGCAACACATAGGTCCGGTAGCGTTCTTTGCCCTGAATATGCCGGACAAGTAATTGCGCCTGCAATTCCATAACATGTTCCAGGGGTACCGATTCTCCGTGATAACGGGTCTGCGCTTGCAGGCGCTGCACAACCTTGTGCGCGATGTTATGCCGTGTCTCGATTTGCAACCCATCTTCACCTGTTTCGGCTGTCTCCCCCAGATTCAGCAGGCCAAAGACCGCGCGGTCCACGGCCGCAGCACGGAACTCTTCGATAAAGTCGTAGAGTAGCCCGGCTTTGCCAGGCTGTGGTTTATGCAGGAAACCGATGTAGACATTCAGGCCGGTCCGAACCAGAATGCTCAGCAGCCGCGAGTAGAGAATTCCATATCCATAATTCAACAGTGAATTAACAAGATCGCCGGCGCCCCGGCGAACGCGGCCTTCAAATCCGGGCTTCCACCACAGCAGGGAGCGGACGGCCGCCCAATAGCTCGCGGCTGCCTGGCCTTCCGCCGCAAACAACCGGTTTCTTTCCAAATCCAGGTCGTCGCCGAATTTTCTTTCGAGCACGGATTTCCTGGACACCTCCATCTCTTTCACCGACTGGTTCGCCAGAGACAGAAAGTCTCCGTCCGACCGGCGTTCAGGATACTTCGTGTAATATCGCAGAAGATTGGCCTGGTTTCGGATCTTCCCGGCAACGATGGTCCGAGCCAGCTCAAGTCCGGACGAGGTTGCCGCGAGCCCGCTTTGCGCCAGTGACAACTGATGTTCCGCAATCTCCGGAGGGCCGATGCGCACCACCGGACGCCCGTCGGAGCCAGCAATCACAATGTTGATTCCACGCGTGGACGCTTCCGCCATCAACTCTCCGGACAAGGATACGGCCCTGGTCAGAAGCGTAATATTGCGGACCATCGACAAGGGCACCTCGGCCTCTCGTTTTCCGTCATGGCGAATCAACAGGCGCTCGCCGGTCCTTCCCAAATACGTCCCGGGCTTCGTAATCACAATCTCCTGGCGATCCTGCTTCAGCTTCTGGTATTCCCGCTTGCGTTGTTCAATTGCCGCCTGCGCGTGAGGAGACAGCGACCGTCCCGGTTCCTTCTTTTGGGGACGGCTGCGCGCCAGAACCAGTTCCACCCACTTAAGCTTTTGTCGCGGCTCCGATGTGGCAGGCAGTTCCAGTTGAAGCAATCCTGCTTTCAGGTCTGCTGCTGACATTCTTTTCCCTGTTTCCAGTGTCCGGAAGCGCTGGAGCCAGGGTGCAAGCAGATCGGCGAGATGCTGCTCAAGCATGATCATCTGGTCCTTCGTGTCCCGGCTCATGCCGTAGTAATTGCGCCACCCTTGCACCATGAGTCCGATTTCTTCAATCCTTCCGCGCAGGTCCGTGGCGCTCTGACGCAGAATATCGGCGATCTTCAGTCGCTTCTGGTCCAGTTTGGCCGGCGTCATGGTGCGATGCCCCGCTCTGAACCAGAAGCCAAGAAACTCGAATCCTTCCTTTTCGGAAGCGAATTTTCTGCTCTCAGGATTGAGGTGCAGGCCGCAGCTCTCGGCGAGAAAGGCTTCAGCCCGTTCAAAACTCTCGCGAAGAAGCGATGCGTCCTGAGCCAGCAAAATAAAGTTGTCCGAGTAGCGTACCCACTCAACAGAGAGAGCATCCAGAAAGCGATCAAAATCAGCCAGAGCAACATTGGACAGCACGGGCGAAAGCGGGCTTCCTTGTGCAATGCCTCGTCCACTATCGGCCCACTGCCAATCGCGCGCCACTCCCATGTGCAAATAGGTTTCGATGAGATCCAGAACTGGACGCTCATAGACCGTCCGTCCGATTTGGCTCAACAGCCGCGAGCGGTCAATACTGGCGAAGAAATCGTCAATGTCGCCCGACGCGGCGTGAATAAGGCCCTGGCTCACACAATGAGTAACGCGTTCGATCGCGGCGGAGGCTCCCTGCCCTGGACGATAAGCGTAAGAATGAGCCAGAAACCGCCTTTCAAATAATGGATTGAGCACCCGGTTGAGAGCGGTAAGCACGACACGATCATCCGGACTCACCAGTGTGATCGGACGACGTTCGTCAGGGTGGTTTGGCTTCGGAATAAGAATGAGGGAAGCTGGTTCAGGCAGAAAGGTCCTGTCATGCAGGGACTGTGACAGGCGCTGAATCTCTTTTCCGCGCCGCTGATCAAAGACGCGAAGCTCCTGCGGAATCTGGCCTTTCGAGTAATGCGACAGCACGTCCCGCCATGCATGCTCCAACTCGCGAGGATCACATAGACGTTCAAACAAATGTGGTCTGGGAGGCATCGTTACTTGAAACCCTCGCGGTCAAAGAGGCGTGCCTATGATTTCGGAGCGAAAGAAACAGGCATCGCACAAAGGGTAAATATGAATCCTGTCGCGGCGCGGATCAATCAATTCCCGCAAGCGCTCTCTTAATATCTCCAGCCGCGCCCGGTCAAGTTCGCATTCGAAAACGCTGTATTGAACACGCAGGCCACAATCCTTGAGCGCGGACATTACCTTGTTCCGCCTGCGGTTGTGCTCAATGTCATAAGCAATCACGAAGTGCATCGCGCCGCCAGAATACCACTTATGTCCAGCTTTTTTGCCACATTATAACGAGTTCTGTCGCTGTCTTGTACCATAGCCGCATGACAGAATTCCTGGAGCGAATCACCTGGCGGGACGCCTGGCTAACTCTTGAAACCAACGATGCCGCTACCCTGCCGCCTTATTTGGGATCAACCCTGAGAGGAGCACTCGGACACCTGTTGCGCTCTGAATTATGCGATGGCCAGGGTTGCGGCCATGAATGCCAGAATCCCGGATCGTGCCGCTACTTTTCCTTATTTGAGCAGTCGCGCAATGCCACCGGCCAGAACGCCCCAAAGCCCATGATTCTGCTTCCACCACGCTCGCCGGGTCTGGAGACCGTGGCATGGGGCGGTCCAGTCAATTTGCCATTGCGCACCGCGCCCCCGCGCATGGGGGAATCCATCCCCGTGCTCTCCGATGAAAGCCGATTAAAATTTCAGCCGGGTGATCCTCTCAGATTTGGCATCCGCCTGCTCGGCGCGGCTTCTCCCCTGGCACCCGCCCTTATCGATGCCGTGGCAAGGCATGGATTGAATCTCGCGGGTTCTCCCTTCCATCTGACTTTGGCCCAGGATGGACGGGGCACGATGCTCTTCGACAGGAGGTTCCCGAAAATTCCCGCGCAGATGCCGGCCCTGGAACGGCTTGCCTCTGAAGCGGAACCAGCAAGCAGGGTCCGGCTGGTGTTTCTCACGCCCACGGTGCTCAAGCTGGAACGCAAGCCCGTGTTCGATCCAATCGCGCTGGCTTCGCGTTTCTTCGAGCACAGCCTCGCTCGCGCAGCCCAGGTCTGCAACGCATTCTCCGGCGGTCCTCATATTCCATGGCTGGAGCCGCCTCAGGTGTATGCGGAAATCAGCGGTTATCGACTGTTTCACTACGAACTGCCGCGCCGCAGCTACCGCCAGGAAAAGTGGCTCGACTTCGACGGCATCGTCGGCTACCTGGATCTGGAAGGAAATCTGGCATGCGGCTTACCCTTCGCTCGCGCAGCCGAGATTCTTCACTTTGGCCAAAAAGCTGCCTTCGGACAGGGGCAAGTCCGTCTTTTAGTCCTGGACTAAAACGACTCTGCGAAACTGACAGCCAACCCGCCTTTCTGAAGAACTAAAAAGTCACAAGGTGGACCACACGTTTCAATCGCACCTCTGCGAAGCTGACAGCCAACCCGTAGCGGCTTTTATTTTCAGATCATCGTTGGTCGACTTGTTTCAATCGCACCTCTGCGAAGCTGACAGCCAACCGTTGTCGCTTTAGGCGCATGTGCATTGGTACTACTCACAATGTTTCAATCGCACCTCTGCGAAGCTGACAGCCAACCGCAGAAACCAAGCAGATTTGGCCACCAGTCTCGGAGTGTTTCAATCGCACCTCTGCGAAGCTGACAGCCAACCAACTCTGGAAATATTACATTTGAAAATTTTTTTGATGTTTCAATCGCACCTCTGCGAAGCTGACAGCCAACCATCGAGGCACAGTTGAACGGCCTCGGTGCATTAAATTCACGTTTCAATCGCACCTCTGCGAAGCTGACAGCCAACCGTGATCGCGATTTCGGCGACCGCGACGACCATAGAATTAGAGGTTTCAATCGCACCTCTGCGAAGCTGACAGCCAACCATCCACGCGGGAGTGCCCATTCCCTTGGGGAATTCCTTTGTTTCAATCGCACCTCTGCGAAGCTGACAGCCAACCTTCGTATATTACCGCTCAGTACGCTGTTGAAAAGGCGCTGTTTCAATCGCACCTCTGCGAAGCTGACAGCCAACCTCGAAGTCACTACGGTTCGATCTGCGAAAGTTCTTTGGTGTTTCAATCGCACCTCTGCGAAGCTGACAGCCAACCGAAGTGGCAAGCTCGGTGCCTAAGCTGGGGATTTATTATTATGTTTCAATCGCACCTCTGCGAAGCTGACAGCCAACCAGAAATGAGAAGCCACCAGCTTATATTCAACTACTGGAGTTTCAATCGCACCTCTGCGAAGCTGACAGCCAACCGAGGAGTTTGAGAAGCTTCAATATCTGATCACTCTTGGCGTTTCAATCGCACCTCTGCGAAGCTGACAGCCAACCTAATACTCCTCGTTTTATTCCTCAAGTTCATGTTGACCTATGTGTTTCAATCGCACCTCTGCGAAGCTGACAGCCAACCAAAGCTTGGGTCAATGAATTTCGCGCTCAGTAATACAGTTTCAATCGCACCTCTGCGAAGCTGACAGCCAACCAAGAAGGGAGGGGAACAACATGAAACGTTTCCCTGTTGGTTGTTTCAATCGCACCTCTGCGAAGCTGACAGCCAACCGTACCTGTGATTACCTGGTAGCAAGGACTCGCCGTTTCAATCGCACCTCTGCGAAGCTGACAGCCAACCACTTTGTCCTCGCTGAGGGCGATGAGACAATCAAAAAGGTTTCAATCGCACCTCTGCGAAGCTGACAGCCAACCCCGGAAAAAAAATGGCATCCTGTATTGGGGAGTTGTTGTTTCAATCGCACCTCTGCGAAGCTGACAGCCAACCTACGAGTACAATGTATATACCAGGCAAAAGGCCGAAAAAAGTTTCAATCGCACCTCTGCGAAGCTGACAGCCAACCTTATTTGCCGCTCTTTGAATCAGGATTCATTAAGGAACTCGTTTCAATCGCACCTCTGCGAAGCTGACAGCCAACCGCCACGGGGATCCGTTCCGATATTGATAAAGGGCGAAAACGTTTCAATCGCACCTCTGCGAAGCTGACAGCCAACCGACATGACAGTAGAACAGTGGGTCGTTGTTTTGATTATTGTTTCAATCGCACCTCTGCGAAGCTGACAGCCAACCTCAGGCACGTGATGTCGCTCAAGCTGAGTATAACCGTTTCAATCGCACCTCTGCGAAGCTGACAGCCAACCAATTGTGTCATCAACTACTTGCGAATTCAAGCTGGTGGGAGTGAATGGAGCTTAACTCGTTCTTCTGCCATGCTTTGGGCGCTGGGGAGCCCTGAGCTGCGCAAATCGAGGCTGCCCAGCGCGTCCAACCCACCCCATTGCATGGCTCCATTTCCCTTAAGCTACTTCGATTCAGCAACATGCGTCGATTTCACTCCTTCGCAAACCTCTCGCGCCTGGTCCGAAAGATGTCGGTTCTCGAAAACGCCGTCGTATGGACGTTTGTAAATGATTGAATGGAAAAGGCGTGATTCCCGGCTCACCGCATAAGTCTTCGCAAACCTCTGAGAAATGCCGCCGGGATGGCGGCTTGCGACAATTTTCGATCTTTGCGCTCAAGGCCATAACCTGCGATAACCAATGCGCCCTCAACCACTTAGTACTACAACTGCTGCTTACTCGATTCTTCGCAAAGCGTGCCGCCTTTTTCCAGGGTAACAACAACGGTCCGTCACAGGCTTTTGCTGACCTGGCGTTTTGTCTCGGGATATCGGCGGAACCGGACAAAGCGGAAAGTCGAGACCTTTTTTGCAGATTCGTCGGGTTGCCGTTGCACGGCCACATCGCGGCGAGTTGTCGCCGAATAGCAGGGAATGCCCATGGCCTGCAGGCGTTGTACGATGAGCCAGGTTAACGTAAACTCACCCTGCACCATGGCCGCCGACGGCTGCAGGCTGGCAACCTGGTCCGTAATCCTGCCGGCCAGGACCTCGATTTCGCTTTCTTCCGCTTCCGGTGGAACATCGGGGAATTCGAGATCCACGATGGCGCCGCCGATCTGCTCGGCGGCCCGGCGCTGGGCGTCCGGCCAGTATTGCGAGGCATGTTTGCTGATATTCAGGAACATGAAGCGTCGTAAAAAAACCGCAAAGCTACAGGATATGGATATAGCTCGATGAAAAGATCGCACATCCTTCTCGATTCCGCAAATCTATGGATATGGCTGGCGACCTCCATTATCGTTGCCATCCTCGGTAACCTGGCTACAAAACTAGTCCAGGATTCGATACCACGCTTTGCCTTCTTTTCTGTATTGGTAATTTTCATTTTTCTGGGCATGGCTTTTTCTGACACCGTGCGGAAGATGGTCCGCGAGAGGCAGCATTTCGCGCAGATTGATTTTCAGATCCACGTTCCGCCCGCCAGGGCCCTGATCGTGTTTGTCAGCAAAGGCCCAGGAAGCAGTTCCGCGCTGGATGCCGCTTTCCACCACGCCAAAGGAGACCATCTGCAGGATCTATGGATGATCGCCAGCGAAGAGTCCATCAGTGAGGCAAAACGAATTGAAGAACAAATCACGAGCCAGCATCCGCGGGTAAAAGTCCACCCCGTCACCTGCATCCACGACATCAACTCAATTCGCGAAGCCAAGTCGGAAGTGGAGAACCTGCGCGGCAAATGCCTGCGAAAGTATCATGAATCCGAAGTTATTTGCGACTTCACCGGATTGACCAAAAACATGAGCGCAGGCATGATTTTCGCCTGCGCCCACCGCGAGGCCAGATTACAGTACATGCACCCCAACAGCTACTTGCCCGATGGCCGGGCGGACGTGAACGCGGGTTCTCACGCCGTCGAAGTCAAAATTGCCTATCAGATTGAGGAAGAAGAATGAAGTGGGACAGAGTTCACCCTGGGAATACCATGCCGGAGGAAATTGATGCTTCGATCCGCGCAAGGCTTCGGCTTCACGATCTACCAGACGCTCGACGGTGCGTGCCGCAAGGCTACACAGCCAAACAACGGCTGCATAAACCACCTCTTCGACTACCTCTTCTTCAGAAACTCCTTTTTCGATCCGTTCCCCTGTGGCGTCTGCTGTCCTCTCGCAGCCTGCTCTCTTTCCCGGCGTAAGCGGTTCAGCTCGTCCAGTCTCTTCCGGGGAATCCACGGCGGCGCCGGATCCTCTGGGATATTTTGGTCCGTCAGATTCGCCACCTGCCACGCAGGCGGGAGAGGGCGCCTCGGTTTTAGCTCAGGGCGCTCCGGATAACCGGACTGTTTGTATTCATTCAGCAGTGTCCACGATTCGGGATCACCCCACGGTTTTCTTTCCATCACCGAACCAAACGCCATATAACGGGTCCGGGCCAGCCATCGGCTGCGCTCCTGCTCCGATTGAAACTCCTTCCATGACAGCAGAGCGCGCAGTTCGCCGAGCCGCGGCTCGCTCCACAATCTTTGTTCAAAGGAAACGGCATCCAGGCCTTTCTGTCCGAGATACCATTCCGCGAATTCTCTGCGGCACTCCGAAATGAGCTTTTGGCTCTCTTCGGGCTTTTCAAACCCGGTACAAACATGGCCCGCGGAGTCAAACCACTTGCCGTAGCGTGACTCCCGGATAATGCGGCGGAAACCGGCAACCTCAACCTGAAAGCTGCCGAATCCCAGGGGTTTGGCCATCCCCAGACGATGGCGGCAGTCCGGCGGCAACTGGATCGCCGTAAGAAGCAACCCTAGTTCCAGACGAGAGAGATTCTCGAAACGGATACGGGCCGCAAATGCATTTCCGGCATATGCCTTGTGGAACTTTGTGAGCACCTTTTCCTTTTGTAGCTGATCAATGGAGGGCGCAAAATCGGCTCCAGGACGGTGCCAGTAAATCTTGTGCCCACGAAGACGGGCTTCCGGACGATCTGAATCCCAATAGATTGACTCTTTCCCATTGTCCGAGTCCTGGGTCAGATAATGCTGATAGGTCGTGGGCTTGGGTTCTCCGAGAACTACCCTGGTGCTCGCGGTATCCACTTTCTGCTCCCCTGTTAGCAGACCGTCTTCAAAAAAGACCCGCCCCCGCGCGCTCTGGCCGGAATCTTTGTGCGTGCGGCCAAACAGCAACTGCCCAAGATCCCAGCCGTGGCTCGCAGGATCGCGGCGCGCGGAGTTGATCATCTGAGGTGTAGTGCGGTAGGGGAGACGAAAATAGGGTGTGTGCCCGAAGGAGACATGTTGGCGTCCGCCCTTGTCCTTCCACGTGATGTAAAAGCAGGGGGTACCTGTTATATTCTGATCCGTATACCTGCACTCCGGCGGAACATTCGCATTCCTGTCGTTTTTGTAATCCTCCACATCGTACTGGGGAATCGGAACCAAAGTTGCCGCATCATCCGGCTCGTGGATAATCCATTGCAGATATTTGCGTTCAATGAAACCGCTGCGAATCAGCATGCCGATGTAATGTCCAGGCCGATTGGTGATGTCCAGATGGCAATCCTTCTGATCCACAATGCCAAAGCTGTAGAAGACTTTCGGATGATTGTGATAGTTCCCGGATCTTGCAGCAGCCGGCAGGAATTCCACTTTGGTTTGCCACGGGGGTTTTCGATCCTGGCGATATTCAATCCGATACCACTGTGTCTGGCTGGGACCAACTTTTTTTGCCGGACGGATGGTCCATCCGGTACGCGATCCACACAGATAGCCAGCCTGCGCTTTGGGATAGGTGGGATTCTCTCTGCTGCCATCGCCCACGACAAGCCGGCTGCGATAGGACTCGGCGTTGGGGTCGAACGATGTCTTTTCCGGATTCGGACTTGAGCCCACGGCGCGGAAGAACAACTGTGTGTCATTCACCGGGTCCAGTGGAGCCTTGCCCAGAATCTCCACCAGAGACCGGATCATGCCCCGAAGAGAACTGCCCGGCAGCCGCAGCCGGGAGCCTGTCTGGAACGGGTCGAGTGGCAGGGGCGGACGCCCTCCCGCGCTCCCCTTCCGCTGCTGCTCAAGGTATTCCTCAAAAGAAGACCACATACCGCGGACATAAAAATCCGTGAGCGCAGTGAGCGTAAGGTCAATCTCACCCGAAGTCCTTCCCGCTTCGTAAATATCGGCATCGGGTGGCCTGGAGAGATCCGCAACCACTTGTTCCGGCAGAGGCACGAAGTTGTAGGGAGCGCGCCCGGCAGCGTCTTTGCCGCGCCGGATCGGTGCGGAAGTAAAAGGCGAAAGTCGCGTCGTGGTTGGCTGAAGCACGTCCGGAGGAATGACGCCGAGGGCCCCGCCGAGCTTATCCCGGAAAGAGCCTGTCGTCGTACCGCGCCCTGTGTCTTTATCCTTTTTTCCTTTACCCACGGCTGCCTCCCACAAATCCGAGAATCATGGCGTCTGCCACGCTGGCAATGCCCGTCTCCGCATCGAACTCCACGCGCTCCCGTACCGCCAGATGCGCAGGCTCACCTTCCTTCTCGCCATAGCTCTCAGCCGGAACCCACACCACAGATCCCCGGCTTTCCGAGCATCGCACCCAATCGCCCTCGCGCGTGAATTTCGTGCCCCACAGGACATAATGACGAGCGAATGCTTTTCCGTCTTTCTCCTGCCACTCTTCCCTGTCCCGGCCGGCAAAACGGCCACGCCAGATGCTTCCCTCGATCCGCCAGCAGTGCCACTCTCCCCGGTCTCCGAACATGCGGATATCAAAGCAAAGGCTCCACGGCAGGTCTTCAGCCGTCTGCTGTAGTCCCGGTTCAAGGCGCAAATCGATTTTTCCTCCAGACACGCGTCCAAATCCGGTGGCCGGATGTCCCTGTATCAGCAAAACCGCTGTCCCTCCGGCATCTCCTGCATGCTGCAGCAACCATTCGCTGGACATCGGATTGATCTGGACTAATTCATGCATGAGTTACCTCGCCTTCTTCCTGCGGGCGCAATGCCGAAGCCAGGGTATTCAGGTCGTCCCATGATCCCTCAAGGACATCGACACAGGCAGGATCCTCACCGGTCGTACGGAATTTGAGCAACGGATATTCTGGATGCCTGATTGCAGCCTCCACACCCAGGAACACTCCGCGTCCTGCACCCACCTCGCCACCCAGGGGAAGATCGCCGAGCCAAAGGTCCTTAAATGCCTGGAGCAGCAGGGCACATTCGCGCAAATCCGGGGGGGGCAACGGCTGGCCATTCTCAGGAAGCAATTCCGGCGCGCAATCCAAATCCAGGTGAATACAAATTCTGACGTGACGCGGAGCATCTGCCGGCCATAGCGGAGCCTCGTCGAAGAGGGCGGATTCGAGAGCACCACCCGTGAATCGGTCGATCCTGACCCGCGATTGCACCTGCATGTTGCAGCTTTCCATGAATTGCTCATCCACCCAGATGCGTCCGGCGCGCAGGGAGCGCCTGCCGCCGCTCTCCAGAGGACCGAACATTCCAGCCACCAGCCCCTGTGCGTCTTCCGGACACATCGTGTTGGCGATCCGCTCGCAACGATGACGCAAAGCGCCTGCCAGACTCGTGCCAGTCAGCAAACGCCTGCCTTGCTCTGACAGGTGAACCATGTCGGGACCACCGGGGGCCTCTCCGCCGCTGCGGATCAGCAACGACGTTTTCAGGCGCAGGTCGGCTTCGACAGTCAGGCGTTTTGGCTCGCGGCTTTCCGAAATGTCCGGTGTTACTCGATCTCCGCTCGCCCAGTTCTGCGCCAGCCAGGCTCTTACATGCTCAGCCTTCCCCATATCAAGCCTGCTGATTTGGAGATTCCGGAGGGAGCCACGGCCAAGTCCGCGGCGGGTTCTCGCTCCGAGACGAATGTCGCCCTGTACGAAGCCCGCCAGCATGGCGCAAAAAAGGCGGAAGATCTGATCGCCATCGTCTTCCTCATAGAGGCTGAGGAGGAACTGCATCGTGAAGGTTGTACCGGCCGGCAGCACTTCGAAATCGTATTTTGCGCCGTCGGCGGCTACTCCTTCTTTGCCGTTGATGCGTACACCGTCGCGAACGCATGGAACGGCCTGACCTTCGCACTGTGCGTCGAAAATCGTCAGAAGACTCATTCGTTCCTTCCCGAACAGCAGCTGAAGCTCCTGCGGCTCTCCGGCGGTTCCGCGAATATAGGCGCCGAATTCGGCGCTCCGCCGAGCCAGAAAGTTGCGTGCTGCGCCTGCTATGGAGGCGCCGGGAACGAAGAATCTGTCCTGACTGTCGCGCAGGAGAGCCATATCGGCATTCGTCTCAAAGCCGCCTTCACCCCCAACGTGAAGGCCTGACTCCGCTGTCCACGCACCCGAGGCATAGTAACGAACGGCTATGCGGTATTTCATGACTGTTCTCCCGCAACTGCTGCCAAAACATTCCGTGCCAGAGACTTTTTGCGCCAGGCTATTTCGGTCAGGAAACTGCGTATGCAGCGCCGGAAAAGACTTCTCGCAAACTTTCCGTCTTCATGATCTGGCGGCCGGTCGGCAGCTTGTGCAAATGGGTTGGAATCAAGTAACTCCACCCAGCCATTGCGAGGCTCGTCGCAAAAAGCTGTGAGTTCCTGCCAAAAAACCTTCCAAGATCTGCTCAGGAAGGAGAGTAAATCCTCGGTCTTCTCTCCATCCTGAAAAATCAGCCGCTGCAGAGCTCGTCGCGGTCCTTCCGCTAGCTTGCTCTGGAGTACCGAGGGAATCTCTTCCACCGGCGTGCCGGAGAATATCATGAGCAAACGGTGCAGCAGATGAGGGGTGATTCGGTTAAGAGCTTCGCTGGGTATGCAATCTGCTCTGGCCATCCCTTCAGCATCAGCGGCCGCAATTAATCTCTCGCGCAACACGTCGCGTGCGAGTTTCCACTCGGCCGATCCGGCCACCGTGCGCAACTCTGTGTGTTTCTGAGGTTCTTTATACCGTTGCACGAGTGGACGATCACTCACGCTTACCTTCCACCGGACATCAATCCGTCCGAAGCCTTCCTCCTGGCGAAGACCATAGCCGCGCGCCGAGGCGGAAGCCAGGCGCATGCTGATTGCTGAGGGATCCCCAACCTGCTCTACCTTATATATAAGTACGCTTCCGGCAGCCAGAGCTGGAATCTGCAATCGCGGAAGACGCTGGTGAGAGAGATAGCCTCCCTGCCAGTGCATTCGAGTGAAGGCCTGCTGCAATTTAAGAGTCGCACCTCCTCCCAAAGCTTCCGCCAGTTGTTCATGAGGAAACTCGGGTGCCGGATGCCCCCAACGGTTAAGAGAGAGCATCGGACTAAGCAGGGTTACCAGGAGCGACGAATCCAGCGAACCATAATTGATGGTTTCGGTTTGTGCAGCATCTTCCCAACGCCATCGGGCCGCCCCACCATACTGGGAACCGCGCGAGCGCCCCAGCCCCACCGATTCCCCGTCAGAGATCAGAGCACGAACCCTGGCAAGCAGATCCGGCGGACCGAGAATCTCCCCTATAAATATCTGCCCTGGAGCGAGCGACTCGTAAGTAAAAAGCGTGCCTTCATTCTCATTCGGAGCAAGCCCAACACTGGCAGCCTGTTCGCCCAACGCACGGCCGAAACGCGGATCGGCGGCCCGCGCGTGGTGATAGTGAAGCTGAGTGGCCGGTTCCGCGATTACAGCCTCCCGTCCGCGGCAGATCTCCTCAAGAACCGTCCATCCCCCGGTGCGCCGCAGGGCTTTGCCCGGATCCGTCGTTGCCAGATTCCATGTCTCAGTATGATCTCGCTTTGACGTCCTGACGGACAGGGGAACAGGCACGGAACGCCTCCGGGATTGAGCGTTCCGAAGTTCCACGGTGGCTGAGAGGAAGACCAGCCTGCCGCTGCAGAAAAGCTCGTAGAAACCATCGTCCGCCTGACCACCGGTATGTTGCTTATGTTGCTGAAGATAACGCTGAGCAAAAAGCCCCTGGAGCGCCGAACCCGGAATGGAGGGCTGAGTCAGCACCGTGTTGGCATCGCTCCCGAGACCTGGAAACAACGCCGCGCTTTCCAGAGTCAGAGAGAAGCACAAGGCATCGTTTTGCGATTTAAATACCTTTCGGGTCGAATTCTGCGCCGGCAGGTTCGTCGCGACGCCACATGCCTCGTTCGACAAACTGCACTGGACCCAGCCCAGGCCTCGCGTCCTTGATGTTCCCATGAACTGCACAGCCTGGCTGGCATACGTAATCGCCAGTCGAGCCCTATCGCCATCAACTCCGCCTATTTGGCTGACAAACCGCAACCCCGACCGGATGACGCGCGTGGCGCGTAGCGTGTTTTCTGCCGGCGCTCCCGTAAGCCGGCTCATGGCCGTCTGACGACGAATCTCCGTGAAGGCCGCAATCACGTCCTCACGGCCTAACGTCAGCGGAAGATTTCGATAGACGCCGAGCAGCCACTCACGCAGACGATCTGCGTCCGGCACCTGGGCATCGGTCACCGTGATTTCGCCGGTACGGGTGCCGGCTTCACCGAATAGCTCCTCAAGAGTTGGCAAATCGGCGCCTAGTGGAGTCTGCAGCACTTGCCGATAGCCGTCGCGGAGTAATCCCTTAATACGGCGGCCAGGAATCACCGGCAATCCCGCACGGTCAAAGATGACGTCGCGATCCACGTAGCCTGGGCGGCCAATCCCGCTTCCGGCACAGAGAGGACTCTTCAATTCAATTATTAGGTGCATGGGCTGGCTCTCCTGACTCGGGCCATGAGACGGGAATGTGAAAATCAAGCAGCTCAAGTGGATCAAAATAAGGGGTATAAAAAGCCTGGCTTCCCGGCTCAGAAAGCCAGGCCTCCGAAGGCAGGGTAATGCCTCTGCTCTTAAACTGATTTAACAGCTGCTGGGTCTCATCCTGGCCACGAACCAGCGCTTCCATTAAGAGTTTGGCTCGGCTGCGGGGCCACAGCTTCCCATCCTGAAACTGCCGAACGCGCTCTTCAAAGCCAGACCATCCCCGCCGACTCTCTGCTCCCAGCGTGTACGGGCGGCAAAGTACGTCCTCATATCCCTGCGGATAGCCGTCTCGAATTGCAACAAGGGAGCCGGCGCTGCCTTCCAGCAGCACCTGAAAATCAAGCCATGATCCCTCCGCTTTCTCCCGGTAACGATATTGTTTGGCGTTGTCCGTCAGCCTCTCAACAAGGCGATATCCCCGGGCAAAGGGAAACTTTTGCGGCATGATGAGAACGCCCGCGCAAGCGGTCAATCGTCGCCCGTTCAGAGCGTCCGAATGCTGCAGAGATTCACGCTCAAAGTTGGATAGATAACGCGCCGCCAGAGCAAGCCCAAGACGTCCGTGGCACACAAATGTGAGATCGTCCCCACCCTCAACGATAGGGCGAACGGGATACCATGCGGCTGCGCCGTCTTTCTTACGCTCATCCTCGGGGAGCTTAATTCCCTTATGCTCCAAATCAGGCAGGACAAGCGAGAGTTCCGTCAGTGTCTGCAACAAAGCATTCTCGGCAGTCCTGCTGATGGCGTCCGATGCGGCGCGGATTCGTCGGCGAAAGGCATCATCGCTTGTCTCCTGACACACCTCTCGCAGCAGCTCGCCCACGCCATTTCCATCAGCGTGAACAATTGCAATCTGGGAGGCGTCTTCACTTTGACCAAGTTTGCCCAGATCGTCGGGAAAAGCACAGCGCCGCCTGCCAACATGTAGTGCCTTCGCATAAACTCCCTGCAACCGTTCTGTGGCCTGCTCTGCTGCTTTCGTTTTCGCCAGGGCTTCTGCACTCAGCCACCTTCCATCCTGCAAAACGCTCGCGCCCAAACCGGTGGACGCGCAGGGACGGATTACGGGCAGTGCTCCCATTTCACTGCCCGACTGAGGGAAGCTTTCCCGCTTTCGCAGTTCCTGCTGTGCACGCCGATAAGCATCCGCAAGCGGCTCGCCCGAACGAATTTCTTCGTGCCAGGCGGTCACACGCAATCCCGGATACCGGCTGACAATCCCAAAGCTCCATTTCTCGGTGGCGTGCCGCGCCTGCTGGATATCCGCAAACTCGACCGCGGCATTGCCGCCCCCCACAAACAACGCCCCCTCGTGCTTTCTCCAGTCGGCGAGAGCGCTGGCCACGATCCAGGATGCTCCCAGATTCTCCTTGAGCCGGTTGGAGCGGAAGAGGTATTCCTGAATCGAGGCTGTTCCCAGCAGCGTAATGCATCGGCGCTCCATTAATTTCTCCATTTCAAATCAGTATCCAGATATTCATCGAAACTCTCTTCTAGATGGCTCCACTTTTCCCGCGGCCAGATGCGAAGAGTTGGCAGCGACCCGGAAGAGTGGAACTCATCCCCAAACGAAACGTCGTATCCTGGGGTCTCGTTGACCAATCCGGTTTCCTCGTTCACTTCCACTTCCAAATCGGCTGTGTCTTCCCTGCTCAGCCCGCAAATCAATAGTGCGCGAGCGGAATCGCCACCCACCTGGCGAGCGCGGTGCAATGCCTCAAAAGCTTTGTTCTTAATGTGGGCGCGTTCTTTGCCACTGCGGGAGCAGGAAATAACAACCAGCTGATATCCGAGAATCACGGCCACGTCCAGTTCGAAGCAGCGGCGCGCCACAGTCTTCTCGTCTTTGGGCCGGCGCGCTATATGTACGGAATGGGCAAGAGAGAATCGCAGGCCACGTTTTTCCAGAACAGTACGCACACTCTTGTGAACTGCCATTTCCATATCGGCCCCGTTCACAAAATCCCACATCATTCTGAGATCGGCGGAAGGTCCATTCTTAATTCGCTCCAGTTTTAAATCATCGTTCCACCGGAACTCAGTTACAAGTTTATTGATCCGCGCCGGCAAGGCGGCCCATTCTGTTTGAGCTTGGCTGTCCGGAATCGTAATCGATGGCCACCGGACTGGCGTCTTGATCTCTTCGCTGGGCAGACTTAGCCACAGACGATCTCTGTTCCCCCAGTTGCTGTTGAATGCCTCTTTAAGTTCCAATCCGGGGTCCTTAGGAGCGGGATTATTGATAAGAAGGCTGAATATTTCAGAGCCTATCGCTTCCCATTCCCGCTCTAGAGGCTTTCCATTATTCCTGTAGCAGAAGTCGACAGGTTCCGGTTTGGCTTCTCCAAAACAACCAGTGGTACTCGTCCATACATCCGCCGGTGACTTATGCCGGTGCTCCAGCCGAAAGTCGGTGGTAAATCCATGCAAAACGCAGAGGTCGCGCAGATCGAGATTCCACTCTCTTCTTTCATCAGAAACCCTCGGATTGATTAAATAACCTCGCTGATCGAGCACATTGTGGCGGTTCACATCGAGATAACTGTCTGTTGGATCGCCGACCGCCGCCGTAAGCGCCTGCATCGCTTTGAGCGCCATGATCTTCGTACCCCCGGTATAGTGCAGGTGCCATTGCGATCCGGCTTCTGGTATTAGGGAACGCACAGTACTGGCAATGCTTTTGGGATGGGCTGCATCGCTGATGGGTACCATTCTGATGGTCCCACCCGCTGTTGGCACGGCCTCCCAGCGCCTGCGCATCTGGTGGGCAATGGCCTGTGCCATCATCTCTGTTTGAACTGAGTGCAACAGCCACAGCGTCTGTGGCTCAAACTCACAGGCCAGCCGCCAGGCAGCCACTAATACCGGCAACGGGTTCGTGCCCACCGTAAGCAGTATGTTCCTGGGCCGTTCTTTGTGCATAAAGCGTGCATTTGCGCAGCGAATCTATCCTTGGGACATCAACAAGTACTACTTCTGGTCAGGACAACGTGCGCCTCGACTCTTTCCCCAACTGGATGCATGTTTGAGTGGTGAAAGTGTACGCAGCGATATAGCCGTCGTCAAGCAAAAAGGTCGGAATGGGGTCCATTTGCATTGGCGTACCAGAGCGTACAACTTTGAGAAACTGCAATCGACTGAATATACCAGCAAGCATTATCTTCCCTCCTCATCAGTGGAAATCGTGCGACGCAACATCGGCCGCGCTTACATTCAGCGGCATAATCTTCTCTGCTTTCAGATGGACAACTCCATCCTGATTCTGCACAAGACCCTGCACGCAAACGAAGCGTTCGCGCAGAACGACCAGAAGATTGCCGCTATACACGGCCCGGCATCACGATAATGTTGGCGTGTCCGGTTTCGTCCTCCAGCGTCAAAAAGATCAGGCCTTTAGCAGTTCCCGGCCGTTGCCGGGTTATGACGGCGCCGGCCACGACTGCAGGCTGGTTGTGCCAGAGTTGCTTTAACTCCCTGGCCGAGACAATTCCCTTTTCTCGCAGTTGCTGGCGCCGGTAGACCATCGAATCCCGCCTTACGGAAGTAGTTGTCGAAATTGTCATCCGGGCCGCGCCATTCCCATGAACTCGCAACTTCGGAGAGACGCCCCAAAGCATCCGGCTGGAATCCGAGGACTTTCCCCATCTCCCGAGCCGCGAGTTTCGAGCGAAACGTAATGACATTGGCCGTCATCGCGGCGCCACGTTCACCATAGCGCTGGTAAACATACTGGATGACCCGCTCCCTCTCGTCGCCGCTGGGAAGATCAAGATCAATGTCCGGCCACTCTCCTCTTTCCTCTGAAAGAAAACGTTCGAAGAGCAAGTCCATGGCGATCGGATCAACGGCGGTAATGCGGAGCGAATAACAAACAGCGCTGTTGGCGGCTGTCAAGGCCGGCGGAAAATTAGGCCAGCAGAGCGGAGTAAAACCAGGCCAGAGGAAGAGTGGGAGAAGAGAGCGTTTGAAGGGAGGGATGGCGTCTGGAGCGGAGGCCTGCGCCGTTAGGCGCGTTCAGGCCGGAGC
>DASSEH010000285.1:0-2053 GCA_035695325.1 Candidatus Angelobacter sp.
TAGATCGGCAGCCTGGGCGTCTTCGTCCAAGGCGCCGGCTTCATACCTCTGAACCCAGACCCGGAATTAGAGAACAATATCGGCACCAAACGGACGTCGCTTTCGTCGTCACCGAGGTCCGTTGTTGGGGGTAAAGCAGACCTTTGGACAAATTTCGAGATGTCGATTGAATGTCAAAAGTCGACATCAGCGTGGAGTGCGCCCCTGGAGCCGGACAGGTTGAAGTTAGTGATTTGACAGGTGTTCTGGGCTTTCGAAAGATGAAAGCCATGGCCAGACAGCAGCGTTCGCACAGCATCGAGTTTAAGCGGCAGGTGGTGCAGGAGTACATTGCTGGGGAGACCCTTTATGGGCTCGCCAAGCGGCACGATCTCTCGCGCCAGCTGATCCGCGTTTGGGTTGAGAAGTATGAAGCCGGCGGCTTGGACGCGGATGCCCAGGCTGCTGACCTCCTGCATGAATACGAAACCAAGATCGTGGCGTTGGAGCGCATGGTTGGCCGCCAGGCTCTGGAAATCGAATTTTTAAAGGGGGCGCTGAAAAACGCACCACGTCCGCGAAGCGCGACTACATCCGTCATTGCCGGCCCGACGGCGTCTCCATCGCAGAAGGATGCCGGCTAATGGGAATTGCGCGCTCGACTTTTTACGATAGGCCCGACACAGGCGCGGACGATGCGACCGTCGTTGCGCAGATGAAGTCGATTTGCGACGAGTTCGAAACTTATGGCTATCGGCGTGTTGACGCTGAGCTTCGTCATCGTGGCCTTGTGGTGAACGCCAAGAAGGTCCGCCGGCTGATGCGCGAGCATGCGCTCAATCCGCAGCCGCGCAGGCGTTTCATCGCGACGACAGACAGCGATCACAACGATCCGATCTGCCCCAATCTTGCGACGACCATGACATTGGATGGTCCGAACCAGCTTTGGGTAGCTGACATCACCTATGTCGCCATCACGACCAGCTTCGTGTACGTGGCTGTCACCCTCGATGCGTGGTCCCGTCGGGTCGTAGGTTATGCCATCAGCCGCTCGATCGATGCGCGGCTGGCAGCTGCTGCGCTCAAGGCCGCCATCAGCGCCCGCAATCCCCCGCCGGGCTGCGTGCATCATTCCGACCGTGGGTCGCAATACGCTTCAGAAACCTATCGCGCTGTCTTACGAGAGCACGGATTCGTAGGTTCGATGAGCCGCCGCGGCAATCCATACGATAACGCCAAAGCCGAAAGCTTCATGAAGACTCTCAAGGTTGAAGCCGTGTATCTGATGGCCTACGAAACTTTCGAGGACGTTACGGCTGACCTTCCACGCTTCATTGATGAGGTCTACAATACTCGCAGACTCCACTCCGCGCTCGGCTATCTCAGCCCCGCGCAATACGAGGATCGCCACGCCCAGCGAACTGTCAAAACCGCCGCCTAAAACTGTCCACCATTAGGGGCGCACTCCAGTTGAACGTCCGCATGCGGACAGGCGTGGTGCGGATGAAAGGGATTCGGGCGATCGTTCGCGGATACCGACCATTTACCCATTTCGTTCGTTTGTTGAAGCCGATGGGCTAATGGCTTATGGAAACGATCTTGTGGAGATTTTTCACCAAGCCGCCCGCGTCATTGATCAAATCCTCAAGGGCGCGAAACCCGCCGACATTCCTTTTTATCACCCAACCAAGTTCGAGCTCGTCATCAATCGCACGGCGGCAAAGAAAATCGGACTAGTAGTTTCCGAGCCGCTGCTAGCGCGGGCCGACGAGGTGATTGAATAGATGGAGCGCTGAAGTCTCCCGTCAATCGCGTCGTTCTGACCGCGTCGCGACGACTTTCGCGGTAGGGACGCGAGTTACCTCGCGCCCCCCGCACAGATCCGTGCGAGCCCAATTCGGGCACACGGCTCCCACCTCGGGTATGTAACGGCGCGTCGTGATATTCTCACGAAATTCCGTATGCGCTCCAGCGCCTGTGACACGGTCACCCGGTACTGTGCCCGGCCCGTGCTTTGCTGACGCACATTCCCCTCGGCCCCCGCCCTTGGCTCCACCAACTCCGCAGCCGGTTG
>DASSEH010000286.1:0-2019 GCA_035695325.1 Candidatus Angelobacter sp.
CAGCCTCGGACCACCCCTCCGTGGTTGTTTTAATCTCGGTAGTCGCCTCTTCAATGCAGCGCGTAGGCTCCGTATTTGACGTTTGAGCGTCTAGCGAGCTGGCTGAGGAGCGAAGAATCCACGCCTTCGGGAGAAAATTGATCCGACACGCCGAACGCGTCGTGCCTGCCATCCCAAGGGCCATGCGCCCACGACCTTAGCTGCCGTCACACACGGCCGCCACTGCGCCGGTCGGATTTTACTCACGTCCCGACCCATCCAACAAGGAATGTGGGCGAGTCGAGCCGACTGCAATAACCGCCTCGGGTCCTCAGTGAACGCTAGGGTAAAATCGCAACCGCTTTCCGCGGGTCTCGTGCCATCGCTCGCGCGTCTTGTCGGCAAGAAAGCGCCGTAAACTAAATGTCAATCATGACGGTTTCCTAGTCGAGAGATGGCAGGTGCGGCGTCTTGATGCGCTCGAAGCGAGAAAGGGTAGGGTTTGAGTTCAATCGCGCTCCTTTTCCTTAGAACCCTGATCCTCGCAGTCGCCACGGCGAGTATCGGCAGTTGTACAACCCTGCCTTATCAAGTGAGGACAGGCACCGTGCGGAAGCCGACGCTCCTGCAGATGGAAAGCCTCAACGGGGAGGCAAACGTGGCTATCGCATTGATCACCGGCACTAGCAGGTTGCTGAAAAATGGTCATTTGAGATGAGGATTTCGGGCGGTTGGAGCGGGCCGCTTGTTGCTGGTGAGTCCTAGGATTGCGGCTTGTAGGCGCGGACCTGATATTCGCTCGATTAATAGGGGGCACTTCCAGTAGTCCAGGCGGACTCATCCTGTCGCTGCCAGAATTTTTGGAATGCGAACGAGATTGTAGGCAGCGGCGGTGAGGACGAAGAACCACTCGACCAGTTCCCGCCCGCAATGCCGGGTCTTGCGCAGGCCGCCGACCGTCTTCATCCAGCCGAACGGCTCTTCGATCCGCTTTCGCTTGGTCATGCTAACAGCATAGCCGGGATGGCGGGTCGTGCGCCCATCGATCGCCGAGCAGCGGTTGGTGTCGTTCTGTGCGACATGTGGCGTGCAGCGGCGTTCACGACAACCGGCGACGAAGTCGGCCGTGTCATAATTCTTGTCGCCGCCCACGGTGCTGCCGGGCTTAGCATTGTCGTCGATCATGTCCAGCGCGGTCGTGCGCTCGGCCGTGCCGTTGGCCTCGGTCAGCCGGGCATCGACGATGAGCCCGTTGCGGTTCTCCATCATCAGGTGCCCCATGTGAGCGAGCTTGGCCTCCTTGCCGGCGCTTTTTCGAAACAATCGGGCGTCGGGATCGGTCATCGAGAAATGCGTGGCATTCGCGCGTTTCTCGCCATGGAAGTCGCGCGCGGCGTTGCGCCCACCGCCACCGCCGCTGCCATTTCCGGACGATGGCGGACGGCTGCCATCCTTCGGCACGAAACTCTTCATGCTGGCCCAGGCCTCGATCAGCGTGCCGTCGACCGAGAAGTGCTCGCTCGACAACAGCGAGCGCACCTGTGGCAGGTTCAGCACCGTGGTCATGAACTTGCGCGCAATATCGCCGTTGAGCAGCCGGTCCCGATTCTTGCAGAACACAGTCGCATCCCACACTGGATCGTCGGCCGATAGCCCGACGAACCAGCGGAACAATAGATTGTAGTCGAGCTGCTCCATCAATTGCCGTTCCGATCGAACTGTGTAGAACGCCTGCAGCAACAGGGCTCGCAACAGCCGCTCCGGCGGGATCGATGGTCGTCCTTCGCGCGCGTAAAGTCTGCTGAAGGAGGGCGACAACTTCCGCAGCGCCTCGTCGATCAGATCGCGGATTGCTCGTAACGGATGATCCGCCGCAATACGCTCCTCCAATCGAACGTAACTGAAAAACCCTTGCGATCCCCGATCTTCGCCGCGCATCGCTCCGCTCCTTCGACTGGAGATCCTCAATGCACAGAATCACCGATCAACGGAATCACATCAAAGCCGTCGCGTAAATCGCGTTTTTCAGCAGCCTGCTAG
>DASSEH010000287.1:0-1725 GCA_035695325.1 Candidatus Angelobacter sp.
CGACCGCTGTTCGCTCAGTGGCACCCAAGGGATTTCGACGTCAAGAAATTTAGTTTGTGTCAGATTGAGGCCGCTGTCGCTCATTCCAGTCTTCTGCGGCGGCTCCGGATTTTTGGACAGCGGGATAAGCTAAAGGCTGACCGGTGCAAAGGGGCGTGAGACGTGGGCATCAAGAGGAAACAGCACAGCGCGGAATTTAAGGCGCGAGTGGCGATGGCGGCGCTTTCGGGGGAGAAGACCCTGGCGGAGCTGTCGGCGGAGTTTGGGGTTCATCCGACGATGATCAGCGACTGGAAGCAGGAGCTGGTGAAGCGTGCGGGCGAGCTGTTTGCGCGCGGCAACAGGGCGCCGGCGGTCGGGGATGCGCAGAAGGTCATTGACGATCTGCACCGCAAGATCGGCCAGCTGCAGGTCGAGCGCGATTTTCTTGCCGGGCAGCCCGCCATCTCCCGATTGCTGAGAGGCGGGCGATGATTGCGCCGGAAGCGGGGCTGTCCATAAGCCGGCAATGCACGCTGCTGGGGATTGCGCGCAGCAGCTTCTATTACCGGCCGCGGCCGGAATCTGCGGAGGAACTCGAGCTTCTGAAGCGGCTCGACCGGATTTTCACAGACTGTCCAGTCTACGGCAGCCGCCGGCTCCAGGTGGCGCTGTTGCGAGAGGGGATTTCGATGGGCCGCCGGCGCGTCCGGCGGCTGATGAGAAAGCTCGGGCTGTGGGCGGTCAGACCGAAGCGGAATACCAGCAAGCGGCATCCCGGGCACAAGGTCTACCCATACCTCCTGCGCGACAAGACAATCGACCGGGCGAACCAAGTGTGGGCTGCTGACATAACCTACATACCGATGCGGCAGGGATTTTTGTACCTGGTCGCGATCATCGACTGGGCGACCCGGCGGGTGCTGTCCTGGCGGCTGTCAAACACGCTCACGGCGGGGTTCTGCGTCGAGGCACTGAGCGAGGCTCTTGCCCGGTTCGGCAAGCCCGGCATCTTCAATACTGATCAAGGCGCGCAATTCACCAGCGATGAGTTCACCAAGATGCTGACGGATCATGGGATCGCGATCAGCATGGACGGACGCGGGCGCTGCCATGACAACATCTTCGTCGAGCGCTTGTGGTGGACTGTGAAGCACGAATGGGTCTACCTACGCCCAGCGGCCAATGGAATCGAACAAAAGCGCAGCCTTGGCGAGTTCTTTGACTGGTATAATCTGCGACGTCCGCATCAGGCGCTCGGCTGGCGAACACCGGACGAGGCTTACCTCGACCAATCGACAGCGGCGACGGCACTGGCCGCCTGACGCCATGGCAAGGAGGTGCCGTGAATTTGTGGACAGTCGGCTGCGCCGATCCCCGCCTGACCGCGCCAGCGCGGTCCCCTATGGACAAGCCGGGGAAAACGCCATGCGTTTCCCCCGCCTTGCCCACAGGTCGGCGGCTGCCCACAAGCTTCACAGCACCCCGCAGCAAGACAGGATGAATTTGATTTCGGGGAAAGGTGAAACCAGCAGCCGGCTACCGGCCTTTAGCTTATTCCTCCCCGGAAGCTGTCCAAACTACCGGGACCGTCGCAAACTCGAAGGGCGCGCAAGCGCTGGCGTCGGCCGCCGCAAGCGCCCGCGCAACCGAAAGATGCGCAATCGTGCCGAGGCAGCCGAGCCCGACGAGCGCGCCAAGGGTCGACGGGTCCGGCCATCGCCAGACGAACAGTGCCGGGACTAG
>DASSEH010000288.1:0-56394 GCA_035695325.1 Candidatus Angelobacter sp.
CGAAGAATGAACGCTCAGGGTTTTCCTGAACCCACTGCTTCCGGACGGATACTCTCCTGCCCCGCCCAGTACTTTTTGCGCAGTTCTTTTTTCAATACCTTGCCGGTACCTGTTCGGGGAAGAGTGTCCAGAAACTCCACCGAGCGCGGGCATTTGTAATGAGAAAGGCGCGAGCGGCAGAACTCCAGCAACTCGCTCTCCGTGGCCTGTATTCCCGGCTTCATGACCACCAGGGCTTTGGGAGTTTCACCCCATTTGGCGTCCGGTACGGGAATCACCGCGACTTCATACACTCCAGGGTGGGCGAGAATGGCCTTCTCGACTTCCAGCGAAGAGATATTCTCGCCTCCGCTGACGATGATGTCCTTCCTGCGGTCCACGATCAGCACATAGCCATTTTCGTCCATGGTGGCCATGTCACCGGTGTGGAACCATCCGCCGCGCATGACCTCGGCCGTGGACTCCGGCTGCCGCCAGTAACCAGCCATTACGCCGTCGGTGCGGGCAACGATCTCGCCAATCGACTTTCCATCGTGGGGCACGTCTTTGTCGTCCGCATCCACTACTCGCAGTTCCACGCCCGGAATGGGATAGCCGGTCCGCGCCTGGCTTTCATAACGCTGCTGGCCCTCCCAGTGAATACCCGGCTTCATGCGGGAAACCGTGAGCACCGGTGCGGTTTCCGTAAGCCCGTAACCGGCAACACATTCGCAGCCAAGCTTTTCTTCCACTTCCCGCACCAGAGTGGGCGAAGATGCCGCCCCTCCGATGTTGCTTCTCACCATGCTGCTCAGATCAAATTTTGGCCTTTCCGGGCAGTTCACCAGCGCGGTGGCCATGGCAGGGACCAGGCTGCAGGAGGTGACCCGCTCCCGCTCGATCAGGCGAAACACTTCTGTTGTTTCAAATTTGCGCAGCATCACGTGGGTGCCACCCAACAGAGTCAGCGAGTGCGCTATACCCCAGCCATTGGCATGAAACAGAGGAATAGTGTGCAGCTCCACGCTCTCGGAGGTGGTCCTGTGGCCCAGAGCGGCGTTGAGAGCGTGCAGATAAATATTGCGATGCGTGAGCATTACGCCTTTGGGATTGGCGCTGGTGCCGCTGGTGTAAAAAAGCTCGCCCAACGTATTTTCGTCCGTCTGCATGATGTCCGACTGGTAAGGCTCCGCCTGCGCCAGCACCTGGTCGTAGTTTTTGGGCAGCATCCACGCCTGCTCCGGCTGGCCTTCCAGCAACACAAATGTTTCAATGCACTTCACCTGCGAACGAAAAGATTCCACCAAAGGCAGAAACTGCGGCTCTACAAACAGTACGCGCGCTTCCGCATCGGACAGAATGTAACCAAGTTCCTGCGGCGTAAGGCGGATATTCAGCGGCAGCAGCACGGCCCCGGCTTCCAGCACTCCGTAGTAAGCCTCCAGCAAACGATGGCAGTTGGCGCTCAGGAAAGCTACGCGGTCGCCCGCGCGCACGCCCATTCCGCGCAGCGCGCCCGCCAGCTGGGCCGCACGATGACCGAACTGAGCATAGGTAAAGCGGTCCGCGCCGCATACGATCGCGGTCTTCAACGGAAACTGTTGTCGCGCATAATGCAGAAAACGAAGAGGCGTCAGCGGAATGTTCATGGTTCCCTCGAGGGCTCGGCCGGTTTCGTGGCGGGAGGCGTGGCCGGGCGCTGAATGGCTCCGGCTTCCCATGGGGCCAGCAGCTTAGTGTGCCATTCGAGCAGTCCGGGGCCAGGCAGCTCCAGCCAGGATTGTAACTTTTCTTTCAGTCCCTGCAGATCGGACACGCGCTCGGCGCACACTCCATAAGCTTCCGCCAGACGGCAGAAGTCCGGATTCTTTAGATCCACTTCATACTCCTGGCCGAACACAGACCGCTGCAGAAATCCAATCACTCCATATTTATTGTCATTGACCAGAAGCACCTTCACCGGCAAATTGTACTGCGCGAGTGTTGCCAGTTCGTGAGCTGTGTACTGAAAACCGCCATCGCCGGCAATGCACAGGACTTTTCGGGCATCGCCTTTCTGGCGCAGCGCGCATGCGGCCCCAATTGCCGCCGGAAGTCCATACCCCAGCGTTCCCGATCCCCAGGGATACAGAAACGTCCCCGGCTCCAGCACGGGGAAGAACGCGGAAGCCCAGTAATTCAGGATGGACTGGTCATTCACCACGACATCAGTACGAGCAAGCGTCTCCCGCAGCAGCAGCACCGCCGCATAGCCATCCGCTCGCAGCGACTCGATTTGCTGCCGCTCCTCGGCCCACGCCACATCTGCGTTCCACCAGATTTGCCGGGGCTTCAATCGCCGTGTTAGTTCGGCGGCAATCGCGCCCGGTTCACCCGCTACTTTAACTTCAGCAGGATATATGCTGGAAAAATATGCCGGATCTTCCACAACCGCCAGGTGCGCCTTCGGCACTTGCAGACTGAACCGTCCAGTATCGAACTCGATCAAACGCGCCGAGAAAGAAATGAGCAGATCAGCTTCCTGGAGCAGTTGCCGCACTACGCCCAGACGGGAAATGCAGCCCATCGAGAGCGGATGATCGTCCGCGATGATACCTTTCGAGCCGGTAGTAGTAAGAATGGGCGCATGGAGCATCTCCGCCAGGCGCTGCACGCTGCGTGCGGCTTCCGCCGTGACGCCCGATCCGACCAGGACCACGGGACGCTGCCGCATTTCAATCTGACGCACTGCTTCCTGAATACTGTCTTCCGAAGCTTTGATCGGGGCTTTCTTTTTGAGAGATGGAAGCTCGCTCGTCACTGGCGCCAGCAGCAGGTCATGCGGTATCTCGATGAAAACCGGTCCAGGAGCCGAACCTGTGAGCACCGCTGCCGCCTCGGCCATAATTGCCGGTATCTCCTCAGCAGTATTGGCCCTTGCGGCAAAGCGAGTCAGCGGCCGCAGGATCTCAAGCTGGTCGGGGGTTTCATGCAGGGCATTGCATGGTTTTCCAAGAACTGGCGTGGCCACATTGGTACCGATCAAGAGTACTGGTGTGTTGCTCTGAAAACTTTCCAGCAGCGGCACCAGGGTAAAGAGGTTTCCCGGGCCGGTGGAGGCAAACACGGCGGCAGGCCGTCCGCTGGCGCGAAAGAAGGCATCCGCGGCAAAACCGGCCGCCTGTTCGTGCCGCACAATCCAGTGGCGAAAGTCAGGCTCCTGCCGCAGTGCATCATAGAGCGCAATGTTGTGAATGCTGGGTATGCCGAATCCGGCGGTGATGCCGTAGCGCAGCAGCGCTTCAATAATTTTACCGGCGCCAGTGGCCAGGACAACAGTGGAAGGCATGGGTGAGGAAGACATTTATTTATTTAAGCCCCGTCGTACAGGCCGGATTTTTGCTGCAAAAAATACGGGACGATGGAGCCAGCCGCGGCCCCATCGTCCCGTGTTCAGTTAGAAAGCAAGTCGCAGGCCGAGTTGCAGGGTGCGCGGGCTCAGTGCCGAAGTGAAGCCGAGCGGCGCGGTCGGGCCAATGTTGCTTCCATGCACGTTGAAGGTGGAAAAGCCGGGCAACTGTCCAAAGTTGGACCCAACCGTGTTATTGACGCTGGCAAAGTTCAGGCGATTGGCCAGGTTGAAGCCCTCCGCCATCAGCTGCAGGCTGGTCTTTTCGCTCAGCTTGAATTTCTTTGCAAGGCGCATATCGAAGTCGATGAAATCGGGTCCTTCACCAGTATTGCGTGCGGCCCCGATCGGGCGGTCGTTCGTGGAATGGCGGTCGCCATTCACGTCAGTACCAGCCAGCAGGTTGAAGGGATGTCCGCTGTTATAGCGGAAAATAGGAGTAAGGATGAACCCGGACAAAGCCCGCGACCAGCCGTTGGGTGTCTCCAGTATGGCAGCCGCCACAACTTTGTGGCGCTGATCGAATTCCGAGAGCGAGCGCTCTCCGCCCAGGTTCAGGTTGTCCTGAGGGCCGAAGTCGCTGTTGAAGTCAAAGGTCGTGTCATAGGCCTTGCTGTAGGTGTAATTGCCGAGCAAGCTTACGTGAGAGCCAAAGCGCTTCTTAACTTCGACAATCCCACCTTCATAGAGCGCCGACCCCTTCGACGAATACTGAATCGCCTGCAAAATCCCCGGATTGGCAAAGCAGGGATTATTCGCCAGCACATTGCACTGCGGCGCCGCGAAGTTATGGAAGGCCACGGTTTGGCCAGTGGTCAGTTTTGCGGTGGTCAGCGGTGTAGTGGCCAGATCGTTGACATCAATCGCCACCGGCAGCCCGATGGTGTGAGAGTAGATGCCGCTGAGCGAAACAGACAAGCCGCGAGATACCTCGCGCTCGATACCGAATTCCGCCTGCTGCGAGTAAGCGCTTCTAAAGTCGGGCTGGCCGCTGAAAACAACACTCAGCGGAGGCAGCGGCGCCGTATGGCTGGGCACAATGCCGAACTGCAGCAGATCGGCCGGAGTAATACAAGCTGCCTGCCCGGCCGCGGGAGTGGTGCAACCCACCTTGCCCTGGGCAAACAACGTCTGGAAGATCGTCGCCGAAGTGAGCGCGGGGTTTCCTGGAGCGCCCGTCAACGGGACAAAAGTCTGGGCTATCTGCTGGAAGCCGTTCACCAGGCCAAGGGTATGCACAACATCCCCAATCTGCCCGTAGGTCGGTGAGTAGTAAATTCCGTAGCCGCCACGAACCACGGTTTTGTGGTCACCAAACGGGTCCCAGGCGAACGAGGCGCGCGGAGCGAAATTCTTGTAAGAGGTGTTCAGATTCCCATACTGCGAATCAACTTCGTAGCGCAGGCCGAAATTCAGCGTCAAATTCGGACGGATCGCCCATCCATCCTGCCAGTAACCCGCAGTGAAGGGACGGGGATAGTTATACGTGGGATTGCCAAAACCCTGCTGATAGAACTGCGGCAGACCGAGGGACGCCGACTGCAGGGAGTTGATGGTGGCTGGATTCAAATTGCCAGACAATCCACAACCAGTTTGAGGAGTAGCTGTTATGGGGCCACTGGGATTGCTCAAACACGGGCTAAGTATGCCGCCGGGCAGGTTGCCAAACACGAAGCGGCCAGGGAAGAAGGTGTGCGACTCGGTGTGGTCGCCGCGATAGAGCTCATAGAAGCCCATCTTCATGGTGTGATGTCCGCGCACCATGGTGAAATTGTCCGCGAACTCATAGCGACGCAGGATGGTCTTGCTGGGGATGAAAATATTGGTGCCGAGATTGGCGAAGCCAGGAAGGTTCAACCCTACTTCACCCGGCTGGTTGGGAATCACATTAAAGCCGGTGTAGTTGTACTGGAACCGTGCCTCGTTTTGCGTTCGGGGACTGAACGAATGAAACCAGGAAGCCTGAGCCGTGTTGTCCAGCGCCTGCACGGAGCTGCCGTCAGAAAAACCAATCAGGGACTGGAGATCGGGCGACTGCTCATTGTCATGCCCGAAGCTGTAGCGGATAAAGGCCTGGTCCTTCTCGCTGAACTGATGGTCCACGCGGGCCGAGAACTGGTACCGGCGCGTGTCGAACGGGAAGACACCGCCATTGTTTTCCAACTGATTTATCAGGAACCCATTCCGCGCACTGATGCCAGGATTCGGATTGGCAGGATTAATGGTGAGGAAATTGCTAAGAAAGTTCGCGCAAGCCGATGCTGGAAGCACTGTTGGAGGTGCATTCGGATTACTAACACAGGGCACTGGAGTACCCCCCTGAGCTGCAAGACCGTTGATAATGCCCAGCTGATTGTTTCCGCTGAGCTGCCCGGTGTCCGGACGGAAGATGTTGGTGCCGGTGAGCAGCGGTACGGCGCGCTGGGCGTCTTCACGGTTGTTTTCAAAAGCGGCGAAGAAAAATGTCTTGTCTTTTTTGATCGGTGTGCCCAGAGTCAGTCCCCACTGCTGCCGGCTCAGTGAATCTTTTATATGTGTACCGAAAACATCCGGCGCGTTAGGGTTAAAGGCTTGTCCGGGCGCCAGAGCCTGGCTGAAGGCAAAGGGATTGGCGGCATCGAGAGCGTCATTGCGGAAGAAGCCGTACACGCTGCCATGAGTATCGTTGCCGCCGCTCCTGGACACAATGTTGATGGTCGCGCCAGCCGCGCCGCCGAGTTCCGCGTTGTAATTGCTGCGGTTGATCTGGAATTCCTGCACCGCATCCTGGCTCAGGTTCAGGCGCACGCCGCCGGAATCGTCATTGGCTTCGCCGCCGTCCACGGTCACGCTGTTGCCGCGCCCGTTGCTGCCGTAGAAGGAAAGTCCGCTCTGGGGCGTCTGCTTCACGCGGAAATCCACATCGCCAGCGATCCTGGTGGAGTCGGTTACCGCGGGCGCCAGCAGGGTGTAGGTAAGATAATCGCGACGGTCAATGGGCAGTTCCGCTATGTATTGCTCATTAATGGTTTCGGCCTGGCTGCCGCGGTCTGTTTCCACTGCGGGAGGCTGGCTGGTGACTTCAAGAACAGCCGCCGCGCTGGATACCTGGAGACGAAAATCGATGACGACGCTTTGGCCTATATTGACCACCACGCCTTTCGTCAGTTCCGTCTGGAATCCGGAGCCAGAGGCGCTCAGATTGTATGTAGCGGCGGGGAGCGCCGTGAACTGATACTGGCCCGCGTTGTCGCTGGCCGCGGTGTATTTAAATCCCTTATTGGCATCGGTTGCGGTTACAGTGCTCGAGACCACCACGGCGCCTGAAGGATCCGTGACGGTTCCACGAATACTGCCGGAAGCGCCGACTCCCTGGGCGCTCGCAATACAGGTCGCCAGTGAGAGGGCAGTCAAATAAATACATATGATTCTGAACAACCTCATAGATCCTCCTCAGATTTCCTGCAAGCATACATAATGGCAAGCATGAGAGATACACGAGGCAACACATGCCTGCCATTCCAACTCTGAATGGGCAATCATTCATTCCGCGTTTGGGACAGCTACTCGCACGGCAGACCGGACTACGCTTCCACGACGTTATTCAGGTCTGCAAAATCACCGAAATCACCGAACCGCATTGGGACGCAGGCGAAGCCATAAAATATGGATGCCCAACGGTTAGCCATGCTACCGCGAACCGTCAAAAATATCCAGCGCGTTGCCGCAAAAGCGTTACCCAAATGCATACAGCGTAAAGAAATTTCAAACGGGATAAGGATTAGTAAGGATTAAGGTTGCCGCTGATGCAATCGCTCTTTCTCACCGGCCCAGTCGCAAGCGCCCGCCCGGCCCGTACCGAGCTCCCGGTCACCATTTACCCGCGTGCGCGCCGCCATCTACGTGCAATATTTCGCCGGTGGTGAAGGTGGCGTCTGCCAGGAACAAAACGGCATCCACGACTTCTTTGATTTCGCCCATTCTGCCCACCGGATGCAACCCTTTGAGAAACTCATAGGCCTCGGGGTGATGCATGGGAGTTTTGATAACGCCCGGAGCAACCGTGTTGATACGAATGCCGTCCCTGGCGTACTCCATTGCGAGTGCCCGCGTAACCGCTTCCAACCCGCCCTTGGCCATGACCTGAACGGCAGCCGGTATGCCGGCGACAGGCTGTTCCACCAGGCTGGTGGAAATGTTAATGATGCTGCCGCCCTTCTGTACCAGCATTTGCTTCACCGCCAGCTGTGAAACATACAGAAAGCCGGCCAGCGTGGTGGAGATCAAAGCATTGAAATCCTCGGTTGTGTACTCGGTAAAAGGCTTGGGGATAAAAATGCCGGCATTGTTGATCAGCACATCGATGCGGCCGAAGCGGGACACGGCGGTATCCACGATCTTTGCGGCCGTTTTCGGGTCGCCGATGTCTCCATCCACCAGCGCGACATTCCCGGACGCCGGGAAGGGACTGGCTTTGGTGATGTTTCGCGAGTTCGCGACGACGCGGTAACCGCGCTCCAAAAACGCTTCCACGAGCGCCGCCCCGATCCCCTGGGAAGCTCCGGTTACAACTGCAGTTTTCTGTGTATTCGACAATTCAAGCTCCTCTTACCGTACGACCTGAACGAAGGATTCATTCTATATCGGTGTTCGACTTGCTCACATTGTCTCGCCTGTTCACCACCGCAAACTACCTGAGAGTTACCGCTGGTTGGCATCTTTCTCGAGCATTCCATCCGTGCCCGTCCCAAGGCGGGAAAGGACAACCGGTTACTTTTGGATTTTTCTTTTGGACTGGATTCCGGAGTTTCAGATTATGATGGGGCCAACCATGCGCACTTCAATTTCTGTGATTTTATTCCCGGTGATTCTGTTTTTATCCATCACCGTCCAGGCCCAGGATTCGCAGCCCGCCGCGCCTACACTGGGGGATTTGGCCCGGCAGCACCGGGCACAAAAGGCCGCGGGCGCCGACAATGCTCCTGATTCGACGACGAGCGGCAGCCTGGGGGAGATTGCGCGGACGAATCGCGAGAACCAGGCGGTGGAGGTAAAGATCACGGAAAAAGACTCCAGGGCCCTCTTCGGCGCCATGAGCGCGGTGCTCGATTTTGCCAGCCAGGATACGGGGCTGCCCAAACACAGCAACGTAAAGTACCAACTGGTGAGCCAGGCGGATGTTACGAAGCGCTTTTCGGAAGGGCTTTCCGAGAACTCGGCCGCACAGGCGCTGGCGCGCGAGGAACTGGTGCTCAAGAAATTCGGCTACCTGCCGCCCAGCTTCGACTTCAAAAAGAACATCATCAGCCATATGGGGAAATCGATCGAGGGCTACTACGACAACCGGAACAAAACCATGCATCTGGTGAACTGGGTGGAACTGGAACAGCAGCTTCCCATCATGGCCCATGAACTCACGCACGCCCTGCAGGACCAGAATTACGACTTATTCAAATGGCGAACCAGCCACCCGCGCAGTACGGAGGCCAAAACAAGCGTGGACTTTGCCGATTCGGAGGAGAGTTCGGGCCGCACATCGGTGGTCGAGGGCCAGGCGATGGTGGTCTATATGGATTACCTGCTGAGACCCGTGAGGCATTCTTTGGCCGAGGCGATGGAAAACAGACCCGAGCTCATGGATACGATCCGGGCCAGGATAGAGAGCAGTATCTACGACACCTCGATGGTGCTGCACGATGCGCCGCTGCTGCTTAAAGAGAGCACCATATTTCCTTACCGCGAGGGACTGCTGTTTGAAATGGCCCTGCTGCGGCGAGGGGGGAAAAATATGGCGTTTGCCGGGGCCTTTGCCCGGCCCCCGTGGGACACCCACGAGATTCTGGAGCCGGAGGCCTATCTTTCCCAGCGAAAAAGACCAGCGGTGGTACTGCCCGATCTGAAGACGGCCCTGGCCGGCAGGTACACAGCGTATGATTCCGGAACCATGGGCCAGCTCGACGTGCGCATACTGGCGCAGCAGTACGGCACGGAAAACGACGTGGACACCATTACGCCGGCATGGCAGGGCGGGGCCTTTGTGGCCCTCCGCCGCGCGGAGGCAGCCGAGCCCGTCGCCTCGACCGCCGATCTGGCTTTGCTCTATGTTTCTCGCTGGAAGACGCAGGAAGCGGCCCAGCGCTTTGCCGAGGTGTACAAAAAATCGCTGCCCAAGCGGGTAAAGATACAGAGTGAAGATGCCTCCGGCACCCCGGCATGCACGGCTCACTGTCCCCAGTGGTCTGCACGAGTCAACACGGATGAAGGCCCGGTACTGCTGGAGGTTTGGCCCAACAATACCCTGCTGATCGCGCAGAGCTTTGACGACGAAACCATGGGCCGGCTACGGACAGCCGCGCTCACGGGAGCGCCCGCGGCAGCTGCCAAAACCACTGCTCCCGATCTGAGCCTGCGGCTGTACCAACTGCCGGAATTCCAGGCCCTGCAGGCGGAAGCGCGTGCGGAGATCATGCAGTCACTGGAGCAGTTCATGCCGGCAACAATTATGCCGGCAACCAGCGGGCGCTGACCGGCGTCGGCAAGCCTTTCCAGTTCGTAGTCATGGAGGAAAGCGGGATGACCCGGCACCTGGTTTGCAAGGGTCTGAAAGATTGCCTCGATGTCGAGGGGAGTGCTGTGAACGCGCCCTGCCGGGCGCAAAGTTCAAAGGGCGCCCTAAAAAATCGGCGCCCTTTGGTTCGCAAATGTAACATTCTCTATTGGGGACAAGGTATGGCCGAATGCGGCAGTACAGTCTCATTCGGGAAGCTGAAAGCGCCATCGATCGCGCTCGAAGTCTGCCCCATTTCAAACCACTGCAGCAATGGAATATTTTGCGGGTGATAAGTAAAATCGAACCCCTTTTCCTTCACCTCGATTGCGGCGGCAATGTTCGCCAATACTTCGATTGGATCGCCCTCTTCGAGGTTGGCCTGACACACTTTGGAAGTGGCCGGCTGGCCGGGGAACTGCCAGTTTGGAGTCGCATTGTTCAGGAAAGGATCGGCGTACGATTCGGCCAGTTCGTGGCTCAGGGCAGTTACGTCCTGTAAGCCGCCGAAGAGTCCGGGGGAGATCCAGCTTGCATATTGCGTGACCCAGCGGGATTCCGGAAAGGCGCCGTCACGGAAGAAGGTGTGGAAGCCGAGTACGCAGCATCCACCGGGAACATTGGGATTGTTCGCATTCAGATTGAACAGAAACGTATTGGGAAACAACGTCATGTTCATGCCGTCTACGGTAAAGTTGCCGAGATTGATCTGATTGACCACCTCGTTAGAGAAAAGGAAGTTGAAGAGAGGCTGCAACATCAACACGAATGTGCTGCCGTCGGCGGCGGTTCCGGTAAAGAAGGACCGGGCCTGAATCACGTTCCCGTTTTTGAGCCGGACGTTAACGAAGAAAGGAACGGTCAGTGTGACCTTGTTCACCACTTTCGGGACCAGCACTGTGTGCCAATCGTCCTTCATGATGTTGAAGAACTGGGCACGATGAACGGCATCGCCAAACTCAATGTCGCGGCCGGAGCGGTAATCGAGGGGCTCGAAGTTCGGAGATTCCAGCGTCAGTTGTTCGAACGGAGCAAACGGAACAACCTTGAACACACTGCCATCCGCGTTCAGCAGTTGCAGAGAAACCTCATCTAAATTGCCCGGATAAAAGGTTGTACCGCCAATTCGCGGATCGTTTCCCACCATGGTAAAGCGAAAATCCTGACCAGCGCTGGGGCCGGCCTGGGCGACAAATGCGCCATCAAAGGTAGCAATGGTATTCAAGCCGTCGATGGTGGATTTGTTGGGTTGACGGTGATCGATGTTGAAATGATCATCGTTGCCGCTTTGCGAAGCGGACAACACATTGGCGTTTACGCCGGCATTGCCTAATCCGCCGATCACAGCGCCGGTATCCGCATCAAGAACGATCGAATCGAGCGATCCAGAAGACACGGATTGCACGCTGATCGGTGCACGCTGCGCCATATCGGCGGTAGCGCCAGCGACCGTAGTCACCGCAATGTTGTTGGTCTGGCTCAATCCCATGGCACAAAAGGCGAGCAGCAGGATGCAGCAGAGGGTCCATCGTGTTGCAACATTCATAGCACAGTTCTCCTGGGTCTGGTTCAGAGTAGAAGCTCAATAACAATACACCTGCTCTGGATTTTTTTGCGGGAATAGCGCAGGTAAAATTTTGTAACGCAGAATGTTGATTAAAATTTCGAGATAAACGACCTGAAGTTATAGGGTCGTCCTATAGGTGCAGGAGTTCGCAGTATTACCCTCGAACTCATTTGGCTGATATAAACCTGCGGCTGTATCAACTGCCGGAGTTCCAGGCCCTGCAGGCATAGGCGCGTGCGGAGATCATAAAATCACTGCAGCAATTCATGCCAGCAACAATTATTCCTGTGCCAAAACCAAACCTAGCGACGGCAAATTGCAGGCTTATGCCACGCTCACCAGCTCTTTTCTAACCGGGCAGGCCGAACTTGAGCTGAAAGATGATTACAACCCTGTGGCCACGATTCAGTTGCGCAGGGACGAGACGGCACGGGTGACGGGAATTGTGCTGGACGAAAGCAATCATCCTCTGGAAGGCGTCCGGGTAGCCGTTGTGGGTTATGATGCTGAAGCGGTGACGACCACGCCAGGCGGAAATTTTTCCCTGCCCGCCCACAAAGCCGATGAGCAGCAGGTGCAGCTGTTTGCCTTTAAAGACAGCTACGACAACAGCCCTCCGGAATGGCACCAGGCGGGAGAGCATCAGGTGACGATCGTTCTGCGCCATGAGACTCTGCGGCGCGTGCGGAGATCATGAAGTCACTGGAGAAGCTCATGCCAGCGACAATTGTTCCTGCAACCAGCGAGCGCTGACCGGCGAGCAACTATTCTTTCCAGCCCATAGTCATGGAAGAGCGCGGGCAGTCTCTCATTTAACCCCACTCAAGCCGCATTTGGCTTGAGTGGGTCATCCCAGGCATCCCCGGCAACCGCGCTCGTCTCTCTTTGGACCTTATCGGCTGGCGGTTTTCTTTAACGTTGCGGTGGCGTTCAGAATCTGATTGATAGCGCTCGAATACCCCCACAATGACGGATCACCGGGTGTCTGGGGATTATCGAAGTTCAGCCCGTACAACATCATGCCCGCCCCATTCTGCTGGGCAAAAGAGGCCAGATCTTTTACCTCGGAGAGTGGCGTTGAGACGTTTTTCTTATACTGGACGCCAACGCCAATATTGACTTTATACATTCCCCCCATAATGTTGGCGTAAAAATCGGCGGCCGATTTCATCTGCTCGGTATCCCAGAAATACCCCATCGTGTTGACCCAGCTTAAATCGCTGGCCACCTGAGTGAGTACAGCGACTTCATCATCGCTTTGCGTGTACGCATCAGCCGTTATGACCGCATCCGGTCCAAGCGTGTTTCTCAGAGAAGAGATGAGATTCACGAAAGAATCCACCCAATTGCTGGTCATGCCGGATTCCAGATCGATGTCGACTCCGTTCAGGTTCCAGCCTCCAGTGATCACTTCTTGTTGCACTGAGTTCACAAAATCCGGAATGTTGACATTGTTCCAGTGAGTGCTGGGCGTATCCATAAAGGACATGAGCACGTTTTGCCCCTGATTCTGCAGTTGAGCGCTCCATTGCTGTTGCTGACTGGCTGAATAATCCTTGCACAGATAGTTCGTGTCTACCGTGCTGACTGGCGAAGGAGCGGCGACGAAAAGCGTCACATAGTTGACATACGCCGGTACCTGATTCAGCAGGTTAGATGGTTCTGTCTTTGAATACCCTTGCCAGAATCCGTTGAAAATGGACATAAGTGAAACCTCCTCTTTCTACGTGAACGACAACAACTCAGTGAATCCTTCGCGGCAGACCATTTACCGCACAAAAGGGGACATTTTTAAAGTGGTTGGACATGACAAAAAATGTCAGTTGACATTCTTTTCGATTCGCAGTACCAGAGGCCCAGCAGTTTTTGAAGCGAGCACTCAGGGGTCGCCTGCGATATCACTTGTGATGTTTGGGGCTAACCCCTTTAGATCTTGTGATGGAGATCGACCAGGAGGGGGGTAGCGAGACAGCAATGTGGGGCGGGTGGCCGGCAGCGGGGCGCTGCCGCCAGCGCTCTGAAACCTCAATATTTTGCTCCGGGCGGAGAAACGAGACATACGATGGGTGTGCTTTACATAAGTGCCGATGGAACCAAATACAACGAAGCAGAATACGAAGAATATGAAAAACAGAGGCTGGCGCGCGAGGTAGCCGAATACAGGGCCCAAATCGCGGCCCGTGAACAGGCCCGGAGCGACGCCCAGCGTATGCTGTGCGAACTGGGGCAGGCCTACAAGAGCTACACCAGTTTTCTGAAAGACAATCCTGACCTGTGCCTGCGGCTGGACAGCGAGCAGGAGATCCATCAACAGGTATATGAGAAGCTGCTGGAAAATCTGGAACGGGCACACGGGACGCCGCGCTGCGGATACATCAAGGTGAATGGCGTACCCTGCGGGTCACCCCGGATGAAGGGCCAGGAGCTGTGTTACGCGCACCAGCGGATGCAGGCAGTGCGTCCGGAGAAGTTCGATCTGCCGCCGCTGGAAGACGCCAACGCGATCCAATTGGGGTTGATGCAGGTGGCGCGCGGGCTGATGGACGGACAGATGGACCGCAAGACCGCCAGCCTGATGCTCTATTGCCTGCAGATTGCGTCGTCGAATGTGGCGCACACGAACTTTGAGGCGGAAGAGGAATGATTTTCGAGCAGGGTGTCGCGCCTCCGGCGCTTGTCCTTCAATGCCCTGCTTTCCCAGCGCTAACGCGCTGGGCTACGTAATGTCGCGCCTTCCGGCGCTGTTGATTGCATCGTGGAAACAGAATGAATTGCCCTGAGAGATTTTGTGTCGCACCTACGGCGCTCGGATTCTAACCGCTCCCTTACTTTACCCAGCGCTTACGCGCTGGGCTAACTTCTCGACGCGCCTTTCGGCGCTGTTGATTGCAAAGGGAAACAGAATGAATCGCCTGAGAGATTTTATTGTCAGCGCCTGCGGCGCTCGAGATTTGCGGCGGGAAGCGGTTCCTGGGAAGTTATGGGCCGGAGTACGAACGTAAACAATCCTTTCCAGCCCACTCGTCCGATTCGGACTAGCAGGTTTGCTGCTGGCTTATGGTTCACATCTAATAGCCACTGACAGGCTGCGGAAACGGGCGGCCAGCAAAGATTTCACCGGAGGTACGCAATGGCGCAACAGCATCTGCTCAATGAAACACAACTGGAAAACCTGTGGGCGACCGACCCGCGCTGGAAGGGCATAACACGGCCTTATTCGGCAAAAGACGTGGTGCGGCTGCGCGGCACACTGCACATTGAGCACACACTGGCCCGCGTGGGCGCGGAGCGGCTGTGGCACATGCTACACGAAGAGCCTTACATCGCGGCGCTGGGCGCGCTGACCGGCAACCAGGCGGTGCAGCAGGTGCTGGCGGGACTGAAGGCCATCTATTTGAGCGGATGGCAGGTGGCGGGCGACGCCAATCTGGCGGGGCAGATGTATCCCGACCAGAGCCTGTATCCCGCCAACAGCGTGCCCAATGTGGTACGCGGCATCAACAATGCATTTTTGCGCGCCGACCAGATCCACCACTCCGAGGGGAAGAACGGCACTTACTGGTTTGCTCCCATCGTGGCCGACGCCGAAGCCGGCTTCGGCGGCAGCCTGAATGCCTTTGAGCTGATGAAGGCGATGATTGAAGCCGGGGCGTCCGGAGTTCACTTTGAAGATCAATTGGCCTCGGCCAAGAAGTGCGGACACATGGGCGGAAAGGTGCTGGTTCCTGCGCAGGAGTTCGTGCAGAAGCTGGTTGCCGCCCGCTTAGCGTCCGACATTCTGGGCGTGCCCACGGTGCTGGTGGCACGCACCGATGCCAACAGCGCCAAATTGCTGACCAGCGACTGCGACGTCCGCGATACGCAGTTCCTGACCGGCGAGCGCACATCGGAGGGCTTCCTCGGTTATCAGGGCGGACTGAGCGCCGCCATCCATCGTGGACTGATCTATGCGCCCTATGCCGACCTGATCTGGTGCGAAACCTCGGAGCCCGATCTGGATGAGGCACGGCAGTTTGCCGAGGCCATCCATGCGCGTTTCCCAGGAAAATTGCTGGCCTACAACTGCTCGCCCTCGTTCCACTGGAAGCGCAAGCTGGACGATGCCACGATTGCCCGCTTCCAGAGCGAACTGGCGGGGATGGGATACAAATTCCAGTTCGTCACGCTGGCCGGCTTCCACGCGCTGAACTTCAGCATGTTCGAACTGGCCAGCCAGTATGCACAGCACGGCATGGCCGCTTACTCGCAACTGCAGGAAAGAGAATTCGCGGAAGCGGCGGCAGGCTACACGGCGGTGCGTCACCAGAGGTTCGTGGGAACGGGATACTTTGACGAAGTGGCGCAGACGATTGCCAACGGCGAATCGTCGATTACGGCGCTGGCTGAGTCCACCGAAGCAGAGCAGTTTACGCACGAAACAAAGTTGTCCAAAGCAGGCTGAGAGTTCTCCTCCAATTTGGTTTGGCCTTCCCGGCCCTAAAAACCGGGAAGGCCGTTTTTGAGCAGACTATCAGGACTTCCTGTTCAGCCCAGCGCGGACGAAAGCAAATGTAAAGGAGTTACGTTGCGTATTCCGATTATCTTCCGAAGCGGACCGTGACATGGCCGCCGGGCGGAATGCGCGCACCGGCTGCCGGTGACTGCGACTGGGCCATACCGCTGCCGCTGACTTCCAGTTCGATGCCGACCGCTTGCGCCTGTTCCAGACATGCGCGCAGCGATTTTCCGTGAAAGTCGGGGATGACTATGCCGCCGACCGCATCGAGCACGATGGTCCCGCGTGCAGGTGCACGCGCAGGCGCTACCACAGTTGCAGGTGCTGCTGAATTCTCCGGAGGACTGTATACCGCAGGAACAAATTTTGTCTCCGGATGAGTAACAGTCGCGGGCGCTGAACTCTGCTGCGCCGTCTCCGCTTCGCCGACGATGCGGTCCGGAGCGCCTTCCGTTACGTCTTCGGTTTTAACCTGAGCGCGCAGAGTCAGGCGTTTGGGGTCACGGAGTTCAATATCGTGCGGAACATTCAGATACTCGAGCACCTGCTGGGCCACGCGGGAGAACACCGGCGCGGCAACGAGTCCGCCTTCCTGTGGGCCCTCGGGCGAATCCAGAATAACCAGCACGGTAATGGCCGGATCATTCACCGGAGCAAAGCCGGCGAAGGAAGCCACGTGTTTGCGATGCGAATACAAGCCGGTAACCGAATCCACTTTTTGCGCGGTGCCGGTTTTTCCGGCGGAACTGTAGCCATCGAGGATGGCTTTCTTGCCGGTTCCGGCGAGGACTACGCCTTCCATCATGTGCTTCATCTGGGCCGCGGTGCTGCTGGAAATCACACGCCTGCCCTGCGCGGGATGAAACGTAATCGACTGCTGCGCGCTGCGCGGCGGGGTGACGCCGGCCACCATACGCGGCGGGACATAAACGCCGTCATTAGCGATCGTAGTCGCCATGGAGACAAGCTGCATCGCGGAGACGCCAATCTCCTGCCCCATGGAGATGGCGCCGATGCTTACCTTGGACCACCGGCTGGCCGGCTTGGTGATTCCGCGCGTCTCGCCGGGCAGTTCGATGCCGGTCTGTGCGCCGAAGCCAAAAGCGCGGATGTAATGGTCAAAGCGCTCGTCGCCCAGGCGCAGCGCGATTTTGATGGCGCCTACGTCACTCGAATTTTGCAGCACCTGCGCCACCGTAAGCAGGCCGTAGGGTTTGTGATCGTGAATCAGCAGGCCATTTACGGTGATGGAGCCCATCTGGCAATCGACCACTTCATTGGGCGTGGTCAGCTTCTCCTCGATGGCGGCGGCCAGGGTTACGAGCTTGAAGGTAGAGCCAGGCTCATAAATGTCGCTGACGGCGCGGTTCTTCAGATACTTTGCTCCGGCCCCGTTCAGCGAGTTGGCGTTGAACACCGGGCGGTTGGCCAGCGCCAGAATCTCTCCGGTATGCGGATTTTCGACAATGACCGTGCCAGCTTCCGCGTGGCTGTCCGCCATGGCGCGGTCGAGTTCACGTTCGGCCACGTGCTGAATATTTTCGTCGATGGTCAGGACGACGTTTTCGCCAGGATCGGGTTCTTTTTCCACGCGTCCGTACCAGCGATGCTTTGCGTCCATAGAGATCAGCATGCGTCCCGGCTCGCCCTTCAGCTGATCGTCGAACGAATGCTCGATGCCGCCGAGGCCTTCATCGTCAAGACCAACGTAGCCAAGCACCTGCGCCGCCAGCTCCTGTTTGGGATAGAAACGGCGCGACTCTTTTTGAAAATAGATTCCCTTCAGATTCAGGGCGTGGACACGGGCGCTGGCTTCTTTGCTGATTTTGCGCGCTACCCAGGCAAAGGCATGGCCGGCGCGCAGGCGGTTGGCGATTTCCGCGCGATCAGTTCCAAGGGCGCGGGCGAGCTGCGCCGCGGCCTGCGGCACACTGGAAATTTCAGAAGGAACGGCGAAGACGGAATCCACCTGGGCCGTCATGGCCAGTTCGTTGCCGTTGCGGTCGTAGATGTTTCCCCGGACCGCGGAGACCTCAATACTGCGCTGCTGCTGGCGCGCCGCACGCTGGCTGTAATCGCCATAAGCAACCACCTGCAGCCAGAACAGGCGCAGGCAGATTGTCACGCACCAAAGCGCGAAAAAGGCCGCCAGAAAAACCAATCGGCGATTGGGCCTGGCGGACACCGTGGATACTGCTTTGTTCAACAAGATTTTTTCCCAAATAAAAGTACATGGCGGTCCTGGCTGTTTTTCCAGGGTTCCGCCATCACAGGCCGGAAGTTGTCCGGCCTTTCCACACCAACCAAACGTCTATTGCGCGGCCGGAATCACCGTAATCGGAGTAGCCTGCGCTACCACCTGCACGCCGGGGACATCGGACTCAAGGCGCACAATCTGCCCGGGGGTGGGAGAATCCAGCCCCATCTCTTTGGCCATCAGCTCGATCCGGCCGGGATCACGAAGCTGCGCTTCTTCGAGCTTAAGGGCGCGGTTCGTCTCCACCAGCCGCTCGTACTCGGACTTCTGGGCCTCAATCTTGTACCCGTACTCCAGAGCGCCGAAGTGCTGCCAGGTATAGAACATGAGCACGAGAAAGAGCGCGCATGCCGATGAAAACAGAATGCGGATCTCGCGTCTGCTGCGCGGGTCCACCGCCAGCACCAGCCGTGAGTTGTCAATTGCTTTCGCGAAGTAAAATTCGGGCGTGATTCCGGCGACGGAGCGCCGCACCGGCGTAATCATTCCCGTGATGTTGAGTTCTCTGGCTGCCATTTACGCTACTCCCACTAATTCATGAAGCTCCATCCGCAACGTCGTTTCGCGCGAAAGGTCGAGGGGAAGGAATTCCTGCCTTCGCTGGCGCGCGTGCTGCTCGGCGCGCTCCACGCTGG
This sequence comes from Candidatus Angelobacter sp., assembly GCA_035695325.1. GTDB lineage: Bacteria > Acidobacteriota > Terriglobia > Terriglobales > Acidobacteriaceae > Angelobacter. Next base: position 18,848 of record DASSEH010000288.1, read on the forward strand.
CCATCAGTTCGTCAATTGTGGTTCCCGTAAACATCTCCCCTCCTGCTTCCCAAAATTCTCTTCCGGATTTTCTCCGGATTCCCTGCTCTTCCTGGCTTTGCTCAGGAAGATAAAACCTTTGTTCTTGCCGCGGCCCGCATTTTCGCGCTGCGTGACCGTGGATTGCGTCCGATCTCTTCATCTCCCGCTCCGGCGGGCTTCTTCGTCAGGACTTCATAAATGCCTGCTTTGGCGCCGTCTCGCAGAGCGTCTTTCACGATCCGGTCTTCGAGGGAGTGAAAGCTGATGACCACCAGCCTGCCTCCCGGCTTCAGGATCTTTGGCGCCGCCGTCAGCAGCGCTTTCAGATCGTCCAGTTCGCTGTTTACGAAAATTCGGATTGCCTGGAAAGTGCGTGTCGCAGGATGAATCTTTTCCTGAGCTCCGTGTTTCATTGACCGGAGCGCAGCCGATATTACTTGTGCCAGATGAGCGGTATTTCGTATCGGCCGCGCCCGGACAATGGCTCTGGCGATTCTCCTGGACCTCCTTTCCTCTCCGAATTCGTAAATCACATTCGCAAGATCTTCTTCACGCATGTGGTTTACCACCTGATCGGCGGTGCGCTCGCTCCGCGGGTCCATCCGCATGTCGAGCGGGCCTTCCGCCTGAAAACTGAATCCCCGCGCCGGATCATCAATCTGCATCGAACTCACGCCCACATCGGCCAGCAGTCCATCCGCGCTTGCGGATGCAACATAGCTGCCGATTGCGGCATACGAGTCGTGAATCAGCGTGATGACCGGCCCTTCGGTCACGGCTTCCGTGATCCGTTTGCGGGCCAGCTGCAGTGCTCGCGGGTCTTTATCGAAGCCAATCAAATGACCCCGTGGGCCGAGGCGCCTTGCGATTTCCACGCTGTGGCCGCCCCATCCGAGGGTCGCGTCGATATACGTGCCGCCCCGCCGCACTGCTAAAAAGTCGGTCGCTTCTTTTAAAAGAACTGAAACATGGCGCGCCGCCTTCGCTTCCTTCTCGCCATGCGCCCCCTCGGGGGCTTTGTTGGAACCAATGTCCTCGTCCGTCACTAGATGCCCAGTTCGTCGAACGTTTTCTCATCTTCGGCAGTGAACGGGTTCTCCTCGATGTCCTTGCGGTAGGCCTCGATAGTCTGTACCTCGAGATAAGTCAAATTGCCCACCACCGCCACTTCGCCTTTGATCCCGGCGGAATCGCGCAGCAAGCCCGGAATCAGCAGCCTGCCCTGTCCATCCATCTCCACCACCTGCCCGTAGTAATTGGTCCGGTTGAGAAACTTCTTCTTGGCCGGATTGAAATTCGAGAGCCGCGCCAGCTTTTCCTCGATCCGCTGCCACTCCTCGAAGGGATACACTTGAGCAACCTTGCCATCCAGGCTGGTGATGTAAAATTGCAGACCATATTTCTCGTCGATAAGGCGCTTGAACTCCGCGGGGACCTTGAGGCGTCCTTTTTCGTCGACCCGAGTTGGATGGTTTCCGCGAAACATGGCTCTTTACCGTTACTGCTCCGGCCATTGCCGGCAAAAAGGAGGTGAAAATGGCAATTTTTTGCTGAATCTCGGCTTCGGTCACCGCAATTTGGGGCTGTTGTTGGTTCATGTCACCTGGTTTTCTACTTTTGACCACTGAGCCCTAAATCGAACCGATTCCTTACCACTTTCTACCACTTTAGACCACATCCTACTCGCAAATGGTTGTGTGTCAAGGTCTTTTTTTTTGGTTAGGTCTCGAAATCCGTCCTGGAAGGCCTGCGGACTGAGGCTTGTATCCGCAATGGATAGGCAATACCAGATGTGGTGTTTACCGGAATGGTTCAGCTAAGCGGAGTGCTTCGCACAGAGATATGGTAAGGTTCGGGGCAGGGTCAGTTCGTAGCTGCAAATTGTTCAGCGAATGTGGAAAACGGCATCACGGTTTCGCGGCTTCCTTGTGATGCCCGGCAACAGCGTGCCTTTCATCATCTTTCCCGGCAGCAGCGGTGCCCACGGCATCCATTCTCGACAGTAGATATTTCTGGAGAATGGCGTCCAGCTCTTCGGGCCGGATCGGTTTTGAGAGATATCCATTCATGCCTGCGGCCAGGCACCGGTCCTGATCGCCCTTCATGGCATGAGCAGTCAGAGCGATGATCGGCAGGGTGTGTTCCTCGCCTCTCTGCCTCTCCTGTTCCCGAATGGCTGCGGTTGCCTCAAGTCCGTCCATCTCCGGCATTTGCACATCCATAAAGACCAGGTCGTAACCCTCTTTTTGCAGCGCGGAAAGCGCTTCATGCCCATTGCCCGCCACTTCGACCAGGTGCCCTTTCTTCCGGAGCAACCGGGTCACCAGCATCTGATTCACAGGATTGTCTTCTACCAGCAGAACACGCAGAGTCCCCGCGGGTTCGCGCGCGTCTCGCACGGAATACCGTGTTATCAACGGGGCCGGCCCTCTGTGTTCTCTGGCGCCGAGCGCACGAACAATGGCTTTGCGCAACTCCGCCTGCCGAATGGGCTTTAGCAGATAGGCAGCCACATCCATCTCCCGGCAGCGTACTGCGTCTCCTCGATGCCCCGCAGAAGTCAGCATCATGATCGCCGCTGTGAATAATTCCGGATGCTCCCGAATTCGCTCGATCAGGCGAAAGCCGTCCATCTTCGGCATGTGCATGTCCGTTAGGACCAGTACATAGGGCGTGGCCGCTGCCTGGGCCCTCAGGAGTTCGGTGAGGGCCTCTTCTCCCCCTTCAGCCACGGTCGGCTTCATCTCCCATCGCTTCAGCATCTCTTCGAGGATCCGGCGATTGGTCCGGTTATCGTCAACAATCAGCACCCGCACGCCGCTTAACATCTCCGGCAGCGGAGTTGACGGCGAAGATGTGATGGCTTCATCCGCCGTTTTTTCTTCTCCAACGTCCATCTTCGCCGTGAAGTGGAACTGAGTGCCTTTGCCGGGCTCGCTCTCCACCCAAATCTTCCCGCACATCCCCTCTACGAGACGCGCGGAAATGGTCAGGCCAAGGCCGGTCCCTCCGTACCGGCGTGTTGTCGAAACGTCCGCCTGGGTGAAGGGATCGAAAATCGACTTCTGCATCTCCGCGGAAATTCCGATGCCTGTGTCGGAAACAGTGAAATGCAGAACACGATTTTTGCCTTCTTCGGCGTGAACCTGTACTTTCACTGCGACTTCGCCGTGGTTCGTGAACTTGATGGCGTTGCCGATCAGATTAATCAGGATTTGTCGCAACCGGTTTGAATCTCCCTGTACGGTCCGCGGCACTTCTCTGGCTACGTCGCAGAGTAATTCGAGCCCCTTTTCACCGGCCCGCAAAGCAAGGGTCTTCAGCGTTTCCTCAAGACACTCGCGAAGATTGAAATCGATCAGCTCCATCTCGATTTTCCCGGCTTCGATTTTGGAAAAATCGAGGATGTCGTTGATGACGGTCAGCAGCAAGTCCGCCGACATTTTGACCGTTTCCAGATACTCCCGCTGCTCCGGCTGAAGATCGGTGCCCAGGGCCAGATCGGTCATGCCAATCACGCCATTCAGCGGTGTTCGGATCTCATGACTCATGTTCGCGAGAAACGTGCTCTTGGCTTCACTCGCCGCTTCGGCTGCCTCCTTGGCGGCTTTCAGGCTTTGTTCGTTGGCCCGCAGTTCGGCGGTGCGCTCCAGCACCTTTCTTTCGGTGATCTCATTGGCGCGGGCCAGTTCGTCCGCGCGCCTGGCCAGTTCCTGCTGCACGCGGCTGCGCTCCACCACCTGCCCGAGTTGCGCGCCAACGTTGGTCATGACCGCAAGCAGCTCGTTATCGGGTTCCTCGATCCTGCTGGAAAAGAACTCCAGCACAGCGACCACTTCACCCTCCGTCAGCACGGGGAACCCAAAAGCGCCTTTTACGCACGGATCGGCAGCTTTCTTTTTCGGAAAATTTGCCTCCTGTCTTATGTCCGATATCCATACGGCCTTCCCGCTCCTGGCCACGCGTCCCGCCAGGCCCAGTCCAATCTCCAGCGGAGTCGTCTCCGTAATCCGGCGAAAGGTGTCAAACATGGCATCATCTTCCACATGCCAAAGCTGGGTGGAGACTATTTCCCTGCTTGTCTTCGATGAACACAGGTACACGTGGCCAACCTGCCAGCCCGTGTGCTTACAGATTCGATCAATCGTGAACTGCAGGGCCGTTTCAATGGATGTGGCTTCATTCGCGGCGACTGCGGCGACCTGCAGCAACTCCATGAATTTTGTCTTGCGCTGCAGCGCCTGTTTCGCCTGCCTCAGCTGGCTGATGCCTTCCTGAATTCTTACCAGCGCCGGACGCAGCACCAGCAGGCCCTGCAGCAGCAACACGCCCAGAATAAACGCCAGTATTCCCAGGTAGAGCCGGCTCTGCTGCTGATACCGGGCCGTGGCCTCGTCTTCATATTGAAAGACGATAGCGTCCATGGCCTTCAGATACGGCCCCTCGTGCGTCAGGATCGTATTGACCTCGCCGGTTATGTCCGGCGCGACCTTACCTGGGGCACCTGCAGGAGCCGCCTTTGCCACGACCTGTCGCGCGGCCCTTACCATTGCCTCGTAGTCGGGGTGCAGCGCGGCAAACATTCGCCGAATCTCGGGACTCTTCGTCGCCGGGATCTGGAACACGTAATCTCCCTCGTTCAGCGCGGCATGCGAACGCTCCCACAGCTCTTCCATGTCCCGAAGGTCGCGGATGAGGCGCTGCCGTTCGGCGGCCTCCTTGCTGTGGGCCAGCAGCAGAGCGTCTTTGGTGATGACCTGGCTCAGCATTCTCTGGCGTCCCGAGATGTTGATGACCCGCGCGTCGCTCTGCGATTGCCTGTCTTCATACTGGCCCAAAAGCGTGCCCATCATGGCGAAGAGGCTGATCGCGGCCAGAGACACGAAGTAACGCGCCGTCAATTGGCGAGTGTCCTCGGGTGAGTCGAAGGCAATGCTCGCCAGCGGAGCAATCACCAGAACAATGACCGTGACGATGATAATTCCGGCAATGCTCAGAGAAGAGACGCTGACCGCATGGGACAGGTCGTGATGGGCCGACGCTGAGGCCGTAAACCTGGCAGCGGCCATGGCGGTATAGTGCATCACGGGAATGGCCGCGCCCATCACAACGGCGGCGAGCAGCTTCTTCCAGCTCCAACCCCGCGCCTCGGCCCGTAAATGAAACGCTAAAAGCAACGCCGCCAGCGAAATCACAATCGCCAGGACTACCGAAAGAACCACCAGCCATGTGGAATAGCCGCAAGTCGCCGGCAGGCGCATCGCCGCCATGGCCATGTAGTGCATGGCCGCAATTCCGCTGCCCATCACGATGCTGCCGAGCAATGCCCGGGGCACTCCCATTGTGGAGCGGCTGACCACAAACAGTGCAATGGCGGCGGCCAGAATCGCGGCCAGTAACGACAACAACACGGTCGGCCAGTCGTACTGCACGGGCACGGGCAGAGTGTAGGCCAGCATGCCGATGTAATGCATCGACCAGATGCCAAACCCCATTGCGCTGGCCCCGCCGGTCAGCCACAAAAGGCGGGCCCTGCCCCGGGCGAGAGTTACATGCCGGGCCAGGTCGAGGGTAGCGTAGGAGGCAAGTATCGCAATAATTACGGATACAGCGACAAGAGCATAGTCATACGAGCCGACAAGGAGCAAATCTGGAGACGTCATAAACCGGGCTTTTTCATTGCGTGAAGCATAATGCTTCGGCGGCAACCCGCCAGAACAGGTGACGATTCACTCTATTGGTACCCAAAGCGTTCAAGACTGCGAACTCCGGAGTTTAAACATCCCCTGACGAACGTCTCGCACTTGAAACGTTGAATTTTCATACTTGTATAAAGAGGACCAGGCCGCGTTTTCCGGGGCAAAGACGAAAATTCAGACGCTCACAATTATACTTTAGGTAACGGGCGCGGCAGCACGAATTGCTGATGCCGGAAACGCAGGGCAATAAGGCACGCGTTATAGATACCGCCGCCCCACAGGCTGATGCTGAATGCTGACTGTTTCTTCCCGGCAGGTCCATGCTTTCCGCCTCCAGCGGCACCATCTGCTGGAGGGTAAAAAACCTGGCTTTCTCACCGTCTGCTCGGACATCTGCGGCGCTCAGGCCCAGATTATGTCCTCGGCTTATGCTTCGCTGTGGGCACGCATTCCAGGTATTACGCGGGCCGAGATCACCGCGGCTGTGTGCGAGAAACGCACTTTGGTCAGGACCTCGCTGATGCGGCAGACGCTCCACCTCGTCCCTGCCACGGATTTCGAGATTTATATTGCCGCCTTGCGCCCGAGCCGGGTGGCGGCGGTGCTTCGCATCATGTCCCGCTTCGGCATTGATGAAAAAGAAGCGAACAACCTCAGCGGCCTGCTAGTGGACGCATTATCGTCCGGCCCACTGGGACACACTGCTTTGGAGGAGGCCGTACGACCGAAGGCCAGCAGGCGGGTGCGCGCGTGGATGGATAAAGTCTGGAGCGTCCTTCGCATTCCCATTGCCGAAGGGCGGGTGTGCTACGGACCGGAGCGCGGCCATGACGCCACCTTTGTTCGCACCGACCAGTGGCTTGGGGAGCGCAAGCCTGTCCCTGAAGCGGAGGCCAAACAAATTCTCCTGCGCCGGTATCTGCGCGCATACGGCCCGGCAACAGTCCGCGATTTTTCCTTCTGGGCGGGAATGTCCATGCCGGAAGCGAAAAACGTGTTCTCTATACTGGCCAGTAAACTCACTGAAATCGATTTGAATGGCGTGCTCTGCTTTCTGCTGCAGGAGGACCTTCCCCGATTCAAGCAGGCGAAGCAGACCGGCTGTGTGCGTCTTCTCCCGGCCTTTGACGCTTACCTGCTGGCCCATTCGGTCAAAGATCATCTGGTCGAAGCACGCCATTACAAACGCGTGTACCGCAATCAGGGTTGGATATCTCCCGTGGTGCTGATCAATGGCGAGATCGCCGGCACATGGTCGCACCGTATCAACAAAGGACGGCTGCAAGTCGACCTTCAACCGTTCACCAAATTTACTTCAGACGCCAGGAAAAAAATTGAAGAGGAAATCGCCCGTCTGGAAAAATTTATGCAGAGCGCACAGTAAATCTGTCTGCGAAAAAGCAAAGCCCCGGACGACATATCGTTCCGGGGCCTCTTTTCCTGAACTTTTATTTACCGTCATGGTCATTGCGGTCATGCCGGATGTCTCTTTTGTCGGCACGCGCATCCCGGCGGTCATGGTGAATGTCCCGCTGATCATGCCCCAGGTCGCGCTTGTCCCGCGCAATGGCTCTGTGGTCTCTGCCGATCTGCCTGCAATCTCCTTTATCGCCCGCCTTGCAATCGGCCTTGTCCTGGCGCAGCTTATTGCGGTCGTGGTTAAGATTACGAGCGTCCTTGTTGCGATCGGCACGATCATGGCGAATGTCCTTGCGATCATGGTGCAGATCTTTTCTGTCGTGTTTCAAATCTTTCCTGTCGTGCTTGTCGTCTTTGGGTGGCTGGGCGGAAGCGATGGCGGCAGTACCCGTGGCCAGCACGACCACTGCCAGAAAATGGGTGAGATAGCGTTTCATGAGTGAACTTCTCCTTGTGGTTCTCCAGATTTCAAACTTCACTGCACTGGTAAACACATAGTATGAAATTAGTTGCGCGCCAGGGAATGGGGCCGCGAGATTACGTTGGTAGCTGTCCTTTATCCAAATGGTTTTTCTTTATGCCTCTTTATGCCTTTTCATGATTTGGACAGAGAACGGCTTCTTCTGCAACAATCTCGGCGCGGCTTAAGATTTGAATTTTTCTTTCTTCAGGAGAAAGCTCATGCGTGCAGTTCTGTGCCGGGAGTGGGGCGGTCCGGAAAAACTCGTGGTCGAAGATGTTCCTTCTCCTGCCCTGCGTCCCGGCGCGGTGCGCATCGCGGTATATGCTGCCGGTTTGAATTTTGCCGATCTGTTGCTGGTCTCCGGCCAGTATCAGGAAAAACCTGCCTTTCCTTTTTCGCCCGGCATGGAACTCTCGGGCGTTGTCACCGAAACGGGCGAGGGCGACGGCGATCTGCGCCCCGGTGACCGTGTGATGGCGCTTACCGGCACGGGCGCGTACGCCGAAGAGGTTGTGGTCGGCGCTGAGCGCGTTTATCGCATTCCCGGCACCATGGATTTCCGCAGCGCAGCCGGCTTTCCCGTGGTTTATGGGACATCGCATGGCGCACTGGACTGGCGCGCCCATTTGCAGCCCGGTGAGTGGCTCCTTGTCTATGGCGCCGCCGGTGGCGTTGGCCTGACCGCCGTGGAAATCGGCAAGGCCATGGGGGCCACGGTGATCGCGGCTGCAGGCAGCGCCGCGAAACTCGAAATCGCGCGCCAGCACGGCGCTGACTTTCTCATCGACTACTCGCGCGAGGACATTCGCGAACGAGTGAAAACCATCACCGAAGGGCGTGGCGCTAACGTGATTTACGACCCCGTAGGCGGTGACGCCTTTGACGTCGGCCTGCGCAGCATCGCCTGGGAAGGGCGAATCGTAGTCATCGGTTTTGCCGGCGGACGCATTCCCCAGATTCCCGCCAACATTTTGCTGGTAAAAAATATCGACGCCATCGGCTTCTACTGGGGTTCCTATCAGGCGCGCAAGCCGGACCTTTTGCGCCAATCCTACAACCAGCTCTTCCGCTGGTTTGAAGAAGGTAAACTCCGGCCGCATGTTTCGCAGACTTTTGATCTTGCCCAGGCGGCACAGGCTTTGGACGAATTGCGCCAGCGCCGGGCCACCGGCAAGGTCGTCCTCACTACCGGGCGCTGATCACTCCAGCGGCTTGCCTTTGACAGGGCTTTCCACGCTGGAGCATAATTGGCCTCCGTCTGATGGACGCCGGAAAGCAACTGCCATTTTGTGGAAAGTGTGGCCCGGCTTGGCATCCAGAGTTTCTGAATTGCTCTCTGATGTATCTTGAGGCCGCAAAGTATGGCTCAATTTCGTGGACTTGTCCCTCGTGTCCTGCGAGCTGCGGCTGGCCTTGTACTCTTTTTTTCATGTCCCACAAATTGGAATCGCGGAAAGTTGAGCGCCGTTCGTGAATGGTTACTCATTCATCCGTGCGGCTCTTCCGCCCAACCAGGCCGGCTTTGCCGGCTCTTCATCACAGGAGGAAATATCCGTGCACAAAATGACCAGGCATTGGGTTCACCGTTTATTCCTTGCAGCCACAATGCTGCTTCTGCTTTCACTCTCTCTAACCGCCTCTGCGCAATCCGGCCTCACCACTCGCACCGGCAGTCTGCCGGATGGAGCCACTTATCTCATTGAAGTTCCAGCCAACTGGAACGGAACTCTGCTTTTATACAGCCACGGCTTTGTGGTGCCAGGCGCTCCCAATCCGGCGAAAGATGTGGGCGATCCCGCAACACGCCAGTTCCTCCTCGCGAACGGTTTTGCCCTTGCCGGCTCTTCTTATGCCACTACCGGATGGGCGATCCATGAAGCTTTGCCCGATCAGATCGAAGTGCTCGATACCTTCAACACCATGTTCCCCAAACCGCAGCGGACCATTGCCTGGGGACACTCACTGGGCGGCATTATCACCGCTGGCCTGATTCAGAGATTTCCCGAACGCTTTGACGCGGCTCTGCCCATGTGCGGCGTGCTCTCCGGCGGCGTAGGCACCTGGAACCAGGCCCTTGACTCGGCCTTTGCCTTCCAGCAACTGCTTGGCTTCGGCAGCGGCCTGCAGGTGGTCAACATTACAGCGCCCGGCGCCAATTTAACCATTTCCGAAGGCCTTTTGGCCGCCGCGCAAGCCACGCCTCAGGGCCGGGCGCGCATCGCGCTTTCCGCCGCACTGGGTGATACGCCTGGCTGGTTTAGCCCCGTCACGCCGGAGCCTGCGGCCAATGACTTCACGGCGCGTGAGCTGAACCAGTTCGAGTGGCTGCAGCAGGTTGACTTTCCCTTCGTCTTTGATTTGCGCGCCGAACTCGAATTCCGCGCTCACGGCAACCCCTCGTGGAATACCGGAGTGGATTACGAAAAGCAGCTGGCACGCTCGGCAGACCTCGCCGAAGTGAAAGCTCTCTATGAACAGGCCGGACTAAGCCTCGACGCCGATCTGGACACCCTGAACCGCGCCTCACGCATCGCAGCCAACGCCAGCGCCACGGAGTATCTGGAACAGAACATCATCTTCAACGGCCAGATCCACTTTCCGGTTCTGTCGATCCACACCGAAGGAGATGGGCTGGTTTCCGTGCAAAACGAAAGCGCTTACAGGGACACCGTGGGCGATGCCCACAACCGCCGTTTTCTGCGCCAGGCCTTCGTGCACAGAGCAGGACACTGCACCTTCACCCCGGCGGAAACGGTTGCGGCCCTCGGAAAGCTTTTGGACCGCCTGAACACCGGAGAATGGCCTAACGTGGACGACGATGCCCTGAACAGCTCCGCCGCCGCGCTCGGCCCCGGACTGAACATATTCCTCGCTGGACAAACCATCGTACCGACACCGCCAGCGTTCTCCGATTTCAAGCCGCAAACCTACCTGCGTCCTTTTGACGTTTTTGATGATCGCTGCCAGGAAAGCGAGCAGGGAGAAAACCACTGCCTCGTTGCGGACCGATGAGGTATTTCTGAAGGTATAAAAGACAAGGGCCGCGTAATCACACGGCCCTTTTTAACAGATGAGATTACGGACTATACCCGGTCCACCAGCGCGGTTCGGGTTGACTTTACGTGGCCATTGCTCTGCGCCACTCCAAGATGCTCGATCTGGTACCGGATTGTATCGAGCAGAATTTCATCCAGTCCCATAGTGGGCGCATAGCCAATCAGCTGGTTGATCTTGGTAAGATCGGGCACGCGGCGCATCATGTCTTCAAATCCCTGTTCGTATGCCTTTTCGTACGGCACAAAAACAATCGGGGATTCCGATGCCGTCATGCTCTTGATCTTGTGCGCCAGTTCCAGAATGGAAATCTCTTCCACCGAACCGATGTTGCACACCTCTCCATAGGCCTCCGGCTGCTCGGTCAGTGCAACCAGTGCGCCCACGGCATCGCTGATGTGGGTGAAGCAGCGCGTCTGCAAGCCGTCGCCGTAAACCGTCATTTCCTTCCCGCGCAGCGCCTGGCGGATAAGGCTGGGGATCACCATACCGTAACGGCTGGTCTGGCGCGGCCCCACCACGTTGAACAGGCGGGCAATGAGCGTCGGCAGTCCCTTTTCTTTCCAGTAAGCCACCGCGAGAAACTCATCAATGGCTTTGGAACAGGCATAGCTCCAGCGGCCCTTGTCCGGAGGCCCCAAAACCAGATCGTCGCTCTCCCGAAAGGGTATGTCATTGCGCTTGCCGTAAACCTCGGACGTGGACGCCACCAGGACCCGCTTTTTCTTTCTGGCGGCGAGTTCCAGCACCACTTCGGTGCCACGGATGTTGGTCTCCATGGTGTGGGTCGGGCTTTCCACAATCAGCCGGACGCCAACCGCCGCGGCAAGATGGAAAATCACGTCGGCGCCATCGATCAGCTCCGCCATCAACTGCTGGTTGGTGACAGTATCAATACAATAGCGAAAATCTTTCTGCGGCTTAAGGTGCTGAATGTTCTGGATAGAACCCGTGGATAGGTCATCGATGATAGAGACCCGGTCGCCTCGAGCAATAAGCCTTTCAGCCAGATGGGAGCCAATAAAACCTGCGCCGCCTGTTATGAGTACGTCCATTCGGTCTCCATTCATAAATTTTTAAAAACTTTTCTATTTTCCATGTAATTGCGCAAAAAGTGCGGAATCAACTAGTCCCCCAACTGCGCCACCAGTGCGTGCCCAGAAAGGGAAATCTGAATTGCTAAAGATCGAAGAATCGGTCAAAATGCCAAACACTCATTATATTGGCAATGCCTCTTCCATGTAAGTGCAGGCAAAATATATATGCGCCTGGTATCCATTTTCCACAGGGCGCAATTCGTCTCGCATCAGCCTGCTGGTAACGGCTCCAGTGGCCTCGCATGCCTGCTGGAATGGCTGGTACGCTCATACCAGTCCTGAAATACCAGAATAACCCACAGCTGATCCTGCCAGTTCCGCGCCCCGGAAACATGTTCCTGCCATTTGCGCGTCACGGCTCCGGCATCAAACAGGGCATTTTCTCGCAGGCGCTTCGGCGCCAGCAGTTGTTCCGCCCAGTCACGCAAAGGTCCTCGCAGCCAGGCATCCACGGGAAGAGAAAATCCCATTTTGGGCCGTTCCAGCAACTCCTGAGGCACATGCCTGTACAGCACCTGCCGGAGTATCCATTTACTCACGCCGTCGCGGATCTTCATGTGCAATGGCAGGCGCCAGGCAAACTCCACCACCCGATGGTCCAGGATGGGCACGCGCGCCTCCAAACTTACAGCCATGCTCGCCCGGTCAAGCTTGGTCAGAATATCATCCGGCAGATAGTTCACCAGATCGGTAAGCATCATGCTCTCTTCCACATTCGGGAGCCATGATGCAGCGGCAATCGAATCGCGGACTGTCGCCGGCCCAGGCTCCGCGGCCTGAAGAACTATTTCAGATGGATGCCGCCACCGCGAAAGCGACTGCAAATAAATTTCGGCTGGGCTGCCGGCTTCCAGCAATGCCGCGAACTTCTGCATTTTATCGCTGGGAAGGGACAAACGCAGCGACCGCGGAAGCAGTCCGCCGGTCATGCCAAAAACGCGATCGATATGGTGTGGCGCAATGGCGCCCAGGCATCGGCCAGCCATCCTGCGCAACGACCGGGGAGACATCTTCATGGCATTCCACAGCTGCCGCGTCAAAACATGTCGGTTGTATCCCGCAAAAAGCTCATCCCCGCCATCGCCGGAGAGGCTGACCGTCACGCTGCCGCGCGCCAGTTTCGAAACCAGATATGTGGGAATCTGCGAGTCGTCCGCAAAAGGCTCGTCGTACATGGCGGAAAGCTGCGGCACCACGTTCAAAGCGTCCTGCGGAGTCAGATAAAGCTCGGTGTGGTCCGTGCCAAGATGCTTCGCCACATTTTTGGCATGAGCGGCCTCATTGTAGGCCGCCTCGTGAAAGCCGATGGTAAACGTTTTTACCGGACGCGCGCTCTGTCTCTGCATCAGCGCGACCACCGTGCTGGAATCGATTCCGCCGGAGAGAAATGCGCCCAGCGGAACATCGGCAATCATGCGCAGGCGGACTGCGGACAATAACTGTTGTTCCATTTCGGCCACGGCTTCCTCATCGGAGCCGGTAAACGGATTTTCCGCCCCGCGCCGGGCTGCATCCGCTGCCGACCAGAACTGGTGCAGCTCGGGCTCGGCATCGCCATGGCGCAGGACCAGATAATGTCCGGCAGGCAGCTTGTGCAGCCCCCGGTAAATGCAGTGGGCCTGCGGAACGTAAGCGAACTGTGTGTACAGCGCCAGTGCGTCGCGATCAATCTCACCCGCAAAATCCGGATACTGGCGAATGGCCTTCAATTCAGAGGCAAAAACAAAATCCTCACCCACGCGTCCGTAGTAAAGGGGCTTGATGCCCAGGCGGTCGCGCACTAAATGCAGACTGTGCTCCTGCCGGTCCCACAGAGCGAAGGCAAACATGCCGGCAAAGCGCTGCACGGCCGCATCCAGCCCCCAGCGTTCGATCGCTTCCAGCATGACCTCGGTATCCGAGTGGCCGCGCCAGCTAACAGTTCCCAGTTCGGCCCTGATGTCTTCATAGTTGTAAACCTCGCCATTGAAGACAATCGTGTATCGCCCGGAAGCGGAATCCATCGGCTGATGCCCGCTGGGCGAAAGATCCAGAATGGCCAGCCTGACAAAAGCCATACCAACGCCGCTCTTCGCATCGTGAAATATGCCGGAATCGTCGGGGCCGCGGTGGATCAATGCGGCATGCATTCGGCGCAGTATGCCAGGAGGATCTTCATCCCCTCGTTTTACCTGCCAAAATCCAGCAATGCCGCACATCAAAAACCCCTGTTCGTTTATGCCTGCGTTGGGTGGCTGGCCAAGCCACCCAACGCGAACCAAATGACGCCCGGAGCGCCATGCGCGCACCGGAATTTATGGATCTTTTATTTTTTCAAAGCTTTATTTTTTCAAAGCTTTGGGCTGCACCGGGCTTTGCGGAGAGATATCTACCGTGGCCCGGCCTACGCTGTAATAGTTGAGGCCCGCCTGGGCCATGTCCTGAACGGAATAGAGATTCCGGCCATCCAGCACAATGGGATAATTCAAAAGTTCCTTCAGCCGGGCCAGGTCGAGACAGGCAAACTCTTTCCACTCCGTCAGAATGAGCAGTGCGTCCGCACCCTGTGCCGCGGCATAAGCATCGGATGCATAGGATATTGAGTCGCCCAGCAGACTCCTCGTCCTCTCCATCGCCGCCGGATCAAATGCAGTAATGTGGCAGCCCTCTTCGAGCAGGCCGCGGATGATTTCGATGGCCGGTGATTCGCGGACATCATCGGTTCCGTCCTTGAAGGCCAGTCCCAGCACGGCCAGACGTTTGTTTCTGAGCGTCCAAAGAGCAGAGCGCACTTTTTTGAGGAAACGCTGGCGCTGCTCTTCATTGATGCGGTGCACCTCATCCAGCAGCCCAAACTGGCAGCCGTATTCGCGTGCCACCGAGCGAAACGCCGAGACGTCCTTGGGAAAGCACGAGCCGCCATAGCCAATCCCCGCCCGCAGAAAACGCGGACCGATTCGGCTGTCACTGCCCAGTCCTTTGCAGACATCTTCAATGTCCGCTCCCACCGCCTCGCAAACATTCGCCACCGCGTTGATGAAAGAAATCTTCATCGCCAAAAATGCATTGGACGCATGCTTGATCAGCTCCGCGCTTTGCGCCGAAGTCTCAATGTACTGCACCCGTTCCCGGGCCCCGTCCGGACGCGGTACCGCGCCTTCGCGCTCGTAATAAGAACCGTTCACCAGAGGCGCATAAATCTCCCGCAGGACCTCGGCTGCGCGCTCGGAGTTGGCGCCGACCACAATGCGGTCCGGATACAGAAAGTCGGTGACCGCGGTACCCTCGCGGAGAAACTCAGGATTCGATACCACGTCGAACTCGCCGCTGCCGCAACCATTGAGCACCATCGCCCGGTGGATCCATGCATTGGTATAGACAGGGACCGTGCTCTTCTCCACGATCACCTTGTATCCCTGGGCCGACCTGGCGATTTCACGCGTTACCGACTCTACATAAGAGAGATCGGCTTCACCATTGGCTGCCGCCGGCGTACCCACGGCAATCACGACCACCAACGACTCGCGCACCGCCTCCGTCAGCGACGAAGAAAACGTAAGCCGCGCTCCCCGGTGCCGCTCAAGGATCTCCTGCAGGTAATCCTCATGGATCAGCGGTTCTCCCGCGTCCAGTGCTCTGATTTTGTCAGTGTCGTTATCAACGCACACCACCGTGTGCCCCAGCTCCGCAAAACACGCAGCCGCCACTAATCCGACATAACCTGAGCCGATGACCGAAATTCGCATTCTTCGTCCTCTTATCAGCAATGCTATCTACTTTAGCAGATGAAGAAAAGTTGGAACGGAACGTGCATGGAGCCTCGATCAGCCTGGGACCGTCCCGCAAAGTCCTGATGAAAATGAAGGGACTCCAACCTGCGGGATCACGCAAGGAAACAGCAAATCATTGCCTGGAACTCAGTTACAAAGGTGACGAGCCCAGAGAACATCTCCAATATCGCTGTACCGTTGCAGTGTCAGCCTTACCCCGGTCTGTTTCTGTCAGCTATCCGCCCGGTCTGTACCCCCATTCCGCAGGGGTACCCCCCTCCCCTAAAATCCGCCCTGCGATTGAAAAAACAGTACTTACCTCGTTTCGACCCAAGCGTGGCCCAAGCGCCACCCATCCCGACATGTGCCTGCCAGGCTCATGTGGCACAGCCGCCCCCGGCTGTGTCCTGGGTTTTGCGCATGATGGCGTGGAGGCTTCCTCTTGGCTGCGCCTGGTATCCCCCATGCTGGTATTACCAATGAATGTGGAGCACAGGCACTCCTGCCTGTGCAGCTTTGTATTTATTTCCGAGTTTCATCTGCGTTCCTCTGCGTAAATCAGCGGCAACCCGGGTTTTCCGGAAGTCTTAATCTGTGTCATCTGTGTAAATCAGTGGTAAAAACCTTTTTTTTCGGAATCGGCTGACGGCTTTTCTTCAAAGCCAGCGGATGATACCGCGAATCGAAAAAAATTCAATAGACAAAAAGACAAAAAGTGTCAACGCTTCGACTGGTATCGGTCTTTTTTTCATCTCCCGGGCGGGTGTATGCTTTTTTCAGGCGGTACCCATGTTTGACTTCCTAAAGACCTTCCGGACGACCGAGCATCGGCTGGCCTGGCTGGTGGCTATCGTCGCCGATGCCCTGCAGATTGCGGCCCTGCCCTTCTTTGCCGAAGGCGGCTTCTCACCACTCGACACCGTGCTCGACCTCACCGTCGCCGTGGTCCTCACCAAACTCCTGGGATGGCACTGGGCCTTCCTGCCCACCCTGGCTGTCGAGCTGGTTCCCGGAATGGATTTGTTCCCCACATGGACAGCAGCCGTGTTCTTCGTAACCCGCCAGCGGGTTCGCACGTCAGAACCCGAGATTCTGCCACCTGGCCCTGCCCCTGCGCCCAGAATGTAACTAAGCCCCTCGTGCGAACCCTCAAAGCTCAGTAGCGATAGAGCACGCCCTCGTTTTGTGCGCAGCGGCTGTGTCGCACTGATTTTTTAAGACTATTCCAGCTCGCATAATGGATACAATTGCGAAATCATGGTCGCTTCTGCGATTCCCTCCCGGTCTGTCTCGGCGCCTCGCATTCAGTCGGTGGATGCTTTGCGTGGGGCCATCATGATGTTGATGGCGATTGATCACATTCGTGACTACATAGCCCGAAGTGCGCAGCAGTTTTTGCCTACTGACCTGGAGCACACGACTCCTGCGATCTTCTTTACTCGCTGGATCACGCATTTTTGCGCGCCGGTTTTCATGCTCACGGCCGGACTGGGCGCATATCTTTGGATGACCCGCGGCCGGCACTCGAAAGGCGAGCTGTCGTGGCTGCTGATGAGTCGTGGTATTTGGCTGATTTTGCTGGAAGTGACGGTGCTTCGCCTGATTATGTTCTCGCAGATCAGCTTCACGCAGAATCCCGTGCTCCTGATCATCCTTTGGGCAATTGGGCTTTCCATGATCGCGCTGGCCGGGCTCATTTATCTTCCGATGCGCGCGATAGCGGTCGTAAGCATCGCGATCATTGCCCTGCACAATTTGCTCGATAATGTTTCGTCCGAGCGCTTCGGACGGGCAGTTTGGATTTGGGACATTCTGCATCAGCAAGGTGCTATCGGCTTCCACGGCATCCAGTTCAGACCCGCATATCCGGTGCTGCCCTGGATCGGGGTAATGGCTGGCGGATATTGCCTGGGCACTGTGTTTGACTGGGATGCGAATCGCCGCCGCCGTTTTCTGGTCCGTTTGGGGTTGGCGCTTACTGCGGCATTCGTTGTGGTACGTGCCGTTAATATTTATGGCGATCCTCTCCGCTGGAGTCATCAGGCGTCGCCCGTTTTTACGATGCTGTCCTTTCTCAATGTCACAAAATATCCACCTTCACTCGACTTTCTGTTGATGACGCTCGGCCCGGCCATGCTCGTCATGGCGTGGCTGGAAAACTTTCAGTTGCACTTCACCAATCCGCTGATTGTGTTCGGGCGTGTGCCGTTCTTCTACTACGCGGCGCACATGTTCCTGGCTCATCTGTTCGCCATTGGGATGAACTGCGCGCGCTACGGCGCACACTCATTCCTGCTGCTTGCGCCGCCCTCAATGGGAGGCCCGAGCCGGCTTTTCCCCGATGGCTATGGCTTCCCGCTTTGGACGGTATATGCGGTCTGGGTTGTTGTGCTGCTGCTTCTCTACCCGGCATGTCTTTGGTTCGCACGACTCAAACAGCGTCGGCATGATTGGTGGCTTACCTACTTGTAATTCTCAGTGGAGAGACGGCAGTTCGATGCCACATTTCTTGAAGTTCATCAGCCATACAGGCGAACACACGGAATCGCGTGAATCGCCTTGCATATACCACCCTGATCTGTATGATGACCTGGATGATCACGGAGTCGGAAATCAAAGGATTTGCGCATCAATGGGTGGCAGCGTGGAACTCACACGGCCTGGACGCAATCATGTCTCATTACGCAGTGAATGTTGTCCTGATCTCTCCCGTCGCAGCCAGGCTCCTGGATAATCCATCCGGAACTGTCGAAGGGAACGCCGCCTTGCGCAACTACTTCAAACGCGGGCTGGAACTGTATCCGAATTTACACTTTGAACTCCTGGATGTGATGTGTGGTCTGTCCAGTCTCGTGCTCTGCTACAGGAATCAGAACGGCACAACGACGGCCGAGTTTATGGAGTTCGGCCAGAACGGAAAAATCATCCGAGTAGTCGCAAACTACAGCACTTGACCCGCAGGATCTTAACCTGTATCGACCGCGTAAAGCACAGCATTGCGAAACGTGGAAGCAGATGCAAACATCGGACAAATGCATTCGAAAGGAGCCAAGTAAGAGATATGTTATCGGCTTTCCTAATTCCAATAGACCGTTTCGATAATTTGGAATACATCGAAGCACGAGTATCCGATTTAGAAAAATCAATTGTCGGGTCAGTACGTACGGCCCTAAAGTATCTTTACCTAACGAAGGGCCCGATCAACCTTCCGCGAAATCGCATGTTAAAAGCTCACGGCTTCCTTGAGCCTGCGGAACAGGTTGTGGTGAGGTGGCTACATACACGTACTAACGGCAGACAACGCAAAGTGTATGGTGCGTCGGCGCTTCTGGCGGCGCGCAAACAACGCTATCGGTGTGAGCACTGTGGACACGCAGACGTTCGAGTGCTCAACCTGGACCATATCGAGGGACGCCACAATCGTCAGTTATTTGCTTGCCTCTGCGCCAACTGTCACACTTTAAAATCACGGGAACGTGATTGGGTGGGCAAGCCTATTGCCCCAAACACAAATAGCACAGGGCAGCCAGTAGCTTAAGTCCACCACTGGCAATGCCGGGGATCAAACCAGTATCTTTGTTCCTGCTTAAGCTGCTGTAACTTGGGGAGTCGCGAGGATCGTACTCCGCACGCGGCAGCATCATCGTGGGCAAAGATAGAAGATAGAAGATAGAAGATAGAAGATATGAGACTGTGGAAACTATTGGCATGGCTTTGTGGCGTCGCATTGATTGCGCTTGGCCTCTACGGTGCGAGCGTGATTGGGCGCGGCCTTAGCACGGCCAATCAGCCGTCCTGGGTTGAAACGGTTGTGGCGCGCACTGCACGCAACCTGGCCATCCCACGCAAGGCCCGCCAGGAAACAAATCCGTGGCAAACCACGCCCGATGTGCTAAAAGAAGCGGGCGAAAGCTTTCTGGCCCGTTGCGCCGTTTGTCATGGGCCGGATGGCTCCGGACAAACCCAGGTCGGCCGAAATCTTTACCCCAAGGTGCCGGACCTGCGCCTGGACAAAACTCAGAATCTGTCGGATGGAGAGATCCGTTACATCATCCGCAATGGCGTCCGGCTCACCGGCATGCCCGGGTGGGCGAAACCCCACGACGAGCAGAGCGACGACAGCTGGAAGCTGGTCCTCTTCATCCGCGGCCTGCGTCAGCTCATCCATGAGGAGCAGGCGCGGCAATCAGCCACCGTACAGTCGGGGCGCTATGTGGGATCGCAGTCATGCCAAAAATGCCATGCGCAGATTTACGACCACTGGCGCAAGACGCCTATGGCGAATGTGGTGCGTGATCCGCGTGAACACCCCGACGCCATCATCCCCGATCTCAAGACCAACTCCATTGCCCGGTTCGCGAAGGAAGATGTCGCCCTGGTTTATGGCAGCCTTTGGAAGCAGCGTTATTTCACGAAACGAGGGGACGATTACTTCCCCGAACCCGCGCAATGGGACGTTACTCATCGCGTCTGGCGGCCGTATTTTGTCGCCAGCGGGACCGACTGGTGGACGCCATTTTATCCGCCGGACAATATGCAGCGGCCCACCGGGCCGACCTGCGATGGATGCCACTCGGTCGATTACAACATCCACACCAAACAGGTGGCGGAGTGGAACGTCGGCTGCGAAAGATGCCATGGGCCAGGAAGTGAACATGTGGAGCACCCCTCTCGCGGCAACATTCTGAATCCGGCGCACATGGATTATGTCGCGGCCAGCGACACCTGTATCCAGTGCCATTCCCAGGGGCGCCCGCTGACGTCTCCAATCGAAGGCCGGTATTACGACTGGCCTGTTGGATACCATGTGGGCTTAAACCTGCGGGATTTTTGGCAGCTCGAAGAGCACACTCTAGGCGAGACGACTTTCACCCACTATCCCGATGGCACGGCGCACAAGAACCGGATGCAGGGCAATGATTTCGTGCAAAGCGTAATGTATCGGCGCGGCGTCACGTGCTTTAGCTGCCACGATGTACATGGCACAGATAACTACGCGCAACTGCGAAAGCCCGCCGACCAGCTTTGCCTCGATTGCCACGGTCCGCTTTCGTTGAATGGCCCACGCACCGGCACCATTGAGGAGCACACCCATCACAAAAAAGGATCTGCAGGAAGCAGTTGCATCGCCTGTCATATGCCCAAAATCGAAACAACGCTTGCGGACGTGAAGGTGCGAGCGCATACGTTTGCCTTTATAACGCCGGCGATGACGGACAAATATAAGATTCCCAACCCCTGCACCACGTGCCATGCAGACAAAACCACGGCCTGGGCCACGGAAGCTTTACGCCACTGGCCGGAGCGCTCGCCCTGGCGCATGGACTGAGATGTCCGGCAACCTGCGTGCAGTGGCGCTACACGGCTTCGTATGCTGGCATGAAGTGTTAATGCAGGCTTTCAGCGACCTCGCGGTTCCGGCGCGCTGCCCGCTTTTTCTTCCAGCTCCGCCCACCGTTCAATGAGTTCGTCCAGATTCTTTTGCGCTTCTTCCACGGCAGCATGGGCCGCCAGCAGTTTGGGCCCATCACTGGCAATGCCCGGATTCTCCAGCTCGGCTTGTTTGCTTTGCAGCACCTGCTCCGCCTTCGCTATGCGCTCTTCGATCGTGGCATACTCGCGTGCTTCCATATAGGAGAGCTTCTTTTTCCCGGACGACGCTGGCGAGCCTTGCGCCGTCGGCGCGGGCCGGGCAGTCTCTGCGGCTGGCTTAAGTTCTTTCTGCCATGCCTCCCACTGGGCAAAGTCAGCAAATGGCATCGCGCCGCCCTGACCATCCAGCCCCAGCACGATCGTCGATATCCGGTCGAGCATGTAGCGGTCATGCGTCACCAGCACCAGCGAACCGGAAAACTCCAGCAAACTCTCTTCGAGAATGTCCAGCGTCGCAATGTCGAGATCATTGGTCGGCTCGTCCAGCAGGAGAATATCGGCAGGCTGCCGCACGAGGTCGGCAATCAGCACGCGGGCCTTCTCGCCACCCGACAGTCGCTCCACCGGCTGATTGAGCTGCTCTGCCGAGAACAGGAATTTCGCCGCCCACGACGCCACGTGAATCACGCGGTCCTGATAAATGATCGAATCTCCCTGAGGAGCCAGCGCCCGCCGCAGCGTAAGACTGCCGTCGATCTCTCGGTTCTGATCGAAGTACACAATGCGCAGGCGGTCAGCCCGGCGAATCGTTCCGCTTGTGGGAGAGGATTCTCCACGCAGCAGGCGCAGCAGTGTCGTCTTGCCGCTGCCATTCGGGCCCACCAGCCCCACCCGCATTCCGGCGGAAATCGTAAAATTGAGCTTCTCAAACAGGGTGCGCTGCCCCATTTCCACTTTCACGTCCTGCAGCTCAATCAGGCGTTTGGTCTGCCGCTCCGTCGCCGAAAAATCAATTTGTGCCGCCTTACTTCGCGTCCGGGTATTCAGGTCGGCAAGTTCTTCGATCAGCTCGCCCGCTTTTCCGATGCGGGCTTTGGATTTTCGCGTCCGGGCTTTGGCGCCCCGCCGCAGCCACTCGATTTCCGAGTGGACCAGATTTTCGAGGGCCTCCTGCCGCTTCGCCTGGGCGTGCAGGAACTCTTCTTTCTTCTCAAGAAACGTGCTGTAGTTCCCGTTGACCCGAAACGCTCCGTCGGGATAGATGCGGGTGAGCTCCACCATAGAATTCGCCACGTTCTCCAGAAAATAGCGATCATGGCTGATGATCACCGAAGCGAACGGCGCTCGCTCCAGCAACGCTTCCAGCCACTCGATTCCCTCTAAATCCAGATGGTTGGTAGGCTCGTCGAGCAGCAGGACGTCGGGCGCCTGGACCAATGCCTCGACGATGGCCAGCCTCTTTTGCCAGCCGCCGGACAATGCCGCCGCCTGCGCTTTGATGTCCTCGAAGCCGGCTCTGCCCAGTATTTCCGCAAAGCGTCCGCTGTGCTCCGCTTCAGCCACCCCGGCTCGCGTGAGCGCTTTTTCGATGACCGACCGCACGGTGTCCCCCGCCGCAAACTCCGACTTCTGCTCGACATAGCTGAGGCGTACGCCCTTGCGAATTGCCAAATCTCCGGCATCGGTATCGATGTTTCCGGCCAGAATTCGCAACAGCGTGGATTTACCCGAGCCATTGGGGCCAATCAGCCCGATGCAATCGCCTTCTGAAACCGTAAAGCAAACATCCTGAAAGAGCGGGTCGGCTCCAAAAGCTTTTGATATGCTCTGTGCGTTTATAAGTGGTGGCAAGGGCTGCAAATTCTCCAGGTAATCCTTTTGAGGCTATCAGGAAAACGAACAAACGGTGTACCTGAGATGGTCCGCGGTTGACGAAGACGGGGCAAGAACCGTCCAACAACCAGCAAACACCAGGCTGATTTTTGATACCCTGAACAGGCGTGAGGAAATGGAATTATGAAAATTTGTCGTTCGCGATTTCTACCGGCCATTCTGGCCGTGATGCTTTGCGCTCTGGCGGTGCGGGCGCAGGACGTGGCCTCGTTTGAAAAGCGCATTACCGTAAAGAAACTGCCCAACGGTCTGACCCTGCTCATCATGGAGCGTCCCGAAGCCCCGGTATTTTCCTTTTATACCTATGTAAGCGCGGGATCGGCGCAGGAAGTCAGCGGAATCACCGGCCTGGCGCACATGTTTGAGCACATGGCTTTCAAGGGCACGGACAAGATCGGCACCACCAACTATCCCGCGGAAAAAGCCGCTCTGGCCAAAGTGGAAAAGACCTACTCCGAATATCTGGCCGCACGGCTGCAACTCTCGGAGAAATCCGGAGTGCCTGACGAGGCAAAACTGGCGCCGCTGGAAAAAGCCTGGAAAGACGCCATTGATGAAGCCGACAAATACATTGTTCCCGAGCAGTACAGCGAGATCATCGAGCGCGAAGGCGGCGTGGGGTTGAACGCTTCCACCAGCTGGGACAACACGGATTATTTCTGCTCGTTTCCTCAGAACCGTCTGGAGCTGTGGGCTTATCTTGAGTCGGAGCGCTTTCTGCATCCCGTGATGCGGGAGTTCTACAAAGAGCGCGACGTAGTGTACGAAGAGCGCCGCATGAGGACCGACAGTTCGGCCCAGGGCCGCCTGATCGAGCAATTTTTAGGCGCGGCGTTCATCGCGCATCCCTACGGACATCCCGTACTGGGCTGGCCTTCGGATCTGCGGGCCTTTTCCGCCACCGACGCCATCAATTTCTTCCACAAATATTACGTCCCGGCCAACATGGTGGTCACGATCGTGGGCGACGTAAATGCCGCCACTGCGTTGCCGATGCTCGAAAAATACTTTGGGCGACTGCCTGCCTCGCCCACACCCGAGCCGCTGCGCACGCACGAGCCGGAACAAAAAGCGCTGCGCGAGATCGTACTGCGTGAGCAAAGCCAGCCGGTCTACGTTGAGGGCTATCACAGACCGGACATTTATAGTCCGGACGATGCCGTTTATGACGTGCTGAGCGACCTGCTCTCCAAGGGCCGCACCTCTCGCCTGTATCGCTCGCTGGTGCGGGACAAGCAGATTGCCATTGCCGCCGAGGGTGGCAGCTTTCCTGGCGGCAAGTATCCCAACCTGTTTTACTTTTTCGCCCTGCCCGCCGCCGGACACTCCGCCACCGACATGGCAGCACCGATCCACGATGAAATCGAAAAGCTGAAGACCACCGACGTGAGCGATGAAGAGCTGCAATCGGTAAAGACACGGGCCAAGGCCGACCTCATACGCGGTCTGGCCGACAATTCCGGCCTGGCGCAGCAGCTTGGGCAGTCGCAGTCGCTCTATGGCGACTGGCGCGAACTCTTCCGCCAGATTGACCATATCGACAAGGTGAGCAAAGAAGATATCCGCCGCGTGGCCAAAACCACCTTCTCCCAGGAGAACCGCACGGTGGCGACCATTGAAACAAAAGACACAAAAGACACGAAAAAGGCAGCGGCCGCAGGAGAGGGAAATCAATGAAACTCACGCAGAAAACCAGCATTTGGCTTCTTGCCTTTACTCTTTCCCTGTCCGCAACGGCGCAGACAAAAGGGGGGCAGACAAAGAGTGACGCGCCCCGGCAGCAGCCCAGCACGGCGGGCGCGGCTGCTTCCTGGCAGCAGGTGCCTGTTCCGCCGCTGCATGCATTTCATCCCCAGGAGCCACGGCGGGTAGCGCTGCCCAACGGCATGGTCATCTTTCTTCAGGAAGACCACGAACTGCCGCTCATCGATGGCAGCATTCGCATTCGCGGCGGACGCCGGGACGAGCCGGCGGAAAAGACCGGGCTGACCGCCATCTACTCGCAAGCCTGGCGCACCGGCGGCACGAAGAGCAAAAGCGGAGACGAGCTGGACGATCTTCTGGAGACGCGCGCGGCCCGGGTGGAAACCGGATCGGGCTCTGATGCCACCACCATTGCCTGGTCGTCACTGAAGGGCGATTTTGACTCCGTCTTTGCCGTGGTGCTGGACCTTCTGCAAAACCCTGAGTTTCGCCAGGACAAGATTGATCTGGCCAAACGGCAGATCAGCAGCGCCATTGCGCGCCGCAATGACAATATCGGCTCGATTGTGCAGCGCGAGGCGGTAAAGCTGGCCTACGGCAAGGACAATCCTTATGCCCGCATCCCCGAATACTCCACCGTGAGCGCCGTCACCCGTGACGATCTTCGCGAGTGGCACAAGCGTACGGTGGTTTCCGGCAACATGATCGTGGGCATCTCCGGTGACTTCGATTCTTCCGCCATGGAAAGCAAACTGCGCGAGGCCCTGGCCGCCCTGCCGCAAGGCACGCCGCTGCCCGCGCCGCAAATTACTTTTCAGCCGCCTTCGCCGGGGATTTATTTCGTGGAGAAGGACGACGTAAACCAGAGCGCCATCAACCTGCTCGACCTCGGCATTGAGCGCCGCAACCCTGATTATTACGCGCTGGAAGTGATGAACGAAGTTTTCAGCGGCGGATTTTCATCGCGCCTGATCCTCAATCTGCGTACACGCATGGGGCTGGCTTACAGCGTATTTGGCAGCGTGGGCGCGTCGTATGACCATCCGGGTATTGTGCGCATCGGCATCGGCACCAAAAGCGGCAGCACTGCGGCGGCGCTGGAAGGTCTCAAAAAGCAGGTTGCGGACATGAGGCAGAGCGGCGTAACGGCAGTCGAACTAAAGCAGGCCAAAGACGCCATTCTCAACTCGTTCATCTTCACCGTGGATTCGCGCGATAAGGTGCTGGCGGAGCGGCTCTCCTATGAGTTCTACGGATATCCACCGGACTTTTTGGAGCGTTACCGTGCAGGCATTGAAAAGGTGACTGCCGCGGATGTTGACCGTGTGGCGAAGAAATACCTTCATCCCGAGCAATTCGCGATTTTGGTGGTGGGCAACAAGAAAGACTTCGACCGCGATCTGGCCACGTTTGGCAAAGTGACCACCGTGGACGTGAGCATCAAGGGCCGCCCAGGAAGCGCCGAGTAACCAGGCAAGTTCAGCATGGGCCGTTACCGGCGGTATTTACGAATCACTGCCGGTAACGACACGCGCATGATCCGGCCAGAACAACTTATGCGGCTATACTCGTTACCAAAGTTATGAGGAGTTACTCGGGACCAAGCGTACATTGAGTTTATAAAGCAAAAAATGAATGAGGTATTTGGCCGCATGGGCAAGCGCATCACTCTTGAGGATACGCTGAAGCATGTTTCAGCAGAGCTGTTGCTGGTGAATTATCAGCTCAGGTCAGGGGCAGCCGAGTGCGATCCTTCCGCTATGAACGAGTTTCGGGACGCGCTGGACACTGTACGTTTAACCTCGTGGACGGTCTGCGAGCTTGCCAGGGCAAAAGGCCAGGGGGCTGATCCCAGGGCAGCGCAAAAATTTCTTGCCACCGAACGCCTGCGCCGCCTGGAAAAAATGGTGAAAGATCTTTGCGCCGATCTCGACCTTTCTTCTGCCGGAAAATCTGAAAACCTCGATTCCCTTTTGGAATCACTTGCGGTACTGCAGTCGCGCCTGAATGGCGATGTGGCGGCGAAAGTACCTGCGGAACCGGTCATTAGAACGTAACGATTCGGCTTCTTACTTTGGCGGCTGGTTGCTCCCCAGCGCCGCCGGGGCCACACCCACGAAAGCCGACCGCGCCGCGTTACCGATGCGGCAGAGATTTCCCGTAACCAGATCACCTGCTTCCCTCTCGCCGGTAATGAAGACACAGGAGCGAAAGGGATGTTCCTGAGTGTCGGAAAATATGTTGCCGCTGATGTTGTTGTCTCCGCCTCCGGCAATATGAATGGCGTCATAGCCGCTGGGGCGCTTGTCGCTGCCGATAAATTCGTTATTGACGATTAAATGCCCGCCAGCCACGCGCCGGCTGCCATCGCTCCCGGCCACGCTGATGTCATGCAGGCGATTGTTGCCAAACTGATTGCCCACAATAATCTGCCGGTTGGACTGCAGCGGCGACCCAGCCGAGCCGTAAATCACGATGCCATCGCTCAGGTTGCCGCCGATATCGCACTGCTCAATTCGGGTGGTAGGCGCATTGTTCAGCTCGATACCCCACGTGTCATTGTTTTCAAACTCTGAGGACGACACCATCACATCCGCAGTATTGGCCAGATGCAGACCGGCCGCTCCGTTGGCTATGGCCATGATCTTTGACAATTTGGCGCAGCAGGACTCGTTTTGATTGCTGGAGTAAAGCTGAATTCCGTATTGGGGCGCGTTCTGCGCGGTAACGCGAAACATCTCCACGCGGTTCGCTTTGTTGACCAGAATGGCAGAGACGCCTCGGGGAGCGTTGCGGCGGTTGCCGTCCACCGTAAGGTCCTGCAGCACGGCGAAGGGGCCGCTCATCTCCACCACCGAATTTAAAGCGGATTTGTCCGCCGCTTTGATCACGCTTGCCCCCTGGTCATTGCCAATTCCCATGGCCGAGGGCATTCCGGTGATCGAACTTTTTGCCTGCACGTAAATGGTTTGTCCGGTAATGAGCGTTACCGGTCCCAGCATGAGCTGCACCGGTTTGCCCGGCGCTCCCACGGAGAAGCCGGCAGCGGCTCTTTGCTCGCCGGAAAAGTCCCGGGCGTCGCAAATGCCGCCTCTTGCGGGTAGTGCGGCGATGCAGCGCGCGATCTTCTCGCCCATGTCGGCGCCCTGAAACTGGCTGGCATTTTGCACGCTCTGGGCCAGCACGCTGGAAGCAGAAAGAAGAAACAGCAGACGAATCGTTTTCATGTGGAGATTTGCCTTGCACTCACCCAGGAAGTCTATCAACCGGCAGTGGAAAGCGGCAGGGACTTGACAGCCGCAACGCCGCCCCGCATAATAGCGAATAAAAGGCGAATAAAAAGATGGCTCCCCTCTTCCCGCAGCTCGGGCCGAACGAAACACTGGTGGGTATTGCCCGGCTCGCGGCTGCGGGAGAGGTCCTTAAAGAGGGGCACAATGTCGAATATTTCAGCATTGAGAACCGCTCGGTGCTCTGTCGCTGCACTTCAAAGCGCATGCCGTTTCGCTGGACCATCAACCCTTATCGCGGCTGTGAGTTTGCCTGCAAATACTGCTATGCGCGCTACACCCATGAGTTCATGGAGATGCGCAACGGCGTGGATTTCGAGCGCAAAATTTACGTAAAGCAGCATACCGGATGGCTGCTTCGCCAGGAGCTGAAGAAGGTCCGCACCGGCGAGAGCATTGCTATTGGCGCGGCCACCGATCCTTATCAGCCGGCCGAACGCAGGTTCGAGATCACGCGCGCCCTGCTGGAGGAACTGGCGCGGCATTCCGGGCTGCATGTGGGGCTGATTACGAAATCCACGCTCATTCTCCGTGATCTGGAACTACTGAAAGCCGTGGCCCGGCAGAACAGGCTGGGAGTGTACGTGACGATCACAACACTCGATACCGATCTGGCACGTCTGCTGGAGCCGCGAGCGCCACGTCCCGATCTGCGCCTGAAAACGGTGCAGACGCTGACGGAGGCCGGGCTGAACGTGGGCGTAAGCTGTTCGCCGGTGCTGCCGGGAATCACGGATTCACCCGCCGCTCTGGAGTCGATGGTAAAAGCCGCAGCCGAGGCGGGCGCTAAATCGCTCTTCGCCAATCCGCTGTTTCTCAAGCCGTGTTCAGAACAGGTGTTTATGCCGTTTTTGCGGGAGCACTTCCCCGAGCTTGTCCCGATGTACGAAAAGCGCTATTCCGGCCGCGCGTTTCTTCCCGCGGAATACCACCGGCGAATCTCCGCGCTGGTCAGCAAGTTGCGTGAAAAATATGGCATACGTTCGCGTGAAGAAAGGCAGCAGACAGTTTCCGCTGAGCAGCGCGGTCCGGAGCAACTGAGGCTGTTTGTATGAGCGATAAACTAAGCCACTGTACGCTTCAATTGCCCGCAGGCAGCGTAGATGTCGCGCCCGCGTGGCCGGCGAATGAAGGCCGGAATGCCGGACTGAATCAGCAGATTCTGGAACTCGTGCACCGCCGTCTCCGATGGCGTTCCAAACGGAATGCCTGGCCCGGGATTCAGAGCAATCAGATTTACCTTGCAGCGCAGGCCGCGAAGCAGCTCCGCCACCTGGCGGGCATGATCAATCTCGTCATTCACTCCCTGCAGCAGCACGTATTCAAACGTAATGCGCTCGCGATTGCGCAGTGGGAACTCACGTGCTGCCTGCATCAAAAGGTCCAGTGTCCACTTTTTGGTGATGGGCATGATGCGCGTACGCAGGTCTGCATTGGGAGCATTCAGAGAGATCGCCAGCCGCGGGCGCACAGGCTCGCCGCCAAAGTCATAAATGCGGGGAACGATACCGGAAGTGGAGACCGTCATTCTCGATTCGGAGAAGCCGACGCCCTCCACCAGCAACCGCACGGCTTTCATGAACTGGTCATAGTTCAGAAAAGGCTCACCCATCCCCATAAAGACCAGATTCACGCGCTGACGCTGCATATCAACACCACGGTCATTCAGCACGGCAGTGACCTGCCCGGCGATCTCGCCGGCGCTCAGGTTGCGCTTCACGCCCAGAGCGGCGGTAAGGCAGAACTGGCAGTTCACGGCGCAGCCCACCTGGCTGGAAACACAGATGGTCGCGCGGTCCCAACCGGTATCGGCTGCGCTGATGTCGTCTCCGGCTTCTCCGCCATCGCCTTCGGGCATCCAGACAGTCTCAACCGTGTCACCGTCGGGCATGGACATCAGATAACGAATGGTGCCGTCAACCGAGCTGAAGCTCTTGTCAACTCGCGGCGGACGGATTTCCCACCCCTGTTCCTGAAGCGCCGCGCGGAACTCTTTGGGCAGGGTGGAAACAGCCTCAAGCCCGTCCACGCGCTGACCGTAAACGGCCTCAAACAGCTGGCGGGCCCGGTAGGCTGGCTGGCCATGATTCTGCACAATCCCGCTAAGTTCTTGAAAATCAAGGCCTAAAAGGCCGGTATGTTCATGCTCAGACATGCATCCAATTACCTGTCTCGATTTTACAGCTTTCTCTCCAGGGCGTTTTTGGCCCATCTAAGCTATTGAAAATTAAAGTATATATTTACTCATGCGACCCGTGAGAGTATGTGAGAATCTAACAAGAACCTAAAATGACTGCCACCGCCATCCAACGCCCACTGAGTGAATCACGCAATATTAGACGTGAAGTGCTGTCCAATGGCCTGATTGTGCTGAGTGAAGAAATGCCTCACATCCGGTCGATCTCCATCGGTATATGGCTCAAGAGCGGCTCCCGCGATGAGACCGCCGAGCGAAACGGAATTTCCCATTTCACCGAACACATGGTGTTCAAGGGAACCACCAGCCGCACCGCCCAGGACATTGCCCGCCAGGTGGACTCTATCGGCGGCAACATGGACGCCTTTACCGGAAAAGAGACCATCTGTTTCAACATCAAGGTGCTGGACGAGCATGTTCCCATAGCCATTGATATTCTGAGTGACCTGGTGCTGAATCCAGTCTTCAATCCCAAAGACATTGCGCGCGAAAAGGGCGTGATCCTCGAAGAAATCAAGATGGACGAGGACAATCCCGACTATCTCGTGCACGAAATTTTCACCCAGAATTTCTGGACCGACCACGCTTTGGGCAAGCCGATTCTGGGAACGAAGGAAACGGTGGGTTCCTTCGACCGGGACAACGTGTCCGAGTTTTACCGCCAGCGCTTTGCTCCCAATCACATGATCATCTCCGCCGCGGGAAATCTGAACCATATCGCGTTTGTGGACCTGATCAAAGAGCGCTTTGCCGGCCTTACCAGCGTGCCCAATGGGTTTCGCCAGCCCGCTCCGGCCGTCACGCCGCGCATCATCACCCGCAACAAGAAATCGCTGGAGCAGGTGCAGCTCTGCATGGGAGTGCCGTCACATCCCATCTCACACGAAAAGCGCTACGTCTCCTATGTACTGAACACGGTGCTGGGCGGCGGAATGAGTTCGCGGCTGTTTCAAAAAATCCGCGAAGAACAGGGCCTGGCCTACAGCATCTACAGCGATCTCAGTCCTTATCGCGATACCGGCTGCCTGGTGGTTTATGCGGGGACCTCGGCGGAGTCAACGCCCAAAGTGGTGGAATCGGTCCTGGCGCAGTTCCGTGAACTGAAGACCCAGGAACTGCCCGCGGAAGAGTTGCGCCGGGCCAAAGACCAGCTCAAGGGCAGCCTGATGCTGAGTCTCGAGTCCAGCACGTCCCGCATGTCCAACCTTGCGCGCCAGGAAATGTACTTTGATCGCTTCTTCAGTCTGGACGAAACGATCAACCAGATCGAGTCCGTCAAGGCCGAGGAGATTACCGCCATGGCCAATCATCTTTTCCAGCCGGAAAAAATCGCGGTCGCCGCGCTGGGAAACCTGGACACCTTCCAGCTTTCGCGCGAACAACTTATCTGCTAACAAAACTTATCTGCTGACAAATGGTCCGCATCGGTTAAGATAGCGCCCAAATGCGGATCACATTTTTGACTTCGTTTGCCTCTCGCGGGGGCATGCAGCGCGCTGCTGTGTCCCTGACTGCGTCCTGGGCCGAGCAGGGGAATGAAGTTTGCCTTCTCACGGTTTGTCACAGCCAGTCGCCGCCCTACCCTCTTCACCCGGCGGTGAAGCTGCGCAGCCTTGGCCTGACTTTGCAGTCGCAACACTCAATCCCAAATCTATTTCGCAGTCTGAAAAGAACGTGGGGAGTGCGGACCGCGATTCGCGAGACGCGACCGGATGTGATCGTAAGCTTCGGCACGCAGATAAACATTATTGCGCTGCTGGCAACGCTGGGAATGCCGGCGCCGGTGATCATCTCGGAGCGCACGGATCCGTCCCGTTCGAAAATCCGTCCGGTTTGGCAGGCTTTAAGGCCGCTGGTCTATCCCTGGGCCAACGCGCTGGTTTGCCTTACCAGTTCGACTCTGGCGCGGTTCCGGGCGCAAATCCCCGTGCGCGGCTGCGTCATTCCCAACTTTGTTACTCTGCCGCCATCATCCGCGGGAGCTGCGCTTCAGCAGCGCAAGCGATCTTCCCGAACACTGATTGCCATGGGGCGGCTCGTTACGGAAAAAGGCTTTGACACTCTTCTGATCGCATTCTCGCGAATTGCCGCGAAGCATCCAGACTGGTCGCTTTCCATTCTGGGTGACGGACCATTACGCAGCGAACTTGAAGCCCAGGCCCTCGCTCTTGGGCTTGCTCATCGCGTGCATTTTGTGGGGGAGGTTTGCGATCCGTTTTTCCTGCTTCACGAGGCGGATTTGTTTGTACTGGCTTCCCGATTCGAAGGGTTTCCCAATGCGCTTTGCGAGGCCATGGCTTGCGGATTGCCGGCGGTCAGTTTTGACTGTCCATCTGGCCCGGCGCATATTATCCGCCACGGCCTGGACGGAATCCTGGTCAATCCGGAAACCAGTGATGCCCTGGCGGCGGCTCTCGACCGACTGATGAGCAATGATCAGGAGCGCGCAAAACTCGCCGCGAGAGCGCCCGATGTGCTCCGGCGTTTTAATTCTGAAAGAGTGCTGGCATTGTGGGAAGCGCTCTTTGCGGAAGTGGCGCCGAGAGCCGAAGAGTACTCGTCTGCTGCAGCTCCCGCAAAGAGTGGAGATCAGATAGTTTTCGCTTGTCCGTCAAATACGCAGGAAACTGGCCGCAATCATCTTTCGGTGACGCCTTCCAGCGTATCGAAAAAGCCGGGAAACGAAATTCTCGCGGAATCGGCGCCATGAATCAGCGTTTCGCCGCTGGCCCCCAACGCGGCAATGGCAAAAGCCATGGCGATGCGATGATCACCTCCGGCATCGATTTCCGCTCCATGCAGCGGCTGTTGTCCGGGCACGCGCAGGCCGTCTTCGTATTCCTCGCATTGCGCGCCCATGGCCCGCAGATTTTTGGCGACCAGGGCAATGCGGTCTGATTCCTTCACGCGAAGCTCCTTCGCATCGCGAATCTCAATACCATCGTGCGTGTAGGGCGCGATGGCAGCGAGTACTGGCAATTCGTCAATCAGCGTGACCGATTGAGCGCCCTGGACCACGGCACCTTTCAGTGCGCCGTGCTCGATCTTGACCGTCCCCACCAGTTCGCCATGCTGTTCTTCCAGATTGATGACCGAAATACGCGCACCCAGCCCCGTGAGCACGTCAAGCAGCGACGCGCGCGTGGGATTGAGCAGCAGGCCTTCAATCACCAGATTCGATTGCGGGAAAATCGCCGCCGCGCACAGAAAGAAAGACGCGGAAGAAATATCGCCTGGGACCATGGCTTCAATGGCGTGCAGAGTCTGGCCGCTGCGAATGGTGGTGCGATTGCGCGAACGCGTTATTTCCACGCCAAAGGCGCGCAGCGCCTGTTCGGTGTGGTCGCGGGTGCGATGCGGCTCTTCGACCGTGGTTTCGCCTTCGGCCAGCAGTCCGGCAAACAGCACCGCGGACTTTACCTGCGCGCTCGAGACCGGCGTTATGTACTCGATTGCGTGCAGTTTGCCGCCGCGAATGTGCAGCGGCGGGCGGTCGCCTTCGCTGCCGCTGATTTCAGCCCCCATCTGGCGCAGAGGAAGCATAATGCGCTTCATGGGGCGCCGGGAGAGCGACTCGTCACCGTGCAAATGACATTCGAAATCATGACCCGCAAGAAATCCGGAGAGCATACGCATGGTGGAACCGGAGTTGCCGCAGTCCAGGCTCTCTGCCGGCTGCTGCCAGCGCGTTTTCCCCTCAATCGTGACGGAGCCGTTGGCCGTGCTCACTGCGCACCCCAGCTGCCGCAGGCAACTCAGCGTGCTGGCGCAATCGGCGCCAGTGGAAAAATTAGAAAGCCGCGTGGTTCCCTGCGCCAGCCCGGCCAGCATGGCGTAGCGATGGGAAATGGATTTATCGCCTGGAAGCCGTATTGAACCAAGCACGTTTTTTGCGGGACGAATAATCATCAGAATTGCTCCGCCAGTGCGGAATGTGTGCCGAACAGAGTTGCCAGGTGATCAACCAATTTTTTATTCACTCCAATTTTTAAAGCAGACAACTTCCACTTTTTAATAACATCTCACTGATAGCACGTTGCGAGAGCACATGCACCAGCAAGAAGGAAACCTGCCGGGTTCCTTGTTCACCTGCTCCTGGATTTCCCATCTACTGTAAGTCAGCGGCCAGGTTGGTTGCCTATGATCTGTCGAGCGTTGGTTCCCTTTTTCCTCTTGTCGTTATTTGTTGCCTTAACAGCCCAAATCCAGGACCCACTTTCCAGAAGGACCGGGCCAGCACGGTTCTCGCCGCCAAACAGCTCATTTCTGAATATTACAGGCACGGTGCATAGCCTTGATAATAAACCACTCCAGGACGTCCGAATGGAACTGCGCGATCTGTCGAGCGGCACTGTGGTCAATTCCGTGTACACCAGTGCTTCAGGATCGTTCGAGTTTGTCCAGATCAACGCCGGTTCTTATGAAGTCGTAGCTCTTTCCGGGCTGAACGAGTGCAAAGAGCGAATCGAGGTCAGCAGTACACCTGTAACGCTTGACATGCGGATGCCGGTGAGCACCAGGCCCACGGATGGGAGCAACCCCAGCGTAATTTCCGTGGAAGACTACAAAGTGCCGGAAAAAGCGCGTAATGAGTTCAGAAAAGCCCAGGATGCCGCATTCAAAAGCAAAGCCGCCGATGCCAGCAACCACCTGAAAAAAGCCCTGGAGATCTACCCCAATTATGCCGCGGCGCTGACCCTGCGCGGGCTTATCAAGCTCGACCAAAAAGACCTGAGTGGCGCCATGGCAGACCTGCAGCAGGCGATTCAGACAGACGGCAAGTATGGTCTGGCCTATATTGGCATGGGCGCCGTGTTCAATCTGGATTCGAAGTTTGACGAAGCCATCCGCGCTTTGGAGCGCGCCGAATCGCTGACGCCCAATTCCTGGCAGGCATATTTCGAAATGGGCCGCGCGCTGATTGGGAAATCCAGCTTCGCGGAGGCCATTCGGCAACTGGACCGGGCCGAATCCCTGGCGCCGGCAGAAGTTTCCCTGGTTCATCTGGCCAAAGCTCATGCCCTCATGGCGCTGCGAATGTACTCCGATGCCGCCACGGAACTGGAAATTTATCTGAGAAAATCGCCATCCGGCCCCAACAGCCCACTGGCCCGCAAGATGCTGGATGAGGCCACGGCAATGTCAGCAACTGCAGCCAACAAATAAGAAATTGGAAAGGGTTTGGCCATGCCACTTGCGATGAAAGTTTCGCAGGCGCCTACTTTTTCAGCAAAATTCCCACGGCAAAGAGTGCTATCGCGGCCAATAACCACTCAATGCGCCACCACTGTATGGCCTGCCAGTCCGGCAGAGTGTTGGCCGAATAGAGAAATCCGGTGGCCGCAGCGGCCACCACACAGACAGCTCCCATAAACATCGCCACCAGCGACGCACCGGACTGGCCAAGCGCATCGCAGAGAAAGGAGAAATCGAACCACGTGCCCAGGGCACTGCTGCCAGTATCATCGAGGCGGTTCACACCGCAAACGTGGCAGAAACGAGAGCCGAGTACAAAGTCGGCTCCGCACTGCTCGCATACCTGTCCAGTCTCCTGGCCGTCCAGTTTCTGAATGCTCTCCTGCTGAGGAGAAACCGGCGGTTTCCAGAACTCCTGCCGGTCATCATAATTCGGCGCCGAATGTCCCATCATATTCACTAAGCCTCTTTAGGCATAAGGAAGGGCATCTGGCATTCCAAAACGAACACGACAGTAAACTATTGTTACAGAAGGGCTTACATGTATTCACCTTGAAATCGTCAATGCGCTGCTGAAATAATTACTTTGTAAAAGCTTCAAACCGCCGCGGCATGCGTACGATTTTTTCCTGTTTTCGGTTGCTGCTCCAGAAACGAAGCAGAACCAGTTCCCAGTCGCAAAAAGTCATGTCCGGAGGACGCAGTGTGCCTTCATTAAAGACATTTTCGTCCAGCAGGACGTAAAGGTAGGAAATGGATATGTTGAGCGCTTTGGCCGCTTCGGCCTCGGAATAAAACTCTTTACATTCAGGTTTTACTGGTCTGGTCATAAGGTTCTGTTTTCCCGTCTTCTAAAAGTGTGTATCAGCGGGGGAGCCATGACCAGCTTTGTACAGCTTCTACTCTGAATGTGAAATCAGGTAAACTGCCTTATAACAGCGCGCATGACACCTTACCATCCCACATCCCTGACAGCTCGCCTGCTCCTGTTTTTGCTGATTTTTGGGCTTTTTTACCCCAATTCCGCCCAGGCCAGCGATCAGGTACGGGTGCTGGATGCCACTTCGCGCAGTGGGTTTCAGCATTTTTACAGTCTGGAATACGACCAGGCCATCGCGGACTTTCAGAAAGGGATTCGGGACAATCCTGACGACCCCAACCGCGTAAATTATCTGATGGAAGCCATCCTGTTCCGTGAGCTGTACAAGTACAACGCTCTGGACACGCGCATGTACACCCATCAGCGCTTTATCGCGGCCCAACTGGTGCCCATGGATCCTGCCATCAAAAAGCAGATCAAGGACCTTGCCGATAAAGCCATCGGCATGTGCGACCAGCACCTGAAAGCCAATCCCAACGATGTGCAGGCTTTATACTCTCGCGGGGTGACCGAAGGTCTGCGCTCCACATATCTTGCGATCGTAGAACACGCCTGGTTTGCGGCACTTCGCAACGCGCTCGCGGCCCGGCGCGATCATGAGGCCGTCCTCAAGGCACAGCCCGATTTCGCTGACGCCAAAACCATCGTCGGCGCGCACAACTATGTGGTGGGCAGCCTCTCCACGCCGGTGAAGGTCATGGCCGGAATCACCGGAATTCACGGCGACCGGAAAAAAGGGCTGGAATACCTGATGGAAGCGGGCAAAGCCGGCGGCGAATCCAACGCCGACGCCAGAGTCACGCTGGGAGTGTTTCTGAGGCGCGAAGAGCGCTGGCAGGAGGGGCTGGATAATCTGCGCACTCTCTTACACGACTATCCCCACAACTTTCTCTTTGCGCTCGAAGAAGGTCATTTGCTGCAGGACGCCGGGCGACATGCCGAAGCCGCGGCCGTCTATCAAAAACTTATAACCACTTGCAGAACGACCAACTGGTATCCCAACGCACGCGTGCTCATGGTGCAATATGCGCTGGGTGATGCCCTGCGCAGCCAGAACAAATACGCTGAAGCCCTTCCCCCCTATCAGGAAGCGGCATCGGCCGGCAACAATGACCGCCAGCTTCGCCAGCGCGCTCTGCTGGCCTCGGGCGAAGTTGCAGACCTGCTCTCCAGGCGCGATCAGGCGCTTACCTCCTATAACGCGGCCATCGCGCTCGATTCCTCTACCGACGAGGCCGCAACAGCTCGTAAGTTGCTCAAAAAGCCATTTAATGGTCAGGAATAAGCCGGGAACTTTACCCAGGACTGGTACGTATTCAACAACAGGTGGCTGTTAACCTGAGCCGTGGCTTATCGCCAGCCCTGTGCCAGGATGTGCAAACTGGCACATAGTTGACATTTTAGACCGGGCACATAGTTGACACTTTATAGGCTCGGGGTTGAGGGTTGTGGCTGTTGGTGGATGACAGCCGTAGCAGCCGTGGGCAGTGGGAATATGGGAATCTCCTGGGG
>DASSEH010000289.1:0-2308 GCA_035695325.1 Candidatus Angelobacter sp.
ACGTTTCGGCTTGTGAGGCCAGGCCGAATCGTGATCTCCCCCTGGTGTCGGTACGCACCCTGATTCCCTTGGCGGAATACGTGCGCGCAAGGCTCTCCGCCTTGGGAGAGAGGTTCGATGAGACATCGGGCCACACAGCTGATCCTGCCGTTCGAGCCGGCATTGCCGGGTCGACAGCTGATCTTGGCGCCGAGATTGTGGCCGACGATGACGCCGACAACACAACAACAGCTGGCGAAGCGGGTGGCACAGCTACTCCGGTCAATGCTGGCCGCAGCCGACGCCGGCGATTTGATCGGGGGGCATTACGTTGAACATGCTGCTCAATTTGGAAAGCCCGGTGACGACGGCGCATCGCGCCAAGCTGGCCTATATTTACGTGCGCCAATCGACCGCCGGCCAAGTCCGTCAGCATCAGGAGAGCACCGAGCTGCAGTATCGGCTGGTCGATCGTGCAGCCTTGTTCGGCTGGCCCAAGGAACGGATTGAGGTCATTGATGACGACCTCGGGAAGTCCGGTACGTCGAGCGACAGCCGCGGCGGCTTCCAGCGGCTGATCGCCGAGATTGGCCTCGGGAAGGCGGGGCTGGTGCTGAGCCTGGATGCCTCGCGGCTGGCGCGCAACAACCACGATTGGCATCAGCTCCTGGAATTGTGCTCGCTGTTTGGAGTGCTGATCGCCGATGGCGAGCGCGTGTACGATCCGTGCGCCTATCATGACCGTCTGCTGCTCGGCTTGTCCGGGATCATGAGCGAGGCTGAACTTCATCAGATTAAGCTGCGGCTGCATCAAGGCGAGCGGCAGAAGGCGGCGCGAGGCGAGCTGAGGGTGCCGTTGCCTGCCGGGCTGGCGTATGGTCGCGATGGCCGGATTGGCGTCAATCCCGATGAAGAAGTGCACGCGCGGCTGCTCCATTTGTTCGCCAAGTTTCGCGAGCTGCACAGCGCCAAGGCGGTGATGCGCCATTTTCAAGAGGCTAACTTCCTGGTGCCGGTACGACCGCTAGACGGGCCATCGCCGCATGACGTCGTGTGGCGGCCGGCGAGCAACGCACGCATCCTTCAGGTTCTGAAGAACCCCGCTTATGCGGGAGCCTATGTTTACGGTCGCCGTCGACGCACGCCAATCGGCCGCCGTTCCGGTTCACGGCAGGGCGCGACCGAAGCCGTGGCGATTCAGGATTGGCCGGTTTGCTTGAAGGACGCATTTCCGGGATATATCGATTGGGAGGAGTTCATGGCGAACCAGCGGCGGCTCGCGGACAATCTCAATCACTACGATGCGAACCGCCATGGGGTGCCGCGCCAGGGCAACGCGTTGCTGCAAGGCATTGCTATTTGTGGCCGCTGCGGCCGCCGCATGGGGCTGCATTATTCCGGCCAGAACGGCAACTACCCTGTCTATCTTTGTCGCGCCGATCAGCATCAACATGGCGGGCCGCGCTGTCAGGAGGTGCGCGCCTTGGGCGTCGATGCGGCGGTCGAAAGATTGTTACTCGAAGCGCTGACACCCGATCGCCTCGCTCTCGCGATTGCCGCTCTCGGCGAGCTTGAGAACGAAGCCCGCGCGCTCGAGCGTCAATGGTCGCTCAAGCGCGAGCGAGCGCGCTATGAGGCGGAGCGGGCGCGCCGTCAATATGATGCCGTCGAACCCGAGAACCGTCTGGTGGCAAGGTCTTTGGAGCGCGTATGGGAGGACAAGCTCCGGCAAGCGGAGCAGATCGACATTGAATACGAGAGTTGGCGGCGCCAGCAGCCGATATCGCTTGCCGCGGCGGACCGCGCTCAGATTATCTCGTTGGGTGAGGATCTTCCCAAACTGTGGGATGCGGCGAGCGTGGTCGAGCGCAAGCAGATCCTTCGGCTCGTCGTGAAAGAGGTCGTCCTCGATCAGCGGCCCGAGAGCGGCCAAGTCTGGATCAGAATCATCTGGCAGACTGGTGCCGTCAGCGAGCACAAGGTCCGGCGCAATGTGAGCAGCTACCGCAATTACGCCGACATCGCGACTCTTGAAGAACGGGTTCGCGATCTCGTCGTCGCGCAAAAGATGGATCGCGAAATCTCAAGGGCCCTCAATGCGGACGGCCTACTGTCAGCTCACGGTCGGCCGTTCAGCGGCGGTGAGGTCCATTTGCTACGCAAACGTTGGAATATCCCAACGGTGAAGATCAACCGAACAGAACACAATCCCCGACAATGGCCGGATGGGACATACTCCGTTCAAGGCGCCGCTGAGGCGCTTTCGATTTCTACGCAAACCGTCTTCAAATGGCTTCAGAAAGGACGATTATCCGGCCACCAGATCACC
>DASSEH010000290.1:0-1560 GCA_035695325.1 Candidatus Angelobacter sp.
TACGGCTCGCGTCAGGTGGCGCGACATCTGCTGCAACGGCTGGTGCGTTGGTAGCCACCGCGTCCGTCGGCTGATGACCGAGATGGGCCTGACACCGATTTATCAGCATCCCAAGACCAGCGAGCCGCATCCGCGGCACAAGATCCATCCGCATCTTCTTCGGCTACGGCATAACTGGAGCTTCCGCGGGGAGCTAATTATTTGATTTGAGACTCCGTTATCGGCTCGGCCCGCAAGATCATCGTGTGTTTTTGGAGAACTATCGCGATTTCTGTTGCCTGAATATTAAGAAGGTATTAAGTTTACTGTACGCCCCATGCCGTACTGCGTATGGCTGATTTGGTTGAGAAAAGTGTCGGTATTGGTATCGGCAAATGATCGCTCATGAGTACCCGATCGAACAGTCAAACGGACGAGTGGCGACCAACGCTCAAACGAGCGGCTGGCACTTGTGGACGGTGATCATTCCGCGACGATCGATTTCGGGAAAGCTCGTTTCCGGACAAGTCTGGCGACGACGCCATGGCGCGAAGTGGGCTTACAAGAAATTTGTCGAATACGCGGATCGGGACATCACAGGGGCGGGTGCGCGGCACGAAGCGCCAATCCGGTGACTTCACATGGAACAAGCACAATGAAGCCGACCGACTACGACATGGTCAAACTGGCGTTGAACAGTGTTGATCTGGTGATCCTCCGCTCGCTGGTCCAGCAGGCGATGAAATGCAGTCCCGACGCCGACGGGCAGCAGCTGGACTTATTGACCCGCGCCCGCGACCTGCTGGCTGAATTCCACCTCGTCCAAGGTAATGGACATGGTCGTGAGCTTGGCAAGTCGCGACCGCGGACCGGCGTTAACCCACAGGCGAAGCCTCTGCGCGCCTATGGCGCTTGCTCCGATCACTTCTCCCGCATTACGCCTCGCAGGCGGTCTTTGAGCGGGCGGACCAAATAATCAAGAACCGTTCGCTCGCCGGTCGGGAAAATCACGTCCGCGGGCATTCCAGCTGACAAACGATCCTTCACGAACGATGGTATGTCGTCCACGACAACTTGAGCAAGGAAGTACGGTTGTTTGGTCTGTTCGTCTACCAGGCGATCGCGGGAGACACTCTCTACCTTCCCCACAATGATCGGAAGGATACGCGTTTGAAATGATGAGAACCTGACTTCCGCGGGCATACCAGGCTGGAGGTTTTCCGTATCCTGTGGTTGCACGTGCGCCTGCACAATGAGGGCGTCGTGCTCGGGGACCACGTCGACCATGGGCTCACCCGCTTTGACTACTCCGCCAGTGGTAAAGACCCGCAGATTTTGTGCAACGCCTGTGCTGGGAGACAAGATGTCCACTCGAGACAGGACGTCCTGCGCGACTCTTACTTTCTCACGAAGATCATTGATCTTCTGTCGCGTTTCGAGCATCGAGTTGGCAACATCCTCCTGGAACTTTTGGCGAAGTTGCCGGATCTGCAGACGCGCTTCTTCGATGCCGTTCCGGGCCTTTGATTCATCCGCAGTTGAGCGCCCAATCAAGCCTTCCAGGCGGCTCCTTTCGCGCTC
>DASSEH010000291.1:0-32814 GCA_035695325.1 Candidatus Angelobacter sp.
TAACAGCAGCCGGCCCTTAAGTTGATTGCGGAGAATTCGGTTCTCGGCGGACAGATACTCGTTCCGCAACAGCAGTTCCTGGTCCACAGTTCCAGTAATATACGCCAGCATTCGCGCCCAGATCATTGACTCCCTTCAGCATCTTCGTTGTCATGAAAAAATCAGATTCTACGCGCTCTTGCATTTTTAAGAAAGGAATGCGCCGGGTTGTAAACAACGGTTGCTCAATGCGTTTGCGGTACACGATGAATATTTTTACCAAACGGGTTGCCGGTTCTTAGTTACTGGACGAACGATACGCCATCGAGCGACGTGAAGCACTGGGCATTGCTGAACGTACCGCCCTCGGCCTCGACGATCACGACACCACTGGGCGTAATATGGAGCCGCCCTTTGGTGGCACCGCACAGATCGACGGGAACGTAGACATCGGTCACCGGGCGAAACGCCACGGGTAGCGTGAACGGCTGAGGATTGCTCCCGGAGGTGGCAATGGCGCCTCTGAAGTACACGAGGCCGAAGGCATTTCCCGCTGCCGCGGGACTGGTGCTGAACGGAGCGTTGGTCCAGCCGTTGATCAACGTAAGGTTCGTGAAACCGGGTAGGGCGAACCAAGCGCCGTCGAGCGACGTGAAGCACTGGGCATTGCTGAACGTACCGCCCTCAGCCTCGATGTCCACCGTGCCAGTTGGCGTAATATGGAGCCGCCCATTGGTGGCACTACACAGATCGACGGGGACGTAGACATCGGTTAGTGGTAGAAACCCCGGGGGCATCATGAACGCCACTGCATTACTTCCGGAGGTGGCAATGGCACCTTTGAAGTGCACGATCCCATTGATTATTTGAACCGCCGCGTTGCTGGTGCTGAACGGTGCGTTGGTCCAGCCGTTGATCAGCGTAAGCGCCGTAAAACCGGTAGCTGCCGGGGCGAAGGACGCCCCGTCGAGCGACGTGAAGCACTGGGCATTGGTGAACGCACTGCCCTGGGCTTCGACGATCACATCGCCACTGGGCATAATATGGAGCCGCCCATTGGTGGCGTTGCACAGATCGACGGGGACGTAGACATCGGTTGCCGGCCTGAACCCCACCGGCAGCACGAACGGTTCTGCATTGCTTCCGGAGGTTGCAATGGCGCCCCTCAACTGCACGATGCCCGCGACTTCCTCGACAGTGGCAATGCTGGTGCCGAATGGGGCGTTGGTCCAGCCATTGATGAGCGTCAACGGCGTTGGACCACTAAACTGTGCAAGAACCGGGATGCTGCCGACGGTGAAAGAGACTGCAATCAGGGCTGCGCCGCGCAGCAGACCAAACGCGCGCCGGATGATGCGTAGCCTTTGCTGCAGGCCAGTGATTTGCTTCATTGTTGTGGTGTACTTTATTACTGAGATCATAGATCCTCCATTTGATAAGCTTCATGAACGACTCTCAATCGTGGCTGGTTACGCTACCAGCCCGTAAGAGATGCGTGAATCTGCTCTCACTCAAAGAAGCGACATAACTGAGTGAATAGGCTCACGAGTTTTCCAGAAAAATAATCTGCGTGTGGTGTGCTTCGCCAAAATTAAAGTCGCACCGTTTACGAAGCACATTGCAAACTCGCCGGTTAAGTTCAAGATGAAACGAAGCCCAGATGCCGGTCCGGTTTCTTCGGCGCTCTGTTTGCCGAACGAGAGACGGTTTGCTCAGAAACATCGAACCCAGTTTGAGCAGCTAATCATGAATGCGCGGGGCGCCCCAGGTGGGATTCTCGGCAACCATACAAAAAATTAACTTTTGCAACTCTTTACTGATTCATTTCCTGCCGAATGCCTTTCGATGGCGAGAAATCCAATTCCAGTACAGGCGGAATCCGGCGCGATGCCAGCGTGCGACAGTCTCGGGAGCAACGATAACAAGCGCCTACTCCATTTCGGCCACAGTTCGGGCAACAACCCAAAACAGACGATCCATCGAGGTCAACTATGGTTTTGGCCTTGTTCACGAGGGGCTGGTTGCAAATCAATGGTACGACCATTTCTCTGAAATCATCACTGCGACTGAAATCAGGGAATATACATGGTTCTGAGTTCCAAGGCGGCTGGGTTGTTTCCGAGCCGCCTTTTCGCTGCCAGGGGACGCAATCCACTGCTGTGAATTACGGGATTGGTGTTGTATCAAGGATATGCGTAATTGAGTTGGTGATCACCGGAGGCGTCAGGCCCCCCAGTTGGTCAAGAGTTGGTGACGTGGAGGGTGGCCAGTTACGTGTGTTGATGGTGTAGGCCCAATCTATGCCGTCGCCGCGTGATACCGCCAGGGTTGAAGCCCCTGGCGTGCTGCCAGAGCGGGCGAGCCATCCGAAAGTTCCGTTTCCCGGCCTCGGACCATTGCCCCAAACTGCATGGAGATGAATGAATTGGGTCAGCGCATGAGCGGAGGCTCCAGTTCCGTCATTGGGATCGCCGACTTCGTTGATTTCTCCATCCCCACCGTAGACCGATGGAACCAACAGGTTTGAAGACAGGTCGACAGGACTCAATCCCAAACCATCATCTTCGGCAATCGCTTCGTCGGTGGTGCGCCCTGACGCGAGCGTGGAAATGACTTTCACTTCCGTGATGCCGGCCGGTTGAAGCAGCTTCGAGTTCACGTAGTCGAAATACTTCATGCCGGCCACGTGCTCTACTACGGCTCCGGCCAGCAGATAGCCGAAGTTCGAGTAGTGGTACACAGTTCCCGGATTCAGGTCCAGCATTCGCTTCTTATACATATAGAGCGCCACGTCCAGCTTAGTGACCGGATGTCCAAGACCAAGGTCGAGAGCAATCTGCCGCATATTGTAGGTTGGATCAAAACCCGATCCGCCTTTTGAAACCGGATCGTCGTTATAGCCTCCCATGTGATCGAGAAGTTCCTGAATTGTGATGGTGTCACTTCTTGGATCCAACGGACTGGAAAAGCCGAGAAGCGGATAGACTTTGGTGGTGGTCGTCAGCTTACCGGCGTTATACAAAGATTGGACT
Source organism: Candidatus Angelobacter sp. (assembly GCA_035695325.1). Lineage (GTDB taxonomy): Bacteria > Acidobacteriota > Terriglobia > Terriglobales > Acidobacteriaceae > Angelobacter. The sequence goes on from DASSEH010000291.1 coordinate 3,012, forward strand.
GCCGCTTCCAGGAGCATCTTGCTGCAACTGGCGAGCAGAAAGCGGTCAGCAGGCTGAGTGATGCGATAACCGGGTTCAGCCCAGGTGTAAGCCCGTGAAAACTTGGTGACTCCGTCTTTGCCCACCGCTAATTGCGCTGCTCGAACCCCGTTGGCTTGCATGAAAGTTTGCATTGCATGGTCAAGACCGGCGAGCTCAGGAACCGTAGCGCCTGTAACTGTCCATTCCCGGCTGAGCGGAATATCTCGCTGGGCAAAGATGGCCGCATAGCGAGTATTGGCTCCGATTCCACCACCTTGAACACAAATAGGATAGAACCCCGCAGCATTTTGTTTGTCGAATTCCGTCTGGTATTCGGCAGACGTCATTCCATGCCGAGCCACCCACGGACCGACGACATCGTCCTTGAAGAGAGAGCAGTAGGTTTGATCCGTTGAAAGAGTCACGTAGGCGGGGCGATAACCGGCCAAACGATAACCGGGCAACGGCGTCTCCGCATTGAAAGCCACCTGATAGCTTGCGGCTGTGTCCGCCGGATGTACATGCCATTTCACAAATGCGGGATTGGCGTGCCAGACAGCGGCGTAGCGCCGGTCCGTTGCTGTTCCATAAACGGTGACCGAGCGCAAAATCAGCTTTTGACTCTGCGCGATACTGTCGAAATTCTGAAAGGTGCCTGCATGGGTGTCGGGACCTGACGTCATGCCGTGGTGCGCGAACCATGGACCAGAAATGCCTTGTTCAAAAACCGCCGCGAATATTTCGTTGTTGACGTCACCGGTGGCAGAAACCAGCACCGGGACATAACCCTTGGCTGTCCAGTTGTTGAAAAATGATTGGTATCCAGCTGCGTTTACTCCGTGGACTGCGACCCAGGCTGCACCGGGACGTTGGATCCAAACGGCTGCGTAGCGGGCGTCAGTGGGGTCGCCGTAAACGCTCAGCGAGATCATTCTGTATCCTTGCGCGCTTAAAGTGTTGAATTTTGTCTGATGTTCGGCGCCAGTGACGCCATGATATGTCTGAAACATTGGTGTTCTCCTTTGTGTTTTGCTAATGATTAGGACGTTGGGGGGGCGAAAGCCAAGAGCGGCCCCCAGATGTCTATCGTGGAGGCGGTATCGGTTGCGGAATCCCATACTTAACGGGGATATCGCCTTGTTGTCCCCATTGCTGGGAGAATTGCTGCTGTGTGTCTATGTTCAGAACATACCAGGTGCCATTTGAGGGTCGCCAAACGGCGATTGTCTTTCCACCGGAATGAGCAAAGGCGGGTTTACCGCCGAGGACCAGAGCGCCCAGGAGCAGGGCTAGGCAAGCCACAACGCCGGTCTTTCGGCTGGTGCATAGTTTATCGAGAAAAAGATTTCTAAGCATGTTAACAGTCCTTTCTAAATTGTGTTGGTGCAGAAGGGGATCAGCCCGGCCCCTACCGGCGGCGCGCTTTCAAAGGTGCGCCATCGTGAGTACCCGCTGGAGAGATGCTCACCTTGAAAAGCGCCATTCCGTGATAAAAACCGCCATAGGAAACGCAATAAACCGAACACAACCGGAGGCATGTTTCGCTTATCAATAAGTTTTTGTGCGGCTGAAAACCATGCACGGACCGGCAAAGAAGTGGAACCAGGAGAACCCTGGTTGTACCGGGCAGGAAGCAAAGTGAAGATGCTGGAAGGGCAGAAGGGCTCCAGGAAAGAGCGGCGCCGGGGCCATAGGGGCGGGGCGTACAAGTTCCCGCCCCCGGTTGAAAACTTACTATCGAACACTCGTAGCGTGTGCTGGCGGGGAGTTATCTTCTAACCGCGATCTTAAGTTCGCCCTGATCGATTTCCACCTCGGAGACCGCCATGAGCCTAATCCGGTTGCCCAAAACGAAGTGCCGCTGGGCAATCTCCGCTTCCCGCGGACTGAGCGCAAACATATATTCCGGTCGCGCCGACTCGTTAAGGAATCGGGTCTCGTAGACCACCTCCCCCTCGGGCAGGGCGATCTGGATGGTGACCACCGGTAGCCGCGCTTGCTCTGGACGGATAAAGGCAACTATAAACTCGAGCTGGCCGATGTCGTTGACTTTTCCCAGATGCTGCAGGTCTCCAATGGAGAATTGAATCATGGGGTTGCTCGGCAGTATCTGGCGGTTTACATGGTCGGAGGACCTTCCCGTTGGATCGCCGGTTGAACTTGGAGGAATGTCCAGGTGCAACCGGATTGCCGTACTAGTTGGATTCACAAGTGAACCAGACGACGGTGGACCCTGAGTTGGTGGGTTGGGATTGGGATAGCCTGTAGTATCAAAGCCTGTAGTCGTTCCTGGAATGATGGGTGCCGTAGACATAAATTCCCCCTTGGTTATGAAAAATCTAATAACGAAGCTAATCCATACCCTCGATTAAGACCACATTGGAAATCCAACTGCCTCGAATGCAGGCTAAGGACCTTTCATCCGGAGAAAGGGCGAAAGCAAAGATCAGTTCCTCTCTGAAATGCGTTATCTGCCGGGGAGCACCACCATCCACCGGTTGCTCCCAGACATTCGAGACATTATTGTCGGTGACGACATAGAGCAGGGATTTGCCATGCCGGTACCAGCGAACCGGCAGGCCCGGAGTTGGGATCTTTGGAAAAGACTTTACGACCTGTCCATCCCATCTCAGAATCGTCACCTTCCAGCCCTGACCTTGGTTTTCCGAATATTCGCAAGCGATCTGCTCGCCATCCGGAGAGATGGACGCCTTTCTCGCCGGTAGATGAGTGATGGGGATTTCATCGCCGCCATCGATTGGGGTTCTCCACAGAGTTTCAATGCCGTCGCCAATCGATGTGTACACAACCCAATTACTCTTGGGTGAGATAGCGGCGTCGCGATCCAGGGGGCTGGTAGAGGTCAGGCGGACCGCGTCTTCTCCATCTCCATTTGAGCGCCATAGGTGCATTCCATCGTCACGATTAGACGCATATACAAGATACCGCCCGTCCGGCGAAGCCACTGGGTAGTATTTTCTATTTTGATCACGAATCACGACACGTTGTTTGCCGTTGTTGGTATCGATTGCCAAAAGTTCGCTTTCGCCGGACATATTGCTCGGCACTATGAGCTGCTCGAATTTTGTCCAGGCTAGTCCATCGAAGCTATCGGCCAACTGCAGCAAATGCCCGTCATCAGGAGCGGACATCGGAGCAACCCAGAGCTTAGAATGGTGCTCGACTTGAATAGCGGCGATCTTGCGGGAATCGGCAGTCGCGTCCATATCGATATAATTTCCCAGGTCGCGGATCATTGGAGAGATTTCCCCGCTTGGCCACGTAATTTCCTCTAGTTGGCTATGTTGACTTTCGCCTATGTCGTTGGCGGTCACCGCGATGTGGCGCCCACTGCGGCCGAGCCATACGAGCTTCCATATAGAGGACCACGACCACAGGCCACCTTGTATCCTTCTCTGCTGCTTATCCTCCACGCCCACCGACATCAGTTGATATTTGATCGGGGTGCCCGTCCACATTACAGACACCACAGAATGACCGTCCGGGGACCACGCGGGAGCGATAAGCCTGAAATAATCAGGAGGCCGCAGCGTCACCAGCGTCTCTTCGGTTTCCTCCGTGTTACTGAGCACGATCGAGGCATGTTTGTCGCTGGCCGACACCCGTAAGAAGGCGAACCGCCCACCATCGGGAGAGAAGCTAACCGCCGAATCGACATTCAGCGCGACCACTTGGGGCTTCCCGCCCTCGGATGGAATCTTGTAGAGCTTTCCAACTTCATGAGCCTTCATCACGTAATAAACGAATTTTCCATCTCTGGAAAAAGTAATGCCGATGCACTCGCCGGGCTCGGGTGGGACGATTTGCCGGCCTCCGGAACTGTCCATTTTTTGAATCCAGATCGCCTGTCGTCCTCCGGTCTCATTCGTGGCATACGCCACGTAACTCCCATCGGCGGAGATGGCCGCATGCGGGACGTTTCCGCTCTCTGTGAGACGACGGGTAATGCTGAAGTGCTGAAAGGTCCTGTCCAGGGAACCCCTTCGGGATCGATAGATACCCCTGGCCGCCAACAGGAAGGTCGCCAGAAATAGGCCGATATAGATCCAACGGAATCTCGCCCCCATCGCCAAGAGATATTGGAAAAATGTCTCCCTGGTGGCAACGCTGGCCTGTCTCCCACGCGCGGGAATGCGCGACTCGGGGGAAACATGGGACAACTCGTCCAGCACCTCAGAAATATTTTGGTAGCGATCTTCGGGTTGTTTTGCCAGCGCCTTGGCCACCAAGCCATCCAGTCTTTTGTCGCCGCCTGGAGGATCGGGGGTCTTAGAGAGAATCGCGGCTAGCGTATCGCTCGCTGTGGGAGCCTTGAAGGGGTGTTCTCCGGTCAGCATTTCATAGAGAACCACGCCCCAACTCCAGATATCGGTGCGCGCGTCCACGGCCTCGCCCCGCGCCTGCTCGGGAGACATATAGTTCACCGTGCCCATGAGCATGCCTGGAATGCTCTGGGCGCCGTTGGAGGCCAGCCGCTTATAAAGGCTTTGCCCGGATGCAAGCTTCGAGTCCGTAATCTTGGCCAGGCCGAAGTCGAGCACCTTGATATAGCCATCGGAGCGCACCATGACGTTCTCGGGCTTGATGTCGCGATGAACAATGCCGGCCGCGTGCGCGGCTGCCAAAGCCTGCCCGATCTGGCGGGCATAGTGAAGCGCATCGGCGACGGAGAGGCGGCCAATGAATTCGCGCAGTTGTTTGCCCTCCACGAACTCGCTCACGATATATTGCAAATCGCCGTGCGGCAGAAAGTCGTAGATGGCCAGGATATTGGGATGGTTGAGCGCCGAAGCGGTCTGGGCCTCACGGCGCAGGCGCGCGGTTAACTCAGGGCTGACGGCGAGGAACTTCGGCAGCACTTTGAGGGCGACCTTGTTTCCCAAGCGCGGATGCCGGGCAAGGTAAACCTCACCCATGCCCCCCGATCCCAAAATGTCGATGACTTGATAAAGCCCGATAAGATCGCCATTCTTAAAAGCCGGAGGGGCTGGCTCCAGCATCTCGTCCAAAGACGGAACTGTTAGATCTCCCAGAAGCTGGTCGTCTTCCCGATGATAGAAAAGGAGGGACTTTACTTCATCATACAAGGATTGGTTGCCGTCACAAGCTTGGGCCAGAAACGTTTCGCGGTCCTCTTTGGTTCGGGCCAGAGCTTCGTGAAAAAGCGTCTCAGCTTTCTTCCACAGTTGTTGGCTCATCGTCCTTGCGCCCGTCCATTTCCCGCCTCAGCCAGGCCTTGGCCATGCTCCAGTGACGCATCACGGTGTTGGGAGAGATTTGCAGGATTTCAGCGGTTTCCTCATTGCTCAACCCGCCGAAAAAACGCAGCTCCACTATTCGAGTCTTGCGAGGGTCCTTCGCCGCCAGCCGGTTCAGCGCCTCGTCCAGCGCCAGCACATCATGGGACAGTTGTTCCGGGGCCATCGCCAGAGCTTCATCCAAGGGCAGGAACGCCATTGCGCCGCCCCGCTTTTCCCGGCCGCGGCTTCTTGCATAATCCACCAGGATTTGCCGCATGGCACGGGCCGCGACGGCAAAAAAGTGCTTGCGGTCCTGCAACTGAATTTTCGCCGCTCCCGCCAGTTTCAAATAGGCCTCGTTCACCAGGGCCGTAGGCTGCAAGGTATGGCCGGGCCGTTCCCCTTTCAAGATGTAAGACGCGATGTGCCGAAGGTCGTCATAGACAAGAGGCGTCAGCGAATCCAAAGCATGTTCATCGCCCTGGCCCCAACGCTGCAACATGCAGGTGATTTCTTCGCCTGAGGAGAATGCCATCCGACCGAGCCCTCCCTTATAAATGCGATGTTTATTGTACCTTACAGCCACGTTCCTTAAGAGAAAGAGAATATTTAACTTTTTCCGCACGAATCACTGAGCGGGCAGTGAACTTGTCCCCATTGTTGAGACAAATGGTCTTCAGAAATTTTGTCCGAGCGATGACCATCCCGTATGGTCAAATAATTCGAAAGGATTAAAAAGATGTAGTTTATTGATGCCATGTGGAATGAAAAGTTTAAGTGTAGGTAATTTTGAGACTGTCAAAGCCTCCACTTTCAATAGAACACAGTAGTCTTCCACGAACGGCTCACAACAGGTTCAATATCAATCACTTGGAAGCAATAAAATTCAGCAGATTTCAATATGGTCTGGAATCTGGTTCGGGACCAGGGGGTCGGAGGTTCAAATCCTCTCTCCCCGACCAATCAAAATCCCAGTGAAAATCGAAGATTTTAGCGCATCTGTCAGGATGCGCGGAATTCGCCTGTGGGCGGATTTGTGGTCGGGTTGTTTTGACCCATCTTGCTTTTCAGAACCGCGAGGCCAACGGCCTCGCCGCTGGCCGGGTCGGTTCCCGTATCTACTTCCATCCCGCGTCGCCCCGCGCCAAACCGCCGGTGTTCGTAGCCATCCCGCTCAGGCTATTTCCTTCCGCCCTCCTGCCCTTCAGGCAGTCGGGCTAACCTTCCATGTCCCAAATCCCAGAAAGCCCTTTCCAATCAATCCAAAAGACTCCTTTTCCTGCTGTCTGCAAGGATGCTCAAGTGGGGGGAAGAAGGACTTCATATCTACCATCAGACAGGCTGGCCAATGGGGTATTGGCCCTTTGATAACAATGGTTTAAGCATTTCACAATCTACTTTCAAAAAATTTGTGGAATTTCTTCGAATGTTTGGCTAATATGCCTCACTTACTTGGCGCAAGTGTTTTTCTGGGAAATAAAAAAGCGCAGGACTCAGGGGAGAATCCAGCGCTTTGGGGAACCGCAGTTGATTGGTTCAAGGTATGGGCTTTGACTCGATGCCGACGGCAGCTTTTTGAAAATCAAAGTTGGGGTCCATTTCATTGACCTCAAAATCAATTATCAGTTGTGGTCGTTCTGATCTTGGAACATGTTTCCAGAGCTGCTCAGAGAACCAATAGTCCTTGGCCCACAATTGACGATAGTGTTCAGCTGTTTGTCTGCGCTTTTCAGACTGCAGACAAAGAACGCTTAAAGCTGTCAGGATCAGTTTGCGATTCAGTTCAACCGCGTCAGGGTGGTCTTCTGGTGACAAGAAACGATCTTTGAATTGGGGATCAGCCCCTAAAAAATAAAAAAAGACCGATGTCGATTGACTCGGGAATGTCCGGATAGTCCTTTAAAATGGCCTTTTTGGTCACAGTTTCCACAGTATCCGACCTCCTTGATTTGTTGTAAACATAACAAACTAATGGAGTTTGTCAAATGAAAGCGCTGACGGGATATAGATGGTTGTTTAGGGTTTTTGGGGGCATCCTCATCTCTTACGGGCTGATTCTGTTTGCGGTCAACAGTTTCAGTGCGCCTTCAACTAACACTGGAAACCCTTCAAACAACACCGAAAAAAATGTAGTGTTGGGACTTGTCCCTCAGGCGCAGCCGGCTTCACCCCGGCATCCCAGCCAGATGCACTCAACTGCGCCGGGATCGAGTCGGCCCCAAGGCTTCGTATCCGGTAGTCCCGCAGATGTGCAGGTCGGTGCGCCCTTGGATGGCAAGCGTGTGGGCGACCTTAACTTTGTAAATCTTTCTCACGCCGCTGTCCCGGTTCTATCCTTCGGAATATTCCTTGATTTCAAAGTAAGGCCGACTCAGCCCGGTACTGTCCACTACGAGATCATAACCAAAGGCGGTTATGAGCAGTGGTTTCAAAACAATCGAGCGGTTCTGTTGATCGGGTTTGAAAGCCCCTCCGTCAAGTGTAAAAATCCCGTTTCGCTGGGACGGGTTCCGAAAGAGCCACACAGCCTGAAGATCACCATTACTGCGGCTGACGAGAAAAAATGTCTGGGAGAGTCCCAATGAGCGATGTACTGGCTCCCGCCAAGTGGATTGTTCGAATCACCGCCGCAGTCATTCTGCTGCTTTTGGGTTTGCGCCTTGCTCTTCTTGTGCCGCCATACTGGTGGCTCTTTCTGCTGGCCGGGAGTGGTTTGATCTCGGTAAGTTTCTTCATCCCCAAGCCCCAAACTCTTGCGGCTGGTGGCTTGGTTTCAGAAGGTGATTTTCTTGCAGAAATAAGCGGTACAAAAACAGAAAGGCCTGACATGACCACTCCTCAGTTTATTATCCCAAAAGACTGGAACCCCGCAGAGATCGGAATCCAACTCCGCAAGTTGCAAGGCAATCCGTCATTGGCCCGCGTCCTCGTTGATTCGATTGTCACGCGGTTTGTGATAGGGCAGGATCGCCACACCTCCAAAGCCCGAATTGAGTTTCTTGAATACAAGCTGGAAGAGCTGGAACTCTCAGCACAATTACAGTCCTCGTTGGATGAGCTTACTTTCAGGGCATCAAACCTTGAAATTCGCCAGATGGAACTCGACCAGAAAAAGCAAAGCTTGGAAATCGACAGTAAGCGGAAAGGCGAAATCTCAGAATTGGAGCGGCAGCGCGATGCCCTGAAAATCAAGCTGGAAATGGCACAGCTGACCAAACAGATGGAGGAGTTACAAAGCCCTGCCAAGCCCGTACAAGTTCGGTCGGCTGAGGATGACAGGAAGCACAAAAAAGAGGAGATTGAACAGAAGATTCGCGACTACCAGCGGCAGCTTGAGGAGGTTCGTGCGGCCACGGACCTTGATGAGCCGACCAAACGCAGACGTGAAAATATAATTTCTAAAAAACTTGAGGCGCTTTATGAAGAACTGGAGAAGTACATTTGAGGTCGCTTGTTTTAGGGCATGGCCCAGATGGACGCCAAATCACTATTGACCCTGACGACCGTCAGGCACACATGCACGTCATCGGCTCGTCTGGTTCAGGCAAGAGCAAATTTCTTGAATGGATCATGCGGCAGGATTTGAAGAATCGTCAGGGATTTTGCCTGATTGATCCGCATGGCACGCTTTACCACGACATCCTAAATTACTGCGGTCACAAGGTTCTTGAGCGCGACATTGTACTTTTGGACCTCTCTGACCCAGCCCACATCATTGGTTTCAATCCATTCAAGAAAGCAGCGCAGGGCGATGTCTCAGTTCAGGTTGACCGCAGGATTTCTGCCACCATGCACGCTTGGGGTGTTGAGAATACTGACGATACGCCAACCCTTGAGCGGACCCTGCGGCTGATCTATACGGCGCTGATCGAACAGGACGTTTCATTTCACCATTCGCAGTACCTCATTGACTTCAATTCCCACGCAATCAGGGCAGAGCTGTTTTCGAGTATCATGTCGCCCTTGGTCCGCAGGGAGTGGGAGGAATTGCAGGGGCTTAAACCCAAAGATTTCAGAAGCGAAGTGCTGTCTGCCAAAAACCGTTTGTTCCGGCTGCTGACCTCAAAGACGCTGGCGCGTTTCCTCAATGCCAAAGGCCAGCCCCTTGATCTTGCGGACATCATTGAAAAAGGCAAAGTGCTACTGGTCAATTTAGCCCCAAGCGACCACCTCTCGGCTGACAATGCCAAGGTCTTTGGGGCGCTGCTGGTCAATGAGTTTTTTGAGGTTGCCCGCAGAAGGGTTCCTGAGTACGGGCAAGACTTGAAGCCATATTTTCTGTACCTCGATGAGTTCCAGACCTTCGTTAGCCTCGACATCACCAAAATGCTCGATCAAGTCCGCAAGTACAAACTTTTCACAGTGCTTGCCCACCAGCGCTTTGGCCAGCTCGATCAGGATTTGATGGATGCGGTGCTGACCAACTGCCGGATCAAAGCTGTGTTTGGGGGGCTTCCGGTTGAAAGCGCAGAACTTATGGCCCGGGAACTTTTCATCGGTGAACTTGACCCGATGAAAGTGAAGGTCGCAATTTACCAAACCAAGTTCTGGCCGAAGTATTCGCGTGACAAAGTGTATGGATACTCTCAGAGTACCGGGCGCTCAACTGGCAGAGGCGACAACCGGGCGCTTTCAGAAGGCATGGGAATGGTGCAAGGGGAGTTTTTCAATCCGCAGGATTGGTTTGCATCAGACCCGACCGCAAGAAGCATGGTCATGTCGCAGACATCCGCAATGGTCTCGGGCCAGCACACTTCTGAAACTGACTTTTCCGGAGAAGGGGAAAGCGTTGCGGACGTGCCGATCATGCTGCCGGTTCCCTTTCAGGAACTTTCAAGCCTCCAGTTCTATACCAAAGAAGAGCAGCTTACAGAACTGACCGCCGCACTCAAAGAGCAGTTTGGACGGCACTGCTTCATCAAGATTCATCATGAGAAGACTCAGCCGATGCGGGTGCCATTTGTGGAGGGGTTCAATCCGCCGGAAAGCAATCTGCGGTGGTATGTCCAAAGACTGCTCAAAGCATCGAACGCCGCATCTGCCGAAACGGTGGATCAGGAGATTGCCAGAGAGGAAGCAGCACTCGCAAGGCCGCGGCACGAGGCCCCGCAGCAGATAAAGACAAAACCCCAAGAGCAGAGCTTTGCTTGGACTGACATTTTGGGCAAGGAGTAGACAAGCGTTGCAAAAGCGGCTGCCTAAATTCAAACGCACTCCCGAAGCTCTGGCAGGAAAGCCGGTCACTGAGCGGGGCCTTTTGATCATTGCGACCATTGCGCGCTTCCGATTTCTTACGAGTTCAGACATCGTGCGGCTCGTCGGCGGCAATGAAGATGTTACTCACAGGCATTTGCAGCAGCTTTACCATCAGGATTTTGTGAGCCGAATCGCGCTTCCCAAAAGCGGCGGATATGGGCAGTTCATATATTTTCTGGATAACAGCAAGGGACTAAGGCACCTTGCAGAACACTCAAAGCTTGATCCTGCTTTGCTTGACTGGAATGAGATCAAGTCCAACAAAGACAAATACCGCGATGGTGCAAATGATGGCGTTGGGAAGTTCTTGTTTCTCCAGCATGAGCTGATGATTAGCCATTTCCGCTCTGACCTTGAAATTGCAGCCACAAGTTCCGGCGGGCGGGTGGTTATAACGAAGTGGATGCAGGGGAGCAGCACTTGGGGTTCAGCGCAAAATGGACGCAAAGCTTTGCCGCATCGGCCTGATGCGTTCTTTTCACTTGAATTCCCCAATGCAGCCCAAGGCCAGCAGCGTAGTAACTTTTTCTACGAAGCAGATCGCGGCACATCAAGCCTCACTCGCATGAAAGAAAAATTCGAAGCGCATCTTTTGTTTTTGCTTCAAAGGAAACATACAGATTATGGCGTTCAGAAGATTCGAGCAGTGCTGATTCATGCAATATCTGAAAGCAGGGCGCAGCAGCTCATGGCCGTAGCCGCGCAGCTCGCGGAAAATATTCCGCTCGCTGCGCATTTGTTCTGGTTTACATCAGATGAGCTTGCAAAAGAAAACACTCTCTCCCCCCACTTGAGCATCCTTGCAGACAGCAGGAAAAGGAGTCTTTTGGATTGATTGGAAAGGGCTTTCTGGGATTTGGGACATGAAGGTTAGCCCGACTGCCCGAAGGGCAGGAGGGCGGGAAGAAATAGCCTGAGCGGGATGGCTACGAACACCGGCGGTTTGGCGCGGGGCTGCGCGGGATGGAAGTAGATACGGGAATCGACTGGGCCAGCGGCGAGGCCGTTGGCCTCGCGGTTCTGGAAAGGCAAGATGGGTCAAAACAACCCGACCACAAATCCGCCCACAGGCGGATTTGGCGCATCCTGACAGATGCGCTAAAATCTTCGATTTTCACTGGATTTTTGAATGGTCGGGGAGAGAGGATTTGAACCTCCGACCCCCTGGTCCCGAACCGGGCTTCAGGGCGCTTTGAAGTCTTTGGGGAAAGGGATGGGGAGAAGGCAGGAACAGGGAAAGGCTTAATAGTAGAACTCTATAATCAATAAGAGCACACATTACTGTGTGCTCTTTATTTTTAGTTCGACTTCCTCACGAAGAGAAGTTGGCATCATGCTCAGACAATCACCCTTAGGGCAGTGGCCTGCTTTTATATGCTCAGCAAAAGCACGCACAAAAATTGCACTTTCGAGGGATTGCATGAAATGGGGTGCGAAGCTATTTTTCTCAGTCCAAAGGAAAACCAATGGCACGTTATAACATGAACAGCTGTGGGCCACTCATCTCGTCCTCCTTCTAGTGTCTACTTGCCTAACACTGGAAAACGAGCATCATAATCAGGTCTACAATAATCGAGGAACATCAGAGGTATGTGCGATTGCCAGCAGCAATCAATATAGTACACTTATTATAGTTCTCTACTCAGCAATACGTCAAATGTCATGCCAGCTTGCGAGTCTGCGCCATAGAGAAAAAGTGTTCTACGAATTTATATATTCGATCATGGAATTGTTGTGTACGCCAATCCCAGACATCGCCGAGCTTCAGCGCCTGTGCCAGTTGCTGCCTCATAAACTGACTTGGCAATACAGCGTCTATCAGAAAACAGTTAGTATTAAACTCATCTTCATAAAACAAATAAGCTTGATTGTTTTCCATTTCAGACAGGTGTACTACAGAATTCAACTCCATTCGTGTGAATCTAAACTTCTCTAAATTAATGCGGGCTGATGTTGGCATCAGGTGTAAGTGTGCATGATCGATACAGGAGCCTGCACGGTTAGCTGGGCAGGCAGCACCATGCTCAAACGCGATTGTAGGCATCTTGTAAATACTAGAAAGAAGTGAGCTAAGTGAATGTTTGAAGACTGCAAGATCCTGTAATGCCGCTGGAGGCATTTCGCTAAATGTCCGGTAATGATCTTTTGATATAATAAGTACATATCCGTCCACAAAATGGCCGAGTGCCGGTTTTACATAAAAGTATTCACTTTCCGCCAATACGGTTTCTTCAACAACAGATCCCGGAACCTCATATATCTTGCAAAACAGACAACAGCTCATTTTGCATCCTTTTTTGTGATATCTGTTAAGTAGTCATTAGTTTGCTGGCGCCAAGTAACACCGGGAATCTCTGTCAATGAACCATCCCTGTTTAATAGTAAATTCCGTTTCTCTGAATGTGCGCGACCAATAATAGAGGCAGGCATACCAAGTTTAGAAAATGTTGCATTAAATGCATCAAAACCATCTTGGGAGGCAGTAAAGAGTAGCTCAAAATCAACCGATGCGCTCATAGCAATCTGAATATCATCAATACCAATAAACCGGGCAAGGCTGATCGTGCATGCGTCAATCGGCAGCGCTGCAGCTTCGACTGTGAACCCACAATTGCTGGCTTCTGATATTTGTTGTATCGTGGCTTTTAAGCCGTCAGAAATATCTTGGCAAGAAGTAGCGATTTTGTTGTTAGAAAGATAAATTCCCTGCTGCAGCCTTGCACATGGCTTCTTCCAGCTGTCCAACAGATGCCCCTCTTGCTCAAGAGTAAAATTCATGCCTTTCTTCTTCCATTCTTTAAAATACATTATTGCAGTTATTGGCAGCCCTATATTCCCTGTGACACAGAGTAAGTCGCCCGGGCTGGCGCCGTTCCTTCTGAGAGCATGTTCAGGATTGACCACTCCGAGAGCGGTTGCTGCGAGTACTGTACATGCATATTCACCAATGTCGCCACCGACTACTTGGACGCTGTACTTGTCAGCTGCGGCCTTTATGCCTCTGAACACTTGAGAAAAATCTTCGTCGCTAAGATCTTTTGTATATCTGACTATGGTTGTAAGCCCGATTGGACTGGCCCCCATCGCTGCAATATCGCTAAGGTTTGCAACAATGAGAAAATATCCCAAGTCGAAATAATTTAGATATCCAAGCTCCGCCAGATAAAAGTGTGGCCCTCTAACGAAATCACTCGATACGACAAGCGACTCATTTTGTGACATCTCGATCAATGCGCCGTCATCCATATCTGCAACGGATATCAGTACGCGCTTTTTCCCGGGCGTTGGAAGGTCGGCCCCCAAGAGATTTTTTAGGATTGAAAGTCGGGTTAATTCATCCGAAATATTCATTACAGCCTCGTCGTTTCCCTTTTTTTTCGTAAATTGAACAATCGAACTATGATCTTGCCTGCTTGGGCTACTAAGCTGCCTCCACCTGCACCTGTTAGCCATCCTTGAGAGCTTATGAAGCCTACTACTAGAGCAGTTGTGCCGACCCCAAGTTGTACGACATCCTCTGAGGGGCCGAGGCTGAACGCGAGGGCGGTTCGTATTTGTGCGAACAATTTTGGAATATTTTTTTCGCTGTGACAGTTGAGTACCTGCAGGCAGCGATAAATATCAAGGCACGTCGAAAAGGAAAGTTTGCCTCCATAGGTATCTTGGAAGGTAGAGTGAAAGTGGTCAACGGTCTTTCGAAGATGCTCAAATAGTGTGCTACCGGGAAAGGCTTTAAGGTATACTCGATAATCACCAGACATCAATGCAAGAGTTTCCAGAGCGATCAAATCCGGCTGAAGTCGATAGTAGCGGATTTTCGATTTGTCATAATAATCTACGTTTATGGTGCTTGTTGGATGTAAGGGAAGTGAAGATGATGACTGGATTAATTCTTTTATCGTAATTCGCGCACTTTCAAGAGCACTTCTGCGGCCGTCGGTGTGCAGTTGTCCGGAGCATAGGATAATCGTGTTTAATACAAAAAGTTTTAAGTAGCCTGTTAGCTCTGAAGCTGCACTTTCAAGAAACACTAGTGCGGAAATAATATGCACGCGAGCGCTTTGGTCCCCCACAAGGGATCTGAGCACAATACATGTGGCAACCGGATGAGCACTGAGGGCATCAATAGTAAAACCCCAACCATTTTTTGTTATCCTGTTGTCGCAAAGATGACGCGATAATTTATTTGCAATATCTGTAAAGTCAGCGTTGAGTCTTAGAGCGTCATGTATCGCACATATTTTGGCGATAACATATTTGGCTTCAAATGCAAACTCATTCTCCTGTTCTGGAGCAGAATTGTCTCCCATGTTTACCCATTCAGCCAGTTGCTGGCAGCACTGGCGCTGCCTTGTAATCACATTCTCTCTAAGTGGATTATTGGGAAACAAATCTGAGAGGTGGCCAACAAGAAAACACCATGCACTCATCCCATAAATTCCTTTATGCGGATGTTGTGCTCCTTCCTGATCTATAAATTGACCGACAAGCGGGGTGTCCCTGCGAAGGGTTTCATATTGGAATAACGTGGCCGCCAGCTTCTTTTCGCATTGTTGAATGTCTGAATAGATCATTGCAATCTCGTTTGCCAATATGAAAGCTGCTGCCATCTTGCGACAAGCCAGTGTACTCATCGACTGAATGTTCGGCAACCAATTTCTCTCCGAATTATTCAGAGCAGCTTCTGACCCCTTTTTTGTGGAACAAATAAACAGCCTACCGTTTCTGGCAGGCTGTTTCTGTGTTTAGCTGGCCGACTCAAGAATTTTCCTAGCCCGTTGCAGTTTCTCAAGCTGTTTGGTTTCCTTTTCGAGTTCCTGCCGCATCTTGGCAACACGCTTTTCCTGCTTGTCGATCAGGGCAAGCATACTCTCACCGGCATCTTTCTTGACCCATGCTTTGCGCTTCGTTGCGGCACCTGATGCGGTGGACGATTGGGCGGACTGCTTTGTCTCAGCCATAATGTTCTGACCTCCTTTGGTCTCATGTTTGTGTTTGGTTTTTGTTTTGGGATAAAGCGGGAAAGGTATCCCGCAAGGGGACGAAGTAATTTCCAGAAAAGCTGTTTGGGGATTACGGGAGATAGGGGTTAGAGTCTTGCGGCAGCGCTGAGCACGGCATGAAGCAATATGTATTGGTTCTCTATTTCCATCATCGTCCCACGTGCGGCCAGATACTCCTGCCGCTCAAGATAGGCGACGACCTCGGCAAAGTGAACGAGGATGCTCTTGGCCTCAAGCAGGGCTGCTTGCGTCAGCGCTTGGATCAGTTGGTCTCTTTGCGGTTTGTTCATTTTCCTCCTTTCGTGTGTTTTGCATTTGCTGCTCCCGCCAGTATTCGAGCTTCGAGATCGCTTCCCGAAGGAGTGGAAGCTCGATCTGGCTATAGAGGTCGTTTGTGTCGTCATTCCTGCTGTGTCCCATCAGTTCCATACGGACATCTTTGATCACGCCTGCTTCAATCAATCTGGAATTGAACGAGGTCCGCAGGTCTTTGAAGCGGAAATGACGGATGCCAGCTTTGCGCACGGCTGAATGCCATGCGGTTTTGACTGCCATAATTGGCTTGTCGCCAAAGGTGAAGATTTCACCCTTGTTTTTTTTGTCGTCGCTGAGTAACTGGAAGAGACGGCTGGTCAGCGGTATTTCCCGCGACTCTCCACCTGCAGTCTTTGACTTTGTGACCATCAGCACTTTCCGGACAAAATCCAGATGCTCAAAGCGCTGGGACAGGATTTCGCCGCGCCGCATCCCGGTATCAAGTCCGCAAATGATGATCTTTTTCAGGTGCGGGGCTGAGACGGAAAGCAGGCGTTCTTCCTCTTCAAGGCTCATGATCGGGCGTTTGATACGTCTTGCGCGGGGGAGCCTCAGACGGGCAAGCGGGTTTGAGGCAAGGATGCGCTCTTCAACAGCCCAGAACAAAACGTGCCTGATGACTTCAATATCGCGGTTGATGGTGGTATCTGTTAGTTTTTTTTGCCGGTGCCGTTCTTTCCTGTAGCGGATTAGTTCGTTCTTTGTAATTTCTCCAATGGGCATTTCGGCAAAGTAGGGCAGGAAGATTTTGGAGCGGCCAATGTGGAAGTCTTTTACTTCGCCGTCCGCGAGGAAGCGGGCAAAGAGTTCCCCAAAGGGCATCTCGGGACTGAGTTCCGGCGGCCTGAATTTCTGGAACTCAAGTTCGATCTTGTGTTTGCGGTCAAAATCTTCGGCTGCCCGGATTTTGCTGCTGCCGGTGGATTTGGCGTGGCGGACGCCGTTCTGCCAGATATAGCTCCAGTAAACGCCGCCGCGCTTGTAAAGGGACATTCATTTCCTCCTGCTTCAGTGTTGAGATTTTCTCTTCGGGGTAGGGGCTTGAGGTAGGGTTCAGCTTAGGTCTGGCCTGCCCGAGGCCCAGGGACTCAAATGGCGCTATTTATGTAAGGATTCTGAATTGCTTTAAAGCCTAATACCGGCTCTCGCCTCTATGTCCCGCGCCGGCCTCGGCGCAGGATGCGAATGAGCAGAAACGGCACATGCATCCACAGGAACCAGGCAACTCCAAGGGCAAGCCCCAGAAGCATGGGGACCAGAAGCGCAGACGGGGAAAGGATCAGTCGCTCCAAAAAGTAACCTATATATATGAGGGAAAGGACAAGGAGGGCAAGTCCCGGCAGGATGCCTGAAAGGAAAAGCAGAATCCTGAACCAAAATGGCAGCTTCTCATGCGGGGTGCTCAAGTCCCGTGAGCCGCACATCCGGCAGACCTCGGCTGCTCTGGAATTGGGATGCAAGCGGGGACAGAGCCTGACAGAGTAGCTGCGGCCGCACCAGTTGCAAAACAGAGGACGGCTGGAAGTGAGCCGTCCACAGTGATAACAAATGCGCATGGTTGTTTTTCAAATTAATGATTGTGGTTGAGTGCCTTCTGGCCGGAGCCAGATGTTTGCCCAAAATCCTTCGGTACTGATTTTCTGGAAGGTCGAGAAATAGAAGAGCTTGGAAGTGGTCTTGCTGATATGCGTCCTGAGCGAGTGCAGCCGCGCATCTGATGAGAGGATCACCAGCACCCGAAAGCGGGAGTGACCAAATTGTTTTTCAAATTCACCTGAGGTTGCAAAGCCCATATAGCCCTGCACTTTTTTCTTCCAGACCGGAAATGCCTCTGTGCCAAGATCGACCTCAAGGAATGCGGGCCGAATATTCTCAATTGTCCGGATTTCAAAATATGCGTCAGGGATGACTGGGGCAGACGGCGATACTTGCTTTGAGAAGACCTGCCAATTCTGGATGTTCGGTTCGCTTTCAGGGGTTTTTGAAACGGCGGCGCAGTAAACATCATTGATGGCAAGCTGGTGCGCCACAAACTTGTCACCAATCAGGAATGAATCAGCAGGCCGGTTGATCGGATTTGCCGTAACTCCTGAAACCTCTGCGCCTTTCTTTGAAAGCGAATACACGGCACGTTTGCCACCAAGGGCGCTGACAAAGAAGAAGCGTTTCAGCAGCCCCGCTTGGTTCAGTTTGTGCAGACGCGAATTGACGCGAGTTGTGGAAGTGAAGGGCGCAATGAGTGAGGCCTGCCTGCGGTCGATGATCCGTAATATGGAAAGAGTGCGGAGCAGGCGGATGTCGCGCTCCTGCAAAATGAGGCGCACTTCACTCCCATTCGTCGAGGGTGTTTTGAGTTTTGGTGTTTGGCCTTCTGGCATTGATGTCGTCTTCAATTTCTTCCCGGCGTTTTCCATACTTCGCCATTGACCTTTGTATGAGCGAGGAAAAGGCGGCTTGCGGCTTTGGAATGCTCGGAACCAGAACCTCGCAAACTCCCTCACCGAACTTGCAAATGAGGTGGCGGTGTTCAAGCAAAGTGAGTCTACGGGCAAGTGCGCCCTCGCCATCAAGTGCTCGTGCTATGGTGGGGGCATCTTCTGATGAGGGCTTGAAAGAAAGGCAATTTCCGACTGAGAGCAGCGCTGACTTCATGGCCGGACTGAACTGGTTTAGAAACTGGTTTGCTGTAACCACGGAGACAGAAAATTTCCGCGCCTCGGAAAGCAGCGTTTCAAAGGTGCCGTCAACGGACACCAAATTGGGGAGTTCGTCTGCATAAAGTGTGAAGAGATTTCTGGTTTGCCGGGAAAAGATTGCGGCTTTCAGTTTTGCAAGGAACAGGGCTGCAAATATCAGGGCATTTTCCCCAAGCCTTCCCTTCCTGAGGTTCAGGCAAACAAACATGCCTTGGTCAATTGCGGCTCTGAGTGAAAAGGAAGACTGTGTTTGTCCCACGATGTGGCGGATCGCCGGATCAACCGTAAATGCCCCCAGTTTGTTCAGCACTGCCTCGCGCATTACGGCCTGCATGGCAGGGGAGGCAACGTCATATCTTTCCTCAAAAAATCTTTTCACTTCTTGGTTGCTGACTTTTCTTAAGAGTGCGCTTCGGTAATCGCGGTTTGTCAGGAGTGGTGACACTTCAAGCAAAGTTAGGTGATTTTCAGAGAGCACCCAGAAGGCATTTCTCAAAAGCTCCTCGGTCCGTGCCCCAAAGTGGTCGAGCGACCATCTCTGGCGCAGCAAACCCACCATCTCGGAAATCTGGACTGGGCGACTCTCTTTTGAGTCGCACTCAATGAGGTTGAGGCCGACTGCATCTTCAGGATCAGAGGGGTCAATGAGCAGCAGGCGGCTGCTCAAATCTGTTTTAATCCTGCGCTCCTTTTCTGCGATGGCAGAGACCACAAAGGGCGTGAGATCGCCATGCAAATCGATGCAGAGAAATCCCCGCCCGGAACTTATGTCCTGCGACATCATGTGACGCAGCAGACTGCTTTTGCCTGTGCCGGTCTTGCCAAGGATCGCGATGTGTTCAGGTCGTTTGAAATGCGGGATGGATATCTTTTGTTTTGTGGTTTGGCTGTTTCTGACCCAGTGGCCGAGATTTAGCCCTTCGGCGCTTTGGTGCCGGAACAACCCGTTCCAAATGCGGGTAGCAATACTTTCAAAGAATGGCACGAGCGGGGAGATGAGTTAATAATTTCGGATTACCAGTTCCGTGTATCTGCGCCCTGCATGTTTTTGAAGCGAATATGCCAGGGAGATTTCTTCGATCTTGTATTTGGCAAAAGTCTTGCGGATATATGGGTGGTCATTGATCGAGAGCAGGAACTTTCCTTGCAGGCGGCTCAAGTTGGTTTCAATGAGGGTTCGCATGCCATAGCGGTCGATCCCTTTACCTCGAATCATCTCCTTGCTGATTTTTCCGGCAAGGGCCTTTTCGAGAGCCAGGATGGCGGCACGAACTGGACACAGGTGACCAATCTCCCTGCGATCCCAAATGGCGGCAGCGCCCAGATCAATGCCATTACCTTCGGCCCCAAAGTGCCGGGCACCATCTTCATTTCGACAACGGGCAACGGGAATGCCGGCGTCCTCCGATCTACGGACGGCGGGGCAAGCTATGCACTCGCGAATTCCGGACTCACCGATTTCCATGTATCTGCCGTTGCCGTGAACCCGCAAACTCCTTCAATGCTCTTCGCGGGAACCGGTGCCGGTTTGTTCAAGTCAATCGATAACGGCAATTCCTGGGTGCTCAGTATTACAAGAACCGCAAGCGTAATCTCCCTCGATGCCAACAGCACGCCGCCCACGGTCTACATCAACGGAGCCAAATCGACCGATCTTGGCGTTACGTGGCTACCCATATCGCAGGGAACGAACGGTATCGTGGTTGATCCGAGCACTCCCAATTCAATATTTGCTTTCGACGCCGATTTGGTTGGCGTCCGATGGTCCCCCGACGGCGGCTCTACGTTCTTTCCTTTGAACTCAAATCTGGGACAATCGAATCTCTTCCGCGGCTTCGGAGGCCAGGGATTCATTGTGACTCCAGGTTCCCCCCAGACGTTATTCGCGGCAAGTCTTAGCAACAGTGTATTGCGCTTTGTGGTGGGGCCGTAACCGGCATTCCCGCAAAGCCCATATCTCACAATCATCATGACTCAATACGGAAGGCGTTGGTGCTTGTTACACCAGCGCCTCCCTGACCAACATTGCCTATTAGGAGGCACCGTGGCTGGCTCTCAATCTAAATGCGTAAATTTCGCGGCGCAACCGGGAAGACTCCTGCTGCGTCATTGCTCGTACCTTTCTCTGGCCGATCTTGCCGAAGTGGGAGGCCGTTTATGAAACCTGCTCCCGTGAAACTCCAGCCGGTAGGCTATCCCGTCTATTACGAACTCGCGGAATTGAACCGTCTGGCCGAAGAGGTCTTTCAGTTACTCGGGCGACTGTACTCGTTTTCCTTTCTTCGCCGCGAACGTCTCAGGGCCTGTCAAATCATCGTCGAGGAGATTCGCGCTCTGGCCAATGAAGACATTCTGGAAGTTCTCAAAGGCCGTGAACTCGCCAACGCCATGTACTACCAGCGCCGCCGCCTGCAGTGGGAAAAAGACCTGCAGGGACCCAAGGTGGTCCGCAACCGGAAAACAGAAGATCCATCTTTCCCCCGGACGGCCAGCCGCAGGAAAGCCAGGGTGTCACGATGAAATCCGGCACCCTGGCCGCAGTCCGGCAGTATTTTATTGTTGAACTTACCGATCTCCCCGATGCCGACGAAACCCGGATCGAAGTGGAAGGCAGGACCAATTACGCTGTCGGAGTGTTTGAGGATGGCGTGATCAAACTGGTGGACTATTCCTACAGGTCACCCGATGAGGCCCGACAGGCATGGCCTCAACTCGGAGTGGTTGTGGTTGACGGAATGAGTCCATCGGAAACAACACCGTTAACTCTTCCAGGCGAGACGCAGAAAGGCTAAAAGCAGAGGCAAGGACTCAGAGTGAGTTCTTGCCTTCTTTTTTGGCTTTGGCCCAGCGGGCTTTGGCAGCGTCGGAGATCCTTTTCTTGGCGGCGGCAGACATGGTGCGAGTCCTAGTGTGAGTCCCCGCTTCTTTTTTGGGCCTGCCCCTTTTTGCCGTGCTGTTACCGGAAAGGGCCTGGATGGCCGCCACGATCCGGTCACGCTGGTCTATCAGTTCAGTCAGAATTGCATCAGTATCAGTCATAAAAAAATTATATAAAAAGTGAAACGATTTGGCCTGTCCAGTCACTATTCATGGAAGCACTTTTATCAACAATGCATTCCCGGGGCAAATTGCCTTGCAATTTACAAGGCCACAGACTGCTTCGGCAAAAAGGATAGTTACATCTGTCATGTTATTGAAAACACATGATGCTTGTGAATGTTTCTGGAATCGATGCAAAATTGACTTGCAGTTGCGTTCCTTCTTTTGTTAAATTCCACAGCACACTCTGAGAAAACTTAGTCCTCCTCTGCCAATGCTTCGGCATCGGTGTGAAAAAAGCAGTACCGGGTTCCCGCAAGACCAAGCAGTACAAAATTTGACATTGCTGCCGTGGGCAGCAGGAGAGATGTTTGCATGAACCTGAGCAGAAATCTGTCAGTATTGGCCATCCTTACGGGAATTATTTTGTCGGCAAATACGGTCGTCGTGGCGCAGATGGGGCCGAATCTGGAGAACGGATTTAAGAGCTGGGGTTCGTATCATGGAAGCAGTATCGACACCACGAACACCGAGAACGGAAACTGGATGCTGCACGTCCCTCTGCTTCCCAGCGTTCCCCAGCGTGGCGCCGTCACGCCGGACTATTTTCTGTATGCAACCTCCAAGGGCTGGCAGACGCGCTGCTTCCTCAATGCCAATAATCAGACCATTTGCTACTGGACTTCGGGAGGGACCGGCGTAACCTTCCAGCGCTCGGACGAGTTGCGGGTTCACCGCACCGTGGACATATTTGGCAGCGGGACCGGGACAGTGACTTATCAGGCTTATGGCTACACCATCCTCAGCGGGGATGGGGCCACGCATCAGGTGTACGGCATTCCTGGCACCGAGGATGCTAATGGTGATGCCACAGTATATGAGAGCCTCGATAATTCCGGGTATCGGCTCACGCTGAGCAATCCGGACACCAACGGTCTACTCACCACGGGAGCAGTCATCGACCGCCATGGAAACCAGTACCTGGTAGGATTTGGAGCACTTCACTGTACCAAGCCGCAGGGCAATGTGCTGCCTTCGGTGGGCGGCCACGCGCCCATCATCGACGATGCTCCGTTTGGCGACCGCTACTGCTCACAAACCGGCTGGTCTGGACAGGTCGTCGATGCTAACGGGAATCAGATGTCATTCCACGGCCCAGGAAATGCGTCGGCTGGAGTTGACACCGTGGGCCGCGGCCAGCCGCTGGAGACGGGGGCCGTGACCAGCGATTTCAGCGGCTGCGTGAGCCGGTACCCGATTTACTCGGCATTTATCAACAACTACACCGGCCCGAATGGCGTCACGCAGCAGATCAAGAGCTGTTATGCGGTGTTTCCCATCCAGACTTCTTTCAATGAGCCGGGTGTGACCGAGGCCCAGAACTACTCCACCAATTACAACTCGTTCCTGGGAGGGTATGAGCAACTGGAACTGGTTACAGTGGTTCTGGCGGACGGCAGCAAGTGGAGCTTCGATTACGATGGCTTTCTAAATGTGACTGCGGTGGGGCTGCCCACCGGCGGGTCGATCAATCTCACCTGGACCAATATCGGCTTTCCCAATTGCAACCCGCCCGATGCCACTTCAGTCAGCCGGGCGGTGGCTTCACGTACCCTGAATGACAATAATGGTCACTCTTCTACGTGGATTTACAACTG
This sequence comes from Candidatus Angelobacter sp., assembly GCA_035695325.1. Classification (GTDB taxonomy): domain Bacteria; phylum Acidobacteriota; class Terriglobia; order Terriglobales; family Acidobacteriaceae; genus Angelobacter. The sequence goes on from DASSEH010000291.1 coordinate 26,261, forward strand.
GGGTGTGCCGGCCAATCACAGCATTACCAACAGCGTGACCGATCCTTTGGGCAATGACACGGTGCATACCTTTTCCGCGCTGGATCCCAATGAAGGCTCATCGGTAGGTTGCGCCTTTTATGAAACCCGAACCCAGAATTACCAGGGAACCGGAACATCACGGCAGTTGCTCCGCCAGACCGACACTACTTATTCCAGCACACAGTTTGGCGTGCTGACCTCGGCGCTTGCCGCCACTGGTAACGTGGTCCCCACGAGTGTCCAAACGACTACCTACCCCGGCGGCAAAGTCAGCCTGGTCACCAAAAGCTATGACCCGGGATTAGGAACTGGCGCGCCCATTTTTGGCAATGTGGTAACGGAGAAGGAATACGACTGGGGTGTGGGCACGCCGGGCCCACTGGTCAAAGAGACAGATACCACGTATCAGTGGCAAATCAATGGCAATTATCTTACCGCCCATTTGGTGGACCTGCCTGCTTCCGTCATTGTCAAAGACGGCAACGGCACCCGCGTGGCCGAGACCGATTATGTCTATGATGAATCGCAGTATTTGACGGCCTCGGGCATCAGCACCCAGCATGTCTCTGCGCCGGCTGCAGTGCGCGGCAATCTGACTACGGTCAAGCGCTGGCTGAACACCAGCAACAGCTTCGTGTTTACCCATACGAACTGGTATGACACCGGAGAGGTCTATCAGCAAACCGATGCCCTCGGAAACACAACCACGCACAGCTACGATGCGGCCTATGCCGGGGCCTATTCCACGAAAACCTGCAATCCGTTGAGCCAGTGCGTAAGTGGGACGTATGACTTTACCAGCGGGTTGCTGACCAGCTTCACCGACGCCAACAGTCAGTCCAGCAATTTTGCCTACGACTTTATGTCGCGGCTGACCACGGCCAAGGCCCCGCCCGATCCGGCCAACAACAATTTGCGGGCGCAGACCACGTTCACCTACTCAGCACCAAATACGTTCCCGCTGAGCATCACACGGCAGAAGTCCATCACGAACACCGTGAATGACTCCGCCACGAACTATTTTGATGGACTTGCCCGCGGCTACCAGGGCCAGCACGTCACGCCCGCCGGCACGGCCACGGTCAATACTGTCTTTGACGGTCTTGATCGTATATCGAACGTGACCAACCCGTTTTATTCAACCTCAGACCCAACCTATGGCGTGACCAGCACACAGTACGATGCCCTGGGCCGGGCCACCAAGACTACAAAGCAGGATGGCAGTATCGCCACGGTCTCTTACATCGACAACTGCACCATCGTCACCGACGAGGCCGGCAAACAGCGGCGCAGCTGCACCAATGCCGCTGGACGGCTGATCAGCGTGGACGAGCCGGGAGACTCCACGGCCACGGCCTCGCCGATACCCAATGGCGGAGGACTGGCATCCACCGGCTACGTCACCATCAGCGGAAGTGAGCAGACAACAACCGTTCAGATTCCTCCCTCGCCTGGCAGTATCATCCGATGCCCTCCGAGGATCATTTGTGACAGTGACGGAGGCGGCGGGACCGGAATCGTCAATGATTTTGGTACGGTTTCCATCACTGTGGCGGGGCGGACTTATGCCGCGCAGTTCGATGTTCCTGACACCACGGCCACCATCGCGGCCAAATTATCGGCGGCCATCAATGCCGATTCCACCGTACCGGTCACGTCCACGGTATCGGGAGCCACGGTCAGTATGACTTCGCGCTTCACCGGCAGTCAGACCAGTTATTCGCTCTCCGTCGCCTGGACCTGGGACTCCACCGACTTTGCCAGCCCCTCTTATACCGCTACCTCTTCCGGTGGAGTGACCGGTGGAACCGATGGCCCGCCCGTCTTCGGCGGCCATGCGTACACCACGCTTTACAGCTATGACGCTCTGGGCAATCTCCTCAAAGTAACACAACAGGGCGGGACCACCGACCAAACCAAATGGCGGGTGCGCTCGTTCACCTATGACTCGCTCTCGCGCCTGCTCACCGCGAATAATCCCGAGTCGGGGACCATCACCTATCAGTACGACAACAACGGCAACGTAACCTCAAAGACCGACGCTCGCGGCGTGACCGAATCGGTCAACTATGACGCTCTGGACCGTGTCACGGCTGTCTCTTACTCCGATGGTACTCGTGGCGCCGTATACACATACGACCAGACCGGAGTCTGGGGAGTGAACGGTACCAATATGGTGGGCCGCCTCGCCCTGGCCTATGACGGCAATCATGTGGCCACGCTCTACAGCTACGATGTTGGGGGGCGGATCGAGCGGCAGTGGGACTGCCTGCCCAGCGCCTGGGTCAATGGTGCAAATCAGGGCTGCGATCAAATCAATGCCCAGTATGATCTGGCCGGCGATCTCACCCAGTTGCAATATCCTGATGGGCGCATCTTCACTTACGGCTACAACTCCGGCGATCAGCTGGACCAGGTGAAGCTGGTGTACTGGCGCGGCACCGGCTACAACTACAATTACTGGAGCGTAAACGACCAGAACTTTTATCCCAGCGGAGCCCCCAAACTGGCCACTCTGGGCAACGGCGTGGTGGAGAGCACCATTCTGAACAATCGCCTGCAAGCGCAGCAGGACACAGTCTCCAACAGCGCCATCGGCACGCTATCGGACCATGTGTACAGTTTTGGCGCGCAGAACGACGGCAATATCCTCAGCGTGGCCGACCAGCTCAATCCGGCCCGCACCCAGAGCTTCACCTATGACCCGCTGAACCGCCTGGCCACGGCCAGCGAATCGCGCTGGGGGCTGAGCTTCACTTACGATCCCTGGGGCAACTTCCTGCAGCAAACGGTCACGGCGGGCTCGGCCAACCAGCACCAGTATGCCGCGCTCACTAACAACCGGCTGGCTAATTTCACCTACGATTCCGCCGGAAATCTGCTCGGTGACAGTCTCCACCAGTATGTTTTTGACGGCAAAAGCCAGCTCGCGCAGGTGGACAGCGGGGCCACGACCTACACCTACGACACCGAAGGCAACCGCGTCCGCAAGGACACGGGCGCGAATTACACCGAGTATCTATACTTCGGCGGCAACATCATCGCCGAGCGCGATCAGGCCGGCAACTGGAGTAATTACATCTATGCCGGAGGCAAGCGCATCGCCAGGACCGACAACTACGATGCGCGCCTGCATGTAAGCGCCACCGCCTGCAGTGGCAGCAGCTGCCCTTCCGGCCAGGGCCAGGTATGGAACCTGGACGGTCTGGGCGACCTGAACGGACACACCGTTCAGAGCGGAGACAAGCTCTTTGTGCGGCAGTACGCGAGCGCTGGCATCCAGGCCGGGCTGGGCTTCTGCTTCAGCAATCCGGCCAGCAATGGCCAGTGCCTGGTGAGCTATCCCGCGGTCACGGACCAGGATGGCAACGTGGCCACGCAGGACAGCGTAACCGGCAGCTGGCACTACCGCATCATCGACCTGACGCCCATTGCCGGGCTGACCATCAGCAACGCGTATGTAAACGTGAATGCCAATGCCTCCAGCGGCTCGTGGAACGCGTGGTATTCCGATATCGCGGTCAAAGGGGCCGATGGGACGGTGTATCCGCTCTACACGCGCGAGAGCAGCGTTCCCACCAGCACCTACGGGCTGGCGCAGACCAACCCCACGGCTGTGTTTGAGTACAACAAAGACTGGGTCAACGCCAGCAACATGGCCCAGACCACGTACTATTATCACGGCGACCAGATCGGCAGCTCGCGTGTAATGACCTCGGGAGGCGGCTGGCCGGTGTGGCAGGGAACCATGTTGCCCTTCGGCGAGGAATACAACCCGCAGATCACCACCAATCATTACAAGTTCACCGGCAAAGAACGCGATACCGAAACCGGCCTCGATTACTTCGGCGCTCGGTATTATGGGAACGGGCTCGGCAGATTTATCACGCCTGACTGGGCGGCGAAAGCGACTGCCGTTCCTTATGCGGATTTTGCCGATCCGCAGTCGCTGGATCTTTACACCTACGTTCGGAACATTCCTACGACAAAATTTGATGCCGACGGCCATGATGCGGGAGTAGTAGCTGCGACCTTGGATCTTTTTACCGGGGGAGTTAATATTGCTGGTCCAGCGTGGGTAGGAGGCTCCGTACTTCTACCAGGGATTCTTGGTGGCGGGATTGCGTACAGTGGAATCAATTCAATTGCCAATAATTACAATACGGTTGCCAACGCTCAACTGCGGCAGGTTACTGCCAGCAACAAACTGGTGGCTGCACAACAGGCATCTCTTTCCAAAGATGCACAGGCTGGAGCACTCATAAAGGACGGCAAAGATGCAAATACAGCAGCCACCGCAACCATCGAAGGTGCAATTGCAGGATTAGCAGCAGGTAAGTATAAAGATGCTACAGATGTTCAGGAACACATTGATAAACTTAATGAAGGCATAAAGGATGTACAGCGCGCAATTAATGGAGTAAAAAATGCGGTTGGGCAAAAAGCCCGCGATGCAGCGAAGGAAGCTCTTAAGAAAGCAACGAAGGAAGTTAAAGGACATGACAAAGACTTACAACAGAAGCCGAAAATTAAAACCGACAAAGAGCAATCGTAGTCTTTCGGAGTGGGCCATCATATTTCTGAACGAGAACTCCGAATACGCCAGCTCGTCAATTCTAAATGATTTCAGGAAGCTGGGTCATAGCCAGCGACCTGAGCTTGAAAAATGTGCTGTCCACGTGCTGGCAGATCAACGCCTAAGGCGCAATGAAAAGCTAAGGAGCGGCGCTGTCCGTCTGATAGTGGCATTGTTACCCAAGACATTTCCGGTTCTTGAAAAACTACTATCTGATTCTTCAATGTCACTATGGTATGAAGTTCACTTTACTGTGTTCAGTGCCCTGGACCGCGGCGATTTAAGTAAAGCCGACCAAAGGCATGTACTAACATTAGTGGAACGATACCTTAGAAATGCGAAATCTGAATCTGGATTTGCGGCATGGAAGGCGGGAGATATTTTGGGCGACGAATGGTACGCTCCGGAAACAATACAAATTCTAGAGAGGTTATTGTCTTCTGCACGTTATGTTGTTGGGCGAAATGCGGCCTTGCATGGCATTCAACATGCCATGAATAAAGCGACGCTGTCCGAAAAAGAACATCTTCTGTCATTAGTACGTCAAGCCGCTTCAGAAGACCAAAGTGCAAAGGTCCGCGATTATGCTGCCTACACGTTAACCGATGGAGGTTGTTCGCGCTCTAGGACGGCTTGAGGCTGCGATATAGTAGAGTCGAATTTTTATCCCAGCGGCGCTCCCAAGCTGGCCTGTCCCTCGTCAAAATTGAAAGCGCACCGTTTGCGGAGTACATTGCAGACTCGCACGGTCTGAAGTTTGAGATCAACGAAGTCCAGATGCCACATTCGGGCTTCGGCAAAGAGAGTCCGGGCGCTTGGGAACGGTTTTCGGACAGACCTTTCTCCTTAACTTTCAGACTCGAAATCAACAAATTCAACCGACGCGGATTAGGCAGCCAGGTCGTAACGATGATGCAGCCCACTGAGTCTGGGCAAAGACACGACTGCCGAATGTCTTCGATGGCGATGAATCCAATTCCAGTACAGGCGGAATCCGGCGCGATGCCAGCGTACGACAGTCTCGGGAGTGACGATAACAAGAGCCTGCTTCCATTTCGGCCACAGCCATCTGGCAACAACCCAAAACAGACGATCAAGTCGAGTGAGCCTCGGCCTCGGCCTCGGCTTTCACCTCTGCATAGCCAAAAGCTGTTGGCGAAGGGCCAGATTCTCCAGCAGGAGTTCACGTCGCGAGTAAAATGATCGCCGAAACAGACCGAGCAAGAGCCAAAACATGATCAGACTGTATCAGACCGCTTTATCGGGCTGATTTTGTGGAACTGTTGAAATCACGCCAGATCGGAGTTTTGGCGAACGACAGGATCTATTGCTTCATGAGTTCCCTCATCTTGGCCACAATCTTGGCCGCCGCAATCATATCCAACTTAATCCACCCTTTCTGCGCTGTGGACAAAGGCAACTGCATGTAAACATCCGGAGATGAATCTAGGGGATTGAAACTGATGAAATGCGATGGAATGAGCGTTATCTCATCGAATCGCTCGGCTGAAACGGAGTATAAGCGAAGCTTACTGGGATATTTGTCGAAGCACGACTGAAGATACTCTACGCGGGATTGACCGCGTAGGGTCAAAATATTCAACCGGGCAGCTGAGGTCGTTTTGCAATTGGCATTCGCAAAGCTTCGGAGGAGCTGGTTTGATGAGTCCTGCAAGAGGGTGGTATTTCAGTGCACTGGTCCTGTCGCGACTCCGAACTCGCAGCACGACTGGGGCGAATAAGGGGTGGGGATGGAGATCAAGTGGGAGCAGCCGCTATCTACGCTGCGGCGTGCTCATAGTATTTCAGGAGCCCACCTAGACCATTTTCGGAATCGATTGGGATGGATAGCCACAATGCTGAAACCAGGCCAGAGCATTGTCCTGGGTAATAGAAGCCAAAGCCTGAGTGATGGCTTGCTCCAGGGTTTCCAAAGTACGAGCCTTGATGGCGCGCA
>DASSEH010000292.1:0-22547 GCA_035695325.1 Candidatus Angelobacter sp.
CTAATGCATGGGCTATTTGGTTAATATCCTCTGGCCTTTTATTGACTGTCTTTCTGGTCAGTGCTTTTTTCTTCATGCCATAAGCATGACAGGTTTGCTTGAGCGGTTCAAGCTGGCCGGGATTCAAAGTAGCCCACTACCAAAAAACATACTTCCTTTACTGCGGTTCATTTGACTTGTTTGCTCCTTTGCCAGATTGGGTTCCAGTCGAACACCCAAAAGTTCATTCGAGTTTCAGCAAAGGAGCGACAAGATACCTGTCTTGAAAGCCCAGGAAATGGATCCGATCCGGGGTGGTGGTGATCTCCTTTGCGTGAGTGAAGGTTCCCGGCAGGCTTCCCGAATCCTTACTGGCGGCAAGTTTTCCGTCCGCTTCAGTCGGGTATCTGCAGGATTTTTTTGCGCTACCAGGGCGACATCGTGCCGTCTGTAATAGCTCAGGATTGAGGACATTTCTGCTTCATGGCACGTAAACGAAAGCCGCAGATGCTCAAAGAAGAGGACGACCTTTGGATCAATCCTCTCTTCAACATGAGGGGGCCGGACGGAAATCGCAGCCGGGCCAATCGGGGAAACATTACCCCGAGTGACGGGAGCAAATTTCTCGAACTGGCTAATATTGCCCTCGGTCTTAAAAAAACTGCACCAAAGAAGAAGAAAGTCGCATCTGCTGCGGAATAAAGTTGCTGGACTCCCACTTTGGGCCGAACATCAGCGTACCTGAACAGGCGAGTCTGTTTGAAATCATCACAAAACCGAATGATATTGACGGATCGGACGGACATACCAGACACGAATGCTTGTCCAATAACGGGCGTTGAGACAGCTGAAAGGGTACGTTTCTGGCGGGGCAACCTGCGGGACATGTTGTCACTTCCGCGGAGCTAATCAGGCCGGAAGATCTGTCGAGTGCTGCCCACAAATAGTGAGATGGAAGACAAGCAGAGAGCCTGCTTTGCGGCAACAAAAATCGATCCGGAACGAAGATGGTGTGAAAGCATTGGAGTAACAAGACATGAATCTTCCTTAAAAAGACAAGATCAACATGATCAGAAGCGGTGACTGGCAAAGGGACAAACGGCAGGACAAAAGCACACAGAAAGGGTTAACCGGAATTGGCTTAAGTGGCCTGGCGGGAGATGAAACAACGGAGAGCAAGACTGGAACTCGGCAGTACATATAATAAGGATAGAGAAAGCGGTGCTCAAAGAGGGGTACTTTACAAGAGCAAAAACGGGAAAAAGAGAGAGGGTAGTCAGAAAGCAAATTGCTGATTCGATGCCGCTTACGGGAGCCTTAAATGGTCAATATAAGCTCAATATAAGGCCAATATAAATCCAAAGAAAGGGCAAACAGTGTAGGATCTCTTTTTGGTGCCGGTGCCTCTGTCCACGCAGGATACCCGCTTGCGATTGAGCTGTGGCGTGCGATGGAGTGTTGGACGCCAGCGACCTTTCCGGGAGACCATGATTTTCGGAATGCGGTCGACTACGATGAATGCGGAATTCGACCTGCCTAAGTCCTTGGCGCGGGCACCCGCATCGTCGAGAACGCGGTCAACTTCTCTAAGATGTTCGCGTATTTCCGGCTCCAGATCATCGATGGCCTTGGGCTCCTTTCTCATTGTTAGGCTTGAATCCCGTCAACGGAAGCCGGATGTACTTCTGCCATACCTGCTGGACGAGGGAATTCTGAAGCTCGTCTGGGAAGAAGGGATACCCATGTTTTTTCCGCTCGTCTTCAGTCAGCTTCGAATAAATCTCGATGCGTTGGCGCAGCTCCTTCTTCAAGTCTGGCCCCCACAGGAATGTGTTGACGCCCGATGTTGCACGCCACATCTCGCGATGGAACTTATCGGACGAAACAAAACCATGCAAAACGGCGCGTAAAAGAGATACTGCAAATCAACATAGTGGCTCGGGCGTGGACCAATGAAGCCTCTGGCCAACCCTCCGATGAACGTCAGATACAGCCGGAGCAAATTGGCCGTGTTAGGGAGCCAAGTCTCTCATCCTCGGCATCAAACCAGCCTTGAATAGCATCGTGGCTTGTCCAGCGGCAGGAATCGAGACATCGAGAAACGCCATCAACATAACCAGCATGTGAAACTGCACGTCCCTCTTGAAATCTGCGAGCATCGCGGCGGGCGCGATACCTCTATGATATCCCGATTTCGCGTCCCGCCTGTCCTGAGTTAAACACTGTGAGCTAAGCGTTGCCTGTTGCGCAGGCTCTACGCTCCCCCTCGCTTTTCGATGCTGAATGATCGCGTTGGCTCCCCTCAGCCGCCGTTCGGGCGCAGCACGCGGCAGATATTGGTTCCGTACTTCGCCACAGTGCCAGACCCGATCCCCGGAACGCCGAGCAGTTCCTGGTTTGTTACGGGGTGGATGGTTGCCAGAGCCCTCAGCGTGCGGTCGCTTAAGATTCGGAATGCTGGAACACCGCGCCTCTACCAAACGCTAGGCGCGTAGAGCCACTTCCCGACGAATATCCATCTCGGCTCCAGCCCCCTTCGCCTTTGCGATTGGCCTCGGCTCCGCGGGCTTCGGCTTCGATGCCCGTTTCCGACCAGCAGAGACTGCGGGAGTCTTCTTCCTTCTGCGCTTGCCAGATGGGGGCTCGGTGCTTTTCATGACGAACTCGATAGGCGTCCTTTCATCCACGGTGTGACCGCTCCGGGTGAGACTTGCCTTACGATACGGGATCTGTTTGCCGTCTTTCTGAAAGGTCTCGTCCGAGAGTTGCAGGAGTCCTGCCCGCGCGGCGGCGCCGAGAACTTCCTCAAATGAGTCACGGCTCTCGTTGTTGGGACAGAGTTCGGCATACAGCTTGCCGGTCGATTTCGTGCCACACGAGCGTAACGCGGCCACCACACGCAAGAGCGTCTTGTGCTCCGCCTCCGTGGCGGTACGGAACCGTTGAGCGGAGCACTGCTTCGGAACGCAGAAATCGCAAATTCCGCACGTTTTTTCTCCGTCAGCCAGATCGCCGAAGTGGCGCACCAGGTTGGCCATGTGGCACTGATTGCTTTCCGCAAAACGCATCATCTGGTCGATCTGTGCCCGCTTCTGGTTACCCTGGGCGGCATAGGATTCGCGCCAATGGTCGTGGCCCCGGCTCACGTTCTCGGCGAAGTCCACCACGGCGCCACCATGGATCCAGAGCTTCTCAAGAGCCTTGTCAAACGCCTCTACATCCATCCGGATCTTCGGCATTAGGGACCTCTTTTCGTGTGGCTCGGCCCGGAGCTGGGAAAAGATCGCTTCAAGTAAAGTCACGTCCGGATAATCGCGTTCAAAAAAGAACTGATGGGTGTAGCAATCGGCATAGGAGTGCATCAGGACCGCACGGCTGGCAGCACCGTCACGCCCGGCGCGCCCGATTTCCTGGTAGTACGCTTCAAGGCTGCCCGGCAGCGCGGTGTGAATCACGGTTCGGACATCAGCCTTGTCGATCCCCATGCCAAAGGCAATCGTCGCCACCATCACCTGTATCCGGCCATTTTGGAATTTCTCCTGGACTTGCTGGCTCCGCATCGATCCCAGCGTGATATGCCGCCGCAGGAAAGTGAGCGGCAAGTTCTACTGCCAGGCTTTCGGCCTGCTTGCGCGTGGGTGTGTAGACGATTGCCGGCCGGCGCTCCCTTTCCTGCAGGAGCTGACTGGTGAGTTCGGCCCGTTGGGAAGGCGCGGTCTCGACAACCTCAATTGCGAGGTTGCGGCGGCGAAAGCCGTGAACGAAGCGCGTCGCCTGCGCCAGCCCCAACTGCTCAACGATGTCATTTTGAACGACTGGTGTTGCAGTCGCAGTAAGCGCTATGACTGGCGCCGGACGAAAGCGCGGCCTTCGGCTTACTCTCCCCGCCTCGCCCGGCCTCACGCCCAATCTGCTCGGCCACTTGCTCCCCGGCCTCGGCCAGCGTGTCGATCATCGTCGTGGTATCACCCTGGTCGGCACCTTGCAGCGTGACGGCCACCACCGCGCCCGTGTCCATATCCACCGCGTGCTCGGCCTTGTGCGCCAGATGCGTTCTGCCATCCTTCATCCTGGCTATACGAGCGTCCTCATCCGCCGGACTCTTCCACTCCTTGTTCGACGCCTTCTTCTTGTTCTTTCTGCGTTGACGGTCCAGCCGCACCAGGTCCTCCCGCGTCGGTGTCTCTATCCCCGAGGCCCGGGCCAGCCCACTCAGAAACTCCTCGTAGCTCTGCCCCGTGTCCCGCCGCACGATCGAACGCATGGCCGCGTTCGCTTCCAGTGTCGTTGCATCGATGCCGATCCGCTTTCCCTTCAGCAACCCACGTTCGGCCAGCAATCCCAGCACCCAAGTGAACACCTCGCGATGCGTCTCGACGTCTATCAGCCGCCGCGTACGCGATATCGTCGACTGGTCCGGCGTCCCCTCATCCAGTCCCAGCAGCAGAAACCGTCGCAGGGCCAGCGAATCGGCCACCCGCCACGCGATCCCACGCTCCCCCTCGATGCCTTCGAAATATCCAATCAGCAGTGAACGGAAGTACACTCCGGGCATCAGCGATGGCCCTCCCAGCCGCGCATGATAGAAGCGTGCACACCGTCCTTCCACGAACGCGTCAAACCCAGCCTGCTCCAGCACCTCATTCAACCGCTCATAAAACGGATGCCCCGGCGCTCGCGTCAACTCCGTGTACGCGACCCACATGTCTTCCTGCTTCTCCCCGCCACTCCGCTTGTTCATCGCCATACTCAATATCTACAACACTTCTGCTTCCCGCACCACACATTATCTTCTTCCATCTACTGACTTCCGCCACGGGCTGCTAGGGTTACTACGCATATCTCGTGCATGTTCTCGGAACGTCTTCGAGCCGATGGAAGGGTGTTTCAGCTCCTGCGCAACGCTGTACGATGCCCGCAATAGATCAACGTTCTCCCCGCCAACACTCGGTGTCGCAACATGAAACATAACGCAGCAGATTCTCGGATCATCCACTGACCGGAGGTATCGCCTGTGTTTGTCGAGCTCGTTCTCGAGAAGATCTCCGAGCGCATTCATTTCTCCTGAGAAAACCTTGTCCCCAGGGTTGAAGACACAACCAAGGGAAATCGCAGCAACTCCGAATGCGCCCTTGGGCGTCATGTCCAAGTTGTGTTGAAGTGCTCTATCGCGTCGCGAATATTTGCGTGAATGCTATGTTCCTTGGCAGGTCGCTTGCATGCCACCAGAAAAGTGATGTCGTCTCTAGTGTAGTGCGCCACACAGATAGTCATTTATTCAAGGTTGCGCGAGCACGAGTGACTTTTTCGAGGATGTCGTTTGCTTTGGCAGTCCAGATGAAGGGTTTGGGATTCTGATTGTGTCCGTCGATGTAGTCGCCGATGGCCATGATGAGTTGTTCCAGGTCGTGGAAGATACCGCGTCGCAGCCGGTTTTGCGTGATGTCGCGGAAGAAGCGTTCCACCATGTTGAGCCAGGAGGCCGAGGTCGGCGTAAAGCGCACATGAAATCGCTTGTGTTTCTCCAGCCAGCGTTGCACCTTTTCATGTTTGTGCGTCGAGTAGTTATCGCAGATCAGATAGATTTGCTTGTCGGCAGCAATGGTCTGATCGATCATGCGCAGGAACTTCAGCCACTCCTGATGACGGTGTTTCTCCTGGCACAGGCCGAAGACTTCACCACTGGCAACATTCCGGGCAGCAAACAGAGTGGTCGTGCCGTTGCGCTTGTAGTCGTGCGTCATGGTCTGGCAACGACCCTTTTTGAGAGGCAGGCCGGGCTGCGTGCGATCCAGTGCCTGAATCTGGCTCTTCTCATCTACGGATAACACCAGCGCGTGTTCGGACGGGTTGAGATAGAGTCCGACGATGGCATCCAGCTTATCGGCGAAGTTAGGATCGTTGCTGAGTTTGAAGCTGGTAATTCGATGCGGCTTCAGGCCATGCGAGCGCCAGATGCGCCCCACACTGGACGCGGAGATGCCCGCTTCGCGAGCCATCGTACTGCGCGACCACTGAGTGGCGTTCACTGGCTTGCTCCGGGTGGTCTTCTCGATAACCTCGGTTACGGTCAGAGCGGCGATGGACGGTGTTCGCCCTGGCCTGCCTGCATCTTTCAGCAGGCCATCCACACCCAGCGCAAGAAAGCGCTCGCGCCACAACGCCGCCATGCGGGGCGCTACCTTCATCTGCCTGGCGATCTGCTTGTTCTGCAGCCCCTCGCCAGCCAGAAGAACGATGCGGCTGCGCTGTGCGATACGCACTGCCGTTGCGCGGCCCCGCGCCAGCTTCTGCAACCGAAGCCGGACTTCATCGGACAATACAATGGCTGGCGCGACACGCATATCGAGGTCTCCTCATCTTATGATGATGACCCTCGACATATAAACGACTCTATTTATGGCGGACTACACTAGTGAGCCGCAGGTCCGGCTCTTCCACGGTAACCGAAGCACCGCGCAATCTCCATTCGGCTGCAAGGGCAAGTTCGTACCAAATATTCCTCCCATCTCTGTTCTTGGGGCTTTCGTCAATCGGCTGGATCGGGCCTGACAGAGCTCTTTTCAGTGCCGCACCAATCGCTGGTGATGGTTCGTTTTGAAAGGCGGTGAAGACATCATGTGTTTCGAGGGCTTCAATAATCGGAAACCAGTCCTCGCGTTGAATATAGCTGTAGATACCTGTTTCTCGGCCTTTGCGGCTCGCCTCTTCGACCTTGCGAAAGATATTGAAGGCTTCGTGTATGCGGTCGTTCGGACGCGGGGTCAATCCTAGCCTGGTCAGCCAGGCGTCGAAACCCGCCAAACGAAGAAGCAGGTCAGAATACTTGAAAGTCTCCATGGCTCTCGCTCCCGGTGCACGGCCTAATCTTAGCTCCTGCCAAGTGAGATCAAGAATCTCGGTTGGCACGAACCGATTATGATGAGACTAAAGCGAGTATCAAACACAATTCCAAAAAATACTCAACGATGGATGACCAGCACCAGCCTGCTAAAACTTCTTGACAACCGTTGTGACAATAAAGTGATGGCTGTTTGTGACGGCAGGCTTACGCCCATGGACGCAGAGCAGACGGCGCAATTAGTAGCCGAGAGAATGGTTAGGATGGTCAGGATGGTCAGGCGTATGTAATACGGTGGTCGTCACTAACCGTTTATACCGCTCTGCCCCTGTGGAAATTAAAAATGACCCACTACCTACCATACCTTTATCTTGACTGAAACAAACCGTCATGGTATTTTTTGAAGCAGAGCTTCACACATAAAGTATTTTGTTGGCAGCAAGAAAGGGATTTGACCTCATTGCTCTTCGGAATAAGCACCAAAAGTAAGCTTGTTCTGGAGGGCTAACGGCGGGCACATCTAGTCGGCCCTACCTAGGCACGCAGGAAGTCGGAGCCGTATTCGGACGTTCAATGCTTTGCTGAGTTAGCGATGCTTGGCATCGACATAAGTCTCAACGCATATATCATCGGGCTTTATTTTTCGTTATGATGCACCATCTCACAAGGAGGATTTACACGTGAAGAAGAAGCTGGAAATAAAGAAGGTTACCCTTAGGAATCTAGATTCAGAGGAATTGACACACATTGCTGGGGGATCGGTCGGGCCCTTCAACTGCAACACGCAGGAGGTATGTTCAACGTCTGCGGATACAGGCTGCGCTTCAACAATACTGACACAATCGTGCCAGCCGGCGACAGTTTGTGCCTGATAGTAGTCCCCATGGGACGCAGCGCGAACCGAAAGGTCGGCGCGCGTGAATTGAGCGGGCGCGGTCTTCTGTCGCATTCATTCGACGCGCCCGCGACAATCCTTGGGCTTACAGCCGAGAGCAGTTCAGTGTAACCTCTATATTTAATGCTTGCAGGCCTCGGGCCTCCGGGTGGGAAAGATGCAGAAACGTGTGGCGTTCTCCCGATCTCCATGTCCGAGCAAAATGCGGACGAACCCGAGTACGCATTGTTGAGCGCTTGGTCAATCTGGTTCACGGAACCCCGCGACGTTATCAAAAAACAATTCCAGCTGCGGGTCCCGAATCGCGCGGGCGCTTCAGCTCTAAAGGTCCGGGGCGCTGTCCAACGTCTTTGCGTGGCGGCCGCGCCGCCATCTCAACGGCCGAGAAACCAAATCGGCCAGTGACTGGCGTCCTATAAGGGTTTCGATCTCCGGGCCCATTTAAGCACCCATGATAAGATCACTTCCAAGGTCATAGATGGAACTTTTTTGGCACGATGTGTTGAACGCTGCCCGGGCATTGATCAAGCACCGGGGGTATTCGGCCTTTGCCATTCTGACGCTAGGGCTCGGCATTGGCGTGAATGTGGGAATGTTCAATGTTTTCGGATGGATGCTCTTTCCTAAACTTCCGGTTCCGCGCTCTTTTGAGCTCGTGGAAATAGACAGACGGTCAACGTCAACGCAGCCATCCGGGAGGGGCTTGTCATGGCCAATGTACCTCGAATACGTGAACGCTCAACCGAACGCTTTGCCGGAGCTTGCCGCCTACTACCCCTTTCTAGCCGCCGAAATTGGGAACGGCAATCAAACTGTATCCGCGACAGTTACAGCAGTTACGGGAAATTACTTCGGCCAGTTACAGGTGCACGCGTTTCGCGGCCGGGTTATCAACGCGCAGGACGATAGCCCAAATGGCGGGGGCGATGTGGCGGTATTGAGTTATCGTTGTTGGCGTGAGTTGTTTGGCGGCAAAGACGAGGCATTGGGAACCGAATTCCGCCGCAGTGGGACAACCTACACAATCATCGGGGTCGCCCCGCCAACATTCACCGGGATTGATCCGGAAAACCCACCTGACATGTGGATTCCGTTGTCGCGAGCCAGCCTTACTAATCCGCTGCTTCACACCATCTTATCGGATGTGACCACCTCTTCTTTCCGAGTGTTTGGCAGAATGAAGCAAGGTGCTTCTGTATATCAGGCGCGCGAGCAAATGAAAGCAGTTGCTGGGCAACTTGGGTCGGGCAAATCCCAAATGATTGGATCGCGCAATATCGGGAAACGAACGGCCCCCAACTATTGGGAAAAACCCTGGCCCGATATTCAACTCATTGATGGCCACAGACAGGAAGAAGCTCATAAGTTCTCTCTTGTGGTGTTTGGAATAGTTGGTAGCATACTAATTTTGGTAGCTGGAAACGTAACGACAATTCTGCTGGCACGGACTGAAAGACAGTGCCGAGAATTCGCCATACGCATCGCCCTGGGGGCATCCAGGTGGCGAGTTGCTCGCGGGATTTTGATGGAAAGTTTCATGGTTTCCGCGCTTGGCACGGTTGTGGGGCTTATATTTGCGTTTTTGTTCATCAGACTGATCGTGGGACTTACCTCCGAAGATACACGGTGGCACGAAACAATCGCGACCGGTGTGTTTGACGGTCGGGTGCTGGCTTTCGGATTCGGTATTGCCGCTCTCATGGCAGGCGGATTCAGTTTGGCGCCAATGGTGAGGGCAGGATCATCCAATCCAAGGCTGGCAATGCAGATGACTGCATCTGGCGGCACGGGTGGGCGTATTTCCACGACCTTCAGGAACCTATTGACAGTATTCCAGACCGCAACGTCCGTTGTGTTACTTGCGTTTACTTTATTGCTCCTTCAGTCTGCCTGGAACAGATCGGGAACTGTATTTAACTTTGATACGCAAAGCGTCTCGGAAATCTATTGGAAATTATCTGATGTTCCGAGCGGCTCCGACGCTGAAAGAAGTTTTCAGAATGCTTTTGTCGAGAGGCTAAAGAATCTTCCGGGAATACAGGCGGCAGCCCTGTGCAGCCCTTGTAAGCTAGGCACGAGTTTCGATGGGCCACCAGGCTGGTATGACTCGATTGCGATTACGCCCGAATATCTTCGAGTCGCGAACACTCCCATATTACACGGGCGCAATTTTACCAATCAGGATGGCAAGGGATCCCCACTGGTGGGAATCGTCAACTTAAAAATGGCGCGGCAGGTTTGGCCCAGGGAAGACCCCATTGGTCAACGATTGGAACATAGTCGATGGGACGATAGCACAGTGGAAATCGTGGGAGTCGTGGCTGACACTCGGAAGGAAGGAGGTGGCGAGCCCGAGAATCCTATTTTGTACCGGCCGTTGAACCAGGCTGACACTGCCATGACAAGGACATACCCGATCATTCGAACGGATAGCAGGTCGCTGAATCTGTCCGCTGTACGAACAGCCGCAAGGGAGATAAATCCGAATGTTGTGATATCAAAGATGCAAACAGTTGCCGATTATCTTGCAGAAAACACCAGAGTCCTGAGATTGGGAGCGCTGGTTCTTGTTGCCTTCGCAATGATCGCGGTGACGCTCACTGTTGTTGGACTTTATGGATTGTTGTCATACATCGCCAGTGCACAAACGCGAGACTTGGGCGTACGGTTGGCACTTGGAGCGCCCAGAACAAGTGTCTTGCTGCTGATGCTGAAACGCGGCGTAGTGCCAGCACTGGTTGGCGTGACTGTCGGTCTTATTGCCGAAGCTGCATGCCCAAACATCTTTTCAGGTGCTTTATATGGCGTTGGCATGCATGACATACCGACTCTCGTGTTTGTTGCTCTCACTATGTTCTGCGTTGCTGTCGCCGCCTCATGGGCTCCATCGTGGCGCGCATCCAGGTTTAACCCAATCGAGGCATTGCGTCAGGAGTGATCCCGGCGGAATACCCTTCCTTCCGGAAGACCCTTATGTGGGCTTCCATGGATTCCGTTTTATCGTGTTGCTCCAGCGTACGTGAGCAATGAAACCTGACTTGTTAAGGCCTCCTGCATACCCATTTTCTATGAGTTGCACATCGTTATCGTGTACTTTTGTGTAAATCGGCGGACGCCTCCACGTACGGCTCGCGATCCCACTGACTCCCGAGTAACTCTGTGTATTTGGAACTTGCTCTTAATAGCTGCCCGTGCGTGCCTTGGTTCACAATCTTTCCGCCATCGATCACAACGATCAAATCGGCGTCTTGAATCGTGCTGAGGCGATGCGCGATCACGATTCGTGTGCAATGCATTCGCGCCAGGTTCTGGTTCACGAGCGCCTCCGTTACCGCATCGAGATGACTGGTTGCTTCGTCGAGGACCAGTATCACCGGACAGCAAGCCAGAGCACGGGCAAGGGCCAGCCTTTGCCGCTGTCCACCGGAAAGCGAAACTCCACGGTCGGCCAGAACCGTTTCATATCCCATCGGCATGGAAAGAATGTCATCATGAATGCACGCCTGCTTGGCGGCTTGAATGACGCGGTCGAACCCCATCTGCGGATCAGCCAAAGCAATATTTTGGCGCATTGTTCCGCCAAAGAGCTGAATATCTTGAGTTACTATGCCGAGTTGGCTCCGAACCGAGCACAGGTCTAAGTGTTTCAGGTTCTTTCCATCGAATGACAATGTGCCTGACGATGGCTCATAAAGGCCCGCCATGAGTCTTGCTAACGTTGACTTACCAGAACCTGTTCGACCCACCAGCGCCACACGCGAACCAGGCTCAACCGCTAAGGACATGTCCTCCAGCACCAAGGGATCCTGCTTGCTATAGCGAAATGAGACGTGCTCAAGGTTTACTGCTCCCTTGAGTAACCCAGCGTGGACGACTTTACCGTCAGCCTGTTCCGGAGCAGTGTCGAGTACGTCGTTGATGCGTTCGAGATAAGTTTCCAGCATCTGAAGCTGGACGCCGGTGGAAATAAGGTTAGTCAAGGGCGCAAAGAAACCGGCGGCCAGAGCACTGAAGGCCATCATGGCGCCGAGAGTAAACGAGCCACCGAGGACGAGATAGGTCCCATAGAACATAATGCCCAGGGTTGACCCGGTTGAGAACAGACTCTGCAAGAAACTAAGCCCTGCATCGAGGCGTCCGCGTTTGATGGAAATGTTGAGACTGTCGACAAAGAGATTTGACCAGTTTTCGGCGGCTCTGCGTTCCAACCCCATAGCCTTCAGCGTTTCCATCCCGCTCAGCATCTCTACTTGATACGTCTGGGAGCGCGCCGATATCTCAAGACTCTCCGCCATTAAGTCTCGCTGTTTGTGCCGCATCAGAATGACTAGCAGGATGCGCACCAACGCCACGCCAATGACCATCATGGTCAAGGCAACGTTCGCCAGCATTAGCAGGATCACGTAGAGGCTGACCATGAGTCCATCCATCACCGTGGACAGAGTCGTGGAAGTTAGAATCTCCTTAATGCTGGAATTGCTGCTCAAGCGCATCATCAAGTCGCCGGTGGTGCGCTGTTGGAAGAAAGCAAAAGGCAACCTGATCAAATGATCGAGAAAGCGCAGAGTGAAGCTCGCTTCTACGTGCGTCTGCAGATGCAGGAATAAGTGTGCGCGGACGAATACGGCGACCCCGTTGAAAAGTTCGAATACTAAATAGCCAGCAGCCAAAATTAGGAGCAGTGAGTAGTCTCTGCGCGGCACTACACGATCGATCAATACCCCTGTCAAAAATGGCATTGCTGCAGACAGAACCTGAATTACTACGGATGTGAAGAGGATGCGAGCGAGCAGAGCGCGGCGTTCAAGGATTTGCTGAAACAGCGCCCAACTTTTTTGCCGCTTTGCGACGCCGGGCACGAACTCCTCAGTGGGTTCGAAGATAAGAGCCACGCCGGTAAATGCGCGCCGCAGTTTGTCAATCGGGACGGAGCGCCGTCCTCCGGCGGGATCAACGATATCAACGCGATCCCGGCGGACGCGCTCCAGTACGACATAGTGACTGAACTCCCAAAAAAGGACCGTTCCCACTGGCAGCGATTGAAGATCGTCAATTTCGGCGCGCACTCCGCGTCCGCGAAGCCCGTACAAATGGCCGGCTCGAAGCAACGCAGCCGCAGTGGTCCCATGGCGGCCGCCGCCCAAAGCCTGCCGAATTTCATCGAGCGGCACCCGTTTACCGTGATATCCAAGTACCATCGCCAGGGCTGCAGCGCCACAATCCGTCGCCGCGAGCTGCCGTACCACAGGGATTCGCCGTGAGCGTCCGTGCGACCAGAGCTTTCGCAGTGCTGGAAATCGATCCGCAAGACTTGAGATTGCACGCGGTGGCGTTTTTTCGCTCGGCACAGGCGCCTTATTCCGTCCTTCTGAATATTTTTCGCAAACCCGGTATCAGCGCAACGATTGCAGGCTCCGAACGAATGACAATCTCAACCTCTCCTGTTACTCCATCGCGGTTCAGGGAGTCGCTGCTGAAACTCCCTTCCGGGAGAAGGCCCCGCACTGCGATGACGCGGCCTGATACGGGAAGCATGGACGCAGCATCTTTTCCTGCATAGTGTACAACTCCGGCCGAGTCTAATATCTCCGGGTCTACCTGGCTGATAAGCAGTGTGCGTCCAAAACTGAATTCTCCACGCATTTTCAGGTGCATCGTCATGCCCTGGTGTAACTGAGCGCTGTAGGAATACGGCAGCAAAGCAAGCAGGTCATATCCCGCGCCCGGCTCGACTATATTCGCAACAGGGGCCTTCAAGGCATGAGGCCTTATTACCGCCGGGCCACTGGCATACACATTCATCTTGCCCACAACGGTTCCAATAAGACCAGCAAAAAACACGACCAGCGTCACCCAATATGTTGATCGCAACCATGATGGCAACATTTTAAGAACATCCCCTTGTTGGCCCCAGCTTCGTATGTGATACTCCAGAGCTTCCTCGCGAAACATATCGGAGTTAGTCCCCTCTGCCCGCTTGAGCAGCAACGCCTGAACACGGTTGTGTAGAGCAATCTGATTGATCGTAGGAGCCGCGCATTCCACCAACAGTTCGAGCAACAGAGCTTCTTCCTCTGAAAAGCAAGATGACTCCCGGCCGCGAGTTGCCGTAATAACTCCGGCGGGCATCCCCTGGGGCCCGGTAAGTGGTACGGCAAGAAACCGCACATCTTCCGGGCCACTCGGATTATCGATTTCAACGTCATAACGCGGGTCCAGACCAACGCAATCGAGCCTGGTTCTCTGTCCCGTGCGGGCCACAAATGCCGCCAGGCCACAGGCAGCGCTTTCACGCCATTCTCTATGGTCGAGAGCATCTGCGAGAGTGAGAGTTTCGGCTTCCGCATCATAGATCAGATACTGGACATGCTCCGCGTTGATCAATTCACGCGCGGCTGTTGTGAGCAGTCCTGACGCGCTCGGCAGGTCCTCCTGCATCGGCAGCCGTATGCAACAATCAAGTAATTCGTCGATCCCGGCCACTTTCGTTGCTAATGGATCTGTTACGCCTCTCAACTTTGACAGGAAGCGAGCGGCAGCGCAAGTTACAATCGAACGAAGTTGCTCCGGCGCAAGATCGCCCCGAGCCATGTAGAAAACGCGGCCTTCATCGACCAGTGTCTGAAACAACTCCGGCTCCGAATCCGCACAAAGAACGATAGCTGCAGTTGTGTTATCCGGCGAGGTGGAACTGTAACGCTCCAGAATACTGTGCGCAACGGTTGGCTTCAGACGCGACCCAAACAGCAGCACGGCTACTTTTTCCTGGAGCCCAAGATTTCGCAAAGCATCTTCGGCGTCTTCCGCGCAGATAATCTGAAACGCAGCATACGAAGGGCCATCCAAAGGACAGCTCAAGCCTAAAGTGAGCAGCACAGCACGCGTGTGTGCTGTGGAGTGCTGCTGGACGGATTCTTGTGGACTCTTAAGATGCATCTCAAATAAATGGTGCCAGATACTACTATGGCATCCCGGAGTTACTTTTCAATAAGGGTGAAGATTAGCACGACCATCAATAAAAACTCTTACAAGTACTTCCCGACACGCTAACCTCATTAGTGCCCCCACGCGAATCTCTCCAGAATGCTTCCGATCAGTCGCACACCTGCGAATCACAGCGCCTCTCTAGCTTGGGTGCCTATCCCTCCAAACCTGCGAATCTTAGCCAAGCTGGCTAGTCGAAGACCGTCCCGACAACAAGAGCATTCGATCCCAGGCAGGTTCCACAGAAGTCATGGCAGATATGAGAGCCAACGCCACTCCAATAGCTCCGTCTAAAAAAGCGGGGCTTGCCTCCCAAACATTCTGTCCATTAGGATTCGGTCGTAATCGAAAAAAACCACCTGCGCTACTACTATGTTGGCGCATGCCTAAAGCCCGTTCGAACCAAATTAACGCAGCCTCCCGGCATCTGGGGTCCTTTTCGCTTTGATACAGCCTATTAAACATGTGCGCTATACCGATTGCGCCGTGGCACAAAGATGCGTCCTTAATACCGCTTACTTCCTGAGGCCAATCCAGACAATGGTACAGCAACTCGTTAGCGAACTTATGCCAATCTTCTCGGTCCGTGCGGCGCGCTACCTGAAAAAGGACTGCAAGAATTCCCATGTCTCCATAACACCACGCCAGTCGGCTATCTGACTGACGTTCTCCGGGAACAATCCAGGAACCAAATATGGATCGCGAGCCAGCAGGCCGCCGTTGCGCAATGAGCCAATTTACGGCACCTTCAAGTAGCCGGTGAGATCGTTGTTTATCAACGATTGCGGTAGCCGATACTTCGCTCAAGAAGTGAATAATGCCGGGAATGCCATGGGCAACGCCCAGATTGTAGTATCCATTTGGACATAGCTTTTGCTGCCATCCGGGTAGGAGATCGGGGCCAGAGTACCACGTGACTCCATCAGGAGTACGCTCTGCCAATGCTTCCACTCGATCGAAGACTTCCCGGACCCCTTGAGTGGCCGTCTCCTTTGGTGCGCGCTCCAGAAAATAGACTCCAAACCCTACTAACCCACTAATCAAATCGTAAGGCCTAGAAGAGTTATACTGTTGTAAATTGCTCAGAAGAGCAGTATCGATCTCAGCATTGAGATCTTCGTCGATGGGCGGTTCTTCATTTGCCCGGTTGTCTTCATAGGCAGGATTAACGTTAGGGTACTCATCGACGGCGAAAGAGGCTTGGTTGAGTAATTGAGAGAGATGTTCCACTGTCCACCCGAGGCCACTAAGGCCGCCAAAAAAGTCCAAAGACCGAAGCTGTTTAGCTACTTCAGCAATGGCGCAGTTTAAGCATTCTGTTGCGTGAGCGGCCCACACGTAGTCATTTCGGGTGATCGCAAGATATCCATATAGAAGAGCAGCCTCATAGGTGCGGCCCAGAAGCGCTTCCTGAGTTGTTTCATCATGATCCTTTGACATAACCGCGTCGGTAATCGCATCGACCGCTTCCCGAGCTGAATTCAGCATATTGTCGGAAGTTGAAAAAATAGGGGACCAGCGCATCATTTTATTCTCGGAAAAGTAATGTGTGCAGATTGAATAGAAACAAGCAATAATCTAAATACCTTCGGATGATTCTCATCCAGCCCAGGCTCGGCTCGAACTTCAAACTGAGCACTAGCAGCCTGTGGTGGAAGTAGTTTTTCGCACAAACCACGTAATCTTCGCATCGTAAATTCAGCAACTTACGAATTGCAGATGGCAAAATTTAGACTTCCACCACGGGCTGCTAGGCCTGCCCAACGGGTTCAGCCCCATGAACCGTGCCATGTGGTGCGGCGGATTCAACGCGTGTTCTTCTTGCGATTCTGCCGTCGTAAACCTGATACAAGAAATCGTACAAAACGAGTTCGTGGGCGCGCTGTGACGAACGAATCAATCGGTTGATGTGCATATGTGAGAAGCTGCCAGCCAGGCTGAAAACATCCGTTTCCAGTTTCCCCTCCGCGGCCAGGGCTTGCAATCCGCGGAATGCACCAACCATTCCGTTAGATCGCCGCACTAACGCTCGCTTAAACCGCCGCTCATCTTCGGACGAGTCGTCGAACAGCGACTCCACTTTTTTCCGCTCTGCCCGGAACATAGCGCTCAGCTGCTTCTTTCCCGCAGCATCGATTGTAAACTCCTTCTGATACGCGTTACGCAAGAGTTCCATAGCGGTGCGTTTTGCTTGGTCGTCCAAGCCGAAATCGGTAAGCAGTTGATCTATACTCATCAAGCCGATTCGCCAACGGATGTCCACACCCTGGTCCCCGGCAGTTTCAGCGAGAATGTCTAATACGGCTTCGCTGTCTGCAAAGAAAATATCTTCAGCCGCAAGCATGCCTTCGACACCGCCGTAACGCTCAATCTCGCGTTCGTAAGTATCAAACTCAATCCTGAAAAGCTTTCCCGACGCCAGCAAGGGATTGAACGAATCAAATACTTGTGGCAGAAGCTCTCGGGCGATTCTTGCAGGAACGCCATTGAATCTTATTCTTAGGTGATCGTGAGGATCGGCATATCGAATGAAAAACCAACGAATTGCAGATCCAGACGAAATGGCGGAGCGAGCCAAGGCGCGAACCGCAGTAGTCAGGATTTCATCTAACACTACTCTTCCGCCATAAAGCTTAATATAAAGCCACTCGCTGCCGGGGGGAAGTATTCTGGTTTCGCGAGGCACACTGGCTCGAGACACAAAGGCCACACTATTCTGTGCTGCTTCCGTCTTTGCGCTACTTACAGATTCCTTGCGAGGTTTGCGGGTGAACGGTATATGTAACTCATGATAGAAGCGCCCTTCGGGGCCAGATACACATAGCTTGTCAGGCGTTGGATACATTTCCACTAAAGTAGCCTGCGCCGCGCGCTTGAGTACATGAACAAACGCATCTACACTCAGGGCATTCTCTAAGTCCACCGGCAGAGAATTGTCTCTCTCTCGAAGCACGACCCATCTGGGCAAGTGTCGCCGACGCCGCAACTCCTGCACGGCCTGAAAGCGCGCGCTGCCTTCATCTTTGCCGATGGCTTCGACTTCGGTCGCGGAAAGCGTCCATCGCGCCAGAGAAAGGACCACTCGTCCCACGGTGACCCGCGGCAGATGGTCCAGTGCTGCAAGCGGTCCCCAGGAAAAACTGGGGAACGAAGCGCCGTTCTGATGCTGCATCCAACATAAGAATCGATAAATCGACGGTAATTGCAAGTACATGAACCCATGCGCATTCGTAACTCGCGGAATTACCCGGCGACCCAGCCTTCGTGAATAGAGTACAATGCTGGTTCCTTCGATTCCGACGAGCAAGTCGTTCACCGGCAACTGTCGACCCGGCGGTGCGCCAGACCGGCCCATATACGGGATTTCGTAGTCGCGCAGGACTGGGCGGCAAAGTACATTCCCAATCCTTCCTTCCGGGAGATACACGACCTCGGCGTAGATCGCATCAGGATCATGAGCCTCTTCTTGCTCGAGATGGTTACGAACACCGGCTTCAATCTCAGGATCATCGTAGCAAAAGCGCCCCATCAGCCTTGCGCCACTAGGGCCAATGCCGCCCTGCATATGGAATTGAAAATCTCCCGCTTGCAGGGCCGCCTTTGACGCGGACACCAAAATGCCCATCACACAAAATGCATCTGGCAGTTTCTGTGCGAAAGTTTCTTTCTGAGACAAAGCAGAGATGTCCAACTCCAGCTCATCTTTACCGGCCTGTGCACATGTCAGCATCTGCTGCAACAGGAGCATATGAAGCTCAAGGAGTTTGCCCTGCTCTTGCCCTCCGCGACGCGTGTGATTAAGTGTCAGCCCCGCCATCAGCGGTGAGACATCGGCCCCAAGTCCAACGCCGGCTTCTTCATCCAGCGCCTCGCTCAATGGAACCAGAGCGCTCCCGTATCGCGCGGAAAAAGCCTCGCGGAACGATTTAAGCTCATCCGGTTCGAAGGCTTGCGTCAGGCTACACAAAAGCTCGACACCTGCAATAACCTCGGCTATTACTGTTTTGCCGATAACCGCTTCTTCAATAGGCTTGATCATATCGACTTGGTACAGCTTTGCCAGGTCTAATTTCGCGGGAAGTTTCTCGATACCCGCCGTGACCGCTTGGTAGTCGCCTGGCGCGCAGTTAAGGCCAGTCTTTTCCAACAGCTTGATTTGTTTTCGAATTTCACGAAGCGCATTTGCGGCTGAGGTACCGGAGGGAAGACATTCTAACTGCTTTATAACGTCATCCAGCGGCGGAGTGCCGGTTAGAAGAGGAGACATAGTTGAGACGAGAACCTCATTATCGCGGATGAGGCTTAGCACATACTCCCTGGCTTCTTCCTCGGACGGGTTTGCATCGCCTGGTGCAGCATGCACCGCCGCCACAAGCTCCAAAACAGTGGCCCCACTCTGCGCCCGCTCAATCAGCGCTTCCAGATAAGAATCGCTCTCGATCTTTACCAGATGATGAGTGCGCCGGGTGCCGGCGAGGCGAGATTCTGTGTAGTGCCAGGCATCTGCGATTTTGTGCAAACTTGAATTCGGCCAGAACCGCAATTCCATTTCCAGTGCAGGATCATCCTGTAGTGCTGCAGTTAGGGCGAACAGATAGTCGAAGTCAAGCCGACAGTGGAGGCGATACATCGCACGTGGTTTCAATTCCAGCGCAGTCTCACTTTGTTCGCTCACTCGGCCAGTGGAAAGTCCCGAAAACAATCCAAATGGAGTGGGGCGGAACGCCATCCTTGCAAAATATCGGACCAATGCCCGTTCCGCCTGGAGCCCTTTTTTGCTGTCAGGATTGCGTCTCCAGTGCTCGATGCCGGCTTGCAGTGATGGAGACGCGACATAGATTGCATGGAGAATCTCCGCGCGATCAATAACATTGCGCAGCCGGCTGCGCAGAACTTGTACATCGTCCTTCCAGGCCATGGTCGCGCGTTCGGGACAGCTTCCCGATTCGTACGCATGGCTCGCGGTGAGAGCATCACTCCATGAGGTTAGTTCCTCGATTGGCAATAAAGGAGTGCGAAGGACAAAGAATTGTGAGTGACAGAGTTCCAGCGGCATGCTGCTTTGCTGCTCCTTGGTCATTATGCCTAAGATCACAGTACTAGAAGCGGTTTTGAGAAAGGTGAACGATCAAAAAAATCCGTCGCCTACGCCGGACTCGTTGCTACCTGCTGCTCGATCTTTGTTTCTTTCGCTACTTTACCGTCAAACAGCTGGATAGTGCGTTCGGCGTGTTCGGCAAAGCGTGTATCGTGCGTAACCATGCAGATGGTGGCGCCTTCCCGATGGAGTTGCTGCAGTAGTTCCATGACTGCTTCACCGTTGTGCGAGTCCAGATTGCCGGTAGGCTCGTCGGCAAGCAGGATAGAGGGTGATCCTGCCAGAGCGCGGGCTACGGCAACGCGCTGCTGCTGGCCGCCGGAGAGTTGTGCCGGATAATGCTTTATGCGGTGCGCCATGCTGACCTCCTCCAGTGCTTCCTGAACTCTCTTCCTGCGCTCCGAAGAGGGCATGGAGCGGTAAGTCAGCGGCAGTTCGACGTTTTCATAGACCGTAAGATCACCAATCAGGTTAAAGCTCTGGAAGATAAATCCAATCTCCTGATTACGGATACGTGCGCGCTCGGAGAAGTTCAGTCCCTGAACCGGTCTGTTATTGAAAACATAAGAGCCATCGGTCGGTGAATCCAGCAGGCCAAGAATGGAGAGCAAAGTTGACTTGCCGCACCCCGAAGGTCCGGCGATGGAAACATACTCGCCCTGGCGGATATTCAAATCAATGCCGGAGAGCGCATGCGTCTCCACTTCATCGGTGTAGAAAACTTTGGTGACACTCTTCAGCTCGATCAGAGTTTGCCCAGTCGTCACTATATGTTCTCCTGTTTTCTTTTGATAGTAATAGTGCTCGAAGCCCGGTTGTTTATTCCAGCTTGATGCGATTGACGCTGTCCCAGCGCGACATGTCGGAAAGAATGACCTGATCACCTTCCTGCAGCCCGTGAAGAATCTCAACCGTATTGACGGAACTGCGCCCAAGTTCAACCGGAACACGGACGGCGGTTTTGCCATCGGCCAGTATCCTGAACATGGTAACGGTGCTCTTTTCCTGCCCAAAAGCAGGCCGTCCTGCGTAAAGAACATTCTCCAGCCGTTCCAGGGTAATGGTTCCATCCACGCTCAGATCAGGCAGCGCTCCCCTGGGCAATGGGCCTTTCAGTTCCACATCCACCACTACCGTTCCATTGATCACGGAAGGGTCTCTGCGTTTTACAACCCCTTGAATAACGCCGTTATGCGTATCAATCTCCGCTGGCTGCTCAATAGCCACGTCTCTGGCCTGGGTCTCGGGAATCTTCAGTTCAGCCTTGAGATGATTGGGGTCCACAACCTTGGCCAAAATGCTTCCCTGTGGTATCCGCTGGCCTACCTGGACCGGTGTTTCCGCATTCTGCAGCACACCGTCAATCCCGGCACGAACCTTGAGATCGTCACGGTTCCGATGCCTTAGCTGCGCCAAAGCGCGCTTCTGATCGATGTTGGCCTGTTGAACCGCAAGCTGTGTAGTGATCGCGGCGGCATTCTCTGCAATGCGCTCCTGTTCGATCTGGTGGCGAGTGGCCATCTCCCGCTCTTTGGCCAGCGAGGTTTGCAGCGCTGCGTCCGAGATCACCCCGATTTTTGCCAGCTCCCGGTTGGCTGCTGCTTCGCGTTTGGCGTTCTGATAATCGGCTTCCACGGTTGCCGCCCCGGCCTTCAAGGTTCCAAGGTCGCTGTTTACCCTGACCTTCGTGTTCTGATAATCAGCTTCCGCAGACTTCACCTGCAGATCGGCATCCATGGCTTCCTGTTCCACCTGCGGGTTAGAAAGCTCCATGATCACGGTATCGGCTTTTACCGGAGTTCCCGGTAAAACCAGAATGCGCTCCACACGCACGTCAGTCGCTGCCGGTATGAATCGAATGTTTTCCGGAATGGGAACCAATGTTCCTATGCCGTGGACCTGTCGCTGCATAGAGCCACGCTTCACCGTATCCGACCAGATGCCGGAGCGTTCCACGGCAGGCGCTGCGTCCGGAAGTCGGACCACTGCAACGGTGACACACACCAGAACAAGCACAGCCACGGCACCTATGATTATCTGCCTGATGCGCCGTTTGCGCTTTATTGATTCATCGCGAACTATATCCACAGGCCCCCCCCTAAATGCAAGCTAAACGGACGTGATTCCGCAGATGAGCAAAACGCTTTGAACGCAAGCGTTCTCATCTCCGGAACTCCTGCTTTTAAGTATATTATTAAGTATATTATAAAGAGTAATCCTGCCATCAAAAGAGAATCCTGTGCCAACAGTTATTGGCGTTCTCCAGGCTTGTTTTTTGGCCTTACCGGTGAAAACCGCTTCCGGAGTCGGGTCGGGGTTACAAGGGGCTTCATTCTACCGTACCCCCTGTGGAAAATGAAAATGCCCCACCACCGGAAATCGACTCGTGTAAACAATGGTCAACAAAAGACTATAAACTCCCAAAGTCCTCTTATAGGAAGTGATCCGCGTTTGACATCGATTGTGGGCGGTTGACGGGCAAACCGGAAGTCAGGCGGAAAAGCGAATTAAGGCAGCGTCTTATCCCACCAAGGTAATCAGAATTCTTGCGATGAGGATCGTGCCACAAACTATGCGACAAACATAAAATTATGCCCACTTCTGTGAGACTAGACCATTTTCGGAATCGATTGGGATGGATAGCCACAATGCTGAAACCAGGCAAGAGCATTGTCCTGGGTAATAGAAGCCAAAGCCTGAGTGATGGCTTGCTCCAGGGTTTCCAAAGTACGAGCCTTGATGGCGCGCAG
>DASSEH010000293.1:0-314021 GCA_035695325.1 Candidatus Angelobacter sp.
ATCTTGCGGCGCAAATCGTCGGAATACGCTCGGGCCATCGTCGGGTTGCAGGAAAACTTCCAGAGCACAACCATCCTATCCCACTCCACCCTGATTCCCGCTTACATTATTATCCCTATCGTTACTAGAAATGGTCTAATGACTCAAACAGAGCACGTGTCTCATTATGGCGATCTTCTGAAAAGGAGATCAACCAGTACTCCTCCGCATCGGAAATAATTTGATTTACGATCTTACGACAGCCTCCGTGCACAATGTCTTTTGCAGCCTCATCGAGATTGATCCCAATAACTCCCCAATGCGGCTTGAACCAGTCTGTACTCAGCAACATGATGAATTGGTCGAAAAAATTGATCATGGCATGAATCCACCCAGCGTTTATAGTGTTCCTCGCATGTTTAGGCAATATCCAGTGGATGTTACTGGGCACAGAATATCTCAAATGCACGCGCTGTTCGATCCATCGTGCCTGAATTGTCTTCAGCGAATCGCCAGACCTTTCATCTGTTGCTGGCGAGCATGCTCCTTCTTTTCCGCTGCTGTGTTTTCAGATTTGCCGCAGGGCGGAATTTTCTCCGGATAAATGACTTTTGCATGTTCGTGCGCGGTGGCGTTGCGCAGCCGCAATTTCCACCTGGCCGGTTTCTGCAGCTCATTGGGCAGCTCGACCCCCAGCATGTATCCCTTCCACGCTGCGTCAATCAAATGCGCTTTGAAGTCGGTGTAATATCCGCCAGTCATCTGCGAAAGCTGGTTGAAGAAATCTCTTTCGGCTTCGTGGTTTTTCATGGGAAAATCGCGTCCCACGCGGGTGAGCGGCTGGCGCAGCATTACGGCAAAGCGTGTTCCGGTGGCCGCAAACTCGCGCATGATGTCGGAGCGCGAGCGCCGGCTGTTGTTGTCATAGGGGTCGGCAATCAGCAGCACCGTGTCGCCAGGCTGGTGTGGGCCAAACAGTTGCAGGGCCTGATGCAGCGCGTCATACATAGACACGTCCTTGCCCATGGAATCCGCCTGTTCGATAACATCATTCACTTCGCGGATGCGCTCCTTCGTGCCGGCGCTGAAATGCTCGCTAAAGACAGCTTTGCGAGCGTAAATGCCGAAAGCAATTCTTCGGCCTTCCGGGGCCTCACGCACCAAACGCGGTACCAGATCGAGGACGTCTCCCACTACCTTGCTGTCGCCGTAAACTTCATCCACTTCGAGCAGCACCAGCAGGCGGTTGGAAAATTCCTGGGTAGCGCTGCGGACCGGCAGCACAGTGTGGCCAATGCGCGCCTCGAAGTCACTGGCGCTCAGATCGTCAACATATTCCGTGACGTGGGCATAGACCGGAGCGAAAACATAGCTGGTGCAGCTCTGGGCCCCGGCCCAGGACGAAAAAAGAAGGAGGGAGACCCCAAAAATACGGAGCATGACCGTAACCTCCGAGCTGCGTAAATGGTTGCAACAGGAGTTTAAATCCTGGAGGGCGCGCGGGCAGATGTCTTTTTGCGCAACTCAATCAGCCGTCTGTGTTACAGACGATGCCCTTTGCACTTTGGATGTCCCGTGTTCACCAATGGCACACATACATCGGGCAATCTCGATTCCCGACCTGATTTCCACCGGAATCTGCGGAATCCACAGCTTTGCACAACTCTGCCTTATTGACCTTGCCGCTGGGTACGGGTAGATTCGCAATACATTATGCTGCCGCCCCGGCTTCAGAACGAAAGAAAAATATGTACGGCATCATCCAAAAAAGTTTTTTCGGAACGCTGCCCTGGGAAGCCTGTGGAAATGTTCTCTTGAAACCGGTAAAACATCGGGAAAAACAGGTGAAAAAAAGATCAAAACAGGGTTTACTGAGAAGTTTCCTGGGGCTGATATAATGTACAACATATTGTGTTTTGCTCTTGACTTACACTATATGCAGGGAGTATTTTCCCACCAATGGCAGTTTGTATAAAGTCCCTGCTGTAAGCAGTGCAGGCTCAAGGAAGATTGAAAACCGGCGCCGAGGTAGCGCCGCCAAAACAGTAAATCGCGGTGGTTTTTTTTCGGGTGACCCCAGGTAAGTCCTTTTCCCGCAGGCTGGCTTCGCTGCTTTCCTTTGGTATTTGTGAACTGGCCTCGGTTGCGGGTTCTTTGGGAGTGATTTATGGAAATGACATGGTCTCGATGGTTTCGCTGTGAGTCGAGCTTTGGACTGTTGCTGGTTCCCAGCCAGCCCGGGGTTTTTGCTCTTGCCGAAGAGATTGTGGAACCGGCCGGTGATGCGGTTCGCCGCCAGCTGGCTGTGTTTGAAATTGACGAATCAGAAGATCTGGTTCGCTCGCTAAGCCGTCTCTTTACGGCGGCCAGCCCATGGCGTGATCGCCTGGCTTCCATACGCTGTTATATGCGTTACTCCGTCATCCCCGGCCGGCAGGAGAGGAGCGTTGCGATTATGACGCTCAGGAACTGGCTGGAATCGCAGCGTAATTCCGCGACGCGGCTCTTTGAATCGGAAGCCGCAACCGTGGCGGAACGCTCGGTGGATCGTGTGACCCGCAGTATGTCCGCCAAAGAGGCGCCTGCGGGCTGAGTTCGATTTCAGTGGACTCCCGGTGGCCAGACCGGTCGTCCCCATCTTTCAAAACCCAGTGCGGAGCAGCTCCGTAACGCCTGAGCGTAAAAAACGCTCCTTCCGGCGCTGCCCGCGAATTGAAGTAACGATTTGAAGTAACAGGTATTCAAAACAAAGACTGTAAACAGACTGTAAAAACAGAGCAGAAGGTATTCAAAAAATGGAGAAAAAGGAAATGGCCGATACCACCCAGCACACTTCCTCCGCCCCGGCCACCTGGACGGCAAACACGCAACAGCAGAAACGCACCGCCGGTCTGAAGTTTTCCCGGCACTTTACGCGGCAAGGCGTGTCGCCTTATTCCGAAGTCGAGTGGGAGCTGCGCACCGCCAGCATCACTGACGCCAAAGGCAACAGTATTTTCGAGCAGAAAGACGTTGAGTCTCCCCGCGACTGGTCCATGACGGCCATCAACATTGTGGCCAGCAAGTATCTGCATGGCGCTCTGGATACGCCGCAGCGCGAAACCGGCGTGCGCCAGCTGATCCAGCGTGTGGCCGAGACCATCCGCGACTGGGGATGGCTGCAGGGCTACTTCGCCACTCAGGAAGACCGCGATACTTTCCATGACGAGCTGGTGCATATTCTGCTGCAGCAGAAAGCCGCTTTTAACTCTCCGGTTTGGTTCAACGTGGGCTGTGACCGGCTGGAGCCGGAGTCCGACGCGCAGAACTGGCACTGGACGGGGGAAAAGGGAACGGTTGAGTTCGCTGCCACGGGATACCGCAATCCGCAGTGCTCGGCCTGCTTTATCAACTCCGTGAAAGACTCGCTCGATTCGATCCTCACGCTGGCCAAGACCGAAGGCATGTTATTCAAGTGGGGCAGCGGGACGGGAACCAATCTTTCTACCCTGCGCGGCTCCATGGAAGTGCTTTCCGGCGGCGGCCAGGCCTCCGGACCGCTCAGCTTCATGCGCGGTTTTGACGCCTTTGCCGGCGTGATCAAGTCCGGCGGCAAGACCCGCCGCGCCGCCAAGATGGTGATCCTCAACGTGGACCACCCGGACATCATCGACTTCGTCGAGTGCAAAGCGAAGGAAGAAGCCAAGGCGTGGGCGCTGATCGAGATGGGCTATGACGGCTCCGGACCTGATTCCGAGGCCTACAGCTCCATCTTCTTCCAGAACGCCAACAACTCCGTGCGTGTGACCGACGAATTCATGAACGCCGTCGTCAACGATGGTGAGTTCTCCACACGCGCGGTGAAAGACGCCCGTCCGCTCAAAAAATACAAAGCTCGCGACCTGCTGCAGAAAATCTCCGAAGCCACGTGGCAGTGCGGCGACCCGGGCATGCAGTATGACACTGTCATCAACCGGTGGCACACTTCCCGGAACACGGCGCGCATCAACGCCTCCAATCCGTGCTCGGAATACATGTTCCTCGACGATACGGCCTGCAACCTGGCCTCGCTGAACCTCATGAAGTTCATGGGCGCGAACGGTGCGTTTGATGTGGCCGCGTATCGCCATGCCGTGGACATTATGATTACCGCGCAGGAAATCCTCGTGGACAACTCCGGTTATCCCACCGAGATGATCGGGCGCAACTCGCATGACTACCGCCCGCTTGGCCTGGGATACGCCAACCTGGGAGCGCTGCTCATGGCCAGCGGCCTGCCCTACGATTCCGACGCCGGCCGCGATTACGCCGCCTGCGTCACGGCGATCATGTGCGGCGAGGCCTATCTGCAGTCGGCGCGCATCGCCGAGCAGTGCCCGTCGCTCCGCCCGGCAACCTCGCGCGTCTCCGAGCATGAGATCACCGGCGGCGCCTGCCCCGGCTGGTACATCAATCGCGAACCGTTCCTCGACGTCATCCGCATGCATCGCGCCTCGGTGAACCAGATCGGCCGCGACCATGTTCCCGCCAGTCTCTATGAAGCCAGCAAAGATTCATGGGACCAGGCCCTGGCCCTGGGAGAAAAATTCGGCTACCGCAACGCCCAGGTCACGGTGCTCGCGCCTACCGGCACCATCGGCTTCATGATGGATTGCGACACCACGGGCGTGGAGCCGGATCTGGCGCTGGTGAAATACAAGAAGCTGGTCGGCGGCGGCATGATCAAGATCGTGAACAACACCGTGCCCCAGGCGCTGTTCAAGCTGGGCTACACCGGCGATCAGGTCAACGCCATTGTCAGCTACATTGACGCCACCGGCACCATCGAGGGCGCGCCCGGAATCAAAGACGAGCACCTGCCGGTCTTCGATTGCAGCTTCAAGCCGCAGAAAGGCACGCGCACCATTTCCTATATGGGCCACATCAGAATGATGGCCGCCGCCCAGCCCTTCATCTCCGGCGCCATCTCCAAGACCGTGAACCTGCCGGAAGCGGCCACGGTAGAAGACATCATGGAGGCTTACATCCAGTCGTGGAAGCTGGGGCTCAAGGCCGTGGCCATCTACCGCGACGGATCGAAGAAAGCGCAGCCGCTCATGGCCGCCAGTTCCAAAGACGAAGCCGCCAAACGTGGCACCAAAGGCGAGAAGGCTGTCGCGCTTTCACCCGCCGACCAAACCTGGTCCGTACTCACCCCCGAGCAAAAGACCTTTGCTCTGGAAGTGGTGCGCCTGGCCAACGGAGCGGCCAGCGAAATCCAGGGCGGAGTCTTTGACGCAGTACGCAGGCTGGCAGGCGTCAGCCGCGAAGACCAGGAGTCGGCGCCGCCGCGTGCGCTGCGCCACCGCCTGCCGCAGGAGCGCGCCTCGCTCACTCACAAGTTCTCCATCGCCGGCCATGAGGGCTACATCACCGTGGGCCTCTATAAGGACGGCATACCCGGCGAACTCTTTATCCGCATGGCCAAGGAAGGGTCCACCGTCTCCGGACTCATGGATTCCTTCGCCACGGCCGTCTCGCTCGCGCTGCAGCACGGAGTTCCACTGCGCTTGCTGTGCGACAAATTCGAGCACACCCGCTTCGAGCCCAGCGGCTTCACCGGCAACCAGCAGATTCCGATTGCCAAGTCGGTGATGGACTACATCTTCCGCTGGCTGGAAATCCGCTTCGTTTCCGGACAGCAGTTCCCGCTGTTCAAGGACATGATCGTTGCGCCGCCTGCGGGCGAACCCCGTGCGGCCCAACTGCCTTCCGCGGTGGAAGCACAGCAGCCGCTTTTGCCCGGCGAGGGCCACGCAGAAACCACCCCGCCGCAGGGCGGTCTGGCGAATGGCCAGGAGCCAAGGGCTAAAGGTTATGATTCAGGCACTCCACATCTCGAAGATCGCGGCATCTACCACGCCGCCGACGCCATGAGAGACCTGGTGGACATGGGCGACGCGCCAAGCTGCCACGTCTGCGGCGCGATCATGACGCGCAACGGATCGTGCTACCGGTGCATGAGCTGCGGGAGCACCTCTGGTTGTAGTTGAGCTGTTGTAGTTAAGCTATAGAGCGGGCACGACAATATCGTTGTGCCCGCTTCTGTTTTTTTTTGAAAGATTTGTGCCGCCCCCTTCGGGGGCTTGGAAATTTCATAGATCGTTTGGGTTCCCACCCCTTGCGGGGTGGGCTCAATAATTGCGCCCGCGTTGCGGGCTCTGCTTGGGGCGCGTTCACACAATAGGCCCACGTTTCAGGCTATATGGGATTGAGTTTTCGTAAATGTCGTTTGCCGGCGGTGTAGGCCAAGCCCCGCGTGCGGGGCGTAATTATTGAGCCCAGCGCGGCAGCGCTGGGTAAACGTAGAGAAGAATGGAGCCCCGAAGGGGCGATACAAAATCTGCCCCTGTGAATGGCCTTAAGGCAAATGTATGTCTCATTCATTTGTAAAAAATCACATGCATGTGATTTTTGGCACGAAAGACCGCGAAAAGCTTATCCCCAAAGACATTCAGCCGGAACTCTGGGCTTATATGGCTGGAATCTGCAGAAATCATGATCTGGTTCCCATCGCCATCAATGGATTTCACGATCATGCGCACGTGCTGTTGCATGTGCCGCCCACAATGAGTGTGGCCAAAGTGGTGATGTTGATAAAAGCAAATTCCTCGCGTTGGATGCGCGAAAAAGAGAAGCAGTTTAAATGGCAGGATGGATATGCCGCCTACAGCGTGAGCGTGTCAAACACACCGGCGGTGGCGAATTATATTCGTAATCAGCAGAAGCATCACGCCAGAATCAGCTTCGAAGACGAGTTTCTTGCATTGCTGAAGAAGCACGGCGTCCAGTTCGATCCAAAGTACGTCTTTGCATAATGCTGATTGATGATGCTGTTGTGCTTATAATCTGTCTCACCCATGGAATCCACGAATACAGGGCAAGTCGTCTCGGTTGAGCTGCCAGTAGCTCATAGATACCTGTCATTTCTGGTGAGCATTATGTGGCTTCTTGGCGGTCTGAGATACATTTTCTTCCCCATAAACATCCATGATCCCGCCGACAGAAGCGGTTACATTATTTTAGGAGTTGCATACATTTTCAGCGGCTTCATACATTTCTGGCAGGCTCTCGCCAAACATCGGCTCAGCGTGTCGCCGGAAGAACTGACGTTTGAACGCAGGGCGATGGGATTGCATGAGACCAAACGTTATCGGCTCAGTGAAATTTCCAATCTTCGTGTGGATAAGCGGCGAATTTTTACTGGCCGACCCTGGGTTGCTGCTGATTACAAGGGCAAACGTAAATTCATTGGTATGCAGCTAATTTCACCGGTTCCCCAGGGACTGCTGGATCCGATTTACGCGCGTTTCCCCCACATCGCGCCTGACCTGGGGACACATTCATCATTGAGATAGAAATGTATATGTCTCCAGAATGGTTATGATAGGAACTCGATTATGACCCCAACGAACACGTCATCAATCTTTCTCGAATTTTCCCGCTGGAAGCTGATGGAGCAATACTGGCCACGGCTGCGCGAGTGTGTTGTGTCACTCACCGATGAACAGGTGTGGTGGCGTCCCAATGAACAGAGCAACAGCGCCGGCAACCTGCTGCTTCATCTGAACGGAAACGTGCGCCAGTGGCTGATCACATCGTTCACTCGCGTGGACGACGCTCGCGACCGGCCTGCCGAATTTGGCGAACGCGCCATGATTTCCAACTCCGCACTTTTGGAAAAGCTCGGCGCCACTTTGCAGGAGGCTGCAGCGGTGCTGGAGCGGCTTACCGAAGCCGACCTCGCTGCCCTGTATGAAATTCAGGGCTATCAGGTGAATGGACTGCATGCCGTATACCACGTGGTGGAGCACTTCGGAATGCACTACGGGCAGATTGTTTACATCACCAAAATGCTGCGCGGCCAGGACCTGGGTTTTTACCGCGAACTGAGCAAGACTGGCCGGTATCAGGAATAAGCTTACGTTGCGCGCATCTGCGTTCCCAATTTGGAATGCCTGCAGGCTGCAACTCAGATGACGGCAGGTCGTGAGTTCATGGCCTTTTCAATCTTCTGCAGCAGCTTTTGCATGTCGCGCGTCTGGCACTCCCAGATTTTTACGACTTTCCAGCCCTGCGCCGCCAGAGCGCGGGTGTTGCGGCGGTCGCGCAGCACCGTGTCGCCGCGCTTTTTGCTCCAAAACTCCGCCCGCGTCCTCGGCACAACCCTTCCGTACCGGCATTTGTGACAGTGCCAAAAACAGCCATGCACAAAAACCACGGTGCGATGTTTGGCCAGGACAATATCCGGCTTGCCGGGAAGATCGCGGCGATGCAGCCGAAAGCGATAGCCCAGCGAGTGCAGCAGCGAGCGCACGCGAATCTCCGGCTTCGTGTCTCGGGAGCGGATCGCTGCCATGTTGCGGCTGCGCTGCTCGCGGGTGTGGACGTCAGCCATGAATCAAATCTTACTTGTGTCCGTTTGCTTTAGCTTTTGTGCCAGTGCGGCCTTTGATGAGGCAGCCGTTGCCGGTGCGAGCGAGTTGCCATTCAAATACCAGCTGAATCTGCCGCATCACCGCCGCCGCCACTTTGGGCACCACGGCGTTGCCGAACTGGCGGTAGGCCTGAGTGTCCGAGACAACCAGCGAAAGCTCGTCGGGAAAGCCCATCAGGCGCGCACACTCCCGGGGCGTGAGCCGCCGGGGATTTTTGCGCGGCTGGCGAATGAGGACCTCCGAACCATCTTTGTAATAGCGCGCGCTCAGAGTGCGGGTGACGCCATCCGGGTCAGCCAGGCCAAAGCCAAAGCCATTGCCCTTTTCGCGATGCCGCTGCGCGTAATTCTGCAGATATTTCCAGAGATGGTCGGTGAGCGTGTAACGCGGCTCCGGATTTTCATCCAGAATGTCGCGCAGTTTGGGCGCGGCCCCCGGCGGCTCGGGAAAGGCAAACGGAGGGTCGTCGCCAAAGACGTTCCGGTCAAAACACACAATGTAAATTCGCTCGCGGTGCTGCGGCACCCAGCCGGCGGCGTCGATGATTTTATGGAAGACGGTGTAATGGAGCGATTCCAGGGTCTCGCGAATCACCTGCCAGGTTTTCCCTTTATCGTGCGACTTAAGGTTCTTCACGTTTTCCAGCAGCAGCACCGGAGGCCGCTTGATATCAGCGATGGCCGCCACGTTGAAAAAGAGTGTGCCCTGCGTAAGGCACTCAAATCCGTGGGCCCGGCCCAGACTGTTCTTCTTGCTTACACCGGCAATGGAAAACGGCTGGCAGGGAAAGCCCGCAGCCAATACGTCATGATCAGGGATGGCCGCAGGCTCGATCTCGCGAATATCGCCATGGGGTATATCGCCAAACCAGGCTTTGTAGGTTTTTTGCGAGTACTTGTCCCATTCCGAGGTAAAGACGCATTTCCCGCCATGTTGCTCCAGCCCGAGACGAAAGCCGCCAATGCCGGCAAACAGATCGATGAAGCGAAACGGCATTCCACCAGAATCGGGCAGTGTCTGCTGCCGCGACGCCTCGGCAAAAGGCAGAGAGAGAATCTCGCCGTCCGCGCTGGCCTGCTTCAGCAGGGAGCTTACAAACTCCTGCTGCGACATTCTGCGGGTCTCACGCTCCCGCTCGATCCAGTCCCGCACATCCTGCGGCACATTGCGGACCAGTAATTGATTGCCCACTCAGGCACATCCTCTCTGGGTAAAACTGCTAGCACGGATGATAGCAGTTTTACCCATAGTTACTGACTAAAATTCAGTTTTTCGAGTAAATCGAATAGCTTCGTCTGGGCGGCTCGTTGCAAGGCCCTGTTGCTTGGAGCCTCCGAAATCTTACTTCCTGAACTTGCGCGACAATTCCCCCGTGGCGTTGTACCCTAAACGGTCATGAAGATTGAAACCCGAGCCGTCCATGCCGGACGCAGGCCTGAAGCCGGATCGCGCGATGTGATCCCGGCCATCCACGTTTCCACCACCTTTGAAAAAGCCGAGGACGGCAGCCTGCCGGGCGGGTATCTCTACGGCCGCACCAACAATCCCAACCGGGCCATGCTCGAAGAGACTCTGGCCAGTCTCGAAGACGGCGCCGCCGCTCTGGCCTTTTCTTCGGGAAGTGCTGCTGCGCTGGCGCTGTTTCAGTCGCTCGCGCCGGGGGACCACGTGATTGCGCCCGATGACGCTTATTACGGCACCGTCGTCACCCTGAAAAGCCATCTCGCGCCGTGGGGGCTGAAGTTCTCTTTGGTGAACATGCTCGATTTAGGCGCGGTGGAGCGCGCGGTGACGCCCACCACGCGGCTGATCTGGGCGGAGACACCCTCGAATCCGCTGATCAACATTACCGACATTCGCGCCGTGTTGGCCATTGCCAAAAAAGCCGGGGCGCTGCTGGCCTGTGACAACACGTGGGCCACGCCGGTATTGTCACTCCCGCTGGCGCTGGGGGCCGATGTGGTGATGCACTCGGTGACCAAGTATCTTTCCGGCCACAGCGACGTTACCGCCGGCGCGTTGATCTTCAAAGAAGCCGGAGCGCATTTTGAAAAAGTCCGCTGCTTCCAGCGCGAAGGCGGCGCAGTGCCTTCGCCCTTTGAATCCTGGCTCACGCTGCGCGGACTGCAAACTCTTCCCTGGCGGGTGCGCGCCCATTGCGAGAACGCCCAGCGCATCGCTGAATTTCTGAGTGGTCAGCCGAAGATCGAGGCGGTCCATTATCCTGGGCTGACCAGCCATCCTGGACACAAAACCGCTGCCGCGCAGATGTCCGGCTTTGGCGGAATGATGTCGATTCAGGTAAAGGGCGGACAAGCCGAGGCGTTCCGCCTGGCGTCCGCGACCAAACTGTTCACCCACGCCACCAGTCTGGGCGGTCCGCACAGCCTGATCGAGCATCGCGCGTCGGTGGAAGGCGCGGCCACCCGCGCTCCCGCCAACCTGCTGCGCCTCTCGATCGGCCTCGAGCACCCGGACGACTTAATCGCGGACCTGGAGCAGGGGCTGGCGAAAGTCTAACGGGCAAGCCCGGCAGCCATTGCTGGCGATCACCACGAGTAGTGCACGAAGTATGTGACTACCTTTTCGCCATCCGGCGGAATTTGCACGCGAAATTCCACGGTCTGCGAATCCAGCTTGTTGTAAGGATCGGATTTCTGTTGGATGTCCCAGTTACTCCAGCGATACAGCTTTTCGACGATCCGCACCTCCACGGCTTCTTTCTTGTGATTACGGACTTTGATCTCAAAATCTTCATCCACCGAATTTTGGCCGTTGTTGACGTGGTAATTGGTGCGCCGGCGCTCGCCCGTAATGTCAAAGGCGTTTCCGGTATAGACGCGGATGGTTTCATCCGCCGGGGTGTGGTCCAGAGTATTTTCGCCGGTGAATTCGACCTGCTTATCATCGTCGCGCCGGTAAAAGCGGATTCGCCCTTTGGGCAGCGGGATTCCCAGCCCATTGGCTTTGGAGTTTTTGAATTCCTGCATCACCCAGACTTTGGGATTGGATTGCGTGCCGTAGTTCTGATCGCTGCGAATACGCAGAAAATCAGAAGCTCCGGACTGATTGGGATTGATCACGGCCCCGTTGTAAACATAAATACGCTGCGACTTCACGCCGCTAGCGGATATGAATTCCACCTGTTTGGTTTCGCGGTCATGGAGAGTGGCTGGGCGCTCCAGATTATACAGATGGTATTCGTCAAAGGTTTTCTCCGTGACCGGAGCAGTCATACTGCCTCCTGCTACCTCCACCGAAGCGTAAACCGCAAGACGATCGCGCGCATTGGGCTGAACCTTGTTCACATCGCCCGCCATCAGCTTGATGCGCGCGTTGTTGAATTCTTTTCCGCTCTGGTTGTCCATGGTGACCCAGCCGACAATGTCGATGGTGTCGCCCTTCGGCGGCGCAACCACGTTGTAGTCGGCATGCCAGCTCAGGCCTCCGGTGATGTAACTCAGCTCCGCCGTGGAAGGGCCGGGCTTGTCGGTCTGCAGCGTCCAGTCGAGCGTGGGCTTGAGAATGGTGTTGTAGCCGAGCGAGGAAAAGATCGGCCTGCCCGGCAGCGTGAATTGCAGGCGGCCATCCACTTCAATAATCGGCCCCACATTGCTGGCGTACTGCATTTGCTGCTGATAATACTGCTGGCCGTACTGGCTCATCGCGCTGTAATGCGGCGTATAGCCGCTGCGGATGATTTTGCCCTGCACCACGTCCGGCACTCGCTTGCCGTCCGGCGTGGTATGCTCGCCGACTTGAAAGTCGATGACCTTGCCCTCGTTGAGCGAGAGCAAAAGTCCTTCGGAAATGGGATCGTTGCGGTAGTTCTGCTCCAGAATCTGCAGGGTGCGGCGTCCGCTGGGATCGCGCAGGATGACAGAATCCGGCTCAATGTGCGCCGTAGCTCCGGAGAATGTGACGTGATTCACTCCAGCCGTAAGATCAAGCGGAATGCTCTCGCGCACCACGGCAAAGTTGGCGTTGTAAATGGTGAGCGCAGGCTGTTCCGGAGCGGGCTGGGACTGGCCAAAATTGGTGCCCAGGCCGGCAAGGCAAAAAAAAAGAGACACAACAAACATTCGCCGCATAGGGTACTCCTCGCTGGAGACTACTCTGCTTAAGAACGCGATAATAACTGAAATATGCAGACTTTCCGAATGCCAGCCGCGCGGCGGCAGGGGCTAGGTTCGTAAATCAACCACGGTTGCGCCCGCGCCGCCCTCGTTTTGCGGCGGCTCGGCTATGGTGGCCACGTGCGGATGACCTTTTAAATACTGGCGCAGGGCTTTGCGCAGAATGCCCATGCCGCTGCCGTGGACGATGCGCACCCGCACCAGGCCAGCCAGAAATGCCCGGTCGATAAACTTTTCCACCTGCTGCGTGGCCTGGTCCACGGTGTGGCCGATTACGTTGATCTCGGTGGGCGTGTTCTCATCTTCCTGCACCGAAACCGAGATGCCGCGGGCCCGCGCTGCCGCCACCGGCGTGGCCGGGGTGAATACTGCAGCAATGTCGTGCCGCGGGACCTTCATCTTCATTGCGCCCATCTCGACTTCAAAGGTGTTCTCATCGAGCTTGCGCTTGACCAGGGCGGTCCGGCCGAGCGATTTGAGTTTTACGGTGTCGCCTTCCGAGATGAGCTTGATCTCATGCGGACGCGCATCAGGATCGTCGCGGTCCGCGCCGGTGTGGTGCGCCACGATGGAGGCGTCAAACTGCTCTTTGAACTCGCGGCGCAGCTTGGCGATCCGGCGCTCTGCTTCCTTTGAGACTTTCTGCGCCGCCGCGCGGTCCTGCACGGCATTCACGGCTTCGCGCATCTGGTACTCAAAGTCGCGCATTACGGATTCCATCTTGCGCTCCAGCTCGCGCGTCTTCTGCCGCTGCTCCTGCGCGCCCTCGGCTTCCAGGCGCTTGAGTTCTTTGCTCAGCTCCTGCTCGCGTTTGCGCGCCAGTTCGCGCTCGCGCTCCAGCTCAGCGAGTTCGGAGTGCAGGCGGTCGAGAAATGTGGCGATGTCCTGGGTCTGCGTGCTCAGGCGTGCTCGGGCTGCGTCAGTAATCTGCGGATTCAAACCCAGGCGATGGGCGATGTTGATGCCAGCCGACGCGCCAGGCACGCCGATACGCAGCTCATAGGTGGGCTGCAGGGTCTTTTCGTCAAAGCCCACGGAGGCATTGAGCACGCCCTCGGCGTTCGCGGCGTAAATCTTGAGCGAAGTGTGGTGCGTGGAAATCACCGTGACCGCGCCGATGCGGCGGAAGTGTTCGGCAATGGCCACCGCCAGGGCCGCGC
Organism: Candidatus Angelobacter sp.; assembly: GCA_035695325.1. Lineage (GTDB taxonomy): Bacteria > Acidobacteriota > Terriglobia > Terriglobales > Acidobacteriaceae > Angelobacter. The sequence goes on from DASSEH010000293.1 coordinate 13,732, forward strand.
CCTCTTCGGGGTCGGTGGCCGAGCCAAGCTCGTCGAGCAATACCAGCGAGTGCGCCGTGGCCGTGCGGGAGATGAAATCAATGTTGGTGACGTGCGCGGAAAAAGTCGAGAGGTTCTGCTCAATCGACTGGTAATCGCCAATATCGGCCAGCACGCAATCAAAGACCGGCAGCCGCGCCGTCATGGCAGGCACGGGAATTCCCGCCTGGGCCATGAGCGCCAGCAGGCCGATGGTTTTAAGCCCCACGGTTTTTCCGCCGGTGTTGGGGCCGCTGATGATGAGCTGGCGGTGCGCGGAATCCATTTCCGCCGAAAGCGGAACAACTTTGCCGCCACGCGGGCGCAGGTTGCGCTCGAGCAGCGGATGGCGGGCCGCGCGCAGCTCGAGAAAATCTTCGGTCAGCTCCGGACGCACACAATCGTATTCGCGGGCAAAGCGCGCCTTGGCGAATTGCAGCTCGACTTCCGCCATGATCTCGATGGCCTCAGCGATGGCGGCGGCCTGCTCACCCAGATGCGAGGTCATCTCCAGCAAAATGCGATGGATCTCGGCATGCTCTTCTTCGAGCAGCCGCACCAGATCGTTGTTCTGCTCGATGGTTTCGAGCGGCTCGATGAAGACGGTTTGTCCGCTGGAGCTCGCGCCGTGTATCACCCCGTTGACGCGCCGCCGCTGCTCGGTCCTTACCGGAATCACAAAGCGTTCGCCGCGAATGGTGATCAGCTCTTCCTGCGCGGCGCCGCCCTCGGCCAGCCGACGCAGGTATCCGCGAAGGGATTCCTGGATCAGCCGCTTTTGTTTTTCTATCTCGCGGCGAATGCGGCCCAGCTCCGGCGAAGCGCGGTCATCCAGCGTGCCATCGGGCATGATCTTGTGGCTAAAGTAGCGCAGCAGCGGAGTGAAGTCGGCAATCCGCAGCGAAAGCTGCTGCATGTGCTCCCAGGCACTACGAATCGAGTCAGAGGGATGCGCGGCCAGCTCCCGCCATTCCGCCGCTTTATCCACCAGCAAAATGATGTCGCGCAACTCGTCGATCTCCAGCACCGCGCCGGTGATCCGGGCTTTCGCCAGCAGAGTGCGGGCATCGAACAGGCCGGCAAAATCAAAGCTGCCGCCCGCCACCAGAAAGCGGCGGGTCTCTTCCGCAAGCTGCTGCTGCCGGGCGATCCATGCACGATCGGCGGAAGGGGCAATTTGGGCCACACCCGCCCTGCCCAGAGGCGAGCTGACGTATCCGCCAAGAACATCGCGGAAGACCTCGAACTCGAGGACGCGAGAGGAAGAGTGCTGAAGAGGCGAAAGCGCCATAAGTTCAAGATACCAGCAAAATTACCTGGCTAGCAGTGACCATTGGTGGCGCGAAGCTTTCAGTGTGTTTTGGATCGAGCTTGATCGGTGTTGAAGAGAGTCTGTATCTCGCTGTTCTTCAGAAGATCATCATTACGATGGCTCCACTCAAAGACCATAATACGAAGGCGGATCGCACCGACAACGCCGATTACAGTTCCAACTATTGTCAGAATGTGTAATAGATAATCCATCTTTCTATATTGTAACTCTCGTGCGCGGATGTTTTAACTCGATATGTATGGCGTGCTGCAGATAATCGGAAGGCTTCACCAAAGTAATTGTGTTCTGCCTGCATTCAGGCGTATCACGTCGAGGGTCTGCTAAACTTTTGACCATGTCTTTTCCGGTCACTCGTCTTCGCCGCATGCGCCAGTCGGAGCCTTTGCGGGCACTGGTGCGCGAAACCCGGCTTACGCCTTCTAACTTTATATATCCGCTCTTTGTCTGCCCGGGCGAGGGCATACGCAAAGAGATCAGCTCCATGCCAGGGGTGTTCAATATCTCGGTGGATGAGGCCGTGAAGGAGGCCCGTGAAGCGAAGTCCCTCGGGCTGGGCGGGCTCATTCTCTTTGGCCTGCCGGAGAGCAAGGACGAAACCGGCACCGGCGCGTGGGCGGAAGACGGCATTATTCAGCGCGCCACGCGAGCCATTAAAAAAGAAGTCCGCGACGTGGTGGTGATCGGCGACGTTTGCCTGTGCGAGTACACGTCCCACGGGCACTGCGGGATCGTGGCGAAGAAATCGGCGGACTACGAAATTCTGAACGATCCCACGCTGGACCTGCTGGCGCAAATGGCGGTGGCGCAGGCGCGTGCGGGGATGGACATTGTTGCCCCTTCGGACATGATGGATGGGCGTGTGGCCGCCATCCGCAAAGCTCTGGACCAGGCTGGTTTCGCCAATACTCCGATTCTTTCCTATGCGGCGAAGTTTGCCTCGGGGTTCTACGGACCGTTCCGCGAGGCCGCCGATTCGGCTCCGCAGTTTGGCGACCGCCGGTCGTATCAAATGGACGGCCCCAATCTGCGTGAAGCCATGCGCGAGATCCAGTTGGATATCGACGAGGGCGCGGACATGATCATGGTAAAGCCAGCCATGCCTTATCTCGATGTGATTGCCGAAGCCCACCGGCGCTTTGATGTTCCGCTCTCGGCGTACCAGGTGTCGGGCGAATATTCGATGTTGCAGGCAGCGATCCGCAATGGCTGGCTGGACCGCGACCGCGTGATTCTGGAGTCACTCACTTCGATTCGCCGCGCCGGGGCGCAGATGATCCTGACGTATTTCGCCAAGGATGCGGCCAGGCTGCTGCAGTAACGCAATAGACTGATATCAACCGGACAAGAGTGTTCTTCCGGTAAATAAAGTTCCATACAGGCCGGAAAGTCGTGTTAGCCTCTCTGAAATCCAAATCAGACGGGCAGGGCTTTTATGGCTAAGTGCGACAACTGCGGTTCGACCATTCTGTTTGGCGGAAAACGGCAGGGCAATCTCCGTTTCTGCAATGCCAGGTGCGCCGGGCAGGGCGCTCTTCTTGCTATCTCACAGCAGGTTCCGCAAAACGTTGTCAGCGAAAGCGTGCTGAAAGTTCATCAGGGTCCGTGCCCCAAATGTGGAGGGTCTGGCCCGGTGGATGTTCATGTTCATCACCGCGTAATGTCGGCACTGGTAATCACTTCGTGGAGAAGCACGCCCCAGATTTCCTGCCGTTCGTGCGGAACCAAAGCCCAGCTGACCGATACCGGAATATCTCTATTGCTGGGCTGGTGGGGATTCCCATGGGGGGTGATCTTCACTCCCGTGCAAATTGTCCGCAACATCACGGGTATGTTGCGGGGACCTGATCCACTGCAGCCCTCGCCGCAACTGGAAAAAGCCGTGCGGATGAGCATTGCGTCTCAGGCCGTAGCCCGGCAGAAAGCGCAGCCAGCCGCAACTCCGGCGGCGCCGTTACATCCATAGAAACAGGGTTCCAATTATCTGCCCGGTCTGCTGAAGTGAACCGAGCGGGCCGGCAGATGTCCTGACGTATTTCGCCAGGGATGCGGCGCGGCTGCTGGGTAGTTCGGTAGTACAGCTAGTTGCGAGCGGGCTCGCAGGTGCCATAGAAAAATGCACGTCCTGAGCTCCAATCAATAGCGAAGAGTAAGACGTATTTGCTCGATGGCGTTGCAGGCGTTATTACAACATAGAGTTCCATCCCTGCTTTGTGAATCCTGCCAGTGTCCAGATTTCCCTGCAGCACAGATGGCCACCAGAGTTTTCCAGGGGTTGGCACACGGCTTATAGATGCAGGCAGCACCTGAATACTCGTGAGGTTCCTGCGAAATCTTTCCGAGGATTCAGCGGGAAGAAACTCGAAAGCACACCATGCTGTCGAAGGCGAAAGATCATGGAGTTCATGAATATTCCGAGAACTTTCCGGCAGGAATACTGGTATCCAGCCTCGAGTTATTGCCCCATCCTTCTCGGCCGCTGCCAGGGAGGAATAAAACGATTCATAACTGTCTGTGTTGCATCCAACCAGCAACACCAGCACACTCATACAGAGTAATGAAACAAATCTTCTTACCCCGAGAGATGACAGAACCATTCCAGAAATTGCACCTCTTGCCTGCATAAATCACCAACCGGGAAAAAGAATATTTGGTCGCTCCGCCTGACCGGCCTATTTCCTCACCGTCTTATTTCCTCACCATCCGCGACACCAGCACCAGAATTACAGCCCCGCAGACGGCCGTAAGTATTCTGCTCAGGAATCTGCCGAGCACTCGGCTGTAAATACCGATCCCGAGAACGTGGAAGAGCCAGCTGCCAATGATGGCGCCGAGGATTCCGAGCACCATGTCGCCGAACAGCCCATAACCCGAGCCATTCGTGATCTTGCCGGTGATCCAGCCGGCAAGCAGGCCCACAATGATCCACCACACCCAAAACGGAAGCGCCATTCCCATCTCTTCTCTTCGACTCCTCGACTGATATTCACGACCGCAAAGAACCCAGCCAGCCGTGCTGAACCATGCTATAGGATTCTCACCCGTTGTCTCATCTTTTGTCGCCCTGAATCTTTCGCACCCCGGGGCGCGTCTTATACCAGGCCCCCGGTGGCAGCACCGGATGCAGGTCTCGTTTACAATCGAGTGTTTGACTTCATCGATATCACTCATCAGGAGAGCGCTCCGTGCCAGAAACAATTTATGACGTTGCCATTATCGGCGGCGGACCCGGCGGATACACCGCCGCATTCCGCGCCGGCCAGCTTGGACTGAAGACCTGCCTCATCGACAAGGAGGAAAAGCTTGGCGGCACCTGCCTGCATGTGGGCTGCATCCCCACCAAGGCGCTGCTGTTCAATGCCGAGATTTACGACCATCTCAAGGACGCGGCCGAGTACGGCATCGATGGCCTGGGCACGGGCAAGCTGAACTGGCCGGTCATTCAGGACCGCAAGAACAAGATCATCGCCAAGCACACCAAGGGCCTTGATTTTCTGGTGAAGAAGAACAAGGTAGACCGCGTGACGGGCTACGGCAGCCTGACCGGCCCGGCAAAGAACGGCGTCCACACGGTGGCGGTGACGTCCGGCGGCAAAACAACCGAGATCCGCAGCAAAAATATCGTCCTCGCGACCGGCTCGTATGCGCGCATGATTCCCGGCCTGCAGGCCGATTCCTCGATCCTGACCAATATTGAGGTGCTCAGCCTGCCCGCGGTGCCCAAATCGATGATCATCATTGGCTCGGGCGCGGTGGGCGTGGAGTTTGCCTCGCTTTACCGCTCGTTTGGGGCCGAAGTCACGATCGTTGAAATGCTGCCTCGCCTGGTCCCGGTGGAGGACGAAGAGGTTTCCAAAGAGCTGCTGCGCAACTTCAAGAAGAAGGGCATCAACTGCTTCCTCAGCACCAAAGTGGAAAAGGTGGAGAAGAGCAAAAGCGGCGTGACCGTCACCATCACGCCCGAAGGCGACAAGCCGCAGAAGCTCGAAGCCGAGAAAGTGCTGATCGCGGTGGGCCGCGGCCCGAATACGGAGAAGATCGGCCTAGAGAAGACGCCGAACATCAAGACCGAGCGCGGCTTTGTCCACGTGAACGAGTGGATGGAAACAGGCGAAAAAGGCATTTACGCCATCGGCGACATTGTCGCCGGCCTGCCGCAGCTTGCCCACACCGGCGCCATGGCGGGCATTGTTGCGGTAACGAAAATCGCGGGCAAGCCAGCCAAGGCCATCAACAAGAACCACGTCCCCGGCTGTACGTATTGCGAGCCGCAGATCGGCAGCGTGGGCCTTACCGAGGCCAAAGCCAAAGAGGCCGGCTATCAGGTGAAGGTGGGCAAGTTCCCCTTTACCGCCAATTCCAAGGCCAGCATCGTGAACCAGCATGAGGGCTTCATCAAGGTGGTGTCCGACGCGAAATATGGCGAGATTCTGGGCGTACACATCATTGGCCCCATCGCCACGGAGATCATCGCCGAAGCCGTGACCGCCCTCGAACTCGAGGCCAGCGTGGAAGACATGATGTTCACCATCCACGCGCATCCCACGGTGGCCGAAGGGCTGCTGGATGCCTTCAGCTCGGTCGAGGGAAAAGCCATTAACATGTAAGAGATCTTTTCAGATCAGCTCTGTTCAGATCAGCTCGCGGCTGGCCCAACTGGCCGCGAGCTGATTCATTTTTAGGGCAATCCTTCCCCGCCTTCAGGGAATCCTATCTTCAGCAAGGAGGTTCCCATGCCTGTTGATCCTGTCTGCAAATCGCACGTACATATGGCCAATGCCGCGGCCAGCTTTGACTACCATGACGAGACCGTATATTTCTGCTCGCTCGAGTGTGCACAAAAGTTTGAAGAAGATCCAGAGTTCTACATGAGAGGCATGAGCGACGAAGAGCGGATTGCGAGCTGAAGAAGTCAGCATGAAGGAAGGTCCGTGGTGGTAAGTGGCGGGCGAATTTGGTTTAGAGCTTTGTTCCGGTGGCAGGCTGCCCGGCAAGGAGAAATGTTTTGGGATAAGCGCCCTGCCCGCAGATTTTGAACGAGCCAAAGTCTTTGTACCACGGGCCTTCTGGCACCTCGGGCTTCGATTCCACCCAGATGCGTAGCCGGTTGAGGTCTTCGAGGCTGATCTGCCGGTCGCGCATGCGTTCAACCAGATGACTGCGCACGGCGGCGGGAAACTGTGCCCAAGCCGCGATCTTAGGCATTGTCCCCGAAAATGTAACGGCCCATTTCGTCGCCCAGCCGTTTTACCTCTTCGGGATCACTGGTATCGCGGAATTTTTTTGCCAGCTCGAAAAATTCCTTTTCCCGGCGCTCACGGGCCTCCAAACCCAGTTCAACCAGTTCCACCAGAACACGGTTGCCGCTCAGGCGTTGTTTTTTTGCAATAGCCTCGACCTGGCGGTCAATTTGAGAGGGCAGGGTAACGCTGCGCCGTACTTGTTTTGTGGCTGCCATGCAGTCATTGTACCTCTGTACACCAAACTGGTGTAGAAAGATGCACAATCCCGGAGGGCCGAGTAGTTGTCGTAATTCTGCCGCTTTCCTCTGGAATACAATGGCAGAGAGATGCTTCGCGTTATCAATGTCATCTACCTGGGCCGCGTGGACTACTCGACCGCTTTCAGCCTGCAGCAGACGCTGGTGAATCTGGTGAAGGCGGGAAGCGTGGGACATACGCTGCTGCTGCTGGAGCATCCGCCGGTCATCACGCTGGGGCGCAATGCGGCGGCCAACAATATTGTGGCGCCGAAGGAGTTTCTGGCCAGCAAAGGCATTGAACTGGTGGAGACCAACCGGGGCGGCGACGTGACCTTCCATGGACCAGGTCAGCTCGTGGGATACCCGATCTTTGATCTGCGCGCTTTCAGTCCGCGCATGGGCGCTGTGGATTTTGTAAGAAAAATTGAAGAATCTCTGATCCGCACCTGCGGCGACCTCGGCGTGGTCACGCAGCGCGTGGCCGGCCTTACCGGCGTCTGGACGGAAAATGATCCTCCGGGCAAGATTGCCGCCATCGGCGTCCACATATCGCGCGCCGTCACCTCGCATGGCTTCGCGCTGAATGTGAATACCGATCTCGACTTCTTCAAACTGATCGTGCCCTGTGGCATCACCGACAAACCGGTGACGTCACTGGAGCAGGAGATGGCGCACACCTTCGTGGGCCGCACCAGAAATGTTCCTCAACTGGAAGAAGTGGCCGAACTGGCCGCCCGCAACTTTGGCCGGGTGTTTGAAGCTCAGACGCTCTGGCTCGAATCACTGGACGCGCTTTTCTCGAATACTCCCAACTCGCAGCCGCAGGACACCCCAGCTCGCGCTCCCGAGGAAATTCGCAGGCTGGCTGGCGAAGAAGACTCTTATCTGGCGTAGCCATACCTTTAGCCCTGCTGGCCTGAGGGTATAAACTGTTCCTTTCTTTATGGCCATTAAATCCAGGTCGAACAAAACTTCCATCAACGGCAGCAAACGGGCCTCCAACGGCAAGCCTGCCAGCAAAGCGCCCGCGCCTGCTGCGAACGAATATGGTATTCCGGACTGGCGGCTGGAGCGGCCTGACTTTGAGGTCATCGAGGTCAGCGGCGGCGATGAGGTCCATTACGAGCTGCGGGGCAAACTCAATGCTCCGGTCCCGCCCATTCGTGAGTCGAAGTATCTGAACCAGAAGCAGTGCCTCGAAATCTATCGCTGGATGCTGATCAACCGGCTGATGGAGCAGGCGCTCGAAAATCTCTACAAGCAAACCAAGGTGGTCGGCGGGGTTTATTTCGGCCTGGGGCAGGAGGCCTGCTCCTGCGCCTCGGCCTATGCGCTGGGGCCCGACGACTGGTTTGCTCCCATGATCCGCAACCAGGGCGCGCAGCTGGTGCGCGGCTTCCATGCTCGCGACATCATGATGCAGTACATGGCCAAAGCCGGCTCGCCCACGCACGGCAAGGACGGCACTTCGCACTATGGCGACATCGAGAAGCGCCACATGGTCTCGCCCATCTCCATGCTGGGCGATCTGATTCCGGTGATGGCCGGCGTCTCGCTCGGAGCACGGATTCAGGGCAAAGAGCTGGCCTGCCTCACCTGGATTGGCGATGGCGGGCAGTCCACCGGCGTAAGCTATGAGGGCATCAATCTGGCGGCGGTGCGCAAGCTGGGACTGGTGCTGATTATCGAGAGCAACCTGTGGGCCTACTCCACGCCGACCGAATATCAGGTGGCGGTGAAGGACCTGGCCAATCGCGCCATCGGCTACGGCATGAACGCGGTGATCATTGACGGCACCGACGCCTGCCAGGTGTATGACGCAACGCGGGAAGCGGTGGAGCGCGCGCATCGCGGCGAAGGGCCAACCATGATCGAGGCCAAGCTGATGCGCATGAAGGGCCACGCCATCCACGATGCGGCGGCCTACGTCCCCAAAGAGATGCACGAGTTCTGGCGCAGGCGCGACCCAATCGACCGCTTTCAACAGTATCTGCTGGGCAAAAAATGGCTCACTCTGGAACAGGACAAAAAGCTGATCGCCGAAGTGGAAAAAGAGGTCCAGGCCGAGCGCGACTTCGCCGAAAGCTCTCCCATGCCGGAGCCGCACACGGCGGCCGAGGGCGTCTATTGCGAGGGCTGCCACGAGATCAGGCCGAAATACGGCAAGCCGAAAACAACTCGCGGCAAAGGCAAGCTGAAAGAAACCGCAGCGGCGATTCACTTTAAATGAGAACCCTTTTTACCGCGGATTTGCGCGGATTGAACGCGGATAGGGCCGAAAAGAAGTTGGGCTGCGAGATTGCTGTAGTACGAGGACTTCTGTGGGAGCTCAAAATAACCAGAGAGTGTTTCAAGAATGCTCCAGGTTCGAAGCGCATTCAAGCAGCAGGGGCTAAAGCCCGCATTTTTGCTTATGTTTGTTCGGCACGGCTAAAGCCGTGCCCTGATACAAATCTTTTTTGAAACGCGGCAAGCTGAAAAAGAACTTTGAAGAATAATCCGCGTGCATCCGCGTAAATCCGCGGTAAAGGTTTTGAAATCAGTATTGATCCGTGAAAATCAGTGGTGAGAATTGAGTCATGGCACAAGCGACTTATCTTGAAGCAATCCGGCAGGGACTCTGGGAAGAGATGGAGCGTGATCCCAGCGTCTTTTGCATTGGCGAAGACATTGGCATTTACGGCGGCGCGTTCAAGGTGACGGACGGCTTTATCCACCGCTTTGGCCCCGAGCGGGTGATCGATACGCCCATTGCCGAAGCGGCCATTGTGGGCGCGGCATTCGGGGCGTCACTCACCGGCATGCGGCCGGTAGCCGAGTTCCAGTTCATGGACTTTATCGGCTGCGCCTTCAATCAGATCGTGAACATGGTGGCCAAATCGCACTACCGCTGGGGAGCTCCGGCGCCACTGGTGTTGCGCGGCCCCTGTGGCGGCGGAGTGCATGGCGGGCCGTTCCACTCGCAGAATCCGGAGATGCCCTTCGTCCACACGCCGGGCATGAAAGTGGTGGCCCCGGCCACGCCCAGCGATGCCAAGGGGCTGATCAAGTCGGCCATTCGCGACAACAACCCCGTACTGTTTCTGGAACACAAGTTTCTCTATCGCCGCATCAAGGAAGAGGTCCCCGAGGGCGATTACACGGTGCCGATTGGCAAGGCCCGCGTGCATCGCGAGGGGCGCGACCTGAGCATCATTACCTATGCGGCGATGGTCCACACCGCGCAGGAGGCCGCCGACGCACTGGCCAAAGAAGGCATTGAAGCCGAGATCGTGGACCTGCGCACGCTCTCTCCACTGGACCGCGAAGCTATTGCGCGGACGGTGAAGAAGACCAGCAAGGTGATCCTGCTGCACGAAGACACGAAAACCGGCGGACTGGCGGGCGAGATTGCCGCCATCATCAATGAAGAGGCCTTTGAAGATCTCGACGGCCCCATTGTGCGCATTACCGGTCTGGATACGCCAGTGCCGTTCTCTCCACCGCTGGAGCACTTCTTTTTGCCCAAAGTGGAAGACGTGGTCCGCGAGGCGCGCAAGCTGTATATGTACTGAGCACGATAAAAAGTGACACTTTATGTCATTGACAACCAGTAGCAATTCCGGGTATCAACGCGATGCGTGCGAGTTGCCGAGAACAAACTCCAATCGCTTGTGATATCCCTTGTGATGTTTGGAACTAAGTCCTTTAAACCTTGTGATGGAGATCGACCGGGAGGGGGGTAGGCGAATCCCCCCCAGCGAGTTCTTACCGCTGATTTACGCGGATAGACGCAGATAAAAATTCAAAAAAACAGCCGGGGCGGCTGTGCTACATGTGCCTGGGCTGTGCGGGTCGTTACCCATTCATTAAATTATTGATATGTCTGAAACCGTGAAAATCGTCGAATGTCCGCGTGATGCGTGGCAGGGGCTGCAGGGGCACATTCCCGCCGCCATGAAGGCAGAGTACCTGCGCGCGCTGATTGCCGCCGGCTTTAAGCACATTGATGCCGTCTCCTTTGTTTCGCCCAAAGCGATTCCGCAGATGGCGGATTCCGAAGAGGTGCTGAAGCTGCTGAACCCGCCGAAGGACGTGGAGATCATCGGCATTGTGGCGAATGAAAAGGGCGCCGACCGCGCCATTGCCACCGAGGCGGTGCAGACACTGGGCTTCCCTTATTCGGTGTCGCCGAGTTTCCTGAAGCGCAATCAGAACCAGACGCTCGAAGACGCGATGGAGCAACTCGAAAAGATCCGGACCAAAGCGGACGCCGCCGGGCTGGACATGGTGGTCTATATCTCCATGGCGTTCGGCAACCCGTATGGCGATTTGTGGAATGCGGAAGAGGTGATCGAAGCCGTGGGTCTGGTGGCCGATCTGGACGTGCGCCAGATATCGCTCGCCGATACGGTGGGTGTGGCAGATGCCGCGCTGGTGCGGGAGCTGGTCTCCGCCGTAATGAGCGTGCATGGCGATCTGGAAATTGGCGCGCATCTGCACAGCACGCAGCAGACAGCGGGGGAAAAAGTGATGGCCGCTTACCAGGCGGGCTGCCGCCGGTTTGATTCCGCCATCGGCGGGCTGGGCGGCTGCCCTTTCGCGCAGAACGATCTGGTAGGTAATATACCCACGGAGACGGCTGTCCGGGTGCTGGCGGAGAGCGGCGCGCAGACCGGGCTGAAGGAGCCGCTGGATGCGGTGATGCAAATGTCGGCCGAGATTGCGAAGAAGCACACAACCCTGCAATGACCCACGATTACAAAACCATTCGTTACGAAGAAACCGGCGGCGTGGCCACGATCACGCTGAACCGCGCGGACAAGCGCAATGCCATCAGCTACGAACTGATTGACGATTTGCTCGCCGCGCTCAAAAGAGCCGCACAGTCACCGGCCCAGGTGGTGATCCTCACCGGAGCGGGCAAGGCGTTTTGCGCCGGCATGGACCTTGAAAACCTGCAACAGCTCGCTGGACGCACGCACGAGCAGAACCTCCGGGATTCCGAGACCATGGGCATGCTGTTTCGCACGCTCTACGACTTTCCCAAACCGACCATTGCCGCCGTGAACGGCGCGGCGGTGGCGGGCGGCACGGGGCTGGCCACGCTGTGCGACTTTACCCTGGCGGTTCCCGAGGCCAAGTTCGGCTACACCGAGGTGAGGATTGGATTTGTGCCGGCCATTGTGTCCGGCTTTTTGATCACGAATATCGGTGAAAAACGCGCCCGCGATCTGCTGCTGACCGGGCGCATCTTTAGCGCGCAGGAAGCCCACACGCTGGGCCTGGTCAACGAGATTGTCGCGCCGGAGCAGTTGCTGCTCCGCGCCAACGAGCTGGCGGCGCAGCTCATGGAGAACAGCCCGGCGTCGCTGCGCGCCACCAAGTCCCTGCTCTCAGGCTTTGCCCGCGAAGAGATGGACCGCCGGGTACAGCTTGCGGTGCGGGAAAATGCCGCGATTCGCCAAACCGCCGACTTCAAAGAAGGCATTGCCTCATTTCTCGAAAAGCGCAAACCCGCGTGGACGGTAAAATCATGATCCGTAATGAAACCCGGCTGCGCGTCCGTTACGCGGAAACCGACAAGATGGGCGTGGTGTATCACTCCCACTACCTTATCTGGATGGAAGTAGGCCGTGCGGAGCTGATGCGCCAGCACGGCTTTGATTACCGCAGCATGGAAAAGCAGGACAACTGCCATCTTCCGGTGGTGGACGTACATATTCGCTACAAGGCCCCGGCTTACTACGACGATGAGATCCTGGTGCGCACCCATATGAAGAACACCGGACGGTCTCTGCTGCGGTTTGGCTATCAAATTCTGCGCCAGGCAGGCGAGATACTGCTGGCCGAGGGCGAGACGACACACATTATCGTTGACGACAAACTCCAGCGCAGTTCGCTGCCTGAAAAATATCAGGCTGCCCTGGGCACACCGCGGCGCAAGGTAAATTCATGACAACACTGCAAATCGACGGCAATCGGCTGACCTTAAAAGACCTGCACCGGGTAGCGGCCAGCCAGTGCCTGGTGGAACTGGCTCCGGAAGCCCGGGAAAAGGTGAATGCCGCCCGCGCGGTGGTGGACCGGCTGGTACGGGAAAACCGCGTGGCCTATGCCATTACCACCGGCGTGGGCAAGCTGAGCGATGTCCATATTGACCCGGCGCAGGTTTTGGCGCTGCAGGTAAATTTGGTGCGCTCGCACTCCGTGGGCGTGGGCGAGCCGCTCTCGCAGCAGGAGACGCGCGCCATGATGCTGCTGCGCGCCAACTCCCTGGCCAAGGGCTTTTCCGGCGTGCGCGCCGAGGTGATCGGCCTGCTTTGCGGCATGCTGAATCAGGGCGTGCATCCGGTGATTCCCTCGCAGGGCAGCGTGGGCGCCAGTGGAGATTTAGCACCGCTGTCGCACCTGGCGCAGGTTTTGATTGGCGAGGGCGAAGCCATACACAAAGAAGTCCGCATCTCCGGAAGCGAGGCCCTGAAGCGCGCCGGACTGAAGCCGTTGCGGCTGGAAGCCAAAGAAGCCATCTCCCTCATCAACGGCACGCAGGCTATGCTGGCGGTAGGCACGCTGGCGCTGCTGGAGGCGGATGCCATGGCCAGTGCGGCGGACGTGCTCAGCGCCATGTCACTCGACGCGCTGCGCGGCACCGACGTGGCCTTTGATGAACGCATACATACGGCACGCCCCCATGCCGGGCAGATACAGGTAGCGGCCAGCCTTCGCCATCTGCTGGCCGGGAGCCAGATTCGCGCTTCCCACAGAGAATGCGGCCGGGTGCAGGACGCCTATTCGATGCGCTGCATTCCCCAGGTCCACGGCGCGGTGCGCGATACGCTGGAGTTCTGCCGCCGGACATTTGAGACCGAGATGAACTCCGCGGTGGACAATCCGCTGGTCTTTACCAAAGACACCGGAGAGGGCGACATTATCTCCGGCGGCAATTTTCACGGTGAGCCTCTGGCCTTTGCTCTGGACTATCTGGCCATTGTGCTCACCGCGCTGGCTGGAATTTCCGAGCGCCGCATTGAGCGGCTGGTGAATCCTTCTCTCAATGAAGGGCTGCCGCCCTTTCTGGCGGCGGGAGCTGGCATGAACTCGGGCTTTATGATGCCTCAGGTCACGGCGGCTGCGCTGGTGAGCGAAAACAAGGTGCTGGCGCATCCGGCGTCAGTGGATTCCATCACCACCTCGGGCAATAAAGAAGATTTTGTCTCCATGGGCATGACCGCGGCCATCAAGCTCAAAAAGATTGTGGCCAACACCGCTCATGTGCTGGCCATTGAGGCGTGCGCCGCGGCCCAGGCCCTGGATTTTCTGGCTCCGCTCAAAACCAGTCCCGCGCTGCAGGAGATCCACGTGGCCATTCGCAAGATCAGCCCGACTGTGAGCCAGGACCGCTCTTTGGCCGGCGACTTCACGCGAGTGAGCGAACTCATCCGCTCGGGTGGTCTGATTTAAAGCTGGAACCAGCGCCGCAATCAGGGTGCGTACTGCGCAGTGCCGTTGCCGAAGGACCAGTTTTCCTTTGGCACTTCGACCAGATTGATGAACACATCTTCGCGGCGCACGCCAGCTTCCTGGCTTACCAGCTCCGCGACCCGCTGGTAGAGCGCCTTTTTTACTTCCAGAGTGCGGCCCTGGTTAAGCGTGATTTGAATGGCGACAAAATCGTCGGTGTGCGTGATGTCGAGATATTCAGGAGGATAGCTGAACTGACGCTTGCTGTGCTCGGTGATGAATTGAAAACGGTCTTTAGGCGGTATGGAGATGGTCTCTACCATGGCGCGGTGGATGGCATCGCCAATTTTCCGCAAGTGGGATTCGGGTTTGCCTTCAAGAAGAGAGATACGGACCAGGGGCATTCAGGCTCCTTACGTTTTTTGTCTTTGCAATAGATTGCGGACACGCGGAACTGGATTCAGTTTTCCGCAAGATCCACACGAAATAAAAAGCTGCGTTATGAAGCGCCCGCCAATCCCAGCTCGCTGGCGATTGCCTTCATGGCCTCTATACAGAACGCGATGTGCTGGTCGAGGTCCACAACCATTTCGGCCGCGCCGTTGGTGATATCGTCACGGTTTACGCTGCGGGCAAAGGCTTTGTCCTTCATTTTTTTCCGAATAGACTTCGCGTCCACCTCCGTCAGCGACTTGCTCGGCTTGACCAGCGCGGTGGCCGTGATAAAGCCGGCGAGTTCGTCACAGGCGAAGAGGGTCTTTTCCATCATGCTTTCGCGCGGCACGCCGCTGTAGTCCGCGTGCGAAAGGATGGCCCGGCGGATTTCCTCCGGGTAGCCGCGCTCTTCGAGAATTTTGTTGCCGACGAACGGGTGCTCCTGCGGCGTGGGATATTTTTCGTAATCAAAATCGTGGAGCAGCCCGGTGAGGCCCCATTTTTCCTCGTCTTCGCCGAATTTGCGGGCGTAGGCGCGCATGCAGGCTTCTACTGCCAGCATGTGTTTGCGCAAACTTTCTGACTGCGTGTATTCACAAAGTAACCCCCAGGCCGAGTCGCGATTTATCATGCTTTTTACCTTTTTAATCTGGATATTTTCCGATAACTCCGGTTTTTATACCATGTTTGTCCGGATTTCCCGTTTGACAAACTTAAAGTTTTGCTTGAGACTATGTCTAGTTGTACAAGGTCTTACACGCTTTGTACGCGCTTTTGGAGTTAGCCCGCTCTGGCACTCCGAAAACCAAAATGGCTACAACACTAGCACCGGTAGACTCCCGGGAAGTAGTCCGCTGTGATCATTGTCACTTAGTCCAGTTTCGCACAACCAACAATCTTTGCCGGAAGTGCCGCACATCACTCGACGAGGACGAGCCCGAACCCATTCTCGCCGCGAGTACGGCTTCGGCAGAGCCCGCAGGTGAAGACTCGCAGCTTCAGGTCGCCAAAGCCATACGCACACTGAGGCAAAAGTCGGGACTAAGCCAGCGCCAGCTTGCCTTGCGCATGCAGGTGCCACGCACCTATGTCTCCAAGATCGAAAACGAAAAGGCTATGCCGACTCTTTCATCGCTGCAGCGGCTGGCTACGGCACTGGAAGTTTCCATGGCCGACCTGGTCAGGGGCAACGAACGCACGCTGAGCGACGAGATCGCCGATTTAATGCGCGACGAGTTTATCGCCGAGGTGGTGCCGTATCTGAATTGTCTGGATTCCATGCAGCGTTCCAGTCTGCTCTCGCAGGTGAGGGAACTGACGCTGCGTCCGCGCAGGACCGCATAGTCTTTTTCGCCGCGAATGCACGCTGGACGTGGGCAGCCCGGGTATGGCGCAACGCAGAGAGATTATCGGTTATCGGCACAGGGCGTATGGGCGGGGCTTTCGCGACAGCATTCGCAAAAAGAGCGTCGCACGCGATCCGAGGATCGCGTGCGGGCAGTTCTTCGGCAGCGCCCTGGCCGTCAGTCAGACATCCGGGTGACCAATGGTAAAGAGCGCTTCTTCCCGCCCGACGGAACTTGTCCTGGTTGTAGAGGATGATTTGGTCAGGCGTTCTCGAGGGCGGTCGTTCGGATAGGGAGCCGGTTCTCGGGGGCGACGCAGCTCTCGATGAGGGCCTTTCTTCCGGACGCCAGGACCTGATAAGCAAGCTTCACATCCTTCACCGTCCGGGCCATCGCCATGGTTCCGACCAGCCCTGAATATAGGAACAGAGCTTTTTCGCAGCACTCTTCTTTGGAGAGCGCCGGAAACTGCTCATGTATGGCGCTGGAAAAAAGCTCGTAGATTCTGACTGTGTAGTCTTCGAAGCGCTTGCGATACTCAGGCGCCGCACGCTGCATGTCGGTGCTGAGCGAAGTGAAAATGCAGCCGTCGCCGATCTCCAAAAAAGTGTCTTCGGCGAAATGCTCCTCGATCATGGCCTGCAGCCCGTGCTTGCCTTCGCGCCTGAAAATCTGGAACAGCGTGAATTCGAGCTTCTCCAGCTCGTGGTAAACGGCCTGTGCGAACAAATCATCCTTCGACTCAAAGTGGCTGTACAGTGCGCCCGTGGTCAGACCAACATCCTTCATGAGATCGGCAATGCCGGCTCCACCCGTGCCATGCACCTTGAAGTAAGCGATTGCCTTCTCGAGGATTGTCAGCCTGAGCTTCTCTTTGTCGCCCTTTTTGGTTTTCATCGTTCACCGCTGCCCGTATGTCTCATTATGACCCGATTTTTGGCGTCATTGCAAGTTTTAAATAGTGAACAGTATCAAAATAGAAAATTATTTACCTTTATAATCAATAACATAATACAAATAAACGGTAAATATCTTATTTTTGATATTTACTGATTTCAAAAAAAGAGCAATGCTTGGAAGTGTCGTATAAAGGAGCACTGCAATGCAAGGACTCAAAGGAAAGATCGCCGTGATCACCGGTGGAAGCACCGGAATTGGCCTCGCCACCGCCAAACGCTTCGTGAAGGAGGGCGCTTATGTCTTTATTACTGGCCGCCGGCAAGCCGAACTGGACAAAGCCGCGGCTGAAATCGGCGCAAACGTCACCGCCGTGCAAGGGGACGTTGCGAACCCAACTGACCTTGACCGGCTCTATCAAACGGTCGCGGCAAAAAAGGGCAAGCTGGATATCCTGTTTGCCAATGCCGGAATTGCGGTGCCGGTTCCTACCCCCGACGTTACGACCGAGCACTACGACAAAACTTTCGGCGTAAATGTTCGGGGCGTTTACTTTACCGTGCAGAAAGCCCTTCCTCTGATGAAGGACGGCGGTTCGATCATCGTCAACGGCTCCGGCGCCTGGCAGAAAGGTATTCCCATGTATTCGACGTATAGCGCCACGAAGGCGGCGCTGCGCTCGTTTGTCCGCACGTGGACCGCTGAGTTCGCAGGTAAAGGCATACGCGCCAACATGGTCAGCCCAGGCCCGGTCGAAACGCCACTCCTCGAAGCTCAGTTCGGCCCAAACGTGGGCGCAATGAAGGAGCGGTTTGTAGCCATGACGCCCATGCAGCGGATTGGACGGCCCGAAGAGATTGCCTCGGCCGTTCTCTTCCTGGCGTCTGACGAAAGCAGCTTCATCACGGGCATCGATCTGCCAGTCGACGGCGGCACCGTAGCTTTGTAAATGGTGATCGAACTCAGGAAATGTGAGTGGAGCCGACTGCTGCATGAAGTCGGCTCCAGCTCACGGCAATAGATGCGAATCAGCGGTGACACGGGCTCGATTCGCGGGCGAACGAACTAGGAAAACAGATTTTTGAGGATAAAGAGCGCGTTTGCCGGGCGCTCCGCCAGTCGCCGCATGAAATAGGGATACCACTCGGTGCCAAACGGAATGTAAACGCGGCACTTCCAGCCATCTTTGATCAGCTTTTGCTGCAGATCGCGGCGGATTCCATACAGCATCTGGAATTCAAAGGCAGACGGCCTGATCCGCTCGGTCTTGGCAAACTCAATGGTGTTGCGGATCATATTTTCATCGTGCGTGGCGAGTCCGTGATAGATGCCACTCTTGAGCAGCAGCTTCATCAGTTTAACGTAGTTTGCGTCCACGTCGGCTTTGGCGGGAAACGCGATTTCCGGCGATTCTTTATACGCGCCTTTGCAAAGGCGTATTCGGATGCCCTCGGCCGTAAGCTGTTCCACATCGGCTTCACTGCGGCGAAGGTACGATTGAATCACCGCGCCCACGTGACCGGAAAACTCAGGGCGCTGATGCAGCCGGCGCACAAAATCCAGCGTGCGCTGCGTATAGGCCGAGCCTTCCATGTCCACGCGCACGAAATTATCGATCCGCGACGCGTGCTCCACCAGACTGGAAGCGATTTCATAGGCCAGATTCTCGTCCACGTCCAGCCCCATGTGCGTGAGTTTGAGGCTGACATTGGTATCGAGTCCCTGCGCGTATATCTGGTCCAGCATCTGGTGATAAAGCTGAGCACTGTGCCGGGCTTCATCGGTATTGGTGACGTTTTCGCCGAGATTATCCACGCTCACGCTCAGACCAAACTGGTTCATGGTGCGTGCAGCGCTCAGCGCGTTGGCAATTTCCGTGCCGGCGACAAACCGGCGGGAAACACGCCGGCCAACCCAGGTCTTTTCCGCGGCAGAACGGATCGACCTGCTTTCAGATAGGGAAATAAATGCGGCTCTTAGCACAATGGTCCTAAGCAAAAAAAATGGCGTAACTGTCTCAACATTAAGACTTGCTAAGTTTTAGCACATTCCGGTACATACGTGCAGTGTTAAAACAGAAGTTTTTGTGACAACAGTAAGCTATTTTAAGAAATTATCGCCCATGCTCTTCCAGAAATTTCTCGACTTCAATAGCGGCGGCGCAGCCTGTACCCGCGGCGGTAATTGCCTGGCGATAGCGGCGGTCCTGAACGTCACCACTGGCAAACACCCCAGGGACGTTGGTAAAGACATAATCGCGCGTCTTCAGGTAGCCATCCTGGTCCATATCGAGCTGGCCCTTGAACATTGTGGCGTTGGGTTCGTGTCCAATGCCCAGAAACATGGCGCTGGTGGGGAAATCCCATACTTTTTCGGTCTTTAAGTTGCGCAGCTTCAGGCCGGTAACTTCTTTTTTACTAACGTCATGCACCTCTTCCACGACAGTGTCGAGAAGAAATTCGATTTTTTCATGCTTGCGCGCCCGGTCCAGCATGATTTTGGAAGCGCGGAAGTGGTCGCGGCGATGAATCAGGGTGACCATGCTGGCAAAGCGGGTGAGGAACAGAGCTTCTTCCATGGCCGAATCGCCGCCGCCAATCACGGTGATAGGTTTGTCCTTGAAGAAGAAGCCATCACAGGTAGCGCAGGAAGAGACGCCGTGCCCGATCAGTGCGTGTTCGCTGGGCAGTCCCAGCCAGCGGGCCGAAGCGCCACTGGCAATAATGAGGGTCCAGGCCTCCACCGTCTTCGCGCCGAAATTCAGTTTGAACGGGCGCTGCGTGAGGTCTGCACTTACCAGATGGCCTCGCATGTACTCGGCGCCAAAGCGCTCCGCCTGCTTCCGCATGTTGTCAATGAGTTCCGGCCCCTGAATGCCCTCGGGGAAGCCCGGAAAATTTTCCACCAGCGTCGTCATGGAGAGCTGGCCGCCTGGCTCGTGGCCTTCCACGACCAGCGGTTTCAGATTGGCGCGCGCGGCATAGATAGCGGCAGTCAGGCCGGAGCATCCGGTGCCAAGAATCACGGTATCGCGAACAGAGTTTTCCATGGGTCCCTTATAGATTCATTTCAAGCGGTTTGGTTTCAGTGCTGCTTCTGGCTGTGTGGCGCAGGCTGGCCTGGGCCGCTGGTATTTTTGCGGCTGCCGCCGAGCCACGCGATATCCGAATGGAATGTGGTGCGCAGGCCCAGCACCCGCCGGTATTGGGTCATCAGTTCGGAAGCCCGCTGAAACAGCGGTTCGTATGCGCTCTGGTCGGCGCCTTCACAGCGCGCCAGAACCACGGAGCTTTTGCCCAGCCGCTCAATGCGCACGCGAGAGGCCGGAGTGTCCGTGGCGACAATCGCCACCGGCGAGGCAGCGCTGGACGAGACGCGGTCCTCAATCGAGATTTCATAGAACTCTTTGGTATCGCGCATGCGCAGGACCAGAGTTTCAATCGTGTTGGCTTCATCCGTGCTCATGGAGTACTGCGCCGTTACCATGGGCGATTGCGCGCTGAAATCGCGGCGCAGGCGGACAAACTTTGCCGACGGAGAATCCTTGGGCGTGGTGCGCCCGCGCGAGACCTCAAAATCCTCAATAAACGCCGGTTTGCCGCTGCTTTTGGCCAGTGCGTCTTTTATGACCAACTGATCTTCCGCGGAGGGAGTGCAGACGTTCAGATAGTTCAGCCGCACCTGCGGCTTCTGCTGCAATGGTGGCGCAGGATCCTGCTGGGCGGCGGCCACGCCGGCCGCCAGACACATGGCGAAGATTGAGTTACGCAACACCCCACGGATTGTAGCTTTTTTCTTTTCTCCGGCAAAGCGAGCGGTCCCTGCCTGCGTCCCAATACCTGGAACATTCAGGCACTGGAACGCAGGATAGCTGGACCGCATTGCTCGCTCTAAGATTGTTCCGCCAGCCAGCATCATTTTGCTGCTCTCGAACCAGAACCCACGTACTGATCCACCCAGCCATTGACGGTTTTGTACCAGAGCTGGCTGTTTTGCGGCTTCAGCACCCAGTGGCCTTCATCGGGGAAATAGAGCATCTTCGATGGCACCTTCAGCCGCTGCAACGTGGTAAAGAGCTGGAACCCCTCGGAGACATCCAGCCGGTAATCCAGCTGCCCGTGCACCACCAGAGTTGGCGTTTTGAACTGCGGGGCCAAAAGATGCGGCGACCATTTGCGGTAAGCCTCGCGGTTATTCCAGGGCAGTCCTTTGAATTCCCATTCGTTGAACCACAGCTCTTCCGTGCTGCCGTAAGCGGATTCGGTGTTGAACATTCCATCGTGCGAGACAAGGCACTTGAAATGATTGGGATGGCCCAGAATCCAGTTGATCATGTAACCGCCATAGCTTGCGCCCAAAGCGCATTCGCGGTCTTTGTCGATGTAGGAATACGTTTTCTCGGCGTAGTCCAGGCCATTCATCATGTCCACATACGGCTTGCCGCCCCAGTCGCCGTTAATGCCGTCAATGAACGCCTGACCGTATCCGGTCGAGCCGCGCGGATTGATCATGACCACCACATAGCCGTTGGCGGCCAGCAGTTCGGAGTTCCAGCGGAACGACCATTCATCGCCCCACTGACCCTGCGGGCCTCCGTGGATCAAAAACTTCATGGGATATTTTTTTTGCGGATCAAAGTTCGGCGGCTTGATCAGAAAACCCTGGACTTTCGCTCCCAGCGCGCCGGTAAACCAAAAACTTTCCACCGGCTGCATCGCCACCTGGGACAGAACGGCATCGTTGAGATGTGTGACCTGGACTGGGTCAAGACTGTCGGCCACGTCTGCCTTATAAACTTCATTCGGCGCATGGGCGGACATGCGGGTGAAGACCAGCGTTTTTCCATCCGGAGTCAATGCCAGCTCATCATTCGCGCCGCGGGCCAGCTCACGCGGCATTCCAGCTTTGCCGGCTTCCAGGCGGTAGATGGGAATCTCGCCCTTGTCTTCCGAGGTGAAATAAATAAACTTCGAATCCGGAGACCAGGCTGTCGCCTCCACCCAGCGGTCAAACTGCTCGGTCACATTGCGCAGCTTCCCGGTTTGGCGCTCGTATATCACCAGCCGGAATCGGTCACTCTCATAGCCGAGCCGTTCCTGCATGCGCCAGGCAATCCATTTTCCATCCGGTGAATAGAGCGGAGTGGAATCGCTCCCCGGACTGGTCGAAAGCTTCTTTGGCGTGCCGCCGGTAATGGGGACGATAAAAATTTCGTTATTAGTGCTCGTGGCCTCGACTTCATCCACATTGCTGGTGAAAGCCACTTCCTGGCCGTCGGGTGAAATCGCGTAGTTGTCTTGTCCGCCAAGGCTGAAGGGCGGCACATCATGATCTCCGGGCGTAAGGTCTTTCGGAGCGCCGCCCTCGGCCGGGACCACAAAAAGGTGCGAACGCTTGAAGCTGGTGTAATGGTTCCAGTGCCGGTAGAAGAGCCGGGTGAAAACCATCGCCTTCACTTTGGAATTGGCGCGCTCCTGATCGCGGGCCCGGTTGCAGGCGTCGTCACAGTTAGGGTCGGGATCAACCTCGGATAAGAACAGGATATTGCGGCCATCCGGGGACCACAGCGCGCCATCGGCTTCGGTGGAAATCGATGTGATCTTTTGGGAATCACCGGTTGGCGTACCGGTGGCAGAATCAAAGCCGCTCACCCAGATTTGCGAGCTGCCGCTGCGCGGACTGGTAAAGAGGAACTTCTTGCCATCGGGGGAAAAGCGTCCCCGGTCCTCGCCCGTGGGACTAAAGGTAATCTGGCGCGCCTCGCCGCCGGCCAGCGGGATTATCCACAAATGCGGCGTCTTTCTATTTGCCGCCAGGTCCACGTCCACGGCGGAGAACAGCACCCAGCGGCCATCGGGTGAGATTGCCGGCCCGCTTACGCGCTTCAGCTTCATCATGTCTTCAAAGGTCAGCGGGTGTTTACCGGTCCCACTCTGGGCATGCGGCTGAAGCAGGGTTCCCGCAGCCAGTACAAATGCGATAACGAACATTGCCGTGCGTATAAGAATGCGCATGGTTTCTCCTCGGCGAGCAGGCCAGTCTATCTGTTTTTACCCCTCTCAGGCCAGGGGCAGTGTCGCTGAGAGACAGCTCGGACGGCAACTCTGCCGGTTTTTTGCATCTAAATATGCGAGAATTTCAAAGATAGTTATGAATACCATATTGTTTCGCTGGGCGCTGGTCTGCTTTTTCGCACTCATCTCTTCCGTTGCGGCACTCGCGGACACCAACTGCGAGGAAGGCAATGGTTCTCTGAACTCCGCGCAGCCTTCGGGTATCACCCCGCAGGAGATCATCCAGAAATTCGCGGCCCGCGAAGCCATTTTCAGACAGGCGCGGAACAATTACACCTACACCCAGGACATCACCGTGCAAACTCTGGACGGCCGCACCGTGGATGGCGAATTCCGCCAGGTATGGGACATAACGTATGACGATAAGGGTGGCCGCGTCGAAAACGTGACCTTCTCTCCCCAGGACACGCTGCAGCGCATCTCTCTGACCAGAGAAGATCTGGACGATTTTCGCAACCGCCTGCCCTTCGTGCTCACCACGGACGAGCTGCCGCTCTATTCCGTGCTTTACGCCGGGCTGCAGCGCGTGGACGAGATCGATACCTATGTCTTTGACATCGCGCCCAAAAGTATGGAGAAAGGCCGCCGCTATTTCCAGGGACGCATCTGGGTGGACAATCACGATTTCCAGATCGTAAAGACCTGCGGCCGCAACGTGCCCGACGTCCATGCCACATCAAAGAAAAAGAACGTCCAGGAAAACCTCACGCCCAGCTTTGTGACCTACCGCGAACAGATTGACGGCCAGTACTGGTTTCCTACCTACACCCGCGCCGATGACGTGCTGCATTTCACCGGCAATGACGTTCATGTAAGGGAAATTATCAAGTACTCGAATTACAAGCGGTTCGGTTCCAAAACCAGAATCATCTTCAAAGGTGTGGCCCCGGACCAGCCGGAACAAAAACCACAGGAAAAGAAGCCGCCAAACTAAAACAGAGGGCCAGGCTGTATTTTCTGCGGCCTGGCCCTGCTGACAGCGGCTTTCTGGCAGCGGATGAAAAGCTTATGCCGCCGCGGCGGGCGTCATGGAGCGTCGCGCCGCCTGATGAATGAATTTCTTCATCACGTTGGCCCACATCACCTTTTTGCGTACAGCGCTCTCCTTCACGTTGCGTCCCTGGGCAAACATGCCCAGCAGCGCCTTCATCTTCAGCACGCGAAGCACGCCTGCATCGGCAGGAGTTACACCATAAGCATCCAGAAAGCTTTCCTGTATCTGGCTGGTAATGCCGCGGTTGCAGAACGGATACTTCTCCAGCGCTTCCACGGAAGCCAGAAACAGGGCCAGGTCTTCCAGCGAATTGGCCCGACGCTTCATGCGGGCAAAATCGCAAAAGCCCACGCCTTCCTCGGTAACCACGATGTTGAGCGGGGTAAAGTCGTCGAGCACGGCGGAGCTGGGGAACGTTTTGCGGATTCGGGCCAGCACGTCTTTGGCGCCGGAAAGAATATAGCGGATCGAGGCATCGTCCAACCCTTCGTGGCGGCAGCTTTCGCATAGCTGTTCAAGACTGGTAATCAGCGCCTGGCCGTCAAAAGGTTCGGGCAGGTCCTGTGTGGCCTTGTGAAATCCGCGCAGCCACTCGCCCGCCCGCCGCGCCACCAGAGCAATACTGCCGTTGCCGGCAAAGCCCGGCAGCAACGCCGCTTTCATGATGATGGATTGCAGCGGCAGTCCGCCGATCTTTTCCGTCACCACTGCGCCCATCTCGCTGAAGTCGCCAATCGGACGCGGCACGCCCTCCACCTTCTTTTTCGACAATGCCTGGTAAGCGTACTGAAGATTTTCGTTCTCCGTCCGGGCAATCGCCCTGGCATTCCCGCTGCATTTGGCCGCGCGGTACACCTTGGCCGCCAGTCTCTCCGATCCACCGGTAAAGTCGGCGCAGAGATCGTAAATAAAATGGTCATTTTTGGGCGTGTGTCCGACTACGCGAAGATTTTTAAGCTCTCCGCGCCCCGCATATTCGGCAGCGGCGGATTTTCGCAACTCGGTGAGAATCTGGTCTAATACGGTTTCTGCCATTCCTGCTCCCTGGGGATGTAATAACTTTGTCGATGTCTTAAGTCTTAGCTCGTCTGAATGTACAAACTTCCAGGGCTTAGCCCCGGAGACGTGGCTGGTTACGCATCCTCCCGTGCAGTTTTGATGCCATGTGTCTCGAAAAGGTATCTTCTAAGTAATTGAAAAACAAGGTTTTAATTTTGTGGTTGATAAGTAAGTTAACAAGGCATGGCATCTGAGTTCTCATTCAAGGCACGGCAAAGCTCAAACGTAACCGGATCACGGTACAAGAGAATGGCCACTGAAGTAGTGGTTGCAGGAAGGGAAGTGTAAATCGTTCGAGTCAAGGCTGATTCAGCGGCACTGTTAGGCGTGCTCTTATAACGCTTCTGTAGTCTGACCTGCCTTTAGATCAGCGTTCCTCTGCGTAAATCAGCGGGAAATCCGTGTACGTACTTAGGCTTCATGCCACATCTTCTTCTTCGATGTGTAAACGGCGCTTCAGGGCCACGCCCCAAATGTATCGGCCAGGTTCCAGGCATTGAACTCCGATCTCTCCGCCGTTTCCCGTTTCCGGTTTGCCCACCCAGGTTACGCGGAAGCGGGCGCGTCTTCCTTCGCATTCGATGCCAATGTTCATTCCCCGGTGAAGAGGCTGCCAGATGCCCTCCACGCGGGCTGACTGCGGGGTAACGTCGAGGGTATGCGTTTCAATGTCAAACAGCTTGCCATTCAGGTCCATCCCCCGCACCCGCACCGCAAGGCGCATGGGAATCCTCTGTTCAAGCCGTTTCCTGGTGTTCTTGGTCATGTTTACAGTCCTCTCTCTGGCCATTTCCGGGGGAGAACGGGCCGTAACAGCTTCCTGAACCGCTTTTCCTGCAAATTTCCTGTCTGCCGCTTAGGCAGCGCACGCTTTCGCGGATGCGTGTTGCGAATCGTGGTTGTCCTGCTGCTGTTTGTCTTTAAGGTCTTTGTCCTGCTGCAACTCCACGGAGAGCGTTGCCCGCCCCACAAAGGTTTGTGGCTGGGGCAAGGCGGACGAACTGGAACTGTACAGCAGACGCAGCATCTCCGTGATCAGGGCCAGACGCTCGCTTTGCTGTGCATGGTCCACTTCTTTGTGCGGGCCGCAGGTGGCGACGGCGAATTCTATGTAGCTCCAGAGGAAATGCCGCATATGGTCCACCGTATGTTTGAGGTCCTGAACCAGGCCAATGTCCAAAAGATCGTTTAGTACCCGGTCCTGGGCGCTTTTATCCGAGCGCTGAAAAGCCGCCCACTGCAACTGCTCCTGAAGATTCTTGAGTTCCTGAGTGACGCGAATAATGCAGTTCGAAAGGTCTTCCATCGTACCTGGTCTTCCTGTTTGTCGATTTTCGGCCAGTCCTTACATCATCAAAAGGACATACCTGAGATGCACCTTTTCGCATTGGGATGTAGTTACTTTGGTAATTCTTAATCAGACCTTGATAAGAGGCGCAAATCGGTGGGGCTACAAACAGGGAATTGTTTCGTACGGTTGCACAAAATGTTGTGCAATAAATCTCGACCTGAACGAGTTAGTTTATGTGAAGTTTCTTGGAGGTTCCATGGAGGCGTCGGCAACAAAGAGACAGCACGCAGCAACTTTACGAAATATCAAGATTATCAATATAGCCTGCAATGAAGAAGATATCGAGCAAAGAAAAGGTGCAGGCAAACATAAGACCGGAACAATCGTGGGAACACTGTCTTTTCCTGTAAACAGCGAAAAAATAAGAAAGCGAAAGGAGCTGCGAGATAACAGCGCAATCATTGCAGCTATTCTTAAACGAAGGAAACCCGATCTTTTGTTATGTGCTGGCTGGTCAATACCGATTCAAGCCCGTAAGTTCGTGGAGGACGCCACCAGGAAGCTGGGAACAATTGTGATACTTGAAACTATTGACAAGGATGGCGGAAGGGAATACTGGAAAATTAAAAGAGGAAGAACCTCTTGCATGGGTAGTCAGAAGTTTGGTAAGCGGAAAGATGTTGACACTAAGGTCTTACACCAGCTTTATGACGAATCGGCATCTCGCTCTTTCCGCTTTTCTGGAAAAAATGTCTTCCTGTTGATCTGCGGCGAAGTCATGGTTGTGAAGGGCAGAAATGATGTGTGTTTTGATGATCACTGTGAAAAATTAACCAAGACTCTGACGGAAAAGAACGTAATAATTCTAAATCCAACACATACGCGCATGGCGAACGATGGTGCCATCAAGGCGTGGCGCAAATTTCTGTCGAAAGCACAACAGCTGTATCTGAGTGCTTCGAACTGGGATGTCGGTGGCAAAAAGAAGCAAAAGCCATCACCAACATTACATAGCATGTGGTATGACAGCGTATGCTAGGAGGCTGACTACAAACATACTGATAGTAACTTTGAGTATCGAGAATTGAACTTACCCTAATTGCTTTCGAGAGGGTGCGCTCTGATGCCTGCTACGGTGTAACCCTTCGCACCTTGCCCTCGACAATTTTGTGAAAGTCATCAGGCTTGCCCGGCTGGGCCATCTCAAGAGTGACCGTCATGTGCCCTGGATCGGTTGCCGCATACGTGAGGCGGAAGCGGGGTGTGCTGGGCTGCGGGTCGGAAAGAAAGACGATGTCATGGCCGGCAGCAGTGACCGCGTATTGGATGGTATGGCCTTCGGTGTCCTGGTAGAAGGCCCGCGTCCGTTTGGTGGCGGAGTCAAAATAGACGATCATCAGGTCTTCGTGTGTGTAGGCTGGCCGCTCTTTGGCGGCGGGATATTCCGAATGATTGCGCCGCATCCAGACTTTGCCCTGCAGGTCAGGCTCGAAAGTGAAGTATCCTGATCCCTGGCCCAGCTCGCTGGATCCTTCGCCTGTCCACTTGCCCGCAAGAGCACGCAGCGCGTCCCATTCCGGGCCAGGGGCGGATTGCGGGAGCGCCGGAGTACAAAGCAGCAGCGCCAGAAGAATGATCCGCAGGCAGCTTTGCTTTCTGATGAATGTGGGCGTGGTGAACGGAGCAGCAGCGTAGAATTGAGCCATGGCAGTACTTTACAATTGATTACATAGTCTTTTGCCGGATGGTTGCATCCAACAAAGACAAAAGCTGCATTTATTTTTAAAAGGCATGGGCCGGTTCGGTAACAGGAGGTGGACCGTGGTACGCAGATTTTCAGCCTGGTTCTGGGTGCTGGCGCTGGCCGGCAGCCTGTCGATTGCGCAGTCATACTCTCAAACTTCCAATCCTCAACCTTCCAGCGACAAACCTTCCGGCACGCAAGCTCCCGATACCCAGGCTCCCGATGCCCAAACTCCTGAGACTCAGGTTCCTGAAACCCAGGCTCCAGCCGCCAAATCCGCCGATGCCAAAGGCGGGGAAAAAGATGATGATCCCGAATTTCACAAACATACCGGCATCAACGATGTGAATGCCATCGGCAGCCGCAATGTGGGCTGCAGTCGCGGCTTCCTGAACTGGTATTCGCTGGATAGCCAGGTCAATATGGGGCGGCAGTTTTCGCAGCAAATCGATGCTACTTCCAAACTGATCACCGACCCGCAGGTCACCGAGTATGTGAACCGCATCGGCCAGAACCTGGTCCGCAGCTCGGACTCCAAACTGCCTTTCGTGATCAAGGTGTTGGATGACGAGACGCCCAATGCCTTCACTTTGCCGGGCGGCTATATGTACGTGAATACGGGGGCCATCCTCACCGCGGACGACGAAGCGGAGCTGGCCGGAGTAATGGCGCATGAGATTGGCCACGTGGCTGCGTGCCACATTGCTCGCCAGAACACGCGCGGCACCCTGGCACAGCTCGCCATGATTCCGGTGATGATTATCGGCGGCCCGCTGGTCAATCTGGGTGTGAACGAGATTGCCAATCTGGCCCTGCCCGCCACGTTCATGAAGTTCAGCCGCACCTTTGAGGCCCAGGCCGATTATCTGGGAATTCAGTATGCCTACAAATCCGGATACGATCCGGTGGGCATGATCAACTTCTTCGAGAAGATCGAGGCGCTCGACAAAAAGAAAAAAGGTTTCATCACCAAGGCGTATGAGAGCCATCCGCAAACGCCCGACCGCGTGGAGAAGTCACAGCACGAGATTGCTTCCATTCTTCCGCCGCGCGACCAGTACATTGTGGATACCTCGGAATTCCAGAACGTAAAGAAACGGCTCTCGGCCATCATCAATCATCACAAACTGGATGACGGTAAGGATACGGGACGTCCCGATCTGCGGCGTACCGCGGGCAATGCTCCGGACGGCGGAAAAGACAAAAATGATGATGATCGTCCGGCCATCAAACGCCACCCGGCGCCGGAGAACAACTGAATTCAGTTCAGCCATGAGTTAGCGCCAAGTGGTGTTCGTCAGCTTGCGATTGCAGGCGACCTTTGTCGCAAAAATTACGTCTAACTCGGGATATGCAGGGTGCGCAGTCGAGCGCAGAAACAGGCATGGTATCCCGTTGTGCCAATCCGAAATGCTCGAAGGCGCTGATGCGGCTGGACGGCGGCCGCTTTTTTGGCTTCCACACCACCCAAAAGCGAATCGAGCACTTTTGGCTCTGTAACAACTGCTCCAAAGAATTTACTCTGCGCCACCGGGAAGATAAAGTAGAGCTCGTTCATAAATCCAGAAAAACCGCCTGATAACTTTCCGTGTCCGAGACTTCCGAGCAGCGCGGATTCGTCTCCGGCCCTTACAATGATGGTATGACCACGCATCGCCCTTTGACGGAAACCGCGCGCCGCGACACCATACGCCGCGACACCATGTTTTTCCGGGAGATCGTGAGCATAGCCATCGACTCTTTCCGCACCAGCAAGCTGCGCTTTGCCCTCACCGCGCTCGGCATGGTGATCGGGACAGCGTCACTGATTGTGGTGGTGACGATCGGGCTCACGGGCAAGCAGTACGTGCTGGGGCTGATTCAGGGGATCGGCGCCAACATGATTTACACCTATTACGAAGCTGGCAGCAACTTTTCAAACAACACCAGTTCCATCAACGACTATCTGACCGTGGCGGACATGAAGGCGGTGCAGCAGCAGGTGCCGGGCATCCAGGCGGCATCGCCCATGCTGGAACTGCATGACCGCATCGCGATTGGCGCGGCCCGGGAGCGCGATACTCTGGTGCTGGGCGTGGCCCCGGAATACTCCATTGTGCGCAACCTTGAAGTGCGTACCGGGCGCTTCTTCGATTCCGATGACGCCATGGGCCGGGCCAAAGTCGCCGTGGTCACGCTGCAGTTCGCGCGCACGGCTTATGGCAGTGAAGATACCGCCGTGGGGCAAAACATAAAAATTGCCGGCCTGCCATTCGTGATCATAGGAACGTTTCGCGAGCGTGTGGACACATTTGGGCAATCGGAAATCGCCGGCGACACCATCCTGATTCCCTACAGCGTGGGACGTTACTTCACCGGCAATGACGCGGTAAAGCAAATCTTTTTTTCCATGACCGATGCGGGTGAAGTCCCCCGCGCCACTGCCCTTATCGGCAAGGTGCTGCAGTCGCGCCATCGTCCTGAATCGGTGTACCGCGTGGAAAACCTTACGCAGTTGATCTCCGTGGCCTCGCAGACCGCCAATGGCCTCACTCTGGCCCTGCTGGCTACGTCGCTGCTGGTGCTGGTGGTGAGTGGAATTGGCATCATGAACATCATGCTGGCCAATGTGCGTACGCGCATCCGGGAAATCGGCATTCGCAAAGCCATTGGCGCTACCCGGCGCGAAATTCTTCTGCAGTTTTTGACGGAAGCGGTGCTGATCTCACTTGGCGGTGGAATTGTCGGAACCATCATTGGCCTGGCGCTGCCGTTTTCCGTGCGCTTCTTTACCGACTATCGCATTCCGATTTCCGGACTGTCGGCCATCATCGCCATTGCCGTGGCCTCTCTGGTGGGGGTCATCTTTGGTACGGTCCCGGCTACGCGCGCGGCGCAACTGGATCCGGTACAGGCGCTGTATCACGAATAAAACAAGAGTTTCTTCTGCAAAAAGGAAAAGCCAGGCAGGTTTGCCCGGCTTAGCCTTCGCGTATGTGGTAATGCGGTTACATCACCAGAGCCAAACTCTCGAGTTCCCTGTGAAGGGTTTCCACGTTGCAGCCGTTGCCTTCAATGCGGCCCGCGGCGTCCAGGGCAGTCTCCGGAGAGATACCGTAGCCACGACCGGTCAAAAACATTTTCAGCAGCTCCGCAGTCTGAAACGAATCCAGCCCACCCTGCAAAAGTTCACTGCGAAGTGCCGCTACTTCAGCCACCGAGAATTTCTCTCCCATAGGTCACCTCCGACCCTTACGCTTACACTGACATTAGACACGTACTCAGAGCACTTTGTTGCAGAAAAAAACAAATTAACTTTAGTACGCAGGTAACGGCACCAAAGTAATTCTTCTGCAACTCCCCTTGTTCTCCGCTGCAAATACGGCTTGCCTCAGCATTCCATCACAAAACTTATTGCGGGCATAACGAAACTTTATTCGGCCATCTTGCTGAGATGAACATCGAAATCCTTTTTGGGCAGCAGCGAGGTCAGCTCGAAAGCCCTGAACCGCTCGCCGGTGATTTCCCGCTGGCGGTAGAGTCCTGGCTCGCTGTCAATCACCTCATGCGTGGCCTGCCATGTTTCCACGAACCGCTGCGCTTCTTTCTCGCTGACTTCCACTTTGGTCCCGCTCATACTCAGCGCCTCCGCTGCGTAGGACTGAAGCAGCTTGGGCCAGTATTTGTTCAGCAAAGCGCTACTGGCAAATATATCGGCCCAAATGATGTGTCCCTTTATAGCTACAACCACGCCGGCCGCATTTTGTTCCCGCAGCTGCTGCATGACGCTGGCATACGATTTCTCCATGGGCGCCACAATCGAATCCACTTCCTGTTGAATGGCGGGATTTTCACGGGCTTTGGCGTAGGATGTGGTGCTTTCGAGGCTGCGGAAGGCGAAACTGGTGCCGGCGCTGTCCACCGGCGCCATAGCCGCTGCCATGGCCGTCTTGGAGCGGCTGACCTCGTCCCACACCTGCTGCTGCTGTTTTTCCGCCATTACTTTTTTGCGTACGCTCGGCTGCGCCATCACCGAAGCGTGGGTGTCGAACTTGTCGGAAGTCTCAGTCCAGCGCCCATGCTCAACGCAGAACACGGAAAGGTCCACCGGATCGCTTTCCGGCGGCACGATCCTGTCTTTTGCCACTACGCGGTCCTGCTTGCCTCCCGTTACCACTTCTCCGGCCAGCAGAATCAGTGGCCGCTTTGAGTTGTTGATCAGCACCAGGCGATTGACCTCGGCCTCGCCTGCATGCTGCGACACCGGCTGCCTCCGGCGGCGCACCAATCCCCCGGCTCTGCCGGTTTCCGTCACCTGAATTTCACCGGACCTCATACCCTCATCAAGCGTGAGAAAACCGCTGGTATCGTGCATTGCCTCCGATACAACGGGAAAAATTGTGAGATCGCCGTGCGAAATTGGCGCCAGTACTTTGTACGTCCCGGAAGCCGGCCGCGGACTGCCCGCCACTGCAGACGGACCCGCCCCTGCCAGCACCAGCACGGCGCCCAGGACACTGAACGTTCCCCATACCATCAGGTGTTTCATATGGACTCCTTGTTAGTTTTTCTCCCGGTTGTTCAGAGGAACGTAAAACGGCAGAGTTCTTGCAGGGTAAAATTTGATAGTATCCGCCTATCAGCATGGAACCAGGCTCCAAACCGGCAGAAGCAGCACTACCCGCGCTCCAGGAACTTTTTCAAAGGAGCGCCGGGGAGCGTTACGGCCTCACTGCCGGCCAGTTCGAGGAAATTCTGGAGCAGGTGGCCGCCAAATATTTGCCTTCCGGGACGCCGCCACAGAAGCTGAAGCTTTGGCAGGAGCTGCGCCTTGAAGAGCTGGCTCTGGCCCGCGCCTGCGCCAGCGGCCAGGACCAGGCATGGCAGGAGTTTCTCACCCGTTATCGCGAGAAGCTCTATGACATTGCTCGCGGCATCACCCGAGAAGACTCGAGCGCCCGTGAGCTGGCCGATTCTCTCTACGCCGATCTTTACGGCACCTCCGAGCGCCAGGGCAAAAGGCTTTCCCGCCTGAGCTCCTATATGGGACGGGGCTCGCTCGAAGGCTGGCTGCGTACCGTTTTGGCCCAGGAATTTGTTAACCGATACCGGAAGCAAAAACGTCTGGTTAGCCTTGAAGAGCAGACCGAAGACGGAGTACAGTTTCGTGCTGCGGATATACAGCCCCTCGTCCCGGCGGATAACCGGCTGGAATTGGCTACCGACGAGGCACTGGCGGGCCTGGCGCCGGCAGATCGGCTGGTTCTGGCGGCCTATTATCTGGATGATCGTACGCTAACGGAAATTGGCAAGATCGTGGGGGTCCACGAATCGACCATCAGCCGCCGGCTGGAAAAGATGCTGAAAGGCCTGCGCAAGCAGATTATGGTGGGTTTGCAGGCCCGCGGAATGGACCGCAGCCAGGCCGAAGAGGCCCTTGAGACCGATGTTCGTTACATAATGGTGGATGTAAAGAGAAAGTTGCAAGAAACTCCATCTCAAGCGTTCCACGGAAAGGGTTCAGATTAGCGTGTCTGGTATATCCAATATTTTGCGCCGCCGACTCGAGGCTCAGCCTGTTCCACAGGCGCATCTGGAGTCCGATATGCTCGCTGCCTGGATGGAGCACTCTCTCCTGCCGGAAGAGCAGGACCAGGTCGTGAGGCATATGGCGGTCTGCGCTCAGTGCCGTGAAGTGGCCTTCCTCAGCCTGCCCGCGGAGCCGGAAGCAGCGCTGCTCAGGACCATCCCCGCACGAAAGTCCTTTTGGCTCTTTGGTTTACGCTGGGCAGCCCTGGCCGCTGTAATGGTCGTGATTACCGTGCTGGCGTTCCGGCAGCCGTGGAAAAACGAGAGGAATTTTCAGGGGAAAGCCCAGTCTGCTCCGTCATCTGTTCCAGTTGCTAATGCTGGAATCGCCAGCGAGAACGCGCCGGTTGATTCTGTTGCTTCCAGTGAACTCAAAAACGACCTGCAAGTGGTGCAGAATTCAGGGCGTGCGCCCAGCGCTGCTGGTCAGACTTCATTTGCCGATAAAAAACGAGAAACCGTGGCCCTGGACAGAAGACCGGGCTTTCTCAATGACCAGCGTTTCAAGTCAGTGGATAAAGACGAGGAAGAATTCGACCGCCCGGCTGGTATGAGCGTCAATACGCCAGCATTGCTGGCGGCCCAGCCCTCGGGGCAGTTTCCCAGCTTAACCGGCGGCAACCAGTCCAGCGGCCCAGCCAGCCTGCTGAATGGGCTTGCGGTAGGCGGCCCTGGCCCGGTGCAGCCGGCGCCCATGCCTGCTCCTAAGTCAAGCTTTCGAGCTTTGTCTCGCCCGCTCAACCGAGTAAAGCGATGGCCCATGATTACCGCTGGCGCCATCACCGCCATGGGCGGAGATGGTATGTTCAGTCTGCCCCAGGGCAGCAGCTTCTCCGGAGCCGCTCCGGGCCGCCCGTCTTCCATTGCGGAAAAGCCGGGCATTGCGGAAAAACCGGGCGTCGTTAGCTCCGGGGCCTCTGGCTTGAAAGACTCAGCCGCCTTTACCATGGGAGCCCGATCCAGCACCAGCTTGAATTACAGCACCGTACAGGCCACCGACTGGAAGATTGAAAGTGGCAGGCTGCTGAAATCAACCGCAACCAGCGGCGGCTGGGTGGATGCCTATCCGCATCGTGATGGTATTGACTTCAGCGCCGTAACCGCGCACGGCAATGACGTTTGGGCCGGTGGCGCTCATGCTGTCCTGTTTCACTCGCGAGATGGCGGTGTGGAGTGGGAGAGCGTAAAACTCGGCGAAGGAGCTTCCGGCGCGGTGGACCAGATCACGGTCCAGGGCGCCAGTGTAATCGTAAGGACCTCGGCGCAGCAGACCTGGAGCAGTCAGGATGGCGGCAGAACCTGGATGCGCGACCCCTCGAACTAACTGGTACGAGCAAGACATGGCAGAGCCATGTCCCGTTGTAGCTCATTTTCCTCGGATATTTTTACGCGGCTTCGCGTGTTAGAGAGGCGGCGTTTGCGCGTAATCCACAGCGGTGCTGCTCGTGTCACGCAAACGCATTTCTCGATGCCGTGAAGCTATCGGACTTCCTCCATGACCTCGGAGAGAATTCTGCCGTAAGATCCGCTGGGCCGCTCCACCTGAAGAATTGCGGAGAGCGTTGGCGCCGCATCGTTCACGGTGACTGACTCGTAGTGGACTCCCGGTCGTATGCCTGCTCCATAAAAAATCAGAGGCACGTGCGTGTCATAGCTGTAGGGCAGAGCGTGTGTGGTGCCGGTGGCGGAGAACATCCAGTAAGGCTCAGGCAGCGGGAATAGGTCTCCCGATCGCGGCCCATAGAAACCAAGCTGAACGGCGCGCCCTGGGCGGTCTACCGCCGTGCCCGGAGGCCCTGCCA
This sequence comes from Candidatus Angelobacter sp., assembly GCA_035695325.1. Taxonomy (GTDB): domain Bacteria; phylum Acidobacteriota; class Terriglobia; order Terriglobales; family Acidobacteriaceae; genus Angelobacter. Next base: position 49,215 of record DASSEH010000293.1, read on the forward strand.
GCAATTCATCGCGGGTATAGACGCGCGCAATGTGCGGAAACCCACGCGCAATTTCGGCGGCATACCGCCGGACCTCAATCAGATCGGCATTGTTCTTCTTCGCCGTGTCGTAATCGAGATAGAACATTCCGTAAGCCTGAGAGAGAATCCAGTTGCCCTTGCCAAATTTCGCGGACAGCGCATCATTCAGAGAGCGCGTCATCAGGGCCCCATCCAGGCGTCCGCCGGGCATTCTTCTTTCCTGATTGACTTCGGGTACCGGCGCAACACCATGGTCGGCGGTAAAGACCACCAGCGTATTTCCCGCGCCTATTTTGGCGTCAATAAAGTCCAGCAGCTTTCCCAGTGTCTGGTCGGTGCGAATCGAGATATCGCGAATCTGCGGCGCATCCGGACCTAAAGCGTGTCCCACATAGTCATTGGCGGAAAAGCTGAGTGCCAGCACGTCCGTTTCCTCGTGCGCGCCCAACTGCTCGTTTTCAATGGCCTTCTCGGCAAAGTCTTCCAGTATCTCGTTGCTGAATGGAGTTTGCTCCAGCGTCCCGCAGAAGGGAACTTCCGTGCCCGCGGTCATGGTGCAAAACGGCTTGTCGCCGGGCTTTGCATCCAGCGCGCTCCAGGTTGCGCCTACATATTTCCAGATCGGCCGCTCCTGATTCACTTTCTTCACCCATGGTGGCAGCTCGTTCATATAAAACGTGCTGGTCACGAAGTGGTTGGAATCATTGTCAAACCAGTACGCGGCATTCGCGGTATGGCCTCCGGGCAGAATGGAGCTGCGGTCTTTGACTGAAATGCTGATGACTTTGGAGCCAGGTCGCGCGATTTTGAGCTCATCGGTCACGGTGCTCACCAGCAGGCGGTTGGGCGAAGATCCGCTTGCGCCCGGCACGCCGCCCAGCAGTTTGGTGGTGTCGTCGGATACGCTGGTCACCGAGCGGCTGGTGGCGCGGTCATACCATTCATTGCCAATGATTCCGCTCACCGAAGGCGTGGCCCCGGTTAAAAATGTGGAGTGCCCAATCGCGGTGACGGTGGGGAACTGAATGTAGTGGGCATCGGCAAACACCGCGCCATGCTCCAGCAGACGGGCAATGCCGCCATGGTAGTCAGCGCGAAAGCGCAGCAGGTAATCGTAGCGGAACTGGTCCACCACCACGGCCAGCACGAGTTTCGGCTTTTTGTTGGCGGCAAAACCGGGCAGGACAAAAACCGCGAGCAGAATCAGGGAACACAGTCGGCGCATCTGTTTCATTGGGGAACACATACTCCTGGTGAGAGTTCGGGACATTATCGCATGTGGATTTTCGGCCTGTCTGCCGCGCCACATGGTTTCATGCAAGATTAACAATCTGGGTTTAGCTCGCGTATACTGGCGCGTGAAAGCCGAAGAGATACTTACCCTCACCGAACTGGAAGAACTGGCCTCGGCCTGCATGTCGCCCATGGCCATGGCCTATGTCTGCGGCGGCGCGGCCGACGAACTTACACTGCGCGCCAATTCTGAAGACTGGAAGCATATTCGCCTGATGCCTCAGGCCCTCGTGGATGTTTCCAAAATCGATCTGCGCACGCAGATTTTGGGCCAGTCCTTTGAATTGCCCATCCTGCTTGCTCCCACGGCATTCCATCGGCTCTGCCACACCGAAGCCGAACTGGCCACCATCGCCGGAGCCAACGAGGCCAGCGTGGGATTGGTGCTGAGTTCGTTTTCCACCGAGCCCGTCGAAGCAGTAGGCGCGCTGGCCAAACAGCCGCTCTGGTTTCAGCTGTATGCGCAGGAAGATAAAGAACTCACCCGGCAGATGATCGAGCGCGCACACGCCGCCGGCTGCCAGGCTGTCTGCATCACGGTGGACACACCTGTTCTGGGCGCAAGGCATCGCGAAACGCGCGCCCGCTTCCAGCTTCCGCCAGACTGCAAACTGCCCAACCTGAATCTGGGTGCTGTAACCCATCGCCCGGTACGCGGCGCCATTTACAGCGAACTTTTGAACCCAAAACTCAACTGGAAAGACGTGGAGTGGGTTTCTTCCGTCAGCAAGGTTCCAGTTTTGCTGAAGGGGATCATGAACCCGGCAGATGCAGTCCGCGCCGCCGAGGCCGGGGTGGCCGGAATCATCATTTCCAACCATGGCGCGCGCAATCTGGATACACAGCCCAGCACGGCGGCGGCGCTCCCGCGAATTGCGGAAAAAGTAAACGGCAGGTTGCCCCTGCTGGTGGATGGCGGCATTCGCCGCGGCACGGACGTGCTCAAGGCCATTGCCATGGGCGCACAGGCAGTCCTGATCGGCCGCCCCTATTTGTATGCGCTCTCCATTGCCGGCGCCGCCGGAGTGGCGCGCGTGATCGAAATTCTGCGCACCGAACTGATGATGGCCATGGCCCTGACCGGACGGCGCTCCATTGCGGAGATTGACCGGTCCGTGCTGTGGGACGCGCTGGATACCCGAATGTAAGATACCCGCATGTGATCCGTAGAGCAGTAAACAGGGCGGCGCCGGTTACCCGCCCAGTTGTTTCTTGACTGCCTCGCTCACCATTTTGCCTTCCACACGCGCCCCGCTGGCCTGGCCAGCCCGATGATTTTCACAAAACTGTCGAGCGCAAGGGGCTGAAGGTTACGCCGTGAAACACGGCGTTTGATTATTCATTGACATAAAGCAAGGGCTTTTTGCTCTTCTTGCCAGCGGAATAGTAGGCGTACCAAGCCAGATTTCCCAGAGCGCCTGATGATAATGGATGCGGATCTAAATCAAGCCTCCACGATTTCTCTATTGTTTTGTCTACTCCTTCAGCTGAAGCTCTAATGTGTGCTGTAATATGTAGCGGCAATAGAATGTTATATTTATTACTACCCTGCAACGTGTGAACTCTCACCGCAAATGATTGCTGCTCCACAGAATCAATCGCATTAATGTGAAATTCTTTTTGAAAACTCTCTGACAACTCTGGTCTTCGTGTCATCTGACGCACAAAAACTGTATTTTCGTTTTCATCTGCTGCAGACCAAAGCTGGGTATCCTGATAACCTAAAGCAATACTTCCAGTTCTGGAGTATGTTTGTAACCTGCAAACATCTTGACTACTATATGGTATTTTTACAATGGCCCCAGGCGATTTAACAATCAATTGCAGCACATCTGTGATATTCATTCTGATCGACCATTCCTCGTCGTGCTGCGTACAGACAAGCTGCCTCCATTCTGCAGATTTCACTTTGACTCTCGTAAAACCGCTCGTTTTCTTTTGACTATACGGGGAATCAACGGCCTTGCTGGGCAATGAATCAGCCTGCATGTCGCCACCTATCTCAATCCAATCAGACAGTTGCGCCGTAAAATCCAAAATCTTTAAAGGAACGACAGACTTGATAGAGTGCTCAAGGGTATCTGAGCTGTTTTTCAAAATTGACGCACTGTTTTGCAGTTCAGTACGTGTAGTAGTTGCCGTCGACTGCAATTGGTTTAAAGATGGGATCAGTTTGCCGAGTATCCTGTCATTGCTCTCTTGTAAGTGCTGAACAAATTTCTGATCTCCCTCTAAAGAAGCTTTCTTCTGAAGCTCTTTATCAGCCCAATTCTCAACACCTGCAACTACAAATATTGCAACTGTTGCAAGCACAATATATAAACGCTTGATTTTCCCATTGGGGGTTAATTCCTTTGAGTATGCATCGTAAGTATCAGCCCTTAAATTGAAAATGCTGTAGCATCCTGTACATAAGAGGCCAATATATTTGGCCCAAAAACAGACAGACTTGGTGATGTCGGGGTTTAATATTTGCAGCATAGATTCTTTCATTATGTAATGACAGGCTAAAAATCAGCACAAGTGATCAAGCAGCCATGACATATAGCATGCAGTTCATGCGATGCTCTTAGCTCTTGAACTGCATTAAAGCGGCGCAGCGATCAGTTTCTCGTCACCCGCCCAGCTGTTTCTTCACTGCCTCGCTCACCATCTTTCCTTCCACGCGCGCCCCGCTGGCCTGGAGTTTGGCCATGGCGTTCTTCATCACCGTGCCCATATCTTTCATGGTGGGCGAGCCCATTTCTGCAATCACAGCCCTGACTGCGGCGTTGACCTCTTCTTCGCCCATCGCCTGGGGCAGATAGGCCTCGATCAGTTTGATCTCGGCGGCTTCCTTATCGGCCAGCTCCTGGCGTCCGCCCTTTTGAAACTGCTCAATGGAGTCGCGGCGCTGCTTGATCAGCGTGGCCAGGACCTGGTGCGATTCCTTGTCGTCGAGCGGCGCACGCTTGTCAACCTCTTTGTTTTTGAGCGCGGCCTTCACCATCCGCAGGGTGGAAAGGCGCAGCTCTTCGCGTCCGCGCATGGCCTCGACAATATCTTTTTGTATCTGTTCGCTGATGCTCATATGCATATCCCCTGAAAAGCAGGATTATAGCCGCTCACGCAGTTTCCCATTAGCATTTATGATCAAGGGAACATCTTTCGCGGGGAGTCTGCTGCTTATGATTCGCAAAAACCGCCTTTTTACTCCAGGACCAACCCAGCTTTTGCCCGCGGCGCAACTCGCCATGGCGGCTGCCACCATGCATCACCGCACCGCGGAATTCCGCGCGCTTTACACCAAAGTGCTGGCTGATCTGAAGACCTTTGTGGGCACGAGCAATGATGTGGTGCTCTTTGCCGCGTCCGGCACTGGGGCCATGGAGGCTTCGGTCTCTAACCTGACCTCGCCCGGAGACAAGGTGCTGGTGGTCACTGCCGGTAAATTCGGCGAGCGCTGGGAATCGCTGGGCAAAGCCTTTGGTTGCCAGGTGGAGAGCGTTCGCGCGCCCTATGGCGAAACTTGCACGCCGCAGCAGGTAAAAGAAAAGCTTACGCCGGAGCATAAAGTCCTTTACATGCAGGCCACGGAGAGCTCCACCGGCGCGCGGCATGATTTGGAAGGAATTGCCCGCGTCCTCAAGGGGACCGACACTCTTCTCGTGGTGGACGCCATCACCGGCCTGGGCACCACAAAATTCGATATCGATGGCTGGGGCATTGACGTGATCATTGGCGGATCGCAAAAAGCCGTCATGATCCCGCCGGGCCTCGCCTACTGCGCCGTGAGCGAGCGCGCATGGCAGCGGATGGAGAGCAGCAAAAATCCCCGTTATTACTTCGATCTGCGCAAAGAGCGCAAAAACGGCGCGAAAGGCGAATCGTCCTACACGCCGGCCACGGCTTTGGTGGCGGCGCTGGCGGCGGCATTTGACTATCTGCGGGAGCAGGGCGGAGGCGATTTAGCGGCGGGCCGCGAACTTTTGATTCGCAACGCGGAAACTGCCGCCTCCATGACGCGGGCCGCAGCGCAGGCCCTGGGGCTGAAACTGTTTGCTCCTGGCTCGCCCGCCGCCGCGCTTACCGCTGTTGCCTCACCGGCAGGCATGGACTCGAGCGACGTGGTCAAGGCCTTCCGCAACCGTTTTGGCGCGGTGATTGCCAACGGCCAGGGCGAGATGAAAGGCCAGCTCTTCCGCATTGCCCACCTCGGCTTTTACGACTATCTCGATACGGTGGCCATTATTGGCGCGCTGGAGCACGTACTCACCGGTCTGGGGCAAAAGGTTGAACTCGGCGCCGGCATGCGCGCAGCCCAGCTTGTCTATGCAGAATCCAACCGGGCGGAGGCCGCGAAGCAGCCATGAAAATCGTTATCGCCGAAAAAATGGCAGCCAGCGCTGTCCAGCTTCTCCGGAACGAACCAGACTGGACGGTGATTACGCCGGAGCAGATCAACGGAAATCTCAACTCCGTTCTGGGCGATGCTGATGCCCTGATCGTGCGCTCCGCCGTGCAGGTCAATGGAGAGGTTCTGGGCGCGGCAGGGAAGCTGCGCGTAATCGGCCGCGCCGGGGTGGGCGTGGACAATATTGATCTGGACGCCGCCACCAAAGCCGGCATTGCGGTGATGAACACGCCGGGCGCGAACGCGGTCGCCGTGGCCGAGCACACGCTGGCGCTCATGCTGGCCATGGCCCGCCACATTCCCCGTGCCGACTCCACCATGCACGCCGGCAAATGGGAGAAAAAATCGCTGGAAGGCACGGAGCTTCGCGGCAAGACTCTGGGCATTATCGGCCTGGGCCGCGTGGGTCTTGAGGTGGCGCGCCGCGCCCGCGTCTTCGAAATGAAGCTGCTGGCGCATGATCCGTTTGTCACGCAAGCCATCGCCCGCGATCATGGAGTGCAGATGGCTGAACTGGACGAGATCTATCGCTCGTCCGATTATCTGGCGCTGCACGTTGGACTCACGCCGCAAACCGCGGGCATGATCAATGAGAAATCGCTGGCCAAGATGAAGCCGGGCGTGCGCATCGTGAACTGCGCGCGCGGCGAACTGGTGGATGAAGCTGCTCTGGCCGCGGCGCTGGCGAGCAAACAGGTTGCCGCCGTGGCGCTCGACGTTTTCACGCAGGAGCCGCCCAAAAATTCACCGCTGCTGGCCCTCGAGAACGTAATCGCCACGCCGCACATCGCAGGCTCCACGCGCGAAGCGCAGGACGCAGTGGGCATGCAGATTGTCAGCCAGATTCGCGAATACCTGAAAAATGGCGTGATCCAGAACGCGGTCAACATGCCCTCGCTCGACGACGAGCAGTACACGCAAATACGGCCTTATCTTTTGCTGGCGGAAAAGCTGGGCGCCTTTCTGGCCTCCGTGGCCAGCGGCCAGCTGCAGGAAATATCCATTCGCTACAGCGGACGCCTGCGCGAATGGAAGACGGAGCTGCTGCGCAACTCAGCTATTCAGGGCGTGCTCAACCACCGGCTCTCCGAACACGCCAATGTGGTGAACGCTGCCGCCATCGCGCAGGAGCGCGGAATCAGAATCAGCGAGAGCAAGCAATCGGAGGCAGAGAATGCCCGCACAGAAAATGTAATCTCCCTGCGCCTGACCACCTCCAGCGGCAGCCGCCAGGTCCGCGGCGCCGTACTGCATGAGAACTCTCTGCGCATTCTGGGCGTGGACAACATCAGCATTGAGGTCCCACTCGAAGGCAATTTGATCTGCCTGCGCAACACTGACGTGCCCGGAGTAGTGGGTAAAGTTGGCACACTGCTGGCCGAGAATGGACTCAATATCGCCAATCTGGCTCTGGGCCGCAGCGGCCCGCAGGCGGAAGCTATTTCGGTGGTCCAGGTGGACTCGCCCGCGCCGGAAGCTGTGCTCAATAAAATACGGGAGCTGCCGGAGATTCAGGAAGTGTCTTCAGTACAGCTGTAGAACAGCAGACTTATTTTTCTGTGGAGCGCAGGCACTCCTGCCTGCGCTCATTTCATTTAGTTGTGAATATGCGGGCTCTGCGCGTTTCCGTGGGCGCTGGGCGCTTTTTTTGGCGCAGGACTCACCTTTACGGTGAACACGACCGGCACTTTCTTGGGCGGATAGCAGGAATTGTTATCGCACGCCTGATACTTGAGCTCGCCATGAACGGTATAAGGGCCGGGAGAAGCGCTGGGCTGCGCCAGCACCAGGGCTTTTACGTTGACCGTACCGGAGTAAACGCTGAGCTTTTCCGTTGGGTCAAAGGGAAAACTGGTCAGCACGCCATCAGGATACTGGAGTTTGGCAATCACCAGGTCGGAGGGCGGCGAAAAGCTGATCAGCGTGGGAATCAGCTCGGGCGATGCGGGCTTGTTGGAATTCACATGAAAGCCCTGCTGGATGCGAAAGGTAAATGTAACCGGCGTCTTGAGCCCGGCCCGGACTTTCACGTCGGATACAGGATCGACAGTAACGCGGCTGGTGCTTGCCGGGGCGCCGTCCAGAGACTGCGCATAAAGAGCGGCGCACAGAGCACAGAGAATTGCGATCAATGATAGTTTGCGCATGTTATTTTGCGGCCTGAGTTTTTATTGGCCCACCGTTCGGGCCCAGAGCTTTCTTTACATTTTCCTCAAATACATCCTGGCCGATCAAGCCTAATTCCTGGTCCACGATTTTCCCCGTGCGGTCCACGAAGAAACTCACCGGCAGGCCTTCGAGCCCGCCATAAAGGTCGGCCACTTTTTCCGTGCCGATCAGGATGGGGTAGTTTACCCCCAGCTTTTTGGCAAACTCGGAAACTGTTTTTTCACTGGCATCGTCCATCGAGATCCCGATGGCCTGAAAGCCTTCCGGCCCGTATTTCTTCTGTAGATCGGCAATCCAGGGCATCTCTACCTTGCAGGGGCCGCAGTAAGTCGCCCAAAAGTCGATCAGGACCGCCTTGCCCTTGAGATCGGAGAGTTTCATGGTCTTGCCCCGGCTGCCCAGGACCTTCAATGCAAAGTCCGGCGCCGGATGCCCGACGATGGTGTTTGTTTCAGCCGCGCCGGGAGCGTCCTGGCCAGGAAGGCCAGAGCAAAATACACAAATTGCGATCACTGCAAGAGCAAATCTGGTGCGCATAGGGCCTTTCATTTGTCCTGAAGCTTACTGTTACCGTACTGCGGCGATTTTATTTGAGGAATCACCGCCTTGCGCCAGCGATTTCTTGATCGCTTCCACCATTTTGCTCTCGTCCGTCAGGCCGAGTTTACGGTCCACGATCTTGCCGGAGCGGTCCACAAAAAAGTTGACGGGCAGTCCGTCCATACCGCCGTAAAGATCGCCGACACTCTGCGTCCCCAGCAGCACGGGATAATTCACGCCCATTTTTTTGGTGAAAGCCGAGATGGTCTCTTCGCTGCTGTCATCCATGGCGACGCCAATTACCTGGAAGCCATCCGGGCCGTACTTTTTCTGCAATTCCGCAATCCAGGGTATTTCAATTTTGCAGGGCTCGCACCATGTGGCCCAGAAATCGATCAACACTGCTTTCCCTTTCAGTTCGGAAAGCTTCATCGTTTTTCCCTTGCCGCCGAGGACCTGCAGCTCAAAGTCGGGAGCAGTACGGCCGGCAACATTCACGATGCCCAGGCGGCCATCCTGTGGGGGATGGGAAAATTTCTTTCCGGCAAACAACAGGACGGCAACAGCCGCCACCACAACCAGCAGATAAATAATATTGCGTTTCACGACGAGTTCCTCACTTTACAAAACGATTCAGGAAACCAAGCTGGCTGGCGAGCCAGGTAAAGCGTCCGGTCAGGAGCAGCCCGCCAATGGCGATCAGCACCACGCCGCTGCCGACTTCCACCCAGTGCATGCCACTGCGAAACCGGCGATAGAAAACCAGAAAGCGGTCGATGGCCAGCGAGGTCAGCAGGAAAGGTACAGCCAGTCCCAGAGAATAAACCGCGAGCAGGATGATGCCCTTCCTCGCGCTCTCCGTGGAACCGGCCATTGCCAAAATCGTGCTGAGCACCGGGCCGATGCAGGGTGTCCAGCCAAAGGCAAATGCAAAACCCAGAACGAAAGCGCCCACCGGTGATTGACCGCCCTTCACCTGATGCAGGCGTTTATCCGCATACAACCACTTAATCTTAAGAATGCCAGTGAGATGCAGGCCGAAGAGAATCACGAGTGCTCCGGCCACCCAGGTAAGGGGCCGCTTGTACTCATGCAACAGCTGTCCGACCCAGCTGGCCGCTGCGCCCAGGCTTATAAAGACCACTGAGAATCCCAGAATAAACATCAGGGAGTGCAGCAACACGGTGTTCATCAGTTTGCTGTCTTTATTGTTCTGCAGTTCCTCCACGCTGGCCCCGGAAATCAAAGAGACATATCCCGGCACGAGTGGCAGAACACAAGGAGAGAGAAATGAGGCTAAACCAGCGAGAAAGGCAGCGATCATTCAGTTTTTTCCTAATCCTTTGACTGCTGACTATTGTAATCCCAGGAACGCGTTTGCACACGTATGTAATCACTCCATGGAGATTCTCGGGAAGATCAGAAGTTACAGGAGAGGAAATCACAAAAGGCCGGCATTTTCTGCCGGCCCGTCCACAAATCGCATGGGATAAACAGGTTACTTTTTGGGAGCGATAGCGTCTTTCGCGGCCTTGGCTACGCGGAATTTCACCACGGTTTTGGCAGCGATCTTGATTGGTTCGCCGGTCTGCGGATTGCGGCCCATGCGGGCTTTCCGGGCGGATTTCACCAGGCGTCCCAGTCCGGGAATCACGAACAATCCGTTCTTTTTGGTCTCTTTGACCGCGGTGTCGGCCAGGTTTTCCAGAAACGCGGCAGCCGTCTTGTTATTGGTGCCGACTTTTTCGGCGAGGTGGCGCACAATTTGGGTCTTCGTCATGCCTGTTGCCATCTTTCCTCCTTGAAGGTGTGAGCGCTTACTCAAATGCTCGCCTCTCATATTACATGAGTGCGACCTTGATGCAAGCGGTTTCACCAGATTTCATGCGGGTATTTCACGATAAAGTTGTGGAAAACGGCATGAACAGCGGTGATTTCATCTACGCGAGACGGTAAAAACTCAGCACGGCATCGCCCTGGCGCAGCGTGCGCTGACGGCGGAGCGCTCCGAAGACGTCGCCGGGATCGAAATGTTTGTCATGCTCGGCGATCACCAGGCTTTCCGGCTGCAGCAGGCGCGATTGCGAAAGGAAGCCCAGAGTCTGCTCATAATCCCCCGTTTTGCGCCACGGCGGATCAAGAAAGCAGAAATCGCAGGCCACGGCCTGAGCGTCCATCATGCGCAGTGCGAGTGCCGCTTCGTGCTCAATTACCGCAAAGCCATCTTCGGTCCCCAGATTCTGCAAATTATCGCGGATGGCCCGAGCGGCCCGGCGCGACGACTCCACGAAGTGCACCATGCGTGCGCCGCGGCTGAGAGCTTCAATGCCTACCGCTCCCGTACCGGCAAAAAGATCCAGCCAGACCGAATCCACTACGGAAGCGGCCAGCACATTAAATAATGTCTCGCGCAGGCGGTCGGAAGTTGGCCGGGTTTCCATGCCTGGCGACGCGGTAAGCCGGCGGCTGCGATATTTTCCTGCAATGATTCGCACGAGTATGTAGTCCTGGGAGTCTTTGCTCGCTTTCCTAACATCTAATATCTATATTGAATAATGTAGTGTATAAATTCGATGCCCGTTGCGGCTGACTCCACAAAATGAGAACCTGGTCCATACATGCGGGAAAGACCTTCGGCGTGGAGCTGCGAGTCCACGTAACTTTTCTGCTTCTGCTGCTGTTTTCCGTGTTCGTGCTTCCCAGTGAGTCGGGGATGGCGAGTGCCCGAGCGATGGAGCGCAGCATGGCCCTGGTGGCCATGATCTTCGCTTCCGTAGTGCTGCACGAACTGGGCCACGTGCTGGTTTCGAACCGCAACGGAATTCATATTCGCGGTATTATGCTGCTGCCGATTGGTGGTATTTCCCTCATTGATCCCGCACACGAGATGGAAACCGCCAAAGATCCCGCACGGGAAGTGCGCATTGCCCTTGCCGGACCGCTGGTGAACCTACTCATAGCAGTGGCCGCGGCCATAGTGGCGGTGGCGACGGGACACGGAAATCTTCTGGCCAAGCCTTTGGTTGGCCTCGCCAGCCTGTGGCGCAGCGCGGTCTGGATCAACGTTTTTCTCTTTGCTCTGAATCTGCTGCCGGGACTTCCCATGGATGGCGGTCGCATTCTGCGTGCCTGGCTTTCCCGCCGCATGGACTTCTCCCTGGCCACACGGCGCGCGGTGAATCTGGGACATCTGTTTGCCGCCACGTTTATGTTCGTGGGGATAGCGGCGCCGTCCTGGTTCCTGCTGATCGGTCTTTTTATGTTTGTGGCCGCGCAGATGGAAGAGCGAACGGTGCTGTTCCAGTCGGTGGTGGAAGCAGTACACATGGAAGACATCATGCTGACCGAGTTTTCCATTCTCTCTCCCGCGGACACTCTCGAAGACGCTCTGAATAAAGCCGTACACAGCCTGCAGGACGATTTTCCCGTGGTCCGCGGCGGCGACCTGGTCGGCGTGATCGACCGCCAGACCATCGTCGAAAGGCTGCGCCGCGAAGGGAATGGTTACGTGCAGGCCGCCATGAGCAAAGCCTTTGAAGTTGCCGCGCGTTCCGAGTCACTGGCCTCGGCGTTTCGCAAGCTCACCTCCCGGGGGCTTACGTTGATTCCCGTGGTGGACCAGGAACGACTGGTGGGCATTGTGACTCTGCAAAATCTCATGCACAGCATGGGATTGCTGGCGGAATCGCGGCGGCTGCGCCGCCAGGCAGAAGATCAGCTCTAAGCCGCGGTTTTCCTGTTTCTTCCACAAGCGATGCGGCAGGTAGCTGGAAAAATATCCCAAATGAAAAAGCAAGCGCAGGCAGAAGTGCCTGCGCTCCAAGTATCTGTTGAGTTAGCTGGCTTTGGCGGATTCCGAGGCCTTGCGGGCTTCAGCAGAAGCATAGCTCTCGCCATAAATAGACGGCACCTCGCCACCTGCCGGGCGTACATAGGTGGAAAGCTGTCCGCGATGATGGATGGAGTGATTGATGGTGGTGGTAAGGAACATTACAGCCGGAAGCTGAAACATTCCGCGAAAATCCAGTACACGGCAAAGCTGCTCGGCGGACATCTTCTGCAGGCGGGGCAGAACGCTATCGATCATCTCGCCATACCAGCGCGCAATGTCGGGTACGCTCTTCACCGACTCGGGCCGGCTGATGGGGTCAAAGTTGAACTGGCCATTGATAACGCCCTCAAGAAAACGCTTGTCGGCAGCGGCAATGTGCCACGCCAGTTCCAGCGCGGTCTTTGAAATTGGGTCGGGGCGATAATCAGAGCCGGAAGCGGGAATTGCTTCCATCACTTTTCTGGTCGTCACCTGTTCTCTCTGGAGCGTGGGCAAATAGACAGTGTTCAAAAGCAGGAGCGCCTGTTCGGGCTGCAGGGAAATCTGAGGATGGCTCATGGGATTCACCTTGGGAAGGATTCGCGCGTTAGAAAAGCGCCGCAGCCAGTATAGCGAACATACCGAGTACAAGCAGAAAGGCCCACAGTGGCGCTGCCCGTTATTGTGGCAACGCCGCCGTAGGCCACGTTAATTAACTGGCCAGTTGTTCGGGCTCCGCTTCCGGACCGCCCAGGAAGTGAATGAGGTTCTGGGCCACACTGCCGGCGTGGTCCGCGATCTGTTCCAGACTGCGGGAAGCCAGCATCAGGTTCACGGCTTCCTTTTGTGCTGGCCGTTCCGTCTGACTGCACAACCGATTCAATACATAGTCACGATAGACAGCCACGGATTGGCCGGCGCTTACCGCATTTTTTGCCAATACCAAATCGCGGCGGCCCAAAGCGCGCAGCGTCTGGCGGCAGACGTGCGAAACCGCAATCGCCATGGGCTGCAACTCAGACCAGTCCAGTTTTCCGTGCTTTGCCGTTATGGACATGACGCGCCTGGCAATGCTGGTGGCCAGGTCACCCACGCGCTCAAGGTCCTTGTTCATCTTCAGCACCAGCACCAGGCTTCGGACTTCCAGCCCGGTAAGATGACCGGCCTTGAGTTCCGCGAATACCTTCTGGTCGATGGCCATCTCCGTTTCGTTGATGAATTGTTCTTTCTCGAGGACGCGTCCGGCGGACCGCTCGCTGAAGGTGAGCAGCGAGTCAATGGCGCAGTCCACGGCGATCTCCGTCTCGCGCGCCATACTCGCGAGCAGAATGGGGATTTCTTTTCCTGGAATTTGCAGTGCGGGTACGGCACGAATCATTGAGAATTCCTTCGTTAGTAAATACGAAAAATATATGAATACTGTTTCAAATTTTATTGTGGCATTGTTAATGCCAAATCAAACCAAAATAAAAAGATTGAAAAATTATGAAATGGCAGGAATCATGCGGGGTTGCCTACTGTTTGGGGACTTCGAATCTGTAACCCGTACCACGCACGGTTTTGAGATAACGCGGTTGTTCCGGATCGTGTTCAATTTTCTCCCGTAGCTTTCTCACATAAACGTCCACCGATCGCGGGCTTACAAAGGTGGTTTCGCGCCAGACTGCATCAAGAATCTGGTCGCGAGTGAAAACTCGTCCGGCATGTTGCGCGAGATAGTGCAGAAGGCGGAATTCCGTGGCCGTGGTGGTTACGGCGCGGCCACCCACGCTCAGGACCATGGCGGAAGTGTCAATCTGCAGTTCTCCGGCGGTAATTACCGCAACCGGAAGCGGCAGTTCGCAGCGGCGCAGCACGGCCTTGATTCTGGCTACGAGTTCACGCGGGCTGAACGGTTTGGTGATGTAATCGTCCGCGCCCATCTCGAGACCCACAATGCGGTCCACTTCCGAGGTTTTGGCGGTGAGAAAAACGATGGGCATAGCGGACAGCGGAACTCCGGATTGCCGCACCTGGCGGCACAGCTCCAGACCATCTCCGCCCGGAACCATGATATCGAGCAGCAACAGCGCCGGATGCTCTCTCTGCGCCTCGGCCAGCACCGAAGTTGTGGTGACAAAACTTTTGACGCGATATCCAGCCGCCTCAAGATTGTGGCGAACCAGGCGGGAAATATCCAGATCATCTTCCACGAGGAAGATCTTCTGGCTTGTACCCGCATTCAAATCAACAGTGGCTTCCGGCCGTTCACTGATTGGCATTATCTGTTCTCGCACATAACCCCAGGGGCCGATATCCAACTTCGGGAACAGCTTACACAGATAATGTTAAAAGAGTATGAAACCAGACCAGCAGGCAGGTAACCTTAGGTCAGTCTGCTGGTCCAGCATCTTTGGTCAGCGCCTGAAGTATTTACGATTGGCGCCGTCGTATTTGCCGGATTTCAGGCAGCAATTCCTGAAATTTTCGGGCTGAGCCGCAGGGGCACAGATCGTTGCGCCCCAGCTTCTCGATGAGTTCCTTGTCGCCGTGCACCACTCTAAAAGCCACGCTGAACGTGAGTTTCAGAGGGGAAGCCCCGGCGGCGTTTGCTGATGGCAGCCAGGTGTTCGTATTCTTCGTATTTCACGATTTGGTTCTCCTTTGCCGTGAATTTGGCGCCCGCCACATCACGAAAAAAGGAGCTTCGCTCATACAAGTATAACGACCCTATGCTTTCCGGCTAGCCTTAATTTCCCGGCAGCACCTCAACGGCAATTCCTGATGCCGAGCTTTGCGAACGATAAATACGCTCCGTGGCTTTTTTGAAGTCTTCCGGCTTCGCCTGCGGAATCTCCACAAACGTCTGCGGGTTCAGGTCCACCAGCGGGAACCAGGAGCTTTGCACCTGCACCATAATGCGGTGTCCACGGCGAAAAGTGTGGTTCACGTCGGGCATTTCAAAGTGGATCTGCGCCATCTGCCCCGGAGTAAATGGCTCGGGATGAGCAAAGCTGTTGCGGAACTTGCCGCGAAACGGCTCGCCGCGAATCAGTTCCTGGTATTCGCCCATCGGTTGGCTGGGCGGAAGCACGTCGGTCCGCGGCCCGGACTCCGTCTGTGGTTCAGGATAATCCGCCGGGTAAACGTCAATCAGCTTGACTACAAAATCGGAATCAGTCCCGGTGGTCGAGACATAGAGCTGCGGCGAAACCGGTCCGGCAATGGTCACGTCGGCATCCAGTACGTCCGTCTGATAGACCAGAACGTCCGGACGGCGGGCAGCAAAGCGCTGGTCGCTGGCCATGTATTCCTGAGGAACGCTGGTTGCCGAATATCCAATGTAGGGAACAGGTCTGCGGGGATCGCTGACGTATTCGTCAAAGGCTTCCGCTCCGGAAGGTGGATCAAAGGAAAGCTTTCCTCCGGCATGAAAATAGAGCGTGCGCTTCTGCGCGTTGGCCGGCGGCCAGCTCGAATACTGCCGCCAGACATTGGTGCCGGTTTCAAATACCGTGGCTTCGGGAAACTTTGCCTCTCCGTTGCCTTTGAGGTATTGCTCAAAGAAGGGAAAGATGATGTGCTCGCGGTAATACTCGCCGGTTTTGGAACTGAGACCTACCCGTCCAAAGCGTTCGCCTTCGAACCTCGCCCAGCCGCCATGCGACCATGGGCCTTCCACCAGCCCGCTAAATGTCCCGGGATTACTGGTTTTGATGGCTTTGTACGTCCGCAGCGGCCCGGACAAATCTTCGGCATCAAACCAGCCGCCCACGGTCAGCACGGCGCACTTCACGTTTTTCATGTGGCGCGAAAGGTCGCGCGCCTGCCAGTAACTGTCATAGGTGTTGTGCGCCACCTGATCGTTCCACAGAGAGTTTTTGCCGTTGAAGTAAAGCTTGTCGGCATTGGCCAGTGACCCCATCTGAAGAAAGAAGTCATAGGCATCGGTGGTATTCCATTCAAAGGGGACACGTACTCGCGGCGGTGTCGCTGGTTCTCCACGAGGCCCAAAGAAATTATAGAAATCAAAATTGGCCAGCAGCATGAAGGCGCCGCCGTGATAAGCATCGTCGCCCATAAACAGATCCGTCATGGGAGCCTGGGGCGATGCGGCTTTGATGGCTGGATGGGAATCGATGATGCTGGCCGAGGTGAAGAAGCCAGGATACGAGATGCCCCAGATTCCCACGCGTCCGTTGTTATTGGGGACATGCTTGAGCAGCCACTCCACCGTGTCATACATATCGGTGCTCTCGTCCACGTCAGTGTTCGATTTGGGGCTGTCGATATGCGGATGCATCTCCACAAAGGCCCCCTCGGAGAGATAGCGGCCGCGGACATCCTGAAACACAAAGATGTACCCGGCTTTATCAAACGCGTCGCTCGGGCCAAGCCTCGCTTTGAACTGGTCCACGCCGTAGGGGCCGACACTGTAGGGCGTCCGGCTTACCAGGAAAGGGTAGGGGCGAGTGCCGTCTTTGGGAGCATAAATAGAAGTAAAGAGCTTTTTCCCGTCGCGCATGGGAATGTAGTACTCGTATTTGGTGTAGTGCGCTTTAACGTCAAAGGGTTCAGGCCTGGGGGCTGCACCTGGCGCCTGACTAAAGACAGCGCCGGCAACAGCCAGTATGACAACCAGTAGTTTTGAATGCATGATGGCTTCTCTTTTCGGGGAGTAAGTGTAACAGCATCATGCATGGCCGCTGAACGGAAAAACGCCGTGTTTTTTCAGTGGCTTTCCAGCGTTTGGGCCAGCTCTTCCCATTCCGCCATGCGCTCCTCGAGTTCGCGGCGCGAATTCTCGAGCAGAGCCGTCTGGCGCTGGGTTTCTTCCACACTCACAAAATCCTGCAGCGCGGATTCCGCACCGGCCACAGCCGCTTCCAGACGCACGATTTCTTCTTCCACTTCCTGGCAGCGCTCTTTCATCTGCCGGAGTTTGATTGGATTCAGGCGTTTGATGGCAGGGGCTTGTGCGTCCTGCGCGGGAGCTGGCGAGGCCGCAGGTGCGGAAACCTGGGCACTCTGCACAGCAGCAGAGGCCGCCACCAGAGTTTCGCCATTGCCCTGTTTACGCCACAGATAATCCTCGTAGTTGCCCGGATAAACGCGGACCTGCCCTTCACCAATTTCGAAGACTCGCGTTGCCAGTTTGTCGATGAAATAGCGGTCGTGAGAGACGAAGACCACGGTCCCGGTGAATTTTTGCAGCGACTCCAGCAGAACGTCCTTGGCGCGAAGATCAAGGTGGTTCGTGGGCTCATCCAGTAGCAGGAAATTGGAGGGATGCAGCAGCATACGCGCCAGGGCATAACGGTTGCGCTCCCCGCCGGAAAGTACGCCAATGGTCTTGAAGACATCGTCCTCGGAGAAGAGAAAGCAGCCGAGCAGGCTGCGCAGCTCGGTTTGGGTGGAGCGTGGCGCGGCTTCAAACAGATCGTCGAGCATACGCGCCTGAGGATCCAGAGCTTTGTACTGGTCCTGGGCAAAGTAATCCACTTCCACATTGTGTCCGAGGCGAATCTCGCCGGCGGTGGCAGGCTCCAGGCTGGCCAGCAACCGGATCAGCGTGGATTTACCCGCGCCGTTGGCGCCGACCAGAGCAATACGGTCGCCGCGCTCAATAAAGAAGTTGACGCCGGAGAAGATGTGCTTGGGGCCATAGCTTTTCCCCAGGCCGTCCGCCTCGGCCACCTGCCGTCCGCTCGGCTTGGGCTGCGGAAAATTGAAATGGATGGTCTTTTCTTCCGGCGGGACCTCGATTTTTTCCATCCGCTCCAGTTCTTTGATCCGGCTTTGCACCTGTTTGGCCTTGGTGGCCTGATAACGGAAGCGGTTGATGAAGGCCTCGAGCTGCTCGATTTTTTCCTGCTGGTTGCGGTATGCGGCTTCAAGCTGGGTGCGACGCTCATTCTTCTGCGCCAGAAATTTTTCGTAATTGCCGGTGTAGAACCAGGCGCGCTTGTTCCAGATCTCCGCGATCTTGCGCACGGTCACATCCAGAAAGTAGCGGTCATGCGAGATCAGAACGCAGGCATAAGGATAGTCAGCCAGATACTGCTCCAGCCAGTTGCGCGTCTCCAGATCAAGATGGTTGGTCGGTTCGTCCAGCAGCAGAAGATTGGGTTTGGCCAGCAGGAGCTTGGCCAGGGCCAGCCGCATTTGCCAGCCGCCGGAAAACTCCTCGGTGCGGCGCTCCCAGTCTTCTTTTTTGAATCCCAGGCCATTCAGCACCACGCCGGTTTCGGCTTCAATGTTGTAGCCGTCGCGGGAGTGGATCTCCGCCTGCACCTGATGGAAGCGCTCCGCAATCTGCGTGTATTCAGCGCTGGCGTGGTCCACTTCAGCCATGCGGCGCGCCAGATCTTCCATCTCACGCTGCATCTGGTGTACGCGGTCGAAGACGGAAAGGCATTCGGCAAACACGGTGCGTCCGGACAAGGAGAGGCCATCCTGCGGGAGATATCCGCACTGGATCCCTCTTTGCCGGGTGACCGAACCGTAATCGAGAGACTCGACGCCGGCCAGCACTTTGAGCAGGGTAGTTTTGCCGGTACCATTTCCCCCCACCAGCCCAACGCGGTCCTGAGGGGTGATGAGCCAGTCCAGGTCCTGAAACAGGATTTTGGGGCCGAAGCGCTTGCCAGCCTGTGTGAGTTGCAGCATCTGAATCTATCTAATCACAGACGGCCATTCGAGGTGGCTGGCGTCGCCTGAATTTTAAGCTAGTGGAGATTGAACGCTACTTCTATTTGCATCTGAACCGCCAGCGGGCGGCCCTCGCGAGTGGCAGGATCAAAGCGCCAGGTGGCAACGGTATTCACTTCATTTTCATCAAGGCCAAGACCAAGCGCTTTGATTATGATCGGCTTTCTAACTTCGCCTTTGGAGTCAACAATCAGTGCGACCGTGCCGGAGCCTGTGAATTGTGAGTAGCGCGCTGCCTGGGAAAACTTCGGTTCGGGAGTCGATACTGGTTTGGGTGGTTTTATGACACTGCTGCAGCATCTCACGACTTTTTCGCCAATATCGGGCACTTTCGTGCTGCCAAATTGGCCTGACGCGCTTACATTGCGCTCCATCTTTTCCAGATTAAATTCAATGGGGTGGAGTTCGGGCTCGTACTCCATAAAATCGGCGAGATAACTGCGCCAATACTCAGGAACGGAGTCGAGAAAATCGGCTTTATTCAGGCAAACAACGCGAGAGAGCAGTTTTCGAACATCGTCCGTGGATTGCGGAGGCTGGTCCACATGAATCTCCAGTTGAATAGATTCATTCTGAGTAAGTCTCTCCAGGCCGTTGACCCGTTTGAATGGGTACGTGACAAGCTTGCCCGAAGCCGAATCTTTTTGAACGAAAATGCGGTGGCCTTCCAGACGCACACTCTCCGGCCGCACATGTACCGATTCAACCACGAATCCGCCATAGACAGTCCAGGGTTCCTCAGGGCCTTGTTGGGTTACGTTTCTGCCTGAATCAAATTTCACAGAGTTACTCTGCGCGGGATGGCGCAGAAACAGGACCTTGCCCTTCCACTGCTGGTTCAGCGCTGACTGAAGATCGGCATCGGATGCCAGTGACATTCCTGAAAGGCACAGAAACAACAGGCATGAGAGCGGCAGAGAAACAGTTCGCATCATAGTCCCAAACTTTCCATTGAGGTGATAGCTGTTACGGCATTCTACCCCCGCTAACGGTCAGAGCAGAGAATTACCAGCGAATTCGGGTTTCATTGGCGTGCATTGGAATGGCCGGGAATCCATCTCGCCATCACGATGTGTCAGCCGTCCGGACATCCTTCAACTTCCGCTGCAACATCGGAAGAAATATCGAAAGAAAACAGTAAGGCAAGAGTGGAGGAGGAATTGTCATGTCACCCAGATCAGGTCATGGCGGCAAAGCCAGAGGCCGTTCATCCGGCAAAAAGCAGTCTGGACGCTCTTCCCGTACCACGGCGCGCTCTTCGTCCCGAGGCAAGTCCGGCGGCAGAACGTCCGCGGCCAAAACAACTTCAGCCCCTCGGGCAAGCACGCGGTCCGGAAGCCAGGCCAACCGGACATTTGCCCAGGGACGCGGGCGCACTTCGCAGGTATTGAACCGGGTACTCACCGATCATGATGAAATCCGGCAGTGGGCCGAGGAGCGGCAGGCGCAGCCCGCCTGGGGCCCCGTCACAGGAAGCAGTCAGCATGTGGGGATGATCCGGCTGGATTTTTCCGGTTACACCGGCGAACAATCTCTTGAACCCCTTGAACCCATTGAATGGGATGAGTTCTTCAGCAAGTTCGATGAAAGCAACCTGGCGCTTGTGGTAGAGGACGAGACCGCATCCGGTGAGCGCAGCAATTTCAATAAGCTGATCAAGCGGGAAACGGCTGCCAGGCGCAAAAAGGCCGCGTAATGAGAGACGGCATTTCGTTGCCGAAGAAATTCGGCATGTATATTGCGCCCGAATGGTGTACCATCAGGCGCCAATGTACAAATCAGAAGGTTCTTACGTTGGCAGCGTGGTGCTGGGCGCCGTGGGCGCGGTTGCCGGTGCGGTCCTCTGTACGCTGTTTCCAGTGATTGTGGGCCGCTTTGTAGGACGGGTTTCGCATCTGGTGAGCCTGGGTTTGATTGTCGCCGGCTGCATGGTTGCGGCCTCTCTTGCCGGAGCGGGCGTGAAAGCCGGTTGTGGCAGGGCAGGCGGCGTGGTTTATCAGCTTACCGCTCTGGTCCTCGCGTATGCCGGGATGGCTCTGGGTGTGGCCGGAGCACGGTTTGGAGCTGCCTCTGTTTTTCATACGCCGATCCTGCGAACGCTGAGCGCTCCTGTTTCCAGCAGTATCGGGAAGATACCGGTTCTGGTGATCATGGTCCCTGGCGCGATCCTTGCCTGGATTCTGGTGGCCGAATCCAGACGCACCGGAAGAAGGTATTCGTAGCAGGCCCAGGTTCAGGCTATCGACTGCACTTATTTTGGGGCTTTTTACTGCCGGATACGGGAAAATACCTCTGCGCTCTCTTTTGTCCTCATAGCAGCGTTGACATTCTCCGCTGCGTTTGGGTATTCTTGATCCTTCACTGCTCTGCAGTTGGCCTGCCTGTGCCTTCCCATCGGAAGTAGTAACCGGCGTCATCGAGCGGTCTTTCTTAAGCGTTTTTTTATTCTCAGGAGTTTAGGAATGTCAACCCGTTTTCCCAGCGGGAACGAAATTGCGCGCAAGTGGTTTGTGGTGGATGCCACCGGGCAGACGCTCGGGCGTCTGGCTTCCCGTGTGGCCAGCATCCTTGCGGGCAAGGAGAACCCCCAGTACACACCGTTCCTCGATACGGGCGATCATGTGATCGTGGTCAATGCGGAGAAGATCCGCACGACCGGCATGAAGTCCGAGCAGAAAGTTTACCGTCATTACACCGGTTTCCCCGGCGGTCTGCGTGAAGAAGAGTTTAAAAAACTCATGGACCGGCGGCCGGACCGCGTGGTGCAGGAAGCAATCCTGGGCATGCTGCCCAAGAGCAAACTGGGCCGCGCCATGGGCAAGAAGCTGAAGGTTTATAAAGGCGACAAGCACGACCACGCCGCGCAGAAACCCGCGCCACTGGCCGTGAGCTAACAGAACTGAAAATCAGGGCTGATGGATAACCAGCCCGGAGTTGAGAAAATCAGAAATGGCTGAACTAGTCCAGTATTACGGCACCGGCCGACGCAAATCGAGCGTCGCCAGAGTGTTTCTGCGTCCCGGCAGCGGCAATTTTGTGGTCAATGGCCGCCCCTTTGATGAGTATTTTGTGACTCCTGCGCAGCGCATTGAGGCGCGTCAGCCGCTGGTAACCAGTGAAACGTCTTCGACGTTTGACATTGTTTCCAGCGTTTCCGGTGGCGGCGTCAACGGCCAGGCCGGCGCTGTGAAGATGGGCATTGCCCGCGCGCTGCTGGAGTTTAACGTTGAGCTGCGCAAGAAGCTGAAGGTGGAAGGCTATCTGTCGCGTGATGCGCGTGGTAAAGAGCGCAAAAAATACGGACAGAAAGGCGCTCGTAAACGCTTCCAGTTCAGCAAGCGCTAATCAGGCTTTGCAAAGGACGGCATTGGCCGTCCTTTTTTTGCTCTTGCTCTTTTGCCCGAAGGTCCTGCGGGCGAAAGGGAGCGGTAAAACCAGGACCAGAATCTTCCCTCCCGCTCCGACGGGAGCGGACAAGGGAATCAATCCTGAGCGGGCACGTGAAGCCGCAAAGGATGCAATTCAATGAGGAGGTATTTTGGCTAACATCACTATGAAGGAGTTGCTCGAAGCGGGCGTCCACTTCGGGCATCAGACCAAGCGCTGGAACCCCAGGATGAAGGAATACATTTTCGGGGAGCGCAACGGTATTTACATTATCGACCTGCAGAAAACGCTCAAGATGTTCAAGGACGCGAGCAAGTTCGTGCAGGACTCGGCCGCCGAGGGCCGCACTGTCCTCTTTGTGGGCACCAAACGGCAAGCCCAGGACGCAATCGCCGAAGAAGCCGGCCGCTGCGGAATGTTCTATGTGAACAATCGCTGGCTCGGTGGACTGCTGACCAACTGGGTGACCGTACAGAAATCCGTGAAGCGGCTCAAAGAGCTCGATGAGATGGCCACCGATGGCCGCTACGAGCTGCTGCCCAAGAAAGAAGTGATCAAGCTGGAGCGTGAGCGCAAGCATCTGCAGGCCAACCTGGCCGGGATCAAGCACATGAACCGGCTGCCGGACATTATTTTCATCATCGACTCCAACAAGGAAGCCATTGCGGTGAAGGAAGCCCGCAAGCTTGGCATTCCCGTGGTCGCGGTGGTGGATACCAACTGCGATCCCACCGAGGTTGACTGGGTAATTCCGGGCAACGACGATGCGCTGCGCGCCATTCGCCTGTTCGCTTCCAAAATTGCCGACTCCGTCGCCGAGGGCCTGCAGGCAGGTACCGATAAACAGGCTCCGGGCCTTGAAGGCATCGCAGTCAGCGCGGAGCAGGTCGATGCCGTGGCTGCGGACGAAACCGCGGTAGCTCGCACTTCCGCTGATCTGGCCGAAGAAGAAGAGCTGAACATGGAAGAAGTTCTGGGCGGCAAGATTCGCAAGGCGCCAGTGGCGGAAACCGACGTGCCCGAGAGCGTCGTGGCGAAAAGCAACTAACGTCCGCAGGCAAGTTGCTTACCGGCAACTATTCGCAAAGCCAGGCAACAAATTTCCTGATTCCCCGCGAAAGAATTCTTTCGCGGGGAGAGTTGTACCCCGAGGCAAAGATTTATGAAAACGGAAGGTTCCATGACTACAACGGCAGCTCCCGGCGAGAACGAGGGCAAAAAGCCCGCTATCAGTGCGGAGCAGGTGCGCAAACTGCGCGAGCGCGCTGGCGCGCCCATGATGGACTGTAAAAAGGCGCTGGAAGCCTGCAATGGCGAGGAAGAAGCCGCCATCGACTGGCTGCGGAAAAAAGGCATTGCCACGGCCGCAAAAAAATCGGCGCGCCTTACCAGCGAAGGCTCGGTCGCCAGCTACATTCATGCTGGCGGAAAAATTGGCGTCCTGGTCGAGATCAACTGCGAGAGCGATTTTGTCGCCCGCACCGATGACTTTAAGGACCTGGTGAAAGACATCGCCATGCACATCGCCGCCGCGGACCCGAAATTTGTCCGCAAGGAAGATGTCACTCCGGAAGCCTTTGAGCGCGAGAAGGAGATCTATCGCGCCCAGGCCGCATCCACGGGCAAACCGGCCCCGGTGGTGGAGAAGATCGTGGAAGGCAAAATGTCAAAGTTCTACGAAGAGGTCTGCCTGCTCGATCAGCCCTTCGTAAAGGAACCCGGCATTACCATTCACCAGCTGGTCGCCAGCAAGATCGGCAAGCTGGGAGAAAATATTTCAGTACGGCGCTTCGCACGATTCAAAGTGGGCGAAGTGGGCGAGACGATTGCCATCAGCAATCCGCAGCAGGACCAAAAAGCCGAGTAAGCTTCATCATTCTGTACACCAAAGGGCGGCGCGCAAGCGCCGCTTTTTTTATTGCTGCAATCAAGCCCCGGCGTCGCACAGCTATAACTTCTTGCAGTGAAATAGGCTGGGCAGAATGGCAAGTGAGGCGATTGAAAGATTACTCAGAGCAGCGGAACTGCAGATTTTAGGAAGCGCAGGGGCGGAATTGGAATTGTAGCCCGTCTATAAGACGGCTACACTCTGAACGATTAAAGGTAGGATTTCCAGTTGCCTGCGCCCTGCGCTGTTTCATGGAGATGGCCCGTTGCCGGATCCGTATCCAATTTTCCTTTTGTCCACAGGGTACCAAATGAGTCTGATAGTAGCCAGTTAAAACTTAATTAGAACTCATCTTATAAAATTGATTTCTTGCCGATAAACCCCTTAATTATCAATGTCTTCCGAGGGGCAAAATCATTTATGAGATGGCTTCTAGTCTAACGAATTTTAATTTACGACGAGTTTTTGCCTCTGGGAGTGCCAAACGTGCGGCTATGTCGTTTTTTCCTGTAAATAGACGGCATAATCGGGCATAAAATCGGGTCATCTTGTTTTGTAATTTGTGAAATAGTTAAAACAAATAGTAAGAATTCGGGAGCATTCCCGGACACGATCCGATTTTCTGGTCGGCACACTTATTACCTGGTAGCAATTCTGAGCCAACACACAGGAGGAGCTCACATGAAAGTCGCAATCGCAGGCGGAGGCATCGGCGGTTTGACTCTGGCTCTTGCACTCCATAGCGCCGGAATTGAAGACGTGGATATTTACGAATCAGCGCCAGAGTTCAGGGAACTGGGCGTGGGCATTAATGTGCTGCCCCATGCGGTGCGTGAACTGGATGAACTGGGGCTGCTGGGCGGACTGGCCGAAACCGGCATTCCCACGGCAGAACTGACGTACTACACCAAAACCGGCCAGAGAATCTGGAGTGAGCCTCGCGGGATGAAGGCCGGCTACCGCTGGCCGCAATTTTCCATACACCGCGGCGAGCTGCTGGGCCTGCTGTACCGGGCCGTTCTCAAGCGGCTGGGGCCGGAGCATCTACACCCCGGCCACCATTTGCTAAACGTGGGCCAGGAGAAGTCCCGTGTTTGGGCTGAATTTATGAGCCGGCGCGGTACCTCTCGCATTCCTCGCGTGGAAGCCGATCTGCTGGTGGGCAGCGATGGGATTCACTCCGTGGTACGCCAGATGATCCATCCTGCCGAAGGAGCGCCGAAGTGGAACGGGATTACCATGTGGCGCGGGCTGAGCGAAGCCGAACCGTTTCTCTCGGGACGGACCATGATCATGGCTGGGGTCACCCGGCGGCGCGTGGTGGTCTATCCGGTTTCCAGAAAGCACGAACAGCGGGGCAAAGCGCTGATCAACTGGGTGGCCGAATTAAAGAAGGCCGATGGCCGGCCCATGTCGCGCCATGACTGGTATTTTACGGCCAGGCTGGAAGATGTTCTGCCCCACTTCTCTTCTTTCAAATTCGATTTTCTCGACGTGCCCGCGCTGATTCAAAACGCGAAGGTCATCTACCAGTACCCCATGGTGGATCGCGACCCCGTGGATACCTGGAACAAAGGGCGCATCACGCTGCTGGGTGACGCCGCCCATCCTATGTATCCGGTTGGCTCAAACGGCGCATCGCAGGCCATCCTCGATGCCCGGGTGCTGGCCCGTGAACTCGCGATGCAGAGCTCGGTGGAAGAGGCCCTTGCCGCTTACGACGCGCAGCGGCGACCGGTCACCGCGAAGATCGTGGAAGCCAACCGCAAAGCCGGTCCCGAGGTGTGCATGGAGATAGTAGAAGAGCGCGCGCCGCAGGGCTTCTCATCTCTGGACGACATCATCACCCAGGCCGAACTGCAGGAAATTTCAAAAAAATACAAAGTCGCGGCGGGATTCGATGTTGAGACGCTGAACAGCCGTCCTTCGTTTTCAGTGCCGCATTCGAAAAGTGCTTGAAACTTTTACGCTGCCGGGCTGCCCCAATGGACTGGGGCAGCCGGCATAAATTACCGCTCAGCCAAACGTCTCTGGCCGGCAGCGAACAGCGACAGAACAACAACGCCCTTCAAAACCCAAGACCAAAATGCGTTGCAAATGTGACCGAGTTGGTGGCCGGGCCACCGGTGGGACGGCTGAACTGCACCGGCAGATCGGCTTCAACGAAATAGGCCTTAAAAAAGCCGCTCTGGTTTTTGAATTTCCAGCTTTTGTTGACCAGAGGAATGAATCCTGTTTGTGAACTGTTCACGCTGAAGGCCGCACGCATGCCCACCGTGACGCCGTGGTTCAGACTATAGAGCACACCCGGATCCACGACGAGGGTGGTTTCATGTGGCTTCTGGCTGACAAATGGAATCATCTCAAAGTCCACGGCAAAGTGTCCCTGGCCTTTAAAGGTGACTCCAATGGGGAACCCGAGGTTGTATTGATCGAACTGCGTGGTGGTCTGACCATCTGCGTGCGTCACCCACGGGACAACAAACCCGACGTGTCCACCAACGGTGACCTGGGCACCCGCTGCAGGGGCAAAACCAGCCAGCCCTGCTGCGACAAAGACCAGCACAATCAACAATCGCCGAATTGCGACTATCCAATTTATGGTTGAGAAATTCATCCCTTTCCTCCCTGTACCTTTACCTGTGAAGCTGTTGCGCTCGCCGCTGCACTGGCGGTATTTCCGCATTGGGGAAGGGCTGCGATTGCACCAGCACATTCGGGCAGCGCCCGGTCGCTGATCGTGCTTAGGGCCGGTTAATGCTTCGTTACGGCGAAGCATACTACGGTACTTTTTTTTAAACAGAGGATTTATGTTTCATACTTTGTGGCATGAAACTGAGCTACAGTGTTTACCTCACTCAGCAAAGAATGTTTCGCCATTTCTCCGCTGTATTCTTCAGCCGGGAAATTGATTTTCAGCAAAGATGACCGTCGCTGACGAAGTCCCTGCGGCCTTTAAACATTTGCCTTATAAATCGCATCTGAAATTAACAATTGTTTACAGATTCTCTCTTTAGAATCCTGATGCAGGGGGCGTCCAGGTATCCGGGGGGATACGGCGCGTTTTTCGAGGCGAGTTTGCGTGTGTTGATGTGCTTGTCTCGGTATACTGTGTAACCTCATTAAGCTGGTGGCCAGGGAATCGTTTTCAAGGACCCCGTGGAGACCCCGCCTCAAGGAGATAGATGTTTAACCCTAAGCTATTTTTGCCGTCATGCCGGCTTTTGCTGGCTGCCGCGATTCTGCTCGCTTTGCCGGGATGCGGAAACAGCCCTTCCAAAACGCAGGCTGCAGGCAAGGGCCAGTCGGGTCGAGGTTCTCAAGGCATTCCCGTGGCCGTGGCCAAAGCCGACCGGCGTGACGTTCCCATATATCTCACCGGACTGGGCTCCGTGGAAGCCTTCAATACCGTGGTGATCAAGACGCGTCTCGACGGGCAGCTGGTGCAGGTGGCGTTCCGCGAAGGACAAATGGTGCGCCAGGGCGACCTGCTGGCGGTGATCGATCCTCGCCCGTATGAAGTGGCGCTACAGCAGGCTGAAGCGAATCTGTACAAAGACCAGGCTGCGCTGAAGGACGCAACCCTCAACCAGCAGAGATTTCAGGACCTCTACAAAGAGGGCGTGATTCCCAGGCAGCAGTTTGACACCCAGGTTTCGCTCGTGGGCCAGCTCGAGGGCGCGGTGCGCTCCGACCAGGCGCAGATTGAAAACCAAAAACTCAATCTCAACTACACGCGCATTACCGCGCCGGTGAGCGGGCGCGTGGGCCTGCGCCAGGTGGACATTGGCAATATTGTTCATGCCTCAGACCCCAACGGGCTGCTGGTTCTAACGCAGTTGCAGCCCATAGCCGCGACTTTCACTTTGCCCCAGGATTACCTGCCCTCGGTGGCGCAGCACATGCGCCAGGGAACGCTGGCGGTAGATGCTTACAGCCGCGATGATCAGACCAAACTGACCAGCGGAAAGCTGCTGACCATCGACAACCAGATCGACCCCAGCACCGGCACGGGCAAATTAAAAGCCGTCTTCGAGAACCGCGACAGCTCGCTCTGGCCCAACCAGTTTGTGAACGCCCATCTTCTGCTGGAGATCAGGAAAAACAACATAGTGGTCCCGGCCGCCGCCATTCAGCGCGGCCCGCAGGGCGCATACGTGTTTGCGGTGAAGCCGGACAAAACCGTGGACATGCGAACCGTAACTGTCGGCTACACCACGACCAGCATTGCGACCATCGACAGCGGGCTTAGTCCGGGAGACATGGTAGTAACCGATGGTCAGGACAAGCTGCAGCCAGGGACACGTATAGAGATTCGCGGCGGCTCCGGCACTGCACCGGCTGACGCCCCAACCGGTGGCCCGGGTAGTCCAGGTTCATCGCGAAAACCGGCAGAACCAGCGAAGTCGGCACAGTCATGACTCCATCTCGCATCTTCATTCTGCGGCCAGTCGCCACTTCTCTGCTGATGATCGGGTTGCTGCTGGTGGGCATCGTCGCTTACCGCCAGCTGCCGGTCTCCGCTCTGCCGCAGGTCGATTACCCGACAATTCAGGTGACCACGTTCTACCCTGGCGCCGGTCCGGATGTGATGGCCTCATCGGTGACCGCGCCCATGGAGCGCCAGTTTGGCCAGGTGCCGGGGCTGAACCAGATGACTTCCAACAGCTCGTATGGCTGCTCCGTCATCACTCTGCAGTTCAATCTCGACCTGAACATCGATATTGCCGAGCAGGAAGTTCAGGCGGCCATCAACGCCGCGGCTACGTTCCTGCCTCGCGATCTGCCGAACCCTCCGATCTACAGCAAGGTCAATCCGGCGGACGCGCCCATTATCACTCTGGCCCTGACGTCAGACAGCCTGCCGCTGACCAAAGTCGAGGACCTTGCGGACACCGTGCTCGCGCAGAAGATCTCACAGCTTTCCGGCGTGGGCCTGGTTTCGATCAGTGGCGGACAAAAGCCGGCGGTGCGCATCCAGGCCAATCCCACGGCATTGGCGTCCTACGGACTGAGCCTTGAAGATGTGCGGACCGCGCTCGGCCAGGTCAATGTAGACCAGGCCAAGGGAATCCTCGAAGGGCCGCGCCAGTCATTCACCATAGCCAGCAATGATCAGCTGCTCTCCGGCGAAGGCTACAAGTCGGTGATTATCGCTTATCGCAACGGCGCGCCCGTCCATCTCACTGACGTCGCCAGCGTGATCGACAGCTCGGAAAACATAAAACAGGCCGCCTGGATGAACCTGGTCCCGGCGGTGATCGTGAACATTCAGCGGCAGCCTGGCGCCAACATCATCAATGTGGTGGACCGCATCAAGGCGGTTCTGCCGCAGTTGCAGGGGGCGCTGTCGTCTTCAGTAAAAGTCACAGTCCTTACCGACCGCACAGAAACCATCCGCGCTTCCGTACAGGATGTTCAGTTTGAGCTTATGCTCACGGTTGCGCTGGTGGTGCTGGTCATCTTTCTCTTCCTGCGCAATCTCTCGGCCACCATCATTCCCAGCGTGGCTGTGCCGCTCTCGATTGTCAGCACTTTCGGCGTAATGTATCTGCTGGGCTACAGTCTGGATAATCTTTCGCTCATGGCGCTCACCATCTCCACCGGATTCGTGGTGGACGACGCGATTGTGATGATCGAGAACATTGATCGCTTCCTGGAGGAAGGCCACACGCCGCTGGAAGCCGCGCTCAAAGGTTCAGGGCAGATCGGCTTCACCATCATTTCTCTTACCGTCTCGCTGATTGCAGTGCTGATCCCTCTGCTGTTCATGGGAGACATTGTCGGTCGCCTGTTTCGCGAATTTGCCGTTACGCTCAGCGTGACCATTCTCGTATCGGCGGTGGTCTCGCTCACGCTTACGCCCATGATGGCTTCGCGCCTGCTGAAAAATCCGGCGCAGGTCAGGCATGGCCGCCTCTACCATGCTTCCGAGCGGTTTTATGAGCGCGTGATCGAGTTGTATGGCCAAACGCTGAAGTGGGTCCTGCGGCGGCAGACAGCCACCCTGCTGGCCACCGCCGGCGCCCTGGCACTCACTTTCTATCTCTACACCATCGTCCCCAAGGGCCTCTTTCCCGTGCAGGACACCGGCGTAATTCTGGGCGTCTCCGAAGCGCCGGAGAACATCTCGTTTGACTCCATGGCGCAGCGGCAGCAAAAGCTGACGCAGGTGATCCTGAAAGATCCGGCCGTGGCCAGCCTGTCCTCGTTCATTGGCATTGACGGCACCAACATCACGGAAAACAGCGGACGCATCCAGATCAACCTGAAGCCGCATGGCCAGCGTGATGTGACCGCTTCTGACGTAATTCGCCGGCTGCAGCCGCAGATGGCGGAGGTTGAGGGCATCACGCTCTACATGCAGCCGGTGCAGGACCTTACGGTGGAAGACCGCGTGAGCCGCACGCAGTTCCAGTATTCGCTGGAAGATGCCGATGCCGCCGAACTGAGCGACTGGGCCACGAAAATTGTGGACAAGCTGCGCACGCTGCCGGCACTGCGCGACGTGGCCAGCGATCAGCAAACTGGCGGGCTGAGGGCCGATCTGGTCATCGACCGCGATACCGCCGCGCGCTTTGGAATTTTGCCCCAGGCCATTGACGACACGCTGTATGACGCCTTTGGTCAGCGGCAGGTCTCAACCATCTTTACTCAGCTCAATCAGTATCACGTGGTGCTGGAAGTCAACCCGCAGTTTCGCCAGGACCCCAGCGCGCTCAAGGACATCTACGTAAAATCAATCACCGGCGCCCAGGTCCCGCTCTCCACCTTCAGCCACTTTGAATCATCGAGGACGGCGCTGACCATCAACCACCAGGGGCAATTTCCGGTGGTGACGATTTCATTCAACCTGGCCCAGGGCGAGTCCCTGGGTAATGCCACCAAAGCCATTGCCGCGGCCGAGCAGGAAATCGGAATGCCGGTCAGCATTCATTCCAGCTTTCAGGGAACAGCGGCCGCGTTCCAGAACTCGCTGGCTTCTGAGCCGCTGCTGATACTGGCGGCGCTGGTTACGGTCTACATTGTGCTCGGCGTTTTGTACGAGAGCTATATTCATCCGGTTACGATTCTCTCCACTCTGCCCTCCGCCGGCGTAGGCGCAATTCTGGCCCTGATCATTACCCACAACGATCTCTCCGTGGTGGCGCTGATAGGCGTGATTTTGCTGATCGGCATCGTAAAGAAAAACGCCATCATGATGATCGACTTTGCGCTCGAAGCCGAACGCGTCGAAGGCAAGCCGCCGGAGGAAGCCATCTTCCAGGCCAGTCTGCTGCGCTTCCGGCCCATCATGATGACCACCATGGCCGCTCTGCTGGGCGCCGTGCCGCTCGCTCTTGGGACCGGGACCGGCTCGGAGCTGCGGCACCCGCTGGGCATCACCATCATCGGCGGACTGGTGCTGAGCCAGGCTTTTACGCTCTACACCACGCCGGTCATCTATCTGTGGTTTGACCGGCTCGCCAGAAAATTTGGGCGCTTCAAAGTCGGCAACACCATTGGCCCGGAACAGTCGCCAACGGGAGCGGATTAATCATGAATATCTCGGCGCCCTTTATCCGCCGCCCGATTGCAACTTCCCTGATGGCCCTCGCTTTGTTGCTGGCAGGAATTCTTGCCTACACCCAGCTGCCGGTGGCGCCGCTCCCCCAGGTGGAATTTCCCGTGATTCAGGTTTCCGCCGGCCTTCCTGGCGCCAGCCCGGAGACCATGGCTTCTTCGGTGGCCACTCCGCTGGAGCGCCAGTTTGACCGCATTGCCGGGGTCAATCAGATGACCTCTACCAGCGGCCTCGGCTCCACCAGCATCTCGCTGCAGTTTGATCTGAGCCGCAACATTGATGCTGCCGCGCGCGACGTTCAGGCCGCCATCAATGCGGCTCTGGGCCAGCTGCCCGCGAACCTCCCCACGCGCCCCAACTGGCGCAAGGCCAATCCCGCGGATGCACCCATCATGATCATGGCGCTCACCTCGGAGACCATGTCGCTGCCCAGAATGTATGACGTTGCCGACTCCATCCTGGCGCAAAAGGTGGCGCAGGTCCCGGGCGTGGGCCAGGTATTCGTGGGCGGCGGCGCCAAGCCCGCGGTGCGCGCCGAAGTCAATCCTATGCTGCTCAACAAATACGGGATTGGCATTGAGCAGGTGGCCAACGCGCTCAACTCGGCCAATGCCAACCGTCCCAAAGGCGAGCTGGCCAATACCTTTACCGCCTGGGAAATCACAGACAATGATCAGCTCCTGCAGGCCAGCAAATACAAAAACATCATTGTGGCCCAGGACAACACGGGCGGCATCGTGCGGCTGCAGGACGTGGCCGACGTGCAGGACTCGGTGGAAGATACGCGCAATGCCGGCTTTGCCAACGGGAAACCCGCGGTCCTGATGATTGTCTTCCGCCAGCCCGGCGCCAACATCATTGACGCGGTGGACCGGGTGCGCGCGCTTCTGCCGCAGCTTCAGGCCTCCATACCCGCTGCCGTCAATCTGGAAATTGTTCTGGACCGCACCACCACGGTCCGCGCCTCGGTAAAAGATATTCAATTCACTTTGTGCCTCTCGATCGCGCTGGTGATTCTGGTGGTGTTCCTGTTCCTGCGCAACGGACGCGCCACCGTGATTCCCAGCATCGCTGTTCCACTCTCGCTGATCGGGACGTTCGGAGTGATGTACCTCGCCGGTTACAGCATTGACAATCTTTCGCTGATGGCGCTGGCCATCTCCACCGGCTTTGTGGTGGATGACGCCATTGTGGTGCTTGAAGACATCACGCGTTATATGGAGCAGGGAATGGACCCGGTCAGCGCCGCTTTCCGCGGGGCGCGGGAGATCGGCTTTACGGTGCTCTCGATGAGTACCTCGCTGGTGGCCGTCTTTATTCCCATTCTGCTCATGCAGGGGATCATCGGCCGGCTCTTTCGCGAATTCGCCATTACTCTGAGCACGGCCATTGGCATGTCCCTGCTGATTTCGCTGACCATCACGCCCATGATGTGCGCCAAATTTCTGCGCCCCGTGGACCAGGAGAAGCACGGCAGGTTCTACCGCGCCAGCGAGCGGACCTTTGACTTTATTCTGGGCCTGTATCGCGGCAGCCTGGGGTGGGTACTGCGGCACCAGTCTTTCACGCTGCTGATCACCATCGGCACGGCCGCGCTCAGCGTCTATCTGTACGTTATTGTGCCCAAAGGATTCTTCCCCCAGCAGGACACCGGCAGGATGAACGGAGGCGTCCAGGCCGAGCAGGACATCTCCTTTCCTGCTCTCAAAGCCAAGGTGGCCCAATTCGCGGCCATTGCCCAGAAAGATCCGGACACCGATAAGGTAGTGGCTTTTGCCGGCGGGGGCGGCCCCGGCGGCGGCAGCGCCCGCATGTTCGTCACGCTCAAACCGATTGGCCAGCGCAAATCCACGGTGGACCAGGTGATTAACCGCCTGCGTCCCAAACTTTCAAACGTGCCCGGCGCTACTTTGTTTCTGCAGGCCACTCAGGACCTGCAGATTGGCGGGCGCCAGTCCAATGCGCAGTTTCAGTACACGCTGCAATCGGAAAACCTGGATGACCTGAACTACTGGGCTCCGCGCGTACTCGAAAAACTGCGCTCTCTGCCTCAGCTCAAGGACGTGAACAGCGACCAGCAGGATAAAGGCCTTGCCGCTCAGGTCATTGTTGACCGTGAGTCAGCCGCGCGGCTCGGTGTTTACTCCGCACAGGTCGATCGCGCGCTCTACCAGTACTTCGGCCAGGCACAGGTTTCCACCATATACCGGCAGCTGAATCAGTATCACGTAGTCATGGAGGCCGATCCCCTGCTGATGCAGGGACCAGATGCCCTGCAAAACGTTTATGTGCGCTCTTCCACCGGCGCTGAGATTCCGCTCTCTGCATTTACCCGGTACATGCCTTCCAATACGGCGCTGCAGGTCAATCACCAGGGCCAGTATCCGGCGGTTACAATCTCCTTCAATCTCGCTCTGGGCGGCTCGCTGGGCGATGCCACCAGGGTGCTGGAAACCGCCATGCGCCAGATTGGTGTCCCCTCGTCGATACGCGGCGGATTTCAGGGCACGGCTGCCGCTTTCCAGAGCTCGCTCTCCAATCAGCCCATTTTGATTCTGGCGGCGCTGGCCACCGTGTACATTGTTCTGGGAATTCTCTACGAGAGTTACGTACACCCGATCACCATTCTCTCGACTCTGCCCTCCGCCGGAGTGGGCGCGATTCTGGCCATCATGCTTACGCACAACGATCTCAACATCATCGCTCTGATTGGGATCATTTTGCTGATTGGCATTGTGAAGAAGAACGCGATCCTGATGATCGATTTCGCCATCCAGGGCGAGCGTGCGGGAAACAGAAATCCCGAAGAGGCCATCTACCAGGCATGCCTGCTGCGCTTCCGCCCCATCATGATGACCACTATGGCCGCCCTGCTGGGCGCAGTGCCGCTGGCCGTGGGGGCCGGTAACGGCGCTGAATTGCGCCGTCCTTTGGGAATTGCTATTGTCGGCGGATTGATTGTGAGCCAGGCGCTTACGCTCTACACCACGCCCGTGGTTTACCTCTACCTCGACCGTTTTCGTTTGCGCGTAGCCCGATGGAAGGCCGCCCACAAACGCACACCCCAGCCCAAACCACTGCTGGGGCCTGCGGGCGATTAAAGGGGCACTGTACCAAACGTCAAAAAATCGTACGCTGAGGAAATTACTCGTTTGAGGCCGCAAAGAGGTGGCCTGGCGGGCCTGAAGTCGCCCTTCCTGAGGCATCCTGCAGCCTGCCAGAGGTAGTCACGGCGCCGCTGGCGCGGTAATCTTCCCAAAATGGAACGCTGATGTGTTTCAGTTTCACTTGCATCCGCACCCAAACTTTGCATAAATTTACTTGGCTTTGCCCAATGAGTGCTCACATGCAACCCAATTCCTCACATGAAATCACGGCCCTTCTGGCAGAGTTAAGAAAAGGCAATAAACAGGCAGAAGAGCAGCTCATCCCCCTGGTTTACAAAGAATTGCACCGGCTGTCGCGCCACTACATGCGGGGAGAAAAACATGGGCATACGCTGCAGCCCAGCGCGCTGGTCAACGAAGTCTATATGCGGCTGGCGGGCGAGCATAATGTTGACTGGAAGAACCGCGCCCATTTCTTTGGCACGGCGGCCAACATCATGCGCCGCATTCTTGTGGACCACGCACGCACCCGCGACGCCGAGAAGCGCGGCGGGGCCGCCGAAAAAGTCTCGCTGGAAAATGCTTTTGTCTATACCGATGCCCAGTCATGGCAGGTGGTGGCCATTCATGAAGCGCTGAACAAGCTGGAGGAATGGGACCAGCGGCAGTGCCGCATCGTGGAGATGCGCTTTTTTGCCGGCCTGAATGTCGAGGAGACTGCCGAGGCCATGGGCATTTCACCCACCACCGTCAAACGGGAATTTCAGATGGCCAAAGCCTGGCTCTACGGAGTTCTCAGCAAAGATTTTGGCCAGGTTAGCTCATGATGACACCCGAGCGCTGGTCCCGGATCAAAGAGATTTTTTCCGCTGTCCTTGACCGATCGGCGGAAGATCGACAGCTCGCGATCCTTGAGGCATGCCAGGGAGACACCGAACTTCAGGCAGAGCTGCAGCAGCTTCTGGCCCAGCATGATGAGATGGGCCAGTTTCTTGAAGGGGACTCCCCGGTCTCTGCCGCTGGCCTGCTCAATCCGAATGACATTCTGGCCGGCCGTTACGAGATTATTGCGCTCCTGGGCAGCGGAGGCATGGGCGAGGTTTACGAAGTCGAAGACAAAGAATTAGGAGGACGCATTGCCCTCAAGGTAGTCCATCCGCAGATGTCTTTCGATCAAGCGGTGCTGGAGCGGTTCCGCCGCGAAGTGCTGCTGGCCCGGCAGGTGACCCATCCCAACGTATGCCGTGTCTTTGACATTGGCTACCACAAGCAGCAGGGCCGCGAAATCATCTTTCTTACCATGGAGCTGGTGCGCGGAGAGACGCTTGCGGCCCGCATAAAGCGGGATGGCCGGCTCGAGTCCCGGGAAGCCCTGACCATCGCCACACAACTCTGCCAGGCACTGGGCGCCGCCCATCAGGCCGGTGTACTGCATCGCGATTTCAAATGCGGGAACGTAATCCTGATTGGCTCGGGAGACGCAGTCCGCGCCGTGGTCACCGATTTTGGCATTGCCCGCTGGACGCGGAGCACGCAGGATTCCGCTGGCATGGTTACGACCCAGGGTGCAATCTTCGGCACTCCTGCGTACATGTCTCCCGAGCAGCTTCAGGGCAAAGAGCTTACCATCGCCAGCGACATATATTCCCTGGGGCTGGTGCTGTATGAGATGGTCACGGGGGCGCGCCCATTTCAGGGCGAATCCAGCTGGACCGAGGCCCTCAAGCGTCTGACGGACGACCCCATGGCTCCGGACAAAATTTTTGCAAAACTTGGCCGGAACTGGAACACTGCCATTCTTAAATGTCTGGAGCGTGACCCGGCCAGGCGGTTCCTCTCTGCTGCGGAAGTGATTGCGTCCCTGCGTCGAGAAAAAAGTCCACTCTCAATTCGCCGACGACTGCTTCCGGCTTCGGCTGCACTCTTCCTGTTAGCCGCGTCCATGGCCTTTGTGCTTAGCCTTCGTATTTTTGCGCCTTCCTTGCCAGTGGCAAAACATATTGCGGTGCTTCCCTTTAAATCGACTGGCGGCGATCCAACCAGCCAGGCCACCGCTGATGGATTGGCGGAGTCCCTGTCTGGAAATCTTTCACGGCTACAGATTTCAGAAAAATCCATGTGGGTGGTGCCGTGGAAGGCTGTCAGAGAGCGGCCCGCCAGCGATGATCGTCATCTGGCTTCCGCTCTCGGCGTGAATCTGATTCTGACGGGCGAACTGGAAAAGCAGGGAGATAACCTGCACCTGCATGTCGAGTTGAAAGATGCAGCCACGCTGCGGGATCTGCGGTCCACAACGATTGAGATTCCAGAAGCGCAGATCGTTACTCTGGAAGATAGTCTGCTTGAAAAAGCAGCTTCCATGCTGCAGCTACCGCTGCCCGATGGGACGATTCATCACCTGCCGGTAGATGCAACCACCGAGCCGGGAGCTTATGCCTTTTATGAGCAGGGCAAAGGTTACTTGCTGCGCTTTACGCCGGATGATGTCGAAAAGGCGATTGTCCTGCTACAGAGGGCCATAGACAAGGACCACAGGTTCTCTCTGGCCTATGCCAGCCTGGCGCGCGCTT
Source organism: Candidatus Angelobacter sp. (assembly GCA_035695325.1). Taxonomy (GTDB): domain Bacteria; phylum Acidobacteriota; class Terriglobia; order Terriglobales; family Acidobacteriaceae; genus Angelobacter. The sequence continues at coordinate 86,648 of DASSEH010000293.1, forward strand.
ATTCCTGGAAATATCAAACCACCAAAGACACAACCTGGCACGATAAAGCCAGGCAGGCATGCACCCAGGCGCTTGCTCTGGATGACAAGCTTGCCTACGGGCATTTGGCCCTGGGCATGATTCAAAAAGATGCGGGAGACGTGGCCGGGGCCATCCAGCAATTCCAACAGGCCCTTCTCCTGGATCCTACCAGCTCCGAGACGCAAAATCAGCTTTCCCGCGCCTATGACCAGGCTGGCCGTCTGCTGGAAGCTGAAAATCTGCTGAAAGATGCCATCCGGCGCAATCCCGCGAGCTGGACCAACTACAATGATCTCGGATATTTCTATTTCCTTCATGCGCAATACCGCCAGGCGGAGCCGCTTTTCCATTCAGCCACGCAGTTAGCTCCGGACAATCCTGTCGCTTTCAGGAATCTGGGCGCGATTTATATCGTACTGGGCAAATATAAGGACGCGGAATCCATCCTTACCCGGGCCATTGCCATTCGGCCTGACGCGGAAGGTTTTTCCAACCTCGGTACCGCCCTTTTTTACCAGAACCGCTACAAGGATTCGGCCAGCATGTTCCAGCAAGCCACCCGGCTTAGCCCCCATGACGACAGGCTTTGGCGCAATCTGGGAGACGCCTATATGCTGGCAGGGGCCCAGTCCGAGGCCAGTCAGGCTTATGAAACGGCAATTAAGACACTGGAAAAAGTTTTGGCACTGAGTCCCAGGGACGGACTGTTGCTGGAAAATCTGTCTCTGTACCATGCCAAACTCGCGCATAAGGAAAAGGCCCTGAGTATCCTGGCGCGAGCCACGCGTTTATCGCTCAAGACCCCTGAATTTGTCTTTACTTCCGCTCTCGTTTACGAACTGTGCGGAATGAGGGCCAGGGCACTGGAAGCACTCCGCGTGGCGCTGCAGGCCGGTTATTCACGCAGTGAAATTGCCAGCGCGCCCGAACTGGTCCATTTGAGAGAAGATGCAAGGTACGTTTCCATGCTTGGGCCCGGTTAATCAGGTGAAACAGGGCACAAAAGTTGCTGCTGGTTCATTCAATTGCCAATGGTCCTGTCCTCATACTTTTTCCGCCTTATCACACGGAAGCAGGTTAAATTCAAACCTCGAAAAAGGAGCCTACTATGGCAACAGCTCAGCAAATACTCAATTCACCAGGCAGTGCTGCCAATACACAGCCGACAGTGACGCAACTTATTCTTCAGCCCGGATGCAACAACGCTGGCAATCAGGTTACTATTATCGGCTCTAATTTTACGGGAGCCAGTACGGTGATGTTTGGCCAGGCTTCAGCTATCTTTACAGTTAATTCAGACTCAACCATCATAGCCATAGTGCCTGCGGGAAGCGGCACGGTAGAGGTTATTGTAACCACTCCTTTCGGTTCGTCCCCTTCATTGAGCGCCAGTCAGTTCCACTACAACCTCTGCTGTATCAAGATCATAATTGATCAAAACAAAACTGTTACGGTAACCCCGCCGACAGTGCTGCTAACGGTTGGAGACAAAATAAAATGGGTAGCTGACTTTGGGGCATCAGGCATCGATCCATTTCCTTTTGCCGTATGCTTTGGGAATCCCCTTTACCCGACTCCTTTGATGTTCATTGGCGCCAACATGAATGGATCTGTTAGCGAGACTGAAGTCTTCACTATACCGCGCCAGGATATACCTGGGTTGCCAGGCAAAAGTTCGCAGGGTCGCTATCACTATAGTGTAGTTGGCATGTCCAGCCAGGTTGTGTTTGGCCAAAATGAAGGTGAATTCTCCTTCCCGTCTACCGATCCTGTAGTTATCGTCACTCCATCGTAGTTTAGGCAGCGTCCACAATTAAATCGAAGTTCCACAAACTCAGGGCCGGCATTGATCCATCGGGCCAACTGCCGGCCAGGCTCTCAGAGCCCGAGTCCCGAAGCGTGTTTTCCACAGCCTCAGCCGGGATCAGGAAGTGGCCATTTGTTTTTTTGAAATGTGGGCCGCATAGCGGTGTTTTTACGCTTTACCAGGTACAGAGGGAAAAAATCAGCCCTGCTGGGGTTGATGCCTGTCATCCTGATGCTGCCGGGGAACAGATCAGGATGACAGTGAGTTTGTCTGGTTAAGAAACCATCATTCCTTTAGTCCACAATACCGCGAGCCACTGAATCAAGCTCTCAATCACAGGCCGCGATGCTTTGCTTCATCCTCAAGTCACCAGAAATTTATTTTCAAAAAAAGTGGTCCCGCTCATCTGTGTTTTTCGCCTTAATCGATGAAGCACAAACTTCTCACTTAGAGAGAAAATCAAGGAGAAACATAATGAGCACAGCATCAGCCGCACAATCGCAGGTGGTTCCACCCCAGGCAATTAACTTTACCGTTCCCGATCCGAAACGGACCAACAACCTTTCCCTGCCGCTTTACCACGGCGCCGGTTTTAATACGGAGTACAAGGCCTGGCAGCTGCTGGTGCCAGGCGGTTTCATGCAATTCAATCTGGAACTGCCCGAAGATCAGAATATTCGTCTCACCCTGGACGAGTGCAGCATGAACGTCGATGGAAAGTCCAACAATCCATACACCATTACCGTCAACCACAATTACACCTTGATTACCAACTTTGATGATCATGGTGATCACTTCCATGAAGTGAGCTTTCTGATCACTAAGCAGTGGCTGCATGCTGGAGCCAACAGCATAGTCATCAAGCTCGATTCCTCGGCTACCACCAAAGTCTCATTCAAGTCCGTGGGGGTTGCGGGCATCGTCGGATAGGCCTGGGGTAATCCAGGTTCTAAGAATCGTCATGGGTGCGCCAGGGGCAATTCAGTTGCTCCGCGCCCCTATTGGCGTGGTTTGCAGAATGGTTATGATAGAACTCGGCTATGACGCCAACGAACACGGCATCTATTCTTTCTCGAGTGTTCCCGCTGGAAGCTGCTGGAGCAATACTGGCCACGGCTGCGCGAGGTGCTTTGCGTCACTTACCGATGAACAGGTAGGCGTCCCATTGACCAGAGCAACAGCGCAGATAACCGCTGCTTTATCTGAACGGCAACGTGCCCAGATGCCATGTATGGCATTCAGTGCTACAACGTGAATGGGTTCCACGTCGTGTACGACGTTATGGAGCATCGCGCAGCCAGCTCCGGACAGCCACTGTCACTTTCTGGCAAAAATAAAATGCAAGCCGCAAAGCGCGGCTTGCATTTTATTTAAGGAATTTCTATGCTGCTGGCTTGTTGCGGCGGGCTTCCATGCCATCCAGCGCCTGCCACAGTGACCGGGCAGCCGCTTCAGCGGCATCCAGTGCGGCGTTTGCCGATGCATTGTTTTCACTTACCTGGCGCTCCAGCAGTCGCCGCCAGACCTGAGAGTGATATATGTCCGCTGTGCTGTGCAGGCGGAAGTATTCACAGGTGGCGTCATTCGCGCCGTAATTTGCTCGCAGTCCACGCTCTTTTTCCTGGGCAATGCGCGGCACCTGGGATTCATAAGCATAGAACGAGGCCAGCGCCTCTTCCGGGGCGCCCTCTCGGGCCACACGGGTAAAGTGGGCCATGAGCGCGCTGATTTCCGGGATGGGCTGGTGGCCCGTGACCTCACGGCTGTCGCTCATGCCTTCGACAAAATCGAGCCAGATCTCTGCATGGGAGCGTCCGGAAGCGTCATCGCTTCCGTTTTCGTCCACCATATTGGCCTCGACCGCCCGCCGTGCCTTCTCATCCGTAAGGCGGCTTCCCAGCGCCTTCAGGTACTCCGGAAATTCGGCAACGTGGTGATAATAATCGCGGCCATATTCGGCCAGATCGTTCCGGGTAAGCTCGCCCGCGCTCCAGGCTTTATAAAAGGGATGGCACAGCAGATCGTATTTCGCAATCCGCTCGTCAAGTTGTTCCAGGAATTCCTTTGTGGTCATGTCGGCTCCAGTGGTCGTAATCCTCAATATTAAATTGTCATTACCGTGTAGCTCAAGTTCATTGTCTCCCACCAGAGTGCGACATAGTGCGGCACGCGCCGGCCGCCGCAGCTTGCCGCTTGAGGCCAGCTTTGCGCCCTTCTAAGGTGAATGCCGGAAGGAAAACCCCCATGCTCAAGCTTTTGTCTTTGACGGTATTCGCTTTGAAGATACTCGGCCCCGCGCCCCGGCGTTGGAGCATCCTGCTCGCGCTCAGCAGCCGTTGGCGCAATCTGCGCTCTGCGACCAGTCCGCATTACTGGAAGTGGAAGCTCCCGGCGGCACTGGTCTGCTTTCGTGCCGTGCTCGGCCCGGCGATTGTGTGGATCGCCTTGCGCCATCCCAGTGGATTACTGCTGGCAGGCTGCGTGGTGTGCGCCCTGCTTTCCGACATCTTCGATGGCGTACTCGCCCGCCGCTGGCACATCGACTCGTCTCGCCTGCGGATTGGCGACACCATTGCCGACACCATCTTCTATGCCTGCGTGCTGGCCGTAATTCTGCTGCGCCATCCTGGCGTGCTGCAGCACCGCTGGTTTCTTTTGGCCACGTTGATTGCCGTGGAGATTGGCCAGCACGCCTTTGCCTTTGCCCGGTATGGCCGCAATGCCAGCTACCACTCCATTCTGGCCAAGTGCTGGGGGCTTCTGATGGCGTCGGCCACCATTGGCCTGCTGGGCTTCGGTCTGGACAACTGGCTGCTGGACGCAACCCTGGCAATGGGGATTGTCTGCAATCTGGAAGGGTTCGCCATGTCCCTGCTTTTGCCCCAGTGGCGGCATGACGTTCCTACGCTGGGCCACGCCCTGCGCCTGCGCCGCACACTGCAGTCGCAGAATGAGTTTTTGGGCGTAGGTAAAAAGATACACGCCCTGCGCCCACCTTTTCAGCTTTACTGGGGCGATGTGGCTTCCACCAGTTTGCGTACGGAAGGCACAATCATGTTCAGCATCTCCGCCTGGGGCTTTTCCGCCTGCTTCAGCAATGCGAGTTGCTGTTCGCGCCACGCGGCGGGAGCGTGGCCGCCGGCGCTCAGATAATCCATTGCCTGTAACCCGGCTGCTGCTGCCGATGTGAGGTTCATCGAGAGAGGAACAAGCTCCTTCAGCAGGGGATTGCTTTGCAGCGCGGGTTCCAGTTGCTGATCGTTATCGCGCCACAACATAAGCCATTTGCGAATTGCGGCTGCCTGCTGCGCATCCGCTGGATTCTTCACCAGCCGGGTCACCATTCCCGCAAACTCCCGCGCCGTATCGCTCTCGGGATGGATGCCATCCACCAGCCGGTCGAGCGGTGTGCTGCTTTCATAATCCTTGTTGCGGTGGCGGACGTAAGCTTTGACTGGTTCCAGCACGTCCGCGAGCGTCTGCAAAACCTGTGCATTTTTTCCGCCGGAAAGCCGCTGCAGGGTCTCGAAATAGACGGCATTATGTCTGAGGCCAAGCGCTTCCAGCTCTTCGCTCAGAATCCCGAGTCGGCGATACATTGATTCGGGATCGCGAAGCTCCTGTGGCGACCACAAACGCTCCGCCTCGGCTGCCAGGCGTGGCCAGATTCGGCTGTCCAGGTTGTTCGCATTCGCGAACTCCGTCCACATGCAGGCCTCGCCGCCAAAGATTTTTTGCTTTTCCTGGGCCGTCAGGCTGGCGGCCTCGTCGCCCAGCGGGTCGGGCGAATAGTGCTGCGCGGCGGAGTACATCAGATCGAGATAGTAGCCATGGCTGAGCAGTGCCGAATATCCCCGGCGCGCCGCCTCAGCCAGAGACTTTTGCCCGCGCCACGATTGAACCACGGTATCGGTGGGCAAGCCGGGATAAAGAACCTCGTCCCAGCCAATCATGATTTTTTCGTGCTTCTTTACGATCTCCGCCAGACGGCGATTGAAATAAGCCTGCAAATCATGATTGTTTTTGAAGCCATTGCGGCGCATGAACTCCTGTATCTTGGGGTTCCGGTCCCACTGCTTTCCCGTGACTTCGTCGCCGCCGATGTGGAAGTAAGCATCGGGAAAAAGTGCGGCCATCTCGCCGATGAACGTATCGAGAAAGCGATAGGTTGCTTCGCTGCTCGGGTCCATGGCTGCGTCAAAGACGCCCCACTTGCGTTCAATGGAATACGGCCCGGGAGCGCTGGCCAGCTCGGGATACGCGGCAAACCAGCTGGTGGTGTGGCCGGGCATGTCAAACTCCGGCACCACGCGGATGCCGCGGTCCTGCGCATATTCGATCAGCTCATGGACCTCGGCCTGGGTATAGAATTTCCCGTCGGAGGCCAGTTGCTGGAATTTGGGAAACTTTTTGCTCTCCACCCGAAAACCCTGATCGTCGGAGAGGTGCCAGTGCAGCACGTTCAGCTTCACCGCTTCCATGCCGTCAATGTTGCGTTTGAGCACGTCCAGCGGAATAAAGTGCCGCGCCACGTCAATCATCAGGCCGCGCCAGGGAAAGCGTGGCGAGTCTTCGATGGTTACGGCGGGGGCGGAAGAGAGAGCGCCATCCGGCTGCACCAGTTGCAGGAATGTCTGCATTCCATGCAGCAAACCGGCGGCGTGCCGGGCCTCCAGCCGTACGCCCGAAGACTTTACTTCCAGCACATACGCTTCAGATGGCCCTGAGAGACTCAGGGTCTCCTCGGGAGCCGTGCAGTGAATGGTGAAACGGGCTTTGGTGTTGTCCGTGGTTCGGGTGATCGCCGCTTCGGTCAGTGGAAGCCCGGTGCGCCGCGCCAGATTCTGCACCATCCGCTCGGCCGCACGTGTGATGGTGGCGCCGCATGGCCCAGTCATGGCAACGGTAAAAGACTGGTCAACAATAAATTTGCCCGCCCCTGGCCGGACCACGGCCGGCATGGGCATGAGCGGAAGCATGGGGTCACCCTGCGCCATGGCTGACGACATTAGACCCAGAGCAGAAAAGATTCCCAAAACATGCAATCGGCGTCTGTTCATTATTCCCTGTCCGCGGCGGCCAATCCGTGGGCCGATTTGTAGATTTTGCCGCCCTTCATCACAAAATCAATCTTCTGCAGCAAGCTGATGTCGCTGAGCGGATCACCCTTTACTGCAACCATGTCGGCATATTTTCCGGTGGCAATTTCTCCCACATCATTTTGCATGCCCAGCATCTCCGCTGCCGACGCCGTCGCTGAACGAATCGCCTGCATCGGAGTCATACCATATTTCACCATCAGGGGAAACTCGATTGCCGGATTGATGCCCCAGTCAAAACCGCCGACGTCGGTGCCAAAAGCAATTTTCACCCCGGCATTCACGGCGCGATGAAAGGTGTCGCCGTGGATCCGAATCATATCCAGCCAGACTTTGGCCCCGGCGGCGGCTCGCCCCTGGGCCACGTACTCGCCTACATAGATGGTCGGGACATAGAAGATTCCTTTTTCCACCATCTTCTTCATGTCTTCATCGGCGATGTAATTGCCATGCTCAATGGAATCCACGCCCGCCTCTACTGAATTGTGTACGCCGTTCAGGGCCATGGCGTGGGAAGCCACTTTGTGCCGCTGGCGATGCGCCTCATCCACAATGGCGCGCAACTCGTCCAGGGTGAAAGTGGGAATGTCATCCAGCACGCCATCCGGACGCACAAAGTAACTGCGGTCGGAATATACCTTGATCCAGTCGGCGCCGTAGCTGATCTGCTCGCGCACTGCCTTGCGCGCCTCGTCTGCTCCATCCACCAGTTGCACACCATGCGGCACCTGCACCTCGGGAGCGTAACCCTGCAACGGATAAGCCCCGGTAACGTCCAGCGCCCGCGTGGCCACGCGCATTCTGGGGCCGGGGATAATGCCGTTGCTGATGGCTTTCTTTAAATCCACGTCGGCGTAGCCTGCGCCCTCGGTTTCAAGATCGCGGATGGTGGTAAAGCCGTATTCCAGAGCCAGACGCACCGAGCGCGTGCCCAGAATGGCGCGATAAGCAGTCGACTGCTTGAGCAGCTGCTCGTCATAGTCCGCCGCCGTGATGTCTCCCTGCAGCAGGGTGTGGGTATGCGTGTCGATGAGTCCGGGGAGGCAGGTGTAGCCGGAAAGATCAATCACCTGTGCGCCAGCAGGAGGCGTGGTGTTCTCCGACACCTCGCGAAAGCGCTCACCATCAACTGTTAGCGTCACATTGTGCTGCACCGCTCCCGTGGAGGGATGGATGACGGTTCCGCAGCGGACCATCCTGACCGGAGCCGGAGCGGGTTTATGGTCCTGCGCGGAAGCAAACAAACTGAACAGCAGAAGCGCGGCAATGACTGAGGAAATCTTCATAGTACACCTCGTAAGGAAGCTGCTAATCCTAGCAGAACGGCGAGAATTGCAGAAGATTCAAGCCGCGTGTGGTACGATTTCGCTTACCCCCTCAATTCGTAATCCCCACGGAGACACTGGATGAATGAATCCACTTTGCGCCCAATGAGCATCTCTCAGGTGCTCGACCGGACGTTTCACCTCTACCGCAGCAATTTTGTACTTTTTGTGGGCGTGAGTTCCATACTGCCGCTGTTTACTCTGATTATGCAATTCGGATTAGCGGCCATGGGTTTCTCTCTTCAGAACCCCGCGTTAAACAAAGACCCACAAAAATTTGCTGCCGTGTTTTTTGTCTGGATGTTTTGCTTTCTGCTGGTCTACGTCATTGGGTATGCCATTGCGTCGGGCGCAACCGTGCATGCCGTGTCAAAAACTCATCTGGGCCAGCTGGTGACGATTGGTGAATCGTATAAAAAAGTGTTTTCCAGAATTGGAACGATTTTACTGATCGTGTTTGCGATTTTTGCAATGTCAGTTGCCGCAATTATCGCTGGCGAGGTTGCAGTTGGAATTATATTGGCCCTCGTGATTCCCGGCATCTCCCACGCTGGCGGGGGCGCGGGCTCCATCGCGCTCGGCATCATAGCTGGCATCATTGGGCTAGTACTTTTAGCGGCAGGAGTGGTGGGTGGCAGTTACATTTATCTCCGTTTTTCTCTTTCCATCCCTGCCTCCATTGTGGAAGGGCTCAGTACCGGCAGAGCGCTGAAACGCGGCAGTTATGTCGCTGGCGGGGCTGTTATGCGCCTCTTCCTGATTTATCTGCTGGCAACTGTACTGGCATTCGGACTCAGCATGGTATTCACGATGCCGGCACTGCTGATCTCTTCCCTTGTGATAAAAAAATCGCTTATGCTCGGGCAGGGAATCCAGTATGTTGCCGGTTTCATTGGCGGATGCCTGGCCGGCCCCATTGCCCCTATCGCCGTGGCCCTGATTTACTTTGACCAGCGCGTGCGCAAGGAGGCTTTTGATCTTCAGCTCATGATGCAGTCTATTGAACAGCAAACGCCACCACCGCCCGGTCCAGCCATGTCGACAATCGGATGAGATATCGCACCCTATTCACCCTGGCCCTGCTGGCGGCGCTTTTCTTTGCGGAAAAAGCGCACGCCGCCCCGCTTTCCCTGCCTGAGTACCAGCAGCAGTTGCAGGAGCTGGCGGGGAAAGTAGGTGCTCTAAAAGAGCACCCTGAACAGGCAAAGAAGGTGGAAGCCGAGCTGCCTGAGACTGTCTCGGTGAATGCGGGCGGCAAAGAGTATTCCATCAGCTACAAAGACCTCAAATACAATCTGGCCGAACTTGCCGGGGCGAACGAGGACAAACGCCAGACTCTGTTCGCGGACATAAGTGAATACGTGCAGAGGCTCAGCACCGAAGCAGGGAAATACTCGCAGTCTTCCTCTGGGTATGATGCCGAGCACGAAAAGCTGAATGCCATCCTCGCGCGCGGCGAGTTCGCCAAGGTAAGAGGGCCGGGAGTCCTGGACCGCCTGCTCAGCCGTGTCTATCACTGGCTGGGGCGCATTCTGGAGAAACTATTTTCCGTCAAAAGCCTCCGCAGCGAGACCAGCCACACCATCGTTTATGTTCTGATCGGGGTGGTGTTCGTTCTGCTGGCGGTGTGGATTGTGCGCCGTCTCGCGCAGCCGGTACCCGAAATGCCGCGTGAGATTATTCCTTTCTCGCCCTCGGCCAAGAACTGGCGGACATGGCTGGCGGAAGCCCGGGCTTTGTCTCATGAGCATGACTGGCGCGGCGCTATTCATCTGGCGTACTGGGCGGGCATCTCGTTTCTCGAAGAAAATGGGGCCTGGAAGCCGGACCGCGCACGTACACCTCGTGAGTATCTGCGCCTGCTGAGCACACGCAATGCCAGGCATCCGGCGCTGACCGCACTCACTCGCAAATTCGAAGTCACCTGGTACGGCCACCGCAACGCTGAAGAAAGCGATTTTCAGGACACTCTGGTACAGCTCGAGAAACTGGGATGCCAATAGCTCTCGAAAAAAGCGACCGCCGCCTGCTCTTCTGGACAGGCCTGATCGTGCTACTGATCATCGCGGCACTGGCATGGCAGACGAGCAGCCAGGAGAGCGATTCCGGAGTTCCCAGCACGTATTCCGCAACATCCTCGGGAGCCAAAGCCGCCTTCCTGCTTTTGGATGAAGCCGGTTACAACGCCGAGCGCTGGGAACATCCGCCCACTGATCTGCCAGCCGATCCTCGCTCCACCGTTCTGGTTTTGGCCGCACCTTCGAACTTTCCCAGTGCGGAAGAACGCCACGAACTGGAGAGATTTCTCCGCGCGGGTGGAAAGATACTGGCCACGGGCTCACGTAGTCCGTGGTTTGTGCCGGATGCAAAAGCCGAGTCGGCGCCGGTGGTAAGCCCTGAGTTTCTTGACTTTGAACCGCGCAATCTGACGGCGCTCACGCGTGCGGGCAAAATCCAGATGTCGCCCGGCGCCCACTGGGAGTCCGCCTCCGTGAAATATTTGGTCCACTATGCGGATGGCGACCGTCCCATCGTGGTCTCGTATAAAGTGGGACGCGGTGAAGTGATCTGGTGGGCATCCAGTATCCCGCTCAACAACGCCGGCATCAGTAAAGCCGGCAATTTGGCTCTGCTTCTGAACTCCCTTGGTGACGCCAAAGAAACCCACGTACTCTGGGACGAATATTTTCACGGCTACCGGCGAACTCTGGGCTCGTACTTCAGCGAAACGCCGGTCCTTCTGGGACTGGCCCAGTGCGGAATTGTGCTGCTGGCCCTGTTCTTTACCTATTCGCGTCGCAATGGTCCCATCCGCGCGCTGTATGAACCCACGCGGCTCTCTCCGCTGGAGTTCGTTTACACACTGGGAAGCCTCTACCGCCGGGCGCGCGCCACGCAGACAGCACTGGACGTTCCCTATGCCCGCTTTCGCTCTTCCGCAATTCGGCAGCTCGGATTACGCGCGGACATTTCCGCCACGGAACTGGCGCGCTCCATACGAAACCGCCTGGGTTATAAAGACGAAGGCCTCGAAAAAACTCTGGAGCAGATCGAAGCTTCAAAATACGGCCCGGAACTCTCGGAAGCACAGGCACTCGGTTTGGTGCAGCAGCTTAACCGTCACGCGTACAATTTGAAATTCATTACCAGCGAAGAACAGGAGACAGCTCTTCATGCAGACAGTGTCCCGGGTACTCAGCCACGGCCGAACTGAACTGGCCAAAGTCATCATCGGCCAGGAAGAACTGATCACACAGTGCCTGATCACCATTCTTTGCCAGGGCCACGCTTTGGTGGAAGGCGTGCCCGGCATCGCCAAGACCCTGGCCATCAAATGCATCGCCCGGCTTTTCGATCTCGAGTTTCGGCGCGTGCAGTGCACCTCTGATCTGATGCCGGCTGACATTATCGGCAGCAACGTGCTGAATCTTTCCACCAGTACTTTTTCCCTGCATCGCGGACCGTTGTTTACCGACCTGTTGCTGGCGGACGAGGTCAACCGTATGCCTCCCCGCACTCAGGCCGCGCTGCTGGAATCCATGGAAGAGCGCCAGATCACGATTGACGGCGTTACTCATCCGCTGACCAGCTTCTTCACTGTCTTTGCCACGCAAAACCCGGTGGAATTCGAAGGGACCTACCCGCTGCCCGAAGCCCAGCTGGACCGTTTTCTACTGAAAATCAAGGTCGGCTATCCGGAAAGCGATCAGGAGATCGCCATTCTCGAAAACCATCATCAGGGCTTCAGCATGCACAATCTGGAAATGGCCGGCATCGCCGCCATGAGCAATGAGGATCTGGCTGCCGCGCGGGGGGAGGTCCGAGGCGTGCGCGTGGAGCCAGCGCTGTTCCGCTACATTGTGCAGATTGTCCGCCGTACGCGTGACTGGCCCTCTTTCGCTTTGGGCGCCAGCCCGCGCGCTGCCGTGAGTCTGATGATGGCAGCCAAGGCATACGCCGCTCTCGAAGAGCGCGATTATCTGATCCCGGACGATGTAAAAACCGCTGCGTTTCCTGTACTGCGCCACCGCGTGATGATGAAGCCGGAAGCGGAACTCGAGGGCCTCGACAGCGACCAGGTTTTAAAAGAAATTATCGGCTCGGTCGAGGTGCCAAAGTAAATGAAGCAGGCGCACCTTGTACCGGAGCCGGTGAGCGCGCCGGCCCGGCAAACAAAACGTCTGGGCTTCGGCTTTGGGCGGCGCTTTTTTCTTATGACCCTGCTTGGGCTCCTGTGGGTGGCGCCGGCCTTCTGGGACCTGCGCTATTTGCTGGTGATGGCGGTCTGGGACGTGTTTGCTCTGGCGGCATGGGCGGTGGATATGTGGCGGCTTCCCCGGCCGGAGTCGCTGACTGTGACCCGCTCCTGGGCGGATGCGCCCTCACTCAGCAACGATCAAACGATCAGCATAGAGGTACACAATCGCGGCGGGGCCCTGGAGTGCAGTCTTGTGGACGATGTTCCGGAATCGCTGCGCCGGGAGCCACCCCGGCTTAAGATCAGTGTTCCGGGAAACTCGTCTGCCACGGTGTCTTATACCGTTCGTCCGCTGCAGCGCGGCGATGTAAAGCTGGGAGATGTGTATCTGCGTTACTGGAGCGGCGCAAACTTCGCCGAACGCTGGGCGCGCGCCGGGCTGCAACAGAGCATTCAGGTGTTTCCCGATCTCGAGGAGGCGCGGCGGCACAATATTTACCTGATTCGCGCGCGCCAGATCGAGCTGGAACGGCGCCTGTTGCGCCAGCGCGGCACCGGACGGGAATTTGAAAGTCTTCGCGAATATCAGCAGGGCGATGAATTTCGCAGCATCTGCTGGAGCGCCACCGCCCGCCGGGGCAAGCACGTGAGCAAGCTATACCAGGTGGAGCGCAGCCAGGCCGTGTGGCTGGTGCTGGATGCCGGCCGGCTGCTGCGCACCCGCGTGCAGGAGCTGAACAAGCTCGATCTCTCGGTGAACGCTGCGCTCTCGCTGGCCCAGATCGCGCTCTACTCCGGCGATCGCGTGGGACTTATGGTGTATGGCCGCCAGATACAGCAGCGCGTGGGACTGGGCCGCGGACTGGGCCACATGCGAGTGATACTGGAGCGCCTGGCCGCCGCGCATGAGGAGGCCGCCGAAGCCGACCACCTGCGCGCCGCCGCCGCGCTGATGCAAATGCAGCGGCAGCGCGGGCTGATCATCTGGATTACCGATCTGGCCGATACCTCCATGACTCCCGAGGTCATTGAGAGCGCTTCTCAGATTCTCTCGCGGCATCTGCTGCTGTTCGTGGTCATCGCGCAACCGGATTTGCTGGCCCTGGCGGCCCACTATCCGCAAAATGCCGCTGAGATGTTCGAAGTCACTGCCGCACAGGAGCTGGTACATCGCCGCGAGACCCTGATTGCCCGCGTGCGCAATCGCGGCGCTCTGGCGCTGGAGGTCTCGCCGGATCACCTTACAACTTCCGTGGTCAATCAGTATCTGAAGGTGAAAGAGCGCAACCTGATCTGATCATTTCCAGAGACCAACACTGGGACGATACGAAAGATAGCCGGGTTTTACTCATGCCTCGGTTCGTTGTGCTCTTAGACCATTTTCGTAATTGATGTTGAGAGACAGCCGCAATGGTGAAACCTGGCCAGAGAGTTTTCCGGGTAACGGCGGCCAAAGCCTGTGAGGAGAAACAAATGAAAAAAGCCTTTGGCTCTGCCAAAGGCTTTTTCAATATGTGAGACTAACTACCAGTCCTGATAAGACAGATTGTAAGCTCAGCCGTTATAGCGCTGAAAAACTTCACCTGGTAAGCGCATCATGCGGGCGCCGGGTTTTATCGGCATGGGCACCATGGAGGAGACATCCACCGGCTTGACCTTTTCTTCCCGGTCAAGCTCTTCTCCGCTGATCTTGCCCCGCTGCATTTTGAGCTGCAGAGTCCGTTCCAGCTTGGCCAGATCCGAGCGCTCCACGCCGGAAAAGAAAGTTACGGCCGAGCCTTTAGCGCCGGCCCGTCCCGTTCGTCCCACGCGATGGATGAAATCCTCCGGAATCGCCGGCAGATCATAGTTAATGACCTGTGCGACTTCGTCCACGTGGATGCCGCGCGAAGCCACATCCGTGGCCACGAGCACGCGTGACTTTCCGTGCTGGAAGGCCTGCAGGGCCTGGTTGCGCTGCGACTGGCTGCGGTCGCCATGCAGCACGCTCACGTTCATTCCCTGGCGCTTAAGCTTCTCGGCCAGGCGGTCGGTGGCCCGGCGAGTCCGCACGAAAACCAGCGTACGCCCGTCTTCACTGGAGAGGAGCCGCTGCAACAGAGACAGTTTTTGGTCTGCCTGGACTTCATAGGCGGTCAGCTTCACCAGTTCCGACGCTTTGCTGGTTGAGCCAAAGGAGAGCCGAACCGGATCACGAACGTAGTCGTGAATCAGATGGGCAACGGAGGTTTCGAGCGTTGCGGAAAAGCAAAGAGTCTGGCGGTTACGCGGCAGACTCGCGACGATCCTGCGGATGGCGGGAATGAATCCCATATCCAGCATTCGATCCACTTCGTCGAGGACCAGAGTTTTCAAGGCGTCAACGGAGATCAATTTTCTGCCCAGCAGATCTTCCAGCCGGCCCGGAGTGGCGATAATCAGCTTCGCGCCGGCGCGCACGGCCTGCAACTGCGCGCGTTCTGCCGTGCCGCCAATCAGCAGTGCGGCGGCGGGCAGCTTTTTGCCGCGCAGGTCTTCATACTGCCTGCCGATCTGCAGCGCCAGTTCGCGTGTGGGAACCAGTACCAGAGCGCCCAGTTTGGAGTCTGTCTGCTGCAACAGCTTGTCCATGACTGGAATAAGAAAAGCGAGCGTCTTGCCGGTGCCGGTCTGCGCGGTGGCGACAATGTCTTTGCCGAGCGCGGCGTGCGGAATGGCTGCCGCCTGGACCTCGGTGGGAGTTACGAATTCTGCTGCTTTAAGACGTATTTGGAGATAGAGAGAGATTGGGAGTTCAGTAAATGTGGACAACGAGTTTGTTTTTCCTGGTCGGCGGCGGGGGCTGGCAGGGCACGCTATAAGCGACCCGGGCAGAGTGATCTCTTGCCGATAATTTTCAATTTTTAGCCGTAGACAATCGGAGGTACTAAAAAGTGGGTATCCTCGACCAGATCTCGATCCAAAGAAACCCTGCAACAGAAAATCTAAAGCACCTTTAGTGTAGCACAAGCTCTGGCCAGCACTGTTTACTCATTTGCGTCCATGCTTACTGCGGCGTGCTGGCTCCCGCGGGAAGGGTCCAGACTTCCACTGCATCGCCGGGCTTTGCGCCAGCCCTGGTCTGGACGCGCTTGCCGTCAATCCCTTTGGATTTGGTCAGATATATTTTGGCGTTTTCGGCGCGGCGCAGGGCCAGTGTCTGCGGTTCTTTGCCGATGGTGCTGCCGGAGAGTAGCGCCGTGCTTTGCGGGTCCTGCTGCAGTTTAAGCGCGACATCATCCAGCACGGCCTTTGCGCGATTGTTGACATAAGCGCTGTTGGGCGCGAAGTCGAGATCGGTCATCTTCTGCGCGGTGGGTACGGGGGGCGGAGGCTGCACGTTCACGCTGACGGCGGAAGATGCGCTCAGCTGACGGTCATCGGTGGCAGTGCCGCGTACGGTCACCTGTCCGGGGCCGGTCGTCGAGGTGTTCAGCACGGCCACATTCCTGTTCACTGCAAGCTTTCCCGAGCTGGACTTGAAGGTTATGGTCAGGGGCCGGTTGTCCGGGCTGGCGGCGTTACAGGTAATGGTGGAACTCTGGTCCAGTGGCACATTCACGGGCGAGGCCGAGCAGGTAATCGTCGGTGGGCTGGCCACGGCAGGTTCCGAGGGCGTGGCGGCAACAGGCGCCGGAGCGGCTTCGGGAACCTCCATCAGCTCTGTGCTATCACCCACATGGATATCTTCAAGCGCGCCCATAATCATGACCGTAGCGCTCTTCGGATGAACGTGCAGCACCATGGCGTCGCCAAGTGTGCGCCGGGGCAGTTCCGGAATTACGTTACGCGGCAGCGGGGCTTTTTGTGTTTCTTCGGTATCGCGCGCCTTGAAAGAGAGCGAGTCGCTGATGTCATGACGCTGGGAATAATTGTAAGTGCGCGTGATGCGCACATAATCTCCCGGTTTTAGACCTTTGTCCTCGCCGATGTTGAGATATGCCTTCTGTCCCGTGCCGATTTCGGAATCAAAGTCCTGGGCTTGAATGATCCGGCCCATACCTTTGCCACTCGGAGGCGCGTAACGCTCAAGCTTTACCTTGCGGAAGGGCGGCGCCGGGCGATCCGGCACGGGAACCGCAAAATCTCCGGGAACCGTGGGGGCGCAGCTGAGTTCGAATTTAACCACGGCAATATTGTTATGCACCTCGACGACACGTACCAGTCCAAGCTCAAAGTAGGTTTTGCCGAGGTCAATCAAATCACCGGCCTGCCCGGGAAACGCCTCGTAGTGGTTCACGTCCTTCGCCAGGCGGACAAGCTCAAGCCGGTCGCCGACCTTCATGCCGGCCCCGCGAATAAAGATGCCGGTGGTGCCCGCAAACTGCGATTCTTCAGGAGAAAACTCTCCCGCGATTACCACGTTGCTCCTGGGGACGCTGTCATCGCTGATGAATCCGGAGCAGTAGAGGTCGTAAGCATTGGGCGCAGTGGCGAGTGCGAGGGGTTGCGTGCGGACTGCATTTCGGGGCTGCGCGGGCGGCTGGGGCTGTTGTGCCCATCCCAGTAATGAAACCATCAGTAGTGCAAACCCTGTCTTTTTCATAACTTCCTCCCGTAAAGGCCGGCGCAGACATTTTGGCCGAAAACGCACGACTCCGGGTGGAACATAGCAGGTACGGAATGCCTAATTCAACTAAACACTTAGTAACTAAGAAGATACGCCTGGTTACAGAAGTTCAACTTCCTGCTTGCAATCGGGACTTGCATCTGTAATTTTCGCTCACGTATGATGACTGGCCTTGCCTAAATGAGTGGAATTACAGCAAGTTACACACCGCGTTTTTTGCCCGCCCGGCTGCCGCGCGTTTGCGTGGCGATTGTGGCTGGCACTCCCGCTGAAATGGTGGAGAAAGCCGATGCCATTGTCCGCGAGAATACATTTCTTGAGTTCCGTCTCGACTATCTGCCCAAGCCGGCGCTGGCGCTTTCCAAAATCAAGGCTTTTGTTGAGTATCATCCGGAAGCACTGATCATCGCCACCTGCCGCCGGGCCGCCAATGGCGGAAAGTTCAAAGGCTCCATGGCCGCCGAAGTTGACATTCTGGTCAAAGCCGCGGCCCAGGGCTGCCAGCTGGTGGATGTGGAACTGGAAACAGCCGTGCATCTCAAAGCCGCGGATTTCGCGCGACTGCGGCGCTCGGCCAATCTAATCCTCTCTTTTCACGATTTTCGCGCGACGCGGAAACTCGAAGAGACGTTTGCCAAAATGAAGCAGTATCCGGCGGACTTCTTCAAGATCGTGGGCACGGCCAGCACTTTGTATGACAACGTGGTCATGATGAAGTTCCTCGAAAAGCACAGCCACTCGCATTCTTTGATCGGGCTGTGCATGGGCGAGCAGGGCATTATCAGCCGGCTGCTGGCGGTGCGCGCCGGAAGTCAGTTTACGTTTGCTTCGGCGAGTCCGGGCGAAGAGACCGCTCCCGGCCAGATCGCCGCCCGCACGCTGCGAGAGACCTACCGCATTGAGCAGGTGGACGCGGCGACGCGGGTCTATGGCGTGGCCGGAGATCCGATCACGCATTCGCTCTCGCCCATCATGCTGAATACGGCTTTTCGCCGGGAAAACGTGAATGCGCTCTATCTGGCGCTGCAGGCCAAATCGCTGGACGACCTCATGGCCTGCGTTCAGGATATTCCCATGCACGGGCTGAGCGTGACCATGCCCTGCAAGGAGCCGATCCTGAAGTATCTGGACAAGACCGACCCGCTCACCCAGAAGATTGGCGCGTGCAACACGGTGGTCCGCGCGCAGGACGGCAAACGCTACGGCTTTAATACCGATGTGTACGGCATCGTGCGGCCGCTGGAGCAGCGCCTGCATCTTCAGGGTGCGCGCATCCTGGTTCTGGGCGCGGGGGGCGCGGCGCGGGCGGCCGTATTTGGCCTGAAAGAGCGCGGCGCGGATGTTTCCATTTTGAATCGCACCCCGGCTACCGCGCAAAAGCTGGCGAAGCAGGCAGGGGCCAAAGTCATTAACCGCGCGCTGCTTAAAAAGCTGCAGTTCGACGTGATCATCAACGCCACGCCCGTGGGGATGGAGGGCAATCGCGATCCGCTTCCGCTGACGGAGCAGGAAATGCAGACCCGGTATTTCTTCGATCTGGTCTATAATCCCGCGGAAACAAAAATGATCCAGATGGCGCGTGCGAAAGGCATACACGTGATTCCTGGATCAGAGATGTTTGTGCATCAGGGGGCACGGCAGTTCGAGACATGGACGGGCAAACCGGCCCCTCTGCATGAAATGCAGCGTGTAGTGGATTTTGCCCTGGCCCAGCGCGCCGCCGCAAAAAGCGACGCGAAAAAAAATGATGGTAAGAAAGAAAAAGAAGGCAGCAAGCAAAAGAAGAAGAACAAATAGCCCAGGCGGGGCGGCTTGTGTAAGTGGATGTCGCGATGTCTCATTTCCCCGGCCTCTGCAAATTGCGCCGTAACGCATCTGGCTGCACCGGCAATTTATCTTCTTGAAAATTTTTCTCTCAAATTTGGGCTTGACAATGGGCGCAATCTCACTACGCTGATTGCCAGCAAAAATTTCCTGCAGCGGGCTGTTTCTGCCTGATGGTGGGTGTTTTTTGTTTGATATTGCCTAACCCTTCCGGGGCCAGGCGATGCGAAATAGCGGCACAACAAACTGTGAGGATGAAAGCAATGACTTATATATCGGTACGATTCCTGCCGGCTGTTTTGGCAATATTTCTTTTGCCTGTTTTTGCTGCCGGATCTGACTCCAACAATAATTCTCCAGCTCCGAAGAGCGCCAATGAAGCTTCCGCTGACATCAAGGCCAATAATGCAGCAGCGCCAGCGGCCAATTCCGCCAATGACCCACTGCTGAAACTGCTGGTCAGCAAAGGCGTGCTGAGCGCGAGCGAGGCTGGCAGCCTGGCAGGCAGTTCCTCAGGCGAGATGCGGGACCGCCTGTTGTCGCTGCTGAAGGACAAAGGCATACTCTCGGCTGACGACCTGAGCGCTCTGCATACGGCACCATCACCAGTACCGGCCGCGGCCCTGGTGCCGGCAACACTGGAAATCAATTCAGTCAGCCCGATCACCACGGCGCAGCGCGGCGCTCCGCCGCAAACGCCGCCCACGCCTCCGCCGAGCGGCCCCATCGCGGCCATTGCTCCCATACGCACCATGCCCGTCACCGCTCCCAAAAGAGAGGGTGTACTTCCTTCGATCAGCATCGGAAATAACATTCACATACAGCCTTACGGGTTCTACAAGACAACGGCCGTCTATGACACGGCGTCTCCCTACGGCAATGATTTTCCCCTGCCCGGATTTATTGGCGACATCAATGCTCCGGATAAGATCGCGGAATTTCATATCAAGACCAGAGCACTGCGCGTGGGATCGAAATTCGAGTGGCTGGACAAGTCCGAAAACATAACCGTGACCGGCGCCCTGGAACTCGATTTCGAAGGCAACTTCAGCCGCGCCAATAACCGCAACATCAGCTCCATCCGTTCCAATGCTCCGCAAATCCGGCTGGGATACGGCAGGATCGACTGGAAGCTCTCCGACAAAACGTCTCTGAACTTCCTTGGCGGGCAGGACTGGACGCCCTTCGGCTCATCCACCCTGCCTAACCTGATTGAGACCACGGGGCTGGGAGTGGGTTTCGGCACGCTCTATGAGCGCGATCCGCAGTTCCGTTTCGGCATCAGCCACAAATTTGGCGGCTTCACCCTGGAGCCTGATTTTGCCGTGGTTCTGCCCTCGTTTGGCAACCTGCCTACTGACATTACGGCGGCGGGCGCGGTCGTGCCCAACGGCGAAGGTATCGGCAATCAGCTTGGATTTGGCGAACGCCAGGGCACGGACTCCGGCAGGCCGGAGCTGCAGGCCCGCCTGGTGGCCCAGTTCCAGCTGGACCATGCAGCCAACGTGGCCCCCGCGCAGCTCATCGTGAGCGGCGTGCAGAGCCAGCGTGACGTTGTGGTGCTGGCGTCCGCGGTGCCCACGGCTTTCAAAGGGGCCTTCCCCACCGGCGCGCGAATCAGTTCCGACCGCACAGCCTGGACCGCGGAAGCCCAACTGCCTACGCGCTGGTTTACGCTGGTTGCCAAGTACTACAACGGTTCTGACCTGCGATACTATTTTGCGGGGCAGATCCTGGGACCATTCAATGACACTACCGGCCTGACCGGCGTGGCAACCGCGCAAAGCATTGACGGCTCGACTACTACCGCTTTTGGTCTGCGCAATGGTGTCGCAGTGATTGCCAACTCTCTGCCGCCGCGCTCGCAGGGTGGATTTGTGAACCTGGGCCTGCCAATCTCCCGCTGGGCCAATGCCGACCCGCAGGGGCGCAACGCCGGATGGCAGATGTACCTGCATTACGGTTATGACCAGGTGCTGGCCCGCGATGTTCGCCGCGAGGGCGGCGGACGCGAAAAGGGCGACGTAGGCGCTGTCACACTGTTCTACAAACTCAATCCCTATGTCACGTTTGCTGTGGAAGAATCGCAGTATCGTACACGGGCCCTGCCTCTGACTACTGGACCGAATGCTGGAAAGTTCCCGCTCTTCGAGGGACGTCCGAATCGTGAAGTCAACGATTTCCGTTCGGAAATCGGACCCATCTTTACTTTCTAAAAGTTGAGAGAAGGTCGTAACTTCAGCCTAACGGCCCTGCATTTTGCAGGGCCGTTTGTGTTCAGCCCCCCTCGAAATCTTCCGCAATCCCCACAAAATGACTGGCCCAAAAATGTGAGCGGAATATGCATATGCGCACATGCAGTGGGATATATGCAGTGCGATCTTTTAATTTTCCTTTAACTCTGCTTTAACCAAACAACAAGTTTTCGTCTTTATAGTTCCAGGGAACACGCGAAGCTCTACCTCTTGCAGGAAGGTCATACACGTGATCCGGTTCCCAAGGCTGTCTTGTTTTCACATTTTCCCCATTTCCAAGGAGAAATCGATGCATCGTACTTCTGCCCTCTGTCTCATAGGGGCTCTTTTGCTGTCTGTTTCCGCCTTTGCCGCTGATAAGCATGGCGATAAAACCACTAAACCGCGCAATGTGATCATTTTTGTCGCCGACGGCCTCCGGGCCGGCTCCGTCAATGCCACCGACGCGCCCACCATGCTGAGCATTCGCCAAAATGGCGTGTTCTTCCACAACAGCCATTCGCTTTTCCCCACCTTTACCATGCCGAATGGATCGGCCATCGCCAGCGGACACGCGCAGGGCGATACCGGAGTGACCACCAACTCCATCTTCGTGGGCTTCCCCATTTTTAGTTCGGGAAATTTTGGCAAGACCGCCGGTACGCTGGTTCCTTTCATTGAGAGTGATCAGGTGCTGGCCGACGTCAACAGCCAAAACGGCGGCAACTTCATGGACGAAGAGACACTTCTGCAGGTCGCTCGCCATCATGGATACAACACGGCAGCCGTAGGCAAAATTGGCCCGGTTGGAATCCAGGATCTGGCGGAGCTGCAGCCTTCCGCCGGCGGTTTCGCTCCCACACAAACTGTGATCATTGACGATGCCACGGGCACCCCCGCGGGCGTGCCGGTTTCTGCCACCATCAATGCCGCTCTGCTGGCTGCTGGATTGCCCACCGTAGCGACGCCGCGCGTTCAGCCAGCCGGCAACAACGTGGTTCCGGGTACCCTGCAGGCCAACCTCGGCCAGCAGCAGTTCTTTGCCGATGCGACGACCAGGGCCATTCTGCCTACGTTCGTGAACTCCGGAAAACCCTTTATGGTGGTCTTCTGGTCGCGCGATCCTGATGGCACGCAGCACAACCAGGGCGACAGCCTGAATCAGCTCACGCCGGGAATCAACGGCCCCACGTCCAAAGCGGCTGTCCACAATGCCGACAACAATCTGAAGCAGATTCTGGACTACATCAACAGCAATCCCGAACTCAAGGACAACACTGATATCGTTGTCACCGCCGATCACGGCTTTGCCACCATCAGCAAGCACGAAATCGATGCCACGGGAAAGCACTTTACCAGCAGCTATGCAGCTACGTTCACCTATAAGGACATCACCGGACGCCAGGAAGTGAACACCGGTTTCCTGCCTGCCGGGTTCCTGGCCATTGATCTTGCCCATGCTCTGGGGCTGCCGATTTTTGATTCGGACGTCCAGATCAAGAACAGCCAGAACCAGTTCGTTTATCAGCCGGTGGATCCCACCATTCCGCAGCAGACGGCGACTGTCCGCCAGCATCCGGCGGCGGGCAACGGCCTGCTGGGCGGTAGCGGCGCGGTGCTGCAGAAGACCGATGCCAAAGTGATTGTGGGCGCAAACGGCGGCTCCGACCTGATTTACGTGCTGGATGGCGGTCGTGCCATGGTGGGCAAGATTGTCGATTTTCTCAGCCGTCAGGATTACGTCGGCGGAATTTTCGTCAATGACGAGTTTGGCAGCTTCAGCGGCACCTTGCCCATGAGCGCCGTGAACCTGGTGGGCTCCAGCATTGTTCCGCGGCCCTCGATCGTGGT
Organism: Candidatus Angelobacter sp.; assembly: GCA_035695325.1. GTDB lineage: Bacteria > Acidobacteriota > Terriglobia > Terriglobales > Acidobacteriaceae > Angelobacter. Next base: position 109,595 of record DASSEH010000293.1, read on the forward strand.
GAGCTTCAAGAGCTTTTCGCTTGATCCGGCCAACCCGCAGCAGAGCGGTGTGCAGATTGCCGACACCACGCTGCAGGAAGGGCAGGGCATGCACGGAAGCCTGGCCCGCGACAACACCTTCAACAATATGTCCGTGATTGGACCAGACTTCAGGAGCAAATTCGTGGATGAAGCTCCGGTGAACAACGCCGACCTGCCGGTCACGCTGGCGCATGTTCTGGGCTTCTCCTTCGAAGGCACGGGCGAGCTGCGTGGCCGGGTGATCCATGAAGCCCTGCGCAATGACCATGGCTTCGGTGATCCGGGATCCGAGCGCCGCATCCTGGTCTCGCCGGAAGCTTCGGACCGCAGCACCGTCCTGGTCTTCCAGCAGCTGGGCAATCACAAGTATCTCGACGAAGCCTGCTTCGTGGATGCAGAAACCCGCGGCAAAGAGCAGCCCTGCCGCTAAGCTGGATTTGTTTGCATAACTTTGAGGGGGAGCACGGAATGTGCTCCCCTCGATTTTTACAGGCAGAATCTGTTTTTTGGACAAAGTCGGAAAATCAGACGGGCCGTCGTTAGATTTAATTTACAGTGGGATTTTCATCGAAAAGCGTAGTGAGCGCCTGAACAAACTCAATTCCGCCAAACAACTTCTGCTCACGCAGGGAATCAGGCAGACTTACATCGTAACTGGCCGACCGGTCATGAATTTCTATCAGGCGGAGATCAGGATAAACGAGCCAGACGGCATGGCTGCCCGAGGCCAGATACTGGCGCACTTTTTTTGCCATGTCCTGGGCCAGATTGCCGGGAGAGATGATTTCAATGGCAAGGGTGGGCGGGACCTCTACTGGTGTGTGACGAAGATCCAGCGTTTTTAGATGGTCCTTGGCCAGATATGCGATATCAGGTTTTCGCACTACATTGGGGGCCAGCCGAAAATCGGTCTCGTCAAGAATGATTCCCAGGTTGTTGGTGAGGACGAAGTCTGTCATGGAGCGCCGCAGGCGATAGCGAACAATATTATGTAGTGGTGTGGGCGGCGGAACTACAATCAATTCTCCTTCGTCCAGTTCGTAGCGGACCGTCTCTTCGGCTGCATCCTGCAGTTTCCTGAACTCTTCGTAATTGATCCTGGCGCCGGTAGCCATTGTTGTCACGTATCCCTTCCACAGCAGGGCGTTGATTTCTGTTCCAGTGTATAGCCAAAACATTTGCCTTAAAGCGATTTAATGTCGAGCTGAAAAATCGCACAGACATCAATGTCATTGAAACTTGCAGCTTTATGAGCCAAAATGCTTAAGCTGCATAATCCTCTAACTTGGAGTTCAAATGTCTGATATATGCCCTGTTTGCAGGCAAGCATTGCCACAAGCCATAGACAAAAAAATGCTCCAGACGAATCTAGAAAAACTCACTTCTGCCGCGAAAAAAGAAGCACAGGACAAGCTGGAAGCAGATTATGCTGAACGTCTATCCATAGAACAAAGAAATGCACGCCTGCAGGCCGAAAAATCAGCTCAAGAGCAAATTGCAAAGATTCGCGCAGATATGGAAAGGCAAATAGTAAAAGCAAAAAAGGTTGGCGCTGTCGAAGCAGAGCAGTTAATGAAGAGTCAGCTTGAAGACGCCAGAAGGCAACTTGCGGATGCAGCTAAACGTAGCAATGTGGAGATCGAGAGAGCGCGAAAAGAAGCACAAGATGCAGCACAACGTGAAATTAGACTTATTCGCAACAAAGCAACTTTCGACAATGACAATAAACTAAAGACTCTGCAGCTTAAACGCGAACAAGAACACAATAGACACCAAGCTGACATGGCAAAACTGCAAGGTAAACTAGATGATCTCAGCAGAAAGCTGCAGAAGCAGTCTCCTGAACAGTTTGGCGAAGAGGGCGAGATTGATTTATATACTGAACTTTTGAGAAAGTTTCCAACCGATAAGATTGAGCGAGTAGGAAAAGGAGTCAAGGGTGCAGATATCCTGCACAGGGTAATGGCTGGCGGCGGCAAGCAGGCAGGCTGTATTGTTTATGAGAGCAAAAATGTAACTACCTGGCAAAATGCATTTATTGCACAGGCTAAGAAGTACCACACGCAATACAGTACTCCCTATGTCATGATTGTTTCACGGGTATTTCCCAAAAAACAGCGTGGAATGTGCGTTGAGCAGAACATACCGGTTGTAGAACCGCATTTTGCTGTCGCGCTTGCATCTGTAATGCGCGAAGGGATAATTGAAATCTCTAAATTACAGCTAACAAAAACAGGCACAGATGAAAAAGCCCAGGAATTATTTGCATACATAGTTGGCAATGAGTTCCAAATGAAATTTCGCGAAATGTCATATACAGTAAAAAATCTAATGGATCTGCAGCAAACTGAAAAGAGTTGGCACGACAAGCATTGGGCAAAAGAGTCGGAGTTACAGGAACGTATAAGTAAACGTCATAGTGAAATTAATGCAAAAATGCAATTAATGCTGGAAGGAGTTTCTGACCGTAAACTGATGGCAGTCGCTGTTGGTCAGAGGTGACGCCAGCGACTGCTTGTTTCACGCCACCATTTAACATTTGCCGCGCACCGATTAACTGTGCTTTTCCTCATTGTCACGAGTCAGTGCTTGTTCTTCTCCGGCACAATGCCTGACAATAGTTCTTTCTCATGGCCAATCCTGGAGATTTTGCATACACGGTGAAACAGCAGGCGGACATTGTCCGCATTGTGGGCGAGTATGTGAAGCTCAAAAAATCCGGCGCGCAGAATTTTGCCGGGCTGTGCCCGTTTCATCAGGAGAAGTCGCCCTCTTTTTCCGTCCATGCCTCGCGGCAGTTCTTTCACTGCTTTGGCTGCGGGGTTTCGGGCGATGTCTTCAGCTTTGTGCAGAAGATCGAGAACATCACCTTCCCCGAGGCCGTGCGCCTGGTGGCGCAGAAACTGGGCATTGCCGCACCCCGGGCGGAGTACAGCTCGCCCGAAGAAGCCAAGGAAGCGCGGCAGCGCGGCCAGCTCATGGAGATGCATGAGAAGGCCTGCGCCTTCTTTGAAGAGCAGCTGCGCCGTTCAGAGGCCGCCCATGCCCGCGAGTATCTGGCAACGCGCGGCCTGAAAGAAGAAACCGTCCGCGAGTTTCGCCTGGGCTATGCGCCGGATTCGGGGTTTTTGCTGCGTGACCGCCTGAAGTCCGATTACAGCGAGGAGCTGCTGCGGGCGTCCGGCTTGTTTTCCTGGAAAGAGGGCGCCGAGGCAGGCGGGATTTATTCGAAGTTCCGCAACCGCATCACCTTTCCCATCGCCAATGAAAACGGACGCATCATCGCCTTCACCGGGCGCACGCTGGCCAAAGACGAGAAGGCCGGGCCAAAGTATCTGAACTCGCCGGAGACACCGATCTATTCCAAGTCGCGTGTGCTCTACAACCTGGACAAAGCCAAAGAGGCCATTCGCAAGCTGACCTACAGCATTATCGTGGAGGGGCAGATGGACTGCATCGCCGTCTATTCCGCCGGCTTCCACAATGTGATTGCCAGCTCGGGTACGGCGTTTTCCGAGACCCAGGTGCGCCTGCTGTCGCGCTTTGGCAAAGACATTGTCGTGAACTTCGATCCGGACACCGCCGGGGCCGCGGCCACTGACCGCTCGCTGGAAATGCTGGTGGCCGAGGAGTTCAACATAAGAATCCTGCGCCTCGATGGCGGGTATGATCCTGACCTGTTCATTCGCCGCAATGGAGCAAAGGCCTATGCCGAGGCGCTTCGCGGGTCGGCAAAGTACTTCGATTACCTGGTCGACCGCGCGCTGAAGATGTTCGCCATCCGCACCCCGGAGGGCAAGCAGAAGGCGATGAATTTTCTGCTGCCGCACATTCAGCGCGTGCCCAGCCGGATTGTGCGCGACAGCCTGGCCAGTGACATTGCCCAGAAGCTGGGGATTGATTCGGCGGTGCTGCGCCAGGAGTTTAAATCGGCGGTCACGAAAAGGTCGGTAACCACGGTGCGGGCCACGGGCGGGGCGCAGATTACGCCATCCGAGAAAGTGCTGGTGCGGGCCGCATCGTCCGGCGTGCAGGAAGAAGCCGAGATGCGGCGGACGGTGATGGAAGCTTTGTCCGGTGAGCGGCTGCACGAGGGCCTGGAAACAGAGGCGCTTTTACAAACGCTGCTCGAGTGCTCCGAACCTCCGGACGATTTGACTCAGTTATCGCTCAATGACGGAGACCGCCAGCTTCTGGCCACAATTGTGATGCGCGAAGACGAGGCACTCACGCCCGATCTGGTGCAGGGTGCGCTGGAGGCGCTGCGGCATCGGACACAACTGGCGCAGCGCGAGCGGGAGATCATACATGGAATCATTGAGGCCGAGCGCCGCCAGGACGATGTCGCTCTGCTCCGGCTGAAGCAGGAGAAACTGGAGCTGGACCGTAAGCTGGCAGGCATGTGAAGTGCCCATCAAAAAACCGTTGCTGCCACAGCGGTTCGACGTAAAATAAATCATGCGCACGGACAGGAACCCCAAGCATTGGAAGCTGCTGCTCTTCTATTTCAACCCGGACGAGTCAAGATTATTTGTCTTAAAGAGGAGCGGACTTCCCTGGACGCTCAATTTCGCCAAACCTGCTGCATGGGCAATCCTGGGCCTAATTCTCACAACAGTGTTCATATTTGCTGTTCACAACAACTGATCCAAACTGAGACATTACCGGGCATGTAAGCGAGTTGCACCTGGCTTTCCCCCTGTGCTATGACTGGGGCTCTTCTCCTGAAGACTGGAGCCGGTTCATGAAACGAATATTTCTTCTCGTACTGCTCAATACCTCTCTTCTGTGCTGCCTGGCGCAGCAGGATTCACCCTTCGGACAGATTCTGGGCCGGGTGCGCTCCAGCTCTCTCAGTAATGACAAGATCACCGCCGGCCTGAAAGAAGCTTTACAGGTGAGCACGGGGAAGGCTGTTGCCGCCACCGGGCGTCCGGATGGCTACTTTAAAAATGCCGCCATAAAAATTCTGCTGCCGCCCAAACTCCAGGCCGCGGGCCGGGGCATGCGACTTCTGGGCATGGGCGCGCAGGTGGACGAACTGGAACTGGGCATGAATCGCGCCGCCGAGCAGGCCGCGCCCGCCGCCAAACAAATCTTCCTCAACTCGCTGACGAAGATGACCTTCACCGACGCCCGCCAAATCCTCTCCGGCAGTGACACTGCCGCGACCGACTTTTTCAAGCGCACCAGCACGGAGCAGCTGACCACGGCCTTCCAGCCGATTGTTCATCAGTCCATGGAGAACGTGGGCGTGGTGCGCCAGTATGACGAACTCATGCAGAGCCCCGTGGCCCAGCGCGTGAACGCCAACGGCAGCTTCAATCTCGATAACTACGTGGTGGGCAAAGCCCTGGACGGCCTCTTCTACATGATGGGCGAGGAGGAAAAGAAAATCCGCAAAGACCCCGCCGCCCAAACTACGGCGCTGCTGCGCGAGGTCTTTGGGAAAAAGTAAGCGCGAACCGTTTACTGCTGCGCCATAAACCGTCCGATATTTTCATTCAGGAACTTTGCATCGGCTGGATTGCTGGCGGCTCCGGCCGTGTGCCCCCAAATCGATGGTATCGGCATCAGCGTTACGTGCTGCATAAAGCCCGCTTCATAGCGGGCATCGCCCACCGGGAAATACAGATCGGTCTCTGACGGCATGTAGAGTACGGGAATTTTTATGGCATGCAGGGCCTTCTCGATGTCACCGTTGAAGCCGGGTGTCTTGCTCACATCGTGCCGCTGCCAGGTCCGCGCCTGCAGGATGAGATCGTTGGCGTCGGCGCCGGGGATGAAGTGGGTGCGGTACTGGTTCAGCACCTGCTCGAAGGTCGTGGAGTCCGGGGAGCGCTCATGCCACAACTCTTTGCGCCACCACTCCTGGGAGAAAAGCCAGCCTGTCCAGACGACGGCGAATGCTTCGAGGCCTTTCGTCGGTGGGGCAGTGTAGTCGCCGTCTTTGAAAGCGGAATCGGCGGTGATGGCCGCGATTTGCCCTTCCAGGCGCACCACTCCATGCGGATGGCATTTCGCCGTGCCGGAGGTAGCGACGATGCGGTCGGCGAAGTCGGGATAGCTCACCGCCCACTGAAAGGCCTGCTCCGCTCCCATGGAGAAGCCGATGATGGCGCGCACATGCGTGATCTTCAACTCTTCGGTCAGCAGACGGCGCACGGCCTCCACATTGTCCCGGATGGTCGTCACCGGAAAGCGCGGGCCATGGAAAGGCTCGGGCGTGTTGCTGGGCGAGGAGGAGCGGCCATTGCCGAACAACTCCGTGGCCACCAGAAAATATTTCGCGGGATCGAGCGCCTTATCCGGGCCAATCAGCCATTCATAGCCGTGAAAGTTGGCCATGTAGTGCGAGGGCAGCAGCACCACGTTGCTTTTATCGGCGTTCAAATGGCCATAGGTGCCGTAAACCACGTGCGCCTGCGGCAGGGTTACGCCGCTTTCGGTTTTGAAATTCGCGATCACAAACTCATGCCGCTCGCTCTCGGGCTTGGCGGCTGGAGTGCTCTGGGCAAACATCATCTGCGCTGCGAAAAGCGCGGCAAGAAAAACTTTCTTCACGGCAGGTCTCTCCCTTGAGTGGCAATGGTGTTGCGGTCATGCAGCTGCGGAAACTTCTCTGGCGGATGGCGATGCCTGGTGGCCTGCTCGTAGGCGTAGGCATAGCGAATCAGTACCGGCTCGGCGAAAAGCCGGCCCAGAAAGGTGAGCCCGGCCGGCAGTGTGTCGTGGGTGAATCCCATGGGAACGGTAATCGCCGGAAAGCCGGTTTGCGGTGACAGAATCTGGCTGTTGTCGCCCGCGGGGCTCTGCATGTCTCCCACCTTGCGCGGAGCATTGCTCCAGGTCGGATAAATCACCGCGTCGATGTGGGCGCTCTCCATGGCCGCCAGCACGGCGTTGCGGAAGGCGATCTTTTTCTCGTTGTGGTAAAGATCGAGGCAGGGTGGTCCTGGATCACTGGCCGGATTTTTAGGCTCCGTCGCGGACTTCAGACGCTTCTCGATATAGGGCAGATACAGGCCGGACTGCACGATTTCCGCCAGGTTTTTGTATCGCGCATTTTGCGCATGAGCCGCGAGGTAGTGGTTCAGATCATCCTGAAAGTCGCCACACCATATATTCTCAGTGAGCTTCTCAAAATCAGGCACCACGAAAGGGTCGACGATCTCCGCGCCCTGAGCTTTTAAATCCTGTATGGCGGCCTCGGTCAAAGCTTTGATCTGCGGATCGGTGGTGGGTGCGTCAATGTAACTGCGGAAGACGCCAATCCTCGCGCCGCGCAGGCCATTTTTATCCAGAAACTGGGTATAGCTTTTGGGGATTTTGCCTTCGGACTGTTGGGTGACCGGATCGGCCGGATCGTATCCCGCAACCGCTTCAAGCACCCGGACGGCGTCTTCCACACTGCGCGCCATAGGGCCGCCTACGTCATTGCCAAAATATAACGGGATGATGCCGTCACGGCTGGTCAGCCCCATGGTCGGGCGGATGCCCACCAGCGCATTGTGCGAAGAAGGGCCGCGAATGGAGTTGCCGGTGTCCGTGCCCAGGCCCACCTCGCCCAGGCTGGCCGCGACCGCGGCAGCCGTGCCTCCACTGGAGCCGGCGGGAACTCGCTCCAGATCATAAGGATTGCGGGTGATGCCGGCGATGGAGCTAACTGTTACATAAGGACTGAAAGCCCACTCCGCCATATTCGACTTGGCCAAAACAATGCCGCCCGCCTCGCGAATCTTCTTCACCATCCAGGCATCCTGGGAGGGGACAAAACCTTTCAGGGCCAGTGAGCCGCCGGTGGTCTGCAGATCATTCGTGTCGTAATTGTCTTTCACGATCACGGCGATTCCGTGCAGCGGACGCAGCTTTCCCGTGCGCTTGAATTCGCGATCGAGCCGGTCGGCATCAGTCAGCGCATTGGGATTGATTACGACAATGGAGTTCAGTCCGGTGGACTGGTCATAAGCGCGGATGCGCCGGAGATAGGCTTCCACCAGCTGGCGGCACGTCACCTTGCCGGCGCGAAGGGCGGCGTGGGTTTGCGCGATGGTGGTTTCGGTGACTTCGAACTGGCTTTGGGCCTGTACAACTCCACTGGCCAGCGCCGCCAAAATGCAAATCAGGAGCGATCGAGAGAGACGATTGAACGAGGCCATCCGCGGGCAGTTCCTTTCGTGTGCGGGTTACTCCCCTGCTGCAAAACTGTGTATGGTATCAGCTTCGCAAGGCAAAGCAGATATATAATTCCTCGCCATGCGAAATCTCGCTCTCATTCCTGTCGTCGTTTCCATTCTCGGTTTCAGCGGAAGGGCCTTTGCCGTTGCCGGCCCGTCGCCTGATCTGGATGAAGTCGCGAAGCAATTCATCGCGCAGGAGCGCATTGCCGGAGCTTCTGTTCTGGTGGCGCGCGGCGACCGCATTCTGCTGCACAAAGGATACGGCTTTGCCGACCTGGGACTGGAAGCGCCAGCCAAAGATGAGACGGTGTATCACGTGGTTGGCCCCATGCTGCCCTTTACCGGCATTGCCGTGCTGCAGCAGATGGAGCGGGGCAAATTGTCACTCGATGACGACATTGCCAAATATATTCCCGAGTTCCCCATGCAGGGGCGGCATGTGACCATCCGCCAGCTGCTCAATCACACTTCAGGGATTGTCGATTACCACTACCTCGGCGATCCCATTGAAGCAACCAGCCGTGAGCCGAAAGCCCTCGACGAAGTGATGGCGCTCTACGCCGGCCGCAAGTGGGTCAATGAGCCAGGCGCCAAGTGGGACTGGTCCATCTCCGGCTTTCAGCTGCTGGTCACGATTGTGGAGCGCGTTACCGGGCAGAGCTTTGCCGATTACGTGCAGCAGAACATCTTTCTGCCCGCGGGAGTGAAGTCCACCAGCTATTGCGACGACTTTACCCTGGTGCGCGGCCTGGCGCACTCGTATCGAAAAAGAGGCGATAGCTACGTTGCGGCGAATGAAAATGACATGGCTTATAACGCCGACCTGCGCTTTTGCAGCACGGTGAGCGATCTCTACCGGCTGTGGCGTGCCATTCAGGAAAAGAAACTCATTCGTCCGGAGAACTTTAAGTTGATGTCCACGGCCGAAGGGGCGGCCGCGCAAATGAGCCCGCAGGACCCCAAAGCGCAATACGGCTTTGCCATGATTCTCAATCATGAGGAAGAGCATCGGCGTATCGGCCAGCATGGTTCGCTGCTTGGCTACAGCGGCAGCCTGTATGACTTTCCCGAAGATCAGCTCACCGTGATCGTGCTCACCAACACGGAAGGGCAAAATGCCTACGCGCTTACCCGGGCGCTGTCCCGGGCCGTGCTGGGCTTGTCGCCGTTGCCGCCATCCCATCCTGCCGAGCCCCGGACACTGGCCGACAAGCCGGTTTCCGACGTAGAACGGAAACAGCTTGCCGGGACCTTTGTGCTCAAACTCGACCGGCTCTCCTCCAATCTGCATGATTCTTTTGCCCAGTATCGCCGGACATACCGCGTATTCGATGAAAATGGCCGATTGATGATCGAGCCGCTGGGCGAAGCGCCGGAACGCCTGCTCAAGCAGGAGGATGGCAGCTTCGCCATGCGCTCGTCACCGCAGGCGCGCATTATGTTTGTGATGCAGAATGACCGCGCGGCCAGCCTGAAGATGGAAGGTGAGGGGTTGGGAGTTCCACTCTCCGGCGAGCGCATCGGCGAGGGCGATCCGCGTACCTTCCATCAGCAGTGGCATTAATTAAGAAGGTGGGCATAAATGCTCTGGGGCGGCGATTGACTGCGCCTGAACTTTGATTTCAATCCGCGCAAATCCGCGGTGAGGGTTTTCTGCGGATAAAAATCTTTTTTCACTATGTTTACTATTTTGCTACTACCGCACAAAACATAAACTCCGCTATTCTGCATCTTAATGCCGGTGCGAATGACAGTTTTGGCCAGTGGAAGCCGCGGTAACTGCACCGTGCTCTCCAGTGCACGCGCCAGCATTCTGGTGGATGCCGGCCTTTCCTGCCGGGAAACCCTGAAGCGCATGAAGCAAGCGGGGGAGGACCCGCATCAGCTCAAGGCGATTGTGATCTCGCACGAGCATGCCGACCATGTTGCCGGGCTCGAAGTACTGGCGCGCAAACTGCAGGTCCCGGTTTATATGACGGAAGCCACGTATCAGAGCTGGCGCCGCTCCACCAAAGACAAAGATGGCAGTCCGGCAAAGCTGGGCCGTCATGAACAATTTCAGTCAGGACACAGCTTCACCGTGGGCGATATTACGGTGACTCCATTCACCATTCCGCACGACGCCGCCGATCCCGTGGGCTTTACCTTCCGCGCCGATGGGGTGAAGGTTGGTGTGGTGACCGATCTTGGCTATCTGCCATTCAGCGTCAAGGACCATCTGCAGGGTTGTGACGGGCTGATGATCGAATCGAACCACGATCTGGAGATGCTGCGCAACGGTCCGTATCCGTGGACGGTCAAGCAGCGGGTGATGAGCCGCGTGGGCCATCTCTCGAATGCCGCGCTGGCGGAATTTTTTGAAAAAGATTTTGACGGCAAAGCAGCGTTTCTGGTTTTGGCTCATCTTTCCGAGCACAATAATCACCCTGAAATAGCGCTGCGGGCCGCCAAAGACGCCCTCAATCTGCAGGGCAATCTGTTTGCATCCTGCGCCGTGACTCTGGCCTACCAGGACCAGCCATTGCAGCCCTTCTGCCTGGGGTGAGAAGATGAACCCTGTGGCAGGTCTGAGTAAGGCCTCCATCGATTCCGCATGATGTGTACCGACAAAGTAGTAGGAGACATTCTCGCCGGCTGGCGTTACGACATTTCCGGCCTCGCGCCGGAGATGCGCGGTGACTATGAGCAGCACTTCACCGAGTGCGCCCATTGCCGTGGGCGCCAGTTCCTGCATCGCGCCATTGATCTGGGCCTGATGATTGTGGCCACCCTCTCCGCCGTGATGTTTCTGGTGGCCTTTGGCGCGGTGCGCCATTACTCACCCCGCCACGCGCTGGTGCTGGAGCTGATCGCTCTGGCTGGATTTCTTTTCTTTAGCGTGGTGTGGCTGATCGTTGCTGTTGCTACGCCTGCACCGGTGGTAGTGGCCGACGTGGCCCGCATTCACGCCCGCAAGCTGCATGACCGTCTGCCGCAGCAGATCCGCGAGCGCCTGCCTGAAGGCGCGCAGCAGTTCCTCAAGAGCGATCATCCGTAGAGAGCACTCAGCAGGGAAAAATCTCAACACAGAGGAACGGAGGGAACAGAGGATTTTTATGCAAAATTTTTTTTACCTCTGTTTCCTCATTTCCTCTGTGTTGCAAAGGTTTTAGATTTCCAGGGTCCCAATCAGGTCAGTGATTTTGGCTAAGCGGGCACTCAGGTCTCAGCAGGGAAAAACCTCAACACAGAGGAACGGAGGGAACAGAGGATTTTATGCAAAATATTCTTTGCCTCTGTTTCCTCATTTCCTCTGTGTTTAAAAGGTTTTAGATTTTCAGTGTCGCAATCAGGTCGGTGATTTGGCTAAGCGGGCACTCAGGACTCTGCAAGGAAAAATCTCAACACAGAGGAACGGAGGGAACAGAGGATTTTATGCAAAATATTCTTTACCTCTGTTTACTCCTTTCATCTGTGTTGCAAAGGTTTTAGATTTCCAGGGTCCCAATCAGGTCGGTGATTTTGGCTACGCGGTGCTCGAGGCACCAGCGGCGCACGCCGTCCACGATCTTCTCCGTGGCGCAGGGGTCCCAGAAATTCGCTGTACCGACCTCGATGACCGCCGCGCCGGCCAGCATGAACTCGATTACGTCTTCCGCCGTGGTGATGCCGCCGATGCCGATCACCGGAATGTCCACGGTATGCGCGGCTTCATAGACCATGCGCAGGGCGATGGGCTTGATGGCCGGTCCGCTGAGTCCGGCAGTGACGTTGGAGATGCGGGGCTTGCGTGTTTCCGCGTCGATGGCCATGCCGACAAAGGTGTTGACCAGGGAGATTGCGTCCGCCCCGGCATTTTCCGCCGATTTGGCCATGGCGGGAATGCTGGTGACGTTGGGCGAGAGCTTCACGATCAATGGCCGCCGCGACGCGGCCTTGCAGCTGGCCACCAGTTCTTCCAGCGTGGCCCGGTCGCTGCCAAAGCTCATGCCGCCGTGTTTGGTGTTCGGGCAGGAGACGTTGAGTTCGTAGGCGGCAATGCCTTCGGCCTCATTCAGGATGCGGATGGTCGCTTCGTAGTCCTCGCGAGTGTAGCCGAAGACGTTGCAGATCACCACGAGGTTCTTTTTGCGCGCCAGCTGTGGCAGCTTCTCGCTGACAAAGGCGCTTGCGCCGATGTTCTGCAGGCCAATCGAATTCATCATGCCGGCGGCGGTCTCAAACAGCCGCGGCGGAGGATTGCCCACCATCGGCTCGCGTGACAATCCCTTGGTGACAAAGCCGCCCAGCTTCTCGAGAGATACGATGTCTTCAAACTCGATGCCGTAACCAAAGGTCCCACTGGCGGCAAGGACCGGGTTCTTGAAGGTGATCCCGGCAAAGCTGATACTCAGGTCGGGCTTACGCGGCGTTGCTGCTTCTGGCGGTGCGGTAGACATGAAGAGTTAGTGTATCGCGAAGGCAGATTCGCTTGAGTTCCGCAGGGAGCTGGGAACCACAGAGGGCACGGAGAGACACAGAGTAAAACAGGAGAGTGGATTTGATCCACCATAACGGAGGGCATCGTGCTCTTAATGTTTTTGTTCAAAAAACCACGGCGGTTCTATGCCACTGAAGCATTCGTTTCCGATCCGTGTCATCTGTGCAATCAGTGGTAAATAAATATCCGCGTTGATCCGCGCAAATCCGCGGTAAGTTTTTGCTGCACCCGGCGCTTTCAATTAAAGTAGATCGTTATGCTTGATCTCACGTTTGTTCGCGAGAACCTGCCCAAAGTGGAAGAGATGCTGCGCCGCCGGGGAATCGACCCGCAGCCGCTGCTGGGAGGCTTCCGCTCTTTGGACGAGCGCCGGCGCAAACTCATAACCGAGAGCGAAGGACTGAAGGCGCAGCGCAATCGCGCGTCGGAAGAGATTGCGCGGCTCAAAAAAGCCGGGCAGGACGCCAGTGCGCAGATGGAGCAGACCAAAGCCCTGCGGGAAAAGGGCGATGCGCTGGAAAAGCAGGCGGCGGAGATCGACCAGGAGCTGCGCACCTCGCTGGCCATGCTGCCCAATCTTCCGCAGGACGAGGTTCCGGCCGGAAAGTCGGCGGAGCAGAACGTGGAAGTCCGCCGCTGGGGAACGCCCACCGAGTTCGGCTTTACTCCTAAACCCCACTGGGAGCTGGGCGAGCAGCTCGGCGTGCTCGATATGGAGCGCGCGGCCAAACTTTCCGGCGCGCGGTTTGCCGTCTATTGGGGGTTGGGAGCCAAGCTGGAGCGTGCGCTGGCCAGCTTTATGCTCGATCTGCATACCGGCGAGCATGGGTACACGGAAGTCCTGCCACCCTACCTGGTGAATTCGGATTCAATGTATGGCACCGGGCAATTGCCAAAGTTCGCGGACGACCTGTTCAAGTGCCAGGAGCACGATTTGTGGCTCATCCCCACCGCCGAGGTGCCGCTGACCAACCTGTATCGCGACGAGGTGCTCGATGCCGCGCGCCTTCCTGTTTCGGTGACGGCTTATACTCCGTGCTTCCGCAGTGAAGCCGGGTCGTATGGCAAAGATGTGCGCGGCATTATTCGCCAGCATCAGTTTCAGAAAGTTGAGCTGGTCAAGTTCACGCGTCCGGAGGAGTCGAACGCGCAGCACGAACAGCTCACGCGCGATGCGGAAATGATTTTGCAAAAACTTGGGCTGCATTACCGGGTCATGCTGCTGTGCGCCGGTGATATGAGTCCCAGTTCGGCCCGGACCTATGATCTGGAAGTCTGGCTGCCGGGGCAGCAGCTGTATCGCGAGATTTCCTCGTGCTCGAATTTCGAGGCCTACCAGGCGCGGCGGGCCAACATACGCTGGCGTCCGGAGGGCGGGAAAAAAACCGAGTTCGTGCATACCCTCAATGGCAGCGGCCTGGCCATTGGGCGTACATGGCTGGCAATCCTCGAAAATTATCAGCAGGCGGATGGCAGCGTGATCGTTCCGGAAGTCCTGCGGCCGTACATGGGCGTGGAGCGGATTGAGAAGCGGCAGCTCTAAAGTTTTGTTGGTGCAACACAGCTGTTTGATTTTGAGATTCGACGGTTTGGTCAGGAAGCAGTGGCCAGGGGCCGTTTTTGTTACACTAAATTCGTCTTTATGTGGCGCATTCTAAAGAGCTATTTTTTCTGGACGTATGAGCGTGGCAGCTTCCATTACGACGTAATGGTCACGCTGATTCTGGCGTTCATCTTCATAGTTCCGCGCTATGTGAATTTTAAAGACCAGCCACAGCCGGCCGGACAGGCGCAGCACCCCAACCAACTCGTGGTGACGGCAAGCGGTGACCAGGGTTCGGTCTGGCAGGCGGACGCCTCGGCCGTGGATGCCCAGGACGTGGACATGGTGCGGACCAACTTTCAGCGTCTGCTCCGGCCCATTGCCGGACCGGTTACTGTAGAGAAAATTGAGCAGGTGCGGGACGCGCATGGCCAGGTTGTGGCCTATCGTGCGTGGGTCCGGAAATAGATGGAACAGCAAAACAGGCAGTGCGTGAATCTTTCGTCCACAGGCAGAATGCGTGTGGGAGCGCTGCTTTTGCTGGCGGCTTTTCTGAGCCTGGCCGTGGCCCAGGCGAAAGCGCCGCAGGGCGCTACTCAGAACGATCTGGAAAGCGTTCTGGCGCAGATGAACCAGGCTTCGGCGACTTTCAAATCCGCCCAGACCGATTTCGAGTGGGAGCAATATACAAAAGTGGTGGACGTGAAAGATGTCCAAAAGGGCCGCCTTTATCTGCGGCGCACCAGCAAGGGCGTGGATATCGGCATCAAAATTGTCTCGCCGGCTCTGAAGGAAATTGTCGTTGACGCCAAAGAGGGGCTGGGCAGGATGTACGAGCCAGGTATCAACCAGATTACCGAGTACAACATCGGGAAAGACAAGGCTGATCTCGAAGCCATTATGAGTCTGGGGTTCGGCGGCCGGGGCGGCGATCTGCGCAAGTCTTACGACGTGAAGCTGAGCGGGTGGGAGATGGTGGAGGGAAAGAATACCGCCCGGCTGGAACTCACCCCCACCACGCCCAAACTTCAGCACAGCCTGAGCAAAATTGTGCTGTGGATCGACCCAGCCCGCGACGTCGCTTTACGCCAGCAGTTTTTTGAGGGCGTATCCGGCGATTACCGCCTGGTGCACAACAGCAACATTGTGGTGAACGGCAAAATGCCTGACGATGCCTTTCACCTGAAGACCTCCGGCCATCCTAAAGTCTTGCGACCGTAAGGCCTTTCCTAAATTATTTTCTTTCTTTCCGTTCCCGGTTTCACTAGAATTTACAACACTGGCGCTCTCCCATGCGTCTGAACAAAAGCAGCGCGTTCAGCAGGAACTTATGGCCAGAGTCTTCACCATTCCCGTGCTTCCGGATCCCACCCGTCGCAAAGGGAAATCCCGGTCATCTGATCCTCGCTATATCGAAGGCCAGCGCCTGATTGTGGAAGCCATGCGCTACCTGCTGCAACAGGACCGCGTAGAAAACAAAGACGCAGTAGCCCTTCTTTCCGAGCATTTCCGGAGCCAGTTCCGGATGAGCGACCATCCCGATGCGCTGGTTTAAAAAGCTATTCCGGCCAAATATTCCAAATTTAGAATATTGATTGTCTTTACAATATAAAACTTAGTATTAGTGTGCAGATGAATTGTGTCTAAGTTGTTCATTTTAAACAATATAATTGATTAAAAACATATGGAACCAGACATGCTTCTGCTCAGGAGCAAAGCTGAAGTTCCCTGTTAAATGTTGTGAATCTGAGCAGGGAAGTCGGACCAGCAATCCATGAGAAGCATTGAACCAATATTTACGCTTTTCAGCTTTTAAAAAAACACAACACAAGAAGAAATGGAGAACTACTGAATGAGTTGCAAACTGCGCAATACAGTGGCCTTGCTGGCGCTCAGCCTGGCCGTGGTGTGGTGCATACCGGCTTTTGGGCAGGTGGTCAAGGGCTCGATCTCGGGCACAGTGACTGATCCCCAGGGTGCGGTTGTATCCGGCGCCACGGTCAAGGCGACCCAGCAGGACACCGGAGCATCTTTTAAGGCCACGAGCGACAGCTCCGGGTCTTTCCGATTTAACCTGATCCCGACGGGCCCATATAAAGTGGAAGCCACGGCCCAGGGTTTCAAAACCTCGGTGGAGAACGGCGTTCTGGTCTCCGCGGGCGCTGATAGCGGAATAGGTCTCAAGCTGGCGGTCGGCGAATCGTCTGTGGTGCTGGATGTTTCGGGCGACGCGGCCCCGCTGATTGAGACCACTCAGTCGCAGGTCACCAACACATTTTCCGGTGAAGCGCTGCACACCTTTGCCGGTCTGCAGGAAAACGAAGGTCTGGATAGTCTGGCCCTGTTTGTTCCCGGCGTCGTCAACACGCGCGACAACAACTTTTCCAACACCAACGGCCCTGGGTTCTCCACCAACGGCCAGCGCGGACGCAACAACGATCAGCAGATTGATGGCCAGAACAACAACGACAACAGCGTTGGCGGGCCAGGTTTGTTCGTGAGCGATGCCGAATTTGTGGGGCAGTACGTGATCGTGACCAATCAGTTTGGTCCGGAATACGGACGCAACGGCGGATCCGTGGTCAACATCATCACCAAGGGTGGTGGTAATGTCTGGCACGGCAGCATTTACGAGAACGAGAACAACTCAATTTTCAACTCGCTGACCAACGACCAGAAGCGGTTCGAGGGATTGACCCAGGTGCCGCGCCTCAATGACGAGTTTGGCGGTTTCACCATTGGCGGGCCGATCGTAAAAAATAAGGCCCAGATCTTTGGCGGTTTTAATCAGGAGATCATTTCCACCCTGACACCTTTTCACACTGACGGACTCACGCCCACACCGGCAGGCCTGGCTACATTGAATGGCTGCTTCCCTGGCAGCGTGAGCCTGCAGCAGTTCAACAGATTTGGTCCGTACAGCATTTCGGCGGGGAACCCGACTTCTACGGTGGATCCTACGACTCTTGCTTTTACGCCCCAAACTATTATTTCGAATGGCGTAACGTGCCCTAACGTGCAATTTGGCGGACTGTCACGCACGCTGAGCACGCCCAACCACGCTTTCAACTTTGTACTGAAAAACGATATTCAGCTGGGCAATGACTCACTCTCGTCGCGGTATCTTTTTAATCGCGGAAACGCCTTCAATGCGGACCTCGGCGATGCCGTGAACGGATACCCCATCAACATACCGGCTCTTAGCCAGGCAATTCTGGAAAGCTGGACCCACAATTTCACCTCACATATGGTGAATGAGGCCCGTGTCTCCTTCGGTCGGCTGAATGTGCAGTTTGGCGGCAACAACATCGGAAATACCGTGCCTACGCAAAATAATGTGGGCAATGCCATTGCTCAGGCGAGCATCCAGGCTCCTGGGTTCGACCGTCTCTTTGGAGCGGGCACGGGCTTTCCGCAAGGGCGCATCGTGAACACATGGCAGGGCCAGGACAACTGGAATTACGTGCATGGCAAGCACCAGTTGAAGGCGGGCGTGAGCTTCACCTATCAGCGCTCTCCCAACACCTTCCTGCCCAACCTGAACGGATCTTTCCGGTTTAGTAACTGGGGTGATACTGGCAGCGGATGCACTACCCATACCACTCCCTGCGCGACGGGCTTTATCAGCAACACGCCTAATCTCGTGAGTATTGCAAATGGTGTTCCGAGCCTGGATTTCCGCGAGCACGATACCTTTATCTACGCGGGCGACGACTGGAAGATCAGCCAGAACCTGACGTTGAACCTGGGTATTACGTGGACCTATTACGGCCAGCCGGAGAACCTGTTCAACACCCTCACCACCGCGCGGGAAAGCAATCCGGCGACGGCGTTTTTTGCCAACACCAGCTCAGTCACCACCACCGGGCAGGCCGCCAGCCAGTTCAATGGGCAGGCCATTCCGCTTTCGGCGCGTACCTTGCCGCAAATCCCCGCTATCTATAACAGCTTTGGCCCCAGCATCGGCTTTGCTTATTCACCCCAGTGGGGTGGCTTCCTCACCGGCCATGGCAAGACGGTAATTCGCGGCGGCTATCGCCTGTTGTATGATCCGCCGTTTTACAACATCTACCTCAACGAGTCCACCGCCACGCCGAACACCTTCCTGCAGTCCTTTCAAAACGCCGCAGCCAGCACCAAGGGCTTAAACGCGGGTGGTCCGGCTGGACCCAACGTGCGCGCCTCCCTGGCTCCGTTTCTCCAAAAGGGTGTGTTTGACCCTCGGCAGTTTGCAGAGACCAACGTGACTCCGAACTTCAGTCCGGACAGAGTTGATTCCTGGAGCCTTGGCCTGGAGCGGACCGTAACCAAAAACTCGGCGTTTGAAGCCCGCTACGTGGGCAACCGCTCGACCAACCTGTTCCAGACCCTGGATGGAAACCCACAGATCGGAACTGACCGGTTTGGGACCCCGGGTCTTCAACAGCTTTTCCCTAATTTGGTGCCAGCAGGGCTGACCGGATGTCCGGCCGCTCAGGCTATTGTTCTGAATGCCATTGGTCGCGCCAACTGCAACGAAGGTGTTCTCAGAACGCGTTCCAACACCGGGTTCTCCAACTACCATGCCCTTCAGACAGAGTTGCGCGCCAACAACCTGTTTAACCAGTTGACGATCCGGGCCGGCTATACCTACTCCAAGACCCTGGACAACGTCAGCGAAATCTTCAGCACGTTTGGCGGCGGCAATACCCTGATTGCGGCGCAAAACCCCGCAAACCAGGTCAACGGCGCGGGCGAATACTCCTTCTCCGGCCTGCATATTCCCAACGTGTTCACTGTCGCCTTTACGGAGCAGATCCCGTTCTTTAAGGAGCAGAAGGGCGCTGTGGGGCATGTTCTGGGTGGCTGGGCAGTTTCGGCCAACTATCAACTTGCGTCTGGTCAGCGTTATACGCCATCGCAAGTATTCTCTGCTTCTTTCACGGATAGCGTTAACTCCACCGGTAACTTCTACGATTCGGGTTACTTCGGCACCTTTAATGGTGGTCTGGAAACAGCTCGTCCGTTCCTTGGTAGTGCCAGTGCTCCTGTTACTTCCGTTGGTATGTTTGCCGCAGACGCATGTTTGATATTCTCCCTAACTGGTACAGATCCATTGTGTACCGGCAATCCGACTCAGTTGGTCAGCTTGACCGCAGTAGGTCGCTCTGGCTGTGAAACTGATCCGAACAAGCCCTGTCCTTTTGTTCCGGTCACCAAGGCTAATGTGCGGTACATCGTGAATAGCTTTACCGCGCAGCAGGTATTCGGTACGCCGTTCGGCGACACACCGCGTAACCCGGTAAACGACGCGATCACCAACATTGCCAATGTAAGTGTGTTTAAGAGATTCAAGATTACGGAGCGCTCGTCTTTCGAGTTCCGTATGAGCATGCTGAATGCCTTCAACCACACAGTCTTTACCAGCGTTGATCCCTTCCTCGAGGATGCCGGATTGACGCAGCAAGGGACTGGCTTTGGCGATAACAGCCTGACCAACAGCTTCCAGCAGACTGGCTCGAATGGAAGTAACCGCACCGTCAGGTTCGGCGGCACGTTCCGTTTCTAAACCGCTTAACTCTTTTTCAGGCCCGCCAGTTTTCTGGCGGGCTTTTTTGTTTCCAGAGAAATGACCGACAGCCTGCAGGTAAACCACAGCTATCCCCCAAATATTTGAAGGCACATGCGGCAGAGCGGGACAACAGGCAACGCCTGGCTCCACGAAGTGCGGGCCCATAGAGACGATGCCATGGGAGACGTGGGATTGGCGAAGTCCCCAGGGGTGCTGCGTATCAAATGGCAGACATTATATATCAAAATTAAAATATACAAATAATATGAATTGTAAAATTTTGCAAACTGCGGGAATATAAAAATCAGAATATAAATACCGAGGCAGTTAATACAATCTATTGAAAATAAATGCACTTACGGTCATTGAGAGATATGGACTTTATATTGCTAAACATTTCTAAATATTGGGACAGCCTCAAAAGCATTTAGTCCAAGACACACATAAATGAGGAATCCCTTTTCTGTTAAAACCAACCAAATTGGAGATGAGAAGAAAATGACCCGAAGAGCACAACACTTTACGGTTTTCCTCGTCGCACTCCTGACGCTGGGATTATGCATTCCCGCCATCGGTCAGGTCACCAAGGGTTCGATTTCCGGTACTGTAGCCGATCCTCAGGGAGCGGTCGTGTCGGGAGCGCAGGTGACAGCGACCAATGTGGATACAGGAGCAGTTTCCACCACCACCAGTGACAGTTCCGGTCTGTTCCGGTTCAACCTGCTGCCGGTCGGCACCTACAACGTCGAAATAAGCCAGCAGGGCTTCAAAACCACCACGCAAAAGAACGTTAAAGTGGTGGCAGGCGAAGACGTTGGGACGGGTTCAGTCCGTCTGACGGTGGGCGAAAAGTCTGAGACTCTCGAAGTCACAGCCGCAGCGCCGCTGATCGAATCCACGCAGGCGCAGGTTACGAATACCTTTGCCGGAACCGAACTGCAGAACTTTGCCGGTGTGCAGGAGAACGAAGGCCTTGATCGTCTGGCCTTGTTCGTGCCTGGCGTCGTGGCCAGTCGCAGCGACAACTTTTCCAACCAGAACGGCGTTGGTTTTTCCAGCAACGGCCTTCGCGGGCGTAACAATGACCAGGAAATTGATGGTCAGAACAATAACGACAACAGCGTAGGTGGTCCGAGTCTTTTCCTCTCCAACACGGAATTTGTCGGCCAGTATGTACTGGTCACCAACAACTTTGGTCCGGAATACGGACGTAACGCCGGTTCGGTCGTTAACGTGATCACCAAATCGGGAACCAATAACTGGCACGGTGTGGTGTTTGGACAGGACCGCACCAACTACCTGGCGGCTTTAAGCAATACGCAGAAAAACTCCAATCAGCCGGGAACTACCACTCCGTTTACTGGCCCCCCGCGGTTTAATGAAGAGTTCAGCGGCGGATCCATCGGTGGTCCCATTGTGAAGAACAAGGCGTTCCTGTTCGGAGGCTTTGACAGTGACCTATTTTCCGGTCAGAATGTTTTCACCACCACCGCGCTTAGTCCCACGCCTGCTGGATTGGCCACTTTGTCTGCCTGTCCCACTTCAACCATCAACCCGACCGCACTGAACGTATTGAAGAACTTTGGGCCGTACGCATTCAGTTTTGGTAATCCCACGCCTCGCAGCTTAGTTACGCCCACCGCAACGGTGAACGCTGCTAACTTTATTGCCGGCTGTCCTGGGGTACAGTACGGAGGTGTCACCCGCGTTCTCAGCACACCTTCTCACGGATTTGACTTCATTGCGAAGCATGATCTGACCCTGGGCAACAACACTTTTTTTGCTCGTTATCTTTTCAACCGGAACAATAGTTTTACCAACAGCGACAACGGCGCGGCAGGTTGGGTCTTTAACGTGCCGGACCTGAACCAGTCAATTTTGACCAGCTGGACGCGCAACATCGGCGCGCACATGGTGAATGAAGCCCGTATTGGCTTCACGCGGCTCAACGTGCAGTTTGGTGGCGGACTTAATCCACTGGAGCCGGGACCGGGGCAGTTGCAGAGCGCGTTTAGTAACATCTCTTTCCAGGCCGGAAACGGACTGGGCATCGGGCCGGCCACCAATCTTCCCCAGGCGCGCCTGGTGAACACCTGGCAGGCGCAGGACAACTGGAACTATGTGCTGGGCAAGCATCAGCTGAAGGCCGGAATCAATTGGACCTACCAGCGTTCTCCCAATACCTTCCTGCCGCTCATCAACGGGCAGTTCCGGTTTAACAACCTGAGCTCGTTCCTTACAACCGATACACCGAACCGCGTCCAAATCGCGCAGGGCCAGCCGGTACTGGATTTCCGCGAGTATGACACGTTCATTTATGCCGGTGACGACTGGAAAATCTCCCAGAACCTCACCCTTAACCTGGGTGTGACCTGGACCTACTATGGCCAGCCGGAAAACCTGTTCAATTCCATCAGCGCCAAGCGCGAAGCCAATCCTGCAACGGCATTCTGGCTGACCTCGCTGCCTCCCTCGGTGACTACGGATCCCAAGATCCCAGCCATCAAGAACAGCTTTGGTCCCAGCGTAGGCTTTGCATACTCGCCTCAGTGGGGTGGATTCCTGACCGGACATGGTAAAACCATCATCCGCGGCGGGTATCGTTTCCTCTATGATCCTGCTTTCTATAACATTTTCCTGAACGTTTCTACTTCATCCCCGCTGACCTTCCTGCAGACCCTCACGGGAGCAAACGCGACAGCCAATAAGCTGCAGGCGAACCCCACAGGGCCCAATGTGCGGGCGCAATTGAGTCCGTTCCTGCAGCACAATACCTTTGATCCCCGGACTCAGAACGAGACCCTGGTGTCTCCGAACTTCGGGCCGGACAAGGTACAAAGCTGGAGTCTGGGTTTTGAACGAGAGCTCAGTAAGAACTCTGCGTTAGAAATGCGTTATACCGGCAACCATGCCTATAACCTCTTCCAAACCGTCGATGGCAACCCAACGACTGGGGGGCAGATCGCAGCCGGGCTATTACCCGCCTCAACCACACAGTGCCTGGCGACCACTCAATCGGGGCCGGGAGCAGGTACTGATTTGTTCCGCCAAAACTGTGGGCTCGGGATTGTTCGTTCGCGTAATAACAGCGGATTCTCCGACTACCATGCGGTGCAAACGGAGTTCCGCTCCAGCAATCTGTTCAAGCAGCTGACTGTACGCGCAGGCTACACATATTCGAAGACTCTCGATAACGTAAGCGAGATCTTTGCCACCGGCACGGCGGGCAATTCTCTGTTTGCCGCGCAAAACCCGTTCCAGACCGGAGGCGCAGAGCGCTCTAACTCCGGCTTGAGCATTCCCAACGTGTTTACCCTTGTTGCGATTGAGCAGGTGCCGTTCTTTAAATCGCAAAAAGGCGCACTTGGACACTTACTGGGAGGTTGGACGCTCTCGGCTGACTACATCCTGGGGTCAGGTCAGCCCTACACTCCGCTTCAGGGTAATGCCGAAGCGCTAACAACAACGTGTCCCTTCTTCCTGTCTGATCGCCGGTGCCATACGACAAACAGTCTTGCCTCGCCTACGGTTCCGGATCTCTATGATTTCGCCTACGTGAGCGCGTTTATCGGAGTAGACAGTGCACGGCCGTTCCTTGGCAACCCCTCTGCTCCTGCAAACACCGTAGGCGCCTTTGCACACGACGCCTGCAAGGCAGATGCAGTTGGGTGCTCCAATGCTACGGTTACCGCGCTTAACCTTTTGCCTGCCAATCAACTCGTCAGCATCAATGCACTGAACAACGGCAGCATTGCGCTGGTGACTAACAATGACGTTCGGTTCATTGCAAATACTGCCTCGGCGCAGGCGGTATTCGGAACGCCGTTTGGAAATGTGGCTCGCAATACGCAGCGCGATGCTCGATCCAATCTGGTGAATGCAACCATTTACAAAACCCTCAACCTGGGAGAGCGCGCCAAGTTCACCATGAACCTGACTGCAAATAACGCCTTTAACCACTTCAACTTCGCGAATGTTGTTCCCAACGTGGAGTTTGCAGGTGTGGGGCAATTTGGAGCTGATTTTGCTAATCCAAGTGTTACTGCGGCTAATGGTCGCGTGATCTGGATTGGCGGAAAAATCACCTTCTAACTTACGCTGAAGATCAGTTCTTTGATCTGCCCGCCAGCTTTCGCCGGCGGGTTTTTTATTGGCGCAGATGCCGGATTTTGGAGTGGAAGTCTCCTGCGCAACTGGATGGAGGCGTGATCATTCAGCCTCTCTTTCAGTTGTACCGGACCCGATACTCATCCTGCCCCGTTGTCGGCGCAAAAAACGTGTTAGGTGGCCCCAATGGCACTGATGATCACGGTCGTTAACGCTGCGCATTCACTTTCCGAGAAGCCCTGAACTCACCCCTGCCAGCCCCGAGGCATTTCAGCCGCATCACGTTCCTGTCACTGATGCACCCTGCATCGTTATAATGAATATGGCGAACCAGCACTAATTTGTGACTGAAAAGGTCCGTTATTGCCCGGCACAGCCACGCTCGGGGCCGTCAGACATATGACTAAAGCCGACCAACATCCTCTTAAAAAGATTCTCGAGCAGCGAATCGCCATCATCGATGGAGCGATGGGCACCACGATCCGCACCTACGGCATGAAGGAAGCCGACATCCGCGGGGACCGCTTCAAAGACTCGAAGAAGGACCTGCTGAACAACGGCGACCTCTTCTCCCTGACTCGTCCGGAGATGATCTGTGACATTCATCGCCGGTTTCTCGAAGCCGGTGCGGACATCATCGAGACGAACACCTTCGGCGCGACCAGCATCACCCAGAGCGAATTTTTTGTCGACGATCCGCGCGAGCACGGCGGACGCAAGGATCCCGAGTTCTACCAAAAGGTCATCGACGATCGCTTCCTCGCCGACCTCGCCTGGGAGATCAACGAGAAATCGGCGCAGCAGTGCCGGGAATGGGCCGATCGTGTGGCCAACGCAACCTCGCGTCAGCGCTTCGTGGCGGGGGCGATTGGGCCGCTGACCGTCTCTCTCTCCAACTCGCCCGATGCCGATGATCCCGGCTTCCGCGTGGTCACCTTCGATCAGGTCAAGAGCGCCTACATGCAGCAGGTGCGTGCGCTCATCGCTGGCGGCTCGGACCTGCTTCTGGTTGAGACCATCTTCGACTCGCTGAATGCCAAGGCGGCGCTCGTCGCCATCCGTGAGGTATTCGATGAGGATGGCAAAGAACTGCCGGTAGGCATCTCGGCGGCAGTCGGACGCGGCGGCGAAACTCTGATCTCCGCGCAGACCACCGAGGCTTTCTGGAACGCGGTGCGGCACGTAAAGCCGTTTTCGGTGGGGCTCAACTGCTCTCTCGGACCGGATTTGATGTATCCGTTTCTGGAAGAGCTATCGCAGAAGGCCGACGTGGCGATCTCCTGCTATCCGAATGCGGGTTTGCCCAATCCTCTTTCGGAAACCGGCTTCGATTTAAAGCCGGCGGACATGGCGCGATATTTAGGGAACTTTGCCCGTGCCGGACTCATCAATATTGCCGGCGGCTGCTGCGGCAATACACCCGAGCACATCGCGGCCATTGCCAAAGCGCTCGAAGGCCAGCCGCCGCGAAAATGGGAGACGGTATCCGCAAGCGAGGAGAGAGCGTGAGCGTGGCAGAGAGCGCGACGAGCGCCAGTGAAACAAAGATCATGGGGACCAGGCCGCTGCGGCTGTCGGGATCGCAGCCATTTACTCAGCAGGCCGGCGTCTACATCATGATCGGTGAGCGGACCAACGTGGCCGGTTCGCCGAAGTTCGCCCGGCTGATCAAGGAAGGTAAATACGAGGAAGCGGTCAGCATAGCCCGCCAGCAGGTGGAAAATGGGGCGAATGTCCTCGACATCTGTATGGACGAGGGCATGATCGATGGCGTCGTCGCCATGACTCGCTTTCTGCAGTTGTTGGGCAGCGAGCCCGAGGTGGCCAAAGTTCCCTTCATGCTGGACTCCTCGAAATGGGAGGTCATTGCCGCCGGGCTCAAGTGTCTGCAGGGCAAGGGCATTGTCAACTCGATCTCGCTGAAAGAAGGTGAAGAAAAATTTCGCCAGCACGCCGCCACCGTACTGAAATATGGCGCGGCGGCGGTGGTGATGGCCTTCGACGAACAGGGCCAGGCCGCGACTTACGAAGACAAAATTCGCATCTGCGAGCGCGCCTACCGCATTCTGGTGGACCAGGTCGGCTTCCCGCCCGAAGACATCATCTTCGATCCGAATATCCTCACCGTGGCTACCGGCCTCGAAGAGCACAACAACTACGCGGTTGACTTCATCAACGCCACGCGCTGGATCAAGGCCAACCTGCCGCATGCCAAGGTCAGCGGTGGCGTCTCGAACATCTCGTTCAGCTTTCGCGGCAACAACAAAGTCCGCGAAGCCATGCACTCCGCCTTTCTCTATCACGCCATTGCGGCGGGCATGGACATGGGCATCGTGAATGCCGGAATGCTCGAGGTGTACGAAGAAATTGAACCCGCTCTGAAGGAGTTAGTCGAAGACGTGCTGCTCAACCGCCGTCCTGACGCGACAGAGCGTCTGGTGGAATACGGCGAAGCTCTCAAGAAAAGTTCCGGCGATCAGGTGAGCGAGAAAAAGGCCGAAGAGTGGCGCCACGGCACGGTCGAGGAGCGCCTTTCTCATGCCCTGGTCAAGGGGATAGACGCATACATCGAGATTGATACCGAGGAAGCCCGCCTCAAGCTGGGCCGCCCTCTTCTGGTGATTGAAGGTCCGCTCATGGCCGGCATGAGCGTTGTAGGTGATCTGTTTGGGGCCGGCAAAATGTTCCTGCCTCAGGTGGTCAAGTCTGCCCGAGTCATGAAGAAAGCCGTGGCCCATCTGACTCCGTTTATGGAGGCCGAGAAAGTTGCCATGGCCGCTGCCGGACAGGTGGTCAGGACGCAGGGAAAAATCATCCTCGCCACGGTCAAAGGCGACGTTCACGACATTGGCAAAAATATCGTCGGCGTGGTCCTGGCCTGCAACAACTATGAAGTCATCGATATGGGGGTGATGGTCCCCTGCGAAAAGATCCTCGAACGCGCCAAAACCGAAAAGGCGGACATGATCGGCCTGAGCGGCCTGATCACGCCCTCGCTCGACGAGATGGTGCATGTTGCCCGAGAAATGGAGCGCCAGGGTTTCAAGCTGCCGTTGCTCATCGGCGGGGCCACCACCAGCCGGGCGCACACGGCGGTAAAAATTGCCCCGCACTACAGCGAACCCGTGGTCCACGTGCTCGATGCCAGCCGGGCGGTGCCCGTCACCACCAGCCTTCTGAGTGACGATGGCAAGGCGGAGTTCGTGGCGCAGCATCACGCCGACTACGAGGTCATCCGCAAAAACCACTCCGCCCCGCGCCTGCAGGTCGTCTCCCTCGAGACCGCGCGCGCCCGGCGGACACCAATCGAATGGCGCGCCGAAGACATTGCCGTTCCTGGATTTACCGGTGTGCGCGCCCTCGACAATTTCCCTCTCGCCACGCTGCGCGAGTTCATTGACTGGTCGCCCTTCTTTCACACCTGGGAGCTAAAGGGGATTTACCCCCGCATTTTCGAGCACGCAGAGTACGGCGCGCAGGCGCGCCAGGTCTTCACCGATGCCAACGCGCTCCTCGACGTCATCATTGAGAAAAAACTGATCACGGCGCGGGCCGTATATGGCTTCTTTCCCGCCAATGCCGTGGCCGACGATATTGAGTTGTACACCGACGGCACACGCGGAAAGGTGCTCGAGCGCTTCCACTTCCTCCGTCAGCAGTCCAACCGTGAGGGCAGCGAGCCCTGCCGGTCGCTCTCCGACTTTATCGCGCCGAAGGAAACAGGGCTGCCCGATTACATCGGCGCTTTCGCGGTGACCAGCGGAATCGGCTTGCAGGAACTGTGCGACCGCTTCCGGGCCGAGCATGACGACTACAACGCGATCATGGCCGAGGCCGTAGCCGACCGTCTGGCGGAAGCTTTTGCCGAATGCCTGCACAAGCGAGTGCGCGACGAATGGGGTTACGGACGCGAGGAAAACCTGAGCAATGCCGATCTCATTCAGGAAAAGTATCGGGGAATCAGGCCGGCCGCGGGTTATCCAGCGTGCCCGGACCACACCGAAAAAGGCACGCTCTGGCGTTTGCTCAATGTTCAGGCCAATACCGGAATGCTGCTTACGGAATCGTTTGCCATGTGGCCCGGATCGAGCGTGAGCGGACTCTACTTCGCCCACCCGGAATCGCGCTATTTCAGCCTGGGTAAAATCGACCGCGACCAGGTGGCCGACTATCACCAGCGCAAAGGTATGAGCGTGGCCGAGGTCGAGCGCTGGCTCGGACCCAACCTGAACTATGGTCCAGCGGAATAGCCGGCGGCTGTGAAAGACGCTGTGCCGAAGCTGGGACCGATCAGGATGGCCAGAATACCGCTACCGTAGTCACTACCATCTCTTTCCTTGGCCAGCATCCGTCACAGTCCATCACGCTGGAAGGCGCGCACGATTTCAATTCTGGAAACGAGACCGGAAGTGTAAGTGCGGCATCCGGTACACAGGCTGCGCATATCGGAAAACAGTACACGCGTGCAGGCGCCACAAACATCGTTAACATTGGATAATAACCCGCTCAAATTCAAAAACAAGCAGGAAGGTGACCAACTCAGGCACGATCTTCGCTTGAGTGGGGAAATTCTACAGCAGAACGCTGCCAGCAATGGATGACTGTGATAACAAAAAAAATTACAAAATGACTTTGTTTTGAATAGTGAAATCGCTTTAGTTCCCAACTCAAGCCAAATGCGGCTTGAGTTGGGCCACCAGGCAGTCATCAAAAGCTGCATAAGCCCAGTAAGTCATACCCCTGCATACCCCGTCCCCCAGGCCAGCCCCCACAAGCCTGACAGAGCGGCATGACCCGCACCCTTGAGCGCAAGCCTATACACTAAAATTATGACAGTAGCATCCCCCATAAGAGGTATAAGCGGTCTTTAAAACAGGGCTTGACTTGTTATGTTATAAAAATAATAGATGAGCAGCATGACGATAGCTGAGATGTTTAAACGTGAACTACTACTGGCAGACGCATTTGGTTACGATGAACGGACGGACGATAATAGCGCGCTGCGTGTCATTAATACCCAAATCAAAAACGAACGTAAGGGTATTGCTTATGTACCTGTAAATGAAAATCAGACCAGGGAAATACATATATTTTCAGATGACTCATGGCTTGATGATGAGACATATAAAACAGGCACTTCTACGGTAACATTTACAAGAGACCATGAGGGTAAATTGTGGGCACATTATTAACGACGGTGCCAGACTAAGAAAGCTACGATTATGAGCGAAGGCAGGCAGGTGGCCCATGCAAGCCAGGTTTTGGCTTGCATGGGGAAATTCTACAGTAGTACCAGCTTCCTTCGGCTCGTGAGCCAACTCAAAAATCGTATTGCGTGAGTCCATTGCCAGTATCAGATGGGCATGGCAGTATGTGGAGCCTGGAGGAATCAAAAATGGCAGAGTCAGTCGGGAAAGCAATTAAAGCATTGGAAGAATTAATGGATGAGGATATTAATAACAGGCAAGGCAAGCATGTAGTTATGTTTAGGGTGTTTGTTGGTAATAAGTGTATCGGCGGTAAAGCACCATTTTTCCTTGATTCAAATGCAGCCAGCAACTACTATAATTATTTAGCTGAAAATCTTAAACGCGAAACCCTAACAATAGACAACCAGGCAACTCATTCAACAATTCAGCTCCATGGTAAACAGCGTGAATGGAGTGCATGATATGCACTCTTGCCCCCAGATTTTGGGAAGCATGTAATGGGCAGGCAGGTGGCCCATTCAAGCCGGGTTTTGGCTTGAGTGGGAAATTTTACAGTAGTACCAGCTTCCTTCGGCTCGTGAGCCAACTCAAAAATCCTCTTGTGTGAGCCCATTGCCAGCAATTTAATGGCGATGATAGCAGGAAAAGTGCAAGTGACTTTGCTTAAATGGTGAAGGCGCTTACGTCCCCCACTCAAGCCAAAAGCGGCTTGAGTGGCCACCTCGCCTAATTATTGCTGAAGGTTGCGCGTGGCTGTTGGTGCAAGCAAAGCTGGCCTTCGCACCTAGACAACTCTGGCCACTCGTTTCAGCTCAACTACCTCGAGATGTGAGGGGCATTCAGGCCAGTTGTGGGTCCAGCAGATTATGATGTCGCAGCCTTCGGGCTGGTGTTTGTGGACCAAAAAATTGCGGCTTTCAAATTCAAACTCAATGCGGACGCGCTGCCACTTGCCGGTTTCCACCTCGCGCATGGCCTCGCAGTCAGGGAAGCCGGTCTGCATGCGCTCCACGTGAATGCCCAGCTTCTCCGCCAAACGCCCAAAGACGAAGATTACACCGGCCTCATTGACCGGCTCGTAGATGAGCCCGGAAAAGGGCGAGGGTGGGCCATAGATGGGGCGGTCGAGGCGAATTTTGCGACGATCGCGCGGGCCGTTGATCGGCGGGGCGTCAGCACGGGGATACGAGGGAGCAAGCGAACCGGCGACCGCACCGAGCTTTTCCCGGTTTTCGATCATAGCCAGTACCGGCCCCCATTTTTCCTCAGCTTTGCACTCACGCACAAAGGCGCGAAAGTGCTCGGGAACGGCCCGCCAGGACTTGCAGCGTTTCTTGAGCGGATGGACGCTGAACTGCCCGGTGCGCTTGTATTCGGTTTCGGTAGGAATCTTGCCGAGCTTGAGCGCGGTGGCCGCCCAGTCCGCCATGAGGTCGGCGGTCTCCAGGCGATGGCCGGGGCCGGATTTGGAGAGTCCAGCTTCACGCAGGGCGTGGGCCAGGCTGACAAAGTGCTTGCGGATCCAGTAGCGGGTGACTTTGCATGACTTGTGGGCTTCGGCATAGGTGGGAATCCGGCCTTTTTTGAGCGCACACTCGCGCAGCGCGGCCAGGATTTTGGCTTTGACCATGGTTTATCCTCGCAGCACGAATTTTTTCCATTCGTGCAGAGGCTTGGTACCACGGAATTCTGGGTTTGTAAATTGACATTTTTTGTCAAGTGGGTGGGTGACTTTTAATCTACTGTCAAATAATCCTCAGAGAACAAGGCGGAGGGTGCATGGTGAAAGCGCTACTGCGCTAAGTCTTTGTCAGCATTAGCTATGTAATTTGTGTGTTTCCTGAGATACTTCAACGCCCACGGTTGTATATTGAACTCGAATAACTCATTATTTTGCCAGCCCGATTCTGGCTTCCACAAAATACCATTCTGCACGAGGCTGGCAATGGCACCGTTGCCAGGGTTGTGTGGTAATGATTTGCCTGCGTTGTCAAGGAACCATTTGCAGTAACGCATTTCCTCCGACGTTAGGTGTTTCAGATGTTTTCTGCTGCGATAGCGCCGCCACATTTGGCTGCCGTATGGCCTAAATAGTTGGCAAATATGTGCGGCAACCCAAGTTCCGGAAAATATAAAAGTTATCACTACTCCAATCCGGTACTGCTGAACTTGTTTTTCGATGCCAAAGTGCGCTGCGCTGAACAGCAGTACGATAGACAAAGTGAAGATGGCTACCATGCTTTTCCAAGGCAGATCTTTTGCTAACCAATTGAGCGTTGATTCCACTAAGTTCATGATTTTTGCTCCTCGGGTTGAGTGCTCTAAAGACCGGATGAAGCTTAATAAACATTAGCATCACAAACTTTGCAATAGTTGCCCTCGATTAAACGTTTACAATGTGGGCAATATTTGAACTTATTAGGGACTTCGAAAAATGGACATTGCGGATTCATATGCGGTCCAATATCGAATGGATCGCGTTTGCAAGTACATTTTAGTTCTTCTGTCATCTTAAACTTCCTGGCAGCGCGCAGCCTAGCCGTAAAATTATTGATATTCTTGCAGCAGAAAGTCCTTGCCTTTTGCGGTGATTTGACACTGCTCATCCAAATATCCACACTGCTGAAGTGGAATCGTGATCGTTTGGTGTAGAGACCAGCTCTGATCGTTTTGCATATACCTTAGGGCGAAACGGTATCTAAAGTCGCGCCATGCCTGTTCAAGCGATGCCATTCTATTCCCCTCCCAATCTTTCGTCATGTTATGCGAAAATTTGGCGAAAGTAAAGGAAATGCCTTGCCGCGTCTCGACTTCGCACCGGAAATGCTGGGTGGTCAGCGACATTAATACGCTACGCTCAATATGCATAGCGTAGAGAAAGTTCATGGTTGTCTAATGATAAAAATTAGATATTTAATGCCTTCTATTAAAGCAGCGGCGACCAAAATACCGTGGACGATCACAATATGCAGCTTTGAGATGCTGGGCCTGGCCAAGATGGAAGTCCTCCTTCAATATTCAGTGTCAGCGAATCCCATATGTACTTCCAGTGTATTTCTGTGGAAAACTGGGAATGTATTGACTGCGACGGATATCACTGCTGTAGAAGTGTCAAGCACTACGAACAACTGGATTTCCAGGCTTGGTGCTGCGCTGGCGCTGGCCTTCGGCAGAGCGGTCAGGAGATTGTTTCTTCGCTATCGCAGCCCTTAGCCGCTGGCTTGCGCGTGTCCGCGCAATCCCAGCGACACGGACTGGGCTACGTTCTTCCGCCCTTGCGGGGCTGGAGTATGGCTGATCGGGGTTGTTCACGATGCAAGCGTAGAGACGCGGCACTGCCGCGTCTGTAAAGTCCACCACAATACACGCTAAGCGATGGGGAGAACTCCCTGCGTCTGTATTGGCTATTTAAGCAGCCTCGGGATGTTTCGACTTCGCGCCTGACATGCTGGCTGATGAAAGCGCCAATTCATGCGCTTCGCTCAACATGACAAGTGTGTGGTGATATGGCGACGGCTGTGAGCGATTATTCTGCGCTGGCGCTGGACTTCGGCAGAGCGGTGAGGAGATTATTTCTTTGCTATCCCAGCCCTTAGCCGCTGGGTTGCGCGTGTCCGCGCAAGCCAGCGTCGCGGACTGGGCTACGTTCTTCCGCCCCTGCGGGGCTGGAGTATGGGTTGCAAAGCAGAATCGTTGTTGGTATTTATTTACTGCGCTGCTGGCCGTGTTCGCTGTGAAATATTGTGGCTTCGCGGCTTTTGCGCTTTCGCACAGCCGGGGGCGGCTGTGCCACATGGCCCTGGTGGTGCTGGGTTGTTTGTTTCGAGCTTGCTTTTTGTTATCTGCGTTTTAGGGACATTTTCGCCTTGACCTAAATAGGTCGCAGATCATTGCAGTGTGTTGGGGTGAGCTTTGGAGACGCGGCAGTGCTGCGTCTCTACGCCGTGAGTCAGATAGCGTTGACCAGCATGGAATCAGCGCCAGCGTTTCACTTTGGGCCAGAGCTGTGCCAGCGTGCCGAACTTCGCGTCCCTGCAAATGAAAACATCGATTTGCTTTTCGAGAGCATAAGGATTGTCCGCGGAAGCGCCCACGTACTCCACATGTTTCCACAGGCTTTCCAGAACTTCCTGGCGATCATCCAGAACGATCATGCAGTTGCCCGAATGGCCGCGCGGTCCCCAGAGAAACCAGGTCTGGTGACCGCTCAGGGCCGGTGGTAGGCCTTGCCTGCGTCCGAGGAAATCAATGGCCCCGGCCTGGCCATAATCCTGGGCGAAGATACCGCAGTCGCGGCGCTCTTCCGCCGGAATGCGGTTCCAGGCAACGGCGGTCTCGTCCACGATCTCCTGCCAGCCAAACTGGTCCGCGTACCACTGCGGCAGCGCCGCCCGCTCATGAGAGTGCTCCATCACCGGGAGTTTGAAAGGAAGATGCTTCGTGTAAGCCAGGAAGGCATCCGGAGACAAAACCGGCACCATCAATGGAGCAAGCCATGCTCCACCAGCCAGCAGGACGACCACGATAGCCAGCTTCAGCCATTGGCCAAGCAGGTGGGCCGTAGGGTGACTGCCGGGTTCCGTAGCGCTGTGTTTCCCGCCGTCGCCATTCAGCGCGGATTCAAGCACAACCGCGCCCGCGGCCAGCAGCATGGGATAAATCGGGGCCAGATAATAATTCTTCCCGTGCAGAACGAAGAAAACGCTGTAGCAGACCAGGTAACTCCAGCCCAGCAGCCGCCAGGGTTTGAATCGCGCGGAGAAGAGCAGAGCCAATAATCCCGCGATCCAGATGGGGGCGGTGAGAGTGTTCACCAGCAGCGTCTGCTGAAAAAAGTAAGCCAGTGGACCCAGCACCACGTCGCGGTGTTCGGCGCGAATGGCGTGCATTAATTGCAGGAAGGGCCAGCCGTAGTGGATGTTCCAAAGCACGTTGGGCAGGAAGATGAGCAAGGCGGAGAGTGCGCCGAGCCAAATCCACTTGTTGAGAAAGGCGCGGCGCTGCTCGGTAAAAAGCAGACCCGCCACGATGCCAAAACAAAAAAGAGCAATCGAATATTTCTCTTCGAGGCCCAAACCTGCGATCACCCCAAAGCCGATCCAATAACGTGGATCCTTTCGCTGGATGGCAAGAATGGCGAAGTAAGCGCAGCCCATCCATAAATTGGGTTCGAGACAGTTCGTGCTCAGCAGGCTGGCGTTCGAAAGGTACAGGGGCGCAATCAGCGCACAAACAGCGCTCAACACAAGCGCGTACCGCCGGCCTCCCAGACGGCGGGCAATCGCGGCGGTCTGCACAATCAGGAGCGAAGAAGCGAGCGCGGGAATAAAGCGAATGCTGCGCAGGGAGTCGCCCAGCACGGCACGGCAGAGATGGACGAGAAAAGGGATGAGTGGCGGCTGATCCACATAACCCCAGGCAAGGTGGTCCCCGCAGGACAGGTAATTAAATTCGTCGCGGAAGTAGCCGTAACGATTGTTGAAATAAATATGGAACACCAGTTTTGCCAGGGCGATGGCCCAGACAATCGCCAAACCGCTGGTGAGCCACGATGGGCGGTCGCGATCGGGAGCAGAAGAGGATGGGGTGGCCATAAAGGATGTATCAACAATAAGGATGTATCAAGCAGAGAGTATAGCCAGCTAATATTGCCCACAAATTTTCGTGTCAAACATGGGCTGGTTACGTTCTGATCTGTGTAGATCCGTGGTGATTTTTTGGATCTTGACTTGGTGCCGAAGAAGGGACTCGAACCCCCACACCCTTGCGAGTACATGGACCTGAACCATGCGCGTCTGCCAATTCCGCCACTTCGGCATTGAAATGCGCTCGGAGATTCTCCGGCGCAGTGACAGGAAAACTACTTCTCTATTTTATAGGCTTTGCGGCTGGTGTCAAACCGGGCAGTGGAAAACCGGAAAAGTGAAGCCCCGGAAAAATTCACCGGACCAGCGCGCTTGCAGCGTCGGGCCCTGAGCATAGTGAGGGCCGCAATGGATGGACAGTTTAACGGGCTTCCACCGCGAGTAGTTCGTTTACCTTTGCGCCCAGCTGCCTTAGCGAGAAGGGCTTTTGCAGGAAAGGCACCAGCTGGAGCGAGATTCCAGTGTGCAGGATTACATCGTCGGTGTAGCCGGAGACGAAGAGCACTTTTACGCCGGGGCGAAACTCACGCAGGCGGTCGGCAAATTCGCGGCCATTCATTCTGGGCATGACCACGTCGGTGATGACCAGGTCGATGGGCAGGTTATCGAGCGCCAGGCGAAGGGCTTCCGGGCCGCTGGCGGCGCCGGTCACCGAGTAGCCGATGGAGGTGAGATATTCCGCCGTGGTGTTGCGCAATTCCGTTTCATCTTCCACCAGCAGGATGTGCCCAGCCCCGGCTTTGACCTCGATCGGAGTCTCCTGCACGGCGGCAGCGGGTGCGGGCGGGGTGATCGCGGGCAGAAATATGCTGATTTCCGTGCCTTTGGTCAGTTCGGACTTCACCACAATCTCTCCCTTGCTCTGCTGCACGATGCCATAGACAGTGGAGAGGCCGAGGCCGGTGCCGCGTCCTACCTCTTTGGTGGTGAAGAAGGGATCGAAAGCGTGCGCGCTTGTATGTTCATCCATGCCCACGCCGGTATCGCGGAAGCGAATGGCGACGCACTCGGAGCAAGGTGCGCTGCCGGGTGGAGTGGCGGGGCGCTTGCAATCCTCGGTGGTGATCCAGAGATGTCCGCCATCGGGCATGGCTTCGCGGGCATTGACCACGATATTGAGGACGATTTGCTCGAAATGGGTCTTATCGATGACCACGGTGCCGCTGGAGCCGAGATGCAGCTTGAGTTCAATGTCCTCTCCGATCAGGCGGGGCAGAATGCCGGAAAATTCGCGGATGGCCTGGTCGACCTGCATCGGGCCGGGGCGGGTGATCTCCTTGCGGCTGAAGGTGAGCAGC
Organism: Candidatus Angelobacter sp.; assembly: GCA_035695325.1. Lineage (GTDB taxonomy): Bacteria > Acidobacteriota > Terriglobia > Terriglobales > Acidobacteriaceae > Angelobacter. Next base: position 145,609 of record DASSEH010000293.1, read on the forward strand.
TGGCGGGTGAGGCCGGTGGCGCGCTGCGTGGTTTCCAGAATTTTCTGGCAGTAGCGCTGCCAGGTTTCCTGATGCCCGAGTTTGGATTGCAACAGTTCGGCATAGCCGCCCAGCACACCCAGAAGATTGTTGAAGTCGTGGGCCACGCCGCCGGCCAGCCTGCCCAGGGCCTCCATTTTTTGTGCCTGAAGGAATTTGGTTTCCAGTTCCTGCTGCTCGGTGCGGTCGAGAAGCATGCCAAAAATGCAGTCTTTTTCGCCCACAGACACCAGAGAAGCGAAGTAGAGCGCCACATGCCTGTGGCCGTGAGCGTCTTTAAATTCGATGGGCCAGTTGCGGATGGACCCTTTGCTCTTCAGTTCGGTAAAGAATTTTTCCCGTTCGCCTTGGGGCCACAGGCCGAGATGGGCCGCCGTTTTTCCGATCACTTCCTCCGCGGGGAGCTGCAGCAGGCGCAGAAAATTATCATTAACATCGATAAACAAGCCTTCAAGGGAAACAATCACGCAGCCGGTAGGGCTTTGGCGGAACATGGTGGCGAAGCGCTCTTCCGATTGTTTCAGCGCCAGTTCGGCTTCCTTGCGCTCGGTGATGTCGATGGAGGTGCCTTCGAGAATGGGCTGGCCATCGGGGCCGGAGATGATGCTGGCGCGCTCCAGAATCCAAAAGCGCGTGCCGTCTTTGCGGCGCTGTTCGCACTCGTAGTTGATGAGCTGCCTTTCATTTTGCAGGCGGGAAACGAACTTGCGGCGGGCCTGGGGACTAACGTAAACAGACGACATATCGGCCGCCATGGCTTCTTCTTTCGAAGAGAACCCGTACAAAGTGATGAAGGCGCTGTTGCAGTCGATCAAATGGCCATCGAAGGTGGTGAGATAAACCGAGGCCAGATTGCCCTCAAACAGGTCCTGATAGCGGCGGGCAACGATAGTGGCGGCTTCCGCCTGAGTTTCAAACAGAGTCAGGACCATGCCGAAGGCGACAAAAAACTGCGGCAGCTCCCAGAAGAAGCTCCCCGTCGCAGGCCCCTTGCCATATGCATCAAGAACAGCTGCTACGGGGAATGATGCCCCCCAGTAGATAAACGAGAGCGAAGTAAACACGACGCCGGGAGTGAACCGGTGGAAATGCCGCCAGTAAAGAATTCCGGTGACGGTGAAGTACTCAAACAGTATGAATGGCACGCCGTAGCCCGCACGATGCAGGATCACGGGAATCATCATCAGCCCAGGCGCGCCAAAGACCACGCAGAAGACATAGGCATAAATGCTTCTGCGGGTGTAATGGGTCGACATGATGTACACGCCGCCGAAAACACTGATGCTGATCAGGGCCGGGTAAACCCACATATGGCCCTGCAGGTAAAGAAAACAAACTACATAAATGATGGGAGGAACACCGAGGAAGGCAATGAAGAGAATGCGGCGGCGATTGGTACGGCAGGCCTGGGAAACCGATAGCACAAAGCAAATACCGGCAACTTCCAGAGTGGTGAGTTTTAGAAGGTCGGTTGTGCGGAGCGCGATAAGGTTAAAACTGTTCAGCCATGTAGCGCCAAAATGCACCAAAATGGCGATCCAGCCCAGCATCCATACGCCAGTCGGGGGCTTGCGGTCGCGCACCCAGGTCCAGACAAAGAGCAGGACCAGCAACCCCATTACGCAAAACACAATGGAAACTTCGAATTGCGTCGACATAAGCCGGAACTATCTTTCCGCCAATCCGGGGGGATTGGGCGCAATAAAAATTTTCTTATTACTGCATGGGAAATAATGTACGGGGCTTTACCCGCACAAGCAACAAGAATTCAAGCAATTTAAAGCCTTTTTGCAGGGGCTGGTTCAGGAGTTCTGGCGGGGTTTTCCGGCAGGTTTTTCCGCAGGATTTTCATGTACGCGTTCGCGGAAGGTCCCGGACATGCCCCGGGCCAGAAAAACGGCGGAATCCCCGTATTTGTCCCGCAGCTTATCGGTGGCCGAGAGCGCCTGCGCCCACTTCTTCCGGCGGTCGTCTTCAAGCAGGTCCATTTGCCCCGAACCTTCGGCGAAATTCGAGGTATGAACACCCAGCAGGCGGACAGGCCGTCCTGTTTGCCAGTTTTGGCGAAACAGCCGGCTGATGGCGGTAAAAATTTCCGTGTCCATCTGGGTGGGCGCCTGCGGCGAATGAGCGCGTGTGATGGTGGTGAAGTCGAAATACCGCAGCTTGAGCTGGATGGTGCGAGCGGAGAAGCCGTGATAGCGGAGACGGCGGCCCACCATCTCGCAAAGGTGGGAGAGCGTGGACTCAAGTTTTTCCACGTTGGCGGTGTCTTCGGTAAAGGTGTGTTCGTGGCTGATGGATTTGGCGTCCACGTCCGCGCCTACTTCGCCTGCGAACCACGCGCCGGCATCTTCGCCCCGCGCCTTGCCGGCCAGCGCTTCTCCCCATTTGCCGAAATTTTCTTCGAGAATTGAGGGCTCCACGCGAAGCAGATCGCCAATGCGTACTATTCCCATGCTGTTCAGGCGCTCTTTGGTCACTTTGCCCACGCCGGGAATCCTGCCTACGTCGAGCGGGGCCAGAAAGCGTTGCTCGTGCCCCGCGAGGACGTACAGGACGCCGTTGGGCTTGGCCTGATCGGAGCAAATCTTGGCCATCAGACGCGAACTGCCAATGCCAATCGAGCAATTCAGGCCCGTGCGTTCTTTCATCCGCTGGTGCAGTTTGTGCGCTGAGAGCAGCGGCGGTCCGTGCAGCTTCTCGGTGCCGCTCATGTCGAGGTAAGCCTCGTCCACCGACGCCATCTCCACGGCAGGAGAAAATGTTTCCAAAACGCTGCGCGCTTTCTGCGAGTACTCACGATAGCGGTCCGGATGGCCGTCCAGAAAAATGGCATGCGGGCACAGTTTGGCCGCGGTGCGCAGCGGCATGGCGGAGTGTACGCCGAACTTTCGTGCTTCATACGATGCGGCGGAAACCACGCCGCGCTCGTTCTTCTGTCCGCCTACGACTACGGCTTTGCCTTTCAGCTCCGGGGCGAACAGCTCCTCCACGGAGACGAAGAAGGCGTCCATGTCGACGTGAAAGATGGTCTTTGCCGCAGCCACAAGAATGACGATACATCAGCCGGGCATTGCCTTCGGAGCTTAATTTTTTCGCGCGCCGCGAATCCGGCCTTTTGCTCAAAGGGCAAAGTGTAAAATCGCCCAGGAGCCTTATATCCCCGGAACGTGGCAGTGGCATCCAAAAATGAGGTTAAATTGTGACCCCGGTTCAACAAATCGAAGCATCGAGTGCTGTTTCCGGTAGCGCACTGGCGCGCCGGTATAGGGCGGTGCGCAGCCAGACGGAAGCCCTGGCGGCGCCACTTTCCGCGGAAGACCAAATGGTGCAATCCGGTGGGGAAAGTAGCCCCACAAAATGGCACAGGGCGCATGTGAACTGGTTCTTCGAGACGTTTATTCTGCGGCCGCATCTGCGCGGTTATTGCCCGTTTCATCCCGCGTTTCAGTCTTTGTTCAATTCCTATTACAACGCAGTTGGGCCGCAACCGGAGAAATCACTGCGCAACACCTTTTCGCGTCCAGATGCGAGTGAAGTGCTGGCCTACCGCCGGTACGTCGATGAGCATATGCAGTCTCTCCTCGAAATGGATGGACTTTCCGGCGAGATCGGGAAACTGGCCGAACTGGGCCTGAACCACGAGCAGCAGCACCAGGAGCTGATTGTCACCGACATCAAGCACGCATTCTGGACCAACCCATTGCGCCCGGCATATCAGAACGCAGACGCGCCTGCGCTCTCGCCGCAGCCATCGCAGGCGTTTCATTCGTATCCAGAGGGCCTGCGCGAGATCGGCGCTGCAGCGGGGACGTTTTATTTCGATAATGAAGGGCCGCGCCACAAAGTGTTCGTGCCGGCATTTCGCCTGGCGACGCGTCTGGCCACCTGCGGCGAGTATCTGGCCTTCATAGCAGATCGCGGATATCAGCGCCCGGAGCTTTGGCTCTCCGATGGATGGAAAACAGTCCAGGCGCACGGCTGGAGCGCGCCGCTCTACTGGGAGAAAAGCGGGGACCAGTGGCTGCACTTCACCTGCTCGGGAATGCGCGAAGTGGATGCCAGTGCACCGGTCTGCCACGTTAGTTATTACGAGGCCGATGCCTTTGCCCGCTGGGCAGGTGGGCGCCTGGCCACCGAATTTGAGTGGGAGATTGTAGCGGCTGAATCCCCGGTGGCGGGAAACTTTCTGGAAGACGAAAAATTTCATCCCCAGTCCGCGCACGGCACAGAAACGGGACATCCGCTGCAGCTCTTCGGCGACGTTTGGGAGTGGACAGGCAGCGCTTATCTTCCTTATCCCGGTTACAGACCCGCGGCCGGAGCGCTGGGCGAGTACAACGGAAAATTCATGTCCGGACAAATGGTGCTGCGCGGCGGCTCCTGCGCAACGCCTCGCTCGCACATCAGGGCCACCTATCGCAACTTCTTTCCACCGGAGACACGCTGGCAATTTTCCGGAATCAGGCTGGCGCATGACGGTCTTTAGAACTCAGCCGGTTCCCGGCAGCTCAATCGCGGCAGATGTCCTTGAGGGGTTAAGCGCGCAACCCAAGTCGCTGCCTCCCAAGCTTTTTTATGACGCCGAAGGCTCGCGTCTGTTCGACGAGATCACGCGCACGCCCGAGTACTATCCCACGCGCACCGAGCGCGCCATCCTCGAAGCGCACGCCGCCGAGATGGTCCGCCATGCGGGAAATAATCTCACGCTGATCGAACTGGGCGCGGGAAACGCCAGCAAGACCAGCCTCGTGATCGAAGCGCTTTTGCACCGCCAGCTCCGCGTGGAGTTTCATCCCGTGGACGTATCGCCTGCCGCTTTGCAGGATGCGGTCGCTGGCATGAAGGGCAAGTTTTCCCGCCTGGTGGTGAGTCCGATTGTCGCCGATTTTTTAGAGCGTTTGCCCGGGCTGAGTTCTCTGCCCGGCAAAAAGCTGGTTCTCTTTATTGGCTCCACCATCGGAAACTTTGAGCCGGAAGGCGCTGTCCGGTTTTTGCAGAATATCCGGCAGTCGCTCGCGCCGGGTGACGCTTTCCTGCTCGGTCTCGATCTCATCAAAGACGCGGACATACTGCACGCGGCCTACAACGATGCTGAAGGTATTACCGCGCAGTTCAACAAGAATATGCTGGCGCGCATCAACCGCGAGCTGGGCGGGCATTTTGATCTCGATGGCTTTGAGCATGTGGCTTTTTGGGACCCTTCGCGGTCGCGCATGGAGATGCATCTGGAAAGCCGCTGGGAGCAGGCCGTGTGGGTCCGTGACCTCGACCGCGTCTTTTCTTTTGCGCCGGGCGAGCGCATTCATACCGAGAACAGTTACAAATTTGCTCCGGAAACCATCTCTTCACTGCTGCAAAACAGCGGTTTTGTCATGGAAAAGTGCTGGACCGATCCTGAACAATGGTTTCGTGTGGTCCTGGCGCGGGTTTGAGCAAGGCTGGCTCCTTTGGTGCCGTGGCGCTGCTTCATAGGCGCTTCTCGCTTTCGTCGAACACACACTTCCGCTTTTAGTTTGGAAAGCCAGTCCCGAAGGGACGGATGAAATTTGCCCAGCATGGTTCGGCGTGCAAGCGCCGAACCCAATGCTGGGAAAGCAAAGAAATCAAGGGGAGTCCCGTCAGGGACGACTGAGCCTTACTCTTCTCTCAAATGGACTATAAAGTTTTACTTTGCCTTATAATTGCGACTCACAAATCCTGAAGACTTTCTGCAAAGACTGGAAGGATCATGCATGACACGATTCGAACCATTCGGCCCATTTAAGATGCCGGTTGACGGCGTCATTATCGACAAGAAAAAGGAAAGCAAGCTGTGGGAAGAAGTTGAGGGAAAAAGGCCCGGGCTGTCCAATGCTATTGGTTGTTATGTATTTGGTATTCGAGCTGGAAAGGGCGTGAAGCCTTGGTATGTCGGTAAAGCAGAGAAGTCTAGCTTCAGAAAGGAAACGCTAGCCGACCATAAACTGCTCAAATATGTGCTCGCTTTACAGAATCGCGCGAGAGGATATCTATTGGCAAAAGAGACGACAGGTGGCCGACTTGCAAAACCAGGCAAGAATGGCAGTCGTTCTATTCAGGCATTAGAAGAGATGCTTATCGGTACCTGTCTTCTTAGGAACTCAAAGCTGCTCAATAAAAACAATACAAAACGTCATAAAATCGAGGTTCCTGGATATATGAATGAGTCTCCAGGGGCGCGTTCCACATCTGCAAGAAACCTGGCTTATCTTCTTGGGACTGCAAAAATATGACAGTTGGGTAGTACGGCAGTCAGTCCCGAAGGGACGCATGAAAATTGCCCAGCATGGTTCGGCGTGTAGCGCCGAACCCAATGCTGGGAAGCAAGAGAATTGAGAGGAGTCCCGTCAGGGACGACTGAGCTTTATGCCACACAGTTACATATGCTGTTTGGTTCACATTGTTTTCAGCACCTTTGAACGCAAGCCTTTAATCCGCGAGCCATTTCGAGAGCGTCTTCATGCATATATTGGCGGCATCGCTCGCGAGAACGGCACAGTCGCTCTGGCTGTAGGAGGCGTGGAAGACCATGTTCATATTTTGCTGTCGCTCTCGCGGGTTCTTACCGTTTCCAAAGCAGTGCAGCTGTTGAAGGCGGGGTCTTCCAAATGGGTGAATGAAACTTTTCCTGAATCGGGAAGATTTTCCTGGCAGGAAGGTTTTTGGGCCTTTTCGATTGGCGCATCGCAGCGGGAAAATACGATCCATTACATCCATCGGCAAGTGGAACATCATAAAAAGTTGAACTTTGATGACGAACTCGCCAAATTCCTGGCTGCTTATGGGATGAAAGAATAAGCTCAGTCGTCCTGAAGAGACTTTCTTGTTTCTTTCCTCTCCCAGCATTGGGTTCGGCGCTTTGCGCGCCGAACCATGCTGGGCAACTTTCAGGCGTCCCTTCGGGACTTAGCTTTACCGCTGCGGCTTCACCACAATCCCCAGGTCCCGCAGCTGAACATCGCTCACTGGCGTAGGCGCGTCCACCATCAAATCCACGGCTTTGGCCGTCTTGGGGAAGGGAATTACCTCGCGCAGGCTGTCCGCACCGGCCAGGATCATCACAATGCGGTCGAGGCCAAGCGCGATTCCGCCGTGCGGCGGCGTGCCGTATTCCAGCGCTTCCAGGAAGAAGCCGAAGCGCGATTTGGCTTCTTCGTCGCTCATGCCGAGCGAGTGGAAGATTTTCCGCTGAATGTCCTGGCGATGGATACGGATCGAACCCGAACCCAGCTCCGTACCGTTGAGCACCACGTCATAGGCCAGCGCGCGCACCGCGCCGGGATCAGACTCCAGCTTGTCCATATCGTGATCGTGCGGCGAGGTGAACGGATGGTGCGCGGCGTTCCAGCGCTGGTCTTTTTCGTCGTACTCGAACATGGGGAAGTCCGTGACCCACAGGAAACGGAAATCGCGCGCGGCGTCTCCACTGCGGACAAAGGCGTTGTGCCGGTCCGCATATTTGCGGCCCAGCTCCAGGCGCGCTTCGCCGGCCACGGTGAACTGCGCCCGCTTGTTGGCCGCGCTGTGCGTCTTTCCTTCCGCCGATGCGATGGCGACTACCGGCACAATCAGATCGTCCGGCTCGGCTCCGCAGATCTCTCGGATTTTGCTGGCGACTGCCGGGCGCTTCTTCTCCATCTGGCTGAAATCGTAAAACACTCCGGCAAAATTGCCGTTGCGCTTGGCCAGCTCATCGGAGAGTGCGCGGATTTCCTTCTTCTCTCGGTCGGAGATCTTCCCAACTTTGGGAATGCGGATGGCCACCATCTCCATCGATGGGTCGATCCGCAGCTCGGCAAGGTCTTCGTCGGTAAACGCCGGGCGAATGTCGCTCATGGCCGGCAGGCGCATGTCCGGCTTGTCATTGCCATACTGGCGCAGGGCCTCGTCGTACGTCATGCGCAGGAAGGGCGATTTCAACTCGATGCCCGCGGCTTTGAAGGCGGCCTCAAGAAATTTCTCCACCACTTCGAACACCCGGTCCATCTGGGGAAAGCTCATCTCCAGATCGATTTGCGTGAACTCCGGCTGGCGGTCGGCGCGCAGGTCTTCGTCGCGGAAGCAGCGCACGATCTGAAAGTACTTGTCGAAGCCCGAGATCATCAGGATCTGCTTAAAGAGCTGCGGCGACTGCGGCAGCGCATAGAACGACCCCGGATACACGCGGCTGGGGACCAGATAATCGCGCGCACCCTCCGGCGTGGAGCGGGTCATAAACGGGGTTTCGATTTCGAAGAAGCCCTGGCCGGACAAACTTTGCCGTATGGCCATGGCCACGTTATGCCGCAGCTCGATGTTGGCCTGCATCTGCTCGCGGCGCAGATCGATGTAACGATACTTCAGGCGCACCTCTTCGTTGGCGATGCTCGTGTCGGAAGGCAGGAAGGGTGGCAGCTTCGAGTCGTTCAGCACTTTCAGCTCGTCCACGGTCACTTCGACTTCGCCGGTCGCGATATTGGGATTGATTGTGTCCGCGCTGCGCCGGCGCACCTTGCCGATGGCCGCGATCACATACTCCGATCGCAGAGCGCTGGCCTTTTCGTGCATGGCCGCGTTTTCGCCCTTGTCGAAGACCAGCTGGGTCATGCCGTTGCGGTCGCGAATGTCAATAAAGATCACATTGCCCAGGTCGCGGCGGCGGTTTACCCAGCCCAGCAGCACTACCTGCTGGCCGGCATGTTCAAGACGAAGCTCCCCGCACATGTGTGTGCGGCGCAGATTTCCCAAAAAGTCGAGGCGCAAAGAAGGTTCCTTCTATTGATGAATTAGGCGGCGAGCCTGAAGTCTTCGATTATAAAGGCTGGCGTCGCGAAGATCGGGTTTTGCCGGAAACAGAAAAGCGGACATCCCCCGAAGGTCCGCTTTTCCCGGCCCACCGCAGCGATCAAAAGCTCAGCTTCAGTCCAAACTGGATAAGCCGTTGATCGGATGCCGCGGTGATTTTGCCAAAGGCGGCCCCGCTCGAGAGATTGCTGTTGGGGGCCAGAAAGTTCGTGTGGTTGAGCAAATTGAAGAATTCCGCTCGAAACTGCAATTTCATGTTTTCGAACGGAAGCTGGATGTTCTTATTGGCGCCAAAATCAAGCTGGTTGAAGTTGGGGCCGCGGGCGATGTTGCGTCCGGCGTTGCCAAATGGCGAACCACTGCCTGGCGTGGCGAACGCGGCGGGATTCAGATAAAGGACGCCACCGGCCGTCACCTGCACACCGCCATTCAGAACGGGACTGCCAATCAGGTTGGGACGATAGTTGTTGGCGCCGCGAAAATCCTGCTGAATTCCCGAGACCAGCCGGTTCGCAGCCGGATTGTAAGTAACTGTGATCGGCTGCCCGCTCTCGGCCTGGTTGATGGCGCTGACCTCCCAGCCGCCCAGGGCCTGATCGGCAAAGGCCGGCAGGCCATTTAAAAACTTTCTGTTTTTGCCCACGGGAACCAGCCACACCAGGCTGGTGGTGTTGGTCAGCGGCTGATCGTAGGCCGAGGTCGCACGCTCGGCGGCAAGATTGTAGATGTCCTGGGGCGCGGGGAAATTGCCGTTGGGATTTTCGAGCGAGCCGGAGCCGTTATCGATGGCGTGAGAATACGTGAACGAGTTAAGGATCGTCAGCCCGCCGCTGGCGCGGTGCTCGAAGCGGAACTGCAGACTGTTGTAGTTGGAAGCGCCGCCATTGAAAGCATAGGTAATGTCGCCAAAGCTGGAAATCGGCCGGTTGCTGGCCAGCGTGCCGGTGGTAAAAGGATGCGCCTGGTTGAAGTTGCCGAACAGCAGCAGCTTCTGGGCATAATTGCCCACGTAAGCCACATCGAGCAAGGTATTTTTGGCCAGCTCGCGCTGGACCGAGAAGAACCAGCTCTGCACGTACGCGGTGTGATAGTCGCTGGGCACGTACGTGATGTTGGCGGTAAGCGGATTGAAATTGGCTGGCGACGCAATGCCCGTCGGATAACCCTGGTCGGTGGTGAGGAAGCTGGCAGCGCGCGGATTGGTCTGGTTGACCACCGCATTGATCACCTGCGGCCCGTTGATGGGCAGCAGATTGCCCGCGCCGGCACGGTCGTAATGGATGTAGCTGATTCCGTATCCGCCGCGCACAACGGTGGACTTCAGCGGGCTCCAGGCGAATCCCAAACGCGGAGCGAAATCATAGGGTTCGGGATTGACCAAAGCGCGATTCGAAATGCTGCCGTTTGTGGCCGATATCAGGCTCAAAGTGGCGGGATCAAAATTGGTCAGGTGGTTGTCTTTTTCGTAATACGGCGTTGCGAACTCATAGCGCACGCCGAGGTTCAACGTGAGTTTGTTGGTGATCTTCCAGTCGTCCTGGACATAAGAGTAGTGCTGCTGCTGCCGCAGATGAGCAATAAAGAAAGTGCTCAGTGCATATTGCGCGCGTGCGCCGAAGATGAAATCGGCCAGGTTGTAAACCGACGTACAGGTAGCGGCGGTAAATCCGGTGGGGCAAGTGACCGAAGGCGAGCCGCTCACACCGGTCTGGAAGCGGCTGAACGCTCCGTTGTAAGTATCGCGGCCATACAGGGGATTTACATCTTCCACCGTGGTTCCGATCCACTGGTACTCGTATCCGGCTTTGATCGAGTGGCGTCCGTGCAGCACCGTGTAATTGATTTTGGGATTGAAGACCAGGGGATACTGCCACTGCGGGTTGGTCGCCTGCCGTCCCAGATCGGAGAATCCGGAGATCAGCTCCGTGGGCACTCCGCCGGTAATTTGCGAATTGGTGGGCAGTCCGGTGATTCCAAAAAGAGTTTGTGCGCTGGGCAGGCCGAGGGCCAGAGGAAATTTTCCGCCTTTGGTGTAAGAGATGCCAAACCTTGCTTCCAGCAACTGGTTCGGCGTGCGATTCCAGGTGAAGCCGCTGGCCAGCTGTTGATTCAGCACACGCGTATTGCCATTGCCCGCGCCGCCCGAGGGCAGCGGAATCGCAGGATTGTCCACAAGATTCGCCTTGCGCTGGCTCAGGCGGAGAAAAGAGCTCATCTTCTCGTTGAGCTGCCAGTCGAATTTGGCGTCGTATTTGTCGGTATTGTTTGTGAACCTATCGGTGACCACGTAGTTGTTGGCCAGACCGTTGTTGGTCGGCTGAGGCAAACCGGCGAGCACTTTTTGCGCAAACGGAGCGACTGGAACCTGCGTGCCTGCGTGATACAAAACGCCGGTAAGCGGGTCGAAAACATCAATGGGCAAAATGCCCGCTTGTTCCTTCGCCGTGGCGATAGTGGATGACGTGACGATTCCGCGCACCTGCCGGAAGCCTTCATAATCCAGAAAGAAGAACGCCTTCTGCTTCACGATAGGCCCGCCGAGGGTCGCGCCAAACTGGTTGCGATTAAATTCGGGCTTTCTGCCATCAGGCGACTTGAAGAAGCCAGCGCCGTTCAGCGCCGTATTGCGTAGAAACTCATACGCCGTGCCATGGAGCTGATTGCCGCCGCTGGCATAGGAGACATTGATGGTGGCTCCGGCGGCGCGTCCGTATTCCGCGCTTTCGTTGTTGGTCACGACCTGGAATTCAGTCAAAGAATCCGGCGATGGCTGGATGACCTGGTTGGAAAAACCCTGATTGCTGGTTCCATAAGCGTTATTGTCCAGGCCGTCCAGCAGATAGTTGTTAAAGGTGCTGCGCAGGCCGTTGACGTTGAACGAGCCTTCGCGGTTGGTGGAAATGCTTCCCGTGCCGATGGCGGACTGGCGTACGCCGCTGGTCAGCAGCACGAGCTGCGAGTATTCACGTCCGTTCAGCGGTAGCTCCAGGGCCTGGGTGTGGGAGATGACCTGTCCGCGCTGGCTTGAATCGGTTTCGAGGGCAAGCGCCTCTCCGATTACTTCCACAGTTTCGCTGGCCTTGGCCAGACCAAGTGTCAGATCCACGCGCTGGCGCGCGCCTACGGTGACGACAATGTTGTCCGCAATCACCTCGGAGAACCCGTCTTTTTTCGCCGTGATTTTATAGCGGCCCGCATGTACTGACGCGAATTCATATTCGCCGCTCTCATTGCTGGTGCGCACGCTGGCGATGCCGGTTTCAAGATTGATCAAAGTGACGGAAGCCAGGGGAACAACCGCGCCCGTGCCGTCATGCACCGCGCCCAAAACGCCGGCAGTATCGAACTGAGCAAACAGCGGGGAGGCCAGCAAAGCAACCGTGAACAGAGCCAGAAGCAGTTTCTTCAAAGACACACCTCTTCTTCAGGGAAATGAACAGCAGGATGGTGAACAACGAATATTAGCGGCAGCAGTCCGCTGCTTCGTTAACCCTGAATGAAGAGTTGATGAAAGTTATGTTAGCGTGCCCGTTGCGGTGTGCACTGGCGGTGCGGATGCGATGTGTTTATCGAGTCTGGACCGCCGCTGCAATCTGATCGCGATCAACTTCCGTCTGCTCGCCCGTAGCCAGGTTCTTGAGCGCGAACTTTCCTGACTGGACTTCGTTCTCTCCCACGATCAGCGCCCAGCGCGCGCCGGTTTTGCTGGCCGTCTCCAGAGATTTCTTCAGGCGAAAGCCTTCATCACCGGCGGTCACGATCACTCCCTGGCGGCGAAGCTCGCGGGCCAGCAGGGCGGCGTGGACGTTCATGCCCGCGCCCAGTGGAGCAATGTAGATGTCCGTCGGCGTGGCTGCACTGCCTGCGCTCTCCTGCAGTGACATCACCAGTCGGTCTTCGCCAATGGCAAAGCCGATGCCCGGCGCGGGCGGTCCGCCGAGGGATTCGGACAGTCCGTCATAACGGCCGCCGCCGAGAATGGCATTTTGCGCGCCCAGCGCGCCGTGGGTGAACTCGAACGCCGTGCGAGTGTAATAGTCGAGCCCGCGCACCAAACGATGGTTGATGACGAATGGCACACCCAAAGTCGTCAGGATCTTTTGCACTTCGGCAAAGTGGGTGCGGCTGTTTTCGTCGAGATAGTCGGCCATCCGGGGCAGAGTTTCGATAATGGGCTGGTCTTCCGGCACCTTGCAGTCGAGAACGCGCAGCGGATTGGTTTCATAACGGCGCTGGCAATCGGCGCACATGCGGACGACCACGTCTTTGAGCGCCGAGCGCAGAGCTTCAAAATACTTTGGCCGGTCACTGGCATTGCCCACCGAGTTGAGTTGCAGCGTCCAGCCCTGTATGCCGAGCCGGTCCAGCAGGGAAGCCAGCATTTCGAGGATCTCTGCATCCACGGCAGGCGATTCACTACCCGCGGAAGAAGGGCCGATGACTTCGGCGCCGATCTGGAAAAACTGCCGGTAACGCCCTTTCTGCGGACGCTCCCGCCGGAACTGCGGACCAATATAGTAAAAGCGCTGCAGGCCCGGACGCTCCCACAGTTTGTGCTCAATATAAGCACGGACTACGCCCGCCGTGTTCTCCGGCCGCAGCGCCAGCCACTGCCCTTTTTCGCTTTGCGCACGAGCACGGTCTTCCCACGCAAACATTTCCTTGGAAACAATGTCGGTCTCTTCACCCACCGAGCGCTGGAAGAGCTGCAGGTCTTCGAGAATGGGCGTGCGAATTTCCTGGAAGTTGTAAACGCGAAACAGTTCGCGCACCTTCGCTTCAACAAAGTTCCACGTCTCCGTCTCCGGAGGCAGCAGATCGCGGGTACCGCGAACAGCCTTAATCATTACGCAAATTCTCCTCGTTGAGGCCAGCCATCTTCAGCAAATGCCGGAGCAGACCTGTTTTTAAAGGCTGATTGCCATGCACTGGCACGGATAGCCGGATGACACTGCCTTACTTACCATAGATGTGATGGCTGCCGTTGATTCGCAATAGCTGCCAGCCATTTTTCTCGAGCAGTTTTAGCAGGTCTTTGCCCGAGAGGGATTTCATACGACAATGTCTAAAATCTGATCGCGGTCGCTTTTTCTGGCCGGAGTCACATCCACGGACAGACACCCTTCCACCGCTTCATACAGATTTGTCAGCAACTCCTGAAAGGTATCTCCCTGCGTGGCGCAGCCCGGGATCGCGGGGACTTCAGCCCAATATCCGCCTTCTTCCGCTTCATGCACTACGACTTTTACTTTCATATGGGCCTCTATGAGGAACGAAGTTCCCGCAAATACTGCTCTTTGTAGTCTAAATAATTCTTCCCATACATCAGAATCATTTTCTGCGATTCTTCGTCGTCAATCTTCTTTTTGAATTTTCCCGGCACGCCCATCCACAGCGAGCCCGGCTCCACCACTGTGTTTTCGGGGATCACGGTGCCGGCGGCGATGATGGAGCCTTCGCCGATTTTGGCATTGTTCAGAATCACACTGCCCATGCCGATCAGGCAGCGGTCGCCGATGGTGCAGCCGTGCAGGGTCACGGAGTGGCCCACGGTCACCCAGTCGCCCAGTGTGACTCCGTATTTATAGCGCATGCCGTGCAGCACGCTGCAGTCCTGGACGTTGGAGCACTTGCCGATTTTGATGGCGAAGACGTCGCCACGAATCACGGCGTTCATCCACACGCTGGAGTTCTCGCCGATCTCCACGTCGCCAATGATCTGGGCCGACTGGTCGATATAACACGACTCATGAACACGCGGGGCAATACCCTGATAAGAGCGCAGCATAAACATAAGACTTTAGCAGGTAAGGCGCGTGGCTGGCGAGTCGAAGAAAGCGCGGGGACTAGCTCTGAAGAATACGCATGCGGAGTTCGTTTTCCCAGATCAGGTTGTTCGGCTCCATGATTTCCACGCCCACCTGATTTTCCTGGCGGCTGCCGGCTTCACCAATCCAGACAACTTTGTATTTGGCGCGCTTGTTGTGCCGCTGCAGCCATACAATCTGACCGACCTGTTTGGCCCCCTGAAAACGCATCAGCCGCGCCCCAACCATGGAAATCTCGAAGGTGCAGCAGTTTTCGCTCTCGGTGCCTTGCGGATCGAGAAAAATCTTCACGGGAACAGCAACATGCAGTCTTTTCTCGCGACGGTTATCGACTGTCTGTATGCTGGGCACAGATGCCATGGGGGCTCCATACTGGGCAAATTTACTATGATTGAGTATTGCGGCGGCCACGGAGATGGTCAAGGTTACGTTGGTTTCTCTTCGCCATGGGCCTTTTTCATCCGGGCATGAATCCATGGGACTATCCGCATTTTGGACGGGTGCGCGCGGCAGGCTGACGTGCGCCGCTCACACCGTTTACAATACACAGTTAGGCCCGCCCGCAACCGAGAAAAATTAAAATGATTCATTTTCCAGTGCCAGAAGCCCTGACCTTCGATGACGTGCTGCTTTTGCCGGCCCACTCCGATGTTGTGCCCGCCGATGTCAGCACGCAGACGCAGCTTTCGCGCAACATCCGCCTCAACATTCCGATCCTCAGCGCGGCCATGGACACGGTGACCGAATCGCGTCTGGCCATTGCCATCGCGCAGCAGGGCGGTATGGGCATTATCCACCGCAATCTTTCGATCGAGCAGCAGGTGGAGGAGACCGACAAGGTCAAGCGGTCAGAAAGCGGCATGATCATGGACCCGATCACGCTTTCACCCGAGCACAAAATTTCTGACGCGCTGGAGCTGATGCGGCGCTACAAGATTTCCGGCGTTCCCGTCACCACCAACAAGAAACTGGTGGGCATTCTCACCAACCGCGACCTGCGCTTTGAGACGCGCACGGACATTCCCATCAGCAGGGTGATGACCAAAGACAATCTGATCACCGTCCCCATGGGCACCACGCTCGAAAGTGCGGAGAAGATCCTGCACGAACATCGGGTGGAAAAACTGCTGGTGGTGGATGACAAGTACAACCTGCGCGGGCTGATCACGGTGAAGGACATTCAGAAAAAACTCAAGTATCCCAACGCTGCCAAGGACTCGCACGGGCGCCTGCTGGTGGGCGCGGCCATCGGCGCGACAGGCGATTTTCTGGAGCGCGCACAGGAACTGGTCAAAGCCAAAGTGGACGTTCTGACCATCGACAGCGCTCACGGCCATACCAGCCGGGTGCTGGAGGCGGTGAAGATCATCAAGTCGAAGCTGCCGGAGACCGACCTGATCGCCGGCAACGTGGGAACGCATGAAGGCGCCTGCGCGCTGATCAAGGCAGGCGCGGACGCGATCAAGGTAGGCATCGGCCCAGGCTCCATCTGCACCACACGCATTGTTACCGGGGCGGGTGTCCCGCAGATCACGGCGGTTGCCGAGGCTTCCCGCGCCGCCCGCGATTCCGGCGTACCTGTAATTGCCGATGGCGGCATCAAATATTCCGGCGACATCACCAAGGCCATCGCCGCGGGCGCGAGCGTGGTATTGATCGGGTCTTTGTTTGCCGGCACGGAAGAAAGCCCGGGCGAGACCATTCTTTATCAGGGCAGGACGTTTAAGTCCTATCGCGGTATGGGCTCATTGTCAGCCATGGCGGCAGGATCTGGCGAACGCTACTCGCAGAAGGTGGATGAATATGACACGGTTTCATCCTCGGAAGATCAGGGGGAGCGCAGCTCGAATCGCCTGAACAAGTTCGTGCCCGAGGGCATTGAAGGGCGCGTTCCCTATCGCGGCACGCTGGCGGCCACGGTGTACCAGTTGGTGGGCGGTCTGCGCTCCGGCATGGGGTACTGCGGAGCGAGTACGATTCCCGAGCTGCAGCAGAAAGCGAAATTCGTCCGCATCACCGGGGCCGGACTGCGGGAGAGCCACGTTCACGACGTGGTGATTACCCAGGAAGCTCCCAATTACCGGGTAGAGTAGTAGAGAAGAGAGGTATTTTGTCCACCACTGTAATTCAGCATCCAGTTTCAAATTCATTTTGGCGGAAAGTAATGCCGTGGTTTCCCACGGTGTTGTGGCTCGCGCTGATCGCCTCTTTTTCTACCGATACCTTCTCGGCTGAGCACACGGGCGGCGTTCTGAAAATTGTTGTACGTTTTTTGTTTGGCGGTTTGTCTCCGCAGGTCTTCGATTTCGTTCATTTCCTGGTTCGCAAAGGCGCCCATTTCACCGTGTATGGCACGCTGAGCTGGCTGGCTTTCCGCTCGTGGCGCGCGGTTCTGCCTGCCCCTGCTCCGTGGCTGCTGCGCTGGAGCGCGCTGGCCATGTCTCTGGCTCTGATTGCGGCCAGTTTAGACGAATTTCACCAGAGTTTTATTCCTTCCCGCACCAGCAGCCCGTATGACGTGATGCTCGATATGACCGGCGCGCTCTGCTTCCAGATTGTGATTTTTCTGGTGGCGAAAATGAGGAAGCAGCCGGCGTTCCGCTATTAAGCGGTCACTCGTTGCCTGTTGCTCCGGGGCGATTTCACAAAAGCAGCGAACAGCATAGCCGCAGCGATCAGCGCCAGCAGGGCCGAGAGGCTGAAGGGCAGCTCCGGCCCAAAATGCTTCCACAACTCGCCGGTAATCAGGCTGGCCAGCAGCGCGGTAATACTCGTAACAAAGTAGAAGATGCCGAAGGCGCGTCCGCGCGAATCGGCGGGCACGGTTTCCACCACCAGAGCGCGCAGCACCGGGCTGGTCAACGCATAGTAGAAGCCGTAACACGACATCATGATCCACAGCGCGGCATGGCTGGGCGCTTTGGCAAAAACAAAATAAGTGGCGGCAAACACCAGATATCCGCTGGCCGCGATGGCCGGTTTGGAGAAGCGGTCGCTAAACCAGCCCGCGGGCCACGAAGCCAAAGTGTAGGTGAGATTAAATACCAGACCCAGCAGCGGAGCGAATTTTAGGCTGATTCCGCTTTGCTGGGCGCGCAGCACCAGAAACATGTCACTCGAGTTGCCAAGCGAAAAAATCAGCACTGCGAGCAGCATGTAATAGAAGCGCGCTGGCAGGTTTACTGCGGCAGTCGCTGAGGCCTTGCCTGGGGCAACGGATGCTTTACCTGTACGAACTTCTTTAGCCAGAAGGACGACCAAAAAAGCCAGCGCTCCAGGCGCGGCGGCCCACCAAAACACGGTCCTTACGTTTCCGCTGCGCGACAGAATAAACAGCGCCAGCAGTGGGCCGAGCACGGCGCCAGCTGAATCCATGGACTGCAATAATCCATACGCGCTGCCGATTTTTTCTTTTGGGACCGAACCCGCCAGGATCACGTCGCGCGGAGTGGCGCGCAGCCCTTTGGCCATGCGATCGGAAAAGCGGACCAGAAGAATATGCCACCACTGGGTGCTGATGGCCAGAAAGGGCTTGACCACGTTGGCGGCAAAGTATCCCGCTACTACCAGTGGCTTGCGATGCGTAATTCTGTCCGTGAGGTAACCGGAAAAGAGCTGGCCCAAAGCGGCCACGCTCTCCGCGATGCCCTCGATTACACCCAGGGCCGCCGGGCCTCCGCCGAGCGAGACTACAAATGCGGGCAGCACCCAGTAAGCCATTTCCGTGGCAATGTCGTTGAAGAACGAGGTAACCCCAAAGACGTAAACATTTCGCTGTGTATTCGATGCCGGGCCGGGTGCATGCATTCCGTTTGGATGAAGGTGGAGCAGTGAAATCTGAAATTGTTTTGTAAAGAATTATGCCCAAACAGTAAACGGCCCCGCACTTATTCCGCGGGGCCGTCGGTAGTCTGTTGGGATTGGCTGAAGGCGTTGCTCTGCTTAATGCAACAGGGCCTTTGCGAATCCTACTCGCCAGGTCTTAAGAGCGTACGCCTTAAGCCTCAGCCACCTCACGTTGGTTACTACAATCAGAATTTGTCATTAGTTTTAGGATCGCCCTCCTTTCTCGTGTACCCAAAATATAAGTCCAGTCAACTTTGGAAGTCAACAAAATGTTGCGGCTGTTTTTGCCCTGGAACTCTTACTTCTTTTTGCGTGCGGTCTTGCCTTTGACTGCCTTGCGTTTGGCTTTGATGGGGAAATGGAATTCGAAATCTTTCATCCGCACCCGCCTGCCGGAAAAGCCGATTCCTTCGGCCTCGAGGCGGAAGCGCTGTTCAAATCCGGCCTCTCCAGGCAGAGCGATTCTTCCGCCGGCGGCGACTACGCGGTGCCAGGGAAGTCCGTGGGACTGGCGCAGTGTCCAGACGACCTGCCGTGCCGCGCCGGGAAAGCCTGCTGCCTGGGCAATGACGCCGTAGCTCGAGACTTTACCGCGGGGAATTTTGCGAATGGCGGCGCGAATACTTTCGTACATGGCTGCTGGATCGGACAAAGGGCAGGTTCCCTCCCTGGATTAAGCAAGGTTACTTTTCGTCGTTCACCGGATGCAAACAGATGTGATCTGAAATATACACAGCTGTATCTGTGAACACGGAAGATCTTTCTCTATAGTGGATGACCGTGCCGCTACCGGACTATCCTGAGTTTTGACCGCAAAGCTCGGATAGCGCCCGGTCGTCGGCTGCAGGCAAGCTTTGATTATGAATACTAAACCTGAATCTCGTGTGACTCTCGATCCGGAGAACTGGGACGAGTTTCGCGCTCTCGCGCACCGCATGGTGGATGACGCGCTCGACTATCTGAAGAATGTGCGGGAGCGTCCCGCATGGCAGCCGATGCCGCCCGAGGTGCGCGACTCCTTTGCCGCTCCCGTCCCGTTGCGCGGAGCGGACGCGGCGCAGGTGTACGCCGACTTCAGGCAGCGAATCATGCCCTACACCAATGGCAACATTCATCCCCGCTTTTGGGGCTGGGTGCAGGGTACGGGGACGCCTTTGGGCATGATGGCGGACATGCTGGCTGCGGCCATGAATCCACACATGGCCGGCTTCAATCAGGCGCCTGCCCTGGTGGAAGCCGAGGTGCTGCGCTGGATCGCAGAGCTCATGGGATATCCCGCGAACTCGAGCGGCCTGCTGGTCACGGGTGGAACCATGGCCAACATTCTGGCGCTGGCCGTGGCCCGGCACGCGAAGTGCGGCTTTGACATACGCAAAGCCGGCCTGCAGAGCGGGCCAAAACTTTTGGTCTATGGCTCAGCCGAGATCCACAACTGGGCGTTTAAGGGAATGGAGTTCATGGGCATGGGGCGCGAGGCCCTGCGCACAGTCCCGGTGAATGCGGATTACACCATGGATCTGTGCGCGTTGCGTGAGATGATCCGGCGCGACCGCGAGGCCGGGCACCAGCCCATTTGCCTGATTGGCACCGCAGGCACGGTGAATACCGGAGCTTTTGACGATCTGGAAGCACTGGCGGAGATGGCCCGCGAACACGACCTCTGGTTTCACGTGGATGGAGCCTTTGGCGCGTGGGCGCGCATCTCGCCCCAATACCGGCATCTGGCTGCCGGAATGGAAAAGTCCGATTCGCTGGGTCTCGATCTGCATAAATGGATTTCACTGCCCTTTGAGTGCGCTGGTTTTCTGGTGCGCGATTCGCGGCTGCATAGCGATGCGTTTGCCTCCACGGCTTCGTATCTTACGCAGTACGAGCGGGGCGTGATCGCCGGCGGACTGCGTTTTGCCAATCTGGGGCTCGATCTCACGCGCGGCTTCAAGGCGCTGAAAATCTGGATGCAGTTCAAAGTCCACGGCGTGGAGCACTTTGCCCGAGTCATCGAGCAAAATATTCAGGACGTAGAGTATCTCGCCGAACGCATCCGGCAATCCGATGAGTTGGAACTACTGGCGCCCGCTCCCTCGAACATTGTTTGCTTCCGCTATGTGAGGCCGGGGCTTTCGGATGCGGAGTTGAACCAGCTCAACACCGAGCTGCTGCTGCGTATACAGGAGCAGGGAATCGCCGTGCCTTCCGCGACCACGCTCAACGGAAAATTTGCTCTGCGGGTAGCGAATGTGAACCATCGCAGCACCCGAAGTGATTTCGATGAGTTTCTCGATGCCGTGCTGAAGCTGGGCCGGGAAATCGAAGCTGGCGTAAAGCAAATGGCGCGGTGAATATCCGGGAGTGAAACCGGTATCCACCGCTGGCTATCGTACTGCAGGGCCATGTCCGGGCATCATCCATACGGTGAGGCCGAGCAGCGCGAGCACGGCGATAAAGTAAGCGGTGATCAAAGGGCTGGACTCGGGCGGGTCGTCCCTGGTGAAGAGACGCCAGACTACGCCGGCTGCCACGATGTAAAAGATATTTTCATGCAGTCCCCAGCCGAGCCCGACCGCAACGATCATCAGGACAGCGCGCTCCAGTTTGCTCATGGCGCGTATGGCGCTGCTGCCATCGAGCGTCCAGACGGGAATCAGATTCAGGATGTTGATCCAGGCGCTGAAACGCGCCAGTGCCGCCCAGATTTGATTTCCGGTCTGCCACCACAGCAGGCCGCACACTGCAGCGCCGATCCATCCCGCGAACGGCCCCGCCAGACTAACGATAGAGCGGGTTTCAAGAGAAACGCCCATGGCGTCCCAGCGCACATACGCGCCGAAGCCGGGCAGAAAGACGGGCAACTCCGCCGGAAGACCGCGCCGGCGGATCTCAATGAAGTGCCCCATTTCGTGGACCAGAATCAGCACGGCAAAGCCGACACCGAATAACGGCCCCCAAATGGCCCAGTAAATTCCGATGAAGGAAAGAAAGCTGAACAGAAATTTCAGTTTGGAAAGAGCAAAAAGAACCGGTTTGAGCTTGGCCAGCAGAATCGCCACTGGCCCGAGCGGGCCCAGCCGCTTGGCCCATTTGCGCTGGCTGTGCGGGTCGCCGGATGTGTTGATGGCCTGCTCCAGTTCGCGCAGGTGACTGTGAATCCAGTTGGCCTGCTCGGAAGCGGAAGGCAGAAGCTGCAGGGCCATTTGCCACTGCTCATGGGCTTCGTGAAGTTTGCCACTGGCTTCGAGCGCTCGCGCCCGCGCCGAGATGCGGTCGAGCTTGTCGGAGTTGACCAGAGCATGGCAGTTTTCACAGGCCAGTGCCCCCGGCGCAATCTCTTGCCGGCAGCGCTTGCAGACTGGCATTAATGCAGATGGGAAAGACACAATCTATTGATGTTCGCACGGGGGCGCATGGTAGTCCAGCGCCTTGAACACCTGCATAGCAAGGAAGGACATCACGCGGCCGCTCACAGTGAGCGCTTTTTGCTCCCCGGATGAACGGCCGCGTTGGCCAGTCGAGTTTCGTTACATTTCTTAGACCGATGCCGCGGCCGCTCGAGCTGCCTGCGGCGTTGCCGGCAGCGGATACGCCTGGACTCCCGCTACCGCCGACATCAGTGTGTGATACGCGGGCGGTAAGTGTTGATACTGCAATTGCGACGCCCAGGTGTTCCAGTTGTTCGGATTACCACCCATTGACGTCAGAAACGCGCGCATCTCCGCTTCGGATGGAAGCACTCCCGGTGGATTTGCCGAAAGAGATTGTTGATTCACCAGAGGTCGCGAATAAGGTGGCACACGGCCAAACAAAAGCGCCAATACAACCTTCAGGCCGAAATCCAGTCCAGGCCCTTGTCCGCCGGGTGGGGTAGGCCACTGATATCCATCCCAGAGAGTAAGAATCTGCTTGAGATTGGCCCACGCGCAGGGGACCAGGTCCGCGGTGTTGAACCAGAAGTTCCCGCCAGTGGCCTTGGGAAACAGGGTGTCGTACATCGAAACGAAGTTACTGTCGCCGACCGTGGGTGGGGCAATCGGTTGCGGAATCACCAGTGGAATCGCCCCGGTCTGTGTGTTGTACAACTGCCAGGCCAGGTAGCAAGCGACAACCTGAGTCAGAGCGCCACCCAGGCTGTGCCCCGTGACGACCACTGGCGTGTTGGGATATTTACCCATCAGACTCAGCATCGCGTCACCCAGATAGTCCTTTGAGAACTGTGACGCGTTCCAGGGAATGAGGTAATTCAGCGCGATCAATGCATCGGCGGTACCCTCCGCGATCTTTCCCGTAAGGCCGGACGGCACCGCGCGATTTGCAGGATTATGCAGGGGAAGCCCCAGCAATTTATGGTTACCATTAAGAACGTCAGTCCAGGTCACTTGCTCGAACGCGTCCAAATCTTCAAAAGCCTGTACGATATCTTCGAAAAATCCTGCGCTGGTATCCGTTCCGCGGTTCACCACGGCGAAAAAATACGGAGGTCCATCCTCGCCGCCTGGCCCCGGTCGCCGGCCCTGCCTGTATGACGCGACATAAATCAGATTATCGTTACGAAACAGACGCAGGTCGGTCTCAAATGATGGCCCCCAATCCAGCTTCCAGTATCCCTGAATCGTTTGGCCAGGCGTATTGGGATCGGGAATCGGTGGGAATTGTGAGGGATCTTCCAGAAGTTTCTGCAATGCCGGGCCAATCTTATCTGGCGCAGATTCATAAGTGTAAGCGGCTGTGGCCAGGCCCAGGTGCACAAGACCGTAGTAGACACCCTGAAGCTGGCTGAGAATATTCGGCGACGGGGACAGTATTGGATTACTCGGTGTACTACTCATGGAACCCTCCGTAAAGGATTTGCGTGACTACTGCTGCTGTTAACTCGTGTACGGCACGGCTGAAAGCCGTGCCGTGATACAAACCTGTTTTTGAAACCACGCTTTAAAGTGACTTCAGGTATTCAATGATGGCCCAGCGATCTTCAGGCGAGAGTGCCGGACCAATCACTCCGTTGCCTTTGGGGCCATCTTTGAATTCATGCCCCCGGTTGCTGTCGCCCGGATTCCGAACATCGAAAAGATAACCTCCCTTGAGTTCGGAAGTGTCATAGCCCACCTTGACCGGGTCGAATTGTTTGCTGCCCACCCAGAATGTGTCCGGCCTCTCGCTTTGCGGTGAGAGTAAAGCATACAAATTTGGGACCGACCCGTTGTGCAGGTAGGGCGCCACGGCCCAAATCCCATTGAGCGGACGGGCCTTGTAGATGGCTTTGGCGCGAACGAGTTCGTCACCGGGATCGCGGAACCCACTCCATTCAATGCGTTGCTCGGGAGTGAATCCCTTACGGTCAAAAAAATTCGCAGCCATTCCGCTGGTTACGAGCCTCAACCCATCCTCAGCGGAGATACGCCCCTTGCCAAGATCACCGGAATCGGCGGTGCGCGTCATGAAATCACCGGCTTCGTGGGGATCGGTGCCCACGTATTCCATCTTCACGTCTTTGACCACCAGGAACTGTTTGCCCTGCTTGTTCTTCCACCAGTGCTGGGGCTGCGCGGACTTCATATCTTCCACCAATTCATTGACCGGAGGCTGATGGCAGGACTCGCAATGTTGTTTGTAAAGCGCGGCCCCTTTGGTGACTTTTTCCTGGGACAAGGGAGGAAACACCGCGGGCCATTTGGGCGACGCCAGGCCCTGGTAGGGAGCTGGCCCCGAGAGCAAATCCTCAATGGTTTTGAGCCCCTCCATGTGAACACTGTTTCCCAGTTCCTTTGCATCACTGCCATATAGTTTGGCGGACGCCCGCACCCCCAGCGCTTCGCCGATGTTGCGGACCAGCGGGTCGGAAATAGATGAGTTGTATTGCACCCAGGTAAACCACGAGGCGTCCCAAACCTGGGGGTAACGGACAGGCGCGTTGGCCGGCGCGAAGTTGGCCGCATTGCGCATGTCCACGGCGAAAACCTGGTTGCCGATGCGGGTAAGGGCATCGGTCCGGGCAAACCCCGCCGCATTCGCGTAAATCTTTTCTTTGTCCGTGGCGCTCTTCTCGAACATTGCCCTGGATATAAACGAATCCAGATCGCTTTGCAGCTGTTTCTTTTGTTCCGGCGTTGCATTCGGCCCAAGCACGTTCTTCTCAAAACGTTTAAGGCGGAAAGGCATCTTGTCGGTGAGGATCAGCGCCACCCCGAGGGCCTTCTGAAATTGGGCAACCTCGATCATGGCCGGCGCGCCCTCGACCCGTACGGCATATTTGTCGAAATACAACTCTCCGGTATGGCAAGCCGCGCACGTCAGGCCCACCACTTTGGAAGTGCCTTTGGACTCGGGATCGTAAAAATCATCCTGTTGGGCGAAGCCGACAGGCAGTCCGTCAGGATTCAGTTTGGGATCGGTATCACCTTCTAAAAAGCCGAAGCGGGCCAGATAAGTCTTCTCGTGAAATGGTTCGCACCCAAAGATGGAGAAGCAGGGCTGCTCGAGCGCCATGAACCACGCGTAAGGCAAAAGGCGCGTGCCCTGCGGCGTATAGTGAAAACCGTGGCGCTGGTCATCGCTCCAGTTTTGGTCGAGTTTTACCTTCTGCTCCGGCGGCGCCTTGTATTCCGGAACCACCACGCTGAGCTCATTCAACTTCGTGTAAAGAAAATATCCACCCACGATCAGCAGGAGTATGAACACCCCGGCAATGATTTTTCTGGTCATTGTCTCCTCTTTTTTTGTGTCTCTTCCTGCGCTGCAATTGCCTTGACTGGCGCCCTCAATTAGCCATGCACAGCCGATTTCAGTATGGAACCAGCTTGCGCTGGTCACGAAAGGGCAGTTGGCTTATTGATGAATGAGGGGAAATTGTAGCCTGGTTGGCAAGGGAAGTGCGCAGAAAATTGTCTTGAAATTTTTTTAATGATTCCGGAATGAAACTATTGGGTTATTTCCGATTCCGAATCGAGTTGACGCTCGGAAGCGGAAGGCAGAAGCTGCAGGGTTGGCTTCGAGCGCCCGCGCCGAGATACTGGTCGATCTAGTAAGACATAGCGCAAGTGCTATTGGTGGTAAAAGAGTGGCAAAGCCAGAGCTAAGAAACTCTCGCCATCCGAGCGAAGGACCATTGCACAAAAAGCAGCTGCCGCGCTATGGCGGAAATAGTAGCTACTTCTTGGTTGGTTCCGGGTCAGTAAGATCGTCCGACTCGTAGGTATCGTCGTATTCTCCCGTCATCATTGTGTCCTCTGCAACTAGCGTGAAATCATAATCAAAAAGTGGGAGCGTCGCATTGTAAATGTTGTTTAGATCATACGAACGCTTCTCGATTGCGTGTCGCCTAACATAATTTTTGATGGCTCCCAAACTCTGCTCAAAGGTTTTATACATTATGTCTGGCTTGGCAGTACGAGGGTCAACATAAACGATTAGCGGTAACTCCATTTGCTCGCCCACGATTCGTAACGCGTGTTTTGCTCTAACTTCGTTCCCTTGAGCATCGATGAATTTCGCTTGTTGTAGTGCGCGACGCATGTCACGTGAACACAATTCGCGCTGAGTAGGGGGCTGACGCCGGTACAATTTGTGCGTAAGCGCGTAATCCACTGCCGCTTCAACGTCAATCGCACTAGCTCCTTGTTGCTCCTGCCACTCTTCCGCGATTTTCACCATCTCTTCATTGAACGACATTTTTTCGTGCTCCTTTTAGCCTAGAAGTTGAGGGACTGGCTGACCCCAGCCATCGGTGAACGCAAGCTGTGTAACGAGATCGCGTATCTTTGTCAGCAATTTGCGATGTGCTGCGTAGCTCAGCTCACCCCGATTCTGTAGCTGTCCAACGATTATTCCTGGATGAATCTGTAATCGCGTAGCAAAATTGTTTATCCGTGCCTCTGAATAGCGCGGAGCGCACGCCCTAATGAACGCTTCCAATTCCTGTCTAGGAACCAGAAAATTAGCGGCGTTTTCACTGGCACGTTCCTCTGCTGCATCATTAGATTTGGATTGAAGATCATCGAAAGAAAATGTATCCCTGTGTTCGATGTGATCTAATTCGTGTAGGAGCGCAAACCAGAATGAACCGATATTGTCGAACCTAAGCGACATTGCGATAACTGGGCATGCAGTATCTAGCCAGAATGCTGCTCCATCTATCTTTACTGTAGGTAACGGTTCAACGACAACATACCGAATACCTGCGCCTGTCAAAAGTTCGGGAACTCGATTGGCGGCTTGAGTCTTAGCGGCTAATCGCCGCAGTTCCGCTTTTAGTTTAGGGATATTATTTTCATTGAAATTGGCTGCGGGACACGCTTTTGCGAGTTGGGTTACTCTTGCTAGCCATGCTTTCTCGGAATTATTAAGGGCAGATTCCTTAATTGTTCGTTTGAACGAGACCCCAAATGGCAGGTCGTAATAATCCGAGCCGGGTTTTCCAAGATCGCTGTTAAAAAACCGATCTACCTCCTGCTGCAATTCTGCCGCATCTCGTGTTTCTGCGATCCAGCCACGCTTTTGCATCTCTTTGATTGGGTAGCTAAACAGTTCTGACCGTAGAATCACAGCCTGATCTACATAGTCAGTCTGTGACAGGCGATACGCTGTATCGATACTGAGCCAGTATTCAGCACCTTGACCGAATATCACGCCTAACTCCTGTGCCAGTTCTGGTGATAATTGGCGCCTTCCGGCCATCAACCCATTTATTTCGGTGACTTTACGACCCATGATGTATGACAAGTCCAATTGAGTCCAGCCGCGCGTATGTAATTCATTTTTAATATACTTACCTACGTGAAACACCTTCTGCGGACGTTCTTCCATAAGCCCAATTGTAGCGCGTTTACTAGCGCAGTCAAGGCAAAACTGAAAAAATTGTACAAATTCGATATTTTTTATGTTTTTCTGTTGGCTGCCCGGTTCAATGCACGTCCGCCTTCGTTCGAAGATTACGCTGTTGTACTCAACAAAAATTTGTTTCTTTAAGATTTTCGGCCTGGCAGGAAATAAGCTGCCAACCAGGGCATGAAGCGTATTCCATTCGACAGTTAACGCGAATAGTGTTGGCTGCACGCTCTCAATTGAAGCGCGCCTGTCTGCAAGGGGGACCTGAATGAAGTTCGCTGCCATTGCCCTGTTTCTCTGCCTGTTGGCCTGCGGCGTTGCCATGGCAGATGGCCTGCCTTCCGCGCCTGAGCCGTCATCAGTTCCTGTTACAGCCATCCGGGTGCGCCCGGCTGCCGAACACCGATTTTTCGATTTCCGCAACAGCCTGGCTCTGGGGACGGTTGGGGCCACGCTGGCCGGTGATGCCCTGGCTACGCAGCGCATCCTGGCGTATCCGGGATACAGAGAAACCAATCCCATCGCCCGGCCCTTCGTGGGCAGCCGTGCGAGCGCCTCGGCTTACACCGCCGGAGGCTTCGCTGCCCTGGCGGGAGGAATGTATTTGGCCCACCGCATGCACCATCACAGAATGGAGCGTGTATTGCCCTGGGCATTCGCGGGATGGGAGGGATTTCTTACTGGCTGGAACTACCACTATCTTCCGCGGGCGCGGGCCAATGCGGCTGTGGCTGTGGCGCCAGGGCGATAAGTCATCCCAGCTTTGAGCCGTTGGGCACCGGACGCTCCGGCTGGGCCAGCACTACTTCGCCTCCGGGCAGATAGAACCCCGTGGTCAAAGCCTCAGAGAAAAAATTTGCAATCTGCTTTGGGGGGAAATTGACGACCGCAACGATCTGCCTTCCCAGTAGCTGCTCTTTGCTGTAGAGGTCTTTGATTTGGGCGCTCGATTTCTTTACGCCCAGTTCGCCAAAATCGATCTTCAGTTTGTACGCGGGCTTGCGCGCTTCGGGGAAATCTTCCACTTCCACAATGGTCCCGACCCGCAATTCAACCTGCTCAAAGTCATTCCACGAGATATGGTCCATGCTGGCAGAGTGTCCTTTTTTTTCAGGAGTGAATCTTCATGAGTGGTTTTGGGACGAGGCCCAGCGGACGCGCACAGGCGCGATCCATGCAATGTTTATCTCTCGAATCATCAATTATCCATGGGGCTGTACCCATGGGCGGGAATTTTATGCCCGATTGAAGTTGTCTTCGGTCTTCTCGTCTTCCGCGCCGTGGCGGCGCAGCAGGTTGGGCAGGGTTTGGGAGAATGCCGAACGTGGCATGACCACGTCGCATCCGGCTTCCGAGGCCTTGAGTTTGAGGTCGCCCTGAACGTGCGAGACGAATCCGACGATCGAGGTGGCCTTCTTGAATTTGGCCCGCAGTTTGGTGATGACCGGCAGCGGCTTGATGCTGTTGCTGTTCAGGTCCACGATGATCAAAGAGGGCTTTTCTTCCGGCGTGCCGCCTGCCCGCTCCAGCATCTCTTTTTCGCTTTTGACGAATTCCACCTTCACGTTCAGCTTGCGAGAGACTTCCTGAATTTTGGCGAGGAAAAAAAGATCGTCGAGAAAGGCAAAGATTTTGGCTGGAGCATCCGCGCGGCCGGGCGGGAGTGGCTCGAGCGGCTCACCGGCCCCGCCATTCTGGTACCGGCCCTGGCTGGCGCCATTCTGGTTGCGATAGCTGTGGTCCATGGGGCCGACGAAGACCGGGCTGCGCCGCTGGCCTCCGCGGTTATTGCGGTTGTTGCGGTTGGGACCACCGCCGCCGGGGCGCTGCTGCTGGTTATTGCCGGGCGTCTGATTGCTGAAGCCGCTGCCGCTGCGCTTCTTACGCCCGCGCCGAGGAGGACGACGGCTGGACGAATTATTCTGCGGCTGATTAAAAGAATCATTCATGTGGAGTTTACCTGCTGAAATCTGATCTTCCGCCGGAGCAGCCGTGGTGGGTCCTGAGACCGCGCTACTTTCACTACGAGCTGATTAGATGGTTTCCGGCTCAAAAAGTTTTTCGTGAAAATCTTCGTCTTGTGTTCAGCGCTTTAGTTTAAGGCGCGAGCAACCCGCACCGGAATGCGCGGGGGTTGAGACTCCCGCGATGTTACCACGAACGGGCATCAGCGCAAGTAAAAAACTTGTAACCCATTTCCCGGCCCTGATTCCGGGCTGAACAGCTTTTTTGCCGGTCTCAAAAAACTGGAAGTGAAATGGTGGGCGCTATAGGATTCGAACCTATGACTTCCACCGTGTGAAGGTGGCACTCTACCGCTGAGTTAAGCGCCCACTGCGCGTTACATACCCTTACTGTGGGACAACAAGTTATTCTATCAGAAAGAATGTCCGCTCTCGTGCGCGGCAATTTCGAATAGCCAGAAAACGTGAACCTGGAATACACTCATGTGTTCCCTGGATGGCCGGCCCTCCTTCGTCCGACTGGCCCGCTGCAACTTTTCGCGGGAAAATGGGTTAGAGAGGACATGAGCAGCCTGGCCCTGGATTCGGGATTACTGATGCCCGTGGCGAGCAGTGAGCTGAAGGCAAATCTGAACATGGCAGCAGGCCAGGCGTTTTACGAATCGCTGAGCGATGCAGAGGTGATGCTTCGCGTTAGCAGCGATGACAATGCGGCATACGAATATCTGGTGAACAAGCACCACCGCCCGGTCATTGGCTTTATGTACCGTGCGTGCCATAACCAGGCGCTGGCGGAAGAGCTGGCGCAGGAGGTGTTTCTCCGCGTCTATCGCTCGCGCAAGGGCTATGCGGCGGAGGCCAAGTTCACCACCTGGCTGTATCGTATCGCCACGAATCTGGCCGTGAATCATGCGCGCGACCACAAAGTGGAGCGCAGCGGAAAGATGGTCAGCCTGGACGAACCGGATGAGGAAACCGGCGCCACGCTGGATGTGGCCGATTCCGTTCCGGATGTGGAGCAGCAAATTTTGCGCCGCGAGCGGCTGGCGGCCATCAAAAAACATGTGATGGCGCTGCCGGAGAAGCAGCGCATGGCCGTGCTGATGCACAAGTATCAGGAGATGGATTACCGGGAGATTGCGTCTGTACTGAAATTGAGCGAATCCGCCACCAAGTCGCTCCTTTTCCGCGCGTATGAAGGTCTGCGAGAGCGGTTGAAGGAATTTATATGAACTGCAACGATGTCCGCGAAAATCTGATCGAACTGCTGGCCAGCGAACCGCCTGGGGAGGCCGCCCCGGAGGTAAAGGAGCACATGGGCCGCTGCAGCGTCTGCGCACAGGAGTATGCATCACTGCGCCAGACCATGCTGCTGCTGGATGAATGGCAGGCGCCCGAGCCTTCGCCGTATTTCATGACGCGCCTTCAGGCCCACGTAAAAGAGGAACAGGCAAAGTCGTCTTCACGGGGTTGGCAGTGGCTGCGCCGGCCGTCGCTGGCCGTCTCACTGGCCACCGTGCTGGTGATTGGCGGGGTCACTTACACCGTGCTTGGTCCACCGCGCGAACCAGCACCGGCGGGGGTGAATGCCGTGAAGGACCTCGAATCAATCGAAAAGAACCACGATCTGTATGTGAATTCCGATTTGCTGGATGAAGTGGCCGGTCTGAATCAGGCGCAGGACACTTCAGAAGAGTAAGTTTGGGGAGATGGGGGAGCTGTGATTCGCACCGGGATTGGAGCCCTGATCATATCGGCGCTGATGGTCTGTCCTGCTGCCACATATGGGCAGGACAAGACGAATGCTGCGTCTCCGCCCAATAATGCTCCGGCGCATCACCCTGCCAATAACAACCACCCCAATCATCGGGCCGGCGAGTGGCTGCAACAGCATGGGCACCTGGCTCCTGATCAACAGCAGAAAGCGCTGGAGGATGATCCGGATTTTAAAAAGCTGCCGCCCCAGCGCCAGGAGCAACTCCGCGAACAACTGCGGAAATTCAGCAGCCTGCCTCCGGAGCAACAGAAGCAGTGGCTGACCCGCATTCAGTTCATGGAGAGCCTTACTCCGGAGCAGCGGCAGCACCTGCGTGCCGCCAATCAGCATTTCCAGGGGCTGCCCGAGGACCGCAAAAAGATGGTGCGCACCGCACTGCGTCATCTGCGGCAAATGGACCCGCAGGGCCGCGAGCAGGTATTCCAGTCCCAGAAGTTCCGCGATACTTTTTCCGAAGATGAACAGGGACTGCTGCGGAACCTGGCTGAAATCTCACCGCCTGCGCCGTTGAAGTAATACCCAAATTCAAAATCATCAGTGCTCGCAGCGGCTGCATTTTCTGCAGAATGTCCGGTTGGCGAGATGAGCGCTGGTCAGCACCACGCTTCCAGTCATGGTAAGGGCGACTTCGGCGACATGGTAGTTGAGTTGTTTCCGAAAGCCAGAGCGATAGGCTGATGGCCAGTCCGGGAAGCCCATTGACTTTGAGGCTTCCCATGCACCACACAGCAAAGTACCATTGGGCGGTTTGCGACAGAAGAATATAGAATGGTGCAGAAATGCGGGATCTGGAACTCAACTGGCGTAAGGCCCTGGTCTTCCTTGTTTTGTGTACCATGGCCCTCGTTGCATTCACTTCGCCCTTCTGTCCGGCCTGCGTCGAAATAACGCGTTCTTCCCCGGCAAGTACTGTTCTGCACAGTCCAGGCCAACACGATCATTCGCCTGACTGCGATAAAGACGCGTGCTCCTGCTGTGGGTTCCAATTCGAGGCTGTTATTCCAGGCCCAGCTCCCATGGCTATTGTGTCGTCCTCTGCGGTTCCTGACTTCTACGAGGCGCCGCCTCCACAAGCGCCGGTCTCTACCTTCTACCGTCCTCCTCGCGGTTGATTTTTGCCATACACACCACCCACTGGCAAAAACTCACGCTAATAGAAAATCGCGGAAATTGCGCGCCAATGAAGGGGAATGAGGAGGGCCATTGAGGCTCATTTTTGGTTGTCTGCTTTTGATCGTTGCCTGGTTCGTTCAATCGAGTCATGCACAATCGGAGACCGTGGACGAGGTCGAAGCAAATCCCGGCCGTCCCACTGTTTCCACCCCCGCGGGCTTCTCGCCGGTGGGCCATCTGCAGTTTGAAACCGGTGTCCTCGGGGCGAGTCACTCACCTGAGTTCTCGTCACGCTATGGCGTCAACGAAGTTATAAAGCTGCCCGTCACGCCCCGCATTGGACTCATCGCTGCTGCTGAGCCGCTTGTTCGTTACCGTGCCGGTGGGGTGAGTGCGAACGGCACGGCAGAGGTTTTTCTCGGCGTGCAAACGGTGGTGAGTCGCGGAGAAGGCGCAAGACCAACTATCGCCGCCAGCTATTTTCGGCGCGTCTATGACGGAGGAGTGCCTGAGCTTGATTTTGGAAGCCCTCGCAATTCACTGCTTCTTCTTGCCAGCGCAGACGTTAAGGGATTTCACTACGACGCGAATGCGCTCTTCAACGAGCAAACTCAGGAAGCCGTCCATAGAACTCAGTTCGGTCAAACGCTTTCTGTTTCACATCACGTCGTCGGGAAGTTTTCCCTTTCGGGTGAAATTTGGCACTTTACGCAGCCGTTCCTGCACAGTCATGCCGTTGGGAATCTTTGGGCCGTTGGTTATAACGTCCGCAAGAATATTGTCTTTGATGCAGGCTTCAACCGGGGACTGACCAGCACGTCTACCCGCTGGGAAGCCTTCGCAGGATTTACCTATTTACTCCCGCGCCGCCTTTGGTAGCCGGCGCAGGACCAAATGCTGAAAGGACCGAAGCTCTAAATCATCAGTGCTCGCAGCGGCTGCATTTTCTGCAGAATGTCCGGTTGGCGAGATGAGCGCTGGTCAGCACCACGCTTCCCGTCATGGTAAGTGCGACTTCGGCGATATGTGAATGGAAGCTGTCTCCGAAGGCCAGAGCGAAAAGGACAATGGCCAGTCCGGCAAGACCAGCGGCAACAACAACTGTGCGGCCATGCTTGTGGAATCCCAGCCAGAACGAAGGTAATCCAGCGCCCACCACCAGCAGCGCCAGCAGGCGATGAAACAGTTCGTCTCCAGGAATAAAGTGCGCCACAGCTGGGGCAAAAGCCAGGAGCAGCGGCATGGCTATGCAGTGGACCAGACAGATTCCGGAGATACATGCGCCCAGGTGGTCCAGACGAGAGGCGTAAAGCTTGAGAGTTCGCATAGTTTTAGGAAGTGTTCCTCAGCGCAGCATGAAACTGCGCGGGGCGGATATCAATCCGCCCCGGCACAGTCTGGCTGCGTTTTATTTTTTAGAAGTGGAACCCAAGTTCCGCGCTCAGCGTGCGAGGTGTAACGAAATGGGTCCCGCTGAAGGTAGAGAGGAAGTTATACAGCGCCGTCTTATTAGTCAGATTGATGCCCGTAAAGCGCAGGCTCCATTTGTAGCGGTCGCCGCGGAACAGATCATCGATGCCCACGCTTGCGTCAAACAGATTGCGGGAAGCAATGCGGGGCGGGTTATGATCGTCATTTTCTTTTCCAGGCGCCGGAAGCTGGATTCTGGTGGAACCATACTGTGACGGCGCGCAGGTTACCAGTGGCGCGGCGAGTGTGGGAACCTGACTTCCGCAGAACAAGCCGGCCTGGATCTGCTGATCGGCGGTCAGGCCAGTCAGGTCCACAGGCGTAGTCGTATCCGTGGCGAAGGGGACGGCTCCCGCCACCAGGCCGCTGTCATAACGCCAGTTGAAGCTAATCCACGGCCCGCGTTTCCACGGCTGATACTGCACGTGCGTGGTCTGCTGGAATTTCTGGTCATGATCGATGCGGAACACGCCGGTAGCTGCAGACGTTCCGAGACCCGCGACCTGAGGATTGAAGAAGCGGGCCGAGATGCTTCCCAGAACCATGAACGCTGTGATGCCGTGGAAGTTCGGCACGCTGACCCGCGCCGTGGGGCCGGCAATTTTGGAATTGTGCCAGCTAATGGGGAAGAAGATTGGCGTATTCAGCAGATCGCTGAAGTCGTAACCATTGCGGGTGTACTTCCACAGATAATCTGCGTCAATCACCAGTATTTTGCCCACTGCCTGCTGAAAGCCGGCGTGGAATTCGTTTCTGTGGCCGGTTGGAATCTGGGCCACGCTGCTCTGGCCAAACAGGGCGCTAAGCACCGGATTCGCGGCCGCGCTGGCCACAATCAGGTTTTCATTGAAAGGGGTCTCCATCACGCGGGCATAAGAAACGCGCAGCACCGTATTGGTGTGCTTGATGTTGTAAGCGATGCCTCCGCGCGGCTCCGGCTGGGCGTCATGGGAGAGGCCGCGATAAACATCGCCACGCAGGCCAAGGTTGACGGTCCACGGACCTTTGGTGATGGAATCCTGAGCGTAGAGTGAAAGTTCCTTGATGTTGGCGCGTCCGCGAAAGCCGAACAATCCAGCGGCAGCGGTGGCGCAGCCATCTCCCGGAGCCGGAGTCCTGGTCAAATCGAAACAGCCCAGCAGCTGGGCAAACGGCGCGGATGCATCTGGGTTCGCAGCTATATTCGGTTCAAAGCCGGCGCCGGCACACTGCGCCGGATCATTGATAGCGGTATTTCCCGCCCCGACAAACGTACCCGCGGCGTTCTGCGTGATGCAGGGATCATTCACCGTTGGATCGGTCAGTCCCAGGCTGAAGTTTTCCCGCAGAAACCACTGCTGGTAGGTGACGCCGGTCTTGAAGTTGTGCACCCCGTGTACATAGCTGAAGTCAGCTTTGCCGCCGGCATTGGTGAGCTTTCGTGTCTGGCGGACGGTCTCGGTCAAATCGGCAAGCGGGTTGCTGCTGGGGTAGTAATTAAAAGTGTCATGGCGCAGGAATGCGGCCAGGCTGAAGAGTGTGGAAGTGCTGATCTGGTGCGTCCAGCTTGGCGCCAGGTTGTAGCTCTGGATCTGCGCCCGCTGGTCCTGGGGTATGGCCTGCAGCTGCGAATCCAGCGAGTTCGGGTTCTGGAACCATGACCGCGTGTAAGCCGCGTTCAGGTGCAGATTGTCATTGTCGTTGATCTGGAAATCGGCCCGGTCAAATATATTCTGCTCGTTGCCTTTGGCGTGGATCACCTGGAATTCCGGCGGATCCAAAAAACGGCTGGTATTCAAACCGCTGGCCGAAATAAAGTTCCCGGCCTTCTGATTGCCGTACGCCAGATTAAATCCTCCCGTAGCCGTGCCAAACGAGCCGTAAGAGGCGGTCACGCTGCCGGTCGGCTTTGTTTCTCCCAGGCCGGAGCGCGTGGTCACCTTGATTACCAGGCTGGTTTTGTCTCCATATTCGGCTGGCGGCGCGCCGGAAAGCACCTCCAGCGATTGAATTGAATCCACGGGAATCTGATTGGAAAACACCTTGCTCACCTGATCGGTGACTGGCTGGCCATCAATGGAGAAAGAGCTGTCGGCATGCTCGCCCAGTCCATGAAAAAGGCCGTTGGAATCGGCGGCAACTCCAGGAGAGGCCGCGGTGACCAGGGCGCTGACGGAGGATGACGGACTTTCGTTCGGTATCTTGTCGAAAAGTCCGCGATCAATGTCTGTGTGCGGACCAGGTTCAACCTCCAGCAGGTCCTGCGCTCCCGCCGCAACATCCACCGTGGTAGTGAAACTGCCTGCGGTGAGGGGAATGTCCGCTGTTACGGGAACCCCGGAGCGCACATCGGCGTCGGTTGTGTACGGAGAAAAGCTTTTTGCCGTGACCACAACGTGGTAACTGTTGTATGGCAGGTTGGCAAAGCGGTAATCACCGCCGTTGCCGGTGATGGTTTCACGATGGTAGCCGCTGACCGGAGAACTGATTTCCACCTTTGCCCCGGGAACAACCGCTCCCGTTGAATCTTTCACCGTGCCCTGAATCGTTCCTGAATTGCCCTGGGCAACCGCGTTGTAACCAACAATGAAGACCGCTACAAATAAAACTGCCAATAGAGCTAAAGTACGTCTCAAAGAGATACGCATCACTCCTCCAAAAATGAGTGTTATGAAGTTTTTTGGGACCCTGAATTAAATAAATAAAGTAACTTTTGGAAGAAAATCAGGCCACAGGCGGAGGACGCGAGAACAGAGCAGGTACAACCAGAACCACTACGGGGCCAGTCCGCGGGACCAGCGGCAGGCGGCCCGATTCGGCCAGAGAAAAATCAAGGGTGATGACCGGAGCAACATTTACATCCGAGTGCAGCACCAAACACAGCGGACAATTGGTTTCCGTGCCGGAGATATCAGAAGAATGAAAGTGTGCAGTTTGCGCCGTGGCTGCCGCAGCCACCAGCACCAGGCAGGCTATGGCCAGCCAGCGGGCCAGCGCCGGAAACTCTCGTAATTGGGATGATCTCTGCACAGCGTAATCTGACTTAGACTGCTACAGCGGCATTTCGTCGCCAATTATTTTCAGCAGGCGCCGAAAAGTCAATGGTAGCAGAAGCCCGTGGGCAAATAACAGGACTGAATGGCACAGCCGACGGACGAACGTCGCCACGTCGCGGACCAATCCATCTGCCATAATTAACTTAGACTCATGATGAACCATTTCGTGCTTCCCCAATGAAGGAGATTCTCGCTGTAATCAGGCGCAACCCGTGGTTCTTCCTGCTCTCCACGCTGGCCGCTTTGGCGCTGCGTTTCTTCTTTGTCATCCGCTATCCGCACTTTGCCGGTGACGGCCTGGTGTACGGTGACATCGCCAAAAACTGGCTCGTCCATGGCATTTATGGGCTAAGCAACGGGCCGGCCGTGGCGCCCACGCTCATCCGCCTGCCGGGCTATCCTGGCTTTCTCGCGGCTGTGTTTTCGCTCTTTGGGCATGAGCACTATACCGCCGTGCGCGTGGTGCAGGCGCTCGTTGACGCCAATACCTGCCTGGTCATCGCCGCGCTGGCCCTCGAAATCGGCGGTGAACGCGCCGCCAGGGCCGCATATTTGCTGGCGGCGCTTTGTCCCTTCACCGCCATGTACTCGGCGGACATTCTGGCGGAAACGCTCTCCATCTTTTGTACTGTTCATGCTCTCTACTACGGC
The DNA here is from genome assembly GCA_035695325.1 of Candidatus Angelobacter sp. Taxonomy (GTDB): domain Bacteria; phylum Acidobacteriota; class Terriglobia; order Terriglobales; family Acidobacteriaceae; genus Angelobacter. Next base: position 182,954 of record DASSEH010000293.1, read on the forward strand.
GTTCGTGGTCTGAAGGCCCTCTCCGCCGGAGAGCCCGGACTGCCTTCCTGGCTGGCTGCCGGCGTGTGGACCGGCCTCGGCTTGCTCATGCGGCCCGATGGCGGCTTTGCCCTCATCGCCCTGGCTCTCGCGCTTCTCGTCGCGCTCTTTCGATTGCCCGGTAAGCGCAGCGTCCTGCTGGCCGGAACTCTGCTGGCGACCGTGTCCCTCCTGCCTCTGGTCCCCTGGACCATCCGCAACTGGCAGTGCTTTCACGTATTTCAGCCGCTGCCTTCGCCCGCCGCCACCAATCCCGGCGAGCCTGTTTCCAACGGCTTTGCCCGCTGGGTCAGGACCTGGGCCGTGGACTATGTTTCGGTCGAAGAAGTGGAATGGCCCTCCGATGGCGAGCCCATTCCTTTCACCGCCCTTCCCCAGCGCGCCTTCGATTCCCGCGCCCAGTACGAACAAACCCGCGACCTGATCGAGCAATACAACCAGACCCTCTCCCTCAGCGGCGAAATAGACGCCCAATTCGCCCGCCTGGCCCAGGAGCGCGTGGCCCATAGTCCTTTTCGTTACTATGTATGGCTGCCATTGCTGCGTATCGCCGATCTCTGGCTGCGCCCCCGCACCGAACTGCTGCCCATTGAGAGCCGCTGGTGGGAGTTCAGCGCTCATCCCCAGGAAAGCGCTTTCGCACTCGTTTGGGCCGGTCTGGATATCCTGCTTTTGGCCGCCGCCCTGTGGGGATGGCGCAAGACCCGGCTTGGCATCAGTGGCGTGGCTTTGATCGGCTACGTCCTCGTCCGCTCCCTCTATCTGAGCAGCATGGAAAATCCCGAACCTCGCTACGTTCTCGAGTGTTTCCCGGTAGTGCTGGCCCTGGCCGGCTGCGCCTTCGTGAAAATGGCCCCAAAGCCAGAGTGATGGTGGGGAGGTATCCTGGCTATGGGCGGTTTTGTTTTGGTTTCGAATCAGCGTGTATCTGGGCAAATCAGCGGCACAACTCTTCAAATCCGCGCATGGCTGGCCGACGATTCAGGGCTCAATCCAAAACGTGAGTTCCCTAACGGCGCCAGTCTGCAAATCAAAGTCATAGGCTTTATGCTGTGGTTGATTCACCAGTTCCACTCTGTAATGTCCCGGTGGTAAGCCAGTCGCATCATAGATGCCAGTAGCGTTTGTTACTAAGATTGTGCTCCCGGTCGGTCCATGGACCAGGATATTGGCTCCGGCAATGGGCTTGCGCGCCTGCGACTGAGCGTCATACCCATTCCCCATCAACACCTGGCCAATAATGCGGATTCCATTCCGGGGTGCTCCATCGCGCAAAACCCGCACTGCAACCTCTGCGTCATCAAGATGTTTGGTGTGCCCGCACGGAAGCTGCTGGATGATGGGAAGAAAGCGTGAAAGGAATCCCTCGCTGCGCTGGCCCTGCACAAAGAAACGTTGTCCCTGATCGCCCGGCTTAAAAAAGTTACGCAGAATAATCACACTGGGGAACCACGATGGAACTCCGGAGAAACGCTGCTCGACCCGGGCAATGGACCAAAGCGATTTTCCATAAAGGCTTGTCGGAGCGATCCACAGGATTTTTGCCGTGAAGTCGATACCGAGCGGCGCGCCATCCTCAGTCAGTAATGACCGTGCATACGCGCAACCCATCGGATCCCCCCAGTACGCAAACCACGATGGAATGAGAGCCATGGCGGCAAGGCAGCAGTACAATCCAGCACCGGCAACGGCTTTGGTAAAGCTCTGCCTGCCCGGCAGGAATGCTCCATTCAGCGCCACGGGCCAGCCGCGGCGCGATGTAAACAGCCAGAAGAGGCCGGGAAGAAGCACTCCCGCAAAGAAAAAAATGGCCCCGCCCCAACCAGCGCCAAAGTGCCAGGGAAACAGACAAACCACCAGGGTTGCCAGGGGAGCAGTTCCCAGGTAAATCCGTGCGGCCAGCCGAGGCTTGCGCAGGGCAATCAGAGACGCCAGCAGGGGGGCAAACTCGATGATAAAGATTATGATGGCCCGGATGGGGTGGCCAATCCAAAAGTAACATCCCTCAAACGCGGCGATCACAAACATCGCCAGCAGGGTCCCATCGAGGATTACAATCCAGCTGACAACTCTTCGCAGGACTGGCTTTGAAGGAATTCGCACGCTTTCCAAACAGACACCGGCGGAGGCAGCTTTGTTCCTTTTTCTTTCCTTGCTTTCCTTATGCCGTGGCTGAGTACGGAGTCACGGTAAAGCAGAAGGTGGCTCCCTTGCCGATCTCGGATTCGGCCCAGATGCGCCAGCCGTGCCGTTGCAGCACACGGTGCACAATGGCCAGTCCGGCGCCGGTGCCTTCGAATTCCTCGGCGCTGTGCAGGCGATGAAAGACCTCAAACAGCTGGCTGGAATACTTCATGTCAAAACCTACTCCGTTATCACGTACCAAAATGACGGTGCCACTGCCGATCTGCCGTACGCGGACTTCAATCACGGCATGCGCGCGCGGCCGTGTATATTTCACGGCATTCGAAAGCAGGTTCGAAAACACCTGCTTCATCAGCACCGGATCGCATTCCACCGCAGGGAGAGGGGCGATTCTCCATTCGATATCACGGTCTTTGCTAGCCGGCGCAAGCTCCGCCCGCGCTTCAGCCAGCAGCTGGTCCAGTGAAGTCACCTGCTTGTGCAGGTCTTTGCGCCCCACCTGTGAGAGTTGCAGCAGATCGTCCACCAGCGCCACCATCTTGAGAGTGCCCTCGCGGATATATTTGAGGCATTCCCGCACCTGTGGTGGTATCTGTGCTTCATGCTCTTCCCGCAGGATCTCGGCAAAGCCGTGAATCTGGCGCAGCGGCGCGCGCAGATCGTGGGCCACGGAATAAGTAAAGGCCTGGAGTTCGCGGTTGGCCTCTTTGAGTTCGGTGGTGCGCTCTTCCACCCGATGCTCCAGTTCGCCGGTATAGTGCTGAATTTGCTGGTAGCGCTGCGCATTTTCATACGCGACTCCGGCCTGCGCCGCCAGACTGATCAGCACGCGCTCGTCTTCCGCGCTGAATTCCGGTGCGCCCAGTTTCTCGAGCAACCACACCAGGCCGTAAATACCACTCGAGGTACGGAGGGGAATGCCCAGAAACGAACGCCGCTCGGCATAGGGCAAGGGAAGTCCCGAGACAACGTCTGAACCTATATCTTCGAGGCGCAGCGGTCCGCTCGCCTGCGCCAGATGGGCAAGAATGCCCTGGCTGATATCCACGACCTCTACTCCGGCAATGGTGGCCGCATCGGCCCCGCTAACGATAAGTGGACGCAAAATATGATCGCCGGAGAAAACTCCAAGAAAGGCATATCGGGCGCCAATCAGCTCCCGCGTGGCGGGGCAAAATTTTCCCAGCATCTTCTGGCTGTCATGCTCGGAGGCGAGCACGCGGCCCAGCTCCAGCAGGTCGGCCAGACGCTGGTTCGCGGCCTCCAGGGCATTTACGTTGGCGGAAAGTTTGTCGGTAAGCAGCCTCAGATGGTTGCGGTCGAACTCCTGGGAAACAGCGGGCGCCACTGGCGCCGCGGCCTTGCCCAGCGCCAGGGTAATGCGTGTGAGCACGTACTGTGGCTCGGCCGGTTTGATAATCACGTCCTGCACGCCACAGGCCCGGGCCAGCGCGCGCGCTTCATGCTCGTGGTAACTGGCGGTATAAAAAATCACGGGCGTTTCGGCAATCTCGGGTTCGCTGCGCAGCCTGCGAACAAATTCATAGCCGTCCATGACTGGCATGAGCACGTCGGCAATCACCAGATCAGGCCGTTCGCTGCGTGCACGCTCCAGCGCCTCGGCGCCATCCGAGGCCTCAACCAGAATATGGCCTTCGTAGGTGAGCAGAGTACCAAGGAATTCGCGATTGGTTGCTTTATCGTCAGCGATCAGAACGATTGACATGCCGCTCCTCTGAAGCTTCCTGAAGGACCGAATCGATTACCCGCAGCAGTGATTCCGGCTCAATCGGCCGGAGGACGAACCGATTCGCCCCGAGGTCCAGCGCTTTCTGGCGCGTCTCTTCCACATTGTCCGAAGTGGACGCGGTCAATAAAACGAACGGAATGGATGCCAAACCCGGATCGGCTTTGAATCGCTCTAATAAGATAAATCCGGTTTCCAAAGGCATATGCAGATCAGACAAAATCATGTCCGGAGAATTCTTCCGTGCTTCCATGACGGCATTTTCCGCCGAGACAGCGGCGATGACTTTGTATCCACTGGGTTCGAGAGTGCTGCGAATCAGGTCAATATTTACCATCAGGTCATCCACTACCAGAATGGTGGCGCGGTGCGAGGAGACGGTGGCAGCACCTGTACTCGCGGCCTGTGCTAATGCCGGCCCCTGTTGCGGACGTTTCTCCGGATGCAGAAAAGATTCGATCTGCTGCATGAAGCTGTCCGGCGAGATAGGTTTGGAAATATAGCCGCTAAAGCCGGCAGCCAGTACCTTCTCGCGGTCGCCCACCATGGCATAAGCCGTAACCGCGACCAAAGGAATTTTTTTCAGGTCAAGTTTGGTGCGCAGCTGTTCCGCGACCTGATAGCCGTTGAGGTGCGGCATCTCCACGTCGCAGATAATCATGTCCGGCGGCGGATCGGCCAGCGCCGCTTCTATGCCTTCCCGTCCATCGCCGGCGGTGATGACCTCGTACCCGAAGGCATTCAACAGGTACAACATCAGCTCCATATTGGTGGGGTTGTCTTCGATAATCAGAATTCTTGCCGGCAAACGTTCCCTCTCAGTTTCCATTCCTGGTCAGAATAAGAGTAAAGCGGCTTCCTTTTCCATACTCGCTTTCCATGTTGATCCTTCCACCCAGCAGCTCGGCCAGCTTCTGACTCAGATGCAGGCCCAGCCCGGTGCCGTCACGCCTGGCCTCATTGCTGGTGACCTGGGAAAAGGCCTCGAATAGTTTGTCCCTGTCTTCCGGCTTAATGCCGATTCCGGTATCTTCCACCGAAAATTCCGTAATCAGGGCGCCATTGGCGTGCCGCTGGCTGGCTTCCAGGCGTACGCCCCCGCTGCCGGTAAACTTGATTGCATTGTTCGTCAGATTAATCAGGATCTGGCTAAGCGCGCGCCGGTCCGCCCACACGACCATGTCCGCTCCCTGAATAACCTGCTCGAATGTGAGCCCTTTCGCTTCCGCCAGCGGACGCAGGGAAGTAGTGACCTCTTCCACGATGCCGTTGCAGGCCAGTGGCTCGGGATTCAGTTGTACCTTGCCCGATTCGATCTTGGCGAGATCCAGAAGGTCGTTGATCAGCGAAACCAGATGACGGGCGCTGGTCTGGATGGTCCGCAGTTGTTTGTCCTGGTCTGTAGTGAGAGGCCCGGGCAGCTTCATCAGCAGAGTTCCGGTAAACCCGATGATCGCGTTCAGCGGAGTGCGCAGCTCGTGCGACATGGTGGCCAGAAATTTGTCTTTGGCCTGGCTGGCGCGCGCCAGTTCCACGTTCTTTTCCTGCAGGGCCTGCTCAAACTGCCTGCGGTCGGTGATGTCGCGAATGGCGCTCGAAACCAGCATGCCTTCTTCGGTTTCGAGCGGACTCAGGCTGATTTCAATGGGAAATTCGGTGCCGTCTTTGCGCTGGCCAAAAAGCTCCAGTCCCACGCCCATGGGCCGCAGTTTGGGGTCGGCAAAGAATTGCTTTCTGTGTCCAGGATGCCTTCCGCGAAAGCGCTCGGGCAGCAGCATTTCCACCGGCTGGCGCAGCATTTCGGCCCGAAAAAAGCCGAACAACTTTTCCGTTTGTGAGTTGACTAAAACAATTTTGCCTTCGCTGTTGACGATCACCATGGCATCCGGGGCCGATTCCAGCACCGCGCGGAATTTTTCCTCGGCGCGGGTGCGATCGGTAATATCGCGGATGGCGCTCATGGCCAGAGTCCCTTCCTCTGTTTCCAGCGGACTCAGGCTGATCTCCACCGGGAATTCCGTGCCGTCTTTGCGCCGGCCATGAAGCTGCAGCCCGGCGCCCATGGCCCGCGTGCGGGACTCGGCAAAGAAGCCGCTGCGATGCTCAGGATGCCTGCCACGATAGCGCTCGGGAACGAGCATCTCCACTTTTTGATCCAGCAGCTCTTCCCGGGAATAGCCAAAAAGTTTCTCGGTCTGCGAATTGACGAGAACGATCTGGCCTGGCCGGTTGACGATCACAATGGCGTCCGGCGCCGACTCCAGCAGTCCTTTGAACTTTTGCTCCGCTCGTTTGCGGTCGGTAATATCGCGGATGGCGCTCATCACCAGCGTGCCTTCGTCGATTTCCAGCGGACTCAGGCTGATCTCCACCGGAAACTCGCGGCCCATTTTGTGCAGGCCGTAAAGCTCCAGTCCCGCGCCCATGGACCGGGTGCGAGGCTGCGAAAAATATTTGCTGCGGTGCCCCATGTGGCCCGAACGAAAACGCTCCGGCAGCAGCAGTTCCACCTCCTGGCCAATCAACTCCCGCCGCATATAGCCAAAAAGCTTTTCCGCCTGCCCGTTGGCCAGAACAATTCTGCCGCTAAGATTGGCGATCACAATGGCATCCGGAGTGGACTCGAGCAGGTCGCGAAATTTTGCGTCTACCACGCTGGAATCACGCAGCGCCTTGAGATGGGTCACGTCCTTCTTATAAGCCAGAATGCACTCGACCGCGCCCGCGGCGTTGCGGACCACCTTCATGGAAATATCCATGTAAATGATCGAGCCATTTTTCCTGCGGCGAATGGATTCGTGGACCACACTGCCGGAGGCCAGCACTTCTTTGCGAAATCGTTCGTCTTCTCCAATTTGGCCAGGAGGGATGATCAGGTCGGCCAAAGAATGGTCCAGCGCTTCATCGCTGCTGTAACCGAAAATAGTTTCCGCGCCTTTGTTCCAAAAGATAATCTTTCCCTGAAGCGTGGTGGCAATCACGGCATCGGGCGCATCATCGAGAAATTGCCTGGTGAAATCCTGTGGCACTGCCAACCTCTCTGGCCAGTATCGCCGCTGTAAGAATAGAGTTTGTGATCTCTTGTCGGCGTATTATAGATTGATTGCACTCTGGATAAAGTACAAAAACGCATTTAGAGATTTTTAATATCGAAAGTCAAGCTATTGGTTTTTCATAACCTTTGCTTCCAGCTGTTTTATTAGAGTCCACACTCATAAAATAACTTACCCATGTGAAAGACTCGAGTTTTCAATAGGTCATTCGTTCGAAAAGTCTATTGATGAGATGAGTTCTGCTCGTATTCTCCCGTTCCAGGTAAGCGGTTGAGGCGTCCTGGGCCGTAATACGCCGCGAACTTGAACGTATTCAAATTTGTCTTGACGTTGACTCTGGAATGCCCCATACTTGAACGCGTTCAATAAAGGAGCGGGGCATGTCTGACGGTCGAAATTCTGCCGATGCCAGAGGGCAAAACCGAAATCGGAATCTTTTGCTTTTGGGATCTGTCAGTGGGGTGGCCTATGGCCTGGCTGTACGGCTACTCGTTCATTTCTTTCCGGAGTTTTCGCCTTCCGTCGTCATGACCGTAGGGTTTACATGCTTTCTTCCCTTTGGCCTGGGATTTATTGCCGTGTTTCTGGCAGAGATTGGGAAGCGGCAGAGCCTTTGGACCTGGGTTTACCTTCCCTGGATTCCACTGGCGGGGACTCTGCTGGGAGTGTGGCTGCTGTTCCTCGAAGGGCTGATTTGCATCATTATGTTTATCCCTTTGGGGATGGTGCTTTCCGCCCTGGGCGGCGTGGCTGGCGGTCTTGCTGGACGCTCGATCCGTACCTGGCGAGGCAGAAGCGCCAGTTTGGCCTGTGTGATGGTGCTGCCTTTTCTCGTGGCGTCGTGGGAGAAGCCGGTTCTGTGGCAGGAGAATTTTCGTCAGGTGGAAAATACCATCGATATTCATGCGCCGGCAGAGGTGATCTGGCGCAACATCGAGCGCGTGCCTGCGATCCGTGGCGACGAACTGCCCGCTTCCTGGAGCCATCGCATTGGCTTTCCCGATCCGGTGGAAGCCACCCTTTCCTATGAGGGAGTGGGTGGTATCCGCAATGCTACTTTTGCCGGAGGAATCTTGTTTCTGGAAACAGTGGATGTGTGGGAGCCACGGCAGCGTCTGGCTTTTTCCATTCATGCCGAGAACGTACCGTCAACGGTTCTGGATGAGCACGTCCGCATCGGCGGGCCGTTCTTTGATGTATTGCGCGGCGAATACCGTCTGGAGCCTTTGGGCAATGGCATGGTGCGGCTGCATCTTTCCAGCCGTCAGCGCATCTCCACCGACTTCAACTGGTACGCCCATCTCTGGACGGATGCTGTAATGTCCGACCTGCAGCAAAGAATTCTGCTGGTCATCCGCCACCGCTGCGAGAGCACGAGCGGTGCGTAGTTTAGGGGAGTTGGGGGCAGCAAAACCTTAGTGTTCCTTCGCGACCTTCGTGGTTCCATGCTCTGAAACGGAGTGATTACGGATATGTGTACAATTTTCGGGTGAATCGCCGAAACAGATTGGCGCGAATCGCGGCCGTTATCTTCTTTCTCGCCGTCGTGGTCGCAGCCGAGCCGGTCGCGCAACTCAAGCCTGCGGGCTACGTCAACGATTTTGCCCATGTCCTTGCACCGAACACCGCGGCGCAGATGGAGGACCTTTGCCGGCAAATCGATCAAAACGACCACACGCAGATTGCGGTGGTCACCATCAATTCTCTTAATGGCGCCGATCTTGAGAACTACGCCGTTGATCTCTTCAGCAAGTGGGGTATTGGCAGCAAGGCGACCAATCGCGGTGTTCTGATTTTGTATGTGATCCACGACCGCCAGTCGCGCATTGAAGTGGGCTATGGGCTGGAGCCGATCCTGCCGGATGGAAAAGTCGGCGGCTTCCAGCGCGAGGCCGTTCCGCTCCTGCGCAGAGGAGATTACAGCGGGGCGATTTCACTGGTGACTTCTCGCGTGGCGGCAGTCATCGCCCAGGATGCCCGAAGCCAGCCGAGCAAGGCACCGCGCTTTCCTTCCGTGCAGCCGGTCCTGAACAAAGTGAGATCGTGGTGGGCGAAGCTGCTGGATCTGTTGAAGCTTGTGGTGTTCGCCGTCGTTTTACTGGTTACCGCGCTCGCGCTGCTGATCGCGGCTTTCCAATCCGGAGGCTCGGGTGGAGGTGGATACGGCGGAGGCTTTGGCGGCTTCGGCGGCTTCGGCGGAGGCGGTGGATCGGGCGGCGGTTGGGGTGGCTTTGGCGGTGGCAGCTCCGGAGGCGGCGGAGCCAGCAGCAGTTGGTAATCCAGCGAGGAGCGCACAAAACCTTTGTGTTCCTTCGTGACCTTCGTGGTTCCATGTTCTCGAGCATGAAACGGAGCGATCGCGGATATGTGTACAATTCTTGGGTGAATCTCCGAAACAGACTGGCACGAATCGCGGCCTTTGTTTTCCTTCTGACCGCCGTGGTCTCAGCCGAGCCGGTCGCGCAGCTCAAACCTGCGGGTTACGTCAACGACTTTGCCCATGTACTGGCTCCGAACACCGCGGCGCAGATGGAGGATATCTGCCGGCAAATCGATCAAAACGCCCACGCGCAAATTGCGGTGGTTACCATCAATTCGCTGGACGGCTCCGATCCTGAGAGCTATGCCGTTGATCTGTTCAGCAAGTGGGGCATTGGCAGCAAAGCGACCAATCGCGGTGTTCTGATTTTGTACGTTATCCAGGACCGCAAAGCGCGCATTGAAGTGGGCTATGGGCTGGAGCCGATTCTGCCGGATGGAAAAGTCGGAGGCTTTCAGCGTGAGGCCGTCCCGCTCATGCGCGGTGGAGATTACAGCGGAGCGATTTCGCTGGTGACCGCCCGGGTGGCGTCAGTGATCGCCCAGGATGCCGGAATCCAGCTCAGCAACGTGCCGCGCCTTCCTGCCGCGCGGCCGGGCCACGACCAGGGCCAGGTGCGATTGTCGCCGCTGTCGATCCTGGGGATCATCGTCGTGATAGTGATTATCCTTTGCACGCCGCTGCGCAATGTGGTGTTCTGGCTTCTCCTGTCTCAGGTGTTCGATGACCGCGGACGCGGCGGCGGTTTTGGCGGCTTCGGTGGTGGCGGTGGATCGGGCGGCGGGTTCGGTGGCTTTGGCGGTGGCAGCTCCGGAGGCGGCGGGGCCAGCAGTAGTTGGTAATTCAGCGAGGAGCGCAAATGGTTCCAGAAGAAAAAATTGCCGAGTTCGTAAAGCGTATGAGGGAAGCAGCCGGGGCAAACCTTGAGAGCGTGGTGCTGTTTGGGTCGGCCGTTTCGGGAGATTATCACCCTGAGTTTTCCAACCTGAATTTGCTCTGTGTTCTGCGTGATAGTTCTTTTAAAGCGCTTGAGGCGCTGGCTCCGGTGGCGAAGTGGTGGGAGCGGCAAAAGCAGGCCCTGCCGCTGCTCATGACGCGGGAAGAGATCGAGCGCTCCACCGACGTTTTTACCATTGAGCTCATGGACATGCAGCAGCACCACCGTATGCTGCTGGGTGAAGATATGCTGGCGAATCTGCAAATATCGCCGGAGCTGCACCGCGTCCAGGTAGAATATGAGCTTCGGGAAAAGCTGCTTCTGTTGCGCCAGCAGCTGCTTTTGGCTTCGGGCAACGAACGGAGGCTCTGGGACTTACTGCTGCGCTCCGCGCCCTCGTTCGCCACGCTTTTTCGCCATGCCCTGATTGTGATGGGCAGTGCGGCGCCTGCAGGAAGACGCGAAGCGGCCGAGGCATTGTCACAGCGGGTAGGGTTCGACGCCTCGGCGATCACTCTGGTGCTCGACGTAAGGCAGCGCAAAGCCAGTCCAGGCAAGATCGACGTGCAGGACCTGGTCACTCGTTATCTGGCGGCTGTGGAGCAGGTGACCCGAGCGGTGGACCGTGCTCTGGAAAGTAAGTAAAACAAAACGCAATTCGCAGCGCATGTAACCTGCGGCATTTTTGGAGAGGACTTTATGAGCAAAGGTTTGATTGCAGTAATTGTGGTTGTAGTGCTGGTGGCTCTGGTGGGGCTCATCTTTTTTGGGCAGTACGTGGGAGTGCGCAACGAGCTGGTGGCGAAAAATGAGTCGGTCAAGTCAGCCTGGTCGCAGGTGGATATCGTGTTGCAGCGCCGCGCCGACCTCATCCCGAACCTGGTGGAGACGGTGAAGGGCATCACCCAGCAGGAGCAGGCCGTATTTGGCGAGATTGCCCAGGCACGCTCGGCGCTGCTTTCGGCAACCACTCCGCAGGGCAAGATTGAGGCCAACCGGCAGATCGATGGCTCTCTGGGCCGCCTGCTCGCCCTGGCCGAGAATTATCCTCAGCTGCGGTCGAGCGAGAACTTCCTGCGCCTGCAGGACGAGCTCGCCGGCACCGAGAACCGCATTGCCGTGGAGCGCAAGCGCTACAACGACACTTTGCGCGACTACAACGTCTACATCCAGCAGTTTCCCAACAGCATTTTTGCCGGATGGTCCGGATTCAAACCCAACGAAGCTTATTTCACGGCTTCCGAGGGATCGCGCACCGCGCCTAAGGTCAACTTCGGAGCCCCCAGCGGCACTCCGCAACAGGCTCCAGCGCCTGCGCCCGCCAAGTAGCTGAAGTTAGCAGGAGTTTACGGGCTGCGCAGAATCATATCAGCGCGGCCCGTTATTTTTTTAATTCCAGATTGCCCGCGAGCAGGCTGGCGTGCAGGGTGTACTTGCCCGGTCCGGACCATTTGAAGGAGCGGAAGAAGCCGCCTTTGGATTGTTCAAAGGCGGCGGCATCCAGATTGCCCACGTGAACCGATGCGTCCACCCGGGCATAGTCTTTCGGATCGCCGGTGGTGATCTCGGCATTGCCGCCGTTGCTCTCAATATCCTTGTTGCCTTTGATCGCGCCGGTAATCAGGTTGCCCCCGGAGAGCCGTATGCGCAGATCGGAAGTAGCCGGCACCTCGATGGTGGCATGGAAATCATTGTGCGGTGTGTCTTTGATGGTCACATCGGCATGCGTGCCATTGGTGTTGACCGCCACTTTGGCGCTGCCCGTGTTTCCTTTGAGCGTCACGCGGATGCGGTTGTCCGCTGCCGGGCGCACCTCGTAATCGCCCCCTTCCAGATGCATCTCAATCCTGCCGCCGGAGACGAACTGCTTTTCCGTTGTCTGACCCGCCGTTTGCGCGTGCAGGCGTGCGGGAAAAAGACCGACTGCGCCAAAAACAACCGGCAGCAATAGGGCTGACTTTAATAAGAGTTTCAAGGTAACTTCCTCCACTGAAATATGGTTACGGCATATTTGCGGAGAAAGTTCCCGGGCATTCACGGCTACAGTTATTTGCCCGCACGTTATAATCAAGCGACTTCAATTTACTGTGAGGCTTTGGCATGGCGCCATCAGCAATTGCGGGCATACCCGCACTGAAAGACACATATCAGCAGCTCAAGAGCCGGATGGACAAGGCAGTGGAAGACTTTCGCACCAATATGGCTGCCGCGCGCACCGGGCGCGCCTCCGTCCATCTATTGGACATGGTCCGCGTCCCCTATTACGGCTCCGAGATGCCGCTCAACCAGGTTTCCACGGTCCATGCGCCGGAGGCCCAGTTGCTCACCGTGACTCCGTTCGATCCGGGGATTATGGCGGAGATTGAAAAGGCCATCCGCACCGCCGATCTGGGGCTGAATCCGCAGAATGACGGCAAGATCATCCGCATTCCCATTCCGGCGCTCACCGAAGAGCGCCGCCGGGACATGGTGAAGCATCTGCACAAGATCCTCGAAGACCATCGCACGGCAGTGCGCAACGTCCGCCGCGACGGCAATGACGCGATTAAGAAAGCGCTGAAGGACAAAAAGATCAGCGAAGACGAAGAGCGGCGCGCGCTCGAGGAAATCCAGAAGCTGACCGACGACGAAATCAAAAAGATGGAAGAGATGGCCAAAGGCAAAGAGAAAGAACTGATGACGGTCTAACCGTGCCTGCTTCCAGCGGAACATTTCCGGGAACCGAGGCACTGGCGGGCCGCCTGGTCACGCTCGTGCCTCGGGGGCCGGAACACAGCGATACGCAGCAAATATTTTGATTTCAGCCCTTCTAAGTCCGCCTGGATCTCCTGCGCGGGTGTTTCGAATGCCCCTCGTGGACCCGGATATGCGGCCCTGTGGAAGTGGGGCCATCTATGCGGAGTATCGCAGCGTAAGGAGAATGACTGTTGCAGAGACGGCGAATAAGAAACTTGTCCGGCAGCTGGCGGTGGTGGTTTTGATTGGCATCACATTGCGGTTGGGGATGAACAGGCTGGGCTGGCGCCTGCCGTCATTAGACAACAGACTGCTGCCTGCTTTCGCGCTTTGGATGCTGTTCGGACTCTATTGGGGCACTGCTGCACGGAACTCTGCGCCAACCAAAAGCTCCGAATCCTGGGTGTCGACCTATTTCCACCAATTCATGCTCGGTGCGGCCTTCCTGTTGCTCATACTCTCTTGGCCGGGGCTGACTGGATGGTTTCTACCGCAGCGGCTTCATTTCCTCACAGCCGCTGGTGTGATCGTCCAGGCAGGATTTTTGGGACTGGCGGTTTGGGCGCGACTCCACCTGGGACGCAACTGGAGCGCGGAAGTAAGAATTGCCACCGGCCATGAATTGGTGCGTACAGGGCCGTATCGATGGCTGCGGCATCCTATCTATACGGCGATGCTGGGCATGTTCCTGGGAACGGCGATCGCCTCCAGCCAATACCACGCGCTGCTAGGATTGGCTGTATTGGTGCTAGCTTACCTGCGAAAAACACGGCTGGAGGACCAGATACTGGCGCAAACATTTGGCGCTGATTACGATGCCTACCGGCGCCATACCTGGGCATTGGTGCCCCTGCTGTTCTAACGGTATCGCGCCCGAACCGCTGACCGCGGGCAAATGATGAGCAAACCGGATCGAACCGGCAGAAGTCCCCGCTCTCGGTGGCAACCCGCTGAAGAGTAGTTTTCGTTTCCGGACCCCTTGAAAACGTTTATTCTATGAGTCTGGAGGCCACTGGAAATGGCGAATCTGGATTGGTCGCAATGCCCTGCCGTGGAGAGCGTACCGGGCAAGCGCAGCGGAGCATGGGTTTTCCGGGGCACGCGGACCCCGGTTTCCACTGTGTTCGAGAACTTGCAGGACATGACCGTTGACGAACTGGTCGAAGAATTTGGTGTTACGCGTGAGCAGGTCCAGGCCGTCCTGCAATTTGCCGCGCACACCGCGGACGCGCCCAGCCACTAATGCTGGTTCTGTTCGATAACGGAACACCGCGCACCCTTGCCCGCTATCTCATCGATCACCACATGGTCACCGAGGCCCGCGCTCGCGGGTGGGAGCAATTGGGAAATGGCGAATTGCTGAAACAGGCCGAGAGCGCAGGCTTTGAAGTGCTGGTCACTACAGACAAGAATCTTCGCTATCAACAAAACCTTGAAGGCCGCAGGATTGCGCTTGTAGTCCTCGGGCAGGGGCGGTGGAGTCTCATCAGGCACAGCGTTCCGCAAATTGTTGCAGCGGTGAACCTGGCCACACCCGGCAGCTTTACCGAGGTAGAAATTCCTTTCGAGTCAGTATAATTTTATCAATTTCGTGAGCAGTACCCTGGCAGTGTGCAAAAACACCAATTAAGGCTGGTAATACCAAGAAATCAGGCGGTGTCAATTATGCGTGAAATCGATCTGGATTCTGCGGTTGACGAAATTCTTCACTGTTGTAGAAATCGCTCCGAGAAACAGTTTTCTGGTTCACGTTTTTTCTTCATTGTTGGAGCTGGCATTTCAGTACCCGTTATACCGACGGCACCAGAAATACAGCGCATGTGTAAGGAAATTGCGTTGTCACGAAAAGCCTTCGACGAGCCAGACTCAGCCGATGCAATGCGCTGCTATTCCTATTGGTTTGACAAGGCATTTCCCAATGCGTGTGAGCGGACGCCTTATCTCAAACAACTCATGCATCATAAACCCATATCGCCTGCCAATTTGAGATTAGCGCATTTACTGCAACATGGATCTGTTGGCAACATAGTCGTAACGCCAAATTTTGATGACTTTCTAGCGCGTGCCCTGCTCCTTTTCGGTGCATCGCCAATTCTTTGCGATCATCCAGGAACAATTCGACGATTAGATGGTGATTCTTTGGAAGTTCAAATTCTTCATGTTCATGGAACATACCCGTTCTACGATGCGTGCAATCTCGATGTTGAGATTATAGAAAGAGCTCGCACCACAGACACTGATATGCCCATCGTGTCGTCTTTTCTTTCACATCTCTTGTGGCAGCGCTCTCCCATCGTCATTGGGTATAGTGGGTGGGAACGAGATGTGATAATGAGTGCGATAAGAAATAGAATTCACAAGCACGTCCTTCCCGTTAATCTGTATTGGTTTTGTTATGACAGGCATGCGGTCAAGAAACTGCCGGACTGGTTGCAGGAGCATAGCCAAGTACGATTTGTCGTTCCGGGCGTGAATACTCATGGTGTTCACTCTTCATCGTCTAATGCTCCGTTGGAGCGGACATCAAATTCCACGTTGGATGCAGTAGACGTCCTAACCAGATTTATTAGTAAGACTAATTTACAATCCCCAGCGCTATTTCATAATCCTGTCAAATATTTCGCACAAATTCTGAAGAGAGATATCTACTCTGCCGAGGAGCCCCTGCAGGATCATTACCATCTCCGATATCTGGCTACGCGTGTGGAAGCTGCTGCTGAGTGGTTAGAAGGTCCAGAAGGCTACGCTAAAGCAAGTCCCTCAGATGAGCTTGTAACCAAAGTTCTGGATGCAAATCGCACAGCTGATCCCTCGGTAGTCATGGATACAGTGACGCACCTTTTAGACCGAGATCTCACTCCAACTCAAAGGCACGGGGTCGTCGACGCGCTTATGTCCACCGTAACGCAGCTCAGGGATGCTCCAACGGATTGTCTGAAGGCGTGTGATTTTGTGCTCCAATTAACTCAAGGCCGGAACTCGTGTGCAGCCTGTGAAATAGCGTACATTCACTCGTCCTTTTTGAAAGGCCAAGCACTAAGCAGGCTGAAACAATTCGATTTGGCGATCTCAGAATATGATAAATGCGTAGAACATGCAGCCGTTTACCATGATGTGTCTCTTTGTTCGGTGCTTGCCGATGCTCTCTACTGTAAAGGAATTGCGTTTTCTGAGTTAGGACGCAGTAATGATGAAATCGCCGCTTATGAAGAGTTGTGTAGCCGATGCTCGAACATTCACGATCAGCATTTGCGACAACTACTGGCAAAAGCGCGTACAAATATCGGAATGGCCTTACAGGGACAAGCTCTCAATTTAAAGGCATTGCAAGCGTTTCGACAGGTAACCCAAGAATTTGGTAACGACGAATCTGAAGAAATCGTGGAACCAGTCGCCAAATCGCTCGTTCACACGGGACTCCTTTTGGAAGGAGAAGACGACATAATGGCATTAGATGCTTACAATGAGGTGTTGAATCGTTTTCTAAACTCACCGTATGAAGGCGTACTTGATCCTGTGGCAAAAGCGTTAGCAAACAAGACTCTTTTGTTATCTCGATTAGGCGATACTGAACAAGCCAAAGTCTCCGCCACGGTTTTTATCGATCGTTTTGGAAGTACAACAGACCCCGATTTGTTGCCTGTAGTTGCCGCTGTCCGTCAAGCTAGAGGCCGCTCATTCGGAACAGCAGGAGATCATGTTAGCGCGATACAGGATTTTGATTGGATAATCGAACGTCTTGATAGTACCGCCGATGGGCAGTTGGTTGACGAAGTTGCGTTGGCGTGGGCCAATCGTGGTGTAGCACTCATGTTATTAGGACGGCATCATGATGCTGGAGCTTCGTTTGACGAGGTAGTTAAGCTTGTTAAAGAACTCGGTTCTGAGATCGTTGGGGATGTTGCTGTCCTTACAGCCTTAAGGAATCGAGCTATCTCGGCCAAAGAAAGATCACAATCCGAAGAAGCTCTTATGGCTAAGCAGCTTCTGGTCGATCTACTACGGAATTCATCGAACCGGTCAACCAGAATAGCTGTAGCATCGGCGATGTACGATATCGGCTATTTATTGCTGGCAAGAAACCCTGAACAGGCTCTCGCGTCCTTTGAAGATTTGATTAAATATTGCAGTGTGTTTGAACATCACGAGCTCATTGAGTATGCTGCTAAGGGCTTGTTTAGTCGAGCTCACGTCCTCGGTAAGCTTGGACACGTCGAAGAGAAGCTAGGATGTTATTCTGAGTTAATCAGGCGTTTCAGTCAATCAGCCAATTCATGTGTGGTCGATATCGTGGCAAATGCTATATTCAACAAGGCAGTTGTTCAACGCGATGACAAGCATGCAGTTGCTGATGCTCTGGCTATATTTCAAGACCTTTATTTATACTGTGTTAACCATAAGACTGAAACAACATTACTGTTGGGAGCGAAGGCGCTTTTCGCCCAGGCACAACTTCACAATGATATGGAGCGCTATGATTTAGAAGTTCAACGCTACAATGAACTTGTGACTCTTTATCAAGACTACACCAGCGCCGAATTATGCTTTGAGGTGGCCAGAGCGCTTTACCATAATAGTCTTACATTTTTTAGAAGTAAGGAATATAGTAAAGTCATTAGTAGTTGCGGTGATTCGATAGAGCGCCTTGCTCCATGGAAATCCGATGGTAAATGTGCTGACCTCATCGCACAATGTTATCTGTCCAAAGCTCATGCTCTTGAACATTTGGGGCATTATGAAGACGCGCTTGTGCAGATTGATGCGATAAAAAAGCTGCTTGCCGAGTTTATGGAGTTATCGAATAAGACGCGCCTGGCTCAAGCGTGCATTTGTGAAGTTTTTCTTTATAGGCGACTGAAGCGTTGGGAAAATATGCGCAATCTGCTCGATGAGATCATCTCCACCTACTGTGAAGAGAGCGATACAACAATTAGGGAATATGTCGAGGAAGCGCGGTCATTAAGCGATCAACTGGATAGTCAGTTCGATTCCCCGGAATCTAACTCATAAAGCATCCGCCAGATTTTCTTGTTGTACCAGGTTAGGCAGTATGGATCCTTGCGTCAGTCTTGCTGCCACAACCCCATATTCCCGCCAAATTTTGCCTGCGACACGCCGCGCCCTCCCATGGGATAATCATCTGTTTTCTTCTTTGCTCAAAAAACCAGGGGTGCGGCCCGTCCCCGCATGAACGGAGGCAGTTTGGATTTTCAACTTTCTGAAGAGCAGGTACAACTCAAGAAGTCCATTCGTGAGTTCGCGGAACGCGAGATTACGCCCAATGTGATGAAGTGGGACGAAGCCAGTTATTTCCCCATCGAAGTGGTTAAGGAACTGGGCAAGATGGGCGCCATGGGCGTGATTTTTCCCGTGGAATATGGCGGCGCGGGGCTGGGCTATGTGGAGTATTCCCTGATTGTGGAAGAGCTTTCGCGGGTGGATGGCTCGGTGGGCATCATTGTGGCCGCCCACAATTCGCTGTGCTCCAATCACATTTTTCTGGCGGGCAATGAAGAGCAGAAGAAAAAGTACATTCCCAAACTGGCGACCGGCGAGCACATCGGCGCCTGGGGACTGACCGAGCCGGGTTCGGGCTCTGACGCCGGCGGCGCCCGCATGACCGCCACCAAAGAGAAAGGCGGCTGGGTGCTGAACGGCACCAAGACCTTCATCACCAACGCGACCTATGGCGATGTGGCCGTGGTGATCGCCGTAACCGACAAGACCGCGCACACGCATGGCCTCTCCGCCTTTGTCGTGGAGAAGGGAACCAAAGGTTTTCGCTCGGGCAAAAAAGAAAACAAGCTGGGCCTGCGCGCCAGCGATACCGCGGAGCTGATTTTCGAGGATTGCCATGTCCCCGATTGCGCTCTGCTGGGCAAAGAGGGAGCGGGCTTTGTGGACGCTATGCGCATTCTGGATGGCGGGCGCATCTCGATTGCCGCGCTGAGTTTGGGTATTGCCCAGGGCGCGTATGATGCCGCTCTGAAGTATTCCAAACAGCGGCAGCAGTTCGGCCAGCCGATCAGCGAGTTCCAGGCCATACAATGGAAGCTGGCGGACATGGCCACGGAAATCGATGCCGCCCGCCTGCTCACGCAGCGCGCCGCCAGCATGAAAGACGCCGGCTTCAAGACCACGCAGGAATCGTCGATGGCCAAGCTGTTTTCGAGCGAGGTGGCGGTCCGGTGCGCCAATGAAGGCGTGCAGATTCACGGCGGCTACGGCTTCATCAAGGACTATCCGGCGGAAAAGTATTATCGCGACGTGAAGCTCTGCACCATTGGCGAAGGCACCAGCGAGATCCAGCGGCTGGTCATCGCCCGGCAGTTGCTGAAAGACTAAAGTACGTTTTTAACAGAGAGTCCCGTGGCGGCATTGCAGCATGGGACTCGTCAGGACATTTCGGAGCATCGTTGGACGAGAGAATTCAAAGCTGGGTGGAGCAGATTCGCGGAGGCAATCCGCGCGCGCTGGCTCGCGCGATCAGCACCATTGAAGATGGCGCGCCGGAGTCGCTGGATCTGCTGAAGGCGATTTTCCCTTTGAGCGGACGGGCGCGTGTTCTCGGACTTACCGGCTCTCCTGGCGCGGGCAAGAGCACGCTGGTCGACCAGCTGGCGCGTGAGTATCGCCGGCAGGAGCGCACGGTGGGCATTATCGCGGTGGACCCCACCAGTCCGTACACCGGCGGTGCGATTCTGGGTGACCGCATCCGCATGCAGGCGCACCACTCCGATCAGGGGATTTTCATACGCAGCATGGCCACGCGGGGCTTTCTCGGCGGCCTGGCGCGCACCACGGCGGACATTGCCACCGTGCTCGACGCCAGCGGCAAAGACACGGTTTTGATCGAGACCGTGGGCGTGGGCCAGGATGAAATCGATATCGTCCGGCTGGCGGATGTGACCATTGTGATCCTGGTGCCGGGCATGGGCGATGATGTGCAGACGATCAAAGCCGGCATCATGGAGATTGCCGACATTTTCGTGATCAACAAGAGCGACCGCGAGGGCGCCGACCGGGTGGAGCGCGAGATTCGCGCCATGCAATCCCTGGCCGTGCGCAAGGATAAATGGACGCCTCCCGTGGTGAGGACGGTGGCCTCCGAGGGCAAGGGCATTACGGAGCTGGCGGAGACGATTGTGAAGTACGAAAACTACCTGCAGCAGCAAAATCTTTTGCTGCGCAAGAAGATCAGCAACTGGCAGGAGCGGCTGGTGGAGATGCTGCGCGAAACCCTGGTGGAGCGCCTGCTGCACGAACGCATGGAAGCAGGCGAATTGAGCCAGTTGGCCGCCGATATCGCCGAGCACCGCCGCGATCCGTATTCGCTGGTGGAAGAGATTGTGACCGGCTTTGCCGGGCCGGTGCGGCAGATGGCCGGCAAATAGTTTTTGTCTTTTGATTGAAATCATGAACCATTCCATTGATCATCTCGGTATCGCGGTAAAGTCGCTGGACCAGGCGCGCAAGTTTTATGAGCTGCTGGGCCTGACTGTTTCCGGTGAAGAGACCGTGCCGCATGAAAAAGTCAGAGTCGCCATGGTGCCGATGGGCGAGAGCCGCATTGAGCTGCTGGAGGCCACCAGTCCGGATTCGGTCATCGCGAAGTTTCTGGAAAAGCGCGGCGAAGGGCTGCACCACGTGGCGCTCCATGTCCCCGATTTGCCCAAAGCCGTGGAAGCACTCAAGGCGAACGGCACGCGCCTGATGTCCGATGAGATCAAAATCGGGGCCGGCGGGCACCATTATGTGTTCATCCATCCTTCCAGCGCAGGCGGCGTGCTGGTAGAGCTGGTGGCCACTCCCGAGCACGCATAACCATGCTGGTTCTGGCGATTGATACATCCGGCAAGTCCGGCGGAATCACGCTCGCCGAAGGTGATACGCAATCCTTCCGCGCCATTGAATCCTGCGCGATTCCCGGCGGAACATTTTCCGCGCAACTTGTTCCCGAACTGGCGGCGCTTCTGGGCAAACACGGGTTTCAGCCTCGGGATATTGGCGGCTTTGTCGCGGTTTCCGGTCCAGGATCGTTTACAGGACTGCGAGTAGGCCTGAGCGCGATCAAAGGATTTGCCGAAGCCCTGCAAAAGCCGGTTGCGGTAGTCTCGTTGCTGGAAGCGCTGGCAATTTTGTCCGCAAAAGAAGGGCGGATTGCGGCGGCGCTGGATGCGGGCCGCAATGAAGTTTTCTTTGGTGTTTATGACGTGCAGGATGGCCGCGCCGTCACGCTGAAAGAAGTTTTGCTTTCGCAAGCTGGCTTTCTGGAGGAGGCGAAAATGGGCGGCTTGATATCCCTGGTGACCAGCGATGCCTTGGTTGCGCAGTACGCGTCTGCGGCTGGAATCGACATTCTTGAAATCGAGCGCCCAACGAGTGAAAGCATTGCCCGCATGGGCCTGAAAAAACTTTTCGCGGGAGAGACCGTTTCCGCCGAAACGCTGGACGCAAATTACATGCGCCGTTCAGACCCCGAAATATTCTTAAAGTCCAAACAGGTCTCATGATGATGGTTCGCGATGCTGTTGCCGGTGATCTGGAGCAGATCGTGGAAATCGTCCGCCATGCGGACACCGCCGCGCAGTGGAGCAGGGAAGAGTACGAGAAACTTCTGGGCATTAGCAAAGATAAGGATACAGATACGGCTCGGCAGCCGGTGATGCTGGTCGTGGAAGAGCAGAGCCAGGTGCAGGGCTTCCTCGTTGCATGCGCGGTCCTCGACGAATGGGAGATCGAGAATATTGCCGTCCGTGGAGCCGCACGGCGCAGGGGATTGGCGTCACTGCTGCTGCGAGAATTGCTGCAACGTGCGCAAAGTCAGGGAGCAAAGCAGATTTTTCTGGAAGTGCGAGAGTCGAACCGGGCAGCCAGAGCGTTCTATGCGAAATGGGTTTTTGTGGAGGCAGGAAGGCGTACGGCGTATTACCGTGACCCGCCAGAGGATGCCTTAATTCTGAAATTTTCTTTTCCAGCTACTCTGGAATTTTGATTGAAACCGCCGCCGGGCGTATGTTAATTTTCCGTTAAGAACGAGCAGGAGGTTTTTGCCGGATGGTAGATTCCGTTCGCGAACAGCTTCTTGCCAGACACGATCAGTTTCGTGAACTGGCGCAACAGCACTCACAATACTCTGCGCGTCTCAATTCCCTCTGTGAAAAAAAGTTCTTAACCGAAGAAGAGCAGATGGAAGAGGTGCGCCTCAAAAAGCTCAAACTGCGGATTAAGGACCAAATGCACATGATTGAGCGGGAATACAGGGGCGGGCAGGTCCAGGTAGCGTAGTTCGTTTTTGCCATAATCTCTCCTTACCGGCAGCTTTGCGCTGCCGGTTGGAGATTACTGTTTTTCCGGAAGCGTGTACTCGAAATCATAGAAGTGCTTCCCGCCGCTCTCGATGCGTATGGTCATTTTGCCGGTGAGGCCGGTCAATTCACCGGTACCGGAATCGGGCACCACAATAATATTCAGGTAGGGAGCGCCACGCGTCATGGTGGCATTGTGCTGAAGCACAAAGGTGCCGGTGCGTCCGTGCAGCTTGCCGCTGACTTTTTCAATGGCCACATAGCCAGCGGAGCCTTTGGTTTCGGTTACAGCGGAGAGCATCTGGCCCTGGCTGGTGGCGTCAAGATCGCCATGGAACTGTTTATCAATGGTCATTCTGCCCAGGGCTGCGTCCCCGGTCTTATCGTCCTGCGGTGACAGTTTTACATCGAATGCGCCGCTTGCATGGCCCTGCATGGCTGCCCCCTTTTGAGCCGCTCCGGAACCGGACGCCTGCGCGCAGGCCATCCAGGCAGAGAGGCAAATACAGGCGATCACGTGGATCGCGGTAAATTGTTTGCGTCGATTCGTTTCCTGAAGCATGTCTCATGTTAAACCCACCAGGTGACTACCCGGTAAGCGGGTACTCACGGAACTGCGTTCGGGGCGAACAGACAGCCGCTATAATCTGAATCATGGTTCGCGACGGAATTTATTATGCCCTGGGCATGTTGGTGGCGGCTGCCGCTCTTTGGTGGCTGGATGCGCGTATTTTTGTGGTGGTTCCTGTTCTGCTGGGCGTTTTTTTCCTTTGGTTTTTCCGCGATCCGAGGCGTACTATCCCGGCGGAGCCTGGCTTGATTGTTTCCCCGGCGGATGGCAAGATCACGGACGTTTCGCCCACGGTTTTGCAGGGCAAGCCGGCCACCCGGATCAGCATTTTTCTGAATGTTTTTGACGTGCATGTGAACCGCGCGCCCGTGGCCGGAGTGATTCGGGAAGTGGCGTACAAACGCGGGCAGTTCGGCAATGCCATGAGCGAGGCTTCGGCAGAGGACAACGAGCAGAACATCGTCACCATGGAAGGCGAGGGCATTACGCTGGTGTTCAAGCAGATTGCCGGTCTGCTGGCGCGGCGCATCGTCTTCACGAAAAAAATTGGTGACAGCGTTGCCCGGGGAGAGCGAGTCGGGCTGATCAAGTTTGGGTCCCGCACCGATGTAATCTTTCTGAACCCCGCCGAGATCCAAGTGGCCGTGGGCGACCGGGTGAAGGGTGGAGCTTCCGTGCTGGCCCGGACGCCGGTGACGCAAAGCAGTACGAAGCAGGAAATCGGGATCGATGTGAAGCCGATATCGGAGCTTGTCCAGTGAAGATGCCAGTCCCACTGCGGCGATGGGAAGATATTCCCCCCGCACAAAAGCGCCGGATGCGAAAAGGCATGTACATTCTGCCTTCGATTTTTACCGCAGCCAACATCGGGGCCGGTTATTTCGCGATTGCCCATGCCGTCCAGGGTGCCATTCCGCGCGTGGTGCAGGGAAGTCTGGAATACGACTACTGGCACTTTGATATCGCGGCCAAAGCCATTGGCTTTGCGATTCTGGCCGACGGTCTGGATGGTTTCGTGGCGCGCATGACCAATACCACCAGCGATTTCGGCCGTGAATTCGATTCTCTGGCGGACGTGATCACGTTTGGCCTGGCTCCCGCCCTGTTGGCCTGGACGTGGGGAGTCCACATGCTGCCGGATTTCGGCCATCCGGACATTCATGCCCGTATCGTTCAGCTGGGAGTGATTGCGACGTTTATTTTTCTGGTGGCGGGCGCAAGCCGTTTGGCGCGCTTCAATATTCAGGTAAACCCGCAGCCCACCAATCCCGGACGCCCTGGCCGAAAATATTTTGTCGGCATGCCCATTCCCGCTGCCGCGGGCATGGTTGCCGCCACGGTGCATTTCTTTGCCGGACAGCCGATCTCAACCTGGTGGATCGCTCCGGTATGGCTGGGGGGGCTGATTTTTACCGCCATGCTGATGGTGAGCAAGTGGCGGTTCTACAGCACCAAGGGGCTGAATTTACGCAGCCGGCATCCGTTCCAGATAATTATTTTGCTTTGCGGCTGCATTGCGCTGGTGTACTTCTTCTCCCGCTACCTGCTGCTTGCGCTGGCCATCTTTTATATGGTGAGCGGAATCCTCATGCGCCTTTCGTGGATGTTCCGCCGCCGTCCACCAAACCCTGCGTACCAGGAAGCGCCTGAAACAAGATGAAAAAAACAAGATGAAAATTGAGAACCAGAAACAGGGCAGTCTTTTTCGCGTCGCTATTGTAGGCGCGGCATCGCTCAAGGGAAAAGAGCTGAAAGAAGTGCTGGAAGACCGTAATTTTCCGGCCGTGGACATCCGGCTGCTCGACGATAACGAGTCGCTGGGCCAGCTGGACAGCGTGCAGGATGAAGTTGCCTTCGTCCAGCCGGTGGGCCATGATCAGCTCGAGAATATCGACTTTACTTTCTTTGCCTGCGACGAAGAGTTCACCCGCAGCAACTGGCAGCTGGCCCGCGAAACCGGCAGCGCCGTGGTGGACCTCTCGTATGGACTGGAGCAGGAAAGCAGCGTTCCCGTATGCGCGCCGTGGATCGAGCGCGAGCTGGGACAGCCGTCGCAGTTTGATCTTGAATCCACGGGGCTGATCATTGCGCATCCGGCGGCGGTTGTGCTGGCGCTGCTGATGCTGCGCGCACAAAAGACGGGGCTGATTCGCTATGCGACCGCAACGGTGTTTGAACCCGTTTCCGAGCAGGGGCGGCGCGGCATGGATGAGCTGCACGAGCAAACCATTAACCTGCTCTCCTTTCAGCAGATGCCCACCGCCGTATTCGATTCCCAGGTGGCGTTCAACCTGACCGGGCGTTATGGCAAGGCGTCTTCACGCCAACTGGAGACGATTGAGCGGCGCATCGGATCGCATCTGCGGCAGATGGTGGAAGGCCGCGTGCCTTTGCCCTCGCTTACCTTGCTGCAGGCGCCCGTGTTCCACGGCTACACTTTTTCCCTGTACATCGAGCTCGAGAAAAATGTGTCCACGGGAGACTTTTCCCAGGCCATGGCTGGCGAGCATATTGAGATTGCGCACACAGCCGAGGATTTCCCCAGCAACGTAAATGTTGCCGGAAAAGACAATATTCTGCTCTCCGTGCGCCGCGATACATTCCAGGCCAATGGTTTCTGGCTGTGGGCGGCAGCGGACAATCTGCGGCTGGCCGCCATTACCGCCGTGGATTGCGCCAGCGCTCTGGCGGCTGTGCGTCCGCATGGAAAGGTACAGTAGTGAAGAAAAGCTGCGCATTTTTGCTGGCGGTGCTGGGCCTGTTTTTTACAGGCTGCGGCTACCATGCGATGGGCGGACGGTCGAGCCGCCTTCCCGCCAACGTGCGCACCATTGCTGTTCCGGCGTTCGTCAATCAGACGCAGATTTACCGCATTGAGCAGATCTTTACCCAGGATGTGGTGCGCGAGTTTTTGAGCCGGACCAACTATCATGTGGCCAATGAAGCCGGTGATGCCGCCGACGCCACGCTGAAAGGCGAGGTCCGCGCTGCCCAGGCAGCGCCGCTTACCTATGACGCACAGAGCGGACGCGTCTCCAGCGCGGTGGTCACGGTCACGCTCAAGGTTTCGCTGGTGGACCGCTCCGGACGCGTGCTGTTTGAAAATCCCAATTACACCTTCCGCGAGCAATACCAGGTCTCGCGCGAAGTGGCCAGCTTTTTTCAGGAAGAGACTCCGGCGCTGCAGCGCATGTCCCGCGATCTGGCCCACACGCTGGTCAGCGACATTCTGGAGGCCTACTGATGCCCGGCCGCAGCTTCGCGCCATCGGAGAGATTTGTCGCGGAAGTGGCCAGCCGCAAGCTGCGCCCGGCTTACGTGTTCGTGGGCGACGAAACTTTTTTTCGCGACCACTGCCGCCAGGCGCTGATCAAGCATCTTGTCCCCGACGACATGCGCGACTTCAGCCTGCATGATCTGGACCTTTCCGAAGTCAGCATCGCCGAGGTACTGGACCGGGCACGCACGCCATCGCTGATGGCGCCGTTTCAGGTGTTGTTTGTGCGCGGCGTGAAAAATCTATACGGGCGCGGTTCCCATGCGGAAGAGTATGCCGCCATTGAGCAGTATGTAAAAGACCCGAACCCTGACGCCGTGATCATCTTTGTGGCCGACCACATCAGCATTCCCGTCGACGTCCGCCGCATGGACATGCAGGACAAAGACCGCTATGAGCGCATCCGCGAGACCCTGGGCGATTTTTGCGGCATGGTCGAGCTGGCGCGCGTGGAAGAAAATGACGGCGTGCGCTGGGTGGTGGAGCAGGCGCAAAAAGAAGAAGTCAAGGTCGAAGCCGACGCCGCCCGCGAGCTGGTGGACGCCCTCGGCGCCGACATGATGCTGGTGAGCCGCGAACTCGAAAAGCTGATTCTGTACGCGGGCGAAAAAAAGCGCATCACGCTGGGCGACGTGGAAACCATGGTGCTGGCGGCCAAGCAGCGGTCACTCTACGATCTGACCGACGCCATCTCCGCCAAAGACAAAGCCCGGGCGCTGGCGGTGCTCGATGGCGTGCTTTCCACCAGTGACGGTGAAGACGCCGCCATTGGCCACCTTTATATGCTGGCCCGCACCTTCCGCCAGATGCTGGTGATCCTCGAAAAAAACGTGCGCGACTCGCGCGCCATTTGGCAGGCGCTGTGGCAGGGGTTTCGCGTGCCTCCGTTTGCCGCCGATGACATTATTCGCCAGGCGCGACGCTACAAGTCCCGGCGCGATCTGGCCCGCGCGCTGCGGCTGATCGCCCGCGCCGACGTGGCGGTCCGCTCCAACCCTCCGAGCAAGCGCCTGGTGCTGGAACAGCTGGTAATGCAGCTGGCGGAAGAGCCAAAGCCGGCAGGGCAAAGCTGGCAGCAGGAAGAGCTGCCGGTTTAAAGGATTCTTCCGGGGCTGAGTCGCGGCTATCAAGCGAACAACTACTTATTCTCTTTATTCTTCTTCGTATCCGCAGAAACAGTCACCCATTCCGAATCCAGTTGCTTCAACCGCAGATGCTCGCTCTGGAAAAAGAAAGAGCCGCCGATAAACGACTCATCTGGTTTCAGCTGCTCTGTGCGATATTGGCCATTATTCAAAATTACAGCTCTTGACGGTGGCGGGTACACCTCGGCAGCCAGAGGGACGTTTCTGCCCGCGATTTCCACGGATTCAAGCTGCACCGCAATCTGGAAGTAGCGCCCCAGCTCCGACCATCGCATGGTCCGCAGACGGCCATGAAGGCGGGCGCCGGCCGGGGCGATGACCGATTTGTTTTTGCCCCGCAACGGCGAGCGCAGCACGGCTTCCACCGGGTCGCCGACGGCGGCAGTGTCCGAGTCGATGGGCGTTACGATGCGGGCGTCAAAGTGGAGACCGGCGGGCAGTTCGGTCAGCGGTGCGGCGGAAGATGATGCTGCCGTGGCCGAGCTCGATCCATCGGAAGCTGCGGCATCGTTAAACATCAGCCGGACCGTGCTGCTATATTCCCGGCATTTCGCGAAGGTGGTCTGGCTCAGTGATTCGTCGCCGGAAGTGTTGATGGCGCTGAGCTGGGTTTCCCTCGGGACCAGGACCATACGGTCGTGAATGGACGCGCGTCCGTAGGTGACCTCGCTGCAGGCATCGCTCTCTTTCGGCAGCTCCGCCGTGCGAACGGTCAGCTTTACGATGTCTATGGCTTTGGGATCGAGCAGAAGCGAGCCGCTGTAGCCGGTCCGCACCCATCCCTCGGACGTCTTGACCCTGTAGGTGCTGCTCTCGATGGGCATGTCATAGGAGTATTCCAGCAGGCGCTGACCCTCGATCACCTGCTCTCGCTGAAACGTCAGGGCCGCCCGCTCAAGAATTTCGCTCAGAAAGACGCCAAAGTCGCCGCTGCCGATCGGTCCATTTCCACCCAGCTTGTCCAGCGTCTCATCGGAGAAGCGGGACGCGCCCACCCACGAATAGACGCTTTGCCGGTCCACCAGCGCAACCTCCAGGCGCAGGCGGTCCCAGCCCTGCACCGGCAGTTTATGTTTGGGCTTATTATGCTCCGCGATGAGCACCGAACAGGCAGGCGTGTGGAATACGGCTTTCGAGTCGTAATAAGTCCGGGTGACCGTTTGGATGCAGGTATAGCGGGGCATGCGGTCCAGGTCGGCCAGCAGACGCCGCGCGGTTTGCCGGAGAACAACGCCAGGATCGGGGAGCTGCTGAGCAGAAGCAGACAGCACCAGGGCTGCTGCCATGCTGACGAGTCTGAAGGGGTTACGGAGCACATGCCTCCTGCTCTGCGAAAACAAAACGCGATTATATCGCGGTGGTAGCTCAGGAAGACGTGCAGTACATCCGGGAGCGAAGGGGAAGTGCAGGTAAGGATACGTCAAATAAAACGACGCGTTCAGTAATTTCAGCACCACCCATGCCCGTGTGGCACAGCCGCCCCCGGCTGTGCGAAATCACAAATGCCGCGCAGACACCTTTTGAATTTGGGCCGCTGTGGTTTGAAAATATTATTTTAGATTTGTAATTGCGGGTCTTCTTATCGGAGTGAACGCTTTATGCAGCCTGTAGTTGCCATTGTTCATTGGTGACAGTAGCAACAACTCGTGGCTTTTCTGACGCATATTGGACTTCGTGCCACTCTCTCAGCATTTCCATGATTTCCTTTCTCAATTGCGAAAGGTTGGTGTCGTCCAGCGCTGAAATAGCATAATACAGGCGGATCAGTTTATCGTTGGATTCTCCGAGCTTTTGATGTCCGTTCTCACAACGAGAAAGAGTTTCTGCTTCTATGCCGATCGCCCTGGAGAAATCAATCTGCTTCTGTCCAAGTCGTTTTCTCAAAAACCTGATTTCGTCTCCTGTAAGGGCAGATTGCTGTTCAATGAGATCACGAGCAATCAATTGCATCAGCTGCTTAACCGCTGGAATCTCAGGAACAATCCGGCCATCGCTGTAAACGTAATATTTGATTCCGACAAGATAAATATTGGACAAACCGCTGTCTAAAAAATGAAACGGCTTCTCTTGGGTGGCCAAATGTTCGGTTCGTTGCTCGGTGTGTCTTTTAGTCATACTTGTCTCCACCTGGTGACAACGGTGAATTCTTTGCGCAAAGTGTCAACTGCGATAATGATGGTGATTGGTTCGTCATCGATGGAAAACCCATCAATCTCGTACTTGTATTGCCATTCGTCTCGATTAAACTTATGTCTGGCAATTTGCCATTTTCCCTCAAGAGCATGGATTACGTCATCCGTACTCAGACCTCGCTCCAGATGGTCAAAGAGAGCATGAAAGGTCTCTGGGTTATGGTCGGCAGGGGCTTTTTCCAATGCTTCTAAAACGAGCTCCCTAAGTTGAACGGCAGATAGCGCTTCAGGGACAAACCCTTCACTTGACATAAAGTTAAGCCTTTCTTGACATTTTGTCAATATATTTTTTTTATAAGTTCCTTTGTTATCAATCGTTTTTCTCGGTTTGTGCGGTGTTCATTCTGTGGTGGTACTCTGGCTGAAGTCATGAAATATCGCCTCACTCCAGTTCACACAATAGATAGTAAGCCTATGCATAACAATGACTTACAATCATGACTTTGTAGTGACTACACCATGACGTTTGCTGACGTTTAATGACGTTTTGAGTGTGGTGGTGAATTAAGTATCACTTGCCTTTGCAGTTTGCCGGAAAATACCTTTGCATAAGCAGCCAAGTGAGTTTTCCTTGGATCAGCTTGGCCAGAGAGATGACGGTAAACAGAACGCGGTGTGAGATGAAGGGCTTCTGCCAGAGCTTCCACGGTCATTTCGCACTCACAGCGCAAGTCGTCAATCTGGTTCCCGATTGACTTTGCATCATTAGGCGTGTGCGGGATGGTGGGTGTTTTAGCTGTCGTCTCAGTCTTAAAACTCTTGGTTCTTAGATGATTTTCGATAATGGAATACAGATTACTTTTAACTATTGGTGAGTCGCTACTATCTATGCGACAAAGCATTCCGATTGCGGTTTCAACTGTGGCCCTCTTTATTTCTACATCCCATATTGAACTGTAATTTTCGAGATGAGTGTAGTATGCAAGTTCGACAGAAATAACATTCACAACATATGTACCAAGAATTGCGGTCACATTAGCCGCGTTCAATGATCCGCGTCGGAATGATGCGCTCAAATCACGGTAGGCTGATTCTTCAAGTGATTGCACAAGCTGAAGACCACTACGTGACAACGGCGGCAATAATAGAGGAGATGATTTTTTCGGCATCGCTCCCTTGCATGCGACACGATGAAGGGATTACGATAAGGATTGTCCAGATCACTTATCAAAAATTCCCCGGCCATCGCGCCGGGCTTTTCGTTTTGGTCGATTCCATTCTATCTAAGGGCAGGTAAAATCATGGGACGGGTGGCCCACCCTTTCGCCTTAACTGACGGCCACTTAGAGGATGTGGGTGCCCTACCCTTTCGCGGTTTGTGCGAAAGGGTGGGTTGCTGGAATCTCGACATGCCAAAGGGGTTGCAGCCAGTCGACGGCAACTTCGGTCACTACTTTTTCGGAGAATAAGGGCCGGTTAAGCTGGTAGTCATCGTCGGCCCCCCCCTTTCGCAAAAACCGCGAAAGGGTAGGGCACCCCGTTTTGTCGAGAGGGAAAAAAAGCCATGGAAATGGTGGGCTGCCCGCTTATTCTGACCTTGAGAAGGCTTTGTTGTTTGGTAATGGCATGGGATTTAAGCTGGAGCGGTAAGGACTTTGAAGCTCCGGGGCTGAGACGTTCAAAAGCCGCTAATCTGCTCGCGGACACGCAGGGCGAATCGCAGGCGCGACTCGGCAGATTTTTCTATTTTCCTGGGAAAGGTAGCATCCAGTGGCAATTTTCAAACTGCGCCCGAGTTATTTTGTCTTACCGTTAGTGCATCTTGTATTTTGTATCGCTACCTCACGCGGTCTGAACGATGGCCAGGGTGGGTGGACATGGTTCCCTTTGTTTCTCGCTGATTTTCCGTTTTCAATTCTGTTTCTACCCTTGTTTAGTGTGTTCGACCATCCCGCCATCGTGTTTGGGACCCTCGGAACCTTGTGGTGGTACGTGGTAAGCGCGTCGGTTGCATGGCTGTTCAAGGCGGTGAGAGACGCAAGTCGGAGTAAGAAGATGTTGGGTTGAAACCGAAACTGTTCGAGGACGCTGGGTTGCCCTCGAGAAATTCGCTCAGTTCGATGACATGAAAGGTGCCCAATGGATACGTGTCAAGGTCTTCCTTGTTTTCCGCTGTGAAAAGCAGGTGTCAAGTCATTCTGAGCGCGGAGCGCGAAGAATCCCGACGCTGTTGGCTTGTTGGACACATTTGTGGGATTCTTCAACCACTCAAGCGTTTCAGAATGACAAGGGTATAACTGACATGTGCTGCAAAAAAGTGAAATTGCCCACTACCGAGTATTGAACTTCATTGACGAGAGCATTGTCTTCCTGATGTCCTGCAAACCGGCGTCGCTGTCACTGGAGAACATCCAGCCGACCCAATAGTTTTTCACCTGTGTCATGAGCAGCGCTATGTACAGTTTGGAGTCGCCGTTATCGGCAATTGCTGAAAAATCCAGTATCAAATGGCCTTGAAGAACAAATGTTGTTGTCTTTGCGTCTTCGCCCAGTTCATTGAGGCGCGTGTCGAAGATCTTTTGGATGGCGTCACGGTCTTCCACGGACGTGGGAAATGTGACTCCAGGAAAACACTCTGGGTCCCACGCCGTGACCACGAAAACCGGGACTGACGATTCTTTCTCCTTGTGCTCCTGCTCAGTGTATTTCGATGTCCACAGAAGTACGTGAGTGCAACGCCAGGTCGCTTCATGCTCGCGTTCGGCTTCCGGGGCGTCTCCATAATTTGACGCATGGTTGGTCTCTGTCTCCCTCTGCTGTGCCACAAGGTCATAGACGTGCCAGTTCGCGGGGAAATCGTGGGAGAAACCTAATACAAGGTTGGTATAGGTATTCCCGAAGATGGCGCTCTTATCGAGCTGCGCCAGCTTGTTACCAGGCTGCGGACCGTTCGTGCCAGTGGGCGCAGACTGCGCGGCAGCCGCAGAGGATGGTGCAGGCGTGGAAGCGCCGCTTTGGGCGAGGCCCGCTGTACTCAGAAGACCAAGACAAAAAAATGCCGCATATAAAGTGAGTCGCATTACCAGCTCTTTTCCGCTATCCATACGGCTTTACATGGCTACCGCGCCGCATAGCTTATTTACCGCTCAAAGTGTACGCGAAAACTGCTGGACTCATAGCGGCTGACAACTCGTAATCACTTGCAGCTTGTGACTCAGGAAAATTCACCACTGATTTGCACTGAGAACACTGATTGGATGTTCTTAATTTTGACGAATTCTGTTGCTCTTCGCATTTCATTCGTGTAAGGTAGTTCAGTATTTTGTCCGGGAGTGGCGCCGGACGTTAAGCGCAAAGGCCTGCAACCTGCTCAGCGGCATTCCCGTGTGCAACGAACGGATTCCATCCCGCTGGGCGCACTTGGCAGTATTCGTGTGTCGAAAATCAGCTAACGGCCTTTGCTTACTAACTTTTAGCCGAACTTTTATAGCGATTTAAAAATCAGCTTTTCAAAAAGAGAAGTGCCCGCCTTTCGGCGGGCATTTTTGTTTCCCCGTAAAACGCAACCCTGCAACTTCAATCCTCAACCTGTCCCTTTTTTCTGCCATGACAAAAGAAGAGATCCTCTCTGCCCTCCATGACTGTGTTCGCAAACTTGGACGCAATCCGCGTGTGCGCGAACTGCGCCGCATGTGCGGCGTGACCGAAGACGCCATATACAAAAACTTTGGCAGCCTGGCCCAGGCGCTGCGCGCCGCCAAACTGGAGCCCATGGGCTCCGGCTTTGAGGTCCGCACATCGACTGTGCTGCTCGACTGGGCTGCCCTGGCGCGCCGGATGGGCCGGTTGCCCTCGGCCCGGAGCTATGCGAAGTCCGGGCGGTACAGCACCAGTCCATTGGTCAAATGCTCTGGACGGTGGCAATACGTACCCCAGGCATTTCTGCACTTCGTGCATGAGGAAGGGATTGAATCCGAATGGGACGACGTGATTCAGCTGATCAGCAGGAAGCCAGCGGGGGATAACCGCGGCAAACTCAGGACAAAAGCCTCGCCTTCCCGCCGCTGGGACCAGCCGGTGCTGCTGCGCGACCGTCCGATTTATGGCGAGCCGCTGCCCATGCCGGGCCTGGCCTGTGAGCCGGTCTCGGAGATTGGCGTGGTGTATCTGTTTGGCATGGTGGCCGGCCAGATGGGCTTTATGGTGCAGCGCATGCAGACGGGCTTTCCCGACTGCGAAGCCATGCGCCGCGTGGAGCCGGGCAAGTGGCAGCGGGTGAGCATTGAATTTGAATTCGAAAGCCGCAACTTTATGAAGCACAGGCACCATGCCGATGCCTGCGATGTGATCATCTGCTGGCGGCATAACTGGCCGGAGTGTCCGGAGAGACTGGAGGTGATCGAGCTGAGCAAAGTGGTGAGGGGGATGGTAGCGGCTGGCTCTTAGCTTTTGGTTTTTAGCTCTTGGCCATTAGCCCAACTTCTGGCAGCAATTTAAGAATCAGCAGTGTGGCGGTACATGATGGAAGAAGCACTTAGCTGTTGGCTTTTATAATGGCTAAAAGCCAACAGCCGCATCGCAGGCTGCTTCACTCACCTTTATTACTGGACAGGAATAGCCGCTTGCCCTGAGAATTTCAAATATTAAGCCGGAAAGAAAATTACAACTGCACGTTCTTGTTCAGGAAAGGAACTCCCCATATGAAAAAATTACTGAATGGTACCCTCTGCCTGCTACTGCTGGTGACTGCCGCGGCAGCGCAGCCAAAGCAGAGCGCTTCCAGCGGAGTGCCGCCGCTGATCGACCGTGAGATTTTATTTGGCAATCCCGAGATTGCCGGCGCGCAAATATCGCCCAATGGCCAGTATTTGGCCTTCGTCAAGCCGTGGAAGGACACACGCAACGTCTACGTGAAAGGCGTGAACGAACCTTTCAGTGCGGCGCGGTTGCTCACTTCCGAGACCAAGCGACCCGTCGCAGGCTATTTCTGGTCGCGGGACAGCAAGTATGTCCTCTTTGTTAAGGACAAAGATGGTGATGAAAACTTCAACGTCTATGCCGTGGACCCCGGCGCCAAACCTGCTCCCGGCGCGGACGCCCCCGAGGCGCGCGACCTCACCGGACTCAAAGGTGTGCAGGTCCACCTTTATTCTCTGCCGAAAAATGATCCTGACGCTGTCTATATTGGACTGAATGACCGTGACAAGGCCTGGCACGATCTTTACCGGCTCAGGCTCTCGACCGGCGAAAAGACCCTGCTGCGCAAAAATACCGACCGCATTGCCGGATGGGATTTTGACCTGAGCGGCCAGTTGCGCCTGGCCACGCGCTCCGCTGAAAACGGTGATACCGAGATTCTGCGCGTGGATTCCGATCAGTTCAGCAAAATTTATTCCTGCAATGTGTTTGAGAACTGCGGCGTCCTTCGCTTCCAGAAAGACGGAAAAAAGGCTTACATCGAGACCAACAAGGGCGCGGACACCAACCTCACGTCACTGGCCCTTCTGGATCCGGCCACGGGGAAGACCGAACTGGTGGAGTCCGATCCGCTGAACAAAGTCGATTTTGGCGCAGCGATCTTCTCCGAAGTGACCGACCAGCTGCTGGTAACTTCCTATGACGACGATCGCGAGCGGCACTATTTCAAGGACAAGGCGTTTGAAAACGATTACAAGTGGCTGCAGTCGCAGTTGCCGGGCAAGGAAATCGCCGCTGGCTCCCGCACACTGGACGAGCAGGTCTGGCTGGTACTGGCTTACAGCGATACCGAGCCGGGCGAAACATATCTGTTTGACCGCAAAACACACAAGCTCACCTTACAGTTCAAAGTCCGCGAGCGGCTGCCGCGTGAATCGCTGGCTGCAATGAAGGCGGTGCATTACAAATCGTCCGATGGCCTGGAGATTCCGGCCTATCTGACGCTGCCCAAAGGCGTAGCGGCGAAAAATCTGCCGGCGATCATTATTCCGCATGGCGGCCCGTGGGCGCGCGATTCGTGGGGATACAATCCGCTGGCCCAGTTCTTTGCCAATCGCGGATATGCGGTGCTTATGCCGAACTTCCGCGGCTCGACTGGATACGGCAAGAAGTTTCTTGATGCCGGCAATCTGGAATGGGGTCGCAAAATGCAGGATGACGTGACCTGGGGCGAGAAATATCTGATCGCCGAAGGCATTGCCGATGCCAAACACATTGGCATCATGGGCGGCTCGTATGGCGGCTACGCCACGCTGGCGGGAGTGGCCTTTACGCCTGATGTTTATGCCGCGGCGGTGGATATTGTGGGTCCGTCGAACCTGATTACGCTGCTCGAATCCATTCCTCCGTACTGGGAGGCTGGGCGCAAGCTGTTCCAGGAGCGCATGGGGAATCCCAACACACCTGAAGGCAAAAAGCTGCTGAACGAGCGTTCGCCGCTCAACTCAGCCGACAAGATCAAAACGCCCCTGCTGGTGGTGCAGGGCGCCAACGATCCGCGAGTGAACAAGCGCGAAGCCGATCAGATTGTGATTGCGCTGCGCGATCGCGGCTTCCCCGTGGAATATATCGTGGCGCCGGATGAAGGGCACGGCTTTGCGCGTCCCGTGAACAATATGGCGCTCTATATGCAAGCGGAGAAATTCCTGGCGAAATATCTGGGTGGCCGCTATCAGGATGGCGGAACGCCGGAGACAGTCGCACGGCTGAAAGAAATTTCCGTCGACCCCAAAACCGTGGTGCTGGCGAAGAAGGTGGACGCCAATGCGGTAGGCACGCCCAAACCGGTTGCCGATCTGCAGTCGAGTTCAGCGAAGTATCAGGTGAAGATAACGGCCGGTGGCCAGGAAATCCCCCTGAGCCTCTCCACCATTATCAAAGAAGACAATGGCGCATGGACGGCAACCGACACGCTGGATACGCCCAATGGCCAGATAGTGGATACGGCGGTCATTGAGAAGGGCAGCCTGATCGTGCGTAAACAGAGCGTGAAGCAGGGGCCGATCAGCGTCAATCTCGACTTTGCCGGTGACAAGGCCTCTGGTTCCATGAGCATGAATGGCCAGGACCGGCCCATTTCGGTTGAACTGGGCGGACCGCTCTTTGCCGATGCGGCGGGTTCTCAGGATGTCATCGGCTGCCTGCCGCTGGCCGAAGGGTATACCGCTACCTACCGGAACTTCGACGTGCAGCAGCAGAAAGTGAAGCTGCTGCAGCTGAAGGTCGCAGGCGTGGAAAGTGTGACCGTCCCTGCCGGAACGTTTAATGCTTTCCGCGTGGAGATTTCTTCTGCTGATGGAGGAAACGACAAAGAAACAGTCTGGATTGCCAAAGACTCGCGCAAGCCGGTAAAAAGCTCTGCCGTACTCGTGCAAATGGGCGGTGCAGTACTGACCGCGGAATTATTGCAGTAGTAAGCCGCAAACTGTTGCCGCCGGAGAGTGATCGCTCTCCGGCGGCATTTTTTTGTGGAAAGTGAAGCAGTGCTTTACTTTGCCGTTGCTGTCTGCACCGACGGGGTTGTCATCTTCAGCTGCCACATCAGGAAGCTCAGCTCATCCGTGAGGTCGTCAACCATTTTGCCTACAGGAGTTCCGCCGGAATGTCCGGCTTTCGTATCGTAGTGCAGCAGGACTGGCTTGTCCGATCCGGTGGAAGCCTGCATCAGGGCAGCCATTTTTCGCGCATGGAGCGGGGCCACCCGTGTGTCCGCGTCTCCGGTGACAAACAGGACCGCAGGATATTTTTCTCCGGCCTTCACGTGGTGATAAGGAGAATACGCGTAGATGTAGTCGAACTGCCTCGCATCTTCCGACGACCCGTATTCCGGCACCCAGTACCTGGCCACCAGGAAATTCTGGTAGCGCAGCATGTCGAGCAGCGGGAACCGGCACTCCACCGCGCCGAACAGCTCCGGACGCTGCGTGACCGCCGCGCCCACCAGCAGGCCGCCATTGCTGCCTCCGCGAATCGCCAGCCGCTCCGGACGCGTGTACTTGTTCTGAATCAGCCATTCGGCGGCAGCAATGAAGTCATCGAATACATTTTGCTTTTTTTCGAGCATCCCGGCATGGTGCCAGTCTTCGCCAAACTCGCCGCCGCCCCGCAGATTGGCCAGAGCATAGACGCCACCATGGGCCATCCACGATGCAGCCAGGGCGCTGAAGTCCGGAGTCGACGCCGCGTTAAATCCGCCGTATCCGGTGAGCAGGGTGGGATTGGAGCCATCCAGTTTCAGCCCTTTGGCGTAGGCCAGGAACATGGGAATTTTTGTGCCGTCCTTCGAGGGATACCATACCTGCTTTACATCGTATTGATCGGTCTGAATCGGTACATTGGCCTGGAACCAGATCGTCTTTTTCCCGGTGGCGA
This sequence comes from Candidatus Angelobacter sp., assembly GCA_035695325.1. Taxonomy (GTDB): domain Bacteria; phylum Acidobacteriota; class Terriglobia; order Terriglobales; family Acidobacteriaceae; genus Angelobacter. Next base: position 220,713 of record DASSEH010000293.1, read on the forward strand.
TGTCATAGCGATAAATGGTTGCAGGAACGTGGAATGAGTGGAAACTGAAAAATGCTTCCTTGTTGTCCCACCATCCGCCGAGGCCGGAGAGCGAACCCAGGGCGGGCGGAGATATCTCGCTCAGGAATTTGCCATTGAGGTCGTAAATCTTCAAATGCGAAATCACGTCTTTGGTGGTCAGCAGCGCCATCCGGCCGCCCACAAACGATGCTTCCTCCAGCACCGCATCGCTTTGTGGCATCAGTTCGCGCCACTTTTCCCGCGCCGGATCTTTCAGGTCCACTTCCATCAGGCGATATTTCGGCGCCTTCCAGTTGGTCCTGATGTAAAGTTTGTCGCCAATGATCTCCCCGCTAAAGGTAGCTTCAATATCGTTCACTATCGTCACAACAGGGCCATTTTTTACCAGGTCTTTTACATAAAGTTCGGTCTTGGTGGCCGCCGAGCCGTAAGCAACCTCGATGACCAGATAATGCCCGTCTTCGCTGATACTGGAAAATATAAGCTTGTCCGGGCCATATCCTTTTCCGAAGATCTCAGTGTCACTGGCGGTATCGGTTCCCATCTTATGGAAAAATACGCGTGGACCTTCCGCAGTCACGCGGGTGATGTAAGCGCCGCTCTTGTCCGGCAGCACAGCGAGTCCGAAATAGCGCGCGCGGGGAAACTTGTCCAGTTCTTTTTTCGTGTCCACATCCAGAATGTGGGGAGTAACTTCGTCTTCCCCGCCCTGCTGTATGTAATATGCAATGACTTTACCGTCCAGAGTAATATCGGCCAGGCGCACGCTGGTGGTATGCGTGGGGCTCATGGGCAGCGGGTCAACCAGCAGCTCGTCCTGGCCGCTGATGCCGTTGCGCATGTAAAGAGCAGCCTGGTCCTCACTGGCCCGGCGTTTGTTGAAGAAATAACGGCCATTGCGCACCCGGGGAAAACTCATGGCGTCAACTTTGAGGAATCCGGCGAGCTGCTGTTTCAGCGCCTCGCGTCCCGGAACTTTGGACAGCAGAGAGTCGGTGTAGGCATTTTCCGCGTCAATCCAGGCACGGGTTTCCGGGCTGTTTTGGTCTTCCAGCCAGCGGTAATTGTCGGTGACCTTGTGGCCAAAGTAGTCGTCCACCACGGCGCGGACCGGCGTTTGTGGTGGCGTTGTCGCGCCCGTCTCTCGCGGCGCCTGGGCGAACACGGCGAGAGTTGGAAGGAATAAAGCAAAAAATAATGGCAAGGAAATCATTCGCAAAATAACCGCTGAGTGCATGAAGAGAACCTCCGCAAGCGGCCGGATAGCACACCTTGGCGCTAAATGAGCGTGTGAGGGCCGTTGTTGCGAAATTCTATGTTCCGGAGATGCCGGGGTCAAGCTGCGCGGGCCGCGAAAAATGCGATGATTGGCCCTGCCGGGGTATTTGCCCGCCAGAAATAGAGGTAATTTATGTTAACTATAGTTAATCAAAATTAGTGTATTATAGTTTCACCTGGTCACCAGGAAGCCCAAGTCTGGTAACCACCTGCTGTTATGGCAAATCTTTCTTCCAACGCAATCGGGGTAGAAACTTCGGTTGCGCCTGCTCCGGAAATCACCCACGAAGATATTGATCGTGCCCGTGACCGCCAGCGGGTATTGAAGGCCCGCTCCCAGCGCGGCTGGATTCCCAGAGTCCGCCTGCTTTGGCTGCTCGTTGGGCCGGGAATTCTGGTAATGCTGGGAGAGAATGACGGCCCCAGCATGGTCTCCTATGCCGCCACGGGAGCGCGATTCGGCATCGGCTTCTTTGTCCCCTTTATCGTGCTGACGTTCGTGATGGCCATCATCGTCCAGGAAATGACGGTACGTCTGGGAGCCGCCACGCATCGCGGACACGCCGAGCTGATTTTTGTCCGCTTTGGCCCATTCTGGGGCTGGTTTTCCATGCTGGATCTCCTGCTGGGAAACTTTCTTACCCTGATCACGGAATTCATCGCCATACGCGCGGGACTGGGATTTTTTGGCGTGCCTCCGTGGCTGGCCGTGCTGAGCGCAATCATTGTTCTAATTCTGGCCCTGGTCACCCACAGATACTGGACGTGGGAGCGCATCACCCTTGCCGCCGCTGCCTTCAATCTCATATTTATTCCGGTTGCCCTGCTCACCCATCCTGACTGGCATGCTTTTGGCAAAGCCCTGGGAGGCTGGCATCCCTTGCCGCAGGGCGGTCTGACCAAAGACACATTGCTGGTGATTGTCTCCGACATTGGCGCCACCGTGACCCCCTGGATGCTCTTCTTTCAGCAGAGCGCGACCGTGGACAAGGGACTCACGCGCCGTGACATCGGTTATGGCCGCTTCGATACCATTCTGGGTGCGGCCCTGGCTTCCGCTGCCGCGCTGGCCATGCTTCTCTGCACCACGCCGCTCTTTCTGCATCAGATGGATGCCGGGAGTTTTCAGGCGGCGGAATTTGCCCAGGCCCTGCAACCCACGATTGGCCGGTTCGGCGCCTCGCTTTTTGCCCTGGGCATTTTCGAGGCCGGCATGGTCGCTTTGATTACCATATCCATATCGTCGGCGTATGCTTTCGGCGAAGTCGCAAAGCGGCCGCACAGTCTGAATCTTCCTGTCACCGAAGGCAAAAGCTTTTACGCCGTGCTGCTGCTCTGCGCCGCTATTGCCGGCGCAGTGGCGCTGATACCAGGCCTTCCTCTGGTCTATGTGACTCTCATCGTCAACGCGATTGCCGTGCTGGCCATGCCGCCCGCACTGGTATTTCTTTACATGCTGGTCAATGACCGCGAAATCATGGGAGACCTCATTAGTCCCCGGTGGGTCAATTTCCTGGCTGGAACTGTAGTGGTCCTGCTCACCGCCGCAGGAGTGCTCTTTGGCCTCAGCATAATAGCTCCTGGTGTGTTTGCGCATCTGGGGGCGAGATAAGGCTATGAAGGCAGGTCCCACAAAGACGGAGCAAGGTTCACGGGGCCGTTTTGTCACCTCGGTTCTGGAAGAGGAGCAACTCAGTCAGGGCAGAAAGCGGCCCATCCCGCGCCGTCGATTGCGCGGCCCGGAACTCGCAGTGCTCTGGTTGCTGCGAATCTATCTGCTGTTCATGATCGCGGTGGTGCTGTATCAGGTGTGGTCGGGCTCTCACTAAAAATGCTGTTGCATAGAGCATTGCGCCCCTCCAGCATTGCCATAGTCTTCACCCAAATTTCCTCACGATTTTTATCTGCGTTCTTCTGCGTGTATCTGCGGCAAAATCCACTTGTACTCACGCCGAGGGTCTAAGGATTTTTGGTAGTATCAGAGTGCAGGACATTTTGCACATCCCTTTGTGCTGTTGCCCCATGGAGCTTCAACCAGTGCGGGTAAAACCTGGAATCAGAGGAACATCATGAACTCATTTGGCAGCCGCTCTCAGTTGCGTGCTGGCGGCAGGGAATATGAAATTTTCCGGCTCAGCGCCGTGGACAAAGTAATTTGTCCCACACACCGTCTTCCTTATTCTTTACGGGTACTGCTTGAAAATCTTCTGCGCACCGAGAACGGACGCAGCGTCACCGCGGACGACATCCGCTTTCTGGCCGAGTGGAAACCACAGGCCATTCCCGACCGGGAAATCGCCTTCACCCCCGCGCGCGTGCTGATGCAGGACTTCACCGGCGTGCCCGCCGTGGTGGACCTGGCCGCTATGCGCGATGCCATGCGCGCCATGGGCGGCGATCCCTCGCTGATCAATCCATTGCAGCCGGCCGAACTGGTAATCGACCACTCGGTGCAGGTGGATGAATTTGCCACCACCAACGCCTTCCATACCAATGCCGTTCTCGAATTTCAGCGCAACCAGGAGCGCTATGCCTTTCTGCGCTGGGGACAATCCGCATTCCACAATTTCAAAGTTGTTCCGCCCGATATGGGCATCGTTCACCAGGTGAATCTGGAATATCTGGCGCGCGTTGTTTTCTCCGAGCAGAAAAACGGCGTCACGCAAGCCTATCCGGACACGCTGGTCGGAACAGACTCGCACACCACCATGATCAATGGTCTGGGTGTGTTGGGTTGGGGCGTCGGCGGAATTGAAGCCGAAGCCGCCATGCTCGGCCAGCCGGTCTCCATGCTGCTGCCTCAGGTGGTCGGCTTTAAACTCAGCGGGACTTTGCGTGAAGGCGCCACCGCCACCGACCTGGTGCTCACGGTCACGGAGATTCTTCGCAAAGCGGGCGTCGTGGGCAAATTTGTGGAATTCTTCGGCGCCGGTTTGGCCTCGCTGTCTCTGGCCGACCGCGCCACCATCGCCAACATGGCGCCGGAATATGGCGCTACCTGCGGCATCTTCCCCGTGGATGAAATCACGCTCGGCTATCTGCGCACCACCGGACGCGATCCTAAGGACATCGCTTTGGTCGAAGCCTACTGCAAAGAGCAGGGGCTGTTCCACTCCGCCAGCAGCACAGACGCCGACTATTCGCAGGTGCTCGCACTCGATCTCGGCACAGTGGAGCCCAGCGTCGCCGGGCCACGCCGTCCCCAGGACCGCGTGCCGCTTTCACGGGCGAAAGAGTCGTTCGAGCAGGCGCTGCCCACGCTCATCGGCCCGCGTCCCACAAAGGATGCGCGCAAAGCTGCTCCCAAACAGGTGGAGCGTTTTGAAGGAGAAGGCGGCAGCCCTATTGCCGTGGCCGTCGCAGCCACTGCGGAAGAAGAAGTAGATGTAAAGGAAGATGTCTTCGAGCGCCTGCACGATGGTTCGGTCGTGATCGCGGCCATCACCAGCTGCACCAACACCTCGAATCCTTCGGTGATGATTGCCGCCGGTCTGCTGGCGAAGAAGGCCGTAGAGAAAGGCCTCAGGCGCAAGCCATGGGTGAAGACCTCACTCGCGCCCGGCTCCCGCGTGGTCACAGAGTATTACCGCAAAGCCGGACTCCTGCCTTATCTCGAACAGCTCGGCTTTCACATCGTCGGCTACGGCTGCACCACTTGCATCGGCAATTCCGGCCCGCTTCCGGCGGACGTTTCCTACGCCATCAGCGAAAAAGAGCTGGTGGTGGCGTCCGTGCTTTCCGGAAACCGCAACTTTGAAGGCCGTATCAACTCGGAAGTGCGCGCCAACTATCTGATGTCACCGCCTCTGGTCGTCGCTTATTCGCTCGCCGGACGCATCGACTGCAACCTCACCAGCGATCCTCTGGGCAAAGGCAGTGACGGCAAGCCGGTCTATCTGCGCGACATCTGGCCCACGCAGAAGGAAGTGCAGGACGCGGTGGACCATGCGATTGACTCCACCATGTTCACGCAGAATTACAGCACCATTTTTGACGGCGACCGCGAATGGCAGGGCCTGCGCGTGCCTCAGGGCGAAACCTATGGCTGGGCCAGTGACTCAACCTATATTCAGCGCGCCCCGTACTTTGACAATATGCCCGCCCAGCCGGCGCCGGTGCGGGACATCAAAGCCGCCCGTGTGCTGGCCAAACTCGGCCACAGCGTCACCACCGACCACATCTCGCCCGCCGGCTCGATCAAGCCCGCCAGCCCTGCTGGCAAATATTTGCAGGAGCACGGCGTAAAACCGGCAGACTTCAATTCGTACGGCTCGCGCCGCGGCAATCATGAAGTAATGGTGCGTGGGACCTTTGCCAATGTGCGCCTGCGCAATCTTCTGGTGCCCGGCTCCGAGGGCGGCGTGACCAAACATTTCCCCAGCGAAGAGGTCATGTCCATCTTTGACGCCTCGGTGAAGTATCAAAAGGACGGCGTGCCTCTCATCATTCTGGCCGGAAAAGAATATGGCTCGGGCTCCTCGCGCGACTGGGCGGCCAAAGGCCCGAACCTGCTGGGCGTGCGCGCCGTGATCGCGGAAAGCTACGAGCGCATCCATCGCTCCAATCTGGTAGGCATGGGCATTCTCCCCCTGCAGTATCTGCCGGAAGAAGACGCGGATACGCACGGACTGAATGGCAATGAGGTCTTTGAGATCATTGGCCTGCCCAAAATGCTCGAGAGCAAGTTCGGCGGAGGCCGCCAGCTCATCGTCCGCGCCACCTCGCCGGATGGGGCAGTGAACGAGTTTTCCGTGCTGGTGCGCATCGATACGCCGCAGGAAATTCTCTACTACGAACACGGAGGAATTCTGCAGTTCGTTCTGCGGCAGCTTCTGGCAGGCAAACGCAATCCGGAAGTAGTGAGCGCAGTTTAAGTACAGCAGCCTGGGCAGGATCGGTAGCGTGGTGATTAGCCCAGGCAGTAAATAATGGTCTTTTGATTGTGGAGCGCAGGCACTTCTGCCTGCGCTTTTTTCTGACTATATCCATGTCGGAACCACAAGTCAGTATGCCTTCAAGCCGACTTCAATCACCTGACCCGGCTGAATGGACTGAAGCGCGATCAAGGCTTCGGGGATTTGCTGTTCAAGATCGCTGATGTCGTTGGAGTAGGCACGGATAATCATGATGGCAATGCGGCGGCCAGTCATGTGTTGCTGGTAGCGGATATTTTTGTCGATGGTGATGAGTACATCGTAACTGCCTTCCGCCAGGGCCAGCAGTTCGCCATTTTCTTTGCTGCCCAAGCCAGCTTCACGCACAGTGGTGCACTGGTGACCGGAGAAGAGGAACTTCAATTTACGGGGCAGACACTCGTCGAGCAGCAGATTCATTTGAGAGCTGCGGCCAGGCTGGTTCGGGCCTGCTCAAGCGCGGCGACGGCGTCTTGCCGGCTGACACCGGGAAAGTCTTCCAGGAATTCACTGATGGAGCGGCCATGCTCCAGGTAGTCGGTTAAGGACTTAAAAGGAACACGGGTACCACGGAATACAGGCTCACCACTGAGAATAGCTGGATTGCTGATAACCGGATCGCCCATACATGAACCTCTCTAACACCTTCCCTATTCTAAACCCGGTACACTGGCCAGGGAGCCACGGGTTGTTCTGATCCGGTTTCAATACAAATACGCGCCGGAAAAGTGAGCTGTACGCAAAGCTTGCGTTTTTCCATGAAGTTATTACAATAGTAATAACTTCTGAGGGGTGATTATGGTCGAATTGAAGGTCCGCAAATTCGGAAACTCGCTCGGTGTCGTGCTGCCGAAAGAGGTCATCAATCGTCTGCACACCGGCGATGGGAAAGCTTTGTTTTTGATCGAAGCTCCGGACGGCAGCTACCAGCTCACGCCTTATGATCCTGACTTCGAGAAAAAGATGGCGAAAGCGGATGACATTATCAGCCGCTATCGCAATACGCTGCACGTTCTCGCAAAATGAAACAACCGGTCTGGATCGACGAGCGTGACGCGCTCGTGCTGCACGCTCGTCTGCTTGCGCTGCACGGCGGAGCAGCGGGTCTGCGCGATCGTGGCTTGCTGCAGGCTGCCCTGGCCCGGCCACAACAGCAATTTGCCTATGCCGAAACGGCCAATATCATCGATATGGCTACGGCTTACACCGCGGGCATCGTTCGTAACCATCCCTTTATCGACGGCAACAAGCGCACCGGCTTTGTGATTGGAATCCTGTTTCTGGAACTCAATGGCTATGTTTTCACCGCCAGCGAGGAAGACGCGGCGCAAGCGGTCATGGAACTTGCTGCAGGAAACCTTGATGAAGCAGGTTACAGCTCTTTCCTTCGCGGCAACGTGGCGCGCAAGAAAAAGTAAGGGTACCTCAAAACGCTTGTGGAGCGCAGGCACTTCTGCCTGCGCTCCACCATTTTGGCGAAATCCATGAATCTACTATGTTGATACGCTTGGCTTCGTAGTCAATTAGTCAGCACCCGAGGTATGTTTGCGAATCGTATTGGCCCGGATTGCCTATCACCCGTCAATTGGATCGAGGAATTGCTGCCCTGGAACCTTGGAACAGCCTGGCCGCACGGCATTTAGGAGGAGCTGCTCCCCACACGACACTGATCAATTTGCCCGCTTCTTCTGGATCCACGTCCAGCGCGGGATGTACATGTTCTGGTAACCATCCCCGGAGATCTCGATGTCCGCGTTATCCGCCAGCCGCCGCACGCGGATGCGCCCGATCTCGCACATGCAACGGAGCGTATCGTGGAGTGAGCAGCAGTCGGCATACAACGTGTAACGCCCGTCGGGCGACCACTGCAGCGGCGAAAGTGCGCCGCCGCGGCGGAACAATCCCTTGCGTCCCTCACCCGAGGGATGCACCCCAGATAGAAACGCGCCATGTCACTGAATTGTCAGGGATTCGCCGGGAAGCGTCAACTTTTCTGAAACCCCGAAGCGCGAGCGAGGGGTCCCTGTGACTGTCGACATTCAGAGGCATCTTTCATTGCTTCAGGGAAGTTTCATGGCATAGGGATCTCTCGCTTTGCTCGAGATTGTTTTACTGCCCTTCCCAAAACCCGCCGGCAGCGGGATAATATCGCTTTTAACATGCTCTTAACACATCCTGCTGGAGCCTGGGACCCTCTGATCACACATTGACAATTCGAGAACGTGACTGGCCAGAGATGGCGGTCGCAGGAAGCGGCTTGGCGTCAAAAGGAGGCACACTTGAAGGTTTACGAAGGCAAGGATATTCGCAATCTGGTTGTAGTTGGCCACTCTCACTCCGGCAAGACCTCACTCGTTTCCGCCATGCTGTTCACCGGCGGCGCTACGCCCAAACTGGGCCGCGTGGACGATGGCAGCACCGTCACCGACCATGACGAAGAAGAAATAAGCCGCCAGATGACGATCTCCACCGGCATTGCCTCCACCGAGTGGCGCAATACCAAAATCAACCTGCTGGATTCTCCTGGCTTCACCATGTTTTCGCATGAAGCCAGAATTGCCATGCTGGCCGTCGAAGCCGCGGTAGTGGTGGTGGATGGTGTCTCCGGCGTGGAAGTAGTCACGGAAAAAGTCTGGCAGTATGCCGATGAAATTGAACTGCCGCGCGTGATCGTGGTGAGCCGCATGGACCGCGAACGCGCCAGCTATGAGAGTGCTCTGGAGAGCTTGCGTGCCGCTTTCGGTCGCCAGGTCACGCCGGTGCAGATTCCCATAGGCAGCGAGAAGAGCCTCAAAGGTGTCGTGGATCTCGTCAATATGAAGGCCTACACCTACGAAATGGGTGGCAGCGGCAAAGGCAGGGAAGGGCCGATTCCCGCCGAAATGGAAACGGTGTGCAAAGAGGCCCACGAAAAACTGGTAGAGCTTATCGCCGAGGGCAAAGACGAGCTGATGCAGGAGTTCTTCGATCAGGGCACCATCGCGGAAGAGCACCTGATCACCGCGCTGCATGAGGCCATTCGCGACGACAAGATTTTTCCCGTGGTCTTTGCTTCCGGCCTGGGCAACATCGGCAGCGACCATCTTCTGGATTTCGTGGTGGATTACTGCCCCACCGCCGCCGAACATCGCTCCGTAAAGGCGGCGCCGGACGCTTCCGGCAATGGGCATCCCGTGGAGCGCCACGTGTCCGATGCCGATCCCACTTCGCTTTATGTCTTCAAGACCGCCAATGATCCCTTTTCCGGACGCATCAGCTATTTCAAGGTTTTTTCCGGCGTGGTGAAGAATGAGGCCGCGCTGCAGAACTTCACTCGAAGCACCACGGAAAAGCTTTCCCATTTGTCGATTCCTCAGGGCAAGAACCTGGTAGCTGTGCCGGAACTCCATGCGGGCGACATTGGCGCGGTGGCCAAACTCAAAGACACGCTGACCGGCGACACCATGGGAGACAAGGCCAATCCCATTCAGTATCCGGCGGTCAATCTGCCGGAACCGGCCATCACCTTCGCCATCGAACCCAAAAGCCGCAATGATGAAGACAAGCTTTCCAGCGGTCTGCACAAGCTCATGGAAGAAGATCCCATGGTGCGCTTCTTCCGCGACCAGCAGACCAGGGAATTCCTGATCGCCGGCACCGGGCAGCAGCATATCGAAGTAATCGTCTCCAAACTGAAGAAGCGCTACCACACGGAAGTCAACCTGAAAGCGCCCAAAGTCCCCTATCGCGAGACCATTCGCGGCCGGGCCGACGTACAGGGTCGGCACAAAAAACAGAGCGGCGGCCACGGCCAGTATGGCGACTGCAAAATCAAAATGGAGCCGCTGGAGCGGGGCAAGCAGTTTGAATTCGTCAACGATATTTTTGGCGGCGCCATTCCCAAAAACTTCATTCCTGCCGTGGAAAAGGGAATCATCGAGGCCGCTCAGCGCGGCTATCTGGCCGGCTTTCCCATGGTGGATTTCCGGGTAATTCTCTATGACGGCAGCTATCATGACGTGGATTCGAACGAACTTTCGTTCAAGACGGCTGGCCGCATTGCCTTCAAAAAAGCCATGGAACAGGCCAAGCCCGCGCTTTTGGAGCCGCTCATGCACGTGGAGATCACCATCCCCGACGAATTTGCCGGCAGCATCATGGGCGACCTGAATTCACGCCGCGGACGCATTCAGGGCATGGACAACAAGGCGGGAAAAACAATCGTGAAAGCCGAGGTGCCCATGGCAGAGATGCTCACCTACGGCGCCGACCTGACCTCCATGACGCAGGGACGCGGCAGCTTCAACATGGAGATGTCCCGTTATGACTTTGTGCCCTCGGCACTGCAGGAAAAAATCGTGACTCAGGCCCGGGCCGAGCGTGGCGAGGTGGTGGAAGAGGAGGAGTAAAGCCTCTTCCCAGGGAACCAGAACAGTTATTTCGTACTGCTCTCATCTGAAATTGCGGGCCGTCCTGGTAGTGCATAATAGAGTGTTCAAGAGATTAATAACGGATGTGCTATGGCCCGCTGGGAGCAGTACGAGATCTGGACAGAGAAAAAGGACGCAGGCAAGTGGGAGATGCTGGGTGTTTTCCCGGCGCTGGAACTTGCCTCGGCCGTGGCTTCGAGCCGGTCGGGCAGAGTGCGCATCATTCAAATCACATACGACGACAGCAAGTTAATCAGCCAGGAAATAATTGCCGATCTTGGGCATTTAACTCCTGAACAATCAGCACAATTATCGTAAGCGGGACCGTCCAGCGGCTACGCTTTGAATCTTACCTGGCATTTTTGCTGATTTCGCTTTACCATCGCCCAGATGGCCCTGGATCAGAAAGCTCTCGAAAAAGAACGCCTGGTGTCCGCCGTTCAGGCGGAAGACGAAGCGACTTTTGAACTCAAGCTGCGCCCGCGCTTTTTGCGTGAGTTCATTGGCCAGAACAAGGTCAAAGAGAATCTCTCGGTAGCCATTGAAGCCGCCAAATCGCGCGGCGAGGCCCTGGACCACGTGCTGCTCTACGGACCGCCGGGTCTGGGCAAGACTACCCTGGCCACCATCATCGCCAATGAGATGGGCTCTGCCTATCAGCAGTCGGCTGGGCCGGCCATTCAGATCAAAGGCGACCTAACGGCCATTCTCACCAACGTAACCGACCGGCAAATCCTGTTTTTGGACGAAGTCCACCGCCTGCAGCCGGCGCTCGAAGAAATCCTCTATTCGGCGCTCGAAGATTACAAACTGGACATCATCATCGGCCAGGGCCCGTCCGCGCGTACGCACACGATTGACGTGCGGCCGTTTACCTTTGTGGCCGCCACCACACGCGCCGGGCTGCTCTCGGCTCCGCTGCGCTCGCGCTTTGGCATCCTGCTGCGCCTCGAGTTCTACACCCCGGAAGAGCTGAAATTCATCATCGAGCGCTCAGCGGAAATTCTGGGCGTTGAGATTGACTCCGAGGGCGCCGAAGAGATGGCCCACCGGGCGCGCGGAACTCCGCGTATTGCCAACCGTCTGCTGCGCCGGGTGCGCGACTTTGCCCAGGTGCGCGGCGCGGGCCGGATCGATAAAGCCACGGCCCAGGCCGCACTGGAGATGCTGGAGGTCGATAAGCATGGTTTTGACGAAGTGGATCGACGGCTGCTGCTGACCATTATTCAGAAATATAACGGCGGCCCCGTGGGCCTGAATACTCTGGCCGCCGCTCTGGCGGAAGAGCCGGACGCCCTCGAAGAAATTCACGAACCATTTCTGATCCAAATCGGCTTTCTCGACCGCACGCCGCGCGGACGAGTGGCCACGCGCCACGCCTACGACCACTTTGGCATTCGTTATGGCAAACAGCCGGATCTTTTTTGATGCTGGTGCGCTCCTTTTCTTCCATACCTGAATGCTATGATTTTTTGCGATGCCTGTAACCGTCCGCTCATTCGCGAAAATCAACATTGGCCTCAGGATTGGCCCTCCCCGTGGAGATGGGTTCCACGAGCTGCGTACCCTTTATCAAACCATTGCCCTTTCTGACGTGGTGCGCGTGGACGCCGGCCGCGGCGTGGGCATCGACATCATTTGTAAAAACCCGAAAGTCCCCGCCGACGAGAGCAACACCTGCTGGCGTGTGGCTGAGCGGGTGCTTCGCGCGCTGAAGACGCGCAGCAAGGTCCGCATCACCATCGAAAAAAGTTTGCCGGTACAGGGTGGGTTGGGTGCGGCTTCGTCCAATGCGGTTGCGACTCTGCTGGGACTGGAGCGGGCGCTCAAGCAGACTCTGCCGCCGGCGGAGCGTCTGCGGATCGCCGCCGAAGTTGGCTCTGATCTGCCTTTATTTTTGATCGGTGGCACGGTGCTGGGCCTTGGCCGCGGCGAGCAGGTGGCTGCCATGGATGATCTGCCCAGCTTCCACTGCGTGGTAGCCACGCCCGAGGTTGGCGTCTCCACCCCTGCCGCTTTTTCTGAGTGGGACAAGCAGGCCCAGGCTGGATTGACGCATTCTTCCCCCTCCGATAAGATAAATACATTCAGTCACTCGCTGTATGAATGGCTGAGTGGCAGCACTTATACCCCAACCGGTGTCCCGCATAAAGGCTGGGACCGGGCCGAGGCACTGCTTCTCGACCTTGTCCGTACCGGGATGGAAAACGACTTTGAAACCGTCGTTTTTCCCATGTATCCCACGGTACGCCAGGTCAAGCGCATGCTGGAGCGTGAAGGTGCGAAGTACGTTTCGCTTTCCGGCTCCGGGTCCAGTGTGTACGCGCTGTTTGCGGACAAGGAAACAGCGGCCAAAGCAGCGGACCACCTGACCGAAGAAGGCATTCCGGCTCAGGCAACAGTTACGCTGACGCGGGCGCGGTACTGGAAAGAAATGTTTAAGACCGAGTAATTGAGCAGCCAGCCAGTTGCGCAATTCAAATGTTCGGGAAGTTGGGCCGTCGACTAATGGTAGGTCAAGTGCCTTTGGAGCACTTTGTCTAGGTTCGAATCCTAGCGGCCCAGCCAGATTTTTTAAGCTGATGGCGGACCATCAGCCCTGTTTCGCAAGACTGCCCGAAAGGGCGGTGAGTACGCAAATTTTTATCAGAACCAGCCATGATCTTACGTTCGAGCAAACCAGCTCAACCAGGAGAATGCGATGGCCACAACGATAGTAACTGAAGCCGACAAATCGGATAAAAAGCAGCAGGCGCAGCCCAAGGTAGAGTCAAAGGCGCAGCGCTTGCGCCATGACGAGAAGCTCAAGATCTTCTGTGGCACCGCCAATGAGGCGCTCACCGAAGAGATTTGCGCTTTTCTCGGCCTGGAGCGTGGCCGGGCCACGGTCACCCGCTTTTCTGACGGCGAGGCTTACATCCAGGTGCTCGAGAATGTTCGCGGCTCTGACGTTTTTGTGGTGCAGCCGACGTGCTTCCCGGTGGATGAGCACCTCATGGAGCTGCTGTTACTGGTAGACGCGCTTAAGCGGGCGTCGGCACGGCGCATTACGACCGTGATTCCGTATTTTGGTTATGCCCGGCAGGACCGCAAGGACAAGCCGCGCGTTCCCGTGTCTTCGAAGCTGGTGGCCGACCTGCTGACGACGGCAGGGGCGCATCGGGCGCTGGTGGTGGATTTGCACGCGCCACAGATTCAGGGCTTTTTCAATATTCCCGTGGACCATCTGTTTGCCTCGCCGGTGCTGGTGGACTACTTCAGAAAGATGCAGTTGCCGAATTTGACCGTGGTTTCGCCGGACGCGGGCGGTGTCGAGCGTGCGCGCTTCTTCGCCAAAAAAGTGGACGCCGCGCTGGCCATTGTGGACAAACGGCGCACCGACATGAACGTGGCCGAGGTCATGCACGTAATCGGCGACGTGAAGGGCCGCACTTGCCTGATCATCGATGACATCATCGATACCGCCGGAACGCTGGTCAAGACCGCGGAGGCTCTGGTGGGCGCGGGCGCGGAAAAGGTATTTGCCTGTGCTTCGCATCCGGTGCTTTCCGGGCCGGCCATTGAGCGCATTGCCAAATCAAAGCTGGAGGCGGTTGTAGTCACCGACACCATTCCTCTTACGAAAGCGGCCAAAGAGGAGCCCAAGATCAAGGTTCTGACGATTGCCGGCCTGCTGGGCCGCGCGATTCAGTCGATCCATGAAGAAACGTCCGTCAGTTCGCTGTTTTTGTAGCTGACGGGAAAAGTAGATTTATTTGCGGTCCGAAGAGACCGGAGAAAAGGAAACAAAAAATGATTTCACAGGAAGTTGTTGAAGCACAGCCCCGGGCGGACGAGTCGCGCGGCAAAAATGAAGCGCGCAGGCTGCGCGCCAGCGGACGCGTCCCGGCGGTGATGTATGGCGCAAAGAAGCAGCCCTTGGCCGTGAGCGTCGATCCCAAACAGATCACAAAGATCCTGCATTCGGAGTCCGGCCACAACACGATTTTCGATCTGGCCGTGGGCGGCGACAAGACCAAGGTCATGATCGTGGACTGGCAGTATGAACCGATCAAGGGCCGTATGCTGCACATTGATCTGAAGCGTATCGCCATGGATGAGAAGATCCGGGTCAGAGTGCCCGTTCATCTTACGGGTGAATCTGCGGGCGTGAAGCAGCAGGGTGGCATTCTGGATCAGGTGCTGCGTGAAGTGGAAATCGAGTGCCTGCCAGCCGATATTCCCAGCCACATCAATGCGGATATTTCCGGCCTTGTGTTCGGCCAGGTCCTGCGTGTGGCCGATCTGGACCACGGCGGCAAACTGAAGTTCATTACCGAGGCGACCCAGGCAGTCGCGCACATCACCTCGGTGAAGGAAGAAGTGGTGGCAACGCCCGACGCTGCAGCTGCGGCCGCCGCGGGTCCCTCCGAGCCCGAAGTTATCAAGAAGGGCAAACAGGAGACTGCGGAAGGCGCTGAAGCCCCAGCGAAGAAGTAGCTGGCGTGAAGCTGATTATCGGGCTGGGCAATCCCGGTATCGAATACCAGTTCACGCCGCACAATATCGGCTTTCTCGCGGTGGACCGCATTGCCGAACGTTGCGGCGTGACGGTGGACAACCGGCACTGCAAAGCGCTCACGGCCAGGACGCGGATCGGGAACGAAGAGGTCCTGCTGGCCAAGCCGGAAACGTACATGAACCTCAGCGGTATGTCCGTCCGGGAGCTGACGCAAAAGTACGAAGCGGGAGAAAAAGATTTGCTCGTGCTTTACGACGATCTGGATCTTCCGCTGGGACGGATTCGCATACGCGAGCGCGGGTCGTCCGCCGGGCACAATGGAATGCAGTCGATCATCAATGCACTGCAAAGCCAGGAAGTGACGCGGCTGCGAATGGGAATAGCGCCGGAGAGTCCGGGAAAGGGCGGAGCCAAGTACGTATTGTCGCCCTTTCGCAAGTCGCAGCTGGCCGTGGTCGATGAAGTGCTCGATGCGGCAGCGGATGCCGCGGACATGATTTTGCAGGATGGGATTGCGGCGGCAATGAACAGATTTAACCGGAAAGGGCCGCCGGAGAATCAGAGCGAAAAAGTTTAGGGAAAGATGGAGACAATGAATGCAACGCGCTTATGAAGTGATGTTTATCGTAAGACCGGATCTGAGTGAAGAAGATACCGACAAGCTGATCGCAACTCTGCAGGGCCATGCGGCCACTGCCGGGGCCACCGTGCTGAACACGGAGAAGATGGGCAGGCGGCGGCTGGCTTATGACGTAAAGAAGTTTTCTGACGGGCAGTATGTGCTGCTCACCCTCAACGCCGATGGCAAGGCCGTGCATGAACTGGAGCGCCGCATGCGCGTGGCCGAGCCGGTGATCAAGTTCCTCACCGTGCGTACGGACGAAGACCAGCAGCGTCTCGATAAAGTGAAAAAGCTGCGCGCGGCAAAGCAGCGCCGTCCGGCGCCGTCAACGGAACCTGCTCCGGCGGAAAGCGAAGCACCGGCGGTCAACGCTTAACGATTTTTTGGGCGCCCAGCGCGCCCCGATGAAGGAGAAATATGGCTGACGAAGCAACTCATGAAAGTTCTACCCAGGCGCCACGTCCGCATACCCCCAGAGAGGGTGGTCGCGGACCAGGCGGGCCCGGTGGGGGCCGCGAGGGTGGACGCAAGTTTTTTCGCCGCAAGAAGGTCTGCAAATTCTGCGTGGAAAAAATTGACGACATCAATTACAAGGACGTCCGGCTGCTGCAGGGCTTTGTGGCCGAGCGGGGCAAGATTGTTCCCCGGCGGCTGACCGGCGTTTGCACGCCACACCAGCGGCGTCTCACGGCGGCCATCAAGCGGGCGCGCAACATCGCTCTGCTGCCATTTGCCGCGCGTTAAAACATTACGGAACTGGAGATTCTGAAATGGAAGTCATTCTGAAGGAAGATGTACCCAAGCTCGGCCATCGCGGCGAGGTGGTGAAAGTGGCGGAAGGCTACGGACGCAACTATTTGCTGCCGCGCAAGCTGGCAATTGAAGCCACTGCCGGCAACAAGGCCGTAATCGAACAGATGCGGCAGTCCGCCGTGCGCCGCTCGGCGGTCGAAAAGGCCGATGCTGAAGCACTGGCCAGACAGCTGGAAGCCGTGTCCCTGAGCTTTCAGCGCAAAGCCGGTGAAAAGGACCATCTGTTTGGTTCGGTCACCTCGTCCGATATCGGCGAAGCGCTGGCGCAAAAAGGCTTTAACATTGACCGCCGCAGGATCCAGCTCAGCGATCCTCTCAAGAGCCTGGGCGAATTTGATGTCCCTGTCCGCCTGCATCGCGATGTGACCAGCCGGGTGAAGATCGTGATCGAAAAAGAGGGCGGAGAAGAAGCACAGTAAGTTTGAGCGCACTTTCGACCGTCACGCGCCGGCCCGCGTGACGGCCACCTCAAAACATCGTTTATCGTGCTTTTGCTTCAGGAAATTTTGTATCTTCCACGGTTGTGAGCACACCCCAGTTTTTCAATGGTGGGCCATACGCTTTGCGGATGTCGATCTCTACAACGGTTCCACCCGGCAATCCCCCCTGACTTAGATAAGCTACAGCATCATTGGGGATGGAGAGGCTGTAAGGCGTTTGCACGATCATAATCACTTCGGCGGGGCGCTCGCGCATTTCCGGACGGGCGCGCACGCTGCTCACCCGTCCGATGTCCACTCCCGCGAGCTGTACGGGCGCATTACTGCGCAGGCCCTGCGCATTCTGGAAGTACGCCTTTACCATCAATGAGTGATGTCCGCGCGGCCTGGTGGCGGCGAACAGAATGGCCGCGACCAGCGTGACCAGCAGAATGAAAAGCTGTAGTCTCTTGCTTACGGTTGGGCCGGATACGGATGCCATCTCATGGCAATGATAGAGCAAAGCCGCCGGCCTTGCTGCCTCACGTTACAACACCACGATGGAAATCCCTTTGTTGCCGCGTCCCAGGTCAGAATCCTGCTTCCACTCAGGGTAGCGTTTCAGCCATTCCCATGTGATCTCATTGGAGATGCGCCAGTTTTCGCCGGTAATAAAGGCATGCACTGAACCTTCATGGACCAGGCGAAAAAGATCTTTTTGCAGTTCATCGCGCAGTCTGCCGCCCACGCCGCTCGATCCGTAACCATGCACCAGTTTCACCGCCTTGCAGCCCTGTTCGCGGGCCACGTGCAGTTCATGCTGCATGCGCAGACGCGCCTCTTCCACCCGGGGCATGCCATCTTCCAGATCGATCACTCTGAGCGCACTGGTTTTGCGCGACATGTCTCCGAGTGTAACTCTTTTGCCAACGGCCTTAACAAACAGCCATCTGAGTTTTTTGCGGTTCTAAATCATCCATGACGATTGAGTGCATTCGCTGGCTTTGGCAACCGGCCTTTGTTTTCAGCACTCGCGATTGTGCTGTTCCTGCTTGATATTCAGCCGGAAACAGACGAAACGCATGTAGCGTGAAATAACTGCGGAGTGCCTGACTTCTATTCCGCTTTGCGAAGGCTTTCATAACCGAGTTCGAGAGTAACCAGCGGTTCGTGAGCGCGTGCGTTGGTCGCTGTGGTTACCTTAATTGGCCAGGCATTGCCGAGGTTGTAGCGAGCTACTTCATGCCCGGTTACGCCATAAATGGTGATGGTGGCCGGTCGTTTCGCGCCGGATCCGGCTTCCTGGGCTTCGCGATACCAGTTCAGCACGTTGGCAGTGCAGACGCGATCACAATCGGACAAAGTAACCGATCTGGGCTGCGATCCTGCGGACTGGTCATCGTCTCCGCGCAGGGCGCCCATGCGCGTGAATGTGCCCACGGGCCGTCCATCGACCATAAGGCCGAACGTGGTTGTCCCCGGCACGCGTCCCGAGTTCTGCGATATGCCGCGAAGGGATAGGCCCAAAATGGCCAACAGGCAAAAAGCCAGGGCAACTGCTTTAAAACGTGGCATTTTTGTAGATAAATAATTCATCTGGTGCTGAAATTGTATACCGGAGTACGGCTGACATTATGCTGACGGTTAACACAAAGAGGCAGCCACGTGGAAACGGCGGCATGTGTGACATAAGAGATAGTTTTTTGCCGCAGGAATTCCTCATAAAATCGTGGGACAATGAAAGTTAACCATCATGGACTTAAATAACAAGCGGGTATTGGTAGTCGGAATTGGCCGGTCAGGTGTAGCTGCGGCTTTTTTTCTGCAGGAGCGGGGCGCGAGGGTTACTGTTTCCGATTCCAAAACGGAAGCTCAATTGCAGCTCGAAATCGCGGCGCTGCTGGACCGCGGAATCAGCATTGAAGCCGGACGGCACGGCGAGCGTACGTTCCGCGATCAGGACCTGATTGTCGTTAGCCCCGGCGTACCCTCCGATCACCCACAGCTGCAGCAGGCGCGCAGCCTCGGTATTCCGGTGATCGGTGAAGTTGAACTCGCTTTCCGCTTCCTGCAGGGCAAAGTGGTTGCAATCACCGGCTCCAATGGCAAGACCACAACCACCACTCTCATCGGAGAAATTCTGGCCAAAAGCGGCAAGAAGACGCTCGTGGGGGGGAACATCGGCACGCCGGTGATTTCTCTGGTGGAAAAATCCACGCCCGAGAGTTATATGGTGCTGGAGGTGTCAAGCTTTCAGCTGGAGACCATCCAGCAATTCCGGCCATGGATTTCCGTGGTGCTGAATGTTACGCCCGATCATCTGGACCGCCATCACACCTTTCAGGCCTATGTGGACGCAAAGGCAAGGATATTTGAGAACCAGACGGCCGGTGATTTTGCCGTCCTGAATGCCGATGACGCTGCCTGCGTGAATCTGAAGAGTCGCGTAAAGAGTCCGCTTTACTGGTTCAGCCGCAAACAAAAAGTGGACAATGGAGCCTTCCTGAGCGGAACGCAGATTGTATTTCGTGCTGGCGGCAGAGAAACTCCGCTGATGGAGCGCAGCGAGATTCATCTCAAGGGTGCGCATAATCTGGAGAATGTGCTGGCGGCAGTGTCCGTGGGCATGATTGCCGGGTGCGGTCCCCAGGAAATTCGCCGGGCCGTCTCTGAATTTCGCGGCGTGGAACATCGGCTGGAGCCGGTGAGCACCATCCACGGAGTATCGTTCTTCAACGACTCCAAAGCCACCAACGTGGACGCCACGATCAAGGCGCTCGAGTCATTTCCGGGCAACATCCACATTATTCTCGGCGGCAAGGATAAAGGCAGCGACTATTCCGTGCTGAATCCTCTGCTGCGCGAGCGTGTAAAGCGGGCCTACCTGATTGGCGCAGCCGCCGACAAAATCGCGGCGCAGATTCAGGGCTCCGTGCCGCTGGCGCATTCCGGAACACTGGAACACGCGGTGCAACAGGCCTTTGAAGCGGCTAACGAAGGAGACATTGTTTTGCTCGCGCCCGCCTGCGCCAGTTTTGACCAGTTTGAGAACTACGAGCAGCGTGGACGGGTGTTCAAGGAACTGGTGCACTCGCTGGCTCCGGTCATGCTGGGAGACAAACGCTAAGTGGCAAAGCGGGTTGGCATTGACAAGTGGCTGTTCGGCGCCACGCTGGTACTGGTCCTGATCGGCGTGGTGATGGTCTTCAGCGCCTCCGCGGTAATGGCCAATGAGCGTTACGGCTCGGCCTCCCACTTCCTGGTCCGGCAGTTGATCTGGGCCGTGGCCGGCTTGATTGCCATGACGGTGGCGATGAACATTGACTACCGCATCGCCAAAAAACCGGCGGTGGTGTTTACAGTTCTCGGCATTACTACGCTGCTGCTGGTGGCGGTACTGTTTTTTAACCGCGCGCACAATACGCACCGCTGGATTCCGCTGGGCGGCGGCGTGATGTTGCAGCCCTCGGAGCTGGCCAAACCGGCGCTCATCCTGTTTCTGGCATTTTTTCTGGAGTTGCGCGCCAAAAGCATTGACGACTGGCGCCATACACTGCTGCCCGCCGCAATTCCCGCAGTGCTGTTTGCCGGGCTGATCGTAAAAGAACCCGATCTTGGCACCGCCATGGTTTGCCTCGGCGTGACCGCCGCGATTCTCTACGTGGCCGGGGCGCGACTGCGATACTTTGCGTATGCGCTGGTGCCAATCGTCCCGGTGATCGCCTATTTGCTGATCGCCGTACCCTGGCGATTGGCCCGGATCATTACGTTCCTTCATCCCGAACGCGATCTTCAGGGAATCGGATTCCATATCAATCAGTCTCTGATCGCGGTAAGCACCGGTGGTGTGACCGGCCTGGGCCTGATGGAAGGCAAGCAGAAGCTCTTCTATCTTCCTGAAGCCCATACGGATTTTATTTACGCGGTTACGGCGGAAGAACTGGGCATGATTGGCTCGGTCCTGATTGCGCTGCTGTTTACTCTTTTTGCCTGGCGAGGCTTTCGGGCGGCGTATCGCACGCGCGATCTGTTTGGGCGCTATCTGGCGATTGGCGTTACCACCATGGTCGTGCTGCAGGCCTTCTTCAATATCAGCGTGGTGCTCGCACTGCTGCCCACCAAGGGCATTCCGCTGCCCTTTGTGTCGTATGGCGGGTCATCGATTTTTGTGATGCTGGCGAGCGTGGGAGTCCTGCTCAACGTCACGCAGCAGGCAGAGTGATTGCCACAGCCACGATGAGTTTGTATCCCCATCTTCTTTACTGGCCAGACTGAACAGTTCAAATCTGACTCTGCTCGCGCACGATTTGCAGCAGGAAGTTTTCCCGGCGCGAAGCGTAACCTAATGCGATTTACGATGCAGGTTATGCAGGACCACAGGTATATCCCCCAGGCAATCGTTTACACTGGGGCTCGTGCGACGCGACGAACATTTGCGAGTGCTTATTTGCGGTGGAGGAACTGGCGGCCATGTAATACCGGCGCTTGCCATCGCCAGGGAATTGAAAGCCCGTTATCAGGCCGAGGTTTTATTCGTGGGCACGGCGCGGGGTATCGAAAACCGTCTGGTGCCCCAGGCAGGCTTTGGACTCATGCTGATTAAGGTTGGAGCGCTCAAGAATGTGGGCCTGCGCACTCGGCTGCGCACCATGCTCGATCTGCCTTTGGCCATTCTCCATTCGCGAAAGATCATTCGCGCCTTCGCTCCGCATGTGGTGGCCGGGGTAGGCGGATACGCCTCCGGGCCGGCGATGGCGGCAGCCATTCTCGCGGGGATTCCAACTCTGGCCTTTGAGCCAAACTATGTTCCCGGATTTGCCAATCGCATGGTGGGTCGGCGCGTCTCCGCGGCCGCGGTCCACTTTGCCGAGACGGCGAAATACTTCCGCAATGCGCGCGTATCGGGTGTTCCCGTGCGCCAGGAGTTTTGCGACATTGCCCCTCGTCCGCCCGGCTCACGCCCCACGCTGCTGATTTTCGGCGGCAGCCAGGGTGCGCATGCCATCAATGTTGCCACTACCTCCGCCATAGCCGAGATAAAGGGCCAGATACAGGATCTGCATGTGATCCATCAGACTGGTGAACGCGACTATAATGAGACCCAGGCAGCTTACACTCGTTTGGGAATTCCAGCAGAAGTTTCAGCTTTCATTGACAACATGCCTCAGGCATTTGCGCGGGCGGACTTGCTGGTATGCCGGTCAGGCGCCAGCACGGTGGCCGAGATCACGGCGGCAGGAAAGCCGGCGATCTTCATTCCATTTCCGCGCGCGGCAGATGACCATCAGCGCCGCAACGCCGAGGCCGTGGCTGCGGCTGGAGCAGCAGTGATGGTTCCCGAAGCCGAGCTGACGCCCTCAGGGCTGGCGCAGACGATCACAGGCCTGCTGGCCGACGGCGAGCGCCTGCGGCAGATGCAGGCAAAGGCACGGGCCCTGTCGCATCCGGCTGCGGCGGAGCAGCTGGCCAAAATGGTGGCAGAACTTGCCGCCGAATGATTTGTGTTTCATGATTTTTGTTTAAAAGATTAGTGGTTTAAAGAATGTTCGCAAAGATTCAGCGTATACATTTCGTAGGCATTGGCGGCATTGGCATGAGCGGCATTGCCGAAGTGCTGCTCACGCTCGGCTACAAGGTTTCAGGGTCTGATTTAAAACACTCCGCTGTAACCCGGCGTCTCGCCGATCTGGGCGCCATCATCTTTGAAGGTCATCGCGCGGAAAACATCACCGGCGCGGAGGTGATCGTTACCAGCTCGGCCATTTCGTCCGGCAATTCTGAAGTTGCGGCGGCACGGGCGCAGCACACTCCGGTGATCCAGCGCGCGGAGATGCTGGCCGAACTCATGCGCCTGAAATACGGCATTGCCATTGCCGGCATGCACGGTAAGACCACCACAACGAGTATGGTGGCGGCGGTGCTGGCGGCCGGCGGCCTTGATCCCACCGTAGTGGTGGGCGGACGCGTGGACGCCATGGGTTCCAACGCGCGCCTGGGCAAATCGCAGTATCTGGTGGCCGAGGCGGACGAGAGCGACCGGTCGTTTCTCAAACTTTCACCGATTCTCGCCGTGGTCACCAACATCGATCGCGAGCACATGGACTGCTATCGCGACATGGAAGATGTGGAACGCGCCTTCATCGATTTCATGGACCGCATTCCTTTTTACGGAATGCTGGTGCTGTGCGCCGACGATCCACGCCTTCGCGATCTCATGCCCCGTCTGGCGCGCCGCGCCGTGACCTATGGCCTGCATGAGGCCGCCGATTTTAGCATCAGCATCAGCCAGATTGAACGCGTCCGCTCCAGCCGGTATTACTCGCATTTTGCCGTGGAGTATCGCGGCAGGTCGCTGGGCGAATTCCGCCTGCAGGTGCCGGGTAATCACAATGTGCTGAACGCCACGGCCGCCATTGCCGTGGGCGTGGGGCTCGACATTGAGCCGGACAAAATTCGCGAAGCGCTCGAAAATTTCGGCGGCGTGGACCGGCGTTTTCAACTTCGCGGCGTGGCCGGCGAAATCAGCGTGATCGACGATTACGGCCATCATCCCACGGAGATTCGCGCCACTCTCTCCGCTGCCCGCCAGTGCGGCTTTCGGCGCGTGCACGTGATCTTTCAGCCGCACCGCTACACACGCACCCGCGACCTGCTCGGCGAGTTTGGGGACGCCTTTACCGAGGCCGACACGGTTTGCGTGCTCGATATCTATGCTGCCAGCGAGCCGCCCATCGAGGGCGTTACTGGCATGCGGGTGGCCGAAACCATTCAGCGCCTCAGCGGCAGGGAAGCGCATTATGCCGCCAGCTTTGACGAAGCCATTGCTCGCGTTCTGGTTGTGGCGGAAAGCGGAGACATGGTGCTCACCCTGGGCGCCGGCAGCATCTCGCAGCTCGGCCCACAAGTCCTTGAGCAGCTAACCGCCCGCCAGCAGGCGAAAAAGATGCCGGCGTAAAACTAAAAACTTACCGCTGATTTACGCGGATGAACGCTGATCTGATCAGCAATCAATCAAGTTTGACTCTGGTGGCTGCAGAAAGCGCTTGCATTGCAGGGGGTTCTGATCTGCGTTTATCTGCGCAAATCAGCGGCGAAGGCTTGTTTTTATGAAACTTTCGGATCAGCAGCCCGTCAACGTGCGAAAGATATCGGCCTGAAGAAAAATTTGCCACTGATTGACGCAGATGAACGCAGATAGATTTTTTGTCTCAGTCCTGCTCAGTGTCCCCTGCTCTTATTGGCCAGGTTTTCAGATCCGCGTTCATCCGCGTAAATCAGCGGTAAGGTTTTGGTTCTTCGTAAAAGTTACTTCGCAGCGGCCGTACTGCCATCAATAAAGGGCCGCATTTGTCCAACGAAGTCATCGGTGTTGATCACGCTGCGCAGCACAATGAGCATGGCTTCATCGGGATAGCCCGATTCCAGAGTAAAGGTGTAGCCGGTGAAAATGTCGCTGGTGTCGTCCGCTCCCCAAAACATAAAGTTATGGTCGCTGAAGAGCAGTAGCTGGCGCATCAGGCCGGTTTTGTCCGTGACTTTTTCCAGATTGATATATCCGCCGCCGTAGTGCGGATAAGTCCGGATGCTGATGGTGTCCTTGTCCGTGACCATGAGCACCACTTCGAGCGACTGCAAATTCTTGAGGCCGGTGGTTCTGGAGCCGACAAAGTTCCAGGGATTTTTCTCGCTTTGGTGAAAGCTGATGTTTACGTCGGCCCGTGAGCCATACCGGTTCAGCGTATCGCGCAGCCGTTCGCGCGTTTGATCGCGGGTGAGAGGAGATGCCTGGGCCACCGCGGCGGCCGGAAGCAGCAAAAGTAAGGTGACCAGAACCGCCTGGAGTGCTTGTTTCATCCATTCCCCCTGTGCAGACCAAAACTGAATTGCAATTGCGTGCTAACCCCAATGCTAACTCATCACGGACCTTTGCCATACAGTACAAACGGCGGCCATTTGGCCGCCGTTTGTACTGCAAAATCTGCAATTTCGACTATGTTCCTTCAGACCACGAAGCCAGATACTCTTCCTGTTCCGGAGTGAGCCGGTCAATCTTGATGCCCATGGATTCCAGTTTCAGGCGGGCAATCTTTTTGTCCAGTTCTTCGGGAACCGCGTAGACCTTATGCTCCAGAGATTTGTGGTTCTTCACCAGATATTCGCAGGAGAGCGCCTGGTTGGCAAAGCTCATGTCCATCACGGAAGCGGGATGGCCTTCCGCGGCGGCCAGATTGATCAGACGGCCTTCGCCCAGCAGATAGAGCTTGCGTCCGTCCCTCATGGCGTATTCGTCCACGAATTCACGGGTCTGGCGTTTGGAGGAAGCCATCTTCTCCAGCGTGGGAATGTCGATTTCCACGTTAAAGTGGCCGGAGTTGGCAATGACCGCGCCGTTCTTCATGTTCTCGAAGTGCTCGCGTGCAATCACGTTCTTGTTGCCGGTGACGGTCACAAAGATATCGCCGATTTTTGCCGCTTCGCCCATGGACATCACGCGGAAGCCGTCCATGACCGCTTCGATTGCCTTCGTGGGATCGATTTCCGTCACGATCACGTCCGCGCCCATGCCTTTGGCCCGTGAAGCCAGGCCGCGTCCGCACCAGCCGTAACCGGCCACTACGAATTTAGAGCCGGCGATCAGCGCATTCGTGCAGCGGATCACGCCATCAATGGTGGATTGTCCGGTGCCGTAACGGTTGTCAAACATGTGCTTGGTCAGCGCATCGTTCACCGCAATAATGGGATAACGCAGAGCGCCGTCTTTCGCCATCGCCCGCAGACGGATCACACCAGTGGTGGTTTCTTCCGTGCCGGCAATGATGCCTTCAATTACTTCTTTCCGCTTGGTCAGCGCAGTGCTCACCAGGTCCGCGCCATCGTCCATGGTGATGTGCGGCTTGTGATCCAGCGCCGAAAGAATGTGCTTGTAATACGTCTCATTGTCCTCGCCCTTAATGGCGTGGACGGAGATGTTGTAATCGCGGACCAGAGAGGCAGCCACATCATCCTGTGTGGAGAGTGGGTTGGAACCGCAAAGAATCACATCAGCGCCGCCGTCGCGGAGCGTAATGGCCAGATTGGCCGTCTCCGTGGTTACGTGCAGGCAGGCGGAGATGCGCATGCCCTTCAGCGGCTGATTTTTGATAAATTCCTTGCGAATGCTCTGCAGGACCGGCATCGACTGGTTCGCCCATTCAATGCGGCGCTTACCCAGATCGGCCTGATCGATGCTTTTAATGTCGGACGAAATTGCGTTTACTACGGATGTTGACATGGGTTTCCTTTTTCTGTTTTCGCGACCATCGGTTTAAGCCGAATCATGGATACGGGCTCTGGACGCGTTCCCCGTGCTTGATTCTGACCAATACTTAGTGTTGGCTTGCTCTCGCCTTGCTGCTGGACGCCGCCTTGCCTGAGGACTGCTCGCGCAGGGCCGCGGCTTTGTCCGTGGCTTCCCAGGTAAAGTCGGGATCGGGCCGTCCAAAATGACCATAAGCCGCTGTCTTCCGGTAGATCGGCCGCCGCAGTTTAAGGGACTCGATGATTCCTTTGGGCGTGAGCTGGAAATTATCGCGCACCAGCTGTTCCAGCTTGTCTTCAGCAATTTTTCCCGTGCCGAAGGTATCCACCAGAACGCTGACTGGCTCCGCCACGCCAATGGCATAGGCAAGCTGCACTTCGCAGCGGTCCGCCAGACCTGAGGCAACAATGTTTTTCGCAATGTAGCGGCACATGTAGCAGGCCGAGCGGTCCACCTTTGTCGGATCTTTGCCGCTGAACGCGCCGCCGCCGTGCCGTCCCATGCCGCCGTAGGTGTCCACGATAATTTTGCGTCCGGTCAAACCGGTATCGCCCATCGGGCCGCCGATCACGAACCGGCCGGTCGGGTTGATGTGGTACTTGGTGTCGGCATCGAGCAACTGTGCAGGAATGGCCGCCTGAATCACGTGCTGCAGAATGTCGGCACGAAGCGTTTTGTTGTCCACGGTTTCCGCATGCTGCGTGGAGATGACCACCGCATCCACGCGCTTTGGCTTGTGGTTGGCGTCGTATTCGACTGTGACCTGGGATTTGCCGTCAGGCCGCAGGTAAGGAAGCATGCCGGTTTTGCGGACCTGAGAAAGGCGCTCTGTGAGCCGGTGGGCAAGCGCGATGGGCGTGGGCATGAACGACTCATTTTCGTTCGTGGCAAACCCGAACATCATGCCCTGGTCTCCGGCCCCGCCGGTATCTACGCCCATAGCAATATCGCCCGACTGTTTGTTGATGCTGGAGATGACGGCGCAGGTATTGGAGTCAAACCCGTAAAGCGCATTGTCATATCCAATCGACTGCACTACGCCGCGCACGATTTTCTGGAAATCGACGTACGTCTTGGTTGTGATTTCGCCGGCGATTACGATAAGGCCCGTGGCCGTCAGCGTCTCACAAGCCACGCGGCTGTACGCGTCTTCCGCCAGGCAGGCATCAAGAATGGCGTCAGAAATCTGATCGGCAATTTTGTCAGGATGGCCTTCTGTAACCGATTCTGACGTAAACAAAAAATGCTCCCGTGAAGCCAATGTAGCTTCCTCCTGAATATCAATTTTTCTGCTTCGGGACCTTTTTGGAGATACCGATTAGCAGACTATCGGGAAAATCAGCCCGGCAACAACATCTTGACGCTGCTCAGAGTGGA
Source organism: Candidatus Angelobacter sp. (assembly GCA_035695325.1). Classification (GTDB taxonomy): domain Bacteria; phylum Acidobacteriota; class Terriglobia; order Terriglobales; family Acidobacteriaceae; genus Angelobacter. The sequence goes on from DASSEH010000293.1 coordinate 248,364, forward strand.
AACAGAGCCGAATGGGGCTTTTTCCGCAGTGAAAGGGGCTGTACTTATTGTAACCGGGGACCGGTTTCAGGTACAGAACTGATTATTTCCCGTCCATGGGGGGTAAAAGTGACGGTACGCACTTTGCCTTTTTCTCCCAGGTGGCCCTGGGGGGCGCCATTGAAGCTTACGTCGATGCCGGCCGCATTACCCACGGTGAGCGTAATCTGCTTTTCCGCTTTGGCTGACTGTTCTTCGCCCACGCTCAGTTCGCGCTCCACGACCGTACGGCCGTCTGCCTTCATGGAAACCCACGATTTTTCATTAGCCCGGATAATCACGGTAAAGGCGACATCTGCGCTCTGTCCCTGCCCCGAAACCTGTGGAGTTTGTGCCTCCGGGACTTCACTGGGTGCGCCAGCGGAAGCAGGGGGTGGGGTTTGCTGAGAGGCAGGTTCCGGCAGGGAAGAGGAAATTTGGGGGGCTGGAGCACTCACAGCACTTTTTGCCTGATGCCGCGGACGGTATTTCATCCAGTAAAACCAGCCTCCTGCCATGCCACCCAGTAAAACCAGTATTACCAACGTAACTGACCGCATTGATTTCGCGAAGTCAGGCTTATCCGGAACCTCCAGCGGGAACGCCTCTTCCGTTTGGGGCGGAGGAGAATTGGCAGCAAGGTAATCGGCTACTGCCTGCTCTTCATCAATACCCAGAAAACGCGCATAGGCTCGGACAAAGCCTTTGTTGAAAATGCCGCCTGGCAGGACATCGAAATCTTCCCGCTCCAGGGCTTCCAAATGGCGCCGGGCTATCCTGGTGGAAGTGGATATTTCATCCAGAGTAATGCCCCGCATCTCTCTTTCTCGCCGCAGCCGGTCACCAAACGCACCCATGGATTTTTCCCTTTAAGGGGCTCATCATAGGAAGACATGTGGGGGGGTGTCAAACTAAAAGCGGTTTTCGGGCAGTTCCGAATGATATGCTCTGGCAGGTACTTAAGTGCTATTACCAGGTAATGCCCCGGGTAACTCCCTGGTTGCTGCCAGGAAAATAGCGGGCATATAATACGCAAAAGTTTAAGCTTTACCCCCGTTTCAAGCTGAAGGAACCAGGTCAGAATGAGCGATGCAGCAGTACCGGAGCGCAGAGCGAAGCGGCAATTGCAGGAAGTCGCTATTTTTAATGATGTCGCCAAGACGCTCACTTCGTCACTGAATTTAGATTCAATCCTGCAAACCATCATGGACAAGATGGCGGAGTTCTTCCGCCCGGATACATGGTCCCTGCTCATGGTGGACGAGCAAAAAGATGAGCTCTACTTCGCCATTGCCGTGGGAGATGCCGCTGACACGCTGAAGACAGTCCGGCTCAAGGTGGGTGAAGGCATTGCCGGCTGGGTCGCCCGCCACGGCGAATCCCTGATCGTTCCCGACGTGTATAACGATCCCCGTTTCGCCAAGCGCATCGATGAAATGACGAAATGGAAGACGCGTTCCATCATCTGCGTTCCCCTGAAATCCAAGCACCGCGTCCTGGGCGTGATCCAGCTCATCAACTGCGCCATGGAAAGTTTCGGCGAACAGGAGATGTTCTTTCTGCACGCGCTTTGCGACTATGCCGCCATCGCCATTGATAATGCCCGCGCGGTGGAAAAAATCCAGGAACTCACCATCACAGACGACTGCACAGGGCTCTACAACGCCCGGCATCTGTACAAGACGCTCGAAGCCGAGGTTTACCGCTCGGCCCGCTTTGGCTACGAATTCAGCGTGATATTCCTTGATCTCGACCACTTCAAGCGCGTGAACGACACCTGGGGACATCTCATAGGCAGCAAGCTGCTGCAGGAAATCGGCTTCAAGATCAAATCGCAGCTCCGTCTGATCGATTATGCCTTTCGCTATGGTGGCGATGAATTCGTGATCCTGCTGCCGCAGACGGAAAAGAACTCCGCTCTGATCGTCGCGCGCCGCCTGCAGGAGATGATGCGTAAAACGCTGTTCATCACAGACGAAGGGCTGAATCTGAACGTCCGTTGCAGCATGGGAGTGGCTACTTATCCCGAAGACGCCAAGAGTTCCCATGAGATCATCCGCCAGGCCGACGAGATGATGTACATGGTCAAAAACTCCAGCCGCGACAACATCGCCGTAGCCCAGCAGGGCGTGATGAAATAGGCCCTTCAGCACTCTCTATCTATCAGCAGAACACCTTTGCAACACAGAGGAACAGAGGACACAGAGGCTGGAACAATTCCAGCCTGCTTCTTTCGTTTCGATTACTCCGTTTACTCAGTTCCTCTGTGTTGCAGCCTTTAACTCAGGGCTGATGACTGACTGCTGAGTGCTGACTGCTTTACTGCGGCGGCCTTTTGCCCAAGGATGGCGGCGCGGTATTTTGCTGTGGCGCAGGATTGCTGGGAGTCCAGACGGAGGGATTGGCCGCCGCATCGGGATTAAATCCGAAGTCCCAGACATACAGATTGACCTGGCTTTTATCGAGCATTTCCACCAGCGCGTACTCTCCCGGTTCGAGCGGCTCCGCGGGCGTGATTTTTGCCCAGTCACCCACCTGCGTGCTCGTGGTTCTGATCCAGCTTTCTTTCTCGCTCACGTGCCCGGTGAGGCCAATCTTCAGATTTCCCACCACCCGGTTATTTTTCTTCGGCTGCAGCCGGACAATCCGGTAGCGTTCAGCAGGAATGGGAGAATCCTTGCCTTGCCTGTTGTTGGCGACGGCGTCGGCAATGTCATCCGTCGGGGTAACGTTCACAAAGATCACCGGCTGCGGCACATGCGCCTGGACGGGCGCGTGGTCGCCCTTAAGTTCAACGGTCTGCTTTGAGGAGAGGGCCAGTGGGTTGATGGCCGCGCGCAGAATATTTTTGCCCATCTGCTTATTCAGCTCTCCGTTGTTCTGTACCAGTTCCACCAGTTGCGCCTCGGTATGAAAATCGTCCAGCAGAAAGACTCCGCCCTGGTCCGGCAGACGCAGTCCGGGGGCTATCTGGGGCGAATGCATGTCTTCCGCCTCGCGGTCGGTACTCTCTTCCTGCGCAAGCTGCCCCGCGGCTTCGGCGCGCCGGGACTGTCGCTCCTGGTTGTATTTTTCCGTGGCCGGCCAGTCCACCAGCTCTTTGGGCAGCTCTTCCCACAGGAAGCGCTCGGCGCTGTAATAGCGCACGCGGTCCCCTTTGATCTCCCATTTGGTGACCGTCTGGTAAGAGCCGTCTTTCAGGACCAGCCGCTGAGGGTTTTGCTGCGCCCATGCCTGTAAACTGGCCAGAAGGCAGGCAGCCATAAGAAGGCACATCCACTGGATAAAGCGCCGCATATTGAGAGAATACCTGCTCTGTTAGATGCACGCAGCGAAAAAAATCAACGTGAGAAAATGCTGTGTCACCGGTACGGTTGGTGACCTGCCGCAATTTGAAGCTGTGAGGACTTTCGCACATGAAACTGGCACATTCCGTGCTCCTGCTGTTTCTCTTCGTTCCAGCGATGTTCTGTTACGCCTCTGCGCAGGATACGCAGCAAGTGCCGGTTGTTTCCGCAAGCCAGAAATCCTCCGCGCCTACTACTGCCTACACTCTTCCTCCGGACAAGCTGGCCAAAGCCAAAGCTCTTTATGATCTGCATGGAAAGCTGAATATCCTGGGGACCATTTGGTCTTTTGTGGTCCTGCTGGCGCTGCTCTATTGGGGCGTGGCAGCCAGGTACCGCAACTGGGCAGAGTCGGCTTCGCGATGGAGCTTTGTTCAGGCGCTGATCGTTGTTCCTCTGCTGCTGCTCACCATCGATCTTCTGGAACTGCCGCTGGAAATTTACAGCCAGCACGTAAGTTTGCAGTATGGCCTGTCCGTGCAGCGCTGGGGTTCGTGGTTCGGTGACGTGCTCAAGGGAGAAGCTCTCACCCTGGGCCTGGGCGCAGTTCTCCTGTGGCTCATGGTGCTGGTAATCCGCAAATCTCCCCGGCTTTGGTGGTTTTGGTTCTGGTTCCCGGCCGTCGGCCTGCTTTGCCTGCTTGTTTTTGGCGCGCCCTGGGTCATTGACCCGATTTTCAACAAGTTTGAGCCACTCGATCAAACCAATCCCCGGCTGGTGACCTCCATTGAGGGGCTGACGCAACGCGCTGGAGTCAATATTCCTCGCGACCGCATCTTTGAGATGAAGGCCAGCGAGAAGACGCCGCAGCTCAACGCTTACGTTACCGGCTATGGCGCCTCAAAGCGCATCGTGATTTGGGACACCACCATTCAAAAAATCACGCCCGAGGAGACACTGTTTATCGTGGGCCACGAAATGGGCCATTACGTTCTCAACCACATCGTTTACGGGCTGGTGCTCGGCGGCCTGGGTCTTTTCGTTGCGCTGTGGCTGCTGTACCTGTTCTCTGGCTGGACGCTGCAACGCTTTCAGCAGCGATGGCAGATCCACCGGCTCGGAGACTGGGCCGCGCTGCCCATGATCTTTCTGATTCTGGGAATCTTCGCCTTCTTCTCCGCGCCCATTGACAACACGATCAGCCGGCAGTTCGAACACAATGCGGATATCTACGGGCTGGAAGTCACGCATGGCATGAATCCCAACGCCCAGGAAGCGGGGGCGCACTCTTTCCAGGTTCTGGGTGAGGTTTCGCTGGTGTATCCCACTCCCAACCGGCTGCTGGTTTTCTGGTACTACGATCATCCACCCATCTCGGACCGCGTGCGCTTTGCCCATGAGTACGATCCCTGGAGCAGGGGAGAGCAGCCGAAGTATATGAAATAGCCACGATGCCCGCGAATCTCGTGGGCATCGCGGGTTACCTATTTTGATTTGTAGGCGAACGTCACTTTCGTTTCTTCGTCCAGCACCAGGGCCCGGGCAAATTTGTAGGAAGCGCCGGCTCTGGGTACATCCACGCGGACCGGCAGCACCCCGGCCACACGTTTTTGCAGGTTGTAAACATTCGCTGAAGCCTGAGTTTGCAGCTGAGCTTCCTGCTTCTTGCGGTCGCGGCTGCCCTGTGTTGCTTCAATCATTGGAGCTGCAGCGGTTACTTCCACGGTCTCAGTGGCTGCGCCGACATTCAGCTTCGATTCGCTGTGCACCGGACGATCATCGAGATACGGCATGTTTTGCACTGTCGTGGTGAATCCGGGAGCGGTGGATTCGATCCTCAGCGTGCCGGAAGGCATATTGGAAAGCACCCACTGCCCCTCGGAATCGGTTATTGCCAGCTGGGTTATGCCGCGATCCACATTTGTTACTCTGACCCTGGCTCCCGAAACTACCGCTCCCTGCGGATCGGTGATCATGCCGCCGACTTGACCGCGCTGCATCTGCCCTGAACCGGAACGTAAACCTATACCTGCACTTGCCCCGATGTCAGTTAGTCGAAACCCATCGGGCGTTCCCGTGAAGTTGCTGGCGGCATAAGTCAGATTTTCCTCCATCGGCACGGGCAGCAGGTTCTCCGCAATGGCGTCTCCGTGAAAGTCCTTCACTTTGTACTGCTCGGGCAGAAACATCTCCCACTCCAGCAAGCTGATGGGTACATCCATTTTGGGCAGTGAAAGCTCCGATCCGCCTTTCTTCGCGAACGGCGTTCCAGCATGGATAAATACAAACGACACTTCATAAGTGCCGGTTGGTTTAAAGCCGGCGCGCAGCAGGGGCACGCGACTGCCATCACTTCCCTGGACCGGCTTTACCTTTTCACCCGCGACATCTGCCGAGACAATGCTGGCTCCCGCAGGCAGCTCCACTTTTAAAAATGGCTGGGCATGGTTTTTGACCAGCAACTTGACCTCGGTCAATGATCGCCCTTCCGACGTAACCAATGTGGTCACAGTGGCACGCTCCGCAACCGCGGCCAACACGGCGCTGTCCGGGAAGCGTGTCCATTCGAGCGCCAGTGCCGGGACCTCGCTGGGCTGGCGATGGAAACGAAACGCCGCCTGCAGAGGAAAGCGCGAGAGAGAACGCAGGTACGGGCTGACCTCTTTGAGATCCATGCGCTTGAGGCCGCCGCCCTCTTTCGCGGTGAGCTCCATGGCGCCGGAGCCTTCAATCAGAATCTCTCCTGTCTCGCGCTGCGCGTCTTTGAAGCTGAGAAAAGGCGTATCAACTTTGGTCGCGCTCAGCGAGCGCTCCATGGAGATCAGGAACTGATAACTTCGCGGAGCTCCGCTGCCCAGTTTTAGGACCAGCGCACCGGCCTGAATTTCACTGGATTCCACGGCTGCTCCGGTCGCGCCGGTGATTTCGTATCCGGAAGGAATCTGCACCACGAATTGCGCCGGCTCGCCCTGGACTACGGTGATATCGGCCAGAGCCGCGACCCTCATCTCCGATTCACCGATAGAAACCAGAGTTTTTACGTCGGAAAGAAAGCGCATTTCGCGGGGCACCACCGGAGCCGCAATTTCCCGTGTGGTCCACCAGATGTTCGCGGGTTGTCCCGGTGACAGGATGGCCTCAATTTTGGTCTGGCCGTTCTCTGACGTGCGGCTGGTGATCAGGCCGGGGTTGAGCCGGACGTTGGTGTGTTCGCCGGGAATCGCGAGTGAGAGTCTGGCGCTGCCCGCTGCGGGCACCGGCAGAGTGAAGGATGCGCGGCCCGCCTCAACGGCAAGCTGCAATCCGGTATCGAGCGTCAGAGTAAATTCAGATTGCCCGGGCAGAATCGCCACGGCGTTTGTGCCTTCCTGCGCCAGCGGCAGAGGTCTACCTTCCTGACGCGCGTTCAGGATGGTCATGCCACTGGTGAGTGGCACTTTGGCTGCGCTCTTGCTGAAGACCTCTCCCTCAAGGGCAACCGTGCCCAGCACCGAGAGATCTGAAACTCGCAGCTTTAAATCGGCTCGCTTGAGCGCATAAGAGACCGGTGGCGTCTCGCGCGTCTTCGCCGATTTCTTTGCCAGATCTACCAGACGGTTATATTCCTCGAGCGTGAGGCTTACGCTTCGCGAAGCCGGCAGCGGCAGGCTGTTTTTCTCCTCCGCAAAGGCCGCGCACACGCACAGAATCATGATTAGCAGTTTGCTCTTCATCGCCCACCATCCTTTTTGTCATGCTGGTAGCTCAGCTCAATGTGAGGGGATTGATTTTCCGCGGTCAGCTCCGAAACCAGAAAGATCGAAGGGCCAAAGGCCGGGAATGAAACGCTGATAGGCAGCACGCGCGCGCCCTTGCCGCCCAACGTCTCCCTGCGATAGTTGTCGACCAGCGTCTGCGATCCGGATTTTGTAACACCATTCACCACCGTACCGGAGTTCCGCCCGAACTCAACGCGGAGATCCTTATCCGCTTCGCTGGCCGGATTGAACACTGCCGAAGCGGGCGCTTCATACGGCTCGGGCCTGAAAGCTCCTGGATCGGTTGTCACTTTGAAGAACGGCGGATAGTAGAGCAGAACTCCAGTGCGCGAGACGGGCAAATCAAGCGCTGGAAGAACCAGTCCCTCTTTTCCGTGCTCGCTCCACCCAGTCTGTCGGCTTAGATACACCACCTCCACCACAAAGGCCGGCGCCTCGTCGCCTGCACGTGATTTTTCCAGGGGAAGCAGCAGGCTGCCGTCCGGGGCCTGCCCCGGGCGAACCGGCCTCCCCGCCATAGTCGCGCTCCACACCGCCGCTCCCTGCGGCAGTGTGAGCCGGAAAAAATTTCTCTGATTGTTGCGAATGGCATAGTGCGCCTGAATGAGCGTTTTGCCTTCCTTGCTCATCAGTACCTGGTAGCGCGCTTCTTCTACGTTGGCCAGCAGGACCGCCTGCTGGGCATACCGGGCCACGTCCACGCTGAGTGCGCGTGTAATCTTCGGGTCGCCGGAGCGGAAGCGGTACGCCGCCAGCGAGGGCGATTGACGGCTGCTCACCATCTCACCCAGATCGGAGGGATCAGCCTCTTCCAGGCCCTGCGCCTGAGCATCCTTGATTTCGCCCGCACCCAAAACTTCCACGGCAACTCCGCCGGTTTCGCGTTCGATATTCAGAAGCCGCAGCAGCGGGACCTCAAGTTTGCCTTCCCGTGCTGTACGCGTCTCGCCGGTGATGACAAACCGGGTTGACTGTTCGACCGGCTCCAGAAAGGTGATGGCCAGTTCGCCATTTTTGATCTCCCAGTCGGACACCATCGCGCCAGAGACCTGATTGACGGTCACCTTGTCGGGAAGCTGTATGCGCACCTCGCGCGCCGCTCCCTGGATGATCTCGATGCTGGCTTCGGCATACACAGACGTGGAATCTTCACCCAGACCCAGCAGTTGGGTAAGCGATCCCCGCATGCGCAGAGGCAGCACCACGTGGCGCTCTTCCAGCTTGCGCCGCCAGGTAAAGCTCAGCGGCTCATTTCCCTGGCCATAGACAAGCCAGGTACTGCCGGTGCTCGATTCTGTTTTCTCCGCCAGCAGCCCGCCGCCCAGTTTTACGTCCACGCCCTGGCGCGGAAGCTGCACCGAGGCGCGCGTTACACCGGACGCCGTGGCGGGCAGCGAGATGCTTTCATCACCTGCGGCAGCGCCCACCGGCAGAGCAATATCCAGCAGAAGCATGGCGCGTCCCGGATGCGCCAGCACCACCGAAAGCTGGCCGCCTTTTCCGGAAGCGCCGGAGACCAGTGGCATCAGCTTGCCATCCAGCCGCGCTTCGCGAACCAGCAGGCTGGAAGGAATTGGCACGCGGACCCAGCCATCCTTCAGGACATCTACGGTCAGAGTTGCCCGGCCCGTGGCCAGATCGCCGACAACGCGCAGATCGTAATCCACGCGGGAAAGCGTGGCATCCACGGGCGGCGGCTCAGGCTCGTGCTCCGGAGGAAATGCCTTGTTGCGCAGCGCCTGATATTCGTCAATCGGGATGACGACCCATCCAGGTGCACGCGAATCCTGAGCAAATAAATCATGCGCAGCCCAAAACAACAGAACAATCAGGCACGCACAGCAAAGCCTCAGGACTCGGCCATCCCGCGATAAAAATGTTTTCGAGCCTGGCATAAACAGACCTCGTTTCTTGTAACGGTGAATTAGCGGTACGCGCCCAGTGGCGATGGGGAGGGCTGTTCAGATAGACACGACCGCCCACGCCCGAGCAAAACCGGGAGCATGAATGCTGGGTACCTGTGCACGGCCAGCTGGCGAAATCGCTGATCTAAGAACGAAGCTGCTGATTTTCTTGCAGAGTTTTTACAGGTGAATTTATGAAGAAGCAGCAGGGCGAGCAAAGTTCACCGCGGTTGTGTTTCCTCCGCAGATCACCACGCCCACTCGCTCACCTGGCTCGGGCACGTATTGCCGCGAAAGAAGCGCGGCGAATGCGGCTACGCCGCCAGGCTCTGCCGCCACACGCAGCACCGCCCAGAGAGCTTCCTGCGCCTGCCAGATTGATTCATCCGTGACCAGAATTACTCTGTTCACGTATTTCTGCGCGATGGGAAACATCTGCTCTCCCGCGCGCCGGGAGGCCAGAGAATCAGACGCAATCCCCTTGCCGGGCTTGATTTCCACCGGACGCTTAGCCTCGAGCGCTTTGGCCAGAGTGGGTGCGGTTTCCGGCTCCACGCCGATAATCCTGATTTTCTTTCGCTGCCCATACCAGGCGGCGACACCGCCAATCAAGCCTCCGCCGCCAACCGCGATGAACAGTGTGTCCAGCGCAGGAGCCTGCTGTTCCAGTTCCATCGCCAGCGTACCCTGGCCGAGCAAAGTTTCCGCCTGATCAAAAGCGTGGACGCGCAAAGCACCCGATTCCTGGGCCCAGAGTTCACTGGCCTGTAGAGCATCATCGTAGCCCTCGCCGGTTACAACCAGATCGGCGCCGTATCCGCGAATTCGGGCGATCTTTTCCGGCGAGGAAATCGCCGGGACAAAAATTCTGGCCGGATGCCCCAGATTTCTCGCGGCAAAAGCCACGGCTGCTCCGTGATTGCCACCAGAAGCCGCTACCACGCCCGCGGATGGCACTTCCCGGGTGAGCAGATTGGCAAAGGCGCCGCGCGCCTTAAAGGAACCGGAGTGCTGCAGCAATTCCAGCTTGAAAGTGAGATTGGCGGAAGGCAGCCCGAAATCAGCTCCATCGGCCTGTACTACCGGGGTTCGCCGGATATAAGGCCGAATGATCTGTTCCGTTCTCTGGATCGCTTCTGGAGTGATCCCCTGCGCTGGACGTAATTCGCTGGTCGCTGGCATGGTCGAGTGTAAACGCCAGGTGATGATAATGAGTGAACTGGCTTGCTGTCTATCTGGACGGCGCCGATCTGGCGCTTGCGGATGATTGTGGAAAATCAGGAAATTTAAAAACTACTCAGAGAACCGTTTCTTCCACAGCCGTTTCAGCCTATAATTGATCGTGCACCCCAACTGGCTCACGGTCCCTGGCGAAAGCCACCCACTGACCGGGGAGCCGAATCCCCAAAATCCACTTTTTAGAGTACAGGTGAGGAGTTCATGGCAGCGAAATACATTTTCGTGACCGGCGGAGTAGTGTCTTCTTTGGGCAAAGGCCTTGCGGCAGCATCCATTGGCTGCCTGCTGGAGAGCCGCGGTCTCAGGGTCAATCTGATGAAGTTTGACCCTTATCTCAATGTCGATCCCGGCACCATGTCGCCGTTTCAGCACGGCGAGGTCTTTGTGACCGATGACGGAGCCGAAACCGACCTTGATCTCGGACACTACGAGCGCTTCACCCATGCCAAACTCTCGCGCGACAATAACTGGACCACCGGCCGCATTTACGAACAGATCATCACCCGCGAGCGCCGGGGCGACTATCTGGGGAAGACCGTCCAGGTGATTCCGCACGTCACCAACGAAATCAAAGCCGCCATGAAAAGAGTTGCGCAGGACGTGGACGTCGCCATTGTGGAAATCGGCGGCACCGTGGGAGACATTGAATCCCTGCCTTTTCTCGAAGCCATCCGGCAGATGCGCCAGGAACTGGGGCGCGACAACACGCTGTTTATCCATGTAACGCTGGTGCCCTGGATTGGCGCGGCAGGCGAACTCAAGACCAAGCCCACGCAGCACTCGGTAAAAGAGCTGCTGAGCATCGGCATTCAGCCCGACATTCTTCTTTGCCGCACGGACCGTTTTCTCTCCGCTGAACTCAAAGGCAAGATCGCGCTCTTCTGCAATGTGGAAGATGAAGCCGTGATTACCGCCAAGGACGTTGCCTCGATCTACGAAGTGCCGCTGGTGTTTGCCCGGGAAGGCGTGGACGCTTTGGCGCTCAGGTATTTGCGCCTGGATGCGAAACAGCCCGATCTCACGCGCTGGGAAGCTCTGCTCCACAATATCTACAACCCGAAAGATACCGTTCATATCGGAATCGTGGGCAAATATGTGGAGTACGAGGACTCTTACAAATCTCTGAAGGAAGCTCTGGTCCACGCAGCCACGGCCAGCAATCTCAAGCTGGAAGTCACCTGGGTGGAAGCGGAAGGGCTGGAGGGAAAGCCGGACCAAAGCCTCGACACAGAAGTGCAGCTTGGCGGTTTTGATGGAATCCTGGTGCCGGGCGGTTTTGGCAAACGCGGCATTGAAGGAATGCTGATTGCCATCCGCTATGCGCGCGAGAAAAAAGTGCCTTACTTCGGTATTTGCCTGGGCATGCAGACCGCTTGCATCGAATTTGCCCGCAATGTATGCGGTCTGGCGGAGGCCGACTCCAGCGAATTCAATCCGGCGACTCCACACCGTGTTATTTACAAACTGCGTGAACTGAGGGGCATCGACGAGCTGGGTGGAACCATGCGCCTGGGCGCATGGACCTGCAAGCTGGAGTCCGGCAGCCATGCGGCTGAGGCTTATGGCGCAACCGAGATCAGCGAACGCCACCGGCACCGTTACGAATTCAACCGCGAATACGAAGCCCTGCTAACCGGCGGCGGATTGCAAATCACCGGAACCACGGAGGATGGAACGTACGTGGAGATCGTCGAACTTCCCGATCATCCTTACTTCCTGGGGTGCCAGTTCCATCCCGAATTCAAGTCCAAACCGCTGGAGCCGCATCCGCTGTTCAGCTCGTTTGTGAAGGCATCGTATGAGAATGGCCGTGCCCGCAAAGAGAGCCGCGCTCACGAAGAAACCGATCTGTTCCGCCGCCCGGAGCGGATTGGACGGCGATAAAAACCAATTTTGTAGAATGTGCCCGTGACGAATCCATATTCCTTTAAGCTCGGCTCGCTTCATGCCGGATCAGAATCGCTGTTTCTGATTGCCGGCCCGTGTGTGATCGAGAGCGAAGCGCATGCTCTCAAAATGGCTGACGCGATCAGCGCGGTCACTCGCCGGCTCAATATGTCGTACGTCTTCAAAGCGTCGTATGACAAGGCGAATCGCACGTCGCTCAAAAGTTTTCGCGGACCTGGCCTCGAAGAGGGGCTGCGAATTTTAGAAAAAGTAAAAAGCGAAACCGGCGTCCCCGTGTTGACCGACGTGCATGAGGAGCAGCACGTGGCCGCAGTCGCCACGGCCGTGGACATTGTGCAGATTCCTGCTTTTCTCTGCCGCCAGACTGATCTTTTAGTGGCTGCCGCCAAACATGCTCGCGCAGTGAACGTCAAGAAAGGCCAGTTTGTCTCTCCGTGGGACATGCGCCATGCCGTGGAGAAAGTTCGCGAGTCCGGCAATAACAACATCTTTCTCACCGAGCGCGGCAGCTCTTTCGGCTACAACAATCTGGTGGTGGACATGCGCTCGCTGGCCATCATGCGCCAGTTTGCGCCGGTGGTCTTTGACGCCACGCACTCCGTCCAGCTTCCCTCGGCAAGCTCTGACGGACGGCCCGTTTCCGGCGGCCAGCCGGAATTCATTCCCTTGCTTTCCCGGGCCGCGGTCGCCGCAGGCGTGGACGGCGTTTTTATGGAAGTGCATGACAATCCGGCGGCTGCGAAGTCCGACGGAGCCAATGCCCTCGACCTCAAAAACCTCGAATCCGTGCTGACCGAGCTGCTGGCGATCCGGGCGGCACTCACGTCCCGGCCTTAACCATTTGGCGGAGAATCCTGCTTTCGCATTTATCATCTAATTCGATATGAACACGCTCAAGACTGCTTTCCTGTTGACTCTGCTGACTTTGTTGATGATCGGCATTGGAGAATACTTCGGCGGACAAAGCGGGATGACATACGCGCTGATCTTTGCCGTCATCATGAATTTTGGGTCGTACTTTCTGTCGGACAAGATTGCCCTAAGCATGAATGGCGCCCGGCCGGTAACGCGTGAGCAACTGCCACGCGCGTATGAGATCGTGGAGCGGCTTACACAGCACGCAGGCCTGCCCATGCCGCGCATTTATGTGATTCCCACCGATTCGCCCAATGCTTTTGCCACGGGACGCAATCCGCAGCACGCGGCTGTTGCCGTGACGGAAGGAATACTGCGGCTGCTCGACGATGAGGAACTCGAAGGCGTGCTGGCCCACGAACTTGGCCATGTACGCAATCGCGACATTCTGATCTCATCCGTTGCCGCGACACTGGCTGGCGCCATCACCATGCTTGCTCGCCTGGAATTCTGGTTCGGCGGTCGCGATGACAATCGCAGCGGCGGCCTGCTGACCATGATTCTGGCCCCGCTTGCCGCCATGCTGATTCAGATGGCTGTCTCTCGTTCCCGCGAATACGAAGCCGATGCCACCGGTGCGCACTTTACCCACAATCCGTACGGGCTGGCGCGAGCTTTGCAAAAGCTGGATGCATACTCGAAGCGCATTCCCATGGCAGCGCCTGCCTCAACGGCCCATTTGTTCATTGTGCAGCCTCTGCTGGGGGCAAGCCTTGGCAATCTGTTTTCCACCCATCCGCCGATTGCGAAACGAATTGAGAGGCTTACAGGGCGGCCGGCAGAGTACCAGTGAGGGTTATTTCCCCACCACGACCAGCTGGCCATTTTCCACGCGCAGGTCGGAAACAAAGGCAGGAAGCTTAAGCTTTTCGCGGTTTTCGGGCTGCTGCAGCTTTTCCTGCAACTGAGGGTTCAGGAGCGAAACCGGAACCGGCAAGCTGTCTATTTTCGCCTCGGTAAACTCAAACGTTGCATACCCGTCTTTGGCTCCGAGCCTGCCGCTGACCGTCAGATAAACATCTTTTCCATATACATTCGTGGCGAATTGCCCGGTGACATGATCGTCGGCAAACGCGATTTTCACGGTCTGGATATCCGGCGGGACCTCCTGCGGCGAAGCCGCGGGTTTGGTCTGGGCGGCAGGAGTGGGCGCAGCGGCCTGTTCTGTCGCGCTTTGCTGAAAAGCAGCATTCACCTCTTCTGCACTGAAGCGCGCTTCCGCGTGCTCTCCCTGCCCCTGGGATGTTTCGAGATCGCCCAGCCTCGTCTGGAATTGCTCGGCTTTTTCCTTAACCTCCGCGACAGGCATAGGTTCAGCTACTGGCGCGGGCTTCTTCAAGAGGAGAGCCAGCACCACAATCAGCACCGCCAGTACACACCAGCGAATTACCTTACCGACAGTGAAGGGAGAAGATGGGGTCGTCATGGGGTGATATTGTGTCACACACTGGGCAAACGAGTGTAGTTACCGAGGGTTCCCCCGCGCCCGCATTCAGTTACTTTGGGACAGTGCGCGGGTGCGGGCGAATGCTTTATTGGCTCCGGGAGTAGTAAAATCCAAAATTCATGGTTCCGGCTCATTTGCAATCATCTATCGGCACCCGCGCCACCGCCATTGAAAACTCTCTGCGCTCGATCATCCGGGGCAACGATGAAGTTGTGCGTCTGGCCCTGGTGGCGGTGCTGGCACGCGGACATCTGCTGATCGAGGGCGTCCCGGGAGTGGGCAAGACCACGCTGGCCCATGCGCTCTCACGCGCGCTGGACTGCGAATTTCAGCGGCTCCAGTTCACCAGTGACATGCTGCCCTCCGACGTTCTGGGGATCTCGATCTATTCAGCGGCAGAGCAGCAATTTGAGTTCAAGCCCGGGCCGATTTTTACCAACATCCTGCTGGCGGACGAGATCAACCGCACCACGCCCAAAACGCAGTCGGCGCTGCTGGAGGCCATGAACGAAGGCCAGGTCACCGTGGACGGCCAGTCGCACCTTTTGCCCCGGCCATTTCTGGTTATTGCCACTCAGAATCCCGTGGAGCACCATGGCACGTATCCATTGCCGGAATCGCAGCTCGACCGGTTTTTGCTGCGCGTGAACATGGGCTATCCGGCGGCCGGCAGCGAGCGGGAAATACTGCGCTCCCAGGCCGGCGCTGCCCGTCTGGATCAGGTGGCCGCCGTGGCCACAGCGGCCGATGTGAGTGCGATGCAGGAAGAAGTAACCAAAGTAAAAGTGGACGATTCGCTGGTGGATTACGCGCTGGAGATCGTCCGCCGCACCCGCGAGTCTGATGCGCTCTCGCTCGGCGTCTCACCGCGTGGATCGATCATGCTCTATCGCGCGGCCCAGGCCATGGCCTTCCTTGACGGCCGCATGTACACCACGCCTGCCGATTTCAAGGCGCTGGTAGTGCCGGCTTTCTCCCACCGGGTGGTGGTCAATGCGCGTTATGCTTCCACGCTCAAAAAATCGGAGCAGGCGGAAAATATTCTGCGCGAAATTGCGCAAAGCGTGGTGGTGCCGGTGTGAGTGGTTTGAATTCGATACTTCGCTTTTTGGTGCTGCTCTCACTGGTAGTGTGGGTGGGCGGCCTTATTTTCTTTGTTTTCGTACTTGCTCCCACGGCTTTTCATGTTTTGCCCAGCAGGGAACTTGCAGGCAATTTGGTGGCGCCCACGCTTGGCGCCCTGCACTGGATTGGCATTGTCTGCGGACTGGTATTTCTAACAAGCTCCGTCGCGCTCAGCTATGCTGCAAATTACCGTCTGCGGCTGTTTGCCGCGGCTAATCTGCTGGTAATCGTCATGCTGTGCCTCACGGCCATTTCCCAGTTCGGTGTTACCCCGGCAATGCGCAAAATCCGTACGCAGCTGGTAAGCCCGGATTTCCAGAGCAGCCAAATCGACCTGGAATACCGCTTTCAGGGGCTGCACCACTGGTCCGAGCGGCTGGAAGGCGGGGTGCTGCTGTGTGGAATAGCAGTGGTATTTTTGACGGCACGGCGCGGTAATCCTTAATATGAATGCTGGTATTTAGCCCAGACCAAGTCCCGCCTCAACCGCGTTCCGTTGCTGGCTAAATTACTAAATTGAGCACGAACGGCTTCCTTACAAATGAAAACTGGAATTATTGGCCTGCCGCAGGTGGGCAAGACATCTCTGTTCAAAATTCTGACCAAGGCTGATATCTCCAGCCGGACGTACTCCAATCCACGCGAGGCGCATCTCGGCGTAGCCAAAGTCCCGGACGACCGCCTTGACCGTCTGGCCAGTGTGTACAACCCGAAGAAGCTGACGCACGCGGCGGTCGAGTACTCTGACGTCGCTGCCATTGGACAGGAAGCGCTGAAGGAGACGGCCTTCGCCGCCAATCTCCGCACTGTGGACGCTCTGGCCCACGTGCTGCGCGCCTTTGACGATCCTTCCATTCCGCACGTGGGCGATATCAACCCGCTGCGCGACGCCAAAACGGTGGACTTTGATTTGATCGTCAGCGATCTTGGCCAGGTGGAAAAGCGCATGGAGCGCGTGGAGAAAGATCTAAAGAAGATGAAGACCGCGGAGCTGGAGCGCGAATACGACCTGCTCAAGCGCGCCAAAGTGCATCTGGAGAACGAGCTGCCGCTGCGGGAGATGGAAATCTCCGCCGATGACGAAAAGCGCATTCGCGGCTTCATGTTTCTGAGCCAGAAGCCGATGCTTTACGTTTTGAACATCAATGAGTCCACCAACCTGGGCGACGATCTGGAACAGGCGGTTACGAAATTCGGACTGACGGAGATCGCCTCTCGCAGGAGTGCAGGCGCAACCGCCATCTGCGGAAAAGTGGAGGCCGAACTGGCCGACATGAATGACGAAGAAGCCCAGGAGTTTCTCTCGAGCTATGGACTCACGGAAAGTGGTCTTGCCCGACTGATTCGCAAGACCTACGAATTGCTCGGCGTGATTTCTTTCTTCACCATCGGGGAAGACGAGTGCCGTGCGTGGACTGTCCCGCGAAACTCCCGCGCCCAGGCGGCAGCCGGAGCCATTCATTCCGACCTCGAAAAACATTTCATTCGCGCGGAAACCATTCACTGGGACAAGCTGCTGGAAGCAGGTTCAGAAGCGAATGCGCGCAGCCAGGGCATACTGCGATTGGAAGGCAAGGACTACATTGTGCAGGATGGTGACGTTCTGCACGTTCGCCACAGCGGCTGAAGCTACGGTTGCACAAACAGTAAGACGGCAGGTTGTCGATTCACCAATGGACAACCTGCCATTTTTTTATTCGACTTCCGGCTTTGATTTGTAGCCTTCCCGTGCGATGACCTGGTACTTGATGTCCTTGCCTTTTTGATCTTTCAGCTTTGCCGGAGTGCCGTCCGGATTGACCAGTTGCACTTTGATTTTGCGGAAAGATCCGTCCTGCGAGCGATTGGTCGGGTGATAGGCGATGGTGTACTGGTTCCTGAGTGTTTGCGCGATGTCGAGAAAAGCATCACGGAACGAACCCTGGAATAACGGCTGATAGTACTTGCCGCCCGTCAATTTGGCAAAGCTCCGCAGCTGATTATCGGCCTGGGCATAGGTTGTGCTGCAACTGAAATCGGTGATGGGGCACAAATACCGCAGGGCGCCCCGGCTCTCCAGATAATTCCGCAATGCCTGGCCGGTGCTGATGCTGTAAATGGCGATATCTTTCGATCCCTGAACTTTTTTCAGGACCTGGTCCAGTGTCCTCTTGCTGAAGGTATCGCGCCCGCTGGAGACCAAAATGATGTACTTGCGACCTTCCACCCCGTCGAGCCGGTCGATGGTGTCATACAGGGCGTCGAAGAGGTTGGTTTCCGCCGACATTGACATGCCTGGTTGCAGAACGCTCAGGCTGCCCTGAAGAGCACGCTTGTCCTGGGTGAAATCCTGTACGATGCGGGTCTTGAGATCGTAAGTGACCAGCGCGATCCAGTCTTCTTTTTTGAGTCCGCTGACAAACGTGTACGAGGCCACCAGAGAGTCATACTCAAAACCGTAAAAAATATCGTTGTTGGCAAACTCCACCAGCATCACCGCGGTGATCGGCGCCTGGGTCTGATTAAAGCTGGAAATGGTCTGAGGGACGCCGTCCTCGGAAATTTTGAAATTTTCCTGCTTGAGGCCGGGAATGAACGTGCCGTCTTTGCTGAGCACACCTACATCCACGGTCACCAGATTGCTGGTGATGTGCAGGGTGGTTTCGGGTATGCCTTCAACTTTTTTGGGGGCCCTGGGTGCTTCTTCTTTTTTCGGCGCTTCTTCTTTCTTTCTGGGGACGGCTATGGGACCAATATCGCCCTCCGGACCGCCTGCTTCCGGAACGCTGTTTTGCTGGTTTTGTTTGTCGGGGGCCTGCTGGCCCGATTTTTGATTGTCTTGTTGATTGTTCTGGGGCGGAGCCGCCGGCTGGCTCTGCGCAAGGACCTGGGTGCTGGAGAAAACAAGCATCAGAGCCAGGGCCCAAATCAGTTTCAGGCGAGAGACTAAGGTAAAGGAATTAGATAATTTCATGGGATAAACCAGGAGCATTTGTTGGATATCCTTTTATGCTTTCTCTATTAGTATAGATGCACCAACTCAGCCTTTCGGAAAGCATTTTACTCTTCGGGATAGCTGTGCGGGGTTTTACTGGCCATGAAAAAAAATGTTTTGTTATTCGCTGCTGCTCTCTTGTTCGGCACCTCCGGATTCGCCCAAACCACAAAGATCCAGCCTTCCGCGACGCAAGCGGAGATCGTCCGTTCCGGGATCATGACGCCGGACGAAGTGCGCCCTGGGATGAAGGGTGTAGCTTACACCGTTTTTCAGGGAACCAAGCCTGAAGCCATGGGCGTGGAAGTGCTGGGAGTACTGCGCAACCTGAACGGTCCGCGCAGTAGCACAATTTTGGTGCGTCTCACGGGCGAAAAGCCGGAGTACACCGGAGTTGTTGCTGGCATGAGCGGCAGCCCGGTTTACATCAATGGCAAACTCCTGGGAGCACTTGCCTACCGCATTGGATCCTTCTCCAAAGAACCGATTGCCGGCATTACTCCGATTACGGAAATGCTGGAAATCAACGAACTGGATCAAAGCATTCCTCCTCCATCCGCCACGACCACTCAGTCTCCGGCAATGCGAAAGACCAGCGGTCCTGGAGTTTCGGAAGCCCCGGACGCGCAGAATTATGCGCAATATATGCAGCCGATTGATTCCCCGTTCGTCTTCAACGGATTCAGCGAATCGGCCCTTAAACAGTTTTCCAGTCAGTTTGCTTCTGCCGGCATTGTTCCTGTAATGGGCGTTGGCTCGTCCAGCGGTGAGAAGCAGCCGGAGCCTTTGGTTCCTGGCTCGGCCGTCAGCGCGATTCTGGTGCGTGGCGATATGGACGTAGCAGCGACCTGCACCGTCACCTGGATGGACAAAGACCATCTGCTGGCGTGCGGTCATCCTTTGCTGCAGTACGGTAAAGTGGAGATGCCCATGACCAAGGCCAATGTGGTGGCCACTCTGCCTTCGCCGCTCAACGCTTTCAAAATCGTCAATACGACCGAACAGGCGGGCGCTTTTGTTCAGGATCGGCATACGGGCATTTTGGGCCGGTTTGACCGTGAGCCGCAGATGGTGCCAGTCACACTGAGTATTCACGGAGCGGGTGCGCCGCGGGAGTATCACTATGAGGTCTTGAATAATCCCAAAATCACGCCGCTGATGATGATGGCCACTGTATTCAATGCCCTGCAGGGAATGAATCAGTACGGTGAGGAAACAACGTATCGCATGAACGGACGAATTCATGTGGATGGCTATCCTGACGTGCGGCTCAATAACATGTTCTCGCCACTGGACAACCAGCCAACAGCTTTTGCCGTGGCCACGGCACTGGGCGACCATTTTGGAAGAATTTACGACAATTCTTACGCATCGGCCCGCATTCAGGGAGTTTCGCTGGAATTCGATCTGGAGCGCGACCGCCACTCCGCGGTGCTGGAGAGCGCGCGTACCGACGTGACTGAAGCGCGTCCGGGAGATGAGATCACAATCGAGACTGTGCTCCGCCCCTGGCGCGGCGAGCGGATTGTCCGCCAGCTTCCCGTGCGTATTCCCACATCGGTCCCCAAAGGCACGCTGCGAATTCTGGTGAGTGATGCCGAAACCCTGGATCGCGCGCGTCGTCCCAATCAGGCGGCCAGCCAGCGACTGGACCTGAATTCCACCATTGCACTGCTCAACAAAGAGCACCTCAACGATCATTTGTACGTTTCTCTTCTGGAGGCCAATCCCCAGGCCACGGTGGAAGATAAAGTCATGCCCGCCGTGCCGCTCTCTGTGATGAATGTGATGGAAGGAATGCGTGCTACCCAGGAAATGGTGGTGTTTGGCGAATCGGCGGTGAACGAGTCTTCCACTCCGGTAGGCTATGTGGTTACCGGTTCGCAGGTGATCAGCGTTACGATTAAATAACAAACTGGAACGCAGGCAGCGGTGAGCGCTAGCCGAATTTAGCGCTCACTCGAGTCGCGCACACGCCTTAAGAAGCTTCCGGTCGCTTCCCAGTGATCCTGAGCAACTTCGTAATTTGCGGAACAAGCCTCTTTAACCGTTTCTGAATCCAATTGCAGGAGTGTTTTTTGCCTGCTCTCAAGTGCGGATAGACCTGCCGCCTGCTAATCTGATGGTGAAAATGAAAAGATCGATCCTGCTACTTCCCCTTATCGTTACCGGCCTGGCCTTCTCCCAGGGCACGCGCATCTGGACAGAAAGCAGCTACGAGGATTTCACCCGTGGCACGGCGCATGGCGTGGCGATTAGCAGCACGGGAGGCCTGGAACTGGCGCCTGCCTTCAAAGTTGTTTATACCAGCCCTTCAACTTATATCTGGTCTGTCGCCGCGGACAAAGATGGAACGGTCTATGCCGCCACCGGCTTGCCGGCTCGTGTTTATCGCATCACGCCGGGAGGCAAAGCCACCGCCATCTTCGAACCCAAAGAACTGCAGGTACAGGCGCTGGCGCTGGCGCCCGATGGCGCGATTCTGGCGGCGACATCGCCGGATGGCAAGGTCTACAGGATTACCCGTACTTCGGGCGGCAGTGCTGCGGGCCAGGGCGCTTTACCTGAATACAGCGCCACTGTTTTCTTTGATCCCGAAACCAAGTACATCTGGGACCTTGCGTTTGACGAAGCAGGCCGCCTGTATGTGGCCACAGGCGACAATGGCGAGATTTTTCGCGTGGAGAAGAACGGCCAGGGTTCGGTCTTTTTCAAGTCTGAAGAAGCCCACATCCGAGCCATCACACTGGATGCGAAAGGGAACCTGATCGCGGGCTCAGACGGAAGCGGGCTCATCTACCGTATTTCGCCCTCTGGCGAAGGGTTCGTTCTTTACAGCGCACCCAAAAAAGAAATCACGGCGCTGGCCGTGGATGCTGCCGGAAACATCTATGCCGCTGGAGCCGGAGAAAAACGTACGGCGCAGTCCGGGGCCGTACCGCCTCCGCCTGCCGGGCAGGCTGCCGCGGCTCCAGGCTCTGCTCCGCTTGTGGGCAGCGTCAACCTTGCCGGATCAGATGTGTACCTGATCGTACCCGATGGTTCGCCCAGAAAGCTCTGGTCTTCCAGAGAAGATGTTGTCTATGCGCTGGCCTTTGACGCCGCGGGGCGTCTCATCGCGGGTACCGGAAACAAAGGCCGCATCTACGCCATCACGAAAAACGGCAGCTTTACCGACATTGCGAAAACCACGGCCAACCAGGTCACGGCTTTTAGCAAAGCGCCGAACGGGGGTTTGTACTGCTCCAGCAGCAATCTGGGCAAGATCTTTTTGATGAGCAGCATGCCGGAAGCGGAAGGAACTTTTGAAAGCGACGTTCAGGATGTTCGCATATTCTCCCGCTGGGGCCGGGCTGAGGTCCGGGGGCGCGGCAACTTTGAGCTTTTTGCCCGCAGCGGAAATGTCGACAATCCTGATCGCAACTGGAGTCCATGGTCCAAAATTGATCCGGCAAAAGACGCCCGGCTGGAGATTACGCCTGCCCGTTTTGTGCAGTGGCGCGCCGTTTTGAAACCCGCAAATCCATCCACGCGAATTGATGAAGTGGGAATCAACTACCTGCCCCGGAATGTCGCGCCGGTGGTGGACGACGTTTTTGTGCAGGTGGGTGCCCGTTTTCTGCCGCAGGCACGCAGCTCCGGGCCGGACACCGTAACAGTTGGGCCAGGTCCATCGCAGTCGGCGCCGTCCCGCATTGAGACCACGCCAACCGCGCAGCGCGACCATGGCTACATTGCCGTTCGCTGGGCCGCCCACGATGATAATGATGACGAACTTGTCTATTCCCTCTATTATCGCGGCGAAAAAGAGCAGGAGTGGAAGCTGCTGAAGTCCCGGCTAACCGACAAGTTCTATTCCTTTGAGTCAGACCTGCTGCCCGACGGCAGTTACGTTATGAAAGTGATTGCGAGCGATGGCCCTTCGCACACTCCACAGGAAGCGCTGACCGATGAGCGCCAAAGCGCGCGCTTCGATGTGGACAACACAGCGCCGCGAATCGAGAATCTCTCAGCTCGGGTGGAAGGTCCGCAACTGCATGTGACTTTCCATGCAGTGGACGATTTTTCGCCCATCAAACGCGCTGAATATTCGGTGGACGCAGGCGAATGGCAGTATGTGGGGCCGGTGGGTGAGATATCCGACGCGAAAACCGAAAACTACGACTTTACAGCTCTGTTGGCCGAAATCCCGCTCACCTCGGAAGAGCCTCAGCCAGAGCCAAAACGCGGCAAGAATCCCAAGCCCAAAGCTGCGGATGCTTTGGAGCATGTTGTGGTGGTGCGAGTCTATGATCGCTACGACAATGAGGCGTCGGCCAAGTATGTGGTGAAGTAAAAAATCTGAATCACAGAGGAAGCCGAGAATATTTCAAAACAAATCCTCTGTTTACTTCTTTCCTTTGTGTTTCAGAGATGTTCCGAACGCAAACGGCAGCTTTCGCACCTCGGAAATGCTCTTCACCACATAATCCGGCTGCTCCTCCGGTCCGGCAGGCTCCTGAGAAATAAACTCTCCGCGGTGAATTCTCACCGTATGCATTCCCAGGTCATTGCCGGCGCGAATTTCACTCAGTGGGCGGTCACCCACTACCAGGATTTGCTCCACAGGCACTCCGGTTTGCTTCTGGATATTGCGGAATGCGGCTTCCTTGGTGAGCAATTTGTCGCGGTCGGCGTAGAAGATTGCCTCGACGGATGGCTCGTTGTCCAGTCCCAGAGCTTTGGTTTTTGCGCGCTGGGTCGCCGGTTCGCCAAAGCTGACAATAAAAACACGAACGCCATTGCCATGGAGAAACCGCAGCAGGGGCAGTGTGCCGGAAAAGAGTGTGAGTTTACCGACCGGGCAATGGAAATAGGCGTCTCGCGCAGCTTCGCTGATTCTCTCGGGATCATCCGCTTGAAACTGGCGGCAGACTTCAGCGTCAATGTAGCGCAGGGTTGGGTCCCTGCGGAAGGCGCTCATGCGGGCGCGATATACGGCTTCCACATTTGCTTTGAGCCCTGCATCCACCATGGCCTGGGCTGCGTGGCGATGCGCCGGACGCACGCGCTGCCCCATACAGTCATAGAGCGTATCGTCCAGATCGAAGATTGCACAGCGAATCACCGGCCGCTGAAAAGCGGCAGATGCGGGTTTGCGGGGATTGATTCGTGACACGATTCAGAGTTCCAAAGTGGATATTGTAATCGCTGTTACAATCGGCTCATGGCAAGCAAGCTGTTGCTGGCTGCATGGTTGATGACCATACTCTACAGCAGCATTCCCCTGTTCTGGTTTGCAATTCACCCACTGGCGTCACGATGGCGGCAGCTGCGGCGCTCGCCTTATTTGTTCCTGCTGCCCATGTGGGCCATGATCATTGCCGCGCTGGGAATCATGGCATGGCCATGGCGCGAATTTCGTCTTTACACCGGGTGGTGGCATGCTCTGGCGGCCCTTCCCGCACTCTTGTTGTGGAGAAGCAGCCTGCGTATCTACCGGCGCACTGGTCCGGAGTTCGGGTTGCGTAACTTTATTGGTGAAGCTGAATTGCGTTCTCAGCAAAGCGAACAGCCCCCGGTAACTCATGGTTTGCACGCCCGAATGAGGCATCCTATCTATCTTGCTCACCTCATGATGATGTCCGGATGGGCAATTTTGAGCGGACTGACCGCAGGCTTTGCCCTGCTTGCAGTCAGTCTCTTCTGCACGTTCCCGCTGATGGTCCGGATGGAAGAGCGCGAACTGGAAAAAAGATTTGGCGCCAGCTATATCCAGTACAAGCGGCGCGTCCCGCTGCTTCCCTGGTTTGGCCGCGAATCCGCGGAGGAGCAGGCGTGAGATTTGAACTCTTTGTGGCGTCCCGCTATTTGCGGGCCAAACGGCGGCAGGCCGTCATTGGCGTGATTACGGCGATCTCCATTGTTGGAGTCGCCGCGGGTGTGGCTTCACTGATTATTGCTTTGGCCATCAACAATGGTTTCCGCCAGGACCTGCAGGACAGGCTGCTCAGCTCCACTTCGCATGTCAACCTGATGCGAGTACAGAATGATGGCATCGCCGACTGGCGAAGTCTTATGACCCAGTTGGAGAAGCAGCCGCATGTAGTGGCGGCGGCGCCGGCGATTTATGACCAGCTCATGGTTTCGCGCGGCGCTCGCGCCAGCGGGGTGTTTCTCAAGGGTGTGATTCCTGGCTATGAAAACAAGCTCAGTGAGTTGCTGAAGCAGGTAAAGTGGGGATCGGCCAGCCGCCTTGATCCCGCAAGCCAGCAGATCACTGCCTGCCTGGACCAGTCACCAGGCTGCGCAAAAGAAATCCCGCCCATCATTCTGGGCAAGGACCTGGCCAATAATCTGGGAGCGACCGTCGGTTCCATCGTGATGGTCACCAGCCCGCAGGGTGAGCTTACGCCGTTCGGTATAGTTCCCCGGTTTGTCCGCTTCAAAGTGGATGGCATTTTCGACTCTGGCTTTTTCGATTACGACAACACCTGGGCCTTTGCTCGTCTGAGTGATGCTCAGCGGGTGGAAAGCCTGGGAGATATTGTCTCTGTGATTGAGTTCAGGATCGATGATATCTACAAAGCCCCCACGGTGAGCCAGGAACTGGAAAAGGCCGCCGGCCAGGGCTTTATGACCACCAACTGGATGGAGCAGAACAAAGCATTGTTTCGCGCCCTGCGTCTGGAGCGCGTGGTGACGTTTTTAACTATTGGTCTCATTGTGTTTGTGGCGGCGCTGAATATCCTGATTTCCCTCATTATGATGGTGATGGAGAAGACCAGAGATATCGCGGTTCTGGTGTCCATGGGCGCGCGCAAATCGCTGGTGCGCCGCATCTTTATTTTTCAGGGAATGCTGATTGGGTTCGTGGGCACGATTTTGGGGCTGATTGTGGGATTCGGAATTTCGCTGGCTGGCGCAAAGTACCATTTCATTGCCCTGTCGGCGGAAGTCTATTCTATTGACTATGTTCCATTTTCTCCTCGTCTGGTGGATGGCCTGCTGGTTGCAGCAGTAGCACTGCTGATTTCCTTTGTGGCTACT
Organism: Candidatus Angelobacter sp.; assembly: GCA_035695325.1. Lineage (GTDB taxonomy): Bacteria > Acidobacteriota > Terriglobia > Terriglobales > Acidobacteriaceae > Angelobacter. The sequence goes on from DASSEH010000293.1 coordinate 273,968, forward strand.
CTTTATCCTTCATGGTCGGCAGCCCGGGTATTGCCGGCGGAGGCACTGCGATATGAGTAAAAAACCTCATTGCATTACCAGAGTTGCCGATAAAGTATGGGAGAGGGGTTCTGGAGCCGGAAAAACTTTGGTAATCATGCATTTGTGCTCAAAATGCCGAATTTTGGGGTTGAATGGGACAGGACCAGGTTGCGGGCCGAACAGGGTCACGGCTGGATGCACCGAGGAGACAGCAGTGTGCATCTAATGGAACAGCAACCCGAAATTCTTCGAGTCGATGGACTTGGAAAAGTCTACCGATCAGGTAAGACGGATTTAGTGCTCTTTGAAAATTTGTCCTTCCAGGTAAGGAAGGGAGAGATGTTGGCCATTGTAGGCGAATCCGGGTCAGGGAAGAGCAGTCTGCTGCACATCCTCGGAGCCCTTGATCGGGCTTCCGCAGGTGACGTATACTGCGCCCAGATTCCAGTGGGAAAATTGACAGACGAAGACGCTGCGGATTTTCGCAATCGTGAAATAGGTTTCGTCTGGCAGTTTCACTATCTGCTGCCGGAGTTTACTGCGCTGGAGAATGTGGCTATGCCGCTTCTGATGCGGGGGGCGCCGTACCGGCAGGCCGGAGAGAAAGCCGCTGAGTGGCTGCGGGAAGTTGGGCTGGAAGAGCGCAGCGAACACCGGGCCGGCGAACTCTCAGGGGGCGAACAGCAACGTGTGGCTTTGGCCAGGGCGCTGGTAACAGGACCGAAGATCCTGATGGCGGATGAGCCGACCGGCGATTTGGATAACCGGACAGCGGAACTGGTTTTTCAATTGCTCCAGAGACTTCATCACGACTACGGGCTCACCTCTCTCATTGTCACCCATAACCTTGATTTCGCGTGCCGCTGTGACCGCGTGCTGCGCCTTCATCAGGGACGGGTTGCGGAGGTATCGCCCCAGGCGCTGGCAGGGTAGCCAACGGGGGCGAGGGACATTTTGGGGTTGTCCCGGCATGAAAGTGGCCGGGCTGTTAGGCTTCCTTTCCGAGGCTTCGAGGGCCAAGGACGGGAGAGAAAGATGCTTTCTGGCAGAGGTGACCGGGAGCATCGGGGTGAGGGAATCATGTTCGAGCGGTATACAGAGAAGGCCAGACGCGTAATTTTCTTTGCACGGTATGAAGCCAGCCAGTTTGGCTCCCCTTATATTGAGACGGAGCATCTGCTGCTGGGCCTGCTGCGCGAAGATAAGGCATTGACGAACCGTTTTCTGCGTTCGCATGCTTCCGTTGAATCCATCCGCAAGCAGATCGAAGGCCACACCACGATCCGGGAGAAAGTCTCTACGTCGGTGGACCTGCCTTTGAGTAACGAGTGCAAGCGAGTACTGGCTTACGCCGCCGAGGAAGCAGAACGCCTGAGTCACAGGCACATTGGAACCGAACATCTGCTTTTGGGTTTGCTGCGGGAAGAAAAGTGTTTTGCCGCCGAGATCCTGCACGAGCGGGGCCTGCGCCTGAGCGCCATCCGTGAAGAACTGGCCCGCAGCACGCAGGAAAAGGCCCAGCCCCAGCGCGGACAGTCGCGCGAATCTTCCCTGCTGGCCGAATTTTCCCGCGACCTTACCCAGGCAGCCATGGACAATCAGCTGGATCCTCTGGTGGGCCGTGAAGGCGAAGTGGAGCGCGTGGTCCAGATTCTTTGCCGCCGCACCAAAAACAATCCGGTACTGATTGGCGAGCCCGGCGTGGGCAAAACGGCCATTGTGGAAGGTCTGGCGCAGCGCATTGCGGAAGGCGACGTTCCTTCGTTCCTGGCCGACAAGCGCATTCTGGGACTGGACCTCTCACTGATCGTGGCCGGAACCAAGTACCGCGGACAGTTTGAAGAGCGGCTCAAGACCATCATGAAAGAACTGATGGAAAACCAGAACTGCATTATTTTTATCGACGAGCTGCACACGCTGGTGGGCGCCGGCTCGGCGGAAGGCTCACTGGATGCAGCCAACATTCTGAAGCCCGCGCTTTCGCGCGGCGAGATTCAGTGCATTGGCGCAACCACGCCCGCTGAATACCGCAAATCCATTGAAAAAGACCGCTCACTTGAGCGCCGTTTCCAGGCAGTGAAAGTTCCGCCGCCAAACGAGGCCGAGGCGGTAAAAATCATCTACGGCATCAAGGAACGCTACGAAAAGTTTCACGCCGTGAGCTACACGGACGATTCCATTCAGTACGCCGTATATCACTCCAACCGCTATATTCCGGACCGCTTTCTGCCGGACAAGGCCATTGACCTGCTTGACGAGGCCGGAGCACGGGTAAAGCTGCGCCAGACCTCCCTGCCGGAAGATATAACCGAGGTCCAGAAGCGGATCAAATTCATTGTTCATCGCATGGAAAATGCGATTGCCAATCATGAATTCGAAAAAGCGCGCTTCTATTCCGATGAAGAGCGTAAAGAACGGGAAAACCTTCGCGGACTGCGGGAGAAATATCATCTGGATGAGTCCGCTACGGGCGTAGTCAACCGTGAAGACATTGAGGAAGTGGTGAGCCGCTGGACTGGCGTCCCCGTCACCTCCATCAAGGAAGAAGAAACCCAGAAGCTGCTGCGAGTGGAAGAAGAGCTGCACAAGCGCGTGATTTCGCAGGACAAGGCCATCAGCGCGCTGGCCCGCTCCATTCGTCGTTCGCGCGCCGGCCTGAAATCGCCGAACCGCCCGATTGGCTCGTTCCTGTTCCTTGGTCCCACAGGCGTAGGCAAAACGGAGGTCGCGCGCACTCTGTCGCAGTTCCTGTTTGGCAGCGAGAAGTCGCTTATTCGCTTCGATATGTCGGAGTTCATGGAGAAGCACTCGGTCAGCAAGCTGATCGGCTCGCCTCCAGGATATGTCGGTTATGAAGAGGGCGGCCAGCTCACTGAACGCGTTAAACGCTCGCCTTATTCCGTAGTGTTGCTGGACGAAATCGAGAAGGCACATCCGGACGTCTTCAACATACTGCTGCAGGTCCTTGAAGATGGCCAGCTTACGGACGGTTTGGGCAATACGGTGGACTTCAAAAACGTGATTATCGTAATGACGTCCAACATCGGCGCCCGTCACCTGATGAAGCGCAAAGGCCTCGGCTTCCAGATCGATAAAGAGGAAATGGTGGCCGATAAAGTGGAAGATCTGGTCCGCCAGGAAGTTAAAAAGACGTTCAATCCGGAGTTCCTGAACCGTCTGGATGAGATCATCATCTTCAACGCTCTGGCAGATGGGGACCTGATTCAGATTCTCGAACTGCTGGTCCAGCAGCTCAACGCCAATCTGGCCCAGCGTCACATCACCATTACCGTGACGGAAGAGGCGAAGAAATGGGTGCTGGAGAAGACCCTGCCGGACCGCAGTTACGGCGCGCGTCCGTTGCGTCGCGCTCTGCAGCGGTACATTGAAGACCCGCTTTCCGAAGCGCTGATTCAGGGGACGATTACCACACGTCCGGCCTTCGTCGAGGTCTATCTGGAAGGCGAAAAGCTCTTCTATCGCCAGGTCGGCGATGGAGCCGAGAAGACCGAGGGAGTGCTTCTGAACAGCAACTGACAAATGCTTTATCCACACGAGCCGCCGGTGAAAAATCGGCGGCTTTTTTTGTGGCGAAAGCAGGCCCTCTTTTCTGCCTGCTTTAAAATCTTCTATAATTCGCGATTCGATGACTGAAACTCTACATACCGCCGAACCCTCCACCACCGGAGCCAAAACGGGACCACTCGATGTGAAGCAGATTCAGGCCCTGCTGCCTCATCGCTTTCCGTTTCTGCTGCTCGACCGGGTACTTGAAATTGAACCTCAAAAAAGGATCGTGGCCATCAAGAACGTGACCATAAACGAACCCTTTTTTAACGGGCATTTTCCCGGCGAACCCCTGATGCCGGGGGTGCTGATTGTCGAAGCCATGGCCCAGGCAGGGGCGGTGCTGCTGCTGAGCGAAATTGCGGACCGCGATCAAAAACTGGTCGTTTTTACGGGAATTGAACGCGCGCGTTTCCGCCGTCCCGTGGTCCCGGGAGACCAGCTCCGCATTGAGGTTGATGTACTTGTCTGGCGGCGAATCGGCGGACGAATGTCCGGAGAAGTTTTTGTGGATGGAAAGCTGGTTGCCGAAGCTACCATCAGTTGCATGGTGGTGGATCGTGTGAAAAAATCCGCTGAATCGGAAGCAGCCAAAGACCAATGATCCATCCCACCGCGATCATCGATCCCCAGGCAAAAATCGCTTCTTCCTGCTCCATTGGCCCGTATTGCATCGTCGGTCCGGGCGTGGAGATCGGAGAGCAGTGCGAACTCGTGTCCCATGTGGTGATTCATGGACCGGCACAGATCGGTTCGCACAATCGCTTTTTCCCCTTCTGTGCCATTGGACTGGAGCCGCAGGACCTGACTTTTGCGGGCCAGCCGACCAGGCTGAAGATCGGCGACCACAACACATTTCGCGAATCCGTAACCATTAACCGGGGAACCGTGAAAGGCGGCGGCCTAACCACCATCGGCAGCCACGTGCTGGTGCTGGCTTATTCGCATATTGGCCATGATTGTTCGGTAGGCGATCATGTGATGCTGGTGAACGCTGCGACTCTGGCCGGTCACGTTACGGTGGAAGAATGGGCCGTAATAGGGGCGATGTCCCCCGTGCACCAGTTTTGCCGGATTGGCGCCCATGCTTATATCGGTGGCGGCACCGTCATCACCAGAGACGTTCTTCCTTTTTCCAAAACGGCGAGTCCGCGCGAATCTCATGCTTACGGCATCAACGCGATCGGGCTGGAGCGCCGCGGGTTCAGTAAGGAGCGTATCCACAAAATCAACCATGCATACCGCGTCCTGCTGAGATCAAAATTGAATACAACCCAGGCCCTCGAAAAATTGAAATCCGAGGGAGACCAGGGAGAGGATGTGGCTATGCTCCTGCGCTTTATTGAAACCTCAGAGCGAGGAGTTATTAAATAGCGCTGTCATGCGGCGCGGAACCGCGTCCCGTCATCATCTTCACTGTTTTGGGCCGGCAGGCCATGTTCACGGCCCATTTCAAGCACATTATTGCGACGTTCCGGAAAAGGCATTTCCTTCTCGCCAGGCTGCTTCAGGAGAGCGTCAGCATAGCGGAGATAGTGAAAGATAAATGACTTTTCTTCCGGGCTCAGGTTGGCATCGGGATCTTCCGCGGAGTCCTGGTTGTTTTCCTCGAGCCAGGGGAATTTGTAGTCATGTTGTCCTGCGCGGAACAGAATCAGGTTTTTGCTGCCCAGGCGCCTGGGTGGTCCAGACTTCATTACAAACCTCTTGTTTACTAGTTAGTTATGATGCGGCCGCTCGTAAGAGCGAGTTGTCCCGAAGTTGATAAACTGGTGCAGGTGCAGGCCCAAAAAAAACTTGGATTGATTGCGGGAAATGGAACTTTTCCCTTGCTGCTGCTCGATGCCGCCCGGGCCCAGGGAGCCGACGTTGTCGTGGCCGCGATCAAAGAGGAAACTTCTCCTTTGATCGAAAAGCGCGGCGCCTCGGCCGTATACTGGCTCTCTCTGGGTGAACTGGGCAAACTGATCGACACCTTCAAAAAAGAAGGCATCGATACGGCCATCATGGCTGGCCAGGTGAAACACAAGCAGATTTTTTCCGCGATTCGTCCGGACTGGCGGCTGGCCAAAGTGCTGTTCTCTCTGACCACGCGCAACACGGATTCTCTGATTGGCGCGGTGGCCAAAGTGCTGGCGGATGAAGGTATCCACCTGATCAGTTCCACTTCCTATCTTGAACCACTGCTGGCCCAGCCTGGAATACTTACGCAGCGCGCCCCGAACGAAGCGGAAACAAAAAACATCGATTATGGCCGGGCAGTAGCGCGCACTCTTGCGCAGTACGATATTGGCCAGACAGTGGTGATAGCCGAGTGTGCGTGCGTTGCGGTGGAGGCCATGGAGGGCACGGACGCGACGATTCTGCGGGCGGGCGAAATCATGTGCAGCCTCTCTGATGACGGACCAGCGGATACGCCGGTGCTCAGCCGCAGCCTTACGGTGGTGAAGGTGGCAAAGCCCAACCAGGACATGCGCTTTGATGTTCCCGTGATCGGCACAAAGACAATCGAAACCATGCATCGCGCCGGAGCCACCTGCCTTGCCGTGGACGCAGGCAAATGCCTGCTGCTGGAAGGAGATGCCATCTTCACCGCCGCTGACCAGGCAGGAATTGCGATTGTCTCAACCCTTATTGCGTAACGTGCATGGTTTCATCGATGCTGATCGTCTCCGGAAGCTTCGCCTCCGGCGGTCCCGAGTACGTGGCCACGATACGGAAACCGGAAGCGGTAGTGTCCACGGTGTACGTGTATGGTCCGCGTTTATCGCGGGCCGCGCTGAGTTCACCGGAGGAGCGCAGTTCATCAATGGAAGCGTATTTCCCCTGCTGGGCGTAATATCTTTTTTCCGCCTGGGCCAGGGACAGCAGGTCCATTTTCACTCCTGTAATGTCAATGGCCGCCTTCGGACTGCCCGCGCCTGCCGGAGTGACGCTCTGAGACTGCTTCGCATAAATGTAAATGCCGACAGCGAGCACAATCAGCAGACTGATGTAACCCAACATTCGTCCCATTTGCTTTCCTCCTCGTCCCTGGCAATCATACCTTTGCTGCTTTTGCCCGGCTCTGAGAAAATTATCGCTTGCGAAACCAAAATGCAATTCGAGTAGCCGTCGTTGGCGTGGGTGCGTTTGGAAAGAACCACGCTCGTGTATATCACCAGTTACAGCAACAGGGTGAAGGCGTGGAGTTAGTGGCGGTCGTGGACGCCGATTCGGACAAAGCGCAGGCCGTGGCGCGCGAATTTGGCTGTAAAGCGCTGGCCAGTCCTGACGATCTGCGGGGACAGGTTGATGCCGCATCCGTGGCCGTGCCTACCATTCATCATTTTGCCGCAGCATCACGTCTGATGAGCGCCGGAATTGACGTGCTGATCGAAAAACCCATTACCTCCACCCTCGAAGAGGCTGACCAGTTGATTGCCCTCGCTCAATCCGGCCAGAGCGTGGCCCAGGCCGGACATCTGGAGCGGTTTAACCCCGCTGTCCGCGCCACTGTTCCATTAATTACGCGCCCCATGTTTTTTGAGGTCCATCGCCTCAGCATTTTCACCCCGCGCAGCCTCGATGTGGACGTGGTGCTGGATCTCATGATCCATGACATCGACGTGGTGCTTACTTTTGTGAATTCGCCGCTCAAAGACGTTCGCGCCGTCGGACTGCCTGTGGTCACCAACAAGGTGGATATCGCCAGCGTGCGTCTGGAATTTGAATCCGGCTGCGTGGCCAATCTCACCGCCAGCCGCGTCAGCACGGAGCGCGTGCGCAAGCTGCGCTTCTTCCAGCCGCATGAATATGTTTCGGTCGATTATGGACGGCAGGAAGTCCTGCAGTTCAGCGTGGCCCCGCCCAGCCAGAAAAAGGTTTCTCTGGAGGGACTGATGGCAATGGCGGGAGCAGGCTCCGGCGTGCCCATTCCGGGAGTCACCGTCAACAAACCAAAGATTCAGGAGGAAGAGCCCCTCCATGCCGAACTAAGGTCCTTTGTGGATTCGGTCCGGAACAGAACCACCCCGCTTGTGCCACTGGAAGACGGGCGCAGGGCTCTGGCTGTGGCGATGAATATTCTTTCAGCAATCGAAGAGCACAGCCGACAGGCCCAGCTGCATTCATTGTAAAAATATGTAAAGCGTCAGGTGCTAAAATCGTTTGTTTTCATGTGTTTCTAAAGAGAACCCATTATCTCAGTGTCTATTTTGACTGTCACCCGCGCAAGAACCATTGCGTCACGCCTTCTTAGTGAGAAAATAGATGCTTATACAAGTTCACGCGTCTAATCAGCCAGGGCGGTGATTTATTCCGGTAATGGAAGCTCCTGTACGAGAACCCAAAGAACCCAGGGCGCCCAATGAGCCCACTGTAGAAGAACTGCACCTGCTCATTGAGAATCTGGGCGATGAGATCACATCCTACCGCAAGCGTGAAGCAGTATGGCTTTCGCTGGTCGCCCATGCAGTGGTAATTCTCATTCTGATCTTTGGGCCGCGCTGGATGCCAGGCGGGCCAAGAATTGTTGGGTTGCAGTCGCAAAAACAGGACACGATATTCCTTACGGCGCCGAAAACCAGGCCCACGGCCAAGCCGCCCAGAAGCGACGTGATTTCCGACCAGAACCGGCTGGCACAGTCGCGCCTTCCCAGTAAAGAAACACTGCGTAAACTTTTGGATTCCCGCCGCCCTGGCCCTCCGGCCCAGCCGCAGGCGCCACCGCAGCAGGCGCAGCAGCAGCCTAATTCCGGCGCGCCGCAGCAGGCCCAGGGTGAAGCCCCGCAGCAACAGCCGGCACAGCAAACAGCGCAGGTACAGCCAACTCAGCCGAAACGCAATCCGTTTGCGATGTCATCGCCTGGGGCCGCAGTAAATCAGGCCATTCAGCAGGCAGGCTCGGACCGCGGCACCACCAGATCTTTCGGCGGTGACTCCGGCGCGGGACCAGTTCATGCCAAAGCGGAGAGGCTGGGAGCGGTTGAAATTCTCAGCGACACCATGGGCGTGGATTTTGGCCCATATCTGCAGCGCCTGCATTTTGTCGTACAGCAACGGTGGGACGTGCTGATTCCCCAGGTCGCACTGCCTCCGGTGATGAAAAAGGGAGTGGTGGTGCTGGAATTTGCCATCCTGCCGGATGGCAGGGTACAGGGGCTTAGGGTTGTTGGCAGTTCCGGAGACGAATCACTGGATCGGGCTGCGTTCGGTTCCATCAGCAACGGTGCACTGCCGCAGCTTCCTCCGGAATACAAGGGCAAATATCTGCTGCTGCGCGCCCGCTATTACTACAACCCGGACAAGGGTGATTTCGAGTAAACACATCGAATCCACAAATTCCGCTCCCAACGCTGAAACCAATTCTTCTTCCGGACATCCAACGCGGGATTGTAATCCCGCGATTTGTCAGTCGTCCGCAAAGGACTTTGATTGGGATCAGTTGTGTTTGTGCCGTATTACTCCTGAGGAATACGTAAGATCTTTGTTCATTGTGTATTTTTGACGTTAGCCAATGACACTACAGAAAGAGTCGATAAAGAAATCTCCATGGAAAACATGGAAATCGCTTGCAGCATGCTGTCTTTTACTCAGTTGTTTAGTCACCTATGTCCACGGAGTACGCAGAGTAGATGCGCAAAAGCTTAATCATCTGATCAGTCAAAAATTGCCTGTTGGAACCGATAAAGCTACGGTTTTGCAGTTCCTTGATGTAACCCATATCTCACACACTGAATATGCACGTGAGTACAGAAGAATTGATGCCAGTATTCCGAAAAGTACTATTGGCTTGATAAGCTCCTTTATTTACATCGTGTTCAACTTCGATGAAAATGGCAAATTACTTCAATATGAATTCCACGAAATCTTTGAAACGCTGTGAGATGTGAGTTGGAGTTTGACCTTGAAGACCCGGTGGATCTGTCACGATGAGTAGCCTCCGGGAGTTGTACCCACAGTGGGGTAGTCGATAAATCGCTTCCGTTGTTTCTTTCCAAGCCCTGAAACCAATTCCTCTCCTGGACATCCAACAGCCGTAAGGAGAAATGAATTCATGAGTGAAGTTGTTTATACCTCGAAGTCCCGTCTGGAACGCAAACGCGGGCCGTTGCGGATCGCGTATTTACCGGGTGAAGCCCAACCTGTGGTTTACAGCGTGCACGGAGCCATTGCCGAGCACTACAAGGTGAAGCCGGAAATGCTGCAGGAGTCGCACGCCGCCACTATCGACTACGTTATTTCCGCCACTGCCGGCTGAATGCTGGGCACATTCGGAGGTGCGCTGGAAGCGCGCCAAATCGATGCCAGCAACGGCAAGCTGACCGCAGAAGTAACCGGAGAGGTGGAAGCGGAGGATGGAGTGCTGGTCATTCGCCGGATCCATGTGGCCATGCGCCTGGACGCGCCGGAAGAAGCCCGAGAGAAGATCGAACGCGTGCATTCGATTTATGCCATGAATTGCCCCCTGTACCGCACGCTGCACAATGCCATTCAGCTTACGTCTTCCTTTGAATTGGCGGCTATCCCCGTAATGTCCTGACCCCTTGCCCTGCCGGGCAATGCCGTTTGCGCGGTTAAGGCAACGCTCTCCCGCCCTGATCGCGCCAGCGGCTTGCCCGGCGGGCAGGGCAGATGTTAATATTTCGATTATTCTGGAAATACAGTAATGAAAATCACTGACAATTCCGACGTTGCCCGTTACGCCGACATGCTATCCGCCATAGGCGCGGAGCCCCGGCTGCGCATTGTGCGTCTGCTGCTGGCGGCCCATCCGGCGGGCCTGGTGGCCGGCGAGATGAGCGAAGAGCTCTCCATTCCTGGTTCTACCCTCTCGCACCATCTGGACAAGCTGAAGCATGAGGCCCTGATCTGCGTGCAGCGCGAGGGTACGTTTCTTCGCTATACCGCCAATACGGCCGTGCTCGAAGAGCTGGTGAATTTCCTCTACGCCGAATGCTGCACGCGCAGCAAGGCCTGCGAGCCGGCGAAAATCGTCTGCTGCCGCTAGGAAATTCTCGCGAAAATGAGCACTGGAAACCCAACAGATTAATCATGGAAAAGCGTTACAACGTTCTTTTTCTCTGCACCGGCAACTCCGCACGATCGATCATGGCGGAGGCCATCCTGAAGCAGCGGGGATTTCCCAATTTTGCTGCCTACAGTGCGGGGAGCCATCCAGCGGGCAAGGTTCGCCCCGAGGCGCTGCGGCAGATTGAGTCCACTCATCTGCCGGTGGACGGGCTGCGCAGCAAGAGCTGGGAGGAGTTTAGCCGTCCGGACGCGCCGCATCTCGATTTTGTGATCACCGTCTGCGATAACGCCGCGCATGAAGTTTGCCCGGTATGGCCGGGGCAGCCGCTGACCGCCCACTGGGGAATCCCTGATCCGGCGGCGGTGCAGGGAAGTCCGGAGCAGATTGCCCGCGCCTTTCGCGATGCCTTTGTGGTGCTCGACCGGCGCATCAGTCTTTTTGTTTCGCTGCCTCTGGCCACGCTCGGCAGTTTGGCCATTCAAAAAGAGCTTGACCGCATTGGAGGCCAATGAGGCCGCCACTGCAACGAGTTGCCGGAGAATTTGTGGGCACCGCCTTTCTGCTGGCGACGGTGGTTGGCTCCGGAATCATGGGCGAGAGGCTGGCTGCCGGCAATACGGCCATTGCTCTGCTGGCCAACAGCGTAGCCACGGGCGGAGCGCTGATCGCGCTGATTCTCACCCTGGGGCCGGTCTCCGGCGCGCACTTCAATCCTCTGGTGACCCTGGCCGAAGTGTGGGGTGGCGGTATGGAGCGGAAGCTGGCTTTTCCTTACATTGCCGCGCAGTGTGCGGGTGCCTTGACGGGAGTCTGGATGGCGCATCTGATGTTCACGCAGCGTGTGTTGCAGGTTTCCACACATGCTCGCGGCGGTCCGGCGCAGTGGTTCAGCGAGGTGGTGGCATCTTTTGGATTATTGCTGGTGATTTTGTGCTGCGCCCGCACGCAGCCGCAGTCCGTCCCACTGGCGGTGGGTGGCTACATAACGGCGGCGTACTGGTTCACTGCGTCCACGTCATTTGCCAATCCCGCAGTCACGCTGGCGCGCGCCTGCAGCAACACCTTTGCCGGTATTCGACCCTGGGATGTCCCGTTCTTTATTGCCGCGCAACTGGTTGGGGCCTTCGCGGCTGTGCTCTTCTTTCGTTGGCTGTACTCATCGGAAACAGGTAAAGAGAGAAAAATGGCAGCCGGCTCTTCCTGATCTGTTTGCCGTCAGCTCCGTTTGTGCTCAGGCAAGGGACGGTTTTCCCGGCGGCTGATCCAGTTGGCCAGGTGGCGGTAGGAATTTTCATACAGCATGTGGAATTTCACGCCCAGCAATCCCTCGGCGCTGGTCCAGGAAATCTCGCCTTTGCCGCTGACCGGGCCGCTGAACGGCAGCTCAAATTTGAACTGTACGGTAGAGCCCCGGGCATAGCTGGTGACACTCCACAGGGACATGCCGCCCTCGCTCAGATTCGACATGGTGGCTTTCGTTTGCTGTGCCCCCATGATGAGCGCTACCGGCACCACCAGTTCGTAACGGAAATAGCGCCGGTGCTCCGCGTACATCATGGAAGACGCGGTATTCAGCGTCTGGTAGATTTTTTCCTCGGTAAAGGGCTTGTGGACGACAAAATTGGCCCCCGCCTGTAGTGCGCTGCTGGCTTCTTCCGAACTGCAGACGCAGGCAAAGACCACACTGAAGCGATTGGAGGTGCCCTTGCGCACGCTGTCCATTAGATTCAGAGCGCCGGGAACGCCCATGTCCACGATGATGCCGTCGATTTTGCGGCGCGTAATATAGTCTTGGGCCGAATTTGTGCTGGGCGCGCAGTTCAGGCGGCACTGCAGCCGCTGCACCGATGCCGTGATGGTCTTGAACACCGGATAATCGTTGCAGACCACCAGAAACTCGAGGTTCTCTTCCGCATGGACGTGAATGGACCACCCCCGGCTTGCCCTTCTTACAATTGAACTCCGTACTGTGGGGAAAGTTTGAGTGTACCCTGGGAACGCTGAAAGATTGTGTGAAAAATGCCCTCACTCGCAGCCAACAGTCTCTGTACGCTTGTTCGTCTGAATCACTTGTGCGGTGAAGGATTCTTAACCTTATTAATGCTTAATGTCTGCTGGTTCTTCCTGTTCCAGGGCAGCGTTGGAGCCTTACACATTGAGACGTGGCAGTGCCACGTCTCTACGCTGGCTCCCATGCATCACCCCACTCCGCTTTGCGGGCAGGCTTGTAGTTTTCTTTTTGTGACCGGCTGACTGTCCTGGATTCTATTCCCTGCGTGGTACACAGCGTGAGTTTTACATAGCCGCTGTACTTTTGCGGATGGCGTACGATCCGCGCCGAGGCTGGACGCAGGTCGCGCCGCGAGGCCACAACATAAGAGAGTTTTTCGTCTTCATGTCCCAGAGCGCCGCCCTTCAGGCGGCGATGCTGCGCCGTCCGCTCTATTCGCTGGGCGAAGTGGCACCAGTCGCCAGAGGCGGCCAGCGGACACGGCCCCGCGTGTGGACAGGGCGCGAGAATATGCGCTCCGGAGGCGATCAGCAGTGAGCGGGCCTTGTTGATCACGCCGAAGCCGCGCGGCGTGCCCGGCTCCACCAACACCAGGAACTCACGGGTAGAGGTCCACGCCTGGCGCACCAGAGTTTCGGCGGCGCCGGAAGGCAGCTCTCCCAGCACATAAGACGCAGTTACTAAATCAGCCGAGTGGTTTTTTAATCCGCTGCGCAGATCGTGAAGACGCCAAAGCGCGTTCCTGACGGCGGGCAGGGAACTGTGCGCGGCGAGGCGCTTGCCTGTTTCCAGCAAGGCCGCGTCACTCTCGAGCAGCGTGGCGCCAGCCAGTGAAGGAAAGACCTCAGAAGCGGCGAAGAGCGCAGCTCCTGGTCCCGAGCCCAGGTCCAGCAGATCGTGAACTGCAACTTCATCGGCCCGGCTGTGTACTTCCGAAAGCACGCGCCAGATCGCGGCCAGCGTAGCGGGCAGGCGGACAGTTAAGTAAGCCGCGCGATGGGCCGCGCTGGAGATGACGCGCGTGGAAAAGTCGCCGTCGCGGTATTGATGCGAAAGCTGCGTGGCCGCCTGGGCCAGCAGGCGGCCATCGAGATGTTGGGTTTCCTGATTTACTGCGGTTTCAAGTTCCCGGGCAAGACGCATGAAAGCTCCGAAATGATTTTGTCCGCGCGGGCCAAGGTCATGCGGCTAGTCTTTGTACTTGACCGAACAGCCATAAGGACGCGTGGCGGCCTGCGTGACCGGCTTTCCTGACAAGGCCTCCTGCAGCGCGGTGGATACATAGTTCTTTGAGCTGGCAATATCGGACGCATCCGACGTGGGGTGATCGTCAATCGCGCCGTTGTAGATCAGCGTCCCCTGGGGATCGATGATGTACATGTGCGGTGTGGTCTTTGCCGCATACATATGCCCCAGCGTTCCCTCCGGATCGAGCAGAACCGCCGTGGGCGATGCATGAATCTTTTTCAGGTAATCGTTTTCCTGGCTGGCGGTTACGTATCCCTGCGCGCCCGGTGCGGAAGAGATCACCGTGAACCAGACCACGCCCTTCGCCGTCCACTCCTGCTGCAGGCGCTGCATGTTGCCGCTCTCATAATGCTTCTTCGTGTAGGGGCAGCCCTGATTGTGCCACTCCAGCACCACGTATTTGCCTTTGTACGAGGCAAGATGATGCTGCTGACCATTGCTGTCCGTGGCGGTGAAATCGGGCGCGGCATCACCTACTTTCGCGGCCACCGCAGACAAAACCAAAACCGAAAGAATACTCAGATAAAGGGCAGGCTTAAGCAGTTTCTTCACTGGGGACTCTCCTTTCCCTGATTCCATTCGATGACTTAATTATTTTATCGCCCACCGGCAGCGTTATTGCTCCGTGACCGGTGCTTCCACAGCATAAGCTTTTCCGGCAAGCACCAGAACGCCTTTTAGCCGGGAGATGGGATGCAGCAGCTGGTCGGATTTTTGCAAGGTGATCTGCACACCTGCCGGTTTTGCGCTCACCTCCTGAGCCGCTCCGCTTTCAATCTGATTTTCCTCCAGAGGGAAAAACTCGGCGCTGGCGATGGACTTTCCCGTGGTCAGCGTGAGCACAACTTTTGTTCCGCGTGATTCGGCCCTTGCCCGCCAGGCAGAGGGCAGAGGTTTGGGGAGCAACTGCTTTGTCCCGGCAAACAGCGGCGCAACTTTGGGATCGTCGGAGCCATTTTCCGCCACGGGAACAGAGAGCTGCAGATGCGCATGGTCGGGAATGCAGACCTCGCGGCAGATCAGCCACTTTGCCTCTGCGCCAATGTTGATGCGCTGATTTTTGGGTGCTTGTTTGGGTGTTTGCACGGGAAGCAGCAGCAGCGTTTCATCGTGATAACCGTAATCGGCCATTTGCGAGTGCTGCATCTTTTCCGGCCGAGGCCACTGGACCTCCCCCGCGACGAATCCTGGCGGAAGCTGCCACTGAAATACCGGCGGCTGTCCGGAATCGCCGGGATTTACCCAGTAGATGTGCCAGCCCTTTTCGAGAATGAAGTGGACTCCCAGCCAAAGTTGCCCGCCTGGTACAGACGTGGACTGTTGAGATATCAATTCCAGTTGCGCATGTTTGGCGCTGAGTCTCTGGGCAACAGAAGCACAGGAAAAGATGAGCAGCAAAACCAGAACTCGAGCACGCTGAGGTATGTGCATGTTGGCTTACCTTATTTGATTTTACGCTGGACGGGGCGCTCAAAAGCAGCGCGGACCCGGTGGTTATGCCGGGTCCGCGCTGTTGGGTCAGTTTATGCTGCTTAGGATTTATATTCTGGAATCAAGTTCCTGAAGCTGCTTTTGCACGCGCCGCACTTCTTCCTGTGCTTTCTCCATCGCCTTTTTGACTTCTGGCGTGATCTGGCGGCTTACTTTCATGGCTTCTTCGATCTGCGGGCGCAGTTCCAGGGCAATCTGCTGCCGCATGTGCTCCATCTCCGGCGTGATCTTTTTGACCACACCTTGAATTTCGTCGATGTTGTTGTGGATTTCATCGAGATTGATGTCGATATCCGGAACTTCGATGTGCAACCGTGATGAGTCCTTGCCCTTCCGTTCCGGGACATCCACGGAGATGGTCTGCTCCTTGTGGTCGCGCACAATACTCAGGGCCACTTTGCCGCCGTTGCGATGGGTGCGCAGGATGCGGCTAAGATCGCTGCGATCGGTTACTTTTTCGTCGCCGGCGCGCACAATGACGTCACCCGCTTTAAGGCCGGCCTTTTCCGCTGGCCCACCCTTCTCCACTGATTTGATCAGCAGGCCTTCGCCGTCTTTGATGCCGAAGTATTCGCCCAGCTGGCGTCCCACGCCCTCCGCCTGGATTCCCAGAATCGGCGACAATCTCATCTGCAATACCTGGGAAGGGAAGTGGACTTCCGGCATTTCGAAGTTTTTGGGCATGATCACCTGTGGCATGTACTCAGCGACCATCTTGCTGCGATCGGCGAGCTGGACATTCACCGTCATGGGGTTTCCCTCGCGGCTGATGCCCAGAGTGACGCCGCGTCCGGAAGGAGTTTCCCGGATCAGCCGGCGAAGCTGCTCTCCGCTTTCCACTTTCGTGCCGTTGAATTCAAGAATTACATCGTGCTCTTTTAAACCGGCCTTGCCCGCGGGGGCGTCCTGGTCCACCATGGTGACCTCCACGCCGCGCTCTTCCTTCAGCTTGAGTTCGCTCACGCGCTCGGGAGTTATGTCCTGTATATCCACCCCCAGATAGGAGCGCCCCGGCGAAAAGAAAAATCCGTCCGGACCGTGACTGAACTGCTCGTTGCCGGGCTGCGGCAGTGCGAACATGGGTACGGCTGGAAGCAGCAGGCCCCCCAGCATCAGTGCGAATGTAAACTTCTTGCCTCTCATGGAAAATCCTCCCCTCGTAAAGCTCATTTGCCTGCCTTGCGTTTAAATTCGATATTTCCTGAAACCGTGTGTACGTGGAGCAAAGGACCGCCTCCGTTCAGGCTGCCTTCGGCGTAAACCTCGCGCGGTCCAGGGCTGTGGCCTTCCTCGGTGATGCGCAGCCCGGATACATCGCTGTGGATGCCGGCGCCTCGGGCCACTTCCACGGAAGCACGGATGGTTACGCCCAGACCATCCGGCAAATACACCACAATATTGCCCGCCGAAGTTTCGAGGCGTGAGGCGCTGAACGCGCTTTTGGAGCCGGTAAGATCGGCGACGATGTTGCCCGCGCCGGTTTCCGCGCGCAGGCCTCCGTGAACCGGCCCAATGTGGATGGTTCCGCTGCCGGTTTCCAGCTGGGCCGTACCGCCGATGTCCACCAGTTCAAGATTGCCGCCGCGGGTAGAAGCTGTGATCTCTCCGCTGCACTGGCTGACTTTGATGTCGCCGCCGCCGGTGGCCAGCTCCATGAGTTTTCCCGAGCCGATGCTGAGATCGCCGCCGCCTGAGGTAGCTTGTACGTTTCCTGCCGCCGCCATCACACGAATGTGGCCGCCACCGGTTGCAAGACGCACGTCGCCGCCCGTCTTGCCAATGTCAATATCGCCGCCGCCGCTTCGCGCGACTACCAATCCGCCAATCTGGTCGATCTGAATGGAGCCACCACCGGTGCTGGCTTCCACTACTCCGGAAATGTTCGCGGCTGCCACCAGGCCGCCGTTTGTCTTAAGGAGAAGTAAGTCGGTGTGACTGGGCACGTGCAGCTCATAGTCGGCATGGACTCGGGAGGCTGAAGATTCGGCGTGAAAGATTACTGCATCACTGGACTGAGAAGCACTGGTATGAAACCGGGCAAACTCGCGCCGCGCCGCTTCTTCTGATGTGGCCGCCACCCGTTTGCGCACTACCCACGCGACATTGTTCTGATCGCCGCCCATTACTTTGATGGAGCCAGCGGGAATCCGCACTTTGATGGTGCGCGCGGCAGCCAGCGTGCCGCTGGTTTCTTCCACCCACTCATTACCGGAGCGCGATACTCGTGACGCCGGGGCTTGTGCCAGCGCTGCCTGGGCCGCAGCCAGGCTGGCGGCCAGAACCAGCGCCGCGATTTGTGTTTGCTTCTGCATCATCTCTGCTGTTTGTTCCTCTACTCCAAATGGGGCGTGCTCGCGAGAACGCGCTGGGACTCCGAGCGAATAAATTTGTTCTGGTCGTGACCGGCCAGCACGCGCAGCGCCTCGCGCACGCTCATATCAGCCTTCACCGGATCGAGCAGGCTGATGGCTTCCTGGCGCACGCCGGCGTTGGTATCGTGCAGCAGCGCTTCGAGTACCGCGTCGCGCACATGAATATCGTCCCGCACAAAGCCTTTCAGCCCTTCGAGCGCCCGCAGGCGCACACCGGGATTGCGGTCATAGCGCACGGCATAGATCAGGGCTTCGCGGACTTCATCGTTCTGCGGCTTCTGCGTGAGCAGATTGAAGGCATCCAGGCGCACGCCGGAATTCTGCGGATCGCGCGCCGCCAGCAGCAGCAGCTGCCGGATTTTGGGATCGCTGCTCGACCCCTCCGCCATCTGCGGCTTCAGAGTGTTATAGGTGATCGAAATTCTGCTGGAGTTGGGGTCGGCAACAATGGATTGCACGTCGGCAATGCTGGCTTCTTCCGCACTTGCAGGAACGATGGTCACATTCTGCGGACGCATCCGGTACGAAGTGAGAATGCCGCCGGCAAAGCCCGCCATCAAAAGCGCCATGGTTAGCGCGGGCGCCAGCCTGATCTGGTGCAGCCATGCGGAGAAGTCGAAAATCCAGCGGCCCCAGCCGCGTGACTGCTCCGTGTGCTCCAGCGCTTCCTGCAGCTTCATGCGGCTCTCCGTGAGGAAGCTGGGCGAGACCTCCTGCACCGGATAGAGGCCCATGCTCTGCTTGAATTCGCGCGCCGATTCCAGTTCCTGGCGGCAGGGCAGGCAGTGCCGCACGTGATGCTCAACTTCAAATTTGGCATCGTCCGCCAGCTCATCGTAGATGCAGAGAACAATGTTCTCTTTGACCCAGTCGCAGTTCATAAAGAATCTTCCGCCTATCTCACTGTTCGCATGGGAGCCAGAACGCTCCGCAATTTCTGTGTGGCCCGAAACAGCGTGTTTTTCGCGGTTTCCTCCGTGGTATTCAGCATTTCGCCAATCGTCCGCAGGCGCAGCCCCTGGTAGTGCTTGAGCTCGAACACCATGCGTTCGCGCGGCGTGAGCTTTTCGAGCGCCTGGGCAATCTTCGATCCCAGCTCCCGCCGCATGAGGTCGCGCTCGGGATTGGCCCCGGAGCGATCGTCGGAAACGCGGTCCAAAAGATCGGTCTCGCCGCCCTCGGAATTGGTGACCGTCGCCGGTTCTTCTTTGCGGGTCTGCCGCCTGCGCAGATAGTCCAGGCAGAGATTGGTCACGATCCGGTAAATCCAGGTATAAAAGGAGCACTCAAAACGGAAGTTACCAATGTGCCGGTAGGCTTTGAGAAACGCCTCCTGATAGACGTCCTGCGCGTCGGCTTCCGAGCCCGTGAGGTGCAGCGCGAGGCGCAGCACAGCCTGATCGTACTGGCGCACGAGCGTTTCGAACGCAGCAACATCCCCACGCTGCGCGGCGCGAATCAATTCACTGTCATTCACCCGGTTCAGGGCCTGACTCACTATCACTCCAGAGTGGGAGTTTCGTCGTTCGCTGCTCGCGCCAGCCACAGGCGCCCGAAATGCCACTGTGTCTGCCGGCATTTGTTCTCGTCCGTTTCTTTCTCCTGTAGCCAATTGGACGGAACAAACGGCATTTCGTAAGCCTGAAGATTAGCAGTATCCGGCAGGGAAGAAAAAGCGCTCGGGTGTGTAACTCTGGATTTTCCGCTTTGTGCCTTTGCAATCATGCGATTAGGCCGGTGCAGCTTTTACTGCTCGATTTGCGAATGATTCAGCGTTTTCACCAGGGCCAGAGCTTCGTCTTTATTATGTATGGCTCCCTCAAGCTGTGCGTCTTCCACGGCCGTCAGCCATTTTTTAAATGCGGGGCCGGGGGGATAACCGGCGGCGATGAGATCATTGCCGGTCAACAGCGGCACAGGCCGAATCTGCTCGGCGGGAAGAGTCTGCAGTTTTTCCTGGGCAAAGTTATAAAGCGCCAGATCGCGATGACTGCCCAGACAATCGAGCCGGTGCAATTCCAGATGCTCGGTAAAGCGCGGCAGGCGCAGAAAGCGCTTGAGCGTTGATTCCTTCATTCGCATGACGTGGCCAAAGCGCATGTGATTGGCTACCAGCGCGCACACCTGCTCGGTCTCGTCATTGGACAAGCGCAGGCGGCGGCAGATTTCTTCGGCCATGCGGGTCCCGACTTCGGCATGCTGATCAAAGCGGATGCGGTCGGCGACGCGGAATGTCGGTGGCTTGCCCACATCGTGCAGCAGAGCGCCCAAAGCCAGAGTCTTTGACACATTGGCCGGCAGCCCTTCCAGCAGCATGAGCGTGTGCACCCAGACGTCACCTTCGGGATGAAATTGCGGAGGCTGCTCGACTCCCTGCATCTTTTTTATTTCCGGCAGCACCTGCTCCAGCAGGCCGGTCTGGTCCAGCAACTCGAACGCGCGGCGGGCCTGGCCCTCGGTAAGCATTTTCAAAACTTCATCGCGGATACGCTCGCGGCTCACCTGATGAATCTCCGAGGCCAGGTCGCGGATGGCCTGAAAAGTTTTTTCTTCGAGGGTGTAGCCAAAGCGCGCCGCAAAGCGGACGCCGCGCAGCAAGCGCAGCTTGTCTTCGGCGAATCGCTGATACGGATCGCCAATGGTGCGAATGACGCGCCGCTGCAAATCTTCGCGACCCGCGACCCAGTCCAGCACTTCCTGGCTTTCGGGATCGAGCATGAGCCCATTGATAGTGAAGTCGCGCCGCTGTACGTCAAGACGCGGATCGGAGCTGAAGCGCACCTGGTCGGGATGGCGTCCGTCAGAGTACGCGCCGTCGCTGCGATAGGTGGCGACTTCGACTGAATAGTTGGCGCGGCCTTCGGGCGAGTCGCGCAGGACGGGCACCAGCACCACTCCGAACTGCGCGCCCACGGCGTATGTCTGGGGGAAAATACGCATTACCTGCGTCGGCGTGGCAGAAGTAGCCACGTCATAATCCGCCGGCTCGCGCCCCAGCAGCAGATCGCGAACGCATCCGCCGACCAGATATGCGGTGTGCCCCTGCGCCCGCAGCGTATGCACAATGCGGACAGCCTGCTGCGCTTTGTCAGAAGAGAGATCCATGGCAAGACCAGCCAGTACTCCATGCTAACGCAGAGCGGGCTTTGCCGCTGATGCACGCAGAAGAACGCAGATCAGGAATCTGAGATGGCAAATGCCAGACCAGTAATTTTGAATGTTCCTGCCGGTCTATTCTTTTCCCGAAGGTTTGGGGTGTTCCGTGGCCGGTGCATCTGCGACCCTGGTTACATAGCGGTTCGCCAGCTTCCAGGAATCTCCGGACTTGCGCCACAGGTCTACCACGAAGAACTCGCCGCTTTTGTCCGCACCATTCAGCGTGGCGTGCAGGATGCGGTCAAACTTGACTACCACTGCATTTCCCAAATCAGCCGCGGACATCTGGCGAATCACGAAGGATTGCAGGCTGTACTTTTTGTCCATGACCTGGTCGACCCAGTCTTCGCCTGCAATGGGATCAGCGTTCGGTATCTCGATGGTGAAGTCTTCGGCCAGCAGGCTGCTTAGCCCTGCCTGGTCTTTTTTCTGGGCGGATGTCAGAAGCTGCTTTTCCAAAGCTGAAAATATGTTGACCTGGCGGGTGGCGGTGATGATTCTGGGGGTTAGTTTGGGCTGGACCGGCTCCTGCGCGGCAGCGAAGATGGCGCAAAAGGCGAGGGTGAGAACAATGAAACAGCGGAAAAAATTGCGAACCAGCATGTTCAGGCTCCTGAATTAAGGAATCAGTTTATTTTGCGGCAATGGACGGATTCAGTAAAGCACCACCCAACAGGTCCGGCGTATCAAGCCGGCTCCAACTTGCAATCAACGAGATTCAGTTTAGAGATGCTGGACGCAGGCGCCACCGTTGGCGTTTTTCCAGTTTTCCTGGATCAGCCAGTTTTGGCCGCCGAAGGTCTGGTTAAACTGGCAGCCGGCACCGCAACTTTGGGTGGGACCAAAATTTGAGCTGCATTTGTCAGCATTTTCCATGCCGGACGAATCGAACCAGGCATTCAAATCGGGATCGGAAATGGCTTCTTCCTGCACATGTGTGATCTCGTTGATTAGGCCATCTATCGCTGGGCCGTGGGGGCCGCCCGGAAGTCCGCAGGAGTTCTGGCAGCGGTCAGGGTTGCCGACAAAGGCCCATTTTATGTCGTGGCCAGCGAGAGTCTGGTGGGTGTGGAAGCCGCTGAACTGCGTACAGAAGCCCTGTTCACTCACAGTGGAAGCGGTGATGACCACATATAAGCCGTTGGGATCGGTGGGCAATCCATTGCTGAAAGACCGGGTGACAATGTTCGAGAGCTTCGTATTGGTCAGGCTGGTGCCCTGGGAGCCGGTGTCAAAAATCATGCCGCCCAGCGTAATGTTGCCGCTGACGTTACCGGTGGTGTCTCCGTAAGTCGAGTTAATTTTTTCATAAGGCGTGTTGCCCAGGTTATTGAGGAATAGTTCCACCAGCGAGGTGGTTTCCGGGGTGTTGGAGCCGGTTCCGTTCCAGTTGCCGTAGAAGACCACATAGATCGGTACTGGATTGCCTTGCAGCACGGGGCCGCCGTTGTAGTTGATACCGTTGCCGGTGACCACTGCGCCGCCCGTGGGGCTGGCTTCATCCATCGGTGCTGAAACAGCCGTGCCATCACCGTTCGGCACCATTTTTTCGCCCGGATTGGCTGCGCCCTCGCGTATCTTTTGTGCCGAGAGAAGACCAGCCGACAAAATCACAAAGAGAAAAGACGCCGCTGCGTACTTTTGAATGGTTCGGGAATCAGACATCAGTTACCTCCTTCTTCTTTTGTTTTGCCCCATCCGTTAAGCGAGATAAAAAGAAATATGCCGTATAAAAAGCAGCATCAGACAAAGCCGGTGACCAGCGGCGTTCCGCACATCAGTACTGCGCTGCGAAGCCTACTACAAATAGCGAGGTACTTACAATAAAACCCGCCACCCCGCGCCATCCGCTTTCCTGAAAGCGGACAGCCACAATTTGCCGTTCCATTTCGGAACTGAGGAGGTAGCCCCTTCCGAGCACGGCGCTCAATGCTGATGGGTATTTGGCAGGCTTAATTACAATCCGCGCGGATTTGATGTTGCCTGCAGTAATCGGCAGCTAGCGCATAAAAAAGGGCCGGCGGATAAAGCCGGCCCATACACAATTGCAAGATTTTAGTTTAGAGATGCTGAACGCAGGCGCCACCGTTTGCGTTTTCCCAGTTCTGCTGGATCATCCAGTCGTTGCTGCCAAAGGTCTGGTTGAACTTAGCTCCGGCGGCCTGTCCGGCAGCGCTGCACAGAGTGCCCGCGCCACAGGTGCTGGTGGCGCCGAAGTTGAAGTTGCACTTGTCACCGTTCTCATTGCCGCTGCCATCGAACCAGGCATTGAGGTCGGGATCGGAGATGGCCTCTTCCTGCTCGTGCGACAGAACGTTGATGAGGCCATCGGCTCCACCCACGCCAGCAGCCGGGCTGTTGGGACCGGTCGCCTGAATGGAACAGTTATTCGGGCAGCGGTCGGTGTTGCCGACAAAGGCCCACTTGATGTCCTGGCCGCCGAGAGTCTGACGAGTATGGAAGCCGCAGAACTGCGTGCAGAAGCCACGCTCACTCACGTCGGACGAGGTGATGACCATGTACACGCCATTGGGGTCGGTGGGCAATCCATTGCTGAAGGAGCGGGTAACAATGTTCGAGAGTTTGGTGTTGGTCAACCGAGTGCCCTGCGAGCCAGTGTCAAAAATCGCGCCGCCCAGGGTGACGTTGCCGCTGACGTTGCCGGTGGTGTCTCCGTAAGTCGAGTTGATTTTTTCGTAAGGCGTGTTGCCCAGGCTGTTGATGTAGTGCTCGATCAGCGAGGTGGATGCCGGAGTGTTGGAGCCGGTTCCGTTCCAGTTGCCGTAGAAGATCACATAAATCGGCACTGGATTGCCTTTGAGCACGGGGCCGCCATTGTAGTTGATACCGTTGCCGGTCACTACGGCGCCGCCGGTGGTTTTGGCGTCATCCGCGGGCACCGAAACTGCTGTGCCATCACCGTTCGGCACCATTTTTTCACCGGGATTGGCGCCTTCACGCACCTTTTGTGCGGAAAGCAGACCAACCGACAAAATCACAAAGAGAAAAGCTGCGGCGTACTTTTTCAGGGGAGTCGACATCAGTAAGCTACCTCATACTTCCTTTTGGTTTTGCCCTATCCGTTAAGCGTGATAAACAGAAAAGAAGCCGTATAAAACAGGACCAGACAGGGCCGGTACGGGAGCCAGCGGGGTGCGGCATCCCAGCACCGTCGGTTGCGAAGGCGACTACAAACAACGCGGTACTCACACTCAAAATTGTAATCCAGTGCAGCCCGGCTTTCCTACAGCCAAATTTTTGTTTTTCCGGAGCTGATACGGGGCTTTCCGGCCACCCCGTTTGCTGCTGATTGGGTATTTTTGTAAGACTTTAACGAACCGTCGTGGGTTGAATGTCGCCTGACGGCGCCCGCAGCTACTCACAAAAAACAGGGCCGGCATATGAGCCGGCCCTCATTACACAAAATTGCGAGATTTCAGTTTAGAGATGCTGAACGCAGGCGCCACCGTTGGCGTTTTCCCAGTTCTGCTGGATCATCCAGTCATTGTTGCCAAAGGTCTGGTTGAACTTCGCTTTGGCGGCCTGGCCGGCTGCGCTGCACAGAGTGCCCGCGCCACAGGTGCTGGTAGCTCCGAAGTTGAAGTTACATTTGTCTGCATTTTCCATGCCGGAGGCATCGAACCAGGCATTGAGGTCGGGATCGGAGATGGCTTCCTGCTGCTCGTGCGTCAGAACGTTGATGAGGCCATCGGCTCCACCCACGCCCGAAGCCGGGCTGTTGGGGCCGGTCGCCTGAATGGAGCAGGCGGACTGGCAGCGGTCCGTGTTGCCGACAAAGGCCCATTTGATGTCCTGGCCACCGAGAGTCTGTTTAGTGTGGAAGCCGCAGAACTGGGTGCAGAAACCCTGTTCAGTCACGTCGGACGAGGTGATGACCACGTACACGCCGTTGGGATCGGTGGGCAATCCATTGCTGAAGGAGCGGTTGACGATGTTTCCGAGCTTGGTGTTGGTCAACCGAGTACCCTGCGAGCCGGTGTCAAAAATCGCGCCGCCCAGGGTGACGTTGCCGCTGACGTTGCCGGTGGTGTCGCCGTAGGTCGAGTTGATCTTTTCGTACGGGGTGTTGCCCAGGCTGTTGATGTAGTGCTCGACCAGCGAGGTGGTTGCCGGGGTATTGGAGCCGGTTCCGTTCCAGTTACCGTAGAAGATCACATAGAGCGGTACCGGGTTGCCTTTGAGCACGGGGCCGCCATTGTAGTTGATACCGTTGCCGGTCACTACGGCGCCGCCGGTGGTTTTGGCGTCATCCGCGGGCACCGAAACTGCCGTGCCATCACCGTTCGGAACCATCTTCTCGCCCGCATTGGCGCCTTCACGCACCTTTTGTGCGGAAAGGAGACCAACCGACAAGATCATAAAGAGAAAAGCTGCGGCGTACTTTTTAATGGTCAGGGAATTAAACATCAGTAAGCTACCTCATTCTTCCTTTTTTGGTTTTTGCTCCATCCGTTACACGAGATAAACAGAAAGAAGCCATTATGAAAAAAATCTAATAAAACCCATGCCTTAGCCGTGCGATTTTTGCATGGTAAAGTTGGTCGCGAAAGCCTACTACAAGCCACGTGGTCCTCACAATAAAAAAACTGTAATTCGGTACCCCCGATTTCCCGAAAGCGGACAGCCACAATTTTGCTTTTTTCATATTGGAGCTGATTAGGGCATTCGCTGTTGATGGGCTTTGGGAAGCTTTAACAATACTCTGCGGACTTTGTGTCGCCAGGCGGTCTCGGCAGTTACTCAAAAAAAAAACAGGGCCGGCATAGGAGCCGGCCCTCATTACACAAAATTGCAGATTTAGTTTAGAGATGCTGGACGCAGGCGCCACCGTTGGCGTTTTTCCAGTTCTCCTGGACCAGCCAGTCATTGTTGCCGAAGGTTTGGTTGAACTGCGCTCCAGCGGCCTTTCCGGCGGAGCTGCAGAGAGTGCCGGCAGCACAGGTGGTGGTGGCTCCAAAAGTGAAGTTGCATTTGTCGCCGTTCTCATTGCCGTTGGCATCGAACCAGGCGTTGAGGTCGGGATCGGAAATGGCTTCTTCCTGCTCATGCGTCAGGACGTTGATGAGGCCATCGGCGCCACTGACGCCCGAAGACGGGCTGTTGGGGCCGGTGGATTGAGCGGCGCAGGCGTTCTGGCATCGGTCCGTGTTGCCGACAAAGGCCCATTTGATGTCCTTGCCAGCAAGAGTCTGACTGGTGTGGAAACCGCAGAACTGTGTACAGAAGCCCTGTTCGCTCACAGTGGAAGCGGTGATGACCACGTACAAGCCGTTGGGGTCGGTGGGCAGTCCATTGCTGAAGGAGCGGGTGACAATGCTCGAGAGCTTGGTGTTGGTCAGGCTGGTTCCCTGGGAGCCAGTGTCAAAAATCGCGCCGCCCAGGGTGACGTTGCCGCTGACGTTGCCGGTGGTGTCACCGTACGTCGAGTTGATCTTTTCGTAAGGCGTGTTGCCCAGGCTGTTGATGTAGTGCTCGATCAGGTTAGTGGATGTTGGTGTATTGGAGCCGGTGCTGTTCCAGTTGCCATAGAAGATCACATAGATTGGCACCGGATTGCCTTTGAGCACGGGGCCGCCATTGTAGTTGATACCGTTGCCGGTCGTTACGGTATCGCCCGTGGGGTTGCTCCTGCATTCTGGGCCCTGACACGATTCGCCCGTGGGGTTGGCGCTGTCCGCGGGCACCGAAACTGCCGTGCCATCACCGTTCGGCACCATCTTCTCGCCCGCATTGGCGCCTTCACGCACCTTCTGTGCCGAGAGGAGACCAACCGACAAGATCACAAAGAGAAAAGCTGCGGCGTACTTTTTAAAGGGATTCAACATCAGTAAGCTACCTCATTCTTTCTTTACTTTGGTTTTTGCTTCATCCGTTAAGCGAGATAAACAGAAAGAAGCCATATGAAAAGCAACATCAGATAAAAAATCCGTGGAGTAGCCAGCTCCGTCCCGCACATCAGCATTGCGCTGCGCAGCGAAGCCTATAACAAACAACGCGGTACTTACAATAAAAACCGACATAACGTGCTACCGGCTTTCCTAAAGCGGGCAGCCACAGTTTTGTAGTTCCATTTCGGAATTAGGGAGGGGAATAAACGGCCACATCGCTTCATTTGTAGGTATGCGCCAAAGAGGATTTTTTCGATCACTCAGCGAGATGCTTCCGTGCGGACCTGGTTACGGGGAAGTCATCGCTGTATCTTTAATTTTGATCTTTGGACCTCAGGCATCAAGCTTGACCAGGCCACGCGCGTGGCCCACGCATGTCAGAACAAATCCCTGCGCTCTGGAATCCGCATCGAGCCCTTCTTCTGCATCCATTTGTACATGTCCTTCCAGAAGCTTTGTTTTGCAGGTGCCACACTGCCCTTGCCGGCAGGACGATGGAATGGGAACTCCGTGCTCTTCGGCTGCCTCCAGTATTGGTTGATCGCTGCGGACCCTGAAAGTTTTGCCCGAACGGACGAACTCAACTACCGCATCTGTTTGCACTGCCGGGGCCTGCTGGACCTCTTTGGAGATAGTGCTGCCGAAACTCTCCTGCCTGATGCTTTCCGGCTTCACGCCCATGCTGGTGAGGATGCTCCGGCCGGCATCCATGAAGGGAGGCGGCCCACAAAGGAAGAAGTCACGGGACGCAATGTCGTCGACTGTGCTCTCGATGAATTCACGGTTAATATGCCCTCGGGGACCAGGCCACTCCGCATGAGGCTGCGACAACAGAACGTGGAAGGAAAAATTTTTCAGCCGCGAGCGGAGTTGCTCCAGTTCGCTTGCGAATATTACGTCGTTGCCGGTGCGAACGCAGTACAGCAGGGTCACGTTTGTTTCGAGGCAAAGGTCATCTATGTAGCGGAGCATCGCTATCATAGGAGTAATGCCGCTTCCCGCCGCGAGCAACACAATGCTGTTGTGCTTGTTTTCGTCAAAACAGAAGCTGCCGAAGGGGCCTTTGGCTTCGACCGTCATTCCAACCGAAGACCGATCGTTTAAAAACACCGACACGCAACCCTGGCTTGTCCGCTTGGGTGTGATCTCAACATAACCTGGCCTTGCGGCCGAGGAGCAGATTGAGTAGGACCGGGTTAATTTCTTTCCATCGAAGAGAAAAGAGAACGTAAGAAACTGACCGGGGCGCGCCTTAAACTTTTGCTCATCGGCGACAACGAAGCGCAAGGTCTTTGTGTCCGGCGTCTGGGGTGTGATACTCACCAGGCGCAGAATCAAGGCGCCGCCTGATGATGGATTTGCGACGGGAACAGCAGTCCCAGCCAGTGCTTGCGATGTTCCGGAGAATACATCTGATCTGGCGCCGGCGGCAGCGCTTCTGCCAGGCCTTCGGACCATGAGGACCAGCGCGCCCAAACACACGAGAGCGATGAAGGCAAGCACTTTGCCGTCATAAGCATGGCGCGCCATTGGTTGCTGCGAAGCAGCAGAGATTTCTTGCGTCACCATGCTTCGGCCCGTCGATGAGGCGGCCTCTACCCGGGACTTTCTCTGATTAACGGCTTCCGGCGTTTGCGTCGCTGACAGGTAGGCGACGATCTGGTCGTCTTCTCCGGACTGAAATGCATTGCTGCTGCCTTCAGCAAAACCCACCATTCGATTGACCGTGGCCCGCCATTCCTCCGGCGCCTGCGCGGTCTTATATACACGATCCAGGCTGTGGCAGCGTCCGCACTTCTGGTCTACGAGCGCTCTGGCCACTTCCAGGCCCGATGAACCGGCTGGCTCCTTTGGCGCCATCTGCGATGCCAGATAAGAAGTGATGATTTGGGACTCTTCTTCCGATATTCCTGAATCAGGCATGGCGCGCATGCGGTTCACAGTGGTAACCCAACCCTGAGCATCTTTGCGGGCCCCTGCGATACGGTCCAGCGTATGGCACTTGGAGCAGCGCTTCTCCATCTTTGCCGCCCCGAGACTGATGTCCATGGCGACCTGCGGCTGATCGGCGACGGTGACAGGGGCTGTTTGCATCATCCGGGCACGATTTGCAAAATAAGGCCCTGCCGTAATGCCAATCAGAACGAAGGCCAGAACGAAAATCACTAATCCAATCGGCAGAAGGAACGAGTAATAGCTTTTGTAATATCGTGCAACCAGAACCTTGACGAAGAGAAGAGGCCCCAGAATCATCGCCAGGGTCAGATGAATCATGGCGCCGGCCGGAGCGTCGCCAATGTCACCCAGCCGGGCGACCATGAAATACCCCATCACGCAGAACAAGACGATGAAGGAATAGCCGCCGATCCGATGGGCGGCTGTTAATCGTGAGCTTGTTTTTGCGTTTCTCGCCCGAACGGACGCCTGCAAAATGAGCCATACATTGATGGCGCCCACGAGGACGAAAGTAATACCTAGCGCGATGCTGAGTGAACTGGTGAGCATGGTCAATTACAGGGTTAATTTCTTTGCAGACAATGGGGTGAGCATTGTGAAAGTAACCATGCTTCTAAACTGCCTGATGCCGCTCTTTATTCCTTGCGCTATGGCCGGGGCTGACATGCAGTGGCGGTTTTTAGGAAACCAGGGCCATCCCCTCGGGTGTGGACTATTTTCGAATCGGGTATGGCGCAATTGGCGAAACCATCACAAGAAAAGCACAGCAAGCCGTACATAAATAACTTAGATCTAAAAATGTAGTGTTTTTATCGCGAAGCCGTGATATCTTCTCACTCATTATCCCGCATTTGTATTTAGTTAATCCGCAAACGCGCGGAGAAGTTTTGCCCGCAAGGGAAGCATCTTTAACACGGTTTAGGGACCCAGTCCTGATTAGAAAAAGACCCAATCGTTTAAGTGCATTTGCATTCTGGCCGATAAGACAAGAAGCGTCCCCCCAGTCTCACTGTTCGATAAATTATGGGTTTCCGAGGAGCCCCTGCCAATGCGCCATCCGGCTTTCCACCCCCTGAGCGGGGTATTGTTAGTTCTTTCCATTCTTTTGCCACTTTCGTTTTGCGGACAAAATCAGGCTCCAAAGAAACCAACTCGGTCTTCCCAGTCAGAACCTGTTTTACAGGCTGACGAAGGCCCCGTTCGCAGAGTTAAGGGACATATCCCAAAGGACCGCCGGACTTTCTCTGCGCGTCCGGCGAGCGCGCCGGAAGATGACACCAATGGCGAAGTGTCCAGTTTCAGGGTGCTGAGTCATCCCCGCGAAGATCGCCTGCGGAAAGGGCATACCTTTCATGGCGATTTAAGAACGTTGCCGCAAATACCGCCCGAGAAGTTCGAACGACCGGAGCTTGAAGGGCCGGAAATAACGCCGGTCCCTTTCACAGGCAGAATCGCGGCGGCTGCATCCCAGGCAGCCCAGGCCACAGGCGGGCCATCGCCCAGCGCGCCGGCGCCCGCTCTCACCAACAGTTTCGAGGGCCTCGACTTTACCAATTGGGGGGCCGGTCATCCACCGGATACGAATGGCGATGTCGGCCCGCAGTATTACATCCAGACCATCAATACCTCGGTCGGCATTTACAACAAGAGTGATGGCACCCGTGTAACCGCATTCATCTTCAATACCCTGATGAGCCAGGGACATTTCGGGAACCTGTGCGACACCAGTAACTTTGGCGATCCCGTGGTTTTGTACGATACCTTTGAAGATCGCTGGATCATCACTGATTTTGCCTTCAATCTGAGCGGAGGCAACGTGGTTGCTCCCGAGTTCCAGTGCTTTGCCGTATCCAAATCGGGCGACCCGGTCGCGGGAGGCTGGAACTTTTATTCCATACAGGTGAATGGCGGGTTTGGTGACTATCCGAAATTGGGTATCTGGCCCGATGGACTGTATATGTCGGCCAACGTATTTGGTTTTGGGGCAGGCGGGACTTTCCAAAATGTTCGCGTGTGGGCGCTCAACAAGGCCCAGATGTATGCCGGCGATCCCACCGTCCAGGTTTTGTCCTTTGACGCTCCGTCGGCTGAATTTACGCTGCTTCCCAGCAACGCCCGCCTGCAGACCGGTACGCCGCCCACGGGCAGTCCGAACTACTTTTCCGTGGTCGCACAATTTCTGAATACGGTGAGCGTCTATAAGTTGCACGCGGACTGGAACAACATTTCCACCTCCACGTTCAGCGGGCCATTTTTGTCTCTCACGTCCAACAGCTGGAGCCAGTTGTCGGCGGCCAATACAAGCGAGCAATCGCCGGGCAACAAGCTCGATACGCTGTATTTCCGGCTGATGGTGCAAAACCAGTACACCAATCTAGGTGGTGTGGAATCTCTGTGGAATGCCCATACGGTAGGTGCTTCAGGCGCAACCTCGACGCAGTCCGCGGTCCGCTATTACCAGGTGAAGGTCACGGGCGGGACGGTGGAATCCAATGCGACCCAGGCTTTTACTTATAGCCCTGACGCTACCATTTTTCGCTTTATGCCCAGCGTGGCCGTTGACCGCGCGGGCGACATGGCCATCGGCTACAGTGCGACCAATGCCACGTTGAATCCGGCGATCCGCTATGCTGGACGTCTGGCCGGCGATCCGGTGAATTCGATCACGCAAACGGAGCAATCGTTCATTGAAGGCACCGGCACGCAATCGGGCACTTGCGGATCTACCTGCACGCGCTGGGGCGACTACAGCGCCATGACTCTTGATCCGGACGGCTGCACCTTCTGGTACACCAACATGTACTACCAGACGACCGGACTGGCGTTCAATACACGCATCGGCGACTTCAGCTTTCCCGGTTGCACACCGGCGGTAAGCGGTGCGCTGCAGGGAACGGTGTCGATTTCCGGCAGCGGCAATTCCATCAACGGTGCGACCGTCGCTTTGGGAACCCGAACCACTACCACTGATGTAAACGGCGCCTACAGCTTTAGCGGCCTTCCTTCCGGAACTTATCCCAGCATTACGGTCAGTTTCCCTGGTTATAACTCCGTCACTCTCAGCAATATCGTGATCAACGATGGTTTGACCACAACGCAGGACTTCTCGCTCACGCCCGCCCCGGCCAGCGGTTGTCTCACGGATACGACACAGGCCGACTTCCAGGCTGGTGTACCCACCAATTGCGATCTCACCAGCAGCCCTGGGGACATCACGCTGGTGAATGCTCCGAGCATTGATCAGCAGAACACCACGCTGGGCAATAATGGCGTGGGTATTACAACCACAACCTTCGGCGGCCAGACATTTACTCCCGCGGTAACCGGCCAGCTTATTAAAGCCGATATCAATCTGTTCTGCAGCGGTTGCACCGGCACAACGCCGAATCTCACACTGTCACTCAGGGCCACCAGCGGCAATCTGCCCACCGGGGCTGATTTAGCTTCGGCAACGATCACAGGATTTAGCAGCGGATCGGCCGTCTATTACACCGGCACATTTAGCAGCCCTCCAACGCTTACCGCGGGAACAAAGTATGCGCTGGTCATACGCCCGACTGTAAATCCATCCCCCGGAACCTACGCGCTTACCCGCAGCGGCACTTCCACGGCAGGCTCTGATGTATATGCGGGCGGCACGCGAGTCGCCGGAGCCACCAGTGGCACGGTCTGGTCCATTCCCCTCACGGGTGGGGTCTCGACCGATGCAGGCTTCAGGGTTTTCATACAAAGCGGCTTTGCCTCGCCCGGCACGTTTGTGTCTTCAACAAAAGATGCCAACCCGCCCGCTGGTTCGTCAGCGAGTTGGGGCACGCTGACGTGGACGGCCGACACCCCGTCCGGCAGCGCCATTCAATTCCAGGCCGCTGGCAGCAACAATGCCGCTGGCCCGTTCAGCTTTGTTGGGCCGGACGGCACGGCAGCCACCTTCTTTACCAATGGCGGCTCGCTGGCGCAGTTCAACGGAAACCGCTATTTAAAGTACCAGGCATCATTCTCGACCAACAGCGGAGCTGTTACCCCGACTCTGCATGACGTTACCGTATGCTTCAGCGACGCTACGGTTACAACGCTCACCGTGGTGGCAGCAACCGGGACCTTCGGCAGCACCGTGAATCTCTCGGCTACCCTGACTGCCAATAGTACGGGCCTGAGTGGACAGACAGTCAGCTTTACCTTGAATGGGAGCAGCGCAGGAAGCGCCATTACCGATAGCTCCGGCCTTGCAACCCTTTCCAGCGTGAGCCTTACCGGCATTAGCGTCGGCAGCTACCCGAGTGGCGTCGCCGCAAGCTTCGCAGGAGACACGAATAACGGCGCCAGCAGCGGCTCCAATTCCCTCACGGTGAATCAGGCCAGCACTACCACCGGCATCACTTCATCCGCTAACCCATCTGTTTTTGGCCAGTCCGTGACCTTTACCGCCACGGTCTCGCCAGTGGCTCCGGGTGCGGGAACGCCAACAGGAACAGTTACGTTCCTGGATGGTGGCAGCCCCGTCGGTACGGGAACGCTGAGCGGCGGCGTGGCCACATTTACGACCTCGGCGCTGGCGGTGGGCAACCATACCATCACCACCAGCTACGGCGGCGATACAAACTTCACCGGCAGTACCGGCTCGCTGACGGGGAATCCGCAGGTAGTCACTAAAGCCGATACCGCAACGACCGTGATTTCATCCCAGAACCCGTCGATTGTGGGCCAGTCTGTGACCTTTACCGCGACGGTTTCGCCGGTAGCTCCGGGAGCGGGAACGCCGACGGGGACTGTTACGTTCCTGGATGGCGGCAGCCCGATCGGAACCGGCACGCTGAGCGGAGGCGTGGTCACATTCACGACCTCAACTTTGACGTCAGGCAGCCATACCATCACCACCAGCTACGGTGGCGACGGATGCTTCAACGCCAGCACTGGATCTCTGACCGGGAATCCACAGGTGGTGACCAATGCTGATACCTCGACAGCAGTGACTTCATCGCAAAATCCCTCGGTTTTCGGACAATCGGTGACCTTTACCGCCACCGTCTCGCCGGTGGCGCCCGGAGCAGGAACGCCGACGGGAACGGTTACGTTCCTGGATGGCGGCAGCTCGATAGGTACTGGAACTCTGAGCGGAGGCGTGGCCACATTCACGACATCTGCTTTGGCGGCAGGCAATCACACCATCACCACCAGTTACGGCGGTGATGCAAGCTTTAACGGCGATACTGGGTCGCTGACCGGGAACCCGCAGGTAGTGAACAAGTCCGATACCACAACGGGCGTGACTTCGTCGGTGAATCCCTCGGTCTTCGGCCAGTCAGTGACCTTTACCGCGACTGTCTCACCGGTAGCGCCCGGAGCAGGAACACCGGCGGGAACGGTGACGTTCCTCGATGGCGGCAGTCCAATCGGCACAGGGACGCTGAGCGGAGGCGTGGCCACATTTACGACTTCGGCCCTTGCCGTGGGCAATCACACCATCACCACCAGCTATGGCGGAGATGGCAACTTCAACGGCAGCATTGGCTCGCTGACCGGCAATCCGCAGGTGGTGAATAAGTCCGATACCGCCACGAATGTAACCTCATCTCAGAATCCCTCCGTGCTGAGTCAATCCGTCACCTTTACGGCGACCGTTTCGCCGGTAGCTCCGGGAACAGGAACGCCCACGGGAACAGTTACGTTCCTGGATGGAGGCAGCCCGGTTGGTACAGGTACGTTGAGCGGAGGCGTGGCTACATTCACTACGTCTGCTTTGGCCGTGGGCAATCACACCATTACCACCAGCTATGGTGGAGATGGCAACTTCAATGGCAGTACCGGCTCGCTGACAGGGAATCCACAGGTGGTCAATAAAGCCAGCAGCACCACCAGTGTGGTTTCATCACAGAATCCATCGATTATCGGCCAGTCTGTGACGTTCACGGCCACAGTTTCACCGGTAGCCCCGGCAGCCGGAACACCCACGGGAACGGTTACGTTCCTCGATGGCGGCAGCCCGATTGGTACAGGCACCCTGAGCGGAGGCGTGGCGGCATTCACCACGTCTGCTTTGACCGTGGGCAATCGCACCATTACCACCAGTTATGGCGGAGATGGAACCTTTAACGGCAGCACCGGTTCGCTCACGGGCAATCCACAGGTAGTCAACAAGGCGGATACAGCTACGACTGTAACCTCGTCGCAAAATCCATCTTCGCCGGGGCAGTCTGTGACTTTCACCGCCACAGTCTCACCGGTAGCGCCGGGAACCGGAACGCCGACGGGAACGGTTACGTTCCTGGATGGCGGCAGCTCTATCGGCACGGGAACGCTGAGCGGAGGCGTGGCGACATTCACGACCTCGACTTTGGCCGCGGGCAATCACACCATCACCACCAGTTATGGCGGAAATGGAACCTTCAACGGCAGCACGGGGTCACTCACCGGAAATCCTCAGGTAGTGCTGGCCGCCGACCTGACTATCGCCGTGGCGCACACAGGCAATTTCATTCAGGGCGACATCAATAAGACCTACACCATCACCGTGAGCAATACAGGCACGGCGCCGACCGGCGCGCCAGTGACGGTGACCGATACCTTACCAGCAGGGCTGATCGCTACCGGCATTAGTGGTTCGGGCTGGACGTGCAATGCGCTGCCCGTGCTAAGCTGCTCGCGCAGCAATGCTCTCAACAACGGGACAAGCTATCCGGCGATCACGCTGACTGTGCTGGTGGCGCTCAATGCTCCGGCAAGCGTGACCAACACGGCCACCGTCTCCGGCGGCGGAGAAGTCAATACCAGCAACAATACGGCGGCCGATCTCACAACCATCAATGCGTTGCCAGGGCCGCCGCTGAACATTGCGGTGAGCGGGAACAACGCTGCCACCGTGACGCAAGGCAACACGGCGACCTATGTGTTTACCGTGACCTCGCTCTCGGCGCAGCTGACGGGCATCCATCTGGCGTGCGCGAACCTGCCGGCACTTTCAACCTGCTCGTTCTCGCCGCAGGATTTCACAGGCGCATCCACTCCGGTGACGCTCACCATTTCCACTACGGCGAACACGGCTTTGGCCTTGCCGCCTCCTGGAGGCAAAAACAATATACCGTTGCTGGTGGCGCTGCTGTTGCCGGCTTTCATTGTGGCGCCCCTGACGCTGGGCCGGAAGAAGTCCCGGGCAGTCCGGCTGCGCCTGGCATTCGTGATGGGTATGATGTTGCTCTTCATCGCGCTGGCAGGTTGCGGCGGACATCCCACTACCGGGATGACTGCTAATAACGGAACGCCGGCGGGCGCTTACTCGATCACGGTCACAGCCACCAGCAGCGCGGTCACGCCGCAGGCGCAAGCCAGCACCATGGTCAATTTGAATGTTCAGTAAATAAACAGCAATAGCGAATCAGGCCAAACTCCGCCATCCGAGGGCAAAAGTGCCCCGGATGGCGGAGTTTTCATTTTGGGCATTGACCTGGGTCTTGGAGCAATCGTTGGGATGACGGACTTGCGGAACAGTTTTACCATTGGCGCAGGGAATTTTAGAAATGAGCGAGTATCAGTATTATGAGTTCCGCGCCATAGACCGCGCGCTGACAAAAAAAGAGATGGCCGAGCTGCGCGCCATCTCCACGCGGGCGGTGATTACCCCGGCGAGCTTCACCAACCATTATGAATGGGGAGATCTGAAGGCCGACCCATTTGATCTTCTGGAAAAATATTTCGATGTCTTCCTTTATATCGCGAACTGGGGGACACGCGAGTTGCATCTGCGCCTTCCCCTTGAACTGGCCGACTATAAAAAGCTGAAAGCCATGCTTCCGGGCGAATCTGTTCAGGTGCGCAAGAGTCGAAGAGGTCTGATTCTGAGCTTTGCAGGCAGCGAGCTGGACTACGATGACATGGACGACGGCGAAGGCTGGATGGACGTGCTGGCGTCTCTGCGGTCGGATGTATTGCGAGGCGATCTTCGCTGCCTTTACCTCGGATGGCTCCTCTGTGCGCAGCATGAAGAGCTGGACGGCAATGAGCTGGAGCCTCCCGTCCCAGAGGGGCTGCGTGACTTATCGGCCCCGCTGCAGTCGCTCATTGAGTTTCATGATCTGGATGAGAACCTTGTTGAAGTCGCGGCGCAGGTTTCAGCGCCACTCAAGGCCGGTCCAGACCAAAAAGAACTGGCAGCATGGATTCGGGGACTGCCGGAAAAAGAGAAGAACGACCTGCTCGCGACCGCGATATGTGAATCCGGGGAAATCTGGAAAGCCGAACTCTTGCGGCGCTTCCAGAAACAAGAGACGCTAGGCACATCCTCGCAGCCTGCCGCAACGCGGCGGCGTACAGCGGCAGAGTTACTGGGGACCATCAGAACTCGTGACGAAGAACGAGACAAACGCGCGGAAGAGCAGCGCGCGGCGGACGCGGCCCGAATCAGGGCAAAGCTGGCGGTCGCGCGGGAGCATTATCTGCAGCTACTGGAGAAGCGCCAGAGCGAAACCTGGGCGCGGATCACTGCGCATATCCAAACTCGGCAGCCCAATGGATACGACCAGGCTGTCAGCCTTCTGGCCGACCTGCGCGATGTTGCCCTGCGCCAGGGACGCACGGCGTCATTCCATACGGCACTCGAAAAACTCCGACTGGAGCACGCCGCCAAAGGAAACTTTCTGCATCGCCTCGAGAAGGCGGAGCTGTGATGTGAATTTGTGCATCATATAGCCAGTTGGCATGTACAATGCTTCCCAATGTCCCAAAATGCTCCGAGTGACGGTTATTTCTGGAGTCCCGCCAGTACGGGATTCTCATTACTTCCGGCCGCAATGACACGCAATTCGTTTTTTACAGAACAGGGCGATAATCTGATTCACATTTGTATCAGTTGTTTCAAATTGTGGGCCGCTCCAGGTGCATCATTGGTGTTTTCAATGCGGGATACAGAAGAAACTGTCTGGACGCAAAGCGCTGCAGCGAGTAAACTCTTGATTATGCAGGCATTGTTCCTTAATATTGCGGGAGGCCAAGTTGTATGACCAACTGCTGCCTTTGCTCGAACTTTGCCTCGGATTTATTAGCCGAGCCTTGGAATAGACCTTTATTTGCCTCCACCAATTTTGTGGTTCTTCCATCCTTAGGGTCGCTAGTTGAAGGCTGGGTTTTGATTGTACCTAAGGAACACTTTATTTGCATTGGAGCCCTCCCAGCAGAGTTGGTGGCAGAAATGAATCACCTAAAATCACAAGTTTGTTCAGTGCTTGGCTCTATATACGGCGAACTCTGTGCTTTTGAGCATGGTCCCAAGGCGAATGCACGTAATGTCGGCTGCGGCGTGGACCACGCTCACCTACATATCGTTCCAATTCACTATGATCTTGTGGCGGCATCCACCTCATTCGCTCCTCGTGATACTGAATGGCATTCAGCAACATTTGAAAATTGTCGCGAAGCATTCGAAAAACAACAAGACTATTTATATGTTGAGCAGCCAATAGGTGTTGGTCGCATTTCTACCAGTTCTGATTTTGGAAGTCAGATTTTTCGCAAGGCGATAGCCGCGTCTTTAGGAGTGTTTGGGCAATTTAGTTGGCGTGAATACCCGCAAACTGAAATCATTGCAAAAACGATAAATACTCTTAGCGTCAAACCGCAAAGACAGTTGGATATTCGATCCTACGAACCCGCATGAAGCGACACGTAAATGCTTCAGCGTTCGGCCAGGCTGATACAACAGACGGGCGCGAAAAAGGTGATTGGAGGTCGACGTATGACGATCCTCTCGCCCGTAAAGCAATTCGTGTAGAAGCTGCATATTTAGCGTTACTTTTATTCGGTATTCCTGCCGTGATGGTCATTCTTTGGTTAGACTATCCGAAGTATCTCTTACATCTTTCAGACCAAAAGTATCGACCTCTTCTGAAATATGGTTTTGCATGGACGGCCGGCACCTTTGGTGGTGTTCTATTCGATGTTAAATGGTTATACCATAGCGTTGCACGTGGATTCTGGAACTTGGATCGACGCCTCTGGCGCTTTTTTACGCCTCACATCTCTGGTGGCCTTTCTTCTTTTGTTCTTGCACTCATAGCTTCGGGTGGTTTTCGGATTTTCGACAGTAAAGCTACAGATTCGCTCTCACTAATCATGGGAATAGGATTTCTGGTCGGCTATTTCTCCGATAGTGCGATTGCGAAATTGGGAGAGATTGCTGAAACGCTGTTCGGAACTATTCGTTCGAAAGAGAAGCATAAAGAAAGCACTGCTTCAAATGAAGAAGGGGTTCCTTCCCGCCCGGTTTCAGAGGAGAGTCGGTGAAAGATGCTTCACCTTTGCGTTACCCAGGTGGTAAATGGAGGTTGACATCATTTTTCGAGCGATTATTAGCGCTCAATTTCGACCAGCCGCCCACTTATATTGAGCCATATGCAGGCGGAGCCAGCCTTGCACTGAGTCTCCTCCTGTCTGGAAAAGTCACCGAAATATTTCTAAATGATCTTGATATAACTATCCATGCATTTTGGCAATCTATCTTAGAGCATACAGACAAATTCATTTCACTGTTAAACGACACACCAGTCACCGTTACAGAGTGGAAACGCCAAAAGAGTGTTTATGCCAGCGGATTAGCAGCAGGTACGCTCAAGCTCGGGTTCGCAACTTTTTTCCTGAATCGTACTAATCATTCCGGAATCCTAAATGGTGGAATGATTGGTGGGAAGAGGCAGGACGGTGCCTGGAAACTTGATGCTCGATTCAATCGTTCTGAGCTCTTGAGACGAATACGAAGAATTGCAGCGTACCGCAATCAGATACACCTTTTCAATTGCGATGCTGTCAACTTTGTCAGAGAATATAGTTCAAGTCAAAAAAACCTCATATACTTGGATCCTCCATATTACTGTGCTGGACAAAGATTATATCTGAATGCCTATAGACCACAAGATCATGCTCAGGTTCGTGACAGGGTGCTGAATTTTCGTTGCCGTTGGATCGTCTCCTATGACGATGTTCCTGAGATTAGAGATCTATATTCATCTCAGAGAGTACGCTGCATAAATTTATTTCATACAGCCAGAGCAGCACGTAAAGGCAAAGAGGTCATGTTTTTCTCTTCAGATTTGAAGATTCCAAGGAAGTTATATTAGATTTACCTGTCGTGCGATGTGTATGTTTGGTCACAGAAGTGGCCGCTCAATTTAGGAAATGCCATGGAATCTAGACCATTTTCGGAATCGATTGGGATGGATAGCCACAATGCTGAAACCAGGCCAGAGCATTGTCCTGGGTAATAGAAGCCAAAGCCTGAGTGATGGCTTGCTCCAGGGTTTCCAAAGTACGAGCCTTGATGGCGCGC